>NZ_MNLH01000001.1 GCF_002896555.1 Gardnerella coleohominis
ATCACCCATAACAACCAACCCGGCACCACCCACATCATCCCGCCCGACATCACACCTAGCATCCCGCCCGACATCACCCACAGTATCCCACAGCCCAGCATCCCGCCCGACATCACACCCAGCATCCCGCCCGGCAGCACCCACAGCATCCCACAGCCCAGCATCCCACCGCGCATACTCGACAGCACACACAACATCCCACCGCGCAATCCTCGCGCTCCTAATCGCCGTCGCCACACTTTTCGCAACTTTTATTATGCTCCCAACCGAAAAAGCCGGCGCCTACGATATTTATTGGCGATACGGTGGCTACGGTTATCTCGCTGCCACAACCGAAGATAACAATGGCAAACCAATCAGCAAGGCATCAAATGACGCAACAACTGCAGAGCGAGACGTATATATTAATCCACAAGTTTCCCAAGATAATAAGTCAATAACATGGGAGATTATCTTTAATCCTAAAGGCTATGACAAAAGGCAATTAGGATCTAGTTACGGAAAAAATTTCGCTGATGATTCTGGAATAAACCGTCCTTTTGGAACAAATCCAACATTGTATGCTTTTCTTCCAAATGGTCTTGATAAATCCTCTATAACTGTGGAACGAATTAAGTATTATTTCGACAGAGATCGTATGCAGAGAACTCATCTTCAACGCGCGCATGAAGGTTATCTCAATATTTATAATAATGCTAATTCTTGTGATTTTAGTTCTACATGTGACGGTCCTTGGAATAATAGTGTTGGTCCAGCAAGTGGAGATTTAGGTGTTGGCGCTGGCCAAATGTCGCATATAAGTTACATGAAAAATGGCATTCCAACAAAGTACTCAGTAAAAGAACTCTACGCGTGGAAAAATGAAGGAAAGTTTGGAGTAGGTTTTTTCGATAAAATAAACATTAACTATGGGAAAGGTTTTGCAATTTCTCCTGAGTATCATTGGAGAATTACAGCAAAATTTGATAATAATCATTCTGCAGATGATCTCTATCGCATGCCTATAGTTGCAGGGTTTACAAGTGAAAGAGATAGAAGCAAGGGTGCTGGTAATAGTCGCAAAAATAAGTTTATGATTATTGGTCCATTCGATAGTGATGGTGACGGTATACCGGATAATCTCAGTTATAGATACTCCATGCATCCTAATGACACTGATCAGATTAAGTACCCTGTGTACAGGCGCAATATGCTTAAAGATTTTTCAAAGCCAGGAAACAGTACTGCAACTGATTACGGTTGGACCGATAATGTTCCAATTACTACGTATGGAACAACTATAAACGTTAAACCTTTTTCAAAAATAATTGATTGGGGTAGTAGGGGAAACTGGAACACTAATTGGTTTGGAGATCCTAAACAAAAAGGTGGAATTTTAGATACATTTAGCCAAGATACTGAAAACCTTACAACAACAGATTTGCCTGTAAAGATTGACGAAAAACACATAGAATACAGGTTTAATGGAAAATTACCTAGTGGTGTTCGTGAAGATAACGGAACTTCTAGCGGTTGTAATGTTAGCAGGGATAAGGGTTGCGTCAAAATAGATCGGTACAGAGGTAAAGTAACATATAATCCTTTGCCTACGGATTGGAAAAGAAAAACGCGCGGACAGGACGATGGTCTGCTTACGTTTTCTATAGAAATCAAGTATCCAGCGCCTGGATCATTCAATCTTGATTATGGTAATAATCGAATTGTACGAAGTCACCCTCTCACAATTCGCGTGCTTCCTCAAGCCTCTTTGTATAGTCCTAAATACAATCAAACAGAAGCAGATTTTAACGAGATTTTCAATAATGGTAAGGATAGCGAGAAGCCTTTTAACGAGGTTAAAACTTGTAATACAGATAGTGTTTTAGTTAGTAATACTATTGCAAAGTACGGTAAAAATTACTTTCCGAAAGACACAAAGTTCGAGTTAGTGCGTAATAATAAGCCGAAAAGGAATACGTACTATTTTGGCGGAAATGAGCCAATAGGTGATGAGACACTGTCTTGGTCTGATATTAGTAAAAATCATGAAAAAGATGGCATCGTACATTTTGCGCCAAGCAAAGTTATTCACCCGCGTGCAAATCCTTATAACACTCCTGTTATTGTAAAGTATCCAGATGGATCTACTTCTGAAGACTCGAACGCAGGCAATGTTTGCAATGGTGGAAAAACTAAGGATGATAAGCAAAAAAGCGTTGTGTATGCTCCAGTTAAAGTTACTAGGCATGATCCGATAGCAAACGATTTACACCTTGACCTTCATGAAGGCAAGGGTATGCATGATTCAAATAGTAGCGAGAGTGATCACAAAATATATCGTAGCTATAGTGAAAACGACTATAAAAATATACGTAAAATTGACGCAGATAAAAAGATAGTACTCGACTCGTGGTCGTGGAATGGCATTGGGAAAATTAAATTCCGTGCTGTGTGTCACGAAGAGAATGATAACAAAAGCTTTACGGTACTTACTCCTCCTGATGGCGGTAAGAACTCTTCTGGTTCAATCAATGGTCTACGCTTTACGGATTATCATTCGTGGGATCATGCTAGCGAGAGCCAGGAAAGAGAGTGTAAGAGAACTGGAAAATGCAATGTTGAGCCGTTTGTTTACAACTATCTTATTAGCGATTCGTACAATGTACACACTTTGGAGCGTTCGCGCGCGGTAATTGATGGAAAGCCTAAGAAGAGTGGCAATTTCGAGTGCAAAGTATATGCGTTCCATGAAGGATCTGATTGGTTAAAAAAGTTTGATTCTGAAGCAGGAAATGCAAAGAATCATAGTAAATTGTTCGATTTTGGAGCGAATTATAATAATGGCTCTGGCTCTAAGCGAACTGCGCAATGGGCGGATAATACTTTTAAATTTAGCGTCAAGCTTAAAGACAACCAAAGATACAATCCGACTTACGTAAAAATTCCAAATGTTCAAGCCGGTGCGTTTAAAAATCAGACTGATAACAGTTCTTCAACGCCAAAGAGTTATGCGCATATCACAGTGGACGGCAAGCAAGTAACCGCTAATGGCGTTTCAGAAGATGATTTGGGCGGAGTTGAAGATGATGTTCCTTTGCCTAAAGGCACGTGGTTTAGTATTAAGCGCTTTGTTAAGGCTGGCGATATTAGTAACTCTGGATCAAAAAGTTTGCCTTGGGCGAATTTTGAAGGCGGCGAAGACAATAAAGCTGAAGGTAAGTTAGAAGCAAAAGATAAGAATGCTACCGGCAAAGGCTCCGTTACTTTTAGGCCTGATAAGTGGCAGGATGAGGGCGAGTATTGGGCTGAGGTTGTTGTGCACTACCCGGACGGAAGTTCCACGGATCAGGAAGATTCGATTAACTACGGTCACCCTGTGTACGCAAAGGTGAAGGTTACTAGATTGCCTGTTAACGACGGTGATTTGCATCTTGACATTTACAAGCAGTATGAAAATGGCAAGTTTACTGGGCCTGTAGACAGCACGAACGGAATTGTTGTTATGAAAGGCGTTGGCTTGCTGAAGGATATGGGCATTGACTCGTGGTCCACGGCCAAGCCTGAAGGCATTACGCTTAGAGCTTTGTGTAGAGACGACAATGATGCTGCTAAAAAGAGTGCAACTCATACCTGGAGTGAGAATCTAGATAGTCTGTTCTTCAAGCTTAATTGGCAGAAGTCGTGGGATCATGCGGACTTCCAGCAGCAGGAAACTTGTCGTAAGAGTGGTAAGAAAGGTGATGGCTGCAATCCTGAAGGTAAGTATCTTTTGTTCGATAGCACTGGCGGAACGATGGAGCGTGCTAGCGGAACTATCACCAGCAGCAAAGCTCCTACGAAGTCTGGCAAATATTATTGCGTTGTGCTTGCGATGAAGCTTACGGATTTGGGTAAGTATAAGAATGCTATTAAGAATAGCAAGATTAGCGTTACTGATAATGACTTTGCTAAGGCTATTGGCTTTACCGACAAGAGTGGCGTTGACTATGCTGTCAAATTCTTCCCAGTAACTGTTGTTGACAAATTCGCGCTGCCAAAGACCGGCGGGCATGATCGCGTGAACTGGAATCTCGTGATGAGTGTTGTGTGTGTGATTGGCACGGGCGTGATGGCGGCCGGGTTCTTCCTTGAGCAAACCAAGTGGGGGCGCGCGATGCTTGAGATGTTGTTGCTTAGCAAGGCGATGTTGCTGCGTAAGGCTGTGTTGTTGCGTAAGTCGATGTTGCTGCGTAAGGCTGTGTTGTTGCGTAAGTCGATGTTGCTGCGTAAGGCAGCGATTCCCAAGGCTTTGTTGTGTAAGAAGTCGTTGCTAAAGACACTGATTCGCAATGTGCAAATTAAAGATTTCATCTGCAAAACTGCCAAAAAGCTTCGCGCTTTAAGGCGACGTAGCGAAAGGCGGCGATGCTGATGAAAAAATTTGCACGCAATCCTGCTGGCTGGTTAGTCGCAAGATGTAACTGACTGCAAGATTGCGTTGCGATTCTCGCTAAAACTTGTTGCGCAATGTTATGTGAAACACAAGGTGCAATGTGACGCGCAATGTGATGCGTAACGTAAAGCGCAACACAAAATAAATAAAACAATAAACAAACCAATAAATAAAACACAAAATAAACCAATAAACAATAAAAAATAAACGTATTTTCCCAAACCCTGCCCTTAAAGGGCACCGAACAAAGGAGAAGAAAGTGAATAAATTCACTAAACAATGCGTGGCTGCATTCGCCTCGCTCGCAATGGCTGGCACTCTGTGCGTCGCTGGCGCCGTGGTGGTTGGTAACTCTGCTTGGGCGGCTGAAAAGGCTCCATGGTCTCTTGGTGATCAAGCTAATACCAAGAAGGGCTCCATTACCATCAAGAAGTTTAAGGACGAAGTTGATGATAGTGGTTCTCAAAAGAAAGCTACGCCTATTGATGGTGCGGAATTTAAGATCACAAAAGTTTCAAAAATTAATAATTCTACTTTTGATCTTAAAAAATATGATGATTGGGTAACTGTTGCATCTGTAGTTGATAAATTAAATAAGCATGACGAAACCGGAGCCAAAATTGAATTAGGAGAAGGCGCGTCTAATGTAAAAACTAAAACCACAGGTCAAAATGGTGAATCTAGTGGTCAAGTAAAATTCGATGGTCTTGAACTTGGATTGTATAAGGTCGAAGAAACTAAGGCTGCAGATGACTATTCGAATGACGTAGCTCCATTCTATGTGACAGTTCCGCAGATTACTCGAGAAAAGAGCAACACAAATAACACTTATACTTACGATGTAACTGTTGAACCTAAGAACGCTTACACTAAGGATAGTGTTACTAAGACAGCAGACACCACTAAGATGGTTGGCGCTGGCGATGAGATTACTTATACAATTAGTGCCAAGCTAAATAAGACCAAGTCAACTAATGACAATAAGGAACTTACTAAGAACGATTTGCAAGATTTCGCCATCTACGACGACGTTTTAACTGCTGCATATCAAACTGTTGATACAAGCATAATTACTGAAGTTAAGATTAAAGATGAAAATAATCCTATGACTAAAGATCAGGACTACACTCTTTCTGAAGAAAGTAAAGATGCTAGCAATGGAGTTGACGCGAATCGAAAGCGTATCAAAGTTACTTTCACAACTACTGATAATAAGGGTCTCAATACTATAGCTAAAAAAGCTAATGAACTTAATACAAAACCAGTAGAAATTCTTGTTACGGTAAAGCTTAAGTTAGCAAAAGACTTGAGCAATTTTGTTGGCAATAACAAAGTTCTTGAAAACAAGTCTGGCTTTATTCCTGGTCACGGTGATGGCATTAAACCAAAGCCAACTCCTGGCGGCAGTGCAACAACTGAATTCCGCAAGTTCCACATTAAGAAAGTCGATGCAACTGATAAATCAAAGACTCTTAACAAGGCTGAATTCAAGGCATTTGCAGATGAAAATGAGGCCAAGAAATGTGCAGCTGACCCAAATACTGCCGATAATTGTAAGAATGCCTTAGGGGGCTTTACTGATACTGCGCAAACCAATGCTGGTGAAGCTACTGTTACAACTACAGGTACTAATGCTGGCAATAGTGGTGTCACTAAAGATTACGTGGCTAAAATCACTGATAATACTACCAAGATTTATCTTGTTGAGGTTAAAGCACCAGATGATTACACTCGTTCCGAAAAAGTGCATGAAGTTGTTTTAACTTCTGGCAGTGCAAATGATGCTGCTCAGGAGATTGAGATTGTGAACATCCCTGACAACAAGGGTGATTTCTGGTTCAAACTTCCAAAGACAGGTGCTTATGGCGTGATTATCTTCGCGTTGGCTGGCATGTGCTTGGTTGCTGTTGGAATGTTCATATTCTTGCGCAATCGCAAGAATGATGAGGAGCAGCAGGCTGCCTGATTTATGGCAGTGTGATTGCTGGTCGCGTGATCGATTGGCTGCCTGATTGATGGCATAAATATTGGAGCTGGGACGACTTGTTGCTCTCGGCTCCAATATTCATGTGTTCCAAGCTCTTATGCAAGTCGATTCGCTAGATTTAGTGAGGGTTTGGTTGGAATCTGCTTTGCTACCAAGTAGGCAGAGATTTGAGATTTTTCGCCAATGTGTGCATACAAAGTAGCAGTGAGGGATAAGGATTGCTTGGTCGAGCAATATAAGAGTGGAGCGATTCTAAACAGACCTTCACATAATCCAATCCTATTGGGAATCAAAACTTAACTAAGAATCCAAACACTAGTAGCACAAGCATAAAAACCATGTACTGTACGAGAGCGTAACGTCTGCGAGACAAGCAATCCTTATTCCTCACCGCCACAGCCATATCTTCGCTTGCGTTGAAAGTCCATTGGACATTCAGGGTGAGTTTCGTAAGCGAGCTAGCGAGCAAAAAATAAATAAATCATGAATCAAATCTAAATCCAACGAAACGAGGAAGCATGAAATTGAACGATGCAGTTGCTAAAGTATATGCCTTCCTCGGCAAAATCCTTATTAATGCTCCTGTCTTAAGCAAGCTTTTTAAGAATCGCGCTGCTGAAACTATCGCATCTGAAACTATAGCTTCCGAAACTAGTGTTGTTGAAACTATTGCATCTGAAACTCGTTCAGTCGAAACTGCTACTTCCGAAACTAATCTTGTAGACTCAAACTCTTCCGCGCAATCTGCCACTAGTAAGCAAAAATCTAAGCAGAAGCCTAAGCAAAAATCGCATAAAAAATCCAAGCTCCGCCGCATTATCGAGCCAATCGCATTCGTGCTGGCAGGAATTTTGTGCTTTACGTATCCTGTTGCGTCAACGCTTTGGAATAATCGCGTATCGAAGGAAATTTCTAACGAGTACGACAAATATAACCACAGTCAGGCTAGTGAAGTTCGCCGCGCACACATTCGTTCCGCAAAGATTTACAATAAAACGCGCGAAAGCAAGCTTGCTGCGGATCCGTATGGTCCGGATGGTCAAAAGGATATAGCTAATACGCCTGAGTATAAGCGTTATCTCAAGGCGCTTGATGAGCCGATGGGCATTATAGGTATCGTAAAAATTCCAAAAATTGGTGTAAAACTTCCTGTTTATCACGGTAGTTCGCAAAAGGTTTTGGCGCATGGTGCTGGTCATTTGTATGGCACGGATTTGCCGGTTGGGGGTAAGAATCGTCATTCTGTTGTGACGGCGCACACCGGTCTTGCCGATGCCACAATGTTTGATGATTTGGTGGATTTAAAGAAGGGCGACTTTTTCTATTTTGACGTGCAAGGCGAGACTTTGCGATACAAAGTGTCCAGAATCAATGTGGTTGAGCCGCACGATATAAGCTTGCTTCAGCGTGAAAAGGGGAGCGATTTGGCGACTCTGCTTACCTGTACCCCGTATGGTGTGAACTCGCATAGGCTTTTGGTGACAGGTTATCGCGTGCTGCCGGACCTCGTGAAGTCGCCGGAGGATCGCGTGCAATGGCCGCTTTGGATGACGCTATTCGTGATTGCAATGGCGTTCTGCACGTCTATTCTCGTAGCGATGATTGTGATTACAATACGCAATCGCCGTCGTAACAAGCTTTTGCGCGCCAAGCATCTAATTGTGTGGCTGTAAGCGTGATTTGGCTTAATTGTGAAGCACAGTGCGCTTTCAACGCGAGCGAGGTTTGCCTGAGTCAGTAAAGACGAAGGCAGGGCAGATTTTGCTTATCTTTTGACACTGGCGCAGTACGCGTTCTGCACCAGTGTCCTTGATTGGTGAATTTGACGCTCGAGTGTGTCGTCGCGCTCAGTTTTGTGGACTTATATGCCTGATAAGTAAACAAAATCGGGGAGGTGTTCTTGGTTTTGTTTACCAACACGCCGGATAAGTAAACAAAATCGGGGAGGTGTTCTTAGTTTTGTGTACTTATGGTGCTTGTAAGTAAACAAAATCGGGGAGGTGTTCTTGGTTTTGTTTACTTTTGGGGCGTGTAAGTAAACAAATTCGGGGAGAAGCTCGCTTAATTTAGCTACTTCATAAATATGGCATCTGACTTTAGCTTTAGAAAGTAGACGCGTAGACTTCGGCAATTGCAGCTTCGTCCATATGCATGTAGGAATTCTTCAAAAGTCGCTGCTGTTCTTTAACAACGCTTGAAGCCCAGCTTTGAATCATATCCTCGCTCATGCCATACTCGTGAAGCCTGTGCTTAGTTAAAATCGTGTTAAGCACTTCGTCAAGCTTGTCTAATACGTCTGCCTTCTGGCATTCTAGAATATTTGCCATAAAGTCGAAAAGCTTCGAAAGTTCAGTGCTTTCTGCGCTATCGTTGTTTTCGTAGTCGTGCTTAGCATAGTAGCGCAAAACGCTTGTAAGAAGCGCGGCATTCGTCTCGCCGTGAGCCACGTGGAAAGTGCCGCCAAGCGGATAAGCCATCGCATGCACGCAACCGCAGCCAGCGTTACCAAACGCAATGCCAGCGTAAAGACTTGCCGAAACCAAGTCGCCTACAACTTGACTTTTTGCGCTGCTACCTTCCTTTACAACTCGCATATAACTTTGCAAAATAAGTCCGCAAGCCTTGTAACTAAACATTTTTGTAAGTTCAGTTGCAATAGGGGAAAGCGCGGATTCAATCGAATGGGTAAGAGCGTCAATAGAGCTGGTTGCAAAAACGTAATCTGGAAGGCTCTTTAACAATTCCGGAATAAGAACCGCATCCGTAGCGTAGCAAGCATCGTTCGCCAAACCCTTCTTCGTATTGCGCTTGGTAAGAGAGAACACGGCGACATTCGTAACTTCGGAACCAGTGCCGCAAGTAGTTGGAACAAGAATAAGATCCGCGCCTTTTTGCGCAGGAATCTTGCCGTCGACCAAATCTTCAAGCGGGCTTGTTTGCTTCAAAGCACAAACCTTGGAAATGTCCAAAACAGTGCCGCCGCCAATGCCGATCACGCGCTTTGGGGTAGTGTGAATGTCGCTAACAATCGCATCAACCATTGCGTCGCTCGGCTCGCCCTTGCCGTATTTTTCTTGGAAAATCACATTACAATCAAGATTTAAATCGCCAAAATAAGGCTCCCAAATGTACTGGTTTGTGATAACCAAATCGTCTTTGCCAAGCTTAAATTCTTGCGCAAAATCGCGCGTATTTTCAAATTTGTGAATAGTTGGCTTAATAGAGAGCTGTTTCATCCTAGACTCCTTTGTTTTAATTTGTACGTCTTACGCTAATATGCGCGTTTTAGTTCGCGATTTGTGCGCGGATGATTAAAAAACCAAGCAACCGCTCCATTATAGAACAAATTGCTTGGTTTAATAAACGCGATTTAAGCTAATCGCAGAAGTTAATCAGAAGAGATTAATCAGAAACTTAATTAGCATAGATTAATCATCAAAGATTACAGATATTAATCATCCCTTCAACAAAGCCGTGTAAGCTGCCATCGTAATGTAATTGTATGGCTGGTTGAAGTGAGGCATAAAGAAGATATCGCACAAAGCAAGCTCTTTAATCGTGACTTTCTTTTGAATAGCAAGAGAGAACAGGTGGATTGCTGCAGACATATCGTAATTAGAAGCCAATTGGCATCCAACAATCACCTTAGTATCCTTCTTGTAAACAATGCGAATCTTCACTTTTGGATTCTCAACTTCCATAAACGCAGGCTTTTGAGTATCCTCAAAATCAACGTAATCAACGTCCATGCCTTCTTTTTGAGCAGCAGTCAAGCTCAAACCAGTGCAGACAAGCTTGTAATCGTAGATCATCATTGCACTGGAGCCTTGCACGCCCTCAGTTTCTACAGGAGTTCCGCAAACGTTGTGGCCTGCAATCAAGCCGCTTCGAACGGCATTAGTAGCGAGCGCAATGTAGTTTACGCGGCTTCGAGCGTTGTCGTAGATTGTAGCGCAATCGCCAATAGCGTACACGTCTGGGTCGGAAGTTTGCTGCTTCTTGTCAACTAGGAAAGCGCCATTTTCGTATTGCTTTAAGTGATCTTTTCCAAGAGCAACATTTGGGTGGAATCCAATAGCGCAAATCACCATGTCGGCTTCGTAAGTGCCCTTGCTGGTTTTAACAGCCTTGACTTCAGTATCTCCAACAATCTCTTCAACAGTTTGACCAAGCTCAAACTTAATGCCCTTATCTTCCATAATCTGCTTCAAATTATCGGAAAACTCTGGGTCAAAGTAGCCGTTAAGAATATGGTCTTCCATGTCTATAAGAGTTACGTTCTTGCCAAGTCGCTTAAAAGCTTCCGCAAGTTCCACGCCAATGTAACCGCCGCCAAGAACCACAACATTATGGAAATCGCGCTCTTGAAGCTTTGCAATAACAGTTTGAGCATTCTGGAAAAGCTTTACCATTTGCACGTTTTCCAAGTCAATGCCCTTAATGCGAGGCTTGTTTGGAAGGCTACCGGTAGCGAGAACCAGCTTGTCGTAAGAATCGTGAATAACGGTGCCGTCTTTAAGTTCGACTGTTACTTCTTTCTTTGCGTAATCAATGTCTAGAACTTTACTTTCGAGATTTACCTTAGCGCCTTTTTTAACGAAATCTTCTGGCTTTTGGTAAAACAGCCCATCGCTGCTTTGAATCTGCTTGCCAATCCACAAAGCCATGCCGCAACCAAGGAAGGAAATATTGCTATTCTGATCGTAAATTGTAAGATCGTTTCCTGGGTAGGTCAAAATGGTGTTAGCGCAGGCAGTGCCAGCATGATTTGCGCCAATCTGAATAATCTTGGTCATCGGTAATCTCTTTTCGTCGTTGAATCTAGTTTTAATTTTGTTTATTTCTGTTGAATTCTGCTGAAATTAATTTAATTTAGTTTAATTTAATTCCGCTAAATTCTGTTGAATTCTGTTTAAATTATGTTATGTGCTGTGTTAACTACTTTGTTTAATTTACGCTGCAGCGTGATTGCACATCTAGCGCACAATCTTATTACATGAATGTGAGTCTTACCAATTTTGATTTTGTGCGTGTTGTGGGGAGTGTGGGTTATTTCACAATATGACTACCACTAATCTTTTTTGCGAACATGAATTACGTAGTAGAATCCTGAAGTTTGTATACAGTTTATATACAGTTTAT
Source organism: Gardnerella coleohominis (assembly GCF_002896555.1). Taxonomy (GTDB): domain Bacteria; phylum Actinomycetota; class Actinomycetes; order Actinomycetales; family Bifidobacteriaceae; genus Bifidobacterium; species Bifidobacterium vaginale_F. Next base: position 11,541 of record NZ_MNLH01000001.1, read on the forward strand.
ATACAGTTTATATACAGTTTGTATACAGTTTATATACAACGACATTCACATATGTACAGTTTTTGTGATGCGTTTTAATGTTTTGATAAAGTGAGAATTGTATGAGGGGGTATTGTAATGCGTATTTTGATTACTGGTTTTACGCCGTTTGATAATGAGTCTATAAATCCGTCGTGGGAGATCGCGCAATCAGTGCATGCGCCTGAGGGCGTGGAACTTGTTCGTTTGCAGATTCCTACGGAATTTAACAAGGGCGCGCAAAAAGTTATTGAGAAAATAGAGGAAGTTCACCCTGATGCTGTGCTTTCGTTAGGGCAATTTGGCGGTTCTGCTTGTTTTAACGTCGAGTATGTTGGTGTTAACTGTAGAGCTGCGCGCATACCGGATAATAGTGGATATAAGCCTTGGTATGAGCCTGTTGTGCAAGATGGCGATGTGGCGTATAAAGCGACTTTGCCAGTTGTGAACATAGTTGAAGCTTTGAATAAAGCGAAATTGCCGGCGTCTGTGTCTTTTTCTGCGGGCGCGTACGTATGCAATGACGTGCTTTACAGTGTTTGTCATTATTGCCAGACTAGGGAATTGCCGATTAAAAGCGGTTTCATTCACGTTCCGTATTTGCCTGAGCAGATTCTTGATAAGCCGAGTACGAGTTCTATGAGTTTAGATGATATGCTTCGAGGCATTGAAGTTGCATTGCAAGTAATTGCTGGTGATTGCTAGCAAATATCTAGGTATTTATTTTTACGCTCGCTCAAGCACGCGTTCAATAGCGTTATTTTGCGAAAGAAGATATACGCAATACTGGTTCATGCTTATGCCTTCTGCTTGAGATTGCTCAGCCAACTGTCTGTGTAATTCTTTAGGAAGACGCAATTTGAATTGTCCGGAATAGTCATTTAATTCAGTGTGAGATGGCTCTTTTATATTGATTTTGCTTTCAATAGCTGCTTCAAGCCAAGCGTGCTTAGCGTCCTGCGCATTTGCTGCTGCTTCTTGTTCTGAGTCTCCCGAACTTATGCATCCTGGTAAATCAGGGTAGTAGGACACAAAACCGCCTTCATCTGGATCTTTTACAATTTCCAGCTTGTATGGGAGTGACATGTAGTAGCTGAGTGTTTTATTTGTGAGTGTTTTGGCGTTGTTTTTGTGAGTGATATTTTTGCTAGCTTTATTTGTTTTAGTCATATTTGATTTCATATTATGCTGATTTTTAAAGGTTTTATAAAAGTATAAGTGGTGTTATATGTGGTGTCAATGTATATTTCAGGCATATGCGCTTAATACATAACTGGTGATGGAAAATAAAAAAATCTCAGCGGAATATGAGACATATCCGCTTAAGTCTCACAAAGTGCGCGGGATGGGACTTGAACCCACACGTCGTAAGACACAGGAACCTAAATCCTGCGCGTCTACCATTTCGCCACTCGCGCGTTATCTAGCCAATTCGCCAACCGGTCAATCAGCAACCAGCAGATCAGCATTCATCACATAGCAAATCCACAGTTAGTGAATCAGCATATAGCAAATCCGCTAAGTAAAGCCTATCGGACAATACAAATAAAATATTTATACACCCGAACGGGCTAGAGAGCCACTTGACAGAATCGAACTGTCGACCTTCTCATTACGAGGGAGACGCTCTACCGACTGAGCTAAAGTGGCATGTTGCCCGAGAAGCATTCGCGACTCGCGCACGAATACGAAAGCTTACTATATTTTTTTAGATTTGTCTACTGCGTGGCGTGTTAGTAGTGAGTTGGTAGTGAGTTAGTATCGCGTTAGTATCGCGTTAGTATCGTGTTAGTAGTGAGTTGGTGGCGTGTTAGTAGTGAGTTGGTATCGCGTTGGTAGTGAGTTAGTAGTGATGTTACGTTCGAATCTCGTGTACTTCTGTCTTCTTTTGTGAGTATCTTGTGAAGTGGATGATTGTGATGCGATAGTTGCGTTGCGCGCGTTATATATCGTTATATATCCGTTATATATCGTTATACATTATGTATCCGTTATATATCAGTTATGTGGCTTATATAGCGTTATTTATGCGTTATGCGTTACATAGCGCTATACGTTATATATACGATATACGTGCGCGAACGGAATCTGTCATAGTAGCGGTTTGCCATAGAGCGGCATAAACCGCACATCACGTCACGTTACAGAATATGAAAGGACCTTACAATGGCCATCAATCCGCCAGTTGACGCCGTAAAAACCCCAGAGTGGGCTGCATTGCAGAAGCATTACGACGAGTTGCAATCAGAAGGCGTCTGCCTGAAGAAGTGGTTTGCCGAGGATGCAAATCGCGTGGATAAGTTGAGCTTCGAAGCTGGAGATCTCCACTTCGATCTTTCTAAGAATTTGATTAAGCCTGAAACTCTTAAGCTTTTCGCTGACCTTGCAAAGGCAGTTAAGCTTGACGAGCGCACTAAGGCAATGTACACCGGCGTGCACATTAACAATACCGAAGATCGTGCAGTTTTGCACACTGCTTTGCGTCGTCCTGCAGAGGATGCTGGCAAGTTCATTGTTGACGGTCAAGATACTGTTGCAGACGTGCGCGAAGTATTGGGTCGCATTTACGATTTCGCTAACGAAGTTCGTTCCGGCGCTTGGAAGGGCGTTACCGGCAAGAACATCAAGACCGTTGTAAACATTGGTATTGGCGGATCTGATTTGGGTCCAGTCATGGTTTACGAAGCCTTGAAGCCATATGCTGACGCTGGTATTAGCGCTCGCTACGTTTCCAACATCGATCCAAACGATATGGCAGAAAAGACCAAGGATTTGGATCCAGAAACCACGCTTTTCATCATTGTTTCCAAGACCTTCACTACTTTGGAGACTTTGACCAACGCTCGTACTGCTCGCACCTGGTTGCTTAACAAGCTCCAGGAGTGCGGTGCTATTGACGGAAGCGACGCAAAGAAGGCTGAAGCTGTTGCTAAGCACTTCGTGGCTGTTTCCACCAACCTTGAGAAGGTTGAAGAGTTCGGCATCAACCCAACCAACGCTTTTGGCTTCTGGAACTGGGTTGGCGGTCGTTACTCTGTGGATTCCGCTGTCGGCACTTCTTTGGCTGTTGTTCTCGGCCCAGAGCGTTTCGAAGAGTTCTTGAAGGGCTTCCACGCAATCGACACCTACTTCGCTGAGACTCCATTCGAGAAGAATGTTGTTGTGCTTCTCGGTATGCTCAACGTTTGGTACCGCAACTTCTACAAGGTTGCTTCTCACGCTGTGCTTCCATACGATCAGTACTTGCACCGCTTCCCAGCTTATTTGCAGCAGCTCACCATGGAATCCAACGGTAAGTCTGTGCGCTGGGACGGCACTCCTGTAACAAGCGAAACCGGCGAAATCTTCTGGGGCGAACCAGGCACTAACGGCCAGCACGCCTTCTACCAGTTGATTCACCAGGGCACTCAGCTTATTCCAGCTGATTTCATTGCTTTCGTGAACACGCCAAATCCTACTAAGGATGGCGATCAGGATGTGCACGAGCTCTTCTTGGGTAACTATCTTGCACAGACTAAGGCTCTTGCTTTCGGCAAGACTGCTGACGAAGTTCGCGCTGAAGGCACTCCAGAAGAGATTGTGCCAGCTCGCGTGTTCAAGGGCAACCGTCCAACCACCTCTATCTTCGGCGATGCTTTGACTCCATTTAGCTTGGGCGAGCTTATTGCTCTCTACGAGCACATTACCTTCGTTGAAGGCACTGTTTGGGGCTTGGATTCCTACGATCAGTGGGGTGTGGAGCTTGGCAAGCAGCTTGCAAAGCAGATTACTCCTGCAATTTCTAAGGATGATGAAGCTTTGGCAGCTCAGGATGCTTCTACCCAGAGCTTGATTCGCTTCTATCGCGCTCATCGCAAGTAAGTGAGTACTCGACTGGGGTTGGAATTCGCAAGGCTATAGTGGATTTCACTGCGATTCTATAGTTGAATTCACTGCGATTTATAGTGGATTTCGTAAAGCTATAGTGGATTTCATAATTTATAGTGGAATTCGCAAGGCTATAGTGAAATTCTTAAGGCTATAGTGGATTTCAGCCCCAGTTGTGTATATTTTTTATTCTATTTTTACGTTTTTATTCCATTTTTGTAACAAACGCATCAATGACGATGTGCTTGTTACGTTTAATTTTCTGCGCTTAGTTTTCTACGTTTAGTTTTCTATGTTTAGTTCTATACGTTTGGTTCGCTGCGTTTAATTCGTTACGTTTAGTTTTCTTGTTTAATTATTTACGTTTAGTTTTCTTGTTTAATTATTTACGTTTAGTACTACACGTTTAGTATTGCACGAATAAATTTCGCTATTCCGATTTATGTGCGTGAGTGTATAATATAAAGCGAGTGTGTAAAGATTGCGTTCGCCGGTGAACCTTCTTGGAGATGCGTTTTGTGTCCTGTTTATACGCCGGTAGTGGATTTGTTTACATTTGAGAGGTAGTTTGATGAAGGAGAGTAGGAAACATCGTATTCTTTCGGCAATTGGCGCCGTTTCATGTGTAATTTCTATGATTTTAAGCGTAACTGTGTTGCCGGGGCTGGCTTATGCCAACGTGACGAAGAATCCATTGTTCGCTGCTGCCTTGTCTGCTGTTATTGAGAATAATAGGGGTCAAAATAAGTCGGGTGAAGGGGGAGCTGGTAGCAGAACAGCTAATGGGGAAGCTGGTAAAAAAGAAGGGGCTAAAGGGGAGACTGCTAAAGGGGATAAAGGGGATAAGAAGGCTAAAGAGGTAGATAAAAAAGAAGGTAAGAGAAATGATGTGGCAGCTAATGGGGAAGCTGGTAGAGGGGAAGCTAATAGAGAAGGTACTGTAGGTAATAAGGGAACTGTTAAAAATCCTAATGGGGGGGGTCTGCAGATAACGGCAATGCTGGCAAAGACGCTGGTAAAACTGCTGGAAAAGGTGCTGGCAAAGATGCCAATAAAGATGCTGTAAAGTCTGGCAAATCTGACAAAAATGCTGACAAAAATGCTGACAAAGCTTCTAAAAAAGATAGCAAAGACGCTAAAAAAGCTAAGGGTCAAAATCGCGATGCTGACGACGCTGGTAAGAAATTAACACTAAAAGAAGTTAAAAAACTTCCTGCTTGCGTGGCTGAAATTAACGAGGATAATACTAAAGTTACGATTAAGTCTCCATCAGGGGAAGCTAAATGTTCTATCAGTGCCAATGAGAAGAGTGATGCATTTGATGCTATTCGTGAAAAAATTGAGTCTCTCCCTGCTGGTGATGGCAAAATCGATTTTGTAGACGGTGTTAAAGCGTATGGCTACGGTAGTTTGTCAAAAGATAAAGAAGGTCTTTTTTCGGGGGCAAACGTTTCTCACATTCGTAATGGCAAAAACTTTGATGTAAGTAATGTTACGGATATGTCGTATCTGTTTAAGGATTCCTCACTGGCTGTTGATTTCTTTTATGTTAATTTTTATGATCCAACGAGTTTAATTGGTTGGGATGTGAGCAAGGTTACGAATATGGAGGGCATGTTCGAGGGGTGCGCGCGTCTACAAAATCCTAAAGGTATGAGAGATTGGAATGTTAGCAATGTTACGAACATGAAAAACATGTTCGAGGGGTGCACTGGTTTAGAAAATCTTAGCGGTTTGGAAAATTGGGATGTGAGCAATGTTAGAAGTATGTCTGGAATGTTCGCGTCTGTTATTAGGAACCAAGATCAACATGATGCTTTGGATATAAACGGATATGCAGGTGAGATGGCGATTGCTTCGGTTGAACCTTTACGTAAGTGGAATGTTGGCAATGTTATAAACATGAACAGAATGTTTGAGGGTTGCACAAGCATAACAGATTTTACTGGTTTGGAAGGTTGGGATACGAAAAACGTTGAGGAAATGATCGGTATGTTCGAATACTGCAAGAGTATGAGTTCGCTTGTATTTTTGGAAAAGTGGAATGTAAGTAACGTTAAAGACATGATGGTAATGTTTGCGCTGTGCTACAAGATTAAAAATACTGAGGGCCTAGAAAATTGGAATGTAAGTAACGTTAAAAAAATGGATGGCATGTTTGCATATTGCTCTAAGCTCAATAGTATCAGTGGATTATCTAATTGGAATACAACAGGTAAGAGCAGTACAGACCAATTAGCTAGCACGTTTAGAATGTTCTATAGCTGCAGTTTTCTTACTAGTCTTCAACCTTTGAGCGGCTGGAATGTTGGCAGTGTTGAGAACATGAGCAGCATGTTTGACGGTTGTGGCAGTCTTACTAGTCTTCAACCTTTGGAAAAGTGGAATGTTGACAATGTTGAGAAGATGAGTAGCATGTTCAGCGGTTGTAATGGCTTAACCAGTCTTCAACCTTTGAGCGGTTGGAATGTTGGCAGTGTCACGGAAATGAGCAGCATGTTCAGCAGTTGTAATGGCTTAACCAGTCTTCAACCTTTGAGCGGTTGGAATGTTGGCAGTGTCACGGAAATGAGCAGCATGTTCAGCGGTTGTCATAGCTTGAGTAATCTTAAAGGTCTAGAAAAGTGGAATGTTGGCAGTGTTGAGGACATGAGCAGCATGTTCTCCAATTGCTACTTTGAGCATATAAACGATGAAGGTGATGTAGTAGAAACAACAGGGTTGGCTGATATAAGTGCATTGAGCGGCTGGAATGTTGGCAGTGTAACGAATATGTTTAGCATGTTCAGTGGTTGTACTCGCTTGGGTAATCTTAAAGGTCTAGAAGGCTGGAATGTTAGCAATGTAACGGACATGTCTAGCATGTTTGCGGATTGCAAATCTCTTACTGGTTCTGCGGATTTGAGCAAGTGGGATATTTCAAAAGTTACGAATCTTAGTTTGATGTTTTCCAATGCAGGAGCAGAAAGTGGCGACAGTCTTATATTAGATTTCAGCAATAAGAACTTTACAAAACCTACTAATTCTGAGTCTACTACTGTTTCTGTTGATGGTATGTTTGGTGGTTTTAAAGGCACGTTGATTGCGAATAACTTGCAGTCTAGTGGTTTTGAGAATAATCCTGATGATGATCCTATCAAAAGTAATTTTGCTACGGGTGGAATATTCTCATTCGATGAGGAGGGTCACAGCGATAATATAGTCGTAACTAATAATGTTACGATTTTAGATACAATTTCAAACGATGATGATTTTAAAAATATTGCATACTACATTCCTGTTAAAGCCAAGCTGATGGAGCCTGGCGATATAAAAAATGACAATATGACATGTGATTGCAATATAGATTCGGGTGGTACTACTTATACTTACTATGTTCCTGCACTGTATAATTCGAGTAATTTAGAGAAGAGGCAGGATGAAAAATCGCAGGATTATGCGTACAGAATTGTAAAAAATAGTTTCGCTTCAAAGTTGCGGTATGCTATAGATAATAATCAAAAGGAAGAGCCTCCTGCTCCTGAGCCTGAGCCTGAGTTGCGTAGTGCAAAGTTGAAATCGCGTGTAAAGAAATTGCAATCCGCAAGAGAATCGCGAGCCGTAAGAGATGACGATGAAGAAAGCGAAGAACCTGGAGAATCTGGAGACACCGAAGAACAGGGCAGTACTTATAAAATCATGTTTAAGAAGTCAAGCGGAAATACTTGCACTTGGACAGAACTTGGCGAAGGTGAAAAGGGTGCTGTGCCTGTTAGTAATCCAAAGTCTCCTTTAGTGTTCTTTACTACGACGTACTATTTGGAGACCTTTGTTAAGCCAGTGCCTTTGCCACATACTGGCGGCCAGTCGGCTGTTATGTTCACGTTCTTGTCTATTGGACTGTTCTCAATATTCGCTGTTTCTGGCGCATTCGGTCGTCATGGATGGGTCGCGTCTGTGCTTCCAAGCACTGCTTTGGCCACCTTCGGCAAGCACACTAAACAGCGCTAATCCTCACGGCATAGCCGTTCGGCTGATTTGGCATGTGAAGCACGCCGTGCTTCACAATTGAGCCAAATCACGCTTTGAAGGAGTCTGAAATTCCAATAATTTCAGACTCCTTCAAAGCGAGCACTTAAGCAGGTCGGAGCGCGCTTACTTAAGCAGCCAATCCGTAAGGTTAATCGCCTTAATACCGTCATAAGAGTTTATGTAATCGCGATCCATTGAAATTACGATTTTTTCATAATTATCCTTAATGGCGCGTAATGGCTTCAGCTCGCGTTCGCGCGTTTCTGGAGATTGCATGCTTTCGGTTACCTGAACGTATATTTTTTCGTTAGGCTTTTCTGCAACAAAATCTACTTCCGTGCTACCAACTTTTCCAATATAAACGCGATAATCGCGTCTAATAAGTTCAAGAAATACAATGTTTTCTATAATGTGTCCGCGATCTGTTCCCCTGTATCCTAAAAGCATATTGCGGAAACCTAAGTCAATAACGTAATTTTTTCCAAGCGTTTTCAGAAGCTCTTTGCCTTGAATATCGTAGCGTTGTACTGGAAAAATAATAAAAGCGTTGCTTAGCATGCGTATGTAATCGCTAACAGTTTTGCTAGCAACAGATACTGTAGTTTTTTCAATATCTCCTTCAGCTCGAAGCGATTTACTTATGCTGTTTGGGGAAGTTGTGCTGCCAATAGTTGAGCATAAGAAAGTCATAAGTTTTTGTAAAACAATTTGGTCTGCTTTTTCATTTCTTTGCAAAACGTCTCGTAAAATAACGGTTGAATATATTCCCTCCAAAGCCTGCATGCTACGCGCTTCGTTGAATTTATACTCGCTTAGCACTGGCATTCCGCCAAATTGCAAGTATTTTTGGAACTTTTCGTCTGTTGATGCACTTGCTGGGAAGTTGTAAAAGTCTAGGAATTCTTTGAAGGATAATGGCAGCATGCGGATTTCAACATAACGACCTGCTAGTAGCGTTGAAAATTCGCTGGAAAGTAAATACGCGTTGGATCCTGTAATGTAAATGTCAACGTTGAAATCAATGCGGAACGACTCTACTGCTTTTTGCCAATTTTCTACTGCTTGAAGCTCGTCAAAAATAAGATAAGTTTTTGTGGATTTGGTGTTGTTATTGGTGTTGTTATTGGTGTTGTTGTTTACATTGTGTGATGCAGTTTGTGGTTCTGTGATTTCTGCGCAGTCTGCTGGAATTCGTTCGCTTATATAATCGTACAGTTCCGCGTAATTTGTAATGTTTCTGTATTTAAGCGACTCAAGATTCATGTGAATAATGTGGTCTTCGTTTACGCCGGAATTAAGCAGATGTTTGTGGAAAAGGTCGAGTAGTGAAGATTTTCCGCACCTTCGAATTCCAGTTACGATTTTCACCAAGTCTACGTCTTTATGTTCAATAAGCTGGTTTAGGTATTCTGGGCGATTTATGAGTGCGTGTGTTTCTGAATTGTATATCACAGCAATCTCCCTTTTTGAACATTTACTCTACTTTTCTAACTTTTTAATCATGATATCAAAAACTTACATAAAATTCAAAGTTTTTGACGTCCGCGTTAAAAACTTTTGTATTTTGATGACTTTTTGACGTCTGCGTTAAAAAGTGTGTTGCTATTGCAGATTGTGTTCTGCGTTATGGTCTCTGGTTGGCGATTATAAGACCTTCGCGCAGTAGTCGTTCTGCGTTAGTGTCTGTAATCAAAAAGCCTCCGCAACATTGCTACTTGCGAAGGCTATTTCGTATGTAACTTATGTAAGATTTACGCTTTTACTTACGATGCGCTTAAGAATCAGATTACAAATCCAGGAAAAGCTGGTGGATTCGCGTATCGTCGTCAAGCTCTGGGTGGAAGGATGTACCGATTTGGTTACCTTGGCGCGCGGCAACAATGTGACCGTCAACAGTTGCAAGAACCTCAGCATTAGCGCCGACCTCTGCAATGTAAGGCGCGCGAATAAACGTCATCGGCACTTTACCAAGATCTAACGAACTATTATGGCTTCCAAACTCAGATTCGCAATGGAAGCTCCCGAGCTGTCGGCCGTAAGCATTGCGCTTAACTGTTACGTCTAAAGTGCCGAAGCCGTTAACCTCGTTACCTTCCACGTGCTTCGCAAGCAAAATCAATCCTGCACAAGTGCCAAGAACAGGCATTCCGCCTGCAATCCTCTCGCGCAAAGGCTCGAGCATATTTTGCTCGCGAAGAAGCTTAGCTTGCACGGTGCTTTCGCCGCCCGGCAACACTAATCTGTCGAAAGACTGCTGCAAATCGCGCGCCTGCCGAAGCTCTATAACCCGCGCGCCAAGTTTCTCCAGCATCAAACGATGCTCAAGAAAAGCACCCTGAACAGCTAAAACTGCTACAGTGTGAGCGGAGTTGCCAGTAGCGGATTTATCAGTAGCTGAGTTACTAGCAGCAGAGTTATCAGTATTGATAGGTGAGTCTGTCAAAATCATTCGCCTCAATCATTCGCCTCAATCACTCGCCGCGCTCAGCCATCAAAATCTTGATTTCCTGCTCGTTAATGCCAACCATTGCTTCGCCCAAATTTTCGGAAAGCTTAGCAATCATCTTGGCATCCTTGTAATTAGTTACAGCCTTAACAATTGCAGCAGCGCGCTTTGCTGGGTCTCCAGACTTAAAGATGCCGGAGCCAACGAACACGCCTTCAGCACCAAGCTGCATCATCAAAGCAGCGTCAGCTGGGGTAGCAACGCCGCCAGCAGCGAAGTTAACAACAGGAAGCTTGCCGTTTTGTGCAACGTACTTCACGAGTTCGAAAGGCACGCGCAAATTCTTAGCTTCTTCAAAAAGCTCATCCTCGCGCATGCTTGTAAGCTTACGAATTGCGGAATTCATCATGCGCATGTGGCGCACTGCCTGAATCACGTCACCAGTTCCAGGCTCGCCCTTAGTGCGAATCATTGAAGCGCCTTCGTTAATTCGGCGCAAAGCCTCGCCCAAATCTTTAGCACCGCAAACGAAAGGAACAGCAAAATCGCGCTTATTAATATGGTATACGTCGTCTGCTGGGGAAAGCACTTCGCTTTCGTCAATGTAGTCGATCTCAATAGCCTCAAGCACCTGAGCTTCAACAAAGTGACCGATACGGCATTTTGCCATAACAGGAATAGACACAGCCTCTTGAATTCCGTGAATCATTGCTGGATCGCTCATACGAGAAACGCCGCCGGCTGCGCGAATATCAGCAGGAATACGCTCCAAAGCCATAACTGCGCAAGCTCCAGAATCCTCAGCAATTCGCGCCTGCTCAGGTGTGGTGACATCCATAATCACGCCGCCTTTAAGCATTTGCGCCAATTGACGGTTCAATGCTGTACGGTCTTCGCCGCTTTTATTTTGCGGATCTGAGGATTCGTTCACGGTTGCTGTAGTATTCAAATTTTCAGACATCATTCCTCGCTTTAAACTTTGTTTTTACGAATCTGTAAACGCGCTGACTGCATGTAAATTTGCATGCTTTATGCGTGCAAAAGACGTTTTCAGGTTTACGCTCTGTTGGCATTTAAGCACATTCGTAGGATATACCCTTGTTAATATTACAACTTTATCTACACTATGATTTTTTGCGTTAGTAATATTGTGAATTTTCGTATTAGATGAACTGTGAATTTTTGTATTAGATACATTGTGAATTTTTGCGTTATGCGTATTATGAATTTTTCTCGTTAAATAAGATGTTTGTGTGATTGTAGGGTTGTGTGATTGGACGATTATACGTTTGTAGGGTTATGCGTTTGTAGGGTTGTGCGTTTGGACTCGCCAATAACAATCATGACATGTGAATGGACTACGATTAGTAAGGCCGGTGACTTGAGCACTATGTAATCAAGCGTCGAGCGATTAAAAGTTAATAAAACAAATCAGAAAGCAAAAATTAAAAAGCAAAATAAAAACAATAAATAATAAAAATAATAAAGATGACAAAAATAACAAAATGACAATTTAATATTTAATGCCATTTTAATGCCATTTGGAAAGGTTATGGTATGGGTAATAAATCACCCGAAGAAAGCGTGCACGAAGAAAGCGGCGCGACTTATAAATCAACTGATAAATCCTCTGTCGATTCAGCCAAATCCTCTGTCGATTCAGATAACAACTATGATAGTTCTGCTAGCACAGATGAGTCGTTGAATAATGCAGAAAAGTCACCAAAATATTTCTCAAAGCACAAATTAGTAAACGGCTGGGTATTTACAGTAGTGGTTCTAATTTTCGTATTCGTCGGTGCTTTATTTGCGTCGCAGAAGTTGAATAATTCACAATCGTCAACTGGCGCTATGCAACATAAAACAGTCACAATCGGCTTGAAATTAGCTCCTACAAATCTTGATATTCGTAACCAATCAGGTTCAGCGCTCGATCAGCTGCTTATCGGCAACGTTTACGAGGGGCTTGTTGTTCGCAATTCAAAGAATCAAGTATCGCCTTCGCTTGCGGAAAGCTGGGATATAAGCAAAGACGGCTTGACATATACGTTCCATATGCGTAAAGATGCCGTATTTTCTAATGGTCACAAGCTTACGGCTAAAGATGCAGAATGGTCGTTTAACGAGCTTGTTTCGAAGCAATATCGCGGATCGAATATGGTTGGAAAAGTTGAGTCTGCTAAAGCTACAGACGATTATACTTTTGAAATCAAGCTTGAAGAGCCAAATTCTACGCTTTTGTGGGCTTTGTGCGGAAGATCTGGATTAGTTTTTGATAAGCTCGCAAAATATGATGCGAAAACTCAAGCTATTGGATCTGGCCCATACTTAATTGAAAAGTTTATGCCTAATGATCGCGTTGTTTTGAAGGCAAATCCTAAATACAAAGGCGCTAACACTGCTAAAACTGAGAAAATCGTAGTTCGCTATTTTGTGGATGACAATGCCGCAATAGACGCGCTTTCTTCTGGTTCCGTGCAAGCATTAGCTCCTATTTCTGGTCAACTCGCCAAGCCTTTCAAGGATGATTCTAAGAAGTATGATGTTCGAGCCGGAAATGGTACCGATAAGTTCGTTTTGGCTATGAACATGAAGGGCGAGCGCACAAAAGATAAGCGAGTTCGTCAAGCGATTCGTTACGCGATTGACCACAAGCAGATTATTGCTTCTCGCGGAGGAGTGGACTTGGCTCTTGGAGGCCCGATTCCTTCTCTTGACCCTGGTTATGAGGATTTGACTAAGTTGTATCCGCATGATTTGCAGCGCGCTAAGACCTTGATGAAGGAAGTAGGATTTGACGAATCTCATCCTATGGATTTGACGCTTACTTATCCGAATATTTATGGCACGCAAATTGGCGATCAGTTGCGCTCGCAGCTTAAGCCTGCTGGAATCAATTTGAAAGTTAATGTTGTTGAGTTTACTACTTGGCTTCAGGATGTTTATAAGAATAAACAGTATGATTTGTCGATGGTAGATCACAATGAGAGTCACGATTTTGGACAGTGGGCGGATCCTACGTATTACTACGGATACGACAATAAGCAAGTCCAGGATTTGTATGCGAAGGCGATGCTTAGCACTGATTCTAAAGAATCCTACAAGTTGCTTGCTAAAGCTGCGAGAATTATTAGCGAGGATGCTCCTGCTGATTGGCTGTTTAATTATCGCGTAACTACTGCGAAAGTGAAGAATCTTGAAGGAATGCCGTTTGACATGAATCAGGAGATTTTGCCGCTGTACAATTTGCGACTTAGCTGATTTTTATTTGCTAGGCGCTGATTAGTTTCTAATTCCTTATCGCGTAAATCTGTTCTGCCTTCGTTAGTAAAAACGAAGGCAGACCTCGCTTGCGAGCGAGATAGCAGTGGGCGCTAAGTAAACAAAGTCGGGGAAGGTTTCTTGGTTTTGTTTACTTATTGGGTGTGTAAGTAAACAAAGTCGGGGAAGGTTTCTTGGTTTTGTTTACTTATTGGGTGTGTAAGTAAACAAAGTCGGGGAAGGTTTCTTACTTTTGTTTACTTCTTCAATGCGAAAACTCACTAAGAAAGGAGGCATTTTATGTTGCGCATGATTTGCCACAGAGTATTGCTGTTTATTCTTGCTTTACTTGGCATTTCTGTAGTCGTTTTCCTAGCGCTACGAGTGCTTCCGGGAGATGTTGCGCAAGTCATGGCCGGCCTTAACGCTCCGCAGGGTAAAGTCGAACAATTGCGCGCTGAGATTGGCTTGAATAAGCCGTTGTACACGCAGTATTTTGACTGGATTTGCGGTATTTTGCGCGGCGATTTTGGCGCTTCTATGATTACGGGAATACCGGTTTCTAAAGTAATCGCGTCCAGGGCTATTGTCACGTTCCCACTGATTTTATTAGGTCTTGCTATTGCGCTTTTAATCGGTGTGCCGCTTGGCTGTTGGCAAGTTACGCATGAAGGCAAATTAGCTCAATCCTTGTCGCGATTTTCAGCTTTAATCGCCGGGTCTATACCTGCTCTGTGGGGTGGATTATTGCTTATTCTTCTACTGGGTAAGGGTATTGGAATTTTTGGTATTTTGCCGACTCAGGATTTTCCTGCGGATGGTTGGAGTGATTTTACAGAGGCTTTTCTTTCGCTTCTTTTGCCTGCTTTAACTGTTGGAATCATAGTTGGTTCTAGTTTTATGCGATACACTTGCGCTGCTGTTGAAGATATTTCGCGAAGTGAGATTGCATCTCAAGCTATGGCATGCGGTATGACGCGCAAACAGGTTGTATGGAGAGTTGGTTTGAGGCTTGCGTTGCCGCAATTAGTTTCTGTTATTGGACTAACTTTTGCGCATATGGTTACGGGTGTTATGGTTATCGAAAATCTTTTCTCACTGCCTGGATTGGGAATGGGTATGGTTCGAGATGTTGGCTTACGTGATTTTGTTGCCGTGCAAGGTGAGCTTTTTATGCTTGCTGCGCTTTTCTTAACTGTTGGTTTTATTGTTGACATTTCTCATCGTTTGCTTGATTCACGTCTTGCTAAGGATTCGTATAGCAATGATGAAGATGGGAAAGCGTGAAGTAATGTTAAAGATTTTGAATCGCATTTGGCACGCAAGTTGCGGAAAATTTGTTTGCATAGTTTTAAGTTTATGGTTGATAGTTTCTGCTATTTCTGTGTTCTGGACTCCTTATCCTTTGCTTGCAACAAACGGTAATAACGTGTGGCAAAATCCTTCTTTTAATCATTGGCTTGGTACTGATGGCGCGGGTGCGGATACTCTTAGCTGGATTATGGCTGGTTCCAGTATGGAATTATTGCTTGTTATTTGCACTGTATGCGTTGCTATTTCTATTGGATTTGGCTTATTGGGTTTGATGATTGCAAAATCGCCTTTAATTCAGGGAGCTTCTGTAATAATTGTTGACGCGTTAATTTCAATACCTACTGTGCTTATAGCTCTTATTTTGGTTGTGCCGCTTGGAACTACAGTTATCGTGATTATACTGGCATGCGGTATAGGTTATGGTTTGAATTTAGCTCGTATTATTCGTCCAAGTGCTCAGCTGGTTTTGCAATCAGATTACGTAAATTTTGCGCTTTCGCAAGGCGCGTCTAGGAATCGTGTGATTTTTCGACATGTTATTCCAAATATTATGCCTGTAGCAATGGTGCAGATTTCGCTTTCTGCTGGAACTGTGATTTTGGCTGAAAGTGGCTTAACGTATTTGGGTATTGGTGTTCCTTCAGGGGTTCCTAGCTGGGGACGAGTCTTGTCTACTTCTGTTTCGTTGATTCATGTAAATCCTTTATCGGTTGTCTGGCCTGGATTGGTTGTTACGCTGGTTGTTGTTGCTCTAAATCTTTTAGGTGATGTATTGCGCAAAGTTTTAGATCCTTCATCAAAAAGTACGAATAAAGTAGGGGAAAATGAGCGTTGATATTCAAAATCTTAGTGTGAAATTTGGCAATGTAAGCATATTAAATAACGTAACGCTTAGGATTGAGGATGGCGAAAGAGTTGGATTAATCGGATCTTCCGGATCTGGAAAATCGATGCTTATTCGAGCGATAACTGGATTACTGCCGTCAAATGCTGAAGTTTCAGGTTCTTGCATGCTTGGCAATATTCAAACTGTTAAAGCAAAGGAAGAGAGTTTAGCGAATCTTCGCGGAAAATACGTTGGAGTAGTATTTCAGCAGGCTAATCGCGCGCTAAATCCTTTGCTGACAGTAGAACAGCAGGTTTCTTTGCCGCTTCGCATACATTATCGTCTGAATGCGGATGACGTGCATAATCGCGTTATTTCAATGCTAGAGAAGGTTGGATTATCAAGCAAATTAGCATCTAAACGCACGTTTGAGCTTTCTGGAGGTCAGCAGCAGCGAGTTGGTATTGCTACAGCTTTGATTACGTCTCCGCGTTTGATTTTGGCTGATGAGCCTACTACTGCGCTTGATTCGGTTACTCAGAGTGAAGTTGTGCGAATGCTTACTTCGCTTGTGGACGATATGGGCGCTTCAATGCTTTTTGTAACTCATGATTTTTCGGTGCTTTCGCGTGCTGCTAATCGTTGTTATGTGCTTGATTCTGGGCGTGTGATCGATAGTGAAAATGTTAAGAATTTGCTTGATAATCCGCGTATTTCTTCGACTAAGCAATTAGTGGATGCAGCTAGAAAATTGACTTTGCGAGCGCAAAATTTGGGTTCATTAAACGAGGGTTCTGATTTAGATTCGTTAAGAGCTGGTTCTGATTCGAGTACCGATTTGGGTTCTGATTCGACTTCTGAAAACAAAGGTACCGATTTGGGTTCTGATTTAGATTCGTTAAGCGAGAGTTCCAAAAAATCAAATACCATCAATGCCAGTAGCGAAGAAAATGCGCTTATAACGGCAAAAAATGTTCACGTGATATTGGGTTCGGCGAAAAATCGTTTAGAAGTATTAAAAGGTATTGATGCGCATGTTTGCGCAGGTGAATCTTTAGCGATTATTGGAGGATCTGGATCCGGCAAAACAACTCTTATACGCGCTATGCTTGGGCTTGAAACTCTTTGCGAAGGCAATGTTACCTATTGCGGTGAAGTCGTAAATAATCCTAATTTATCAAAAGTAAATAAAAATGCTTATACGCTTATTAGACGAGAATCCTCGCTTGTGTTCCAGCATCCGTTTGCGGCATTAGATCCGCGCTGGACTGTGAGAGAAAGCGTGGCAGAGCCTTTAAAAATCTGGCGTAAGCAATTAAATATTGATGCTGAAACAATTAATAACAAGGTAGACGAAACGTTGAAATTAGTTGGATTAAATCCTTCTGTTTTCGCAAAAAGATACCCTCACGAACTTTCTGGCGGTCAAGCTCAATGCGTGGCGATTGCGAGAGCTTTAATCAACAATCCGCGAGTTTTAGTAGCCGATGAGCCGATGAGTGCTATCGATGTTGCTGAACGAATTAGAATACTTGACGCTTTTGCAAGAATTCGATCTGAGCGCAAAAACATGGCTTGCATATTCGTTAGTCACGATTTGGGTATGATCGGGCATTTAGCAACGCGCGTTATGGTTATTAATGAAGGAAAACTTGTGGAATCAGGTAGAGTGAGTGACGTGCTTAATAATCCTAAGCATTCTTATACTCAAGCTCTTGTAAACGCAGCAATAATGTAAATTCTAATATTTCAGCTTTTGCTTCCTACAGTCTAATATAGTTACATATATACAAAGTGCATGCGAATTTGAAGGTTTGCGATTGAAGTTGTGCAATCGAAGGGAATAAGGGAATAATATGAGCGAAAATAAGCAGCAAAGTGAGTTTGTAAATAATGAAGTACTTGCTGAAAACTATGCTCGCGCGTTAAGCGTATACCCTGGGCAGGTAATTGTCGATTTGAAGGCGCTTCGAGACAATATGCGCACTTTGGTTGCGCGAGTTAGTCAAGATTTGCAGCCTGGTCAGAATGCGCCGGAAGTTATGGGAGTCGTAAAAGCAGACGGAT
Source organism: Gardnerella coleohominis (assembly GCF_002896555.1). Taxonomy (GTDB): domain Bacteria; phylum Actinomycetota; class Actinomycetes; order Actinomycetales; family Bifidobacteriaceae; genus Bifidobacterium; species Bifidobacterium vaginale_F. The sequence goes on from NZ_MNLH01000001.1 coordinate 29,351, forward strand.
ATGGTCACGGGCTTATTCCTAGTGCGCTCGCAGCTTTAGCTGGAGGTGCTACTTGGCTTGGCACAGCTCAACCGTACGAAGCGTTACGTTTGCGTGCGGCTGGTATTGATTCCAGCCGTTGTCATATTCTCACTTGGCTTACTAGCGCTCCAACTACGAGATTTGCAGATCTAATTACAGAGAATATCGATATTTCAGTAGGCTCTATTGACTCGCTTAATGCTGTAGCTTTTGCTGCACGAAAGTTAGGTAAACATGCGCGCGTGCACGTAAAAGTCGATACTGGTTTTGGACGAAACGGTTTCACTCCAGAAGGTTTTAGTGCCGCTTTAGAAAAATTGCAACAATACTCTAACGAAGGCGTGATTGAGGTTATTGGTCAATGGAGTCACTTAGCTGTGGCAGATTCTCCTGATGTTCCGGAATTTGTAGATGCAACTGACAGGCAAATCCAACAATTCCACGAGTTTACAAAACGAATGAAAGAAGCATCGGTTGCTCCTAAAATCCGTCATTTAGCGAATACTGCTGCAACGCTTAATCGTCCTGAAATTCGTTTTGAGCTTGTTCGACCAGGAATTGGTTTGTATGGATACGAGCCGGATCCTGCAATGGGGGATTCACAAACTTATGGGTTGCAACCAGCTATGACGCTTCAAGCGCAACTTGGCACTGTAAAAGCTGTAGAAGAAGGGCATGGAATTTCCTACGGGCGCACGTATTTAACTCCAAATAATACGAGTACTGCTATTGTGCCGCTTGGTTACGCTGATGGTATTTTGCGTTCTGCTTCAGGATTTGATATGCAAGGTGCGCGTCATGTTGATAAGCCGGGCGGACCAGTGAGAGTGGAAACCAATAAGGGCGCTCGAATTTTGAACGTTTCAGGGCGAGTTTGCATGGATCAGTTCATAGTTGATTTAAAAGGCGATGCTGCAGAGTTAGGCGTTCGTGAAGGCGATACTGTAACGCTTTTTGGACCTGGAAGAGGCGTGGAATTTGCTGAGCCTACTGCAGACGATTGGGCAGAAGCTGCAGGGACAATCAGCTACGAAATCATGACTGGAATCGGGCCTCGCGTGCCGCGGCTTTACCGCAACGCTTACGAAGTGCTATCTTCTAGCGATATTGCAAGATTGGATGCAAAAAGTCTTATATAGTTTGTTGCTGCTTGATTTTTAGAAGGTTAATAAAGGTTAATAATAGCCTTAATTGCAAATAAAAGAGGTGTTGTATGTGCGACGAAGTAATTGCATCAGATAATGAAGTCGTTGGCGAATACGATTTGCACGACACTGAGCGTTGGGCGAGTGAGCCTCATCATACGCGTGTTCGTACTCCTTTTGAGCGTGATCGTGCGCGAATCATACACTCTTCTGCATTGCGTCGACTCGGAGCAAAAAGTCAGGTTTTAGTTGCAGGATCGGATGATTTTGTGCGTACTCGTTTGACGCATACTTTGGAAGTTGCTCAAATTGGTAGGCAAATTGCGGCAATGCTTGGATGCGACCCGGATGTTGTTGATTGCGCTTGCTTATCACACGACTTGGGGCATCCTCCTTTTGGTCATAACGGCGAACGCGTGCTTGCACAAATAGCGAAAAATATTGGCGGTTTTGAAGGTAACGCCCAAACCCTCCGCTTACTTACGCGCTTGGAGCCGAAAGTTTTTCGAGAAAATGGCAGTAGTGCAGGGGTTAATCTTACTCGAGCAGCATTAGACGCTACTGTAAAGTATCCGTGGGGATTGGATGAAGCAAAAGCGCACGATAAAGGTGAGCGTGATTTGAAATTCTGCGTTTATCCAGATGATCGCGACGTGTTTGAATGGCTGAAAATTGGTGCTCCTAAAAACTCGCGTCCAATGGAATGCCAAATAATGGATCTTTCAGATGATATTGCTTATAGCGTGCACGATATTGAGGATGCGATTGTTGTAGGCGCTTTTAACACACAATGCGTATCGGATCCTTCTTTAGCGGACAGTGTTATTGAAGATACTCATGCATGGTATGGAAAGCAATGGGATTGCGATAAGCTTTTAGCAGCTTTTCAACGTTTGCGTAAGCTTAATGTTTTTCCGGAAAATTTCGACGGTTCACGCAGATCTTTAGCTAAGTTAAAAAATATAACAAGTATGCTTATAGGACGTTTTGCTGTTTCTGTTGAAAAAGCAACTCGTGAAAAATATGGCGATGGGGCGTTAATCAGATATCGTGCGAATGTTGTGATTCCAGAAAACACGAGTTATGAAATGGTTATGCTAAAAAGTTTAGCTGTTCATTTTATTATTGCTCCTCGCGAGCGTGAGTTTTATAGGCGTGAGCAGAAAATCATTACCGATTTAGTGGAAGTTTTTATGAGTAAATCTCCTCGTCCGCACGATGCTATGGAAGAAGTATTCGTAGGGGATTGGAACGAGTGCACTAATGACGATGAGCGGCTTAGAGTGGCTATTGACCAGGTTGCAAGTCTTACAGACGGTTCTGCTACAACTCTTCACGCTGCCTTGTGCTAAGTCGTGCTGCTTTGTGCTAAGAGTGTTGGGTTAAGTGCGTTGTGCTGAATGTATTGTGAGCGTAGATTTGTTCCTAAGATTCTTCGAAGTAATCAGTGTTGTAATTAATTAACTAAGCTTTAAGATATAGTGAATAATTATGGCTGGAATCATTTCGCAAAAAGATATTGAGCGTGTACGCGCAACAGCAGATTTATACGATATTGTGTCTGCAACTGTTACGCTAAAAACCGCTGGAACTGGTTCATTTGTAGGCCTATGCCCATTCCACGATGAAAAGACGCCAAGTTTTAACGTTCGACCTGCTTTAGGCGTATGGCATTGCTTTGGATGCGGATTAAGCGGAGACGTATTTGCTTACGTTGAGCAAAAAGAGAATATTGATTTTCGTGAAGCAGTTGAATTGCTAGCAGATCGATATCACATTGAATTGCATTATGAAAATAGCAAAGATGATACAGATCAATCTCACGTAGGAACTAAACGCGCTCGTTTGCTAGAGGCAAATGATGCAGCTCAAGAATTTTTCGTTAAAAATCTGCTTATTCCAGAAGCATCTCCAGCGCGTAAATTATTAGCAGGACGTAATTTTACTCAAGCTCAAAGTGAGCGATTCGGATGCGGATATGCTTTGCAAGGTTGGGATAATCTTGTACGATACTTATCTTCACGCGGTTTTACGCATCAAGAATTATTAGACGCTGGATTAGCTCGTAGAGGTCAGCGAGGAGTTTACGATTACTTCAGAGGACGCCTTACATGGCCAATTCGTGATTCTACAGGCAGAACTTTAGGATTTGGCGCTCGCAAACTTTACGACGACGATTCTATTAGTGCAAAATATATTAACACTCCTGATACTGCGCTTTATCGTAAAAATCAAGTTTTATATGGTATAGATATTGCGAAACCAAATATTGTTGCAAAGCGACAAGTTGTTATAGTTGAAGGCTATACGGATGTTATGGCCTGTCATTTAGCAGGGATTGATACGGCTGTAGCAACATGCGGTACTGCTTTTGGAGCTGAGCATGCGAAAATGGTCCGTCGCTTAATAGCGGATGATTCTTTAGGTGGTATTCAGCTTGTTGGGCCTCTTAATGTTAAAGGGCAAAACATAAGTTCGCGTATTGTTTTTACTTTCGACGGTGATGCTGCTGGCCAAAAGGCTGCGATTCACGCTTTCGGCTTAGATTCAGCGTTTTTGACTCAAACTTTTGTTGCTGTAGCGGATAATAATCTCGATCCTTGCGATTTACGTATTCAGCGTGGCGATGAAGCTGTTAGAGCGCTTATCGATAGTGCAAGTCCGCTTTATGATTTTGTTATAAATACAGTTATACGTCGTTTTGATACAACTTATTCAACTGGCCAGATGGGTGCTGTAAAAGCTGTTTCTCCTTTAGTCGCTCAAATTAGAGACAAGTCTTTGCTTGATATGTATACGCGTAAAGCAGCGCGATTTATTGGCATTGATTTATCTATTATGAGACGTGAAGTTGATTCTGCTAGAAGACGATTGCACGTGCGCACAGAGGACGCATATGCTCCAAGATTTATGACAGAATCAGCATACTCTGGGGGAGCATACGCATCTTCTGAATCTAATTCAGGATCTGCTTCTCAAGGATTTAATCCTCTTAAAACGTATGCTATTAATCCCGCCGATAAAATGGCTATGATGCGTGAAGCGTATAAATCTCAAAGCTATTATCGTGTTGATGATGCTGTTTTCATGTGTGAGCAACAATTTATGGCGATGCTAGTGCAAATGCCTTTAGCTTTCCAAGAAAAGCTATTAACGCGTTTGACTTTGAATAATTTTATTACGCCAATTTTTAGAACGATTTTCCAAGCATTTATTGCTGCAGACGGATTTCCTCAGCCAAATATAAGTCAAGGACTTTGGTTGCATAAGCTTATGAAAGCTGGGGGGCCTATGCTTGAATCAGTTATTACTGAACTTGCTGTTATGCCGTTGCCGCTTCCTTCAGCTCGTCGTGAAGATTACAATGCGTCGATTGGCGGTCAATATTCTAATCAATCTCAATCTTCTTCATTGCAGCAATATGAAAATGGCCAAAATATTCAAATTGGCAATGCTAAAAGTCAGATTGGTTCTCCGGCAGATATGCTTAGAAAGCCAAACGAAGCTGAATCGCAATATGCTAATGAGCTGCTTATAAAACTTTTAGACATTGGATACATGCGTTGCATTGGTGCTGCAAAAATGCGAATGGCCAAATTGCAAGATGGCCAAGAAAAGTTGAATCTTCTTGGCCAAATCAGCTCTATGGAAGCTGAGCGCAAAAATCTTAAAGCGAGCGTTTTTAGTTCAAATAATTAACTAGCAACTGGTCCTCCATTAGCTAGGCAGGGATTCAAGTTTTTCGCAACCAGATAAGTAAACAAAATCGGGGGAGTGTTCTTGTTTTTGTTTACTTAGACACCCAGTAAGTAAACAAAATCGGGGGAGTGTTCTTGTTTTTGTTTACCAACACGCCGGATAAGTAAACAAAATCGGGGAGGTGTTCTTGGTTTTGTTTACCAACACGCCGGATAAGTAAACAAAATCGGGGAGGTGTTCTTGGTTTTGTTTACCAACACGCCAGATAAGTAAACAAAATCGGGGAAGAGCTCTTACTTTTGTTTACTTATCCGGTTGCGAAAAACTCAGATCTTTGCCTAACCTAGGCAAAGCAATTGACGCGAGCGGATATTGCTGCTCCGAGTGCTCCAACAGGCTGATCAGATGGCACTAGCACAAGTCTTTTAGTCACATTAAGACTTTGCAAAAATGGGCATGTGCTAGCGCGATTGTTAAGCTCTTCGCAAATAATTTTAAGCAAAGGTTCGCCTGTGCGAGCCACTCCGCCTCCAATTGCAATAATTTGCGGATCGTAAGCTTGAAGCACGATTTGTACAGCATCAGCCATAGCGTGAACAACAATGTTTAGTATGCGCTTTGCATCGCAATTCCCGGCTTCAGCTTTACTGATTAAATCTGGCATAGCAGGATTGGCGGAAGGCCATAAACGAGATATTGCGCCGCCTGAAGCTACTGTTTCTAAGCATCCTTTTTGTCCGCAAGGGCATGGGAACATATTACCGTCTACGGGTATGTGCCCGATTTCCCCTATAGCGCCACTAAAACCGTGTAAAGCTTTACCTGATTTTACAACGCCAGCTGCTAATCCAGTGCCAAAGTTTAGCATAACAATAGTTGAATCAGGATCGTTATATAAAGCATTGTTATCTGTGTTGACTAAGCTAGCTGCTCCAACGGCTGCAGCATTCACATCGTTTTCAACATGTACGCAAGAGCCGTATGCTTCGCTTACTTTAGAGCCTAATTCTAAAGTAGAAATGCCTAAATTAACAACGTTTTTTACGCATCCTGTACGCCAATCAACTTGTCCCGGGATTCCAATGCCAACGGGTATAGGTTTTTCGGATAATTCTTTAGCTACTCGCGTAATATCTTCAACAACCTGTTCTTCACCTATTCTTGAAGGTATGCGTAATTCTTTTAGTACGCGATTTTGACCATCTATAATTATGCCCTCAATTTTCGTACCGCCAATGTCAATTCCGATTGTTAGATCATGCGGAACCTTCGAAGTTTGCGTATTCATAACAACTCTTTTCTATAACTTTCACACGCGTTTGTTTTGGCTTTCGAATCTATTTTGATTCGTTTTAGCTTGTTTTAGTCTGTTCGATAATCGGTTGTATTTTGCAATCATGCTTGTTTGATAATCGCATTTGATTTCAAATCATGATTCAATAAACCCTAAAGAATTAAGGAAAGCAACAAGATCCTGTTTATCTTTAAAAACAGCTGTGTTTAACAAAATTCGTTCGCATATGCTTCCGAGTTCTTCGTTAATAGCGTTTTTAATAGCATCTTTGTCTGTGTTTCCTTGCAATGATTCGCGCAATTCTTTCCAAACAAGTCCAAATTCGGATTCATTATCCGGAAGTTGAGCGGTTTTCCCAGATTCTAAAGCTTTAGCGATTTCGTTAAGCTGACGGACTAATCTTCCTGGAAGTATAAACAATCCTTGAGCTTCAATTAATCCAATAGGCTCCTGTTTTACAGCGTAATATTCAGGGTGAGCGTGGAAAATCCCATCAGGATACTCGTTGCTAACAGCGTTATTTCGGAATATAAGACTCATTTCATAGCCGCGATTAGTTTTAATAACGCTTGGAGATAAAGCTGATTGTTGATTTTGATGCTCGTCTTTTGAAGCAATATTTAATTTTGGATTATCGTAATCCACCCATGCTTTGTGAATGCGATCGCATACTTCAATAATGCTTTCGCGAGACTTAGAAACAACTCGTATAGCTGTGCCTGGCCAATCTAATATTTCAACAATCGTATTTTCATAGTTTGATATGCTGCTTGAAAGATAGTCTGAAAGTTTGTTTGAAAGGTGGAGAGTTTTTAATACCTGAGCATGATGCATTGGCATATGCTCTCCACCTCCCTGGTAATGATCGTGAGCAAGAACTGATCCTCCAATTCGTGGGAGAGCCGCATTGCATCCCAGGAAATAATGTGGAAATTCATCTACAAAATCAAGTAAATTCACGAAAGTATTTCGGTTAACAACCATAGGAGTATGTTCAGCATTCACGCAAATACCGTGCTGGTTGAAGTATCCGTAAGGAGAAAACTGCCAGAACCATTCTTTGCCTCCAAGAGTTAGAGACAATGTGCGAAGAGTGCGCTTGTTTCTGCCTGCAAATCCTTCATTTTCTCGGCAAATAGTGCACTTTGGGTAGCCTCCAGAAACGCTGTTTCCGCTGGCAGCTTTACTCATATTTTTAAATTCAGGTTTAGCTAAATTGATTGTGATAATTAGATTATGCGAGTTAAATCTAATGTTTTTATTTAAAGCAGATTGTTTAACGTAAGTATTATTTACGCAATAATCGTAAAGCCATTGTTGTGCTGCGACTGAGTTATTTTTACTTTCAATGCTTTTAAAAAGTTGTTGGATTTTAGACGGATTAGCGCTTAACAATCCCATAATCTCATCGCTATATGCTTCTTCTTGGCTTTCGTCAAGCAGATTTGCATTATAGGCTGCTTCAAAAAATCGGCGTAAAATATCATCGATTGAAGAGTTGATTTTTATTACAGAATTAGATTCTTGTGTTTCGTCACTCTTATCTGCTGATTCACATTTATTGTTTCGTTTGACTTGTGTTTCATCTAATAAGTTTGACTTATAAGAATCTAAATTAAATAAAGCAAAAATGCGATTTCTCGTGATATTTGCATCTAGTGGATCAAGTTCCAATTTTTTCTGTGCAAACATAACAAGCTCATCAATGCTTGCATACACAGCATTCAGTGCATTTGACATAATACGCCTCGTTAGTGGCTGTTATATGAGCTAATGATTTTACTTTTTTGTAAGCATTAGCTCATATTTTGCTCGAATAAGTTTTATATTTATACGCTAATATTTGCGCTTTTATTGCGATTTAGAATTGCATAATAAGATCTACTATTTCGCGTATCTGAGAGGATTTTTCTTCCATTTCTTGTACTAATTTAATTTGCGTACGAGTGCGAACTAAATTATGAGTTTCATAACGAGTTGCGAAATAAGTATCTCCTTGCAAATAATCAGTTAAGAAGCGCATGCCGCATTCCAGAGTTAACATGTTTCCTGCAATTGGCAATAACTCAGCTTCGCGCTTTGTAATATTGTTTATCTGCTCGCTAATAAATCCATGTGCGTATGCTTTGAAAAGCGTAGTGCTGAAATGAACTTTATCAATATCTTTTTCGTCTTCTAAAGCTGTTGAAGCACCAAAACGAATCGAATCGCCAAAGTCATAAAGCATGCTGCCAGGCATAATAGTATCCAAATCGATTATTGCGCGAGGCTTATGAGTAGTTGCATCCATTAAAATATTATTTAATTTAGTGTCGTTATGCGTAACTCTTAAAGGAATTTCTCCACTTTCTAAGCCCTTAGTAATAGTTGGATAAAAATCTTCGTGCAACATGTAAAAGTCGATTTCTTTTTTGCATGTTTTAGCGCGGTTAAGAGGATCTTTTTCAACAGCTTTCTTGAAATCAACAAAGCGATGAGGAGTATCGTGGAAGTGTGCGATTGTTTCAACTAATTGTGAAGCATCAAATTTAGCAAGGTAATTTTGGAAACTACCGAAAGCAGCACCAGCATCTCTGAAAACTTCAGGATCTGGAACTAAATCGTAAGAAATAGTGTTCTCAATAAACGCATACATTCTATACATTTCAGGCTTATCGCTGTTTTCGTAATACTCGTAATAGCTATTGCCGTCACGAGTTGGTATGATTTCCAACGTTTCTTGTCCCTGCGCGCGTAAGAAGCTCGTAACTAATTTAATATTTCGCATTAAATTAGCAGTATCAGGGAAAATGTCTGTATTCATTTTTTGCAAAATGTATCGACGCTTTGGAGTAACAGCTAAATAGGTAGTGTTTATATGACCGCTGCCATAAGGGGTAATTGTGCTAAAAGATTCTTCAACGTCAAATTGTTGTGCAATTTCGTGTAATGTTTCGTTATCCATAATAAATTTTCTTTCTGTGAAAATACACACTGAGCCGCAAGCTGCATTGCAAGCAGCTCAATGTGTTAACTGACAAATCATTGTAGAGTGTGTTGCGTTGAGAGAGAAACTACAATGTTTGCCAGGCGATGGCGCTTGGATCAAGATGGAATTGATCGAGAGTGCCATCTGCTCTTTGTACGGTTGTATTTTGTGGTTTATCTGTATTGTTGATAACGCAATACAGATTCTCTTGAGGGAAGTGAGCTACTTCGCATTCTGGGTTAGTTGAACTCCATGCAGCGTACAAACTTTCCTTATGACTTGCGTAGAAAAGTATGCGTTCTAAAAGTCGAGCGTTAACAGCTGAATAAGGAAGACCAGAAATATAAACTCCTCGTCCTTTACCATAATTGTTTGCTGCAAGCTGAACTTCTCCGTTATCGGCACGCAATACTTCAACGTTTTCGTTAATAGGATAAGTGTTCAAAATTGCTTCACCGAAATCAATATCATTCAACGAAGCTGGCTGGCCTCCGCCGCAACCGCTAAGAGCAATAGCGCGATTACTATTTGCTTCTTCAATCTTCGCTGCATCTGTTGGAATATCTTCTGTAATAAAGTGTGAAGTAACTAAAGCAGGGAAGTACTTATCGATTGAAAGAGTTTGGAAACGCTCTTCGTCAACTCCGAAAACGTCAGCTAGCTTGAAGAATCTGCTATCGTTTGCTTTATAGTAAGAGCTTGGTTCTCCAACACCAATCATGCCGCCGCCGTTTTGCGTCCACGTGCGCAAAATTTCTACGAGTTGTGGATTTTGCCAAACTTCGCCGCCACTGTATGAAGTGTTTACTGGTCCTCCTGTGATTATTACGTCAATATCGCTATCGACTCCATTAGTTAAGACATCGTCAAAACTAATGAATCTCACATTTACTCTCATGCCAGAAAGTGCTTCGAGAATGCCATAGTATGAGCGTGTTTGCTTATTTGGAAGAGCGTGAGCAACTGTATAAGCCATCCACGAACGCATGCTACCCCAGGCGTTAAGAATAGCAACGTTTAATTCTCCTTCAGCTGCATGACCGTGAGTTTTATCGTGAATATCGCGGAATTCGTTTGCAATATTCGTAACAGTGTCAACGAACTTAGGGAATTTTGCAGCTAGAGATAAGTATCCGCCGTAACCCATTCGAGAAATAGGAGAGCGAAGAATAGCTCTACGGGCTTTACGCCAATTATCTAAACCTTCAATACTAGGATCGTTTCCTTCATAGAAAGTATCAGGGAAGAAGTATGGAAGGAATCTGCCTTCAGTGTATTTAACTCCTGGAATATCAGCAATCATGCGCGTTGTAGTTCCGTCTCCAATAGAACCAACTACAGCGTCAAGTCCAAGTTTTTCGAATCCTTCTTTATAAGGTTCTGTTCCAATCCACTGGTCTCCAAGGAACATCATGGCTTCTTTGCCGTGTGCATGAGCCATATCCACCATTGTTTTTACGTTTTCGCGCACAAAACGTGTTGTGAAATCAATCCAGTCTCGCTGTGCTTTTCGTGGGCAACGCCATGCTGAATTGTATGATCCTGCGTCAACGAAATCTTCTGGGCGAAGTCTATAGCCGTATTCGCTTTCAAAATCGTCAAGCGCTTTAGGAGATACTGTGCAAGAGCATCCAAACCAATCAACTACTTTTTCTCTATGCGATTCGTCGAAAAGAAGTGTGAATTGATAGAAGAATGTTGTAAATCGTACTACGTCTGTTTGAGGATTGTCTTTAAGCCACTTTTCAAAGGTTCGCATTACGAAATCGCGAGTTTTTTCATGATAAATATCGAATGGAATCTCATGCTCTTTATCTCCCCAATTATTTGTGAGGTGATTATACATTTCGACAGGATCCCAAATGATATAAGCCAGGAATGATGCCGTGTATTCATGCATTGGGATTGTGTTATTTACTATTACGCTGTGCGAAGATGGGTCCACGCTCCAGGATTCGCTTGGTAAAACTTCTCCTGTAGTGCGGTCTATTACTTCCCAATACTTATGAGGGTCGGCATCATAATTTGGAGTTAATTGTTCAACAAAGAAACGATCCATAAGAGGTATAACTGTGCTACTTGATTGCGCTAGTATTCTTTCGCTTAGCAAGTAGACTTGTGGAGTTTCATCCATGTGAAGAGTTATCCACTCGTTATGGGCTCGAGTAGGGAAGTAAGCGCTGTAGATTTTCTTACCTAGGGCCAATACTTGTTCATCGAGTTGAGTTCCGTCTGAATTACGAATAGCGTCAGCGCCCCATAGCTCAGCGAGTTCTTTAGTTTTTTCTGCGAAATTTGATTCGCTTGGAAGTGTAAAACGTCCCGTTGAAGTCATAATAAATCCATCCTTTAGCTTTTATTTACATCATTGATAAATACTCGCTATGAGTTGTACAACGTATTTGCAATTTGTTATTGCACAATAGCTGAAAACATATTTACTTTTAGTGTTTAATATGTCCATCTCTCTCCTTTGTGAGATTGAATTTAATTGCTACCGCGCAATCTAAGAAAAATTGTAGCCCCTGTTATTTATTTTGTCAACGTTGATGACATAAATATTTTTTAATATTTTCAATGCAAAATAGGGCGTATTTTCAGGTTTCTTACGATTATATAAAGAATGTTATTTTATTATTTTTTGTATTTTTTTATTTTTAAGATTAGATGAGTTTTTATACGAGATTTAAGATGATTCGTGAAACAAGCTTGAAGATTGGATTTGAGATTAGCTTTGAGATTGGCTTAAAATAGCTAGTTTTGAATAATATAAACAAAAGTAAAGATTATTGACAAAATGTTTAAAAGTAATATAATGAAGTAAGCGTTTTTAAATATTACACGTAACTACAATGTGGCAGTGCTTGTGCTTTTATTTAGCGGAGGAAGAGATGAGCAATGAACTAATGAAGAAATTACCTTCAGATATTCGTGTTAATAATATTTCAGCAATTTTTAACTTGCTTTTTCCAACTATACAAATGCCACGAGTGGAATTGGGCAATAAAATCGGTCTTTCGCGAATGGCAACAAGCGAAGTAACAGGAGAGATGATACGAGATCATATTCTTCGCGAAGTTGGAGATGATATGCGTGAAGGACGTGGAAAGCGTTCAAAAGTACTGGCTATAGACACATCATATTGGAGAGTTATAGTTCTAGATTTGTCTGATTCGTACGCTTTTAAAGGCGCTATTATGGATTTGTGCGGAAGCATTATTAAGCGAATCGAAGTTTCTAGTGGAAATACTGATGAAGAAAAAGTAAATAAAATTATTGAGCTATGCCATAATCTTGCTTCTGCTACTGAAAGAAATATTTTAGGAATAGGCGTAGCGCTTGCAGGAATAGTTAATAAAGATGGGACTGTTGTAAGATCAGTGCGTCTTAATTTAACTGATTTTCCGATTAAGAAAATTATTGAAGATGCAACCGGTATCCCAACAATAGTGAGTCACGATACAAGTGTTTCGCTTGTTGCAGAAAGATTCTTCGGGCGAGCTACAGAAAATTCAATGCTTATTACAGTAAGCGGCGGAGTTGGTGCAAGTCTTTATATAAATGACAAAATCGTTAGCGGATCGACTTTTTCAGCTGGAGAAATAGGTCATATTATTGTTAATCCAGACGGCGATGTTTGCAATTGCGGTAGGAGAGGATGCTTAGAATCAGTGCTTTCTGAGCCGATTCTACGAAATCGTATAGCGGAAAATCCTGAAAATAGGGATAAAATCCTTCATGATGCAGGATGTACTTTAGGCCGTATAATGTCTGTTCCAGTAGGATTGCTTAATTTGCACGATGTTGCTATTTATGGAGCTTCAGATATTATCTGTCAATCTTTCTTGGATGGCATGCGAGAAGAATTCCATAACAATATCTCTAATGGATACTGTGAGCCTCCTGAAGTTTATAGATGCTCGCAGGGAGAAGATTTGGTTTTGCGCGGTCAGGGTGTAGAAGTTATACGTAAAATGGTTCCGATAATACATCGCGGGATTGCGTGATTTTTACAGCCTAATTTCTATAGCGCTATTTTTATTGCGTTATTGTTATTGCGCGATTTCTAAATATCTGCTACTGATTTTATTTGCTACTGATTATTTATAATCCATGCAAGTATTATTAAAACAGCTAAGAATAAGATATTTACTAAAGTATACATAAGCAAATATCTACCTTTATGATGCGGATATTTGTTAGTAATACCTTTGTAAGAAATCAATGAAGCCATAGAAGCGATAAGCGTTCCCATGCCGCCTAAGTTAGTTCCAATAATAAGCTGATTCCACTTATTGCAGAATCCCGAAAGCAAGATAGTAGTTGGCACATTGCTTATAAATTGGCTTGAAACAACTGAAACTTCCATAGGATGAGTTCCAACCCACATTTGAGCAATCTCAGTAAAGCCTTGCACTCTTCGCATATTTCCAATGAAGATGAAGAACATAATAAATGTGAGTGGCAATGCCCAATCAAGAGAGCGGAATACATGACGATCGCAAATTATAAAAGCAATAACGATTAAAAGTATCATTGCCCAATCTGGAATCCAGCCAGCTACGCCGCATAAGCAGATTGCGAAAAGAATGCTATAAACAATTACTCGCCATTTGCTAAAACCTGTTCCATAGCCCATTAATCGAATTTCATCCGGCTTAGGTTTTCCATGAGAAGGAGCAAGAACATTTTGCTCAATATCATCGCCTTGCAAACCAGAAAATTCGTCTACTCTGCGCGACTTGAAAAACACGAACGCGAAAGCAACCATTAACAATGCTGCAGTAAGAGTATACGGAGCCATAATGCCCATAAATTCGCCTGTAGACTTTTTCGTTAAGGCTTTCAAATATAGATTATGAGCGTTTCCAATAGGCGTAAGCATACTTCCAACATTTGCGCCGATTGTCATAAGCGTAATAACTAAAATAGAGTGTTCTTCGGCATTAGCCATAACTAATACAGAAAGAGCGAATGGCACAAAAGTAACTAATGCTACGTCGTTTGTAATAAACATTGATGAGAAGAAAGTCAACGACATAAGCACTATAACTAAGCCGCGCTCAGTTTTAGCATGCCTAAGTAGGCGCGATCCAATACTACGAAAAACGCCTATACGCTGGAATCCGCATACGACCATCATTAAGCCAACAAGCTGCGCAATAGTATTAGTATGAACATAGCTAAGATATTGCGCATCAGGCTTTACGAAGAAGCAAGAAATAATAGCCAAAATCGTAGCCACGATAAGGATAGTTTCACACTTGACTAAGTTAAGAAGCCAGCGTCGCATTCTTCCTCCGTGACAAATTACAAAACTCTTTCAAGTGTACCGTAAACGGCACCTATTTTTTGTTTTTATTTCCGACAAAATCATTGAAATTGCAATGTAAATCGACCTTAAATCCAAGTGCTAATAGCAAAAATCGGACTATTAAAATTCCGACCTTTTTATAAGACACGCGCAACATACTATGAATGCTAACGATGGGAATACGGATACTATAATGGAAAAGAATTTAGCGGCCCAAAACCATAAGAAGCGAGAAGCAACTGTTATGGAAAATGAACTTAACCAAGAAGTTATTGATTCCAAAAATAAAAATAACGAATCGCAAGTAGATAGCGTAAGTAGTTTAAATAGCGCAAATAGTTCTAGCGTTGATAGCTCTGTTAAAAGCAATCATAAGAAAAATACTGCTGATTTGATTGTTGAGTGTTTAGTAAACGAAGGCGTTGAAGTTATTTTTGGTATTCCAGGCGAAGAAAATATCCCGCTTCTTGAAGCTATTGAAAGAAATGGTCATATTCGTTTCATAGTAACTCGTCATGAGCAGGGCGCTGGATTTATGGCAGCAACATATGCTCATATAACTGGAAAGCCTGGCGTATGCCTTGCAACTCTTGGACCTGGAGCTTTGAATTTAACTCTTCCTGTAGCTCAAGCAAACGCGAGCACTACTCCTCTTGTTGCATTATGCGCTCAAGGAAACGTATCTCGCTTGTATAAGGAATCGCATCAAATTATTGACTTAGTTTCGTTATTCCAACCTATAACACAATGGTCTTCTATGATGCTTGCGCCTGTTGCTGCTCCTGAAATGGTTAGAAAAGCATTTTCAATTGCGCAGCGTAAACGTCCAGGTGCAACATGCCTTGTTATTCCTGAAGATATTAGCGAAATGCCAGCTCCTGCCGATGCCAAGCCGCTCGCATTGCCTCGTCCTTTGCATATTCTCCCAGCGCAGGACACTATTGACGAAGCAGCGTCGATTATTAAAAATGCAAAACGACCAATCATACTTGCAGGAAACGGTGTTGCAAGATCTCATGCGCAAGAAGAATTGCGTGAATTTGCAGAACAGCTTAATGTGCCTGTAGCTACTACTTTTGAGGGTAAAGGCGTATTCTCTGATGCTCATCCTAATGCTTTAGGCGTTGTTGGATTTATGCATCGCGATTATGAGAATTTTGCTTTCGATACTGCAGACTTAATTATTGCGGTAGGATTCTCTATTCAACAATTTGATCCTAAGAAAATCAATCCTAATAATGATAAAACTATTATCCACATAAACACTTTTGTGGAAGATACTGATGCTCACTATTCCGCTTCGCTAAATATCATGGCAGATATTAGTCAGACGTTATTAGCTCTTACATCTGTTTTAAAGAAGCAAAATATTACGTTTGATGTAAGTCATCCTCGTATTCGTCAAATGTTAAGCGATGAATTGCATTCTTGCGCAAACGACGATAGTATGCCAATGAAGCCACAGCGAATTGTGTATGACACTCGAAGAGCTGTTCCAGAAGGAACTACTGTGCTTGTTGACACGGGTGCTTTGAAAATGTGGATGGCTAGATTGTATCCAACTATGCATCCGAATACTTGCATAATCGATAATAGCCTTTCAACTATGGCATGGACTCTTCCTGGAGCCGTTGGAGCGTCGTTTATTTTAAATAGCGAAGGCAAGAGGAATACAAATCCTGTTTTAGCTGTTATGGGTGATGGCAGCTTCATGATGAATGTGCAAGAAATTGAAACTGCTGTGCGAGTTGGAGCTCGCATGGTGATTTTGGTTTGGGAAGATAATGCGTATGGATTAATTAAGTGGAAGATGGATTTGCATGCAGGAGAGCATGAGTATGTTGACTTCCATAATCCTGACGTTGTAAAGCTTGCAGAAAGCTTCGGAGCGCGTGGAGCTGTTGTTAAGAAACCTGAAGATTTATACAATATGCTTCGCGAAGCATTAGCTCAAAAATCAGGAGTTGACGTGATTGCTTGCCCTGTGGACTATCGCGAAAACATGAAACTGATTGAGAAATTAGGCGATATAGAATAAATAAAACGCGATATATCAATATAGCGATATAGAAATATATATAGAAATACAGATATATAGCGAACGATATAGCGATATAGAGTAAATAAAACGTATAGAGTAAATTTTATACGTTTTATTTACTCTATACGTTTTTTATTACTTATACAGAATTACTTATACATAATTAGTCTAATTCGTCATCCCAGCATCCTGTAGCATCCAATGCTGCTGCAGCTTCAACAGGATTATCGCAGAGTACAGTAATATGACCCATTTTGCGATTCTTACGAACCTCAGCTTTGCCGTAATCGTGCACATGCCATTCTGGGTGTTCCAAAATCAGCGAACGCGTAGGAGCTACATGCTGACCAAGAACATTTACCATAACAGCAGGGGAAAGCAGCTTAGGCTTCTTTAAAGGCCATCCAACAATACCGCGAATATGTGCTTCGAATTGATCCATATCGCAAGCTTCAATCGTGTAATGTCCGGAATTATGAGGGCGAGGAGCAAGCTCGTTTACTACTACGCGATTATCTTTAGTGATAAAAAGCTCAATTCCTAACGTTCCTGCTAATTCGAATCCTTTAGCTAAGCGCAAAGCTAATTCATGAGCTGCTTTTTCAACTTCAGAATCAACTACTGCAGGAGCCAAAGTCATGTGCAAAATACTATTGTGATGCACGTTTTTCACTAGAGGATAAGTTACGAAATCCTTAC
The DNA here is from genome assembly GCF_002896555.1 of Gardnerella coleohominis. Lineage (GTDB taxonomy): Bacteria > Actinomycetota > Actinomycetes > Actinomycetales > Bifidobacteriaceae > Bifidobacterium > Bifidobacterium vaginale_F. The sequence continues at coordinate 46,532 of NZ_MNLH01000001.1, forward strand.
CGTTTCCTGAAACAAGGATTGATGCTTCGAAAGCAAAATCGACGAAACCTTCGAGAATTGAAGGAGGGAATTTTCCGCCGCGATCCGCGCGATGGTGAATATTTGCAACATCTTCTTCTGTGCGCAAAACATCTTGACCGTGACCGTCATAGCCACCGCGACGAGTTTTAAGAATTGCTGGCAAGCCTATTTCGTCAATAGCAGCATCTAAGTCATCTAAATTATTTACTTCACGCCATTGAGCTGTTTCGATTCCATGACTATTGATAAAGGTTTTTTCACTTACGCGATCTTGAGTTACGCGCAATAAGTCAGTTCCTTGAGGAATTGCAGTTAAATGACGAACTTTATCAAGTGCGTCTGCGTTAACATTTTCAAATTCGTAAGTTAATACATCGCAACGCTCAGCAAGCTCGCGCAATCCTTCTGGATCGTCGTAATTGGCTTCAACTTGCAAATCTGCTACCTGGAAAACAGGGCAGTCAAGTGTTGGATCAAGAACACCAATACGAAAACCCATATGGCGAGCTGCAATAGCCATCATGCGACCCAACTGACCGCCGCCAATAATTCCAATAGTGGCTCCCGGCATTAAACGTTCAACAGCGCCATTAGTGACTTCAGATAAGGTTGGCATTTGATTCCTCAACTTTTTCTTTTAATTCATTGCGATATTCTGCTAGTTCATCAGCAAGACGATTATCAGTTGTGCTTAAAATGCTTACAGCAAGCAATCCAGCGTTTGTTGCTCCGGAGTTTCCAACTGCAGTAGTTGCAACAGGAATACCTCCTGGCATTTGTACTATTGAAAGCAATGAATCCCAGCCTGATAGCGCATGCGAGCGCACTGGCACGCCAATAACAGGAAGTGTGGTTTGTGCCGCAATCATTCCAGGTAAGTGGGCGGCTCCTCCAGCTCCAGCAATAATCACATGGAATCCGTTTGCACGCGCACTATGAGCAAAATCTGCCATTAATTCTGGTGTGCGATGTGCGGAAATAACTTGTTTCATATAAGGAACACGGAATCTGTCTAGAATTTCACAAGCATGACGCATGGTTTCCCAATCACTAGAGGATCCCATTACGACTGCAACAATTGGTTTTGCTTCTGGCACAATAACCTCCCATGACATGCAATGCTAACTTTACGCAAAGCTAAGGAGAATAGAGAATAGTTGTGTATTAAAAGCAAAAAGCATATAAAAAAGTGCCCCCGACGCGATTCGAACGCGCAACCAACGGATTAGAAGGCCGTTGCTCTATCCATTGAGCTACAGAGGCGCAAAAAGCTAGTATAGCAAATATGTAATATAACACTCGCTAAATAATCAATTTTTTTATTTAATAATCAAAAATAATAAGATTATTTGCGACAGTCTGGGCATAAACCGAATACTTCAAGAGTGTGATCTACAACGCTATAACCGTGAGATTGTGCGATTTTGTTAATCCAACCTTCATCGTCAGGCGGCTCTATATCAACAGTTTTACCGCATTGTTCGCAAACGAGATGATGATGATGAGTGTTTTCGTCGCATATTCTAAATAACTGTTGTCCGTTGTATCTAACTGTATCAACTTCTCCGCTTTGAGTAAGTGAATTAAGCTGACGGTATACAGTTGCGAGTCCAATGATTTCACCGTTCTCTGCAAGTAACCTATGCAATTCTTGTGCTGAAACGAAATTACGTGATTCGCGTAAATATTCTAAAACTGTTTCTTTTTGCTTAGTATGCCTTCTAACTGGCTGAACTCCTACCATATTTAGCGATCCTTTCAGCGACACGTACTCGATAAAGCTAGATAAAGCTCGGTAAAGCTCGATAAAGCTTGTTATATATAGTGTGTAATAAAGCTTGCATACAAATTTTTATTAAAACTTGTATATAAAGCAATATTAACGCATAATCTGCCTTTAAAGTATATGTTAAGTATATGTTATAACGTCATAACTTCCATGATTTAATCATATAAATTTGTGAGTAAAGATATTAATCAAATATTTAACTTTTATTAATCAAATATTTAACTTTATAAAATAAATCGCACCGCATGTTTAAACACGTAGTGCGATTTATGGTAGTTTTACATTTTGCTTAAGTTATATGAATTACGGCATTTTAAAGAAGTCAGTATTACGAACGTAATTCTTTCCAGCTGTAATATCGTATTGTATAAGCCTGTAATCTTCTAATAATTGCTTAGTTTCTTTATCCATATCTGAATAAGCCATTGGCTTACCGCTATTGTCAAGATAAATCGACTGACCTGCAGGAATTCTATACCACGTTTGCACACTATTAACTACAGGTGGTTCCATAGCACTAATGTGTTCATGCAATTTAGTCAAGAAAGCAACATAAGGAGAAACTTTAGCATTCATATGACTTGCAATTTGCGATATGAAGAAGTTAGGAGAAGAGTACTGATTTGTCTTAGCAGCAGTATTCGCAACAGTCTTTTCCTCAGACTTTTTAGCAGTCTTTTCTGTAGTCTTTTCATCAGACTTGTTTGAGGACTTTTCAGAGGATTTTTCTGAAGTCTTTTCTGCAGTCTTTTCCTCAGACTTTTTAGCAGTCTTTTCCTCAGACTTCAGCTCTTCTCTAGAAGCTTTATTAGACCAAATAAAGTAATCAGTTAAGTGCAAAACAAGAGAGTTATTTTTATTTGCACTAGCAGTGGAATACGCTCCAGGAAGATGATCTCCATAGAACAACACTGTAACTGGCTTATCTAATTCATCTAAGCTCTTGAGGAATTTCTCTGTAGCTTTATCAGTGTAATTAGCACCTTTAGCATATGTTTGAATTATTGAAGATTCCTCAACACCTAAAGGCTTCTTGGAATCAGTAGAAGAAACCTTGAAATCATTATCCTTATACCAGTTGTTATAAGGCATGTGATTTTGCATTGTCACCAATTGTATGAATTCTGGAGTTTTCTTCAATTTAATCGAATCTAAAACGCTATCGTAAGCAGATTCGTCTGAAACATAAGGAGTTGAATCAATATGATTTTGATAAGCTATGACGTCTGGCTCTCTTAGCGAATAAAACTTAGTAAATCCAAACCGCTTATAATTCTTAGCTCGCAAATACATAGACGGCTCAAACGGATGGAAAGCTAAAGAATCTTTACCATTATTCCAATATCGATTAATAGTAGGAGTCCATGAAGTATTCGGCACTAATTGCTGATAAGGGCTAGTAAGAGAAGGATCGAAATTAACCATACTCAAGCCTGTAATAGACATGTACTCAAGATTTGCAGTTCCACCGCCGTATCCTGAAGAAAGCATAAGACCGCTATCAGTATTCTTCTTTAAATCGTCAATGAAAGGAATAACCTTTTTATTGAAAGAAATACCAGGAACGCGCTCAGGATTCGCAAAGCTTTCTGAAAGAATCATAATAACCGTACTGTTATTAATCTTATTCTTTCGAGAATCATTAAGCTTATTAGCTTGCTTTTCATAACGAGCTACAACTTCTTTCATAGTGGCTTCGCTATAATTTGCAGGCTTTTGCATTACCTTTGTATTAACTTGCCTAAAGAATGCAACTAAAGGTCCATTTGTTTGAGCATCATATGCTGAATCCCACATTACTGGGAAATCGCCCATGAATTTGTTAAAAGAATTTGCAGCAGATCCGACAGTTCCAACAAACGCAACATATAACGCAAATATTAAGAATATGAATGCGAAAATACCGCCGCGGACGCCGTATCTAAGACTTTTACGTTTAAACCAAACTACTTTTCCATGGTTTTTATCTATAAAATTAAGGGATATAAAAAGTAAAATAAAGAAAATTATCCCAATAACTGCATACGAAATAACTCTATGCGCATTATATGGTAAGAATGTTGAAATATTGCCAGTATCACTTTGCAAAAAATTCAAATCTGCTGGAAGAATAGCTTCATTGCGTACAAATATTTTCATGTATTCAACAGTTGCAATAACCATTGAAACTGAAAGAAGTATCATAGAAGTAATCCAAAAGCGATTAGTTATAAAAAGCAATAATGCATAAATCGCAGCGACAATAAGCATGTTCAAAATGAATATGAAATTCAAATCCTTCCATATTCCTTTAATCATCCTAGAAAGATTTTGTCTTAAGCTTGTACAAACTTGCTCGCGATTACCGGTTTGAACACCAGTATGAAGAATAACAATAATTGCAATATCGTTAATAATGAAAAATACAATATAAAGCCAGCGTGGAATTGTTATACGACACTTACCCAATATTGCTTGTAAGCGTTTAAAGAAATTTTTAATTTCACCCTCTTTCTTTTCGCTTTTTAAAGACTCAACTGTGGTTTTGTCCATAATCTATTCCAATCATTCAATCATTCTTAGAAAATAAACTCGTATATAATCTGTACGAGAAAATGCAATACTAAAACATTATATTTATTCCTGTCGTCATAGATTAAAACAAATATGACTTTCATACTTAAGGACGATTAAACTTAATGCGATTGTTTTTACTATTAAACTGTTAAAAATACTTAAATTTATGGAGTGAATTATAGAAACTTTATAGAAAAATTATAGAAATTTTATAGAAAAATATTAGGGGAAAGAACTATATTAGCTACGTATGAATTTTGCAATAGATAAGGACTTGGAACGTTAATATTATGAAATCGCTGGAATCTATCAGTCTTATACAAGGATGGTTACCAATAAGCGTTTTTGGCTTAACTGGCTTAGGAATAATAATATTGTTATGTTGTAAGTCTAATTGGGGTAAAAAGAAAAAATATGTCATACCAACTCTTGTAAAACTTGGAATATCTGTTATATCGTTCTTTGTTGGGTGGCTTATAATCTGGCTTATTTCAGACGTTTTTATGGTTTTCGGAGTAAGCGTCGGAATACTTGTTATGCTAAGTATTGCAGCCGGATTTGGCTTTTTAGGATTTGCAATTTCATCTGCCATTATGACGCGCTCAACATTGCGCATTATTTCAATAGTCACGATTTTCTTCGTATTAATAAGCACAGCTTTACAAGTAGACATAATCTATGGCGAATACACAACGATTGGATCTATTTTTGGATTAGGCGGATATCCTAAATTAGAAAAATCTATGAAAAAAAGTCCTCATATGACAATTGAGCAATGGAATAATTTAGCGGAACAAAATGAATTGCCTACGATTCCTTCAAAAGGAATTACAAGATCTGTAAAAATACCTAATACAAAATCGCATTTTGAAGCTCGTATAGCGAATGTTTATCTGCCTCCTGCAGCATTAGTAAAGAATCCTCCTAGATTGCCGGTTATGGTTATGCTAGCAGGTCAGCCAGGAAGCCCTAATAGATTCTTTTCTGCAAGTAATATTGTTGCAACTCTTGACGATTACGCTAGTAAACACAACGGTCTTGCGCCTATAGTTGTTTCTCCGGATCAAAACGGTAACCAATCGCATAATTCTCTTTGTGCAGATACTACAGTTTATGGAAATGCGGAAACTTATCTTACTAAAGATGTACCTAATTGGATTAAGGAAAATCTACCTGTAAGCAATAATCCTGACTTTTGGATGATGGGAGGATTCTCTCAAGGAGGAACTTGCAGTACTCAATTAGTTCCAGCTCATCCTGATGTTTATGGAAATATCTTTGCAGCTTCTGGAGAATTAGAGCCAACGTATATAGATCGTCAAAAAACTATAGACCGTTATTTCAATGGTGACGCCCAAGCGTATGAGAATCATGTTCCTTCTACTATTATGGCTCTTCAAGCTCCATTGAATCAGTATTACTATTCAGTTGCAGGTCAACTTGATGTGGAATCTCAAAAAAGTCAAGAATCAATTGCTAAAGCTGCGCATAAATCAGGCATAAGCGTTATTACAATGATTGCAAATGGGCATGGTCATGATTGGCATACTGTAAAAGCAGGATTGAGTGTAGCAATTGACCGTTTTTGCAAGCGTACAGGTATTTCTAGCAAACTTCCTTCTCTTACTTCATATAAAGACATAAAAATCGTTAAAGAACAGTTAGTGAAACGAGAGTAATTATGAAACGCGCTTCCTCACCACAAGCTAACCATATGAGAGTTCTGTATAAGGACATGCTTGTATGGATTAAAAAACGTGTTCTTGCAACTTATACGGCTGCAATTTTAATTATTCTAAATGTAGTTAATTGGATTTCGACTTCAATAACGCACTTATACGTTCATGGCCCTGAGGCAACTCTTTCTAAATTATTTCTTTATAAAAAGCCGAAAATAGGAAGTGCTTTATTCTTTGGGCACAATAATATTCCTATACTTATTTCACAACTATTAAAAACGCTTATTTACGTCGATAGTTTTTTGTCTCTTGTAGTGAATGCAATTCTTGCAATCATATTGATTGGTTTAGCAGAAAATCACATAAGAAAACTTCGCATTCTTTGGATTTCAATTATTAGCACTATTTTTGGAATAATATTTGGCTTAGTTCTTATAGGCGGGCTTTCTGCAATAATCAGTAGTTTAGGATGGATTAGACGAATACCTATACATCTTTCGCCATTCACGTTATTAGTAGGCGTGTTTATGGCATCTGCTTCTTATAAGTCAATTCTTTTGCGAAGAAGAATGTTGGTGCTCGGCTACACTATAACTTTTGCAATGATGCTATACAGTGGCAATCCAGGGGATTATTGCACTATGTTTGCTGCTTTAAGCGGTCATGCTATTGGAAAGCTTATAACTCATTCTTCAGAAAATAAGTCAAATAGTTGGTGGCATGGTACTGATTACGAAGTTAGAAGACTGTTTGCAATAACACAAGTAGTTATGGCAATCGGACCTATTCTGGCTCTTTCGTCTAAATCTCATGCAGGCATACTAACTATGCTTGGTTTGTTTATGTCTCCAGAATTAGGTGGCAAATCGTGGCTTACTAGATGCATGACGAATTCAACTTCAGCTAATTGCATACTTCATTCTGGCTTACAGCATGCTGCTTTTACAGGATTATTAGTTCGCGCAGCATTGCCAATGATTGTAATGCTTTTAATAGCTTGGGGTTTGCTTCATGGAAGACGGCTTGCAGCATGGACAGCAATAATAGTTAATGCTATTACGGCAATATTTATAATAACATACTTTACGATTTTGCCTTTGCTTATATATTTGCAAAGCGCGCATCACAAGTATAGTGCGGTTACTGTAGCGTTTGCGTTAACTGCATTGCCTCCTATTCTTATTGCAATTTCTTTGGTATTAAGTATTAAGCATTTCCCAATTCAAACAGATAAACGTCAGATCATAATTGGACTTGTTATTATTTTGTCCACTTTGCTAATAACTGCTGCAGGGTATATTTCCTACGGTTTATTAATGCCTAAAAAATTCTTACCGAAAGCTAGTTTATATCACTTGTTAAGTGATCTTCCAGGAAGATGGATGCCAATGGGATTTGGCAGCAGAACTAGAGTTATGCTTTTGCCAAAAACAATTCTAACTTCTGTTATTATGCAAGGCGTAGGCGTAATTTTCTGGATTGTTATGCTATTGGTTTGCTTACGTTGGTTTAGAACTATGATTGTTTTAAGCGAAGACGATCGTAAGAAAGCAAGCAAATTAGTGGAGCTTGGCGGAGAAAGCATGAGTTTTATGACCACTTGGTCTGGAAATCATTATTGGTTTTCTTCAAGTGGAAAATCGGGAATCGCTTACCGCGTGAAATATGGAATAGCTCTTACTCTTACTGGTCCTTTCGGCGAAAGAAACGAATATAATCAAAGTTTACGTGGATTCATACAATTCTGCGAGAATAATTCTTGGACTCCTGTGTTCTATGCTGTTCATGAAGATCAGCGTAAAGTATTGGAAGAATTGGGATTCTATTCTATTAAAGTCGGTACAGAAATGCTTGTTAATCCAAGCGGTTGGCAGACGCGTGGCAAAAAATGGCAGGATATTCGCACTGCTATTAATAAGGCTAAGCGAGAAGGCATTACTGATATTTTAAGCAGCTTTGACAGTGCTCCAGTTGATATTAAGCAGCAAATTGTTGAGATCTCTGAAGAATGGGCTGAGCTTAAAGCGTTGCCTGAGATGAAATTTACTCTTGGTGGAATTGAAGAATTGCAAGACCCTAGAGTTATGATTCTTTACGCTATTGATTTGCATAATCGCGTTTTGGGCGTTACAAGTTGGATGCCTGTTTATAAAAATAATAAGGTTGTTGGTTGGACTCTTGATTTTATGAGACATCGTACTGATAGTCCTAATGGAATCATGGAATTTCTTATAGCTAGAATGGCTGAAAGATTGCGTGATGAGGGGATAGATAACCCAGATTCTGAAATTGAATTTATGAGCTTGTCGGCAGCGCCTTTAGCTGGAATGGATGATGCGGATAATGGTGATAAATCAATGCCGCAGAACGCTCAAGATAATGACATAATAAAGCATGCTCTAACAATGGTTTCAGATATTTTGGAGCCTGCGTATGGATTTAAATCACTGTATTTCTTCAAAAAGAAATTCCAGCCTGATGCAAGTCCTGTGTATATTTGCTATCAGGATTCTGCAAAATTAGCTCAAATTTCGCTAGCTGTCACAAACTCTTATTTGCCTGAAACGAAGCCTAAGCAATTATTAGAAATGGTGAAAACTTTGCAAAGCGGGCATAAAAAAGACGCGTGATATGTAAGTTGCGCGTTACTTAGCGTTAAGGCTTTAGAATTCTAATTACTTAAAATCCTAAAGCCTTATTATTTAAAGCTTTATTTAAAGACTTCTTGTTCTAAAGACAAAGCTAAAGCCTTATTATTTAAAGCATTATTGTTCTAAAGACAAAGCTTTATTGTTTTAGACATTTGTCTTTTATTTTAAAGCTTTAGATGCGATATCATGCCTAAAGAACATATGCGGAAGATTAAGCTTATCTAATATGCTGTAGACGTTATTCTGAGCGTCTTTTACGTCGTCTCCATGCACTTGCACAAGAGCTACTCTGCCTGAAGAAGTAAGAAGTTTTTCGCTTTCTTCATCGCTTTTTACTCCTGCATAATACACGTGCTGACCTTGATTTTCGTCAACAGGAATTTGAGGAAGAGGAGTTCCGGTAACTAAAGTGCCAGGGTAGCCTTCGCTAGCAATGATTACGCCGAGCGTAACACCGCTATTTTTCCAAGTAAAAGTAGGATTTTTATGTTGCAAAATATCCCATATAGCTGCACCAAAATCTGAAGTAAGACGTGGAAGTACAACTTCTGTTTCTGGGTCTCCAAAACGAGCATTAAACTCAATAACTTTAGTACCTGTTGCTGTATCAATTAAGCCAGCATAAAGCACGCCAGTAAAAGGTGTACCTTCTTTAGCTAGTCCTTCAACAGTTGGGCGCACAATTTCGTCGATAGCACGCTTAACTGTTTCGTCGCTAATTTGTGGAACAGGGCTATAAGCTCCCATGCCACCAGTATTTGGTCCTTTGTCGCCGTCATAAGCGCGCTTGTGATCTTGAGAAATAGGCATAACCCAAAAATCAGTTCCGCTTACGAAACTCATAAGTGAAAACTCTTGACCTTGCAAAAATTCTTCAATAACAACTTTTGCTCCGGCTTGACCAAAACGATGATCGACGAAAATATCTTCCAAAGCCTCAACTGCTGTTTGCTCATCCATAGCAACAGTAACGCCTTTTCCAGCAGCCAAACCATCCGCTTTAATAACAATTGGAGCACCATGCTCAAGAACGTATGCGCGTGCCGGTTCCAAAGCATCAAATGTTTTATAGGAGGCAGTTGGAACGTTGTGACGAGCCATAAGCTTTTTTGCGAAATCTTTAGAGCCTTCAATTTGAGCTGCTGCTTTGTTTGGACCAAAAGCAGCAATTCCATGCGCTTCAAAATCGTCAACAATGCCATTCATAAGCGGCACTTCAGGACCAATGAACGCAAAATCGTAGTTGTGCTCTTTAACGAACTTAATAAGAGCTGCATGATCTGATTGATTTATGTTTGCAGTTTGAATGCCATCTGCTGCAATACCAGGATTTCCAGGAGCAACAGTTACTTCTTCAACGCTTTCTCCTTTAAGTAGCGCGTGTGCAATAGCATGTTCGCGAGCGCCAGAACCAACTACTAAAACTTTCATTTTTAATCCTTTATTGCTTTAAGATTTTGCTGCTTACTATTTTGCTGCTTATTGTTTTGCGTATTTGTTGTTTAGACTATTTTTTACTTATATCAACTCAACTGCAGAGTTTTCGCGTTTAGCCATTTTGCCAATAATATAAGCTGTTTCGTTATGCTCGTTTAGTATACGCATTGCCTCGTTTGCTCGGCTTTCATCAACTGCCAAAACCATGCCAATGCCCATATTAAAAACGTTGAACATTTCAGAGTGCACAACTTTTCCAGCTTTTTCAATAACGCCAAAAATAGGTGGAACGTTCCAGCTTGAAGTGTTAATTTTTGCAGCCAAATCATCTGCGTACATGCGTGGAACATTTTCAATAAATCCGCCGCCTGTAATATGAGCAACTCCCTTAATAAGATGCTCAGCAAAAAGTGGCTTTAAGGCTTTTACGTAGATTCGAGTAGGTTCAAGAAGAACTTCGCCAAGCGTTTTGCCATCAAGTTCATCTAGCTTGGTGTCAACGCTAAAACCTGCTTCTTCAAACAAAGCTTTGCGAACAAGAGAGAATCCGTTTGAATGAACTCCCGAAGAAGGAAGTCCTATAAGCACATCGCCGGCAGTAATAGTGGAGCCGTCAACAATATTTGAACGTTCTGCAACGCCTACTGCAAAACCTGCAAGATCGTACTCGTCTTCGTCGTACATTCCAGGCATTTCTGCAGTTTCTCCGCCAATTAAACCTGCTTCTGATTGCACGCAACCATCTGCAACGCCTGAAACTACTTGCTCAAGTATTTCAGGATTGTTTTTTCCGCACGCAATGTAATCGAGGAAGAAAAGCGGTTCTGCACCTTGAGCTGCAATATCGTTTACGCACATTGCAACGCAATCAATGCCAATGGTGTTATGCTTATTCATCATTTTTGCAATCACAAGCTTGGTTCCAACGCCATCCGTACCAGAAATCAGCACTGGCTCTTTGTAACCAAGAGATGCCAAATCAAATAAGCCGCCAAATCCGCCAATGCCACCTACAACGCCTGGGCGCTTCGTGCGATTCACATGAGATTTAATACGACGTACTACTTCGTATCCTGCTTCTACGCTTACGCCAGCTTCTTCATATGCGTGTGGCATATCGGTTCCTTTCATAACTATGTTCATAACTATGTTATAAGTATTTTCTTAAGTTTTATTTATAAATTGCAATAAACAATTAAATTAATAAACGATTAAAATATTAAATTATATAAGATTTTCGTGCGAATATTTACTATGTTTTCTTACTTCTTGCAAATGTTCGCGTTCTTCAGGAGTAAGTGAAGCCAAGAATTCTTCGCCGTAATCGTCTAGTGCAGTAGGGTAGTCGCCATTAAAGTAAGCAACACACAAACCGCCATAAGGAGCAGGCTTTTTTAATCCAATCGACTCGACTAATCCATCTAAAGACAAAAATGCTAAGGAATCAGCATCAATATACTCGCGAATTTCTTCGACTGAATGCTTTGCTGCAATAAGTTCCTTTGTGGTTTGAATATCAATACCGTAGAAGCAAGGATATTTAAGCGGAGGAGAAGAAATACGCATATGTACCTCTTTAGCTCCAGCTTCTCGAAGCAATTGCACAATGCGCTTAGAAGTAGTTCCGCGAACAATTGAATCGTCAATAACGATAACGCGTTTTCCTGCAACCACGCCGCGAACAGCAGAAAGTTTCATACGAACACCTTGCTCGCGTAATTCTTGCGTCGGTTGAATAAAAGTGCGTGCAACATACTGATTTTTAATCAATCCCATTTCGTTTGGAATTCCGCTTGTTTCAGCATATCCCGCGGCAGCAGAAAGTGAAGAATTAGGCACTCCAATAACCATGTCTGCTTCAACAGGAGATTCTTTAGCCAAACGTGCACCCATGCGCTTTCGCACAGAATGAACATTAATACCGTAAATATTAGAATCTGGGCGAGCAAAATAAATAAATTCCATTGAGCATACTGCATGCTGAACGTGCTTTGTATATTGCTCAATAGTGTAGCCATCGTCATTAATAACAATAATTTCGCCAGGCTCAATATCGCGAATAAACTCTGCTCGCACAATATCAAGCGCACAAGTTTCAGAAGCAAGCACGTACGCGCCGTTTTTCATACGACCAAGCGAAAGAGGGCGGAAGCCATTTGGATCAGTTGCTCCAATTAATGCGTCTTGAGTAAGCAATAAGTAAGCGAAACCGCCATGAACAGTTTGTAAAGCTTCTTTTAAGCGATCCATAAAAGTTGCTTTACTAGAGTGACGAATTAAATGCATTAATATTTCAGTATCAGAATTTGAATGGAATATTGCGCCTTCATCTTCCAAAGAATTACGCAGGCTAGTGCAATTCGTCAAATTTCCATTATGTGCAAGAGCTACGTCTCCATCGTGGAAACGGAATAAGAAAGGTTGAATATTATCAACGCTTCCAGAACCAGCAGTAGCATATCGCACATGACCAATAGCCCGGTTACCGGTAAGACGATCCATAACTTTTTCATTGCTGAAAACTTGGGTTAATAATCCGAGTCCTCTGTGTCCGTGCAAGTGCCCATCATCGTTAGATACAATCCCAGCACCCTCTTGACCACGATGTTGAAGCGCATGTAATCCAAAATAAGTAAGTCTTGCAGCATCTGGATGACCCCAAACGCCAAAAACGCCGCATTCTTCATGGATATCTTCAAGCTCTGCAGACATCTACACCCCCTATTTTCAGTCACTTTTTAAGCAACTTCATAAGTAACAGTATAAGCAACTGTATAAGCACCCGTAATCAAGTATATTTCAATGATTAAGACACTTTTATTTAAAATAATCTTGTATATTTATTCAACTTTCTTTAGCTGTTAGCTGGCAGTAATTATCTACCAGCTAACAGCTTTTAATTTTTAACTATGCAGTAAAGTACTCCACGCCAGCTGAGAACAAATCTTGAGCTTTAAAATCAGGAATATTTACATATAAGCCATCACCGCTTCTCTCACAATGACCCATTTTGCCGAAAACTCGACCGTCTGGGCTTGTAATGCCTTCTACGCACATAACAGAACCATTCGGATTCACATCAAGATCCATATAAGGCTGACCATTGATGTCAACATACTGAGTTGCGACTTGACCATTTGCAATCAAAGCGCTCATAACTTCAGGAGTTGCAATAAATCTGCCTTCTCCGTGAGAAATAGCTACAGAATGAACATCGCCAACTTGCGTATTTGCAAGCCATGGAGAAATATTTGAAGCTACACGAGTATGAACAATACGGCTTTGATGGCGTCCAATAGTATTAAAAGTAAGAGTTGGGCATTCAGTATCAATTGGCACAATATCTCCAAATGGTACTAATCCAAGTTTTATAAGAGCTTGGAAACCATTACAAATACCAAGCATTAAGCCATCGCGATTATTAAGCAAATCGCGAACCGCATCGCTAACAGCAGGATTTCTAAAGAATGCTGTAATGAATTTTGCAGAACCATCCGGCTCGTCGCCTCCAGAGAATCCGCCTGGAATCATTACAATCTGACTCTTCTTAATTTCTTCAACCAACTGTTTAGCTGACTGTGCAATATCTTTTGCGCTCAAATTATTAATAATAAGCGTATGAGCGTCTGCTCCGGCTTTTTCAAAAGCAGCTTGAGTATCGTACTCGCAATTATTACCCGGGAAAACTGGGATAATAACGCGCGGATGAGAAAGCGGCTTCAAACGGTGAGAACGCATGTGATTATGCTTAGAAACTCTTGTCTTAGCGCTAATTGTTGCAACTTGCTGATTAGCTTCTTTTCCATTTCCAGCATGCTTGTAAGGGAAGATGTTTTCCATCTGAGATTCCCAAACTTGCTGCAAATCGTTTAAATCAACGCATTCGCCAGAAGCAGAAGTTAAGGAATAATCTTTGCAAGTCGTTCCAATAACGCTAATAGTAACGTTTTCGGAACTTTCTGGAATATCGGCTTCGTTTGCAAGTTCAACAAAGAATGATCCGTATGCGTTAGAGAACAAATCGTCGTCGCTAATATTTTGCAAGACAACGCCTATGCGATTTCCTAAAGTCATCTTAAACAAGCTTTCTGCGCTCGCTCCATAACCTGGAGTAGAAGCAGCTAAAGCTTTTTTAGATTGCGTAAGATTCTGCATAACGCGTAATGCTTCTAAGAAACTTTCGCGTTCTGGAGTAATTCCATCAGATTTATATTTAGGGCAAATGCGAATAACACGATGATTTACACCCTTAAATTCTGGAGAAACTGTTAAACGAGCATCTCCTGTAGAAACAGCGAATGAAATCAAAGTTGGAGGAACATCAAGATTCTCAAAGCTGCCGCTCATAGAATCCTTGCCGCCAATAGCTCCAACACCAAAATCAATTTGTGCGCTTAATGCACCAAGAACTGCTGCAGCTGGTTTACCCCAACGCTCAGGAACATCTTGAGGCTTTCCAAAATATTCCTGCAAACTCAAATAAGCGCGCTCGCGAGTAAAACCAGTAGCAATAAGCTTAGCTAAAGATTCCACAACAGAAATATAAGCTCCAGTAAATTGATTCTTTTCCATTAAGTATGGATTAAAGCCCCAAGCCATTGCAGAAGCAGTGTTTGTTTTACCAAATACCGGGAATTTAGCAACCATAGCTTGAGCTGGAGTAAGCTGATTTACGCCACCGAAAGGCATTAAAACAGTTGCGGCACCTATAGTTGAATCAAATCTTTCAGACAAGCCTTTATTTGAAGCAATATTAATATCTGAAACTAAGGCGTTCATGCGCTTTTCTAATGGCAAATCTGATTGATTCTGCCATGGAGTTTCGTAGTTTTCTCCACTTTCTACATGCAAAATCTGCTGTTTTGGAGCTCCGTTTGATGCTAAGAATGCTCGGCTTAAGTCGACTATAGTTTTTCCTCGCCAAGTCATACGCATTCGAGCTTCTTTAGTAACAGTAGCAATAATTTCTGCTTCAAGATTTTCTTCGCGCGCGTATTCCAAGAATTCGTTAGCGTCATTTGAAGCAACATCTACTGCCATGCGCTCCTGGGATTCAGAAATAGCAAGTTCAGTTCCGTCAAGTCCTTCATATTTCTTAGAAACTTTATCTAAGTTAATAACCAAGCCGTCCGCAATTTCTCCTGTTGCAACAGAAACGCCGCCTGCGCCAAAATCATTGCAACGCTTAATAAGTCTGCAAGCGTCTTTTCTACGGAAAAGTCGTTGTAGTTTGCGTTCAATAGGAGCGTTACCTTTTTGTACTTCAGCTCCGCACTCTTCAATACTATCCGTATCTTGGGCTTTAGAAGCGCCGGTTGCGCCGCCAATTCCATCACGTCCGGTACGTCCGCCAAGAAGAATAATTACATCTCCTTCGCTAGGCGTTTCTCTGCGCACGTGATCCGCTGGGGTAGCAGCTACAACTGCTCCAACTTCCATGCGCTTAGCAACGTATCCAGGGTGATAAAGTTCATGAACTTCGCCAGTTGCCAAACCAATTTGGTTTCCGTATGAAGAATAACCTGCAGCAGCGGAAGTTACGATTTTGCGTTGTGGAAGCTTACCGTTTAAGGTTTCGCTAATAGGAGTGCGCGGATCTGCAGCGCCCGTGACTCGCATTGCTTGATAAACGTAAGATCTACCGGAAAGAGGATCTCGAATGCAGCCGCCAATGCAAGTTGCAGCTCCACCGAAAGGCTCAATTTCTGTAGGATGATTATGTGTTTCGTTTTTAAATAGGAACAGCCAATCCTCGTCGTGACCATTTACGTCTACTTTGACTTTTACTGTGCAAGCGTTAATTTCTTCAGATTCATCCAAATTTTTCAACTCGCCAGTATGCTTCAAGTATTTTGCGCCAATAGTTGCCATGTCCATAAGGCAAATAGGCTTATTTTCGCGATTTAATTCTTTTCGCAAATCAAGATAACGGTTAAATGCTTCTTGAACAGTGCTATCGTCAATAGAAATATCGGTAAGCTCAGTGCCAAAAGTCGTGTGACGGCAATGATCAGACCAATACGTGTCAATAACTCGAATCTCAGTAATAGTAGGATTTCGCTGTTCTTCTTGGAAATACTGCTGGCAGAATTTTGCATCTGCTAAATCCATTGCTAAACCGCGAGAATTAATGAATTCTTCTAAGCCTGAATCATCTAAATTGTTAAAGCCATTAAGCACTTCAACATCTGAAGGAATTATGCTTTCAGTTTTAAGAGTAGTAAGCGTATCAAGAGACGCTTCTCGTGCTTCTACAGGATTAATTACATAGTGTTTGATTGTTTCAATATCTTTTTCACTAAGATTTCCAGAAAGAGCGATTACTTTTGCGCTGCGAACTTGAGGGCGTTCGCCTTGACTAATAAGCTGAATGCATTCGCTAGCAGATTGTGCGCGTTGGTCAAATTGGCCAGGCAAAAATTCTATTGCAAATACGTGTTCAGACGTATTAATAGGAAGATAGTCATAAGTATTGTCAACAGGAGGTTCGCTTAATACTGTTTGAACTGCTGTTTGGAATAATTCTTGCGAAATACCTTCAACGTCATACCTGTTAATTACGCGCACTGAAGTTAACGCGCTCATACCAAGAATTTCTTTAAGCTCGTGGAGAAGTTGTTGCGCTTCTACTGCAAAACCGGATCGCTTTTCTACATACACGCGAAATACCACGGTGAACCTGCCTTGTATTTGTTTGCTGTATTCCTGTTGCTTCTATTTATATTTTAAGTTTTATTGTTTTGTTGTTTTGTTGTTTTAAGTTTTTATTTTTAAGTTTTTTGTTTGTTTTTTAGTTTTTGTTCTTCTTAAGAACGCACATGGCTCGCACCCAGTTGAGGATGCGAGCCACAAAATTATCTAGTGTTTTTCATACTCGTTTGGATTGATTTCAGAACAATCCAAACCTTCGCTTTGAGCAAGAGATTTCAGTCTGCTATAGATTTCTTCGTAGGCTGGGATTATATCGCCTAAATCTCGTCTGAATAAGTCTTTATCTAAGTGGCTTACATGAGAAGAATCTGAGTCAGAGTTGCGCTTATCCCAAAGTCTGCAAGTATCTGGAGTAATTTCATCGGCAAGAAGAATATTTCCTTGCGCGTCTACGCCCTCTTCAATCTTGAAGTCAACAAGTTGAACGTCAATCTTAGAGAAAACATCAAGCAATGCATCATTAACAGCATGAGCCTGGCGAGTAATTTCTGCCATCTCTTCATCTGTTGCTAATCCAAGAGCTACAACGCCTTCAGGATTAATAAATGGATCGCCAAGTTCGTCGGATTTCACGCAGAATTCCAATAATGGCTTCTTCAAAGGAGTTCCTTCTTTAACGTTATAACGCTTTGCGAAGGATCCAGCTGCAGTATTGCGCATTATGATTTCTAGTGGGAACATGCGCATACGCTTCACGAGTTGTTCTGTATCTGAAA
Organism: Gardnerella coleohominis; assembly: GCF_002896555.1. Lineage (GTDB taxonomy): Bacteria > Actinomycetota > Actinomycetes > Actinomycetales > Bifidobacteriaceae > Bifidobacterium > Bifidobacterium vaginale_F. The sequence continues at coordinate 64,092 of NZ_MNLH01000001.1, forward strand.
TACGTCCGAGGAAGTGACTTTTTACTCCACGAGCCTCGAGCAGATGGAATAGTAGGGAAGTAATCCTGTTATTCAAACTGCCTTTACCGGCGATTTGAGCCTTTTTCAGACCGTTACCAGCAGTAGCCTGGTTCATATATTCAACCCAGAGCACATTGGTGTCATCGGTAGCATACAGTTTTTTGGCTTTGCCTTCATACAACTTGTCAAGTTTTTCCATTGACTCGCCTCTCTTTGTGCATACATAGTTGTAGGCGCAAACCAACAATATTTGTAGGTTTACCTGACCGTAGCCAGCACGTTTAGACTAACAATTGTTACCTACATTTTTATTACGTAAACATTGAAAATTATTGAAAATCAGCGATTTGCAAATTTAAATATTCCTTTATTTCCAACGTCTTTAACATATGTTTATTTTGTCTGTAGCAAAGATGCGATGCGTGTCGCATTTAAGCGTGCGCTATTTTCGTTTTTTCCAGTAGCTAATGCTACAGCCATTCTTCTTCGACCATGAACTTCAGGCTTGGCAAAGATTCGCAAACCTAAACGCATGTTTTCACTATTTTTTTCTTCGCCATCATGATTTTCTGAAGTCTTTTGATTTTCTGCGCTATCTTGATCCACTTGTGTTGTATCAAGAGCTTTAGGGATATTAGTAAATCCGATTGGCCCATTCCCATTTATAACAATTGCATGGCTGGCCGCAACTTCATTATTTTTCAAAGAAAGCTCAGTATAGTTAGATGTAATTGGGACTCCCAAAATAGCCAATGCGTGCAATGCAAACTCGCTGTAATATTGCGAAATCATAGTTACCATGCCGGTATCGTGTGGTCTAGGTGAAAGTTCGTTAAATAATAGTGAGCCATCTTTTAATACGAATAGCTCAACTCCATAAATGCCAAAACCTGTTTCGCTAGCTTTTTGCGCAATATCAGTTAAACCTTCTACAGCGCGCTTTGCAATATCTTTCGCATTAGTGCGAATTGATTCAGTAATATTCGCAGGTTGCCAAGATTCTCTATAATCCCCGTCTTGCTGACGCTGAGCAATCGGCTCGCAAGTAGTAATTCCTGCGCAAGAGCTTATTGTGAGTACTGTAAGCTCATAATCAAGCGGAGCTAAAGCTTCAACAATAACGCGTGAACACTCATTTTCATGACCAGCTGCAGCACGCCTGCCATGCTGAGCTTCATTCCAAGCTGCAAGCAAATTTTCAGAACTGCGAACTATTGACTGACCGTGCCCAGAAGAGCTCATAATAGGCTTAACTACACAAGGATATCCAACTTTTTTAGCTCCATCCTCTAATTCTTCATATGATGAAGCAAAACGATACGGTGTAGTAGGTAGTCCTAAATCTTCGTGCGCAATCCTACGCAAGCGCTCGCGATCCATTGCAATCGCGGCAATATCTGAGCTAGGAACGACTTGAATATTCTTTTTAGCAGCATCTTTCAAAACTTTAGTAGCAATAGCTTCAACTTCTGGAATGATAATGTCAGGCTTTACATTTGAAATAAGTTCTTGCAATTCTTGCGGGTTCGACATATCTAGCACGTAATATTCGTGAGCTATTTGCATTGCTGGAGCGTTTTCGTAGCTATCTGCAGCGCACACGCGTACGCCTAATCGCATAAGTTCAATCGCAATTTCCTTACCTAGTTCACCGGAGCCAAGAAGTAAGGCAGTAGTGTTGTTTTTTTGCGTGATTGAGCCAAAAATGCGGGTGTTTGAATTGCTTTGTTGCGCGTAATCGTAAGAACTCATAAGCCTATTGTGTCATTGAGTATTGAATTTATGTGTTCTAATAGCGACGCGCCGAAAAGTAGTGGACTAGCGTGGAAATAAAAAATAGTGTATAGTATCCCTTTGTTGTGTGATTCGTTGTGTTTCATTATGTTTCATGCACATGGTGGCTATAGCTCAGTCGGTAGAGCATCTGATTGTGGTTCAGAAGGTCGCGCGTTCAAGCCGCGTTAGCCACCCCACTTAAACGGCTGATAAATATCGGCCGTTTTTTGTTTTTAGTTTTGTTTTTAGTTTTGTTTTATTTGTTTTTGGGAATTAACACTTATCTGAGTAAAATATAAAAGGTTGGTAATTTTCTAATTATCTGTTTTAAGGAGCAGCATATGGCGGGTAAAGAGTCATCAAATGAAATATGGTGGAAGAAAATGCTGCTTTTTATACCGCGATTTATCGGTAAAGTTGTGCGCTCTATTTTTGGTGTAGGTGAGTACGATGAAGCATATAGAAGAGATGGTTTGTGCTTCATAATGCTTGTATTCTCAGTGCTATTTTGTGCTTCTGAATGGTTTAGAGTAAAAGGCTGTATTGGAGTTTGGCTGCATATTATAGCCTCAAGCGTTTTAGGTATGATGAGCATCGTATTGCCTGTTTGGTTAGCTGTAATAGCTGTTAGGTTAATGAGAAACAGTGGTTCTGGATCTGGTAATCCGAGAGTTATAGGCGGATTCTTACTTGTGCTGTTATCCATTTGCTCTATTATCGATATTCTTTTAGTTCCAAATAAAGATGCTTTTAACATAGTTGATTTGCAAAAAGCTGGCGGATTAGTTGGATTTGCATTAGGTTCGCCTCTTTCGTTGGGATTATCTAAAACATTCGCATTAGTGATTTTTATACTTATATTTGTTTTCTCGTTATTGCTAATTTCAAGATTGCATGTAACGGATGTTTTTGGATTCTTTGCCTCTATCGTCAAGAATCATTCATTTAAGCTTGCAAAAAATTCTGAAAATAAATCTGAGAATAAATCTGAAAAAAGCTCTGAAAATAAGTTATCGAATAAGTCTAATAAGTCTAATAATTCCAATACTTCCAGAGTGATTTCTAGTTCGTCTAATAGTGAACTTGATGAAGATTCAAATGAGCTGAATTCTGAAGAAAACGATGATTCTTTGGAATTTGCTGAAGGCGTGCCAAAGCATGATGGAAATGATGAGAAAAATGTTGAAAATCAATCTCCATTATTGAAGTGGATTAATTCACTGTTTAAAAATAAGCGCAAAGATAATGGTAAAGAGCTGTTAGATAAATATGCTGGAGACGATGCTTTTGATTCTGCGTCTTCTGTTCATGGAAACGTTAATGAAGAATCTGCTGCTCCGATTAGAAGAGTAGCAAGTAGTAATTCTTCAGGTCGCTCTGTTTCTTCAGGGCATTCCGATTCTCATGATTCTACTGATTCATCTGACTTATCTAGTCCTTCTAGCGCAAATCATTTCAATACAATGAGTATTGATGAGTTTCCTAAAGCTCCTATGAGTTCTATGGGAAATGCTGGAAATATGGGAAATATTGGCGGAACAACTTCTATGCCGCTTTCAGCATCAGAAGATCCTTGGGGTGCTATTCCAGAAGAAAAAATGGAAGGTTATAGAAAATCTCAAGAAGGCGATTTAGAAAATAGCGATTCGAAAATCTTAAAAGATTCAAGCGTTGGTGATTCTGCCTCTTCAACAGATCCTGAAAATAAGCCTTATCGTCTTCCGGATATGAATTTGCTAGCTCACGGTAAGCCTCATGTTGCAAGAACTCAAGCTAATGACAATGTTATTCGCGCGCTAACTTCCACTTTTGAGCAATTTGACGTAGATGCTCACGTTATTGGATTCCTTAGAGGCCCATCTGTTACACAGTACGAGGTTGAGCTTGGTCCTGGAGTTAAGGTTGAAAAAGTCACGAATTTGCAAAAAAATATTGCATACGCTGTAGCTAGTACGGATGTGCGTATTTTGTCTCCAATTCCAGGAAAGTCTGCTATTGGTATTGAAATTCCAAACGTCGACCGCGAAATTGTGCATTTGGGAGATGTTCTGCGCTCGCAAAAAGCTATGAATGATCCTAATCCTATGCTTACAGGCGTTGGAAAAGATGTTGAGGGTCATTTCGTAACGGCAGCTCTCGATAAAATGCCGCATTTGCTTGTTGCTGGTGCTACTGGATCTGGTAAGTCGAGTTTTATTAACTCAATGCTTACTTCGATTATTATGAGGGCAACTCCTGAGCAAGTTCGCATGATTATGGTCGATCCTAAGCGCGTTGAGCTTTCTGCCTACGCTGGCATTCCGCATCTGCTTACGCCGATTATTACGGATCCTAAGAAGGCTGCTCAGGCTCTTGAGTGGGTTGTTAAAGAAATGGACGCTCGTTACGACGACTTGCAATTCTTCGGTTTCCGCCATGTTAAAGATTTCAATAAGGCTGTTCGTGAAGGAAAAGTTCATGCTCCGGCTGGTTCTAATCGAAAAGTTGCTCCATATCCGTATTTGCTTGTGGTTGTAGACGAGATGGCTGATTTGATGATGGTTGCTAAGAACGATGTTGAAAGTTCTATTCAGCGTATTACTCAGCTTGCTCGAGCTGCAGGCGTGCATTTGGTTCTTGCTACTCAGCGTCCGTCTGTTGACGTTGTAACAGGCTTAATTAAGGCAAATATTCCTTCTCGTTTGGCTTTTGCTACTTCATCTGCTACTGATTCAAGGGTTATTCTCGATACTGTTGGCGCAGAAACCTTGATTGGTCAAGGAGACGCTTTGTTCCTTCCAATGGGTGCTGCTAAGCCTCAGCGTGTGCAAGGTTCGTGGGTGAGTGAATCTGAAATTCGTAAAGCTGTGGAATATGTTCGCACGCAGCGCAAGCCAAAGTATCGTGAAGATATTGAGCAAATGGCTCAAAAAGCGGATGCTCAAGCTCAAAACAAGCTTAAAACTAGCGATATTGGCGACGATATGGACGAATTGCTCCAGGCTGCTGAGCTTGTTGTTGGTTCGCAGTTCGGTTCCACTTCAATGCTTCAGCGAAAGTTGCGTGTTGGATTCGCAAAAGCAGGTCGATTGATGGATTTGCTTGAATCTCGAGGCGTCGTTGGTCCTTCTGAAGGTTCTAAAGCTCGCGAAGTTTTGGTTCAGCCGGAAGATTTGCCAAAAGTTTTGGCATTTATACGCGGAGAATCTGAATCTATAAGTTAGCGCTATTTGCAGCTACCTGTAGCTACCTGTATCTATTTGTAGCGATTTAGTATCTGTAGTTATTTACTGTTTAAGTTTAGTTTAAGTTTATTTGCTGCAGATATTTATTTGCTATAGATATTTATTTGCTATAGATATTTATGCGGTCATTGCTAGAATTAAGTTTTAGGTTCAATACAGAGTGTTAACAAGTTTTTGCTTTTGCTATGGCATATTCCGTAGCATTCATGGAGGTAGGTAAATGAGAAAAAGCAATAAAATGTCTTTGCTGCATGGCTGGAATTATGCACCGAATATAGTTACGTATGCTCGTATTCTTCTTGCTATTGTTTTTATATTCTTATATGTGATATCTGGATCTTATGGTTTCAATTCTTTAGCTTCGCGTTGGGGTGCTTTTATTCTTTTCGTTGTTGCTGCTTCAAGTGATAAATTAGATGGTTGGATGGCTCGCAAATACAATCAGGTTACTGAATTAGGTAAGTTGCTTGATCCTATTGCTGATAAGCTTCTAATGCTTGGTGCGTTAATTATTGCTGCAATGTTTTCTGAAATTTTGTGGATTGTTACAGTCTTATTTGTAATACGAGAAATTGGAATAACTTTATTGCGCTTTATTGTTATCGCTAAAGGCGGTAAAGTTATTGCCGCTTCTTCTCTTGGCAAGTACAAAACTGTTGCGCAATCAATCGGAATTTCTATGGTTGTTTTCCCTGTTTCTCCTCTTGCTGTAACTACGGATTATACTTTACCGTCTTGGGTGCTAGTTTACTATTTCATTGCGTATAGCTTACTTTGGGCTGCCTTAGTTCTTGCTTTGTATTCTGGTTACGGATATTGCAAGGCAGCTTTCGCTACGTTGCGCACTATTAGAAAAGGTTATGGAACAGTAAGTAATTCCGAAGTTGCTGATACTCCAACTTCTGCTGGTGGTGTTCCTGATTCTGAGGGTTCTACTGATACGGTGAATAATGGTGCTGTTAATAATAATGCTTTTAATGAAGGTGTTAATAATCGTTAGAAATTAGCGTTAGTGATAAGCAGTATAGCAGTATATTCTTTAGTTTTATGATTAAAGGCGAATGTGAAAATGAAGACAATTTTAGATGATGCTTCTAGTGTTCTTGATTGTTGTCTAGAAAATCATTGGCATATTGCTTCTGCTGAATCACTAACTGGCGGCTTGCTTGCAGATTCTTTTGTTAGCGTGCCTGGAGCTTCGCGAGTATTCCTTGGTTCTGCTGTGACATATGATATTCACGCTAAAGCTAAAGTTCTTGGTGTTGACGTTGAATTATTAAAGTCGCGTGGTGCTGTAGATGCTCGCGTTGCTCGTTTGATGGCTCTTGGTGCTGCGCGATTATATAGCGGCTCAGAGTGGGATTATGTTTATAAGGGATATGTTAAAGATTTAAGAAATCCCGATTTTCCTGTAATTGGATTATCTACTACAGGAGTTGCTGGCCCTGGGCCTGATGGCGATAAGCCTGCAGGATTGGCGTATGTAGGTATTTTCTTGCCGCAAGTAGTAGAGGAATATATTGAAAGTTCGCTTAATTCTTCTATTTATGATTTGCTTTGTTTGAATGTTGACGAAAATATAAATTCATGTGCTGATTCTGACTCTTGCTCTTCAGAAAAACCAATATTTAATCGAGATTGTTTAGAAGATTATTTTGATATAACTGTAGATAAATCAGTTTATGGAACTCTTATATCAAGCGAATTGCATAATAGCGGAAATCGCGAAGAAGTTCGTAACAGTGTAGTTGCAAAGTTGCTGAAATTATTGCATTTATTGCTATGTGAAGGTTGTGGGAACATTGAAAGAGCGTGAATTTTGGCAACTTCTCGAAGAGGTTTTTGGAAGAGAATTCGGACGAAGTATTGCTAGAGATCAAGGTTTGCAAAAGCTTGATGGCATGAATGTGATTCAGGCTTTGGATGCTGGTATTGAACCTAGAATTGTTTGGAATGTTTTATGTGATCATATGAGTATTCCGGATGATAAAAGGTGGGGTAAGGATCATAATGCTCCGCCTATGCCGGCTAAACAATTTTGATTTATATGCTTGTATCTCTTGGTTTTGTAGTTCTTAGTCTTGTATCTATTGGTCTTGCATCTCTTAATTTTCAACACAACACGCTAAATCGAACAAATGTTCGTAAAATGATATATAATAATCTATGTCGGGCTGGTTGCAGCGTGGAAGGCTATGTAAATGTCGTACTACGTTAGCTTAGCGTTTATGTGAATTGCATTTCGCTATGCAAATGTAGTGTACTGAACTTCTGACCACATTGCTCTTAAACGCTTGCACAGACGCAATGTGCAGGTTAATCTCGTCGATACGGACTGCACGTGTGAAAGGAGTAGCAAACATGGTGCAACAAGCAAAAACTAAAAGTTCTGCCGGTAGATTGATCGATGCTGATCGCACTGATCCTCGTCGTCAGGCGGCATTGGAAACTGCTTTAGCAAATGTAGAAAAGCAGTATGGTAAAGGTTCTGCTATGCGATTGGGCGATAGGCCAATGCAAGATGTGGAAGTTATTCCTACAGGATCTCTGGCGCTAGACATGGCATTAGGCATTGGTGGTGTGCCGCGCGGTCGTGTTGTTGAGGTTTATGGACCTGAATCTTCAGGTAAAACTACTTTGGCATTGCATATTGTGGCTAATGCTCAAAAAAATGGTGGCGTAGCAGCTTTTATTGATGCTGAACACGCTTTGGATCCTGTATATGCGCGTAAGTTGGGCGTTGATACAGATTCGCTTATTGTTTCTCAGCCAGATAATGGTGAACAAGCTTTGGAAATCGCCGATATGCTTATTCGCTCTGGAGCTTTAGATGTTATTGTAATTGATTCTGTTGCAGCATTGGTTCCTAAAGCTGAAATTGAAGGAGACATGGGGGATAGTCATGTTGGTTTGCAAGCTCGTTTAATGAGCCAAGCTTTGCGCAAGATGACTGGAGCTTTAGCTCAAGCGGGAACTACTGCGATTTTTATCAATCAGCTTCGTGAAAAAATTGGTGTTTTCTTTGGCAATCCAGAAACTACTACTGGTGGTAAAGCTTTGAAGTTCTACGCTTCTGTGCGTATGGATATTCGCAGAGTTACGACTATTAAGAATGGCGAAGAAGCTGTTGGAAATCGTACTAAGGTTAAGATTGTAAAGAATAAGATGGCTCCTCCTTTCAAATCTGCTGAATTCGATGTGCTTTACGGTGAAGGCATTTCGACAGAAGGATCTGTTATTGATATGGCTGTGCAATGCGGTGTTATTAAGAAATCTGGATCATGGTTCACTTATGAAGGAGATCAGTTAGGTCAGGGTAGAGAGAACGTACGTAAATTCTTGAAAGACAATCCTGCTATTACTGAAGAAATAAGTGATAAAGTTAAGGCTGCATTTGGCCTTATGCGTCCAGAAGATCAATTTGCAGAAAATGAAGACAATGATTCAGTTGATAATACTGATAAGTCTGAATCACTTGCTTCTGAGGCTGAAAAGTCTTCTAAAGCTTCTTCTAAGTCTTCTAAGTCTTCTAAGACTTCGAATTCTGAATCTTCAGAAGAATCAGATTCGTTTTTAGAAGCAGGTGAAGAAGATAGTTTTGAAGAATAATCTATCCTTTAACAGTGTATGTATGAATAGGCGATTGTATAAGGCGATATTGGTAGCGTAAAAATGATTAGTGTTGAAAATTTTCTTCGCAGTCATAAACCTGTTAATTCTTCTGAAGATAATAAGAAGTCTATAAAACAGGTTGATGCTAGTAAAGCTGATGATTTTGATAATTGTAAGGAAGCTGCTTTGCGCATATTAGATTATGCTGCAAGATCCTCTTATGATTTAAAAAATAGACTGCTAGCAAAAGGCTATGAAGAAAATACTGTTGATACAGTAGTAAATCGCTTAGAAGAATTACATTTAGTTGATGACGAGCGATATATACAAAGTTTCATACAGTCATGCGCATCTAGAATGTTAGGTGAGCGCGCTACCAGAGTTGAGTTACAAAGAAAAGGTATTCCTATAAGTGCTTCGTCGCAATTATTACAAGAAGCTAGAGAAAATGGAGTTTTTGAAGAAGCTGCTTGGGAATTAGGCAGGAAGGTTGCTTCAAGAACAAGGAATCTTGACGAGTGCGTGCGAAAAAGACGATTCTTTTCAGCTGGAGCTAGAAAAGGACATGATTTAAGCGTAATCAAAGAAATATACGAAGAGCTTTTTGCAAACGATGAAGAATAACAGATAGGCTAATTGTAGATAGTTTAATTGTAGATAGTTTAATCGTAGAGAGGCTAATTTTTATAGAATCAGCCTCTCTTATCTTAAAATGTTTATTTCATTTGAAGCTTAACTTGTTATTTAGCAAAATTGTGTGCTTGTTTTTGAACATAGCTAGGCATTTCAGCTATATCAATAACATCGTTAAACCTTGGAGTTTGATTTTCAAGATCTCTAAGCATTCTCGGAGCTTTAGTTCCTGTAGCTTCACTAAGCGCATCCATGCATTTGAAATCATCCATATCTTGCACATGCTCAATATTCAAAGCTTCAGCAACAACGCGAGGGAATTTATACGGACTTGCAGTGCTTAGCAATACTCTAGGTGTGCTTTCGTCATGTGGAATATTTTGCATAACGAAGAATCCGCAAGCAGTATGTGGATCAATCACATACTTGTACTTATTCCAGCAGTCATAAATAGCTTCGCGAATTTGATCTTCATTTGCCCAACCGCAACCAAACAGTGAGCGAATCTTTGCAAGCACATTTTCTGGGATCTCAAAAGCTCCCCACTGTTGTAAGTCATTCATAAGCATTTGTATTAAACGCGTGTCTTTATCGCACATGTAATAAAGCATTCGTTCCAAATTAGAAGAGACCAAAATATCCATAGAAGGAGCAACAGTGTGATGGAATGCGCGTTGACGGTTGTAAGTTCCGCTTACCAAAAAATCAAAAAGCACATTGTTACTATTGCTAGCAACAATAAGATGCTTCACTGGAAGACCAAGCATTTTCGCATAATATCCTGCAAGAATATCGCCAAAATTGCCTGTAGGGACGCAAAATTCTATTTCGTCTCCAAGTTTTATAACTTCGCGTTCAACAAGCTGCTTGTATGCTGCAAAATAGTAAACAACTTGAGGCACAAGACGGCCAACGTTAATTGAATTAGCTGAAGACAATACTATATTCGCATCTTCTTCAATATTTTTGTTGAGCTCAGCATTCGTGAAAATCTGTTTAACGCCTGTTTGAGCATCGTCAAAATTGCCGCGAACTGCGCAAACTTTCACATTTTTGCCCGCCTGTGTAGTCATTTGCAATTCTTGAACGCGGCTAACTTTTCCTTCTGGATAAAAAGTAATCATAGAAGTGCCTGGAACATCAGCAAAACCAGCCAAAGCAGCTTTACCAGTATCTCCAGAAGTTGCAGTTAGAATCATAACGTTTTTTTCAATATCAGATTCGTTCTCATTTTGAGTTTTAGTGCGAGACATTAATTGTGGCAACATTTGCAAAGCAACGTCCTTAAACGCGCAAGTAGGGCCATGGAAAAGTTCCATCACAAAATCGCGAGTGTTTCCAAGCTGCTGAAGTGGGGTAATAGCGCTATCATCATCAGCCCACTGATTACCGTATGCAAGTTTAATGCAAGAAGAAAGCTCTTCTGAAGTATAATCTGGCAGTAACAGTTGCAAAATATCTTGCGCAATTTCTTGATACGATTTTCCTTGCAATTTAGAAATATCGTAACGCTCGCTACCAAGGCTATCAGCTACAAATAATCCGCCATCTTCAGCGATTCCCTTACGTATTGCTTCTTTTGATGTGTATGTTGGCTTAAGCGAACGAGTGCTATGGAAAATAGCTGTATCTGATGCCATAATGACTCCGTAACCGTCTATTTATAGAGAATATTTTTTATTTACATAGATTATTTATGTAAATTATTTACACAACTTATATCAAATTATGGTACCTGAAGCGCTGGGCGAATGGGCGTGTGCTAATCTCATATGTATAAATACTTTTGTTTTACTATTAATTAATTGATGATTAGGCAAATAATCTACAGGGGGAAACGTTGTCTGTTGATGATTTAGTGAATAATCGTGCGGATTGTGCACGAAAAGCGTGGCGTAATTTTTCTAATGCAGATACTCGCGCAAAAAATGCTCTTCTCGAAAAAATGGCAGACGCGTTAGAATCTTCAGCTTCAAATATTGCTGCAGCTAATAAAAAAGATCTTGAAGAAGCTGAAGCTAAGGGAATGGATGCTGGAAAGCTTGATAGGCTTAAATTTGATGAAGAGCGAATCAAAGCTTCTGCTAAAAGCGTGCGAAAAATCGCGCAATTGCAGGATCCTGTAGGTCAAGTAGTTCGCGGGTACACTCTTCCTAACGGAATTAAACTTTCGCAAATTCGAGTTCCAATGGGCGTTATGGGAATGATTTACGAAGCTCGTCCAAACGTAACTATTGACGTAGCTGCTTTGTGTATTAAATCTGGAAATGCTGCGATTTTGCGTGGCGGAAGCGCGGCTCTTCATACGAATCAGGCGAGTATCGAAGTTATACAGTCAGTTCTTAAAAATTCTAACTTTAGTGCTGATTTGATTCAGTCTGTTGACGATTTAGGACGAGACGGAGCTACGTCAATGATGCATGCTCACGGTCACATTGATGTGCTTGTGCCTAGAGGTAGTGCAAATCTTATTGCAGCAGTTGTTCAAGAATCTACGGTTCCCGTTATTGAAACTGGAGCTGGAAACGTACATATTTACGTAGACAAAAGTGCTGATATTAAAAAAGCTATACCGATTATTATTAATGCAAAAACGCAGCGAGTAGGCGTGTGTAATGCTGCTGAAAAATTATTAGTACATAGAGATGTTGCCCAAGAATTTTTGCCACAAATTGCTGCTGCTTTAGCTGAACATAATGTAATTCTGCACGCAGATGAGGAATCTTACAATATTTTGCAATCCGCTAATATTCAAGAATTGCAGCTTGAGCATGCCACTGAGGAAGATTGGAAGCGAGAATATTTGTCGCTAAATATGGGTGTGAAAGTTGTAGACGATTATGCTGATGCAGCTTCTCATATAGCGAAATATTCTACGGGTCATACTGAAACCATTATTGCTGAAGATTATTCAACTATTCAAAGTTTTATTGCAAGTGTTGATTCAGCTGTAGTTATGGTAAATGCTTCAACGCGTTTTACGGATGGCGGCGAGTTTGGTTTTGGTGCAGAACTTGGTATTTCTACGCAAAAATTACATGCAAGAGGCCCTATGGGTTTGCTTGAAATGACAACAACCAAGTGGATTGGCTATGGCGATGGCCAAATAAGAGCATAAAGGGCATAAAGTGAGGTATTGTAAGAATATGGTAAATATGGATGAGAAAAGTTCTTGTTTAACTCCTTTAGAAGCTCTTGACGTTGCGGCCGAGCGCTTATCTATTGTTAGATATGTCTTCCTTGTGCAAATAGAAGACGGCATACCGACTGCATCGCAGAGATCTTCGCTAGAATATGCCGATGCTGTTCTTATGGGATGGCCTGAAGGAAGCGATGATGATGTTGTTATGCCTCCAGACGATTCTCAAATGCAAGAAGTTTACACTGCAATGCGTTCCATGGAAGATGATATTGCTTCGTTCAGTGATTTCGAGCGTGCAGGCGATGTTGATAGAATGACAGACACTTTGGTTAATGTGACGAATAGCGTTGCAAAAATTCGAGGTGTATTTCAGCCTAGTTTCCCACTTCCTACTTTTAGTGAAATAGAACGAGTCGTAACAGACGAGTGGAATGAAGAAATGGGCAATATTGATCCTAATAGTGCTAATGCCGCTTCAGAATTTATTGATGAGAGCAGATTAGAAGAAAAGGAAGACAAGTCGCATGAATCATGATTGCGCTGCGGATTTGAATTCTTCGAGTGCTTTAAAAAGTAATTCCAATAGTACAAACAGTTGCGCCAATAGCATTAATATTGCCAATCGCGAAGATTCTCGACGCATGTCAGATTTATTTCAGGGTGATTTAAATAAAACAATAGCTGCTCCACCTACAGTTGCTACGGCTCATTCTAAGCGTCGTTCTACAAGAGGAAATTTGCACGAGCATCAGCGTATTGGGATTATGGGTGGCACGTTTGATCCTATACACAATGGCCACTTGGTTGCAGCTTCGGAAGTTGCTTGGGTTTATGATTTGGATGAAGTTATTTTCGTTCCTACTGGTAGGCCTGTTTTTAAGCTAGATAAAAAAGTTACGAATGCTGAAGATCGTTATCTGATGACTGTTATTGCTACAGCTTCTAATCCAAAGTTCACTGTTTCAAGAGTTGATATCGATAGACCTGGAGTTACTTATACTATTGATACTTTGCGAGATATAAGCGCTCAGCATCCTGATGCAGAACTTTTCTTTATTACTGGAGCTGACGCTATTGCTGAAATTATGCAATGGAAAGACGCTCGCGAAATGTGGAATTTAGCTAGATTCGTGGCTGTTACTCGTCCAGGGTATTCTAGGCCAGAAAAATTAGCCTCATCTAATTATCCTTTAGTTCCTCGTGCAGCTCGAATGGATGATTCTGGCAAGTTAATGAATATTAATGATTCTAACGATATAAGCGATAGAGATTTAAATCATCTTCCAGTAGATATTTTAGAAATACCTGCATTGGCTATATCTTCAACAGATGTTCGAAGGCGTGCTGAAAATTCTGAGCCAGTTTGGTACTTGGTACCAGATGGAGTAGTGCAATATATCGTAAAGCACGGTTTATACGTAAAAGAGTAGAAGAATATTGGCCTGTCGTCTTAGTCTTTGTGAATGGTTAGTATTGAGTAAGTTCAACTCAGCGAACTAGCGTTTGGAGATATGGTGAGCATCATCCTTGAAGGAAAGCCAGATAAAAACCTTGTTCTTGTTACCGGCCGTGCCCATCCGAAACTTGCTCGTGATGTGGCATCTCAGCTTGGTATCGAAGTGTTGGAAACTACGGCATACGATTTCGCTAATGGTGAAATGTATGTTCGTTATACGCAATCTGTGCGTGGTACTGATGTATTTGTTTTACAAAGCCATTGTGATCCTGTTAATAAATCCATTATGGAACAGTTGATTATGATTGACGCTTTGAAGCGAGCTTCTGCTCGTTCTATCACAGCTGTATGCCCATTGCTCGGGTATTCTCGTCAAGATAAAAAACATCGCGGTAGAGAGCCTATTTCTTGCCGTTTGATGTTTGATTTATTGAAAACAGCTGGCGCAGATCGAATTATGAGTGTTGATTTGCATGCTGCTCAATCTCAAGGTTTCTTTGATGGACCTGTTGATCATTTGATTGCAATGCCAGTTTTGGTTGATTACGTACGTGATCGTTTCCGTGATGAACTAGATAATGTTACTGTAGTTTCTCCAGATGCAGGTCGTATTCGCGTTGCTGAGCAGTGGGCTCAGCGTTTGGGCGGTGGTCCTTTGGCTTTCGTCCACAAAACTCGCGATATTACTTGCCCGAATAAAGCTGTTGCTAATCGTGTAGTTGGAGACGTTTATGGACGCGATTGCGTAATGGTCGACGACTTAATCGATACTGCAGGAACTATTTCCGGTGCTTGCAATGTATTGAAAGAAGCTGGAGCTAAGTCTGTTACAGTAGTTGCAACTCACGGCGTGCTTTCTGGTCCTGCTGTTGAACGCTTGAAGTCTTGCGGCGCTCGCGAAGTGGTTTTGACTGATACTGTGCCAATTCCAGAAGAAAAGCGTTGGGATGGTTTGACTGTTCTTTCAATTGCTCCACTTCTTGCAAGTGCTATTAAAGCAGTGTTTGAAGATGGATCAGTTGCTAAGCTGTTCGACACTTATCCTGAACATCACGGACAAGGATTCTTATTTGCTTAAGTATTGATTTCGTTTGGTTTGCTTTGCGGCACGCCAATTTGACGTTTTTCGATATTATGGCATAATAGATACTCGGCGGTTTTTCCGCTGTTCCCTCATGGTGTAATGGCAGCACACGGGTCTTTGGAACCCTTTGTCTTGGTTCGAATCCAGGTGAGGGAGCTTGCTTGAAGCGCTACTCGTTTAGTCGGGTGGCGTTTTTTGTTTTACACGACTATGAGAAGTAATAGAATTAAATACGCGATATTTATTCTGTAATTAAATGTAAGGAGCATACACGTGGAAGAGCATGAAGTAGCCGCGGCAATTATTTTGGCAGCAGGTGATGGGACACGTATGCGTTCAACTACTCCAAAAGTGTTGCATCCTTTTGCTGGTAAAACTTTCCTAAATAGAGTAATAGACGCTGTTGCAGGTGTAAAACCAGAAGAGCTTGCTGTAGTAGTGCATGCTCAAGCTGATCGCGTATCTTCTGCTGCGCTTAGTTATAACAAAGAAGTACGAATTGTAAATCAAGACGATAAACCTGGAACAGGGCGAGCAGTTCAGTGTGCAATGAGAGATTTGAACGCGTCTTGTCAAGAAAAAAATGGCACTAATCTTACTGGTGCTGTTTTAATAGCAGCAAGCGATATGCCTCTTCTAGATACTGAAACTTTGCAATCTTTAATTGACTTCCATAAAAATCATGGGAATGTTGCAACTGTTTTAACAGCGGTTTTAAAAGATGCTACTGGCTATGGCCGTATTGTGCGAGAAGCAAATGGTGATGTGCTTCGAATCGTAGAGCACAAGGACGCTAACGCAAATGAATTAGCTATACATGAAGTTAATACTTCTGTTTATGTGTTTGATGCTGAAGTTCTTTCAGATGCAATAGCTAACTTGAATTCTAAGAATGCTCAACAAGAGTTTTATTTGACTGATGCGCTTGAGCATGCACATACTCTTGGTCGTGTTGGTGCTATGGCTGCGCCGGATCCTTTGAGTGTTGAAGGCGTAAATACGCGTGTGCAATTAGCAGAGTTGGCAAAAGCTCATAATAAACGCGTTTGTGAAAAGTGGATGCTTGAAGGCGTGACTATTCTTGACCCTGAAACAACGTGGATTGAAGATGGTGTTGTTCTTTCTCAAGATGTTACAGTTCTTCCAGGTTGCTTCCTTCAGGGATGCACTAAGGTTGCAAGCGGTGCTGTAGTTGGTCCTTATACAACTCTTATTGATGCTCAGGTAGATGAAGATGCAGTTGTTGAGCGTTCTCGCGTGCAGGAATCGCATATTTGCAGAGCTGCCAATATTGGTCCGTGGACTTATTTGCGACCAGGAAATGTTCTTGGCGAGGAAAGTAAGGCTGGAGCGTTTGTGGAGATGAAGAAAGCTCATATTGGGAATGGCACTAAGGTTCCGCATTTAAGCTATATGGGCGATGCTGATTTAGGTGAGCATACGAATATTGGCGGTGGTACTATTACTGCAAACTATGATGGCGTACATAAGAATCATACGACTATTGGCTCTAATGCTCACGTTGGTGCAGGAAATCTGTTTGTAGCACCGGTTACTGTTGGAGATGGAGTTACAACTGGTGCAGGCTCTGTTGTGCGTCACGATGTTCCAGCGGATTCGATGGTGTATTCGGAAAATACTCAGCATGTTGTTGAGGGCTGGAAGCCAGCTTGGGAGCGATAGTTAAGGAGAAACATATGGCAGCTTTAGAAAGCTCTGTTAACGCGATTAGGATTGCTGCTGCTGCAGCAGATAGGTTAAAAGCTACCAATCAACAAGCTTTTGATGTTAGTAATTTGCTTGGTATTACTGATGCCATGCTTGTGGTTTCTGCGTCGAATGAACGTCAAGTATTAGCTGTTGCTGAAGAAATAGAAAAGGATTTGTACTTAAAAGACAACAAGCGCAAGGCTTTGTCTCGCGAAGGTTTGGAATTAGCGCAGTGGATTTTGCTTGATTTTGGTGATTTTGTTGTGCATGTTATGCACGAAGAAGCGCGCGCATTTTATCGTTTGGAACGCTTGTGGAATGATTGCCCGTCTATAGATTTGCAACTTCCAGAGCATGCTAGCGAGACTGAAGATTCTAGTGAGACTGAAGATTCTAGTGAGACTGAAGATTCTAGTAAAGCTGAAGATTCTAGTAAAGCTGAATAATAAGAAGAAAGTACGGTACAAACCATGGTTGATTTCGTAGAAAATGTTTCGAGTAACGTAAATAATTCCATTAATAGTGCGCATGAAGGAATTGCTCGATCTGTTATGCTTATTCGCCATGGTCAAACGCCTTATAATGCGCAATTTCGTCTTCAAGGCATGATTGATATTGCTTTGGATGATTCAGGAATAGATCAAGTTACTCGATCTGGTAAAGCTTTGCGCGTTCTTTTTGGAGCTTCCGATTTAGAAGATCCAAAGAATCCTAACAGTGAAGAACATGTGCGTATTACGCCAGAAGAAGCAGATAATAGTTTTGTTGCGATTGTTTCTCCGCTTATTCGTGCTCAGCAAACTGCGCATGCTTTTGCAGATAAGATTGGTCTTAACGTTCATGTTGAAAATGGCGTGCGCGAACGTTTCTTTGGCGAGTGGGAAGGTCTTAATCGCCAGCAGATTAGTGAAAAGTGGCCTGAAGATTTTAAGTCATGGGTTGATGGCAAAGGTGGGGAGCTCAATCACGGTGCAGAGACTAAGCAAGAAGTAGGTGAGCGTGCAGCTGCCGCTATTGAGGATTGGACGCGTAAAACTGGATCGGACCGTGATTTGCTGGTATTCTCTCATGGATCTTGTCTTTCACAAACTGTTCATAAGCTACTTGGATTAGATAAAGTAGATCCTTCTTATAAGACGATTGGCGGAATGGGAAACGGACGTTGGGCGCGCTTAATTCCAAGTCTTAACGTGGATGGTTCAATCCATTGGCGTTTGGATGCTTACGATCAAGGTCCTGCAGCCGACCCTACAAGCCAGCGTCTTATTCGCATTTGGGGTACTGCGTGAATCTTATTTTTTCCGCTTAATCCTCGAAAGCTACCGTTTAGCGATTTTGTGAAGACAGACTATTTACAGTGCCGTATAGTCAAAATTACAAAACAAAAAGCTAGCAAACGCTAGTAATAGCTAGCAAACGCTAACGGTAGCATTACGGAAAGGAGGCTTTATGAAAGTAACGATTGCTATTGTTCCGCCAGAAGAGGAGCAGTCCGCGCAGTTGTCAATTCACAATATTGACGATGATATTAAGCGTCTTATATCTCAGTTGCAAAGCGTTGATTCTAAAAATGCAGAAGCAAGCAATGCTGAAAATAATGCTGAGATTGCTGAAAATAATACTGTGAATGCGGCAAATAGCAACAATAATTCATTCATATATGGTTATATTAACGATTCGATTATTGTTATGCACGAGCCAGATGTGATTATGATTTGCGTGGAAAATTCGCGCGTAATCATTCACAGTGATAAAGGCGAGTGCGTGTCTTACAAGCGCTTAATGGATTTCGACAATCCGCAATTCGCGTCGTTTGTGCGCATATCTAAATCCGCAATCGTGAACTTGAATCGCATTGTTCGAGTCGATCCAGGATTCGGCGGAAGTATGAGCGTAAAAATGGACGACGGAAGCGTTGAGTGGATTAGTCGTAGATGCTTAGCTGGGTTCAAAAAGCGCTTAGGAATGTAATTTTAAGCGTAGTTAAATATAAAACTATCAAAATTTTAATACTAATTATTTATTACTAGATTTTAATACTTAAAAAGGAAGCGATTATTATGGAAAAGCAAGTTGCAACTTTAGGTAAAACAATGGTAAAAAACATTGTTAATGGCATTGGCATAGGATGCACTATTTTTACAGTAATGTCTTTTATTTCAAGCCTGTTAGCGCATAGCGCGGTTGGAAACAGAATCGCATCTTATGCTGTAGCAGCGTTTGTTATAGGCATAGGCTATGGAGTGTTCGCTATTTTTTGGTCGAATGAACGTATGTCAAATCTTGCAAAGTTTGTTTTTGCGCTAGTTCCACCAATTGCTATTCAATTTATTGTGTCTGTGATTGTTGGATGGATTTCATTCAAAGATGAGCCAGCGGTTATTTGCGGATGGATTGCATTCACTGTTATTTTCCCGATTGCAATTGCTGGAATAATCTATTACTTCGAGAAGAAGAAAGCGGAAGAAATGAACTCTAGATTGCGCGAATTGCGTAAAGAAAGCAAGTAAATTAGTGACAACTAAATAATTAAATAAATAATTAAATAAAAATTGAGTGGTGTTCATCTTCGCCGTTGAGGACGAACGCCACTCGATATTTTATGACGCCTACTATAAACGTACTAATTCGGCGTTTTGCTTCAAACTATGGATTAATCTGAATTAATCCTTTGCGATTAATCTTTTGCAATAGTTTTGCCGGCAGTAGCTCCGGAAGTCAAATCCTGAATCTCAGTGATTTCCATAACTGGAACTGCAGCTGGCTTCTTCGTGCCTTTTTCTTCAGCTATGCGAACCTGCTCTTCGTAAATTGCGTCATCAGTGTGAAGAGTTACGGTTCCGCGGAAGCGATAGCCCTTCTTTTCTGCCAAATTAGCAACTGCTACAACCAGCTGGCTGCCGTCTTGCAAGTTCTTATAATGCTGGCCTGCAGTGCGCTCGTGATAGGCAAGGTGATTGTCGTCGAGCACGAACATAGACATTTTTGGTCCAAGATCAAGCTCGCCATCCTTGCTTACTGTTGCAATCCAAGCCAAATTATTAGCAATAAATTCTTTCATATCAGCTGTAAGTGATGCCATAATATTTCCTTTCTTTATAATCTTTATTTTGTTGAGATTTTATAACTCCTTTAATTAATTCTATAAGTTTTTTTTGACATAGTTAGTAGTTTTATTGCTCGAGTTGAATTAAATTAATTGCATTATATAAGCGATTTAACATCATTTTTTGGCTTTTTATCGTTGTTTTTAAATAATTATTACAAGATTTGGTTAATGAATTTAGAGAGAAATTTATTAATCGATGTGATATTAATCACTGATTCTGAAATATATAAACTTTGAAGGCGCAAATATACTGTTAACAATATATAAATCTCGGAAATTTTACTAAATAATAGTATTGCACTGTACTTTTCTTGTTTTTGTATCTATCCTTTTAAATTTATAAGGCTTTACCGTCTTATAAAAGAAAATTTTAATGCACGTTTGTGTTACTGCTGTAAGTAGGGAGGGGAGTGACATGTTTTTGCAAAACAACTTAACGAAGTCATTATCTGTAAAGTCAAAACGCCTTGGCGTTCATTCGGCTCAAATCATGTTACTAACTTGTGCTGCAATTTGGGGCGGCAGCTATGTTTCATCGAAATATGCGCTTAGGGTGTTCCCGCCTCAGTGGCTTATGGGATTGCGCATGGTTGGAGCGTGCGTAATTATGGGTATTATTTTCTTTAAGACGATTCGTAAGAATTTTACTAAAAAACTTATTGTACCTTCGATTCTGACGGGTATTACATATTACGCTACTCTTGTATTGCAAACTGAGGGTTTGCGTTGGATTGATCCAGGTAGAAGCGCTTTTCTTACAGCTGCGTATTGCGTGATTGCGCCATTTTCAGCATGGCTTATTATTAAGAGAAAGCCTACTTTGTTGGGATTATTAGCTGCAGTTACTTGCGTGGCAGGTGTTGGATTTGTTGCTTTGAAGCCTGGAATGCTTGTTCTTACGCTTTCTCATGGAGATACTTTGACTCTGATTTGTGCTGCAGTGTTTGCTTTTAATTTGACATTCTTGGCATATTATTCTCGCAAGTATAATCCAATTACATTAACTTTTGGTCAGTTTGTAGTTTCTGGCGTACTGTTCTTATCTGGAGCTGCAATAAGTGAACCATTGCCTAATTTCAGTTCAGATAATAATTGGTCCACTTTTGCAAATATGTTCTATCTTATTGTGGTTGTAACTGTAGTTGCGCAAATCATGCAAAATTATAGTTTGATTTACCTTTCTACAGCCAATGCTTCTGTAATTATGTGCACTGAAAGCTTGTTTACTCTTCTATTCTCCAGTGTTCTTTATAGTGAGCGCGTAACATATATGGCTCTTATTGGATTCACTTTAATCTTTGGTGCTATTTTGTTGGCAAGTCTTGGAGAGCATATAGCGCATAAAAAACAGTGCTTGCAAAAATAAAAAGTTTCAGCGGATATGGTGACATATGCGCTGAGACATGTGATGGAAAATAAAAAAATCTCAGCGGATATAATCCATATTCGCTGAGATTTACATGGTGTCCGGAGCGGGACTTGAACCCGCACGCCTGTACAAATAGGCACTAGCACCTCAAGCTAGCGCGTCTACCATTCCGCCACCCGGACGTTGTTTTTAGGCAACAGATAGAACTATAACACCTTTTCCAAATCTTTGCTTCGGCGTGTTGCAAATTTATTTAATATTTAATGAAATAAATTTATCTACAGCTTTATTTGGTTGAAAATCAATTATATTAACTGGCTTGTTATATAGATTGTTTTGATTGTCAATAAACGAATGCTGAGGAAGATTAGAATCGTCGTGATTAGGGTAGTCGAGGCGAGTAAATGATCCTCTTGATTCGTGTCTGTTCATAGAAGCGAAAAGTATTGCTTTAGAAAGAGTAAGCATATTATTTAATTCGCATATTGCTGTTATTTCTTGGTTGAATACAAGAGAATTATTATGAGATTTCAATAATGAAGCTTTTTTGCTAATCTTTTCGATTTTTTCCAAGGCTTTTAGAATCGAGGATTTATCACATCTAACTGCAATAGCGCTTTCCATTATCTCGCCTAATTCTCCAAACAATGTATAAGCGTTATCTTCATTGATGGTTTGTGCTGTTTGGTTAGTCTGTGCTATTGGGTTCGTTTGTGCGTTGCTTATTAGCATATTAATTACGTTTGCACGATTTTGAGCAGCATTTTTAAGAATCGAACTGTCGAATTGTTTGGATTCATCAGCTTTAGATGTATCAGATTCTGATTCTAAAGTATTAGTTTCGTATGTATTAGATTCTAAAGTATCAGATTCGTATTTATCAGCTTCGTGTGCATCAAATTCTAAGGCATTTGTCTCTGATGTATTTTCTTTTGCAATTTTTGCAATCGAATCTGCTATAGCTATTCCAGCTCTTGTACCAAAAAGACATGCGTCTAGTAGGGAATTGCCTCCAAGCCTATTTGCTCCATGTACTCCAACGCATGAGCATTCTCCTGCAGCGTATAAACCATTTATTATATTTTTATTATTCCCGTCCCATTTATAAACTTCTCCGTTTAATGTAATAGGTATTCCGCCCATAGTGTAGTGAGCAGTAGGTCGTATTGGCACGAAATCGTTAGAAGGATCGCAATGTCCATATTTTTCAATCGTTTCAAGAACTTGCGGCAATGCGCTTTTCATGCGATTTTTATCTATATTGGTCATATCAAGCCATACGCAGTCCTTTGACTTGTTTTCGCTATATAAATCTTCTACGCCTCTGCCAGCATCAATTTCCGCAATAATAGCTCTACTCACTACGTCTCGTGGGGCTAAGTCTGAATGAATGGGATCATATTTTTTCATAAATGCTTCGCCTGAAGAATTTCGTAATATTCCTCCTTCGGCTCTTGCAGCTTCAGACAGTAATATTCCAGTGTGAGATAATCCCGTTGGGTGGAATTGTATAAATTCGCAATCTTCTAGTTGTAATCCTGCTTTTAAGGCTAAAGCCATTCCGTCGCCTGTTAAATCCCACGAATTTGATGTTGTTTTAAAAAGTCTTCCAGCTCCGCCGGTTGCGATAAGTAAGTTTTTAGTCGATATAGCAAGAATCTTCCCGTTTGATTCGTCGTATGCTACAAGTCCTTCAATTTTATTGAGTTCATGGTTGATTGCGATATCTGTTACATAGCAGTCTTCATAAAAAGTAATACCTTTTGATACGCATTGTTGCCATAAACTATATAAAATTTGATGCCCGATTCTATCCGCAGCGTATGCCGCTCTACGAATCGGTTGTTGGCCGAATTCAGCTGTATGTCCTCCAAAACGTCTTTGTGCTATATGCCCGTCATTGGTTCTCGAAAAAGCAACGCCATCGTGTTCAAGCTGTATTACGGTTTTTGACGCTTCTTTTGCTAGTATCTTTGCCGCGTCTTGGTCGCTAAGCCAGTCTCCTCCGTGAACAGTGTCGTAATAATGCCATTGCCAATGATCTTGTTCGTTATTGCTTAAGCTTGCTGCTATTCCGCCTTCTGCTGAGCCAGTGTGCGATCTTAATGCTTGTAATTTAGATATAACAAGTATGGATGGTTTTTTACCAGATTGTGACAATTTTTCGTATGCATTTGATCTTACAAGTCCTAGAGCTGCTGAAAGACCCGCTCCGCCTGCTCCGATAATAACCGCATCATAGTTTGATGAAACTATTTTTATATTATTATTATTGCTATTGGCTTGCGATTGTTTGTTACTTGTACTCTGTTCATCGGGATGTAAATGCATACTTTTATTTTCTCACAATCTTTCATTAGATACAGCAAAATATTATTTGCTTAGGCATATTTTTGTCTTTTCGTGAGTTGATATTATTTCTTTACTATTAAAAGACTTTCATTATTCCTTTTAATAACTCCGTTTATTTCTAATAATGTGATTATTCCTGAAAATTCAGCTATAGATGGGATATTTATAGAAGACACGGATGCTGTGCCGGCTGTGTTATTTGTGTTAGCCGTGTTATTTGTGTTAGCTGTGTTATTCGTGTTAGCCGTGTTATTTGTGCTGGATGTGTTAGTTGTGTTAGATGTGTTATCTGAAATATTCTTTGTTTTGCATAATCTTGAATCCTTTTTTATTATTTCAACGGTTGCGTTGTAAACTGCATCCATAGTAGTTGTTATGCGCTGTTTTCTACATATTGCAATACCTTTTAATATGTATTTTTGCAATAAATTATAAGAGGATGAGTCTGCGCTATTTTCATAATTTGATTCTGAATTTTCTGATAACTTGTTTGAATCTAATGTGTTTCTATTTAATTCCTCGTCTGCTTTCTTGTCTTGGACATCAGTTTGTTTTGGCATCGCGTGCTTGGTTGGATATATAGATTCAATGTCTGAAAATGAGCAAATCATAATAGCTTTTCCATCATGAATTAGCTCGTTGCATCCAGTGTTATGAGGACTTGTGATATCTCCAGGTACTGCATACAATTCACGATTTAAATTAGATGCCCATAATGCAGTGTTAAGCGCTCCAGATCTGATTCGAGCTTGAGCGACTATTACTTTTGAAGATAAAGCTGCAATAATACGATTTCTTATCAAAAATCGTCTTGCTATAGGAGTTGTATTTGGGCATAATTCGCTAATGCAAGCGCCACCATTATTAATTATTTGCTTAAACAGGGTTTCGTTTGAGTGAGGTCCTTTATTGTTAAGACCTCCTGCGAATACTGCAACAGTGCAACCTGAAGTAGTGTTGTTTGATTCGGTAACACTTCGAGCGTCTAATGAACCCCAATGTGCTGCAGCATCAATTCCCATAGCTCCACCAGAAATCACTGTATGTCCTTTTAAGGAGCTGTCATAAGCTATTCTTCCGGCTATTTCGCGACCGTAGTCGTCGCATCCTCTTGATCCAACAATAGCTATAGGTTTTTTGCATTGAATTAATGCTTCAGGATTTCCGAGTCCCCATAAGCATAAAGGTGGTGCCCATTGTCCGTGTAATGCTAAATCTTGAAGCTGATTTGGCCAGTATTTGCTGTTCGGTGCAATAATCCATTGGGAGCCTCCAACAGTAAACCATGAAATTAATTTCTGTACATCCCATGAAGGCAAATGACTTAATCTCATGCACCAGCGTATAACTGAACGGTGTAATGTAATTAGCGATTTAGAATTATTCGCATTAGCGTACCCCCAGGATATAAGCCCTTGATGGAAGTATTGTTCTAAAATCTTTAGATGAGGATTGCCTTCTATCGATTTAATAAGACGATATTCTGCTGTTTGCTTTTTGTAATAATCATCGTCTTTAATAATTTCAGATTCGTTTTCTTTTGTGCTCAATTCATTTTCATAGTGATTCGTATTTTCAACGTACGTATTTTCAACATCCGTTTCAACGCTTGTATTTTCAACGTCTGTATTTTTCTCGTCTAATAGTAATTCCAATTGCATGTTTTCGTTTTTGCCAATGGCATTGTACTTTTCGCATAAAATCACTGTAAGCATACGTAATTTTTGCACTATTGAAGAAGCGTTTGGCGCTCCAAGAATAAGCGTGTACATGATTGCGTCGGCACCATCTAAGCAGAATGTCAATATTGCTCTTGATAGTGTCTCTGCATCAAGAATAAAAAGGCTATTATCGTTTTGATTGTTAGTTTGATTTTTTACTTTAATATTTATATTTTCCATATCTTCCACATTTTCCACATTTCTAATGTTTTCTGCATTTATCGAATTTCCCAAATTTACACATTTCTCATATTCTTGTTCTTAAACTAATTGCTTGAGCCATATCTGTTATGTCTGGTGAAGTGTGTCCTGCAATATCCGCAAGAGTCCATGCGAGTCTTAAAGCTCTATCTGCACCTCGTAAACTTAACTGATGCCTTTCAAGCGCATTGTTCACAAGTATTAGAGCTTGTTTAGAAGTGTATTTGCGTAACCACGTACCAGAAGCTTGAGCATTGCAATTCCAACCTTGAGCTGCAAATCTTTTTTGAGCTATATGTCTAGCTATTGTAACGTTCCTGCGCATAATAGCGCTTGTCAATACATGCTCACCATGGTAGTTAGAACTGTTACTACTTTGATTCGTATTATTGTAGTTCGGCCATTTTTCTGCATTACTTTCATTATTATTTTGACTATTATTAATTGATTTTGATTCTTTTACTACTCGGTTTTGTGCATTAGTTGATTTATTCAAATTAGATTCACTTTGAGGAATTAGTATTCGTTCAACTGGTGGCACATCCATTTGAATATCAATACGATCCAGGATTGGTCCTGAAAGTCTTGAAAAATAGCGTATTCTATCTTTTTCTTTACATGTACAGCGCTCGCCGTTGCCATATGCGTATCCACAAGGACACGGGTTTGCTGCAATTATAAGTTGGAATTTTGCAGGATAAAAAGTAGTTCCTTTAGATCTAGATACTGCTATAAACCCAGATTCCAAAGGTTCTCTCAATGTTTGTAGAACACGAGGCGAAAATTCTGGTGCTTCATCCATAAAAAGAACTCCACAGTGAGCGCGAGTGATAATACCAGGTTTTGCAATTCCTGTTCCTCCGCCTATAAGTGACGCAGATGAAGCAGTATGATGAGGTGCTTCAAAAGGTGGTATATCGCTAATTCCGTAATAGGGTAGCGTGCCACATAAAGAGCGTATAGAAGCAACTTCTAATTGTTCTTGCTCATTAAGAGGACACATAATTCCAGGCATACGTGAAGCTAGCATAGTTTTTCCAGACCCTGGTGGGCCAATCATCATAACATGGTGCCCTCCTGCTGCTGCCACTTGTAAAGCCCATTTTGTGTGTTCTTGTCCAAGAACTTCAGACATATCTCCAATAGAATGTTGCGTATCTGCTTCTAAAACAGATTTTTGCGCTAAAGATTTTTCTATATTGCTTTGATTATTTTCGCTACTATTCTCATGACTATTTTCTTTATCTTCTCTGTTTTCTCTGTTTTCTACGCCGCTTTCGTAATTGCTATTGTTGCTTTCTGAATTATTAGAGTTTTCAGCATTGCGCTCGTTAACGTGTATATGTTCATATGACGTATTGCTATTGGCTTGTAATGCTCGTTCTCTGTTGTATTCTGCATATTTTCTATCTTTAGAATCGAGTTCTCCATGAAGTTCGTCAACTAAATCAAGTATGTGTTTTATTCCAATTGCATTAATTTCGCTTATTAGATGAGCTTCATTAAGGTTTCCTTCAGGAATAATCATCCTTTTTATTCCAAGTTCTTTTGCAAATAGTGATATAGGAAGTAAGCCGTTAATTGGAAGAATTGTTCCATCTAAGTTGAGCTCTCCTAGAATAATCGTGTTATCTAAAGATTGCAATGGAATTATTCCTCTTGCGCTTAAAATGCTTGCTGCAATTGCTAAATCATATGAAGATCCACTTTTAGGCATAGATGCAGGTGAAAGATTCACAGTTATTCGCGATTCTGGCCATTCGCAATGTAAAGATTGGTAAGCGGATTTTACGCGTTCTCTAGCTTCGCTTAAAGATGTATCTGGCAATCCAATAATAGAAAAAGCTGGAAGCCCTTGAGATATAAAGGATTGTATTTGTATGGTAAATGCTTTTAGTCCTATCAGACCTACAGATAATGCGTTTCCAATAGTCATTAGAATGCTCCTTGGATGTGTTTAAATTGTATGTTTTCTTCGTTGCTAAACTGTGTATCGCTATTCGTGTTTTTAGAAGGAATGGCTTTAGAAGGAATAGTTATAGATATTGCGTCAAATCTCGTTGAACAATGTCTAACTTGCGATCCGTTTTCTTGCAGCCATTTCATTGCAGTTTTTCGCGTTTTTAAGCGCTTTTTATAAGTGATTGCTTCTAAAGGTATTCCGCAACGTGTGCTTCTTCTGGTTTTTACTTCAATGAAAACTAGTATTTTGTCAGGAGTTAACATAACAATGTCTAATTCGCCAAAACGAGAATGCCAATTTCGATTTAATAAAATCCATCCTTTTTGTATAAGTTTGAATGACGCGTATGTTTCGCCTAAGGCTCCGATTGCCTTACTATCTTTTTCTTCGCATAGCGCTTCAGCGAGATTAGATATCTTGCTTCTAATAAGTTCCTCGCTGTATTCATATTTCGTGTTTTCTAACGCGTAATCTGAATATGGTTCATAAGTGTAATGTGTTTCTTTCATGATGCTATTTCATCAATGAAAGTTGGTGAAAGCTAGTTTTTTTAAGCTATGTGGTCAGAAGTTCTTTATGGGAGTGTCGGGCTTAAAATCAAGATTATTTTTAAAAATTTTTATGCAATTTTTGCGAGTATTGCATCTGTAAATAATGCGTTATAGCTAATCGTGATAACTGATAATTTGTTTTTATAACGTTTATTGTTTTAATCTCAATATTGTTGATATTTCGTGAAAGTTAAGTAATGGCTTAACGAATTGAAGTATGAATTTTGATTATGAATTTTGAATTATTATTTCAGATTTCATATTTCAGCTTTTGTATTTCAGATTTTATGAAGGGGAAAATTATGGCTATTAACGCTGAAAATATTGATGGTGCATATCATTTTGAAACATTGCAATTGCATGTTGGTCAAGAGCAGGCGGATCCTGCAACTGATTCTCGTGCAGTTCCTATTTATCAAACAACAAGCTACGTATTCCATGATTTTGATCATGCTGCAGCTCGTTTTGATTTGCGTGATGCTGGAAACATTTATGGTCGTTTAACGAATTCTACTCAAGATGTTTTTGAGCGTAGAATTGCGGCTCTTGAAGGTGGTACTGCTGCTTTGGCTGTTGCTTCTGGTGCAGCTGCCGTAGATTATGCTATTCGTAACATCACTCAGCAGGGCGATCACATCGTGTCTTCAAAGAATGTGTATGGTGGAACTTATAACCTTCTTCGTCACACTCTTCCTCGAGATGGTGTAACAACTACTTTTGTCGATCCTAAGAATCCTCAAAACTTCGAGGATGCAATTCAGCCAAATACAAAGCTTGTATACTTTGAAACTTTTGGTAATCCTAACGCAGATTTGCCTGATTTTGAGGCTATCTCAGAGATTGCACACCGCCACAACATTCCTGTTTTTGTTGATAATACTTTCGCAACTCCATATCTTTTCCGTCCGCTTGAGCATGGTGCAGATATTGTAGTCGAATCTGCTACGAAGTTTATTGGCGGTCATGGTACAACTCTTGGTGGCATTATTGTTGAAGGCGGCAATTTTGATTGGGCTAAAGTTCCTGGAAAATTCCCAACTCTTACTGAAGCTGACCCTAGCTATCACGGTTTAAACTTCTATGAAGCTCTTGGCTCTGTAGCTTTTGTGACGCGTATTCGTGCGATTATTTTGCGCGATACCGGCGCTTGCATTAGCCCATTTGCAGCATTCTTGCTTTTGCAAGGCACGGAAACCTTGAGCTTGCGTGTTGAGCGTCACGTTGAGAATGCGTTGAAAGTTGTTCAATATTTGCAAACTGTGCCAGAAGTTGAATCTGTAAGTCATCCTTCTATTGAAGGGCGTTCTGACCACGAGCTTTATAAGCGTTACTTCCCGAATGGTGGAGGCTCTATTTTCACGTTTGATATTAAAGGTGGAAGGGATGCTGCTCGCGTATTTATTGATAATTTGAAGCTTTTCTCACTGCTTGCAAATGTTGCTGACGTGAAGTCGTTGGTTATTCATCCTGCATCTACCACTCATTCTCAGGAAACTCATGAAGAGTTGGAGGATCAGGGTATTCATGAAGGCACTATTCGTTTGTCTATTGGAACTGAACATATTGACGATATTCTTGCTGATTTGCAGCGAGGATTTGACGCGGTTCGTAAAGCAGGTCTTGCTTAAAAGAAAAGAGAAAACAAAGCGAAGGTGAAATCAAAAGTTATTAATTAAAAAATATTCCTGAAGATCCATTACCATTTAATTCGGAGCACATATTGTATTTGTATGCGCTCCGATTTTTTGTATATATTCTGTGAATTTATAAGTCATCCTTAAGAATGAGCTATTAATTTTTTTGTGAGAATTTCCGCCTTTAGTACGATGTTCAGCAATGATTTTTATCGTAAATTTGATATTAGCAATAGGTTAACTATGCATTTTGAACACTTTATTAAAGGAGTTAACGTGAACGACAAATATGAACAAAATCTATACGAAAATGATCCGTATGGTTATGCAATTGATAAAAATGACACTCGCTTTAATTCACAGAATCTTAATTTGAATAATTATGGTAATTCCAATTTGATTGGCGAGACAGCGGTTGCAGCTTTGCATGTTGTTAAAAATTTTGGAAAAGGAACTGGTATTGTTCACGCTTTGCGAGACGTTAGCGTTAGCTTTGAGCGCGGTAAGTTCACTGCTATTATGGGTCCATCTGGTTCAGGTAAATCAACTTTAATGCATGTTTTAGCTGGTCTTGACAGCGTTAATTCTGGAAAAGTTTTGGTTGATGGCTTAGATATTACAACCATGAATGACAAGCAGCTTACTCTTATGCGCCGCGAGATGGTTGGTTTTATTTTCCAAAGTTTTAATCTTCTTCCAATGTTTAGCGCTGAGCAAAATATTCTTATGCCTCTTACTTTGGCAGGCAAAAAGCCAGATAAGCAATGGTTTGACACCCTGGTTAATACTCTTGGATTGCAAAATCGTTTAAAGCATAGGCCAGCTGAGCTTTCCGGTGGTCAGCGTCAAAGGGTTGCAATTGCTCGCGCTTTGATTTCTAAGCCTTCAGTAGTTTTTGCAGACGAGCCTACCGGTAATCTCGATTCTGCTTCCAGCTCAGAAGTTTTGCACTTCTTGAAAAAGTCTGTAACTGAGCTTGGCCAAACTGTGATTATGGTTACTCACGACGCTGTTGCAGCATCTTATGCGGATCGAGCAATCGTGTTTGCAGATGGTCAAATCGTTGAAGATGTTCAGAATCCTACTGCAGAAGGCATGAGCAAGATGCTTATGGATCGAAGTGAAGCATTACCTATTAATAATGGTAATTCTCAGTTTGTTCAGCCTGCTCAATTGCAATAAAAGGTGGTGAAATTAGAATGTGGAAAATCGCACTAAAACTTATGCGTAAAAGCGTACGCATGCTAATAGCTTCTGGAATTGCAATTCTTATAGGCAGCATGTTTATGAGCAGTACTTTGCTTTTTGTAAATAGTGTTGACGACTTGATGGTTCGCAGCGCAACGGAAGAATTCACTAGCGCAAATTATGCAATCTCATTTAAAAATCCTAACAGTTCTCCGAGTAGTGAAATCCATTATAAAAACCTTCATTTAGATAAAATATCGAAGATGCCTGGTGTTAATGGCATTCGTAGTAACGATGCTACCGCGCTTGTAAGAGTAGAAAAAGGCGATAAATCAGTTACGAGTATTGCTTGGTCTACTGGCTTGTATGGAAATCTTCCTGTGTATAAATCAACAGAAGGTAGGGATCCGCAAAAAATAGGCGAAATTACGCTTATTAAAAGTATTGCTAAATCCATACATGCAAATATTGGCGATACTATAACTTTGGTTAAAGTAGATGACACTGGCGGAGATAAAGAAAAATCATACGATGTTCGTGTGGTTGGTCTTGTAGGCGATGGAGAACATTCTCAAATACCAATTTCAAATCGCGGCACGTATCTTGGTGGCGTAACGAATGGTTTTTGTGCAAAACTCAACAATCTTAAGAATTTTGACGATCAAGTTGTGCAAAGCAAAGTATATATGAGTATTGATGAATCTAAAATAAACGATTTATCTCCTAAGATTAACGCTTTGCTTCCAGATCAATTCTCTCTTATGTCTAGGCACGAAGTTGGTGTAAAAGCTGTTCGAAATGCATCCAACGGCACTAATTTCGTGGTTATGTTCCTGTTGTCATTTGGTATTCTAGCGTTGCTGGTTTCTTCGCTTGTTATAGCAAATACATTCCAAGTATTAGTTGCACAACGTAGACG
Organism: Gardnerella coleohominis; assembly: GCF_002896555.1. GTDB lineage: Bacteria > Actinomycetota > Actinomycetes > Actinomycetales > Bifidobacteriaceae > Bifidobacterium > Bifidobacterium vaginale_F. The sequence continues at coordinate 95,757 of NZ_MNLH01000001.1, forward strand.
AACTCTTGCACTTTTGCGCGTAATTGGCGCACAGTCGCACCAGCTTTATGCTGCAGTTTTGCTTGAAGCTGCAATACTTGGAGTTATTTCTGCAGGTATTGGTGTGCTTTGCGCAATCGGATTTATGGGCGCAATTAGTAACGTGAATCTTAATTCTGGCGTATTATCTAAGATTCCTCTGATTGTTTCGCTTCCAGCGGTTGTGTGGCCAATAGTAATCGGCATGATAGTAACAGTTCTTTCATCTATGGGTGCTGCTCGATCTGCTACAAAAGTAACGCCTATGGAAGCGTTACGACCAATGGATTTGATTAAAGATAAGCGAGCTAGTATTGTTCGAGCAGTTTTTGGCGTTCTGTTTATTGTTGTAGGTATTTTAGCTACGGCTTTAAGTGCCACTTCTTTGGCAAGCATGCTTGCTCGGCAGTCGCCTAATGCTGGTTCTGACTCTTGGATGACTTTGCTTGGAGCAATGTTTGGCTGTGCACTTATATTCATTGGTATTGTTATGACAGCCATATTCTGGATGCCGCTAGCTATGAAGGCAACTGGAGCAATTATGGCACTTTGTGGGCCAGCATCTAAAGTTGCTAACGCAAATGTTCAGCGAAATCCTAGAAGAGTTGCAGCAACTGGAACTGCTTTGCTTATTGGCGTAACGCTTGTTTCAACAGTGGTAACGGGCGCAACTTGTGGTAAAGCAACTCTTAAAGGTTTTGTTGATGATAGATACAGTGTTGACATTATTGTTCAAGGCAAGAATGTTGATGAGTCTCTAGCTGCCGATATTTCAAAGATTAGTGGAATAAAGCATACTGAGTTGCTTCCTGCAGTTCCTATGACTTTTAAGAATGCTAAGGGCAAAACTGAGTACGCTATGGTAGCTGGAGTTGATAATGTAGATCAACTTCGAAATGTAATGCATACTGATCTTGATGGCGTTGAAATAAAGAAAGATTCTGTGCTTTTGCCTAAGTTTAATAGTGAGGGTGGAGAGCCTTTTGAACTTAAAAAAGGAAACCTTAATCTACAAGCTTACGTAGAAAAGTACAGTTCTGGTGAAACAGACAGTGATAATATTACGCCATTCACTGGTATGAATACTGACTCGAGTAATAACGATAAGAGCATTACCGTAAAGCAAGTTCAGTTTAAGAAGTATCGAAATGTTGGTGTGTATTCAAATAATACCGCTTTTGTAAGCAAATCCTACTTCAATAACTATCTTAAGCCTACAACGCATATGCTGCTTATTTCGGTAGATTCTAGCAAAGCTAATCTTATAGATATTGTTAAAAACATTCAAAAAACTACATCTAATTATGCTGAGGTTATGGCTACTGGAAGTATATTCCAGCGAGCGCAGTGGGATAGTGCTATCAATACGATTATGATGGTGTTCGTTGGATTAATAGCTGTAGCTGTTGTGATTGCTTTAATAGGTGTTGCAAACACATTAAGCTTGTCTGTTATTGAGCGAACCAAAGAATCTGCAACTTTGCGCGCAATAGGCATGACAAGAGGACAGGTTAGAAGATCTCTTGCGTTGGAAGCAACGTTGATTTCTTTGACGAGCACTGTTTCTGGCTTGATTGTTGGAACAATGTTTGGTTGGATTGGATCCTACATGGTATTTAGCACAATTGGCAAAGTTCCGTTTGTAGTTGATTGGACTATTTACGCGGTTCTTGCTCTAATCGCTTTGCTTGCAGCGCTTCTTTCTAGTGTGCTTCCAGCTCGTAGAGCAGTGAAGTCTTCTCCAGTGGCTGCGCTCGCGGAAGAATAGTATTCGCTTTATGATTGCATATCTTACATATATGAATTTAAGATAAATTGTATATATGCATGAACAAGGTGAATAATGTATACAATAATTAAATAAAATATATAGTATATCGACTATAAAAAGATTAAGTTATTTTCGATAATTTATAAAGATTTTTAGTAGTCGAAAGTATATAAATAATGCTGGCATGATTAATTTTATGTCAGCATTATTTTTTTCTGTTGGGTTTGCGACACGCAGGGTTTTAAAAAGTATAAGTTAACAAAAAGTAAATCTTATTTACGAATAACATTCTATATTATGCATAAATATTCTCTTTTTTATAAGTATTTATAGCATATTTACAAATATGTTATGTTTAATATGCATAATAAGTTAATTAATCGGAAATATTCCGTATCTTTTATCTTGTATTTGTATTTATTCCTTTGTTATGCTCAAGAATGACTGCTGACATAAGTTAGACATGAAGGCCGCTACGAGCAAGGAGTAGAAAATATGGTAACGGTCAATAAAAAATCTGCCGCAGCAATTGCAGGAATCTTATTGTTAATGCAAAGCCCAATGCCAGCGTGGGCGCAAGATGCTGTTGAGAATGTACAAGATCCACAAGCTCCAGCAGAGGCGACTGTTAAAGCGTCTACTGAGGAAGCAATTGAAAAAGCTGAAGAGCAAGTTCAGCAATTAGAAGATCAAATTGAAGCGTATAAGAAAAAAGTTACAGAATTTGACGATCTTTTAAATAAAATCTCTGATGCTGAAAAAACATTTGAAAACGTTGAAAATGATAAAGCGAAAGAACTTTCAGAAGCTGAGAATGCATTAAAAATGGATTCCGAAGCTGCAAAAGCAAAGGTTGCAGAATTTGAAAAATCCAAAAAAGAAAAAGAGAGCGATCTTACCGGATTAAAAGAAGCATACGAACTTTTAAAAAAGCAATATGATAATGCAAAATTAGCTCTTGATGGTTTGCAAAATGACGAAGAAGAAAAAAGTGAAACAAAAGAAAGAGCTGCAGCTAACATAAAACAATATGAATCGCAGATTTCAAATCTTCACAAAGAAGTAGATTCTCTTAAGGAATCTATTGCAAGTGATTCTGCTCAAGTTAAAGAGTATGATACAAAAATCGGTGAATTAGAATCTGCGTTAGAAAAAGCTGATCCAGACGATGCCGGTAATATTTATTCTCTAGCGGAGCAGTTTAGAAAAGTCTCTAATGATCAAACTTCACTTAGCAAAAAAGTTGAAGGAAATAAGAAATCTGTTGCTGCTAAAGAAGAAACTCTGAAACAATTAGATACTCTTTTCAAAACAGCAAAGCAAGAATTTGAAAAAGCAGATGAAGAACTTAAAAAGATTAAAGATCAAATTGATGAGTCTAAGAAAGATGTAGCCAATAAGCTTGAAGCTTCTAATAGTAAAGATTCTGAAGTAAAGAAAGCAGAGTCTGAAATAAAGCTTCTTAATAATATTATTGAGAACTATAAGTTAGTTGGCAAAGATAATGAGCTAAGCCAAAAAATTAACTCCTTAAAAAATGGTGTTGAGGGTGCTAAAGCAGCTAAGAAAAATCAGATTCATGAGAGAACTGAGAAAAGTGATTTAAAGATGAAAGCTGAAGATTCTTTAAAGGAAGCAGAAAAGAATCTTGAGGCAGCTAGAATTAAAGTTACTACTCTCAAAGCTCAATTGGAACAGGAAAAAGCTCAAAAGAATCAGCAAAATAGCAGCAGTTCTGCTGGCAATAATGATGGTGCAAAAGAATCCCAAAAGCAAGCTGCTCCTAGTGTTCCAGCACCTTCTGAGTCTAAAAAAGCTAACGAATCTCAAGATCATGCTAATCAAATTCCTGCACCTCCAGTAGCATCCGCTCCGAAAGTAGCTGCTCCAGTTCCTGCAGTACCTGAAGCTAAGATCCCAGCTCCGTCTGTTAAAGCTCCAGCTATGCCACCTGCTTCTGTTGTTCCATCAGTATCTGTTGCTCCTGCAGACCCAGTAGTGCCAGCAGTTCAAGTTGAAGATAATTCAGCTCCTGCTGTTCCTGTAGCACCTTCGGCTCCTTCAGTGTCTTCAGTACCTGCAGCAAATCCTACTGTTGCAAATACTCAGAAGGCAGTAACTCCAGTTGCTGAAGCAGCTAAAAAGGTTTCTTCTGCAGCCGCATCTCAGGCTCCGGCCGTTGCTAATGCTGCTGCTCAGACTACAGCTGCTGCGGCTCAGTCGAACAATACTTCGCAAGCAGATAAGTCAACTGAATCACAGGTTTCAGAAGAAAACTCGAAGAAGCCTGAAGATAATAACAGTGAAACTGAGGAAGTTGAAGAAAAAACTCCTGTTGAAAGCAAGAAGCCACAAGCTCAAGCTAGTGCTACAAGTGAAAACAAATCTTCAGGAAATGTACTTGGGAAGGTGGTTATTGGCGTCGTCGGAACGCTAGCAGTTGTAGGAACTGCTGCAGTAGGCGTTACTGTTATGCGTCATCGTCGCCTTCCTAAGGCTTAAAAGCTATCTGGCGAATCGACCGAGCTTAAAGCTGGATAGTGACTGCGCTTTAAGATCCATTCTATTGGGGCTGAGCTGTCGGAGTTTCTCTCATCGCAAGATTTTTACATTGCTCTAAGAGAAACTCCGACAGCTCTTGGCATGTTTAGTCTTTTAATCTTCGGTTAATCACCGAGATTTTTCAATTTTTCTTCTTCGCTCAATGAATCACCATCGAAGGGCTGCGAATCGACCGAGCTTAAAGCAGCATAGTGCGCTTTAAGCTCCTTCGATGAGTGAGCTGGCACAGAGAGGAAGTCCAGTGGACTTCCTCGCCAGCGAAGTGTTGAGCTGTTACTGCGTGCGCGATGGAAAGTGGTACTAAAGATCTCTTTCGCTCTGTGCGAAAAATCTCAAATCTCTGCCTACTTGGTAGCAATGCATGTCTGGTAAATAGCGTATATGCTTACGGCTGAAGTAAGCCATTTTCGTAAGCAAAGACTACAGCTTGCACACGGTCGCGAGCGTCAATTTTAGATAAAATATGTGCAACATGTGTTTTCACTGTAGGCAAGCTAATAAATAGTTTGTTAGCGATTTCTTGATTTGAAAGTCCGTGAGCAATTTCAATTAGTACTTCGCGTTCACGATCAGTAAGCTCGCTAATATGCGTGTTTGAAATATTTACACTTCGATAGTCTTGTTTGTTGTTATTGGATTGAAAATCTGAATTTAAAGAGTTGTGATTTTGCTGAATCATATTCTCAATCAAACGCTTTGTTGCCGTAGGAGCGATAATCGCGTTTCCTTGATACACAGTTCGTATGGAATTAAGCAAAGTTTCTGGCTCTGTATCTTTTAGTAGGAATCCTGAAGCTCCAGCGTGGATAGCAGCCATAACGTATTCGTCAAGATCAAATGTTGTCAAAATTATGATACGTGTGTTTGCGCGTGAGTTATTGTGAATTATCTGTTTAGTTGCCGCTAATCCATCCATTCTTGGCATACGCACATCCATTAGAATGATGTCAGGATTTTCTTTGGAAGCTATATCGACTATTTCGTATCCATCAGAAGCTTGGGATACAACATGCATGTCTCTTTGTGAATTTATAACCATTGCGAAGCCTGCTCTAACAAGCTCTTGGTCATCTGCAATAGCTACTCGAATAACACTGCCATCGTTCATAATTCAATACTATCAGTGTGTGAAGTTTTACGTGAATTGTTGTGTTGAATTATTCTGTCGAATTTGATTATCTAATGACTCTGCTGGTCTTAAAGCAAGATTTGCATTTTTGTTTTTTGCAGACTTATTAGAGACTGATTCAGTTTCTCGCAAAATTCCAAGTAAGTGACGCATGTATCTTAAGGCTGATCTTCCTTCTTCGCCAATGTGCTTGAATGCTTCAGCAATAGATTCTGTTTGCTCAATAGTAAGAGATGAGTTATCTGAGATCGTATTTTTATCGCTGCTGTTTGAGTAATCAACTTTTGCTGGGTCAACTTTATTAGCGTTTTCAGATTGGTATCCGTTTAACATGCTAATTCCAGTGTCTGCAGCATTTATAACTCTTCGCAAAGTAGCAGAAACTTCTTGCTGAATATTAGAGCTGAGTCGTTGTCGCTCGGCATTTGCTGCAAGTACTTCTAGTTGTTTTTGCTCTTGCTCTAATTCTTCTCTGCGCGCTTTTAGAATCAGCAAATTATTGTCATCATTTCTGCGGTAATAAGCAAACGCAATAACTGTAAAGCAAATTATTGCAACTATGAAACCAAAAACTAATCCTACGGACGCCATTTGCATAATGTCATAAAAATTGGTTGTAACAATATTTGATGTAAAGAATTGTATTGGAGTTGCATTTTGTGGAATATCTCTTGTAGCAATACCAATTTTTAATGCAAAAATAGCAGATTCTGCAAGCACTACTGCGCTAACCCATTGCCATGTGTGCTTTTTGCCGTAGAGTACAGCAGCGTAAATAATGTTTGGTATGAAAAAATTAGCGAATAAAATATTAGGCAAGAATATTAGCTGTATTGCAGAAAATACTGCTGCAACAATTGCACACGTAGTCGGAGCTTTTCTACGAAACATAAATGGAATCATAGTAGTAAGCGTAAGTATTCTATAAAGTATTTGAAATGAAAGCGAGCTTGAATATTGCGAAGTAATTCCAGTTCCAACAGTAAAATCGTAAGTTGGTGTAAAAAGCATCATAACAACCCAAGGTGATGCATAAATAGTGTCTCCAATAAGCCAATGTTGTTCAAACCATTGTGATACTTTTTCAATCCTATTTTGTGAATTATTTGCTTCTGGCAAAACTTTTGATGAGGTTTTATCGCTTGTATTTTCTGCCTTTTCTTGCACTGATAATGGATTATTAACTTTTATGTTCTTATAAGTAGCGTTAGTAATATTATTTAATGCAAAAGCAGTAGTGTTTGATTGGTCTGTGCTGTAAGAATATGGAATAAAAGCAGCAATACTAAATGTTCCATCGTTTTGTATTCCATAATCAAGTGTTCCATGAAGATTTTCAATGCGCTCTTTCATGCCAATTAAGCCATAACCGTTTTTATGCTGCGCATTGCTATTTTGCGTTTGGTTAGCTTCGATTTTGTGTATTTCATTTGTAATTTTTAGTTTTAAACCTTGGGTGTTCCATTCTTCATGAATGTTTACTTTAACGCATTCGCCTGCGTGCTTTCGAATATTAGTAAGTGATTCCTGAACAACGCGGTATGCTACAGTTTGCGCATCTTTGTTGAGTTTATTAGAAGAATTTATGCCATCAACAGTATGCCAAAAAATATTATTTGGTGAAGCAATTCGCGCTTGCTCAATAAGTGATGGCACGTGATTCAAATTTGTGTCGTTAGAAGGTGCATCAGTTAAAGCTTCTAGCAGCCGACGCATGTCGTGAACGGCGCGTTCGGCTTCGTTTTTAATAATATGCATTGTCTTTTTAGCGAGCGAAATATCTTTGGTTGCTGCATAACGACCACCATCTGCTTGCACAATAATAATAGAAAGCGTGTGGGCAACAATATCGTGCATATCTCTAGCAATTCTTGCGCGCTCTGCAGTAATAGCAATATTTTGAGCTTTCTTTCGGTACGCGCGAATAGCATTATTGTGATCTTGTAAAAGTTGAATAGTATGCACGTGAGTGCGCTGCCAGTAGCCGATAATAACCGTAATAGTAGTAATAATAATCGCAAAAATTATTGAAGGAATTGCAAAATCAAGTATATTTGAAACGCAATTTTTTATGTTACTACTATTTATATTTCGTAAGCTACAAGCATAACTAGCTTTTGAATGATTGATGCCATATATTGGTCCCATTACAATATTCCACGATATTACTACGCAAGATAATACTGTTGTTACGTAAGCTGCAATAACAAAAGCTTTTGAATGCTCTGGATTTCCGCGCGCAATAGAATTAACAAGTAGTACGAAACCAAAGAAATCAGCAAAAAGTTGAATAGGGCCAAATATTATTTGTACAATGCAAATAACAATAAAAATAGTAGCCGCTTGTTCAGGCCATAGTTTTCGTACTGAAAGTAGTAATGCAACAACAATATTTATAAGATAGGCTGTAATTAGCGAACTTTGCGTCAAGAATCCGTCAACATTGCTTATAATATATCGATTGGTTGAAAGTATAAAAAGAATAAGTGTAATAATACCCAATAATATGTCGTTTAATGTGAGCTCTTTTCGTAAGCGCTGTATAACACATTGAAACATATTAGGTACTTTCATAATTACAAGGCTAGCGCATAGTGCTTTATCGTACAATCAAACTCTAGTATGATTTGTGAAACTTATTTTAACTTATTTAGAAACATAATTTAATTTATTTAGAAACATGATTTGTGAAACATAATTTAGTATAAAAGCTATATAGTCGATTCTCTACTATACTTTTGTTATTGATGGTTTTGCTAAAAATTTTTCATGCAAAGTAGCTTAGAAAGGCAAATAGTCATGACATTATTAACACACTATTATGTACCAGGGTTGTATGTAGAAGAACGTGCTATTGATGTGCCTCTTGATTGGAATGGGAATACGCCGGGAGATTGCGTTAAAGGGGAGACTATACGTTTATTCTGTAGAGTTGTTACTTCTCCTGAACATGCTCATGATGATTTGCCATTATTAGTATTTTTGCAAGGTGGTCCTGGAGGGCAGTGCCCGCGTCCACTTTCACCTTCTAGTGATGGTTGGATTGCTGAGGCTATTAAACATTTTCGCGTAGTTTTACCGGATCAACGAGGTGTAGGTCGTTCTTCTAGAGTTGATGCTTCAACTATTAAGCGAATGGAAGCTGATGGCGTGAATGTAGAGCATCAAGCTTGGTATTTGAAGCGTTTCTTAGCTGATTCTATTATTAGAGATTTTGAACATCTGCGACTTACTGAATTCGATGCCAAGCCATGGGTTTCATTAGGTCAAAGCTATGGTGGATTCTTGACTCTTACTTATTTGTCGCTTTTCCCTCAAGGTTTAATCGCTAGCTTCACAACTGGCGGTATTCCTCATGTTCCAGCTAATGCTCGTGAAGTTTATGAGCATACTTTTCCTCGAATGGCTCGTAAAACTGAGCAATTCTATGAGAGATACCCACAAGATGTATCTCGTGCTGCTGCTATTGCAGATCGTATTGCGCAGGGAGATGTTGTTTTGCCTAATGGCGAAAAACTTACTGTTGAAAGATTCCAAACATTGGGATCCTCTTTTGGCATGAAACCAAGCTTTGAGCGTGTTCATTGGCTACTGGATTCAGCTTTTTCTGATGGCGATGGTTCTCTTAAAGCGTTTAAGCACAGCGGCGGAGCATTAGCTGGGTCTTTAAGCGATGAGTTCTTGTATTCAGTTATGGATAGCACTTCTTCAAGCCCACTTTATTGGCCTTTGCAAGAGTTTATTTATGCTGATGGTGAGTTAGAAAATCCTATTTGTTGGGCTGCTCAACAAGTGCGCGAGTCAATGCCTGAGTTTTCTTGTTCCGCTCGTCCACTTCTTTTCACAGGAGAAGCAGTATTTCCTTGGATGTTTGATCAAGAAAATGCGTTAAAGCCGTTTAAGCCTGCTGTTGAAGCTATGATGAATGACACAGAATTTGGCAAGATTTACGATGAGGAACAATTAGCTGATAATGAAGTTCCTTTGCAATCAGCTGTTTACTTCGACGACATGTATGTTGATTCTGGTTTGCAATTAGATACATTATCTCGCATAGCTAATTCGCATTATTGGACTACAAACGAGTTCGAACACGACGGTTTGCATGGAGACGTGGTATTTGCTCATCTTTTCAATGAATCTTTGAATCGCGGTGATTTAGAGGGAATTTATAAGCGCTAAAGCAAATGCGATTCTTATAAGTTTTGCGTTTTAGTGTTTAATAGAGCACTATTTGGTATGCTATACATCTATTTGTTTTTAAATAGTGTTGTTTAGATAGTGTTGTTTAGATAGTGTTTTATTTATATGCGCTAAAGGGGATTATGTATGAGCGTTAAAACATTCGGTACTGTAGGATTCATAGGTTATGGCAATATGGCGCAAGCAATTGCTAAAGGCGCTATGAATGCAGGAGTATTGCAAGGTGAAAATATTGTTGCGTGCGCGCATAATTTTGAAAAACTAGAGCGTAATACTTCGCTAATTGGCGCTCGCGCTATGCATGCTGCTAAAGAAGTATGTGAAGCAAGCGATGCGATTATTGTTGCTGTAAAGCCGTATCAAGTTGTTGAAGTATTAGAACCTATTGCTGACTTTATTAAAGAACGTCGTCTTGCTGTTATTTCTGTGGCTGCAGGTTGGACGCTTGAACGCTATCAAAAGTTACTTGGCGAGGATGCTCATGTGCAGTGCATTATTCCTAATACTCCTATTGCAGTAGGTCAAGGCGTGACTTTAGCTGAAACTAATCATTCGCTTACAGATAGCCAACTTTCGATGTTTAATGCTTTGTTTGAGCCAATCTCTTTAGTAGAACGAGTGGACGCTGAGCATATGAATATTGCAATGTGCATTTCTAGCTGTGCTCCTGCTTTTACAGCAATGTATATGGAAGCGTTGGGGGATGCTGGTGTGAAATACGGTTTGCAACGTGATTGTGCTTATCGTTTGGCTGCAAAAATGATTGAAGGAGTAGGCGCGTTATACATGGATTCTCGCACTCATCCAGGGATTATGAAGGATGCGGTGTGCTCTCCTGGAGGAACAACTATTCGAGGAGTTGCGCAGTTAGAATCTCGTGGATTTAGGGGAGATGTGATTTCTGCAGTTGATGCTATTGAAAATAAATAGTAAATAAAATCAATTTGTGTCGGCTTTCCCGACACTGGTCTAAACTAGGTGAATATGTCTTTAACTATTGGAATTGTTGGATTGCCAAATGTTGGCAAGTCCACTATGTTTAATGCTTTAACTCGAAACAACGTTTTGGCGGAAAATTATCCGTTTGCAACTATTGAACCGAATACTGGTATTGTTCCACTTCCGGATCATCGTTTACCAGTTTTAGCTAAATTAGTTAATACTGAAAAAATTGTTCCTGCAACAGTTACTTTTGTTGATATTGCAGGCATTGTTAAAGGCGCTTCTGAGGGTGAAGGCTTAGGTAATAAGTTCCTTGCTAATATTCGCGAAGCTGATGCTATTTGTGAAGTTGTGCGCGCGTTTAACGACGACGATATTGTGCATGTTAACGGCAAAGTAGATCCTGCTGACGATATTGACACGATTAATACTGAGCTAATTCTCGCCGATATGCAAACTATTGACAATGCTCTTCCAAAGTTGGAAAAGGATTTGCGAGGCAAGAAAGTCACTCAAGAATATGTTGATGCCGTGAACAAAGCTAAGGAAATTCTTGCTTCTGGAAAAACTATTGACCAAGCTCATAATGAAAAGCTGATCAATAAAAACGACGTCTACGATTTGCATTTGCTCACTGCTAAGCCATTTATTTACGTATTCAATGTGGATGATTCGGAGTTAGCTGATGAAGATTTGAAGTCTAAACTTTCTGCTTCTGTAGCTCCTGCAAAAGCAATCTTCTTGAACGCTCAGTTTGAGTCAGAACTTACTGAACTTGATGAAGCTGATGCGCGCGAAATGCTTGAAGATGCTGGCTTGAAGGAATCTGGTTTGGATCAGCTTGCGCGCGTAGGATTTGATATTTTGGGTCTTCAAACTTATTTGACTGCTGGTGTTAAGGAAGTACACGCTTGGCAGATTCATAAAGGTTGGACTGCTCCACAAGCTGCTGGCGTGATTCACACTGATTTTGAGCGTGGATTTATTAAGGCAGAAATCGTATCTTATGATGATTTTGTTGCAGCTGACGGTTCTATGGCAAAAATTAAGGAAGAAGGAAAGCTTCGTCTTGAAGGCCGTGATTACATTATGCAAGATGGAGATATCGTAGAGTTCAAGTTTAATGTTTGATTCTATTTGATTTCTTCTTGTAGATATTTTTATTGTAGATATTTTTATTGAAGATATTTTTTGGAAATCTACAGAATAAGCGTTGCTTCATAGTTTGATTACTATTTAGCAACGTTTTTTATATAATTAAGTAATCTACGTTCGTTTGAAGATTTACTTATTAGTTATTAATGCTAATGTAGTTTGTATAGCATTTTTATTGTTAATGGAGATACGATGCAAATGTTTCATACCGTGATAAGTGACATGAAGAATTTTGGTCATGTGCTTAAAAAAGGCTTTGATTTGTGGCTTCACGGGACTATGTGGCGTAGATTTGTCGGTCTTGTTGGTGCCATGGTTATGGTGCTTGTTTATTTAGGATTTGTTGATTACTCAATAAACAATGTAGTTAATATTAGCAATAAGATTGTTAAAGAGAAAAACGAAGAAAAGCATGCAGTTAAAAAGAGTCGTATAGCTCCAGTTCCTAATGTAAACAATAAGTCTAAAGATAAGAATAATGGGGATTCTAAGGGTAAGTCTGCTGACTCTAAGGGTAAGTCTAAAGATAAAGTCAATTCTAAGTCTAAGCTAAATGACAAGTCTAAGGGCAAAGCAAATTCTAAGAACGAAACTAAAAATAAGCCTAAAGGCAAAGTCAAAGATAATCCTAAAGGGAAAAGTAAAGTAAAGACAAAAGATAAGTATAATAACGCTTTTGCTAGGAAAGATCCTGATTATGTCTGGAAGCACCCTACTGGTGGTCGTTATCCGGATATTACTCATTTAAATGTAGCGGATGTTCACGTAAAAGTTGATACAAAAAAGCAACGTGTATATATTTATCACGGTAAAAAAGTGATTTATGAAATGATTGCTAGCACAGGTGTTAAAGGATCAGAAACTCCTAAAGGTGATTTTTTGATTGGTACTCGAACTGAACATTTTTATAATGCTTATGATGGTGGTGGAATGGGTGGCGACTATGCAGTTTCTTTCAAAGATGATGTGTACTTATTCCATTCAGTGCCTACTAGAGAAAACTTTGGAGATTATATTGAAGAAGAAGGCCGTAAATTGGGGCATAAAGCTTCACATGGTTGCATAAGGTTGAGTGTTCCCGATGCTAGGTGGTTCTTCGATAACATTAAGCCAGGTACGCATGTGAAAATTATTTAACTTAATTATTTAACTTAATTATTTAACGTTTAATATTAGGTTAATTTAGAAAGATTTATTATTTGATAATCCTTTATGAAATATAAAAAATAGGGGGTCTATAAAGGCTCCCTATTTTCATAAATCAGTATTTACTTAGTTATTTACTTAGTTATTTATACAAAGAAGATTTTTGCAGCTGCACATGCAAGAATTACCAACACAATAGACGCTAAGAAACTTGCTGCGAAAGCTGCGCGACCCTTCTTGAAAATAACCTTGAAGTTAACGTTAATTCCAAGAGCGGCCATTGCCATGCCAAGGAAAACGTATCCTGCTGCTACAAGAGTTGTTGTGTGTGCTGTTATGAAAGGCACGTAAGTTCCAATAACAGATGCTGCAATAAAGCCAAGCATAAACCATGGGAAGCTAATCTTATGCTTTCCGCCATTTTCAACTTTGCTATGACGCGCATTCCACCAAATTGCAATAAAGATGGAAGCGGGAACAAGCATAAGAACTCTAGCAAGCTTCATAATTGTTGCAACATGGATATTATTGAATGCTCCACCAGCTGCAACAGCATGTGCGATTTCGTGAAGAGATGCTCCAGCTGTAATGCAAAGCTGCTGCGTGCTCATACCAAAGTGAGGAAGAATGAAGATTTCAGCAAGAGCGTAAATAGTGCCCATAATTGCAACTGTTGCAACGGCCATAACTTCGTTCTGCTCTTTCTCGTCTTCCTCTTCTGGAAGAACTGGCATTGATCCGGAAAGACCCATAACTGCTGCGGCTCCACAAATACTTGTGCCGCCTGCAGTTAGCATTGCAAGCTGAGGATTTACTTTCAGAAGTTTAGCAATGGTATAAGTTATGCAGACCATTACTGCAACTAACACAGCTGCAATAGGCAAGCACTTAATGCCCTCGGTAAACAAATCGTGCAAATTCAGATTAAAGCCGAGAAGAATAATACCAAGACGAAGAAGCTTGTTTGCAATCAAACCAGCAGCGCTTTTAACGCCTGCTCGTCGTAAATCATTATTCTTTTTGTATGCGTGCAATGGCAGCTGCAGAGCCATGCCAACAAGCAACGCAATAATAAGAGCACCAAGTAATTTGAAACCTGGGTATTGTTTAAGCCAGCTGCCAATAAAGGAAGCTAGAAGTGTCAATACAGCGATAAGAGCCATATCGATGGTGCAGATTTTCTTTTTCCATGTATCAAAGAAATTAACCATTTAGCTCATTATTCTCTCATAATCGGACAAAAGCGAACAAAAATTAAATATTTAGCTAATGATTATGCATTTTTGCTGGAATTATGCGCGACATGCTGAATGTAAAAATCACATAATCGAACATAATAACTCAGAATCTCAAATCTCTGTCTTGTGAATAGCAAATCAAGTCGTCGCGCTTAATTTTGTGGACTTAGAGGGTACATAAGTAAACAAAATCGGGGTAGGGTTCTTGGTTTTGTTTACTTAGAGTGCGTGTTGGTAAACAAAATCGGGGTAGGATTCTTGGTTTTGTTTACTTAGAGGGTACATAAGTAAACAAAATCGGGGAAATGCATGGGCGAAAAACTCAAATCGCTGCCTAATTGATAGAAAAGCAAGTTAGTCCAAGCAACACTATGATTTTTAAGCTATATACGTTAGAATGAAGATTTGGCTACAAAGCTGTTGCGCAAAGGAATTTTTGGTTCTGTTTTAATTGCGCTCGGACTATTGGCTTTTAAAAGCAAAAAAGGGATGCTATTTAGAGCTAGGAGAGAATATGAGTTTATTTACTTGGAAGCTTCACGGTAATGGCAAAACGTTAAGGCCTGGTGAAGTTGTAGAGCCAGACGAACGTCTAACTTGGACTCGTACTGCTGGTATTGGTGCTCAGCATGTTATTGCAATGTTTGGCGCTACGTTCTTGGTGCCTATTCTTACAGGCTTTGATCCATCAACAACATTAATGTTCACTGCTATTTCTACGGCACTGTTCTTACTTATTAACGCAAATAAGCTTCCTAGTTATTTAGGAAGCTCTTTTGGTCTTATAGCACCTGTTATGGCTGTAACAACAGCTCATAAAGGTATTGCAGTTGCAAGCTTCGGCATTATGTGCACAGGTTTGCTTCTTGCTCTTATCGGTGTGCTTGTGCATTTTGCAGGAGCTAAGTGGATTGACATTATTATGCCGCCTGTTGTAAACGGTGCAATCGTTGCAATTATCGGTTTTAATTTGGGACCTGCAGTTTGGGCTAACTTCCAGAAAGCTCCAGATACAGCGCTTGTAACATTAGTTGCTGTAATGCTTATTGCTGTAGTTTTCCGCGGTCTTCTTGGTCGTTTGAATATTCTTTTAGGTGTTCTTGTTGGTTACGCATACGCGTGTTTCCATGGGCAAGTTGATTTCAAAAAGATTGAGGAAGCTTCTTGGATTGGTTTCCCTAAATTCCACACTCCACAAATTGATTTCTCTGTTCTGCTCATGTTCTTGCCAGTAGTGCTTGTTCTTATTGCAGAAAATGTCGGTCACGTAAAGTCTGTATCTCAAATGACTGGTCGCGACTATGACTCTAAGATTGGAACCGCATTATTTGCAGATGGCTTTGGTACAGCTATTGCAGGTTTGTTTGGCGGTTGCGGTACCACTACGTACGGTGAAAATATTGGCGTTATGGCTGCAACAAAGGTTTATTCCACTGCCGCTTATTGGTGTGCTGCAGCGTTTGCGTTCATCTTAAGCCTTTGCCCGAAGTTTGGTGCAATTGTGAACTCAATTCCAGCTGGTGTTCTTGGTGGCGTAACAACTTTGCTTTACGGCATGATTGGCATGATTGGCGTAAGAATTTGGGTTGAAAACAAAGTGAACTTCGACAAGCCAGTGAATATTATGATTGCTGCAATCGTTATGATTATTGGCATTGCTAACTTCCAGTTTGCAGTTTCTGGTATTCAGTTCAACGGCATTGCAATTGGAACCGTTGTGGTGTTGGTTGTGTACCACTTACTGAAGGTTATTGGTAAGCTTACTGGCACGATTGCTAAAAACGATCCAGATATTGCTTAACAATACAGTTTGATTTTCTAACAAAATCTGATTTCTCTAGCGCGCCTGCATTAATTTGTGAGCGCGCTAAATTTGTTATAACGTGCCTACCTTGCTATATACTTATAAACCTTTGAGTTGTATTTTGTTAAATATTTGTATTAAAGATAAATATAAAGATAAAGATAAGGAAGTGTGCCATATATGAAGTTGTTAAATTCTGTGTTTAAAAAACAGGATTCTTCTTCTAAAGAGCATTCACATAGAAAATCTGTGATTTTAAAGGCATTTGATACTGCCTTACCGTTTACTATACCAATTTGCGCTGGATACATGTTCCTTGGTATTTCTTACGGAATGTTAATGCATGCCAAAGGTTTTTCAATATGGTATCCAATTTGCATGAGCATATTAATCTACTCTGGCACAATGGAGTTTATTACACTCGACTTATTCTTTGGCGCTTTCGACCCATTTTCCGCGCTTGTTTTAGCGCTCGCTGTAAACGTGAGACATATTTTCTACGGAATTACAATGTTAAAGCCATATAAGGGAGCTGGAATAAAGAAGTTCTCTATGATTTTTGACATGACGGATGAAACTTTCGCAATCAATTCGTCTGCAAAAATTCCTGAAAGCGTGAATCGCCAGTGGTTCATGTTCTTTGTTTCTATTCTCAACCATTGGTATTGGATAATTGGAGCAATAATAGGGTGGTTTGTTGGCAGTGTTTTGCCAATAAACATGAAGGGTATTGAGTTTGTTTTAACGGCCCTGTTTTTAGTGATTTTTATTGAACAATGGCGTGCGCAAAAACATCATATTGTGCTTATTATTGGTATTGTTGTTGCTGTTGTGGCACTTGGCATACTTGGTCCAAAAATGTTTATGATTCCTTCTTTGGTTACATTTTTGATTATTTTTATAGTGTTTAGAAAATACTTTGAAAAGTTATATGTAAATTATGACAATAATTCATCTGAATCAAGCGAAGATTTAGAATCCAAGAAGGCGTGATTTTATGAGTATGAACCTATATCAAAGCATAGTTATTATTATTGTTGCAATTATTGGTACTGCATCAACTCGTTTCGCAGCGTTTTGGATATTTCCAGAATCCAAAAAGCCTCCTAAAATCGTCCAATACCTTGGAAGCCTTTTGCCATATGCTATGAGCGGTCTTTTGTTAGTGTATTCGCTTAAAACTACGCCGATTCTAACGGGATCGCATGGCTTGCCTGAATTAATTGCGTTAGTCGTAGTTGGAGTACTTCATTGCTGGCGTAAGAATATGCTGCTCTCAATTGCGGCTGGAACTATAGTATATATGTTTTTAGTTCAATGCGTGTTTTTGCATTAAATGTTTGAATCAAAAGTATACTTGTTCTATGGATAAGATTATTTTAGACATAATTATTCTGATTATGTGGACAGGTGTTGGCTCTATATTGGTGAGCAAATCTAAGGGGAAGAAAAAGAATCAGAATAATAAAAATGTTAAAAATAAAAACTTTAATTATAAGAACATTTTTAATAATCTTGTAAATGGTGACAGTGAAGTTAAAGATTTATTTAAAAGTTTTCTAAAGAATAAAGAAAATGATATGAATTATGAAAATAACGATATGAACTACGAAAATAACGAAAGCAATGGAAGCTACGAAAATGATGGAGGCTACGAAAGTAGCAAGGAGAGCAATATGGAGAGCAATAAGTTTATGGTAACCGATTCCATTAAAGTAAATAAAATTATTGAAATATCTAAAAAGTGGCGTTGGATTCTTGCAATTTTAGTTGTAATCCTATGTTTTGCTGGAGCTGCAATATTTGGTCTTGCAAACTTTATAACTGACTGCATGTGGTATTCTCAGCTTGGATTCGAGAGCGTAATTTGGATTCAGTTAGGCGCAAAAATCGGCGTTTGGGTGCTTTATGCAATATTAATGTCTGCTTTTGGATACTTGTCTGCAGCTTTGGCAATAAAAGCGCGTCCAAGCAATGCGGATGGAACTTATATTCGAATTAAAGGCAATGTTATCGATTTAAAGCAGGGAATTAGTTCAAAGCTTGCTTTGCATGTTGCGGGAATTTTTTCATTGATTGTAGGCGCAGTATTTGGATTTAAATTCTACAATCATTGGGCGCAAATTTTGTTAATGTTTAACGCTCAACCTTTTGGTATTAAAGATCCGCAATTTGGAATTGACAATGGGTTCTACGTATTTGTGCTTCCTGGATTAAGGTTATTTATAAGCGCATTTGTGCTTTTATTGGTAATATCTCTTGTTTTCTCTATTATTACCCATGTTCTTATGGGAGCAATTCGTTTTAGTATGCCTATCGACGGTAAAGGCATATTCAGCATTACAAAACGAGCACGTAGACAAATTTCTGTATGGTTTATGCTTGTGATTTTGACGTGGGCACTTGAACAGATTTTAGACATGTTCGCTTTAGTAACTCTTGATGGCCCTAGAATTACAGGCGGTTCATACACTGATATGAATGCTGGCGTTCCTGGAAGCATAGCAATGGCAGTGATCACGGTGTTAGTTGGGTCTGTTATTGCATTTTGGTTTATGAAATCTCATGCTTTATCTGTAGAAGCACCAATTTCAGTGCGTTTTAAAACCGCAATTAAGGCATGGAAAACACCAGTTATTGCTTTAACTTTTATTATTGTTTGCTCGGTTGTTATATCTTTTGCTTGGCCAGCTCTTTTACAGCGATTTAAGGTTGCACCTAATGCGCAAGAGTTGGAAGCTACTTATATTCAGAGGAATATTGAGGCCACTAAATTTGCTTATGGTTTAAATAATGTAAAGAAAGAATCGTATAACGCTACTTCTGAAGGAAAATCTGGAGCTTTAGCAAAAGAAGCTGAATCTACTGCGCAAATTCGTCTTCTAGATCCTCAAGTTACTTCTCCAACTTTCCGTCAATTGCAGCAATCTAAGCAATACTATACTTTTGCAGATACGCTTTCAGTTGATAAATACGATATTGACGGTGTAAGTCAAGATACGGTTATTGCTGCTCGCGAGCTTGATTTAGCTGGCAATGATAATCGAAACTGGGTTAATGATCATACTGTTTATACGCATGGCTATGGAATTGTTGCAGCTTATGGAAATAAAGTGACGTCAGATGGCCAGCCTCAATTTATGGAGTATGGTATTCCTACTCAAGGAAAGCTTACTAAGTCACAGAATTATGAGCCACGTATTTACTTCTCGCCAAATGCTCCTGAATATTCTATTGTTGGATCTCCAAAAGGTACTGCTCCATGGGAATTTGATTATCCAACTGGATCTCAAGGTGCTTTAACTACTTTCAAGGGTAATGGTGGTCCAAGCGTAGGTAACTTCTTCTCTAGGCTTTTACATGCAGTTAGATTTGAGTCAGATCAGATTCTTTTCTCTGACCGCGTAACGCCGGATTCGCAGATTTTGTACGATCGCGATCCTAAAACACGCGTATCCAAAGTTGCTCCTTACTTAACTTTGGACGGTAGAGTTTATCCTGCTGTTGTTGATGGACGTGTTAAGTGGATTGTTGATGGATATACTACTTCCGCTTCTTACCCGTATTCTCAGATGACTGATTTTGGTAAGATAACTCAAGATTCCACAACAACAACTTCTCATTCTATTAAGGGATTGACTAATCAACGAGCAAATTACATTCGCAATTCTGTAAAAGCTACAGTTGATGCTTATGATGGTTCTGTTGATTTGTATGTGTGGGATACAAAAGACCCTGTGATTAAAGCATGGCGTTCAATTTTCCCTGGTCACTATCACGATATTTCTAAGATTTCTGGTGACTTGATGAAGCATTTGCGTTATCCAGAAAGCTTGTTTAAAGTTCAACGCTATTTGCTTGCAAAGTATCATGTGGATACAGCAAGCCAATTCTTCTCTGGAGAAGATTTTTGGCAAACCCCTGTGGATCCTACTGAATCTCAGAAAGCACAAAAAGAAGATATTTTGCAACCTCCATATTATTTGACTTTGCAAACTGGAGATGCAAAGAAACCAGTGTTTTCGCTTGTTTCTACTTATATTCCAGCTGGTAAAATCACGCGTGAAATATTGACTGGTTTCTTGTCTGTTGATTCTGATGCTGGGGATACTCCTGGAAAGATTGGTCCGAATTACGGTAAGCTTCGTTTGCAGGAATTGCCTAAAGTTTCTAATGTTCCAGGACCTGGTCAAGCTCAAAATAATTTCAACGCTAATGCGAATGTTTCTAAAGAGTTGAATTTGCTTGAATCTGGTTCAACGAAAGTTAAGCGTGGAAACTTGCTAACTTTGCCTCTTGGTGGAGGGCTTGTTTACGTAGAGCCTGTTTACGTGCAGTCAAGCGGATCTACAAGTTATCCTTTGTTAAAGAAGGTTTTGGTTGCGTTTGGAGATCAAGTTGGATTTGCGGATACATTAGATGAAGCTCTAGATCAAGTATTTGGAGGCGATTCTGGTGCTTTAGCTGGAGATGCTTCAAATAATTCTGCAGCTTCTAAGGATGCGAAGGATTCTAAGGATTCTAAGGATCATGCTTCTAAGGATGCGAAGGATTCTGCTTCTAAGGATTCTAAGGATAACTCTAATAATTCAGAATCTAAGAATGCTGTGAAAAACAGTTCTATGAGTACCAAAGCTAAAGAGGCGCTTAAGCGTGCAGCTAAAGCTTTGAAGGATTCTGATTCTGCTATGCGCTCAGGTAATTGGGAAGCTTATGGAAAAGCTCAAAAAGAGTTAAGCGACGCAATTAATGAGGCTATTCAAGAAGAATCTAAAGGTAAATAAAGCCAAATAAATGTGAATAAAACTAAATAAAATTAATAAATTCACACAACTAATGTTAATGCCGGTGCTTTTTAGTACCGGCATTAATTTTGTTTTTTTTTAATCGCTTAGTATCGCATTTAATAGTCGAGTTTTGGTATTAGATAATCGAGTTTTAGTATTTATATCAATTTAAGTATTAGTGGCTAAATTGTGCTATCAAAGCTGATTATCAGGATCCTCATCATCTTCTACTGGTCCTAAAAGAACTCTTTCGGAAGTTTTAATAATTAGCATCAAAATAGAAGTAAGAATTATTAATACAATAGTCGCGGAAAAAATAGGAGGAGTTCTAAACGAGTTATACGCAAATTGAAGCCAAATTCCTAAGCCGTTTCTAGCTCCAAGATATTCAGCAGTAGCAGCTGTTCCAAAAACATATGCTGCGCTAATTCGTATTCCGCCGAAAATTTGACGAGCTGCAACTCGTAATTTAACATGCCATAAAGTCCAAGTGTGAGTAGCTCCACAAGTTAAAGCAACATCTGTATAAAAACTTGGAACAGCGTCAAGTCCTCGTATAGTTTGTACAGCTATAGGGAACATGCTAAAAATCATGACTATTACTATTTTTCCTGATATTTCAACGCCGAACCAAATCAAAAAAATTGGTGCGATTGAAATCAGTGGCATTGTTTGCGCAGCGCATAAAAGTGGGAATAACGCGTATTTTAAAAGTTTAACAACGTGGAATAGTACTCCTAAAAGTATTCCAACTATAATTGAAATCCCGAAACCAATAACAGCTTCTTGAGTAGTAGCTAATATCGCTGGCAACATGTATGGGAAAGATTCAAAAGTTTCTTGAATAACAGAAATCGGAGTTGGAATCAAATTCTCTGATATTTTAAAATATTCGCACGCAAATTGCCATAAAAGTAGTAAAAACACTACTGCTATCGGTGTAGGCAGATATTTTAATAGCATGCTTTTTAAACGCGAGCGCGTCATAGAGATTGATTCCTTTCATTAAACTTGCGATTGCTGCCCCAATCGCATAAAAACAAAATCAGTTTAGTACACACATTCTATTAGTACCGCACAACCAGCTATTAGTATCGCACAACCAGTAATGTTTAAAAATATTTATTTTGACAATTAATACGAATTTGTCTTTTGAATCGTGCATAATCTAAATGTTTCGTGAGTCAATGTGTGGCAAACCGCGGTAGATTCTAATCTGCTCGGGGGCATTGAACGGCGCGGGCTAGGCCCTTGATACCGTTTTCTGCCGAGTCTGTGCTGCATTTCCCAGAAAATGGTAAGTAAAACAAAGTAGGGAACTCATGAATATGCGTGTTTTAAAGCGTACTCTTGCGTTTATTCTTTCATTGTGCTGTGTTTTTTCTTTTGCAGCATGTGGATCTAGCAGTAATCAAAACTCGAGTCTTAGAAAAGTATCTTTTATGCTTTTCTGGGCTCCTGATACTAATCATATTGGTATTTATGTAGCAAAACATAAGGGTTGGTTTAAGGATGCTGGATTAGATGTAGATATTCTGGCTGTTGCTCAAACTGGATCCGAGCATGCGGTTGATAGTGGTGTTGCTGATTTTGCGCTTAGTACATTAACTAATGTTGCTGATTTTTCCACTAAGGGAGCAAATCTTGAAGAGGTTATGCAAGTTCAGCAAAAGCCGAGTGCTATTTGGTGTTCGCTTGATAAAAACAACAAGATTCACTCTCCAAAAGATTTTGATGGTCGTACTTTTGCTACTTTCGGATCAGCTGAAGGTGATGCTGTAATTCGTAGAATGATTCAGCACGATGGAGGCAAAGGAAAATTCGATAAAGTTACTGTTGGTACTTCAACTTTCAGGACTCTTGAATCTGGTAAAGCTGATTTTGGTGGATTCTACGGCACTTGGGAAGGCGTGCAGTCTGAAATGTTTGGTCCAAAGCTTCGTTGCTTTAAAGAGGGCGATTACGGTGTTCCAGGTCAGCCAGATACTATTGGCATAATAACTAATAAGAAGACTGTGAATAAAGATCCTAAGCTTGTTCGTGCTTTTGTTAAAGCTGCAAAGCGTGGGTATGAATACGCTTATGAGCATCCTGATGAAGCGTCAGATATTCTTGTAAAAGAAGCAAAAGAGGCAAATCTTGATCCAAAGTTCGTTAAACGCAGTATGAAAATGATTGTTGACGGCGAATATTGGGGAAGCAAGGCCGATATTAAGAGCGGTAAATTCGTGTTTGGAACAACTGATGTTAAAGGCGCTCAAGATTACTTTGATTTCTTAAGTAGAGAAGGCGCTTATACCGATTCTAAAGGTAAAGTAACTAAGCAAGTACCTAATGCTAAAAAGCTTTCTACGGATGAATTTTTGAAATAGTTTAAAATAATTAAAACATTATCTTACTATTGACTACCATCTTGCTAGAATAGGCAAAGGTATGCGAGGGCGTATCTGCAGAACGTCGATGTACGCGATGCATTGATGCGCCCTTCTTGTTTGGTGTTTTGTAGTTTTAGTTATGACTGTTATTTAGTTGTAACAGTGATTGTGAAGAAAACGGGGATAGTATGGCATCAGATTTTTGGCTTATTGCGGGCTTAGGAAATCCTGGCGCAAAATATGAAGGAACTCGCCATAATATGGGGTTTATGGTGGCAGATGTTTTGGCGCAGCGCTGGTCGGTATCCCTTTCGGATAATAAAGGTCTAGCTAAGCTTGGCAAAGGTGTTATGAATTTAGATGGTAAAAATGCCAAGTTTTTCTTAGCTAAGCCATTGACTTTTATGAATGATTCTGGAGCAGCCGTATCCTCAATAAGTTCTTATTATCAGATTGAGCCAGATCATATTGTGATAATTCATGACGATATGGATTTAGATTTTGGGCGTATTAAAGTAAAAGCAGGAGGATCTGCCGGCGGACATAATGGTATTCGCTCAATCGATCGCTCTCTTGGAACTCCTCAATACGCGCGAGTCAGAATGGGTGTCGGTCATGCTCAGCGTGGTGCTCACGCTCATGATAATACTGTTAATTGGGTGTTGGGCGGATTTGCTGCAGCTCAAAAATCTGAGCTTCCTAACTTTTTAGCTGATGGGGCTGATGCTGTAGAAAGTATTATTTTCCGCGGTCTTTCATTGACTCAGGAGCATTTCAATGGTCGATGAGGATGCGAATTCTGCGGCTTTAAATAAAAAATCTTCTATGAATACTAGTACGAGTATAAGTAAGAGTGCGAATACAAATACGCGTGTGAATACAAATACGAGCACAACTACTAATACGAGTAAGTTACCTCAACTTTCTTATGCATTAAAAGAGTTATGTGATAAAGATAAAGTATTTTATTCGCTAGTTTCAGGCGATATTGACGATTGTTTAGATTTCAACAATTATGACGATAGAAGTTTAGAAAGTGGAAGTTTAAAAAATAATCGTAGAGAAGATAATACTAGCGAAAAGATAAGTCGTGATTTGAATGGATCAGACTCGTCTTGTATTAATATTAAAGCTCCTTTAGGAATTAGAGCTGCTATAGCTTCAGCTGTATCTAAACGTAAGCCTGTTGTTTTTGTTGTTCCTTCTGGTCGTGATGCTCAAGATACAGTTATGTCTATTAGAGCATGGTATGAAGGTAATCCTCATGACATTGAGCAACTAACAGCTTGGGAAACTTTACCGCATGAGCGTCTTTCTCCTAGAGCGGATACTGTTGCGAATAGAATGGCTGTTTTTCGCCGTTTATGCCATCCTGATGAAAAAGATCTAACGTTTGGTCCTATAAAAATATTAGTAGTTCCAGTTCGTTCACTTATACAGCCTGTTGTTTCTGGTTTAGGTGATGTTGAGCCTTTAGTGTTTAGATGTGGTCAAGAAATTGCAATGGAAGATGCAATTCGAAGACTAGTTGAACAAGCGTATTCGCGCGTGGAATTAGTTATGGAGCGCGGTGAATTTGCTGTTAGAGGCGGAATTATTGACATTTTTATACCTACTATGAGTCATCCGATTCGTATCGAATTTTTTGGTGACGAAATAGATACGATTAAAGAATTCCATGCCTCTGATCAGCGTACTTATGGGGATAATATTAAAAGCGCGTGGGCTACTCCTTGTAGTGAATTATTATTCAGTGACGAAGTTCGATTGCGAGCTAAGAATCTTATAGGTTCAATTCCTAACGCTGAAGATATGTTGGAATCCATTTCGAATTCTATACCTGTTGAGGGTATGGAGTCTTTAATGCCAGCTCTTGTAAAGCATATGGAACCAATATTTAATATGCTTCCTAATGATGCGATTATCATGCTATCTGATCGAGAAAAATGTAGAAGAGCTGCAGAAGATTTAGCTCAGACTGCAAATGAGTTTTTAGCTGCTAGTTGGCATGTTGCAGCATCCGGTCATGGTGCTGGTGCTCCTATCAGTTTTGATCAAGCAAGTTTTCTTGATTTTGATGATTCTATTAACTCGTTGTCGTATGCAAATCACGATGTGTGGAATCTTACGTCATTTGGTATGGATGTTGGCATTGGCGACGGTATTGGAGCAGGCATTGGTTCTGGTATTGGTGCAAGCATTGATAGAAGTTTACGCAATAATATTGTTTTGCCTGTTGAAGCAGCACAAGAATTTCGCGGCGATGAGAATAAAATCTCTGGTGGTGTAGCTGGATTAATTGATTCTGGATACAAAGTTATTATTACTGCATCTGCTGCAGGTACTTTATCTCGTTTAGCTAGAGCTATTCACGAAACTGGTGTAGCTAGTTTTGAAAAAGTGACTTCTTGCTTATCGGATGGCTTCATTGATAAAAGCGCTAAGATTGCTATTCTTACTGAGCGCGATTTAACAGGTCATAGTGCTCGTTCTGGTCAGTTAAAAACTCCTCAACGTAGAAGAAAATCAATAGATTTAGTTGAATTAAAGCCTGGCGATTTTGTTGTTCACGAGCAACATGGCATAGGTCGTTTTATAGGTATGAAGCAGAGAAGCATCTCAACAGGTGATTCTAATGCAACAAGAGAGTATTTAGTTATTGAATATGCTCCAAGTAAGAGAAATGCTCCAGCAGATAAATTATTTATTCCAACAGATCAGCTTGATTTAGTTAGTAAATATATTGGGGCAGAAATACCAAAGCTGAATAAGCTTGGCGGATCCGATTGGGCTCAAACTAAAGCTAAAGCTAAAAGTCATGTGCGCGATATTGCAGAAAATTTGATTAAATTATATTCTGCGCGTGCTTCTTCAAAAGGTTTTGCTTTTAGCAAAGATACTCCATGGCAAAAAGAGCTAGAGGATGCTTTTCCTTATCAAGAAACTCCTGATCAGTTAACTACTATTGATGAAGTTAAAGCAGATATGGAAAAGTCGATTCCTATGGATCGCTTGATTTGCGGCGATGTTGGTTTTGGTAAAACTGAAATCGCTTTGCGTGCGGCTTTCAAAGCTGTTCAAGATTCTAAGCAAGTAGTTGTTCTTGTTCCTACTACACTTTTAGTTCAACAGCATTATGAAACTTTTACTTCTAGATTCGAAGGATTCCCTGTAAAAGTTGCTTCTATGAGTAGATTCCAAACAGCTAGTCAAATTTCACAAACTATTGACGGTCTTGCTGACGGTAGTGTAGACGTTGTAATAGGTACTCATAAATTGCTGAATCCTAGTATTAAATTCAAAGATCTAGGTTTAGTTATTATTGATGAAGAGCAGCGTTTTGGCGTTGAACATAAGGAAACGTTAAAAGCTTTGCGCACGAATGTAGATGTTTTAAGTCTTTCTGCTACTCCAATTCCTCGAACTTTAGAAATGGCAGTAACTGGTATTCGCGAAATGTCTACTTTAGCTACGCCTCCTGAAGATAGACTTCCTGTTTTAACGTATGTTGGAGCTTATGAAGAAAAGCAGGTTGCGGCTTGTATTAAGCGCGAATTATTGCGTGGGGGACAAGCGTTTTACGTGCATAATCGTGTAGAAGATATTGCTAGCGTTGCTGCAAAAATTCATGATCTTGTTCCTGAAGTAAGAGTTGGTGTTGCTCATGGAAAGATGGGCGAAAAGCAGCTTGATTCTGTGATACGTGATTTTTGGCATCGCGATATTGACGTGCTCGTGTGCACTACGATTATTGAAACAGGTCTTGATATTTCTAATGCAAATACGCTTATAGTTGACCATGCTGATCGTTTTGGTTTGAGTCAGCTTCACCAATTACGTGGACGAGTTGGCAGAGGACGTGAGCGAGCGTATGCTTACTTCCTTTATGATCCGTCTAAGCCTATGACTGAACAAGCTCATGATAGGTTAACAACTATTGCACAGCATACGGCTTTAGGTTCTGGTTTTGATGTTGCTATGAAAGACTTGGAGCTACGCGGAACTGGTAATTTATTAGGTGATGCTCAAAGTGGGCATATTGAGGGAGTTGGCTTTGATCTTTATGTTCGCATGGTTTCAGAAGCTGTTGAAAAGTATAAAGAACCAGAACATGTTCAAGAAGTATCAACTTCTATTGATTTGCCAATAGAAGCTTCTATTCCTACTTCTTATATTGATAGCGATAAGTTGCGATTAGAAGCATATAGAAAGTTGTCTGCTGCTCGTAGTGATGAAGATTTGCAAGAAATTCGAGAAGAATTATCTGATCGTTATGGTGAGCCACCTAAAGCTTTCGAAGCTTTGTGTGATGTTGCTCGATTGAGATTTGCTGCTAGTAAATTGGGCATTACTCAAATAGCTTCGCAAGGTAAATCTGTGAGAGTTATAGGTATGAATCCTAAAGAATCGTTGTCGATGAGATTAAAGAGGATTTATAAGTCAGTACAGTATCGTCCACTTACGCATATGCTGATTATTCCTGCTCCATTTGAATCATCATTAGGATCTAGTTCTATGAATGAATCAGATATTCTTAAGTGGTCTAAACAATTACTTGAAGATTTAGCGTGGTGATTTGTAATATCTGATTTGTAATATCTGTTGCAATATAAGTATTAAAAATATTTATTGCAATGCCATGCGCAGTTCGTCTTCTATTTCAACGTGATTATTTGGACGCTTTTGTGCATCAAGTTGGCTTCGATTAATATTCCAGTTTTTCTCAATGATTCCGTCTTTGATCATAAGAATTCTGTCAGAAAGTCTTACTGCTTCAGAAATATCGTGCGTGACCATTATTGTGGTCCAGCCATGTTTTTGCCTTAGATTATCAAGCAAATCTTGCATGTCTAAACGAGTTAAAGCGTCTAATGCTCCGAAAGGCTCGTCTAAAAGTAGTAATTCAGGATTATGAACTAAAGCTCTAGCTAATGAGACTCGTTGTGCTTGACCGCCTGAAAGTTCAGATGGCCATTTTGACCCGCAATTATTAAGTTGCATATCGTTAAGAGCTTTTTCTGCAATAGATTTTAGTTCTGATTTGTTTCCCTGCATGCCGAAAACTACGTTCTTACTTACCTTTAGCCATGGTATTAATCTCGCGTCTTGGAAACCTATTGCTTGATGTTGCGTGACATTTATTGTTCCAGAATCAGGTTTGATTAATCCTGAAATAACTTTAAGAAGAGTGGTTTTTCCACATCCTGAGCGTCCGATTAGAGATACAAATTCACCTTTTTTAATATTTAGATTTATATCTTGCAATATTTTAGAGTTATTTTTAAAAGTCACGCCAATATGTTCTAGAGTAACGCAGTAAGAGTTATCTTTAGTCTCATAGTTTTCTTCTATTTGAGTGTTCATATTTACTCCTACTGCGTTGCTCTAAATCATGTTTATATAATATTTATATAACTTTGTTTTAATTTTGATTAATCAGTTATATATTATTTTATTTTTATATTTAATTTTTGTTTTTACTGATATGTGTTTTATAGATATATGGATTAATTTACTTCGAGCAATCCATTACGGAATCTTTCAAATTCGTTGGAGCTTGCTTAATTAAACCATATTTCACGTATTCTTTAGCTTGAGTTTCCATCATTTCCAAACCTTTTTCATCGATTGGGCGAATAGTTGGATTGTCAAACTTTTCAATCTGCTTAATAATAGTTTCGCTTGCTCCGAGCTGCTTGTAAGCGTTTCCAATAACATTGTTTTCTTTATGAGACTTTTCTGCTTCGCGAACAAGAGCCTTGTACATCTTCTTAACAAGATCCGGATGCTTTTGGGCAAAGCTCTTGGAAACAATGTGAATAGTGACGTTCATATTGCCGTACTTTTTAGCATTTACAAGCAATTTTGCGCCTGGAGTTGTCATTGCTGCAGCAAGATTCTGATCGAATGAGGAAATTGCGTCAATCTGTCCAGAAGTAAATGCTGCCTGGAAGTTCTTAGGGCTCATCTCAACTTTGTTAACCTTAGAAACGTCTAAGCCGCTTTTATCGAATGCGCGGTGAAGCATGTAATCGCCAGTGTCACCGTTGTGAATAATAGCAACTTTCTTGCCATACAAGTCTTTTAGTGTTTTCACGCCGCTTTTTGCGGATGCAACGATTCCTTGAGAATCACCATTGTAATATTCGAGTGCAAAAGCAACCCATGGCTGTCCTTCAGCAATCAAATCAATGAAGCGTCCAGTTCCAGTGGTTGTAGCATCTGCATTTCCGCTCATCACAGCAGTAAGACCATCAACTGGAGTGTAAGGACCAGTGTAAACTACTTTAGATTTGCCAAATTCATCTTGAAGGAATTTCTCATTTTTCAAAGTAGTTAAATAATTTGCTGTAGAAAGATAAGCAACTCTCATAGTTCCAGCGTCTTTTGAAGAAGCGGTTGATGATTTTTGTGAGCTTCCGCAAGCTGCAAGAGATACAGTTGCACAAGCAGCGCAGATTAATGCAATAATGCTCTTTTTAGAAAATCGCATTTTTAAATTAGCCATGATATATAGCTCCTTTTGTTTGGTTGTTATTGTTTGTTGTTTGTTTGGTTGTTATTATTTGGTTGTTGATTCTAAATATTGACTAATTCTTAAAAAGCAATTTAATGCATTTTAAAAAGTAGTTAATTTTAGAAAAATGTTGATATTACTAGATTATTTGCGTGATTTTCTATCTAATCTGCGTTCAGGTATAAGAAGATACTCTAATATATTTGCAGTAAGCTCAGATCCAAGACCTGCAATTGCGTACATAATAACGCATGCCATCATTTGATCTGGCCTAAAGAATTCTTGTGCTCTTGAAAGAATGTATCCAATTCCAATAGAAGAATTAACTGTTTCGCAAGTCACTAATGCAACCCATGCTACAGATATTGCAAATCGCAAACCTGTCATAAAACTTGGAAGTGTGCCGCGAAGCAAAATAGATATAAAAATAGTAGATTTTTTAACGTGATAAACCTGCGCTAATTCAAGAAGTTTTGGATCAATATTACGCACTCCATCGCGAATATTAACGTACATAGGTCCAAAAACACCAACGGCTATAAGCGCTATTTTCATCGTTTCATCTATTCCGAGGAAAATTATTAATATTGGAGCTAAAGCCGGGAATGGAATTGACCTCAACATGTGGCTTGGTTTATCAACTACAATATTGCCAAGCTTACTGCCTCCTGCAAGTATTCCTGCTGGAACAGCAAAAATAATTCCTAATAAAAGTCCTAGAAGAACTCGTAAAATACTTATTCCTAAGGATTTTAATAATATGCCTTCATTGTTTAAATCAATAAAAGCTTGTATTACTTCATATGGGGATGGCAAAGAACGGTCTTCGATTGGAGAAAGAGTTGTGAAAAACCACAAAACCAAAATGAGGATAGTTGAAATCCACACTTTGCACGAAGATACCGCTTTAAACGCAATCTTCAATATGTTCTTCGCTTTATTAGGCGAACTGTAAGTCATGCGACAATCCCTTCGATAGTTTTAGCTATATCAGGTTCGACGAGTGTATTCTCAGCGCAACACTGTACATATTGTTGTTTGGCACGATGTAGTTGCGCACCCCGTGTCTGAGGTCATTATCTATTAAGGGTATGGACAAGTATTATTTAAAAGCGATATTTATAAACGATATTCGTGTAAAAATCGATGATCTGCTAATTTGACTCGAAGTAAATCAAGATATTGTGAACGTTCACGGCATAAACACAATGGAAGAATCTATAACGTCCATAAAACGCACTAATGTTAAAAGAGTCATCACAACCCATAAGTATTAAGGAGTAGTTGTGGCAGCTATTGAAAGCGTATATGCACGCGAAATTTTGGATTCCCGTGGAAATCCTACTGTTCAAGTTTATTTGGAAACTGAAGATGGCGCTCAGGGCATTGGTTTAGTACCTTCTGGTGCTTCAACTGGTGAAGCTGAGGCTTGGGAACGTCGCGATGGTGACAAGTCCCGTTACCAAGGCAAGGGTACCTTGGAAGCAGTCAAGGCCGTCAATGAGGTTATCGCACCTAAGGTTATTGGCATGGATGCCACTGACCAGCGCGCTCTTGATGAAACTATGATTGAGCTCGATGGCACTCCAAACAAGGGCAAGCTTGGCGCAAACGCTATTCTCGGCGTTTCTCTTGCTGCTCTTTATGCAGCTGCTGAATCTGCAGAGCTTCCATTGTATCGTTACATCGGCGGAACTAACGGACACATTCTTCCAGTTCCAAACATGAACATCATGAACGGTGGCGCTCACGCTGACTTCGCAACCGATATTCAGGAATACATGATTTCTCCATACGGCTTCGCAACCTACAGCGATGCTTTGCGCGCTGGCGTTGAGGTTTATCACACCTTGAAGAACGTTTTGAAGAAGGAAGGCTTGGCTACTGGTCTTGGCGACGAAGGCGGCTTCGCTCCAAAGATGAAGTCCAATGAGGATTCCTTGAAGTACATCATGGATGCAATCGAAGCTGCTGGTTATGAGCCAGGCAAGCAGATTGGTATTTCTCTTGATGTTGCTTCTTCTGAGTTCTACAACAAGGAAACTGGTAAGTATCGTTTCGATGGCGAAGAGCGCGAATCTGCTTACATGCTTGATTACTACGAGAAGCTTATCAACGAGTATCCAATCGTTTCCATCGAAGATCCATTCCAGGAAGAAGGATGGGATGATTGGGCAGAAATCACCAAGCGTCTTGGTGATCGTTTGCAGTTCGTTGGCGATGATTTGCTCGTCACTAATCCAAAGCGTTTGGCTAAGGGTATTGAGCTTGGAGCAGCTAACTCCTTGCTCGTGAAGTTGAACCAGATTGGTTCCGTTACCGAAACCCTCGATGCTATTGAGCTTGCAACCAAGAATGGCTTCACTTCCATGGTTTCCCATCGTTCTGGCGAAACCCCAGATACCACCATTTCTGATCTTGCAGTTGCTAAGAACACCGGCCAAATCAAGACTGGTGCTCCTGCTCGTGGCGAGCGTATTGCTAAGTACAACCGCTTGCTTGAGATTGAGGAAGAGCTTGGTTCTACCGCTCAGTATGCTGGTTACAGTGCATTCAAGGCTTGCAAGAAGTACGTTAAGTAGTTTCATAGTTTTGAATTGCATTTTGATAAGCTACAATAAGCTAATTTGAATATTCTAAACGGTCGGTCACTTCGGTGGCTGGCCGTTTTATATAAAAATAAAACTGAATTAAAATATCTAAAGCAATAAATAAAACTGAATAAGACAATCTAAAACAAATATAAAACAATTTGGGGGGTATGTATGAGTTCGTTAGTATATATAAGTTCTGGAAGCAATATTGGGGATCGTTTAAATAATTTACAACAAGCAGTTAAAATGCTGAAAGAAAATACTCATATAAGTAATGTAATAGTTTCTTCTGTTTACGAAACTGAACCAGTTGGAGACGTTGAGCAAGATAGTTTTTATAATATTGGAATTAGGCTGAGAACAGACTTAACTCCTTATGAACTTTTAGATTTCATTCATGAGATAGAGCAGCGTTTACACAGAAAGAGGATTATTCATTGGGGTCCTCGAACAATCGATTTAGATATTATTGATTACGATAAATGCGTATTTAAAAGCGATAATTTAACTATTCCTCATAAAGAGCGCGATAATCGCAAATTTGTCTTGGTTCCGCTATTAGAAATCAGCAAAGATGATTCTGACTATCATGACTTACTTGAAGAAAAACTATCTTATCTTAATGATTCTCATTGGATTAAAATCGTTGAAGGCAGTGAAGTTTTTAATTAAATAAGACGTTTTATCACATTCATATTTATTTATATTCATTCATATTTATTTGTATTTATGATGTGTGTGATCCAGAAACAAAATTGCAAATCCGTATACTTAGCTTGCAAATAGTATATGATTATTTAGGTATTTAGACATAAAGATAGGAATAGTTATGAATATTACAAAAGAACGTGATATTACTGGCACAAGTCTTGCAGAAAAAGTTCTTCTTGATCAAGTACAAAAAGAGCAAAAATTAGTTTTGAACTGGAATGATATACCTTCTGACTGCATGCAAAAGGTGATTGATTTCATTGATCATTTTGATACTTCTTATGAAGTAAAAGAGTCGTCTGTTCAATTTTTATTGCCGCTTATTGCCATTAAACCTTTTATAAACGCATGTGAAAAAACGTGGAATAATGATTCTAATCTATTAGAAAGCATTAATTCTATTGCGCGCGAAAATACTATTATTTGGAAAGCTGGACGTTTCCGCTTTGATACTATTGACAAGCCAATTGTTTACGCAATTTTGAATATTACGCCTGACTCTTTTTATGACGGTGGAAGATATCAAACAGAAGAGCAAATTAAAAAGCATGTAGAAGAAATCATTAATGCTGGAGCTGACGTTATTGAAGTTGGAGGTCAAACAACTAAGCCAGGAGGATATGTAGAAATTACTCCTGAAGAAGAAATTAGTCGTGTAATCCCAACGATTCGTTATATTCACGATAATTATCCTCAAATTGCTGTTGCTGTAGACACTTATAAAATTCCAGTTATGAAAGCAGCAATTGAAGCTGGCGTAGATATTGTTAACGACGTTCGCGCATTTGAAGATCCTGAAAAAGTAAAATTGATGGCTGAATCTAATGTTGGCTTAGTTACAATGCACAGCAATAGAGATACAGAATATGATAATTTAACAAAAGTTATGTGTGAATTCTTTACCAATAATCTTCGTATGCTTATAGATGGTGGAATTGATAAAGATAGGATTATTCTCGATCAAGGTATTGGATACGCGAAAGTTGCTGATGGTGAGCAAGACTACGCTATGATGCGTAATATTAATCAGCTAAATCGTTTCGGTCGTCCAATATTAGTTGCAATTTCTCGAAAAGGCTTTGGTAAAAAGTTATTCAATCTTGATAAAGAAGATCGCTTGCCTGTAACTCTTGTCGCGGAAACAGCGATGTTTATGGCTGGCGGTCGCGTAATTCGCGCTCATGATATAGCTGAAACAAAGCAATTAGTGGATATGATTGACGTTATTAACCGTAACTACTGGTTCAAGTAAAATGTTTTATTTTAAAGAATTATATTTACTTGTAGCACACGTCGAATATGCCAAGTAGGTTATAAGTTATGAGTGCAAGAAAACGTCGTATGCTTGTCAACGCTAATACGAATGGAGACAAGAAAAAGAGTTTTAAATTTTTTTCTGGTCCAATAGTGTTTGCAATTATGCTTGCTGTTGTTATTTTAGGCTCTATAGAGCTTATTTCAACTATTCGCAGTTATGCGTTAAGCCTAGCTGAATTGCATACGTTGCAAAATGAAGAAGCTTCATTGCAAACTCGTAAAAATACACTGCTCAATAATATTGACCGTTGGAAAGATAAAGCATATGTAGCGACTCGCGCTCGCGATCGTTTGGGGTTTGTTTTCCCAGGAGAGCAAGCTGTTCGTGTTGAACATCCTGAAGCTGTTACTGGCAAAGCTACTAATAATTTTGCTGAAGGCAGTTACAATAGTGCTTCCCATACTACACTTCCTTGGTATAGTAATTTGTCTTATGCTTTGCACAAAGCTGACAAGCCAGAAAATATGGTTGAGCATTCATCGGATAAAAATGCGGATAGTAATATAACTCGTACGAATAATTAAGGTGACTGAAGTAACTAAGGCTAAGGTAACTGAAACTAAGGCTAAGGTAGCTGAAGTAACTAAGGTAACTGAAACTGAGGTAACTGATGTAACTGTTAATTTTTGTGTAAAACATGTGATTATTTTGCGATAGTTTTACATTGGATTAGCGTGTAACCTGCTTGTATTCGTTTTTGTTAAGATTAAATAATACGAAGATGTTTTAGGTATAAATAATACAGGAGTTAGTAATGGTATTTGATGTAGAAGCTGCAATAAATCGCTTCTGTGATAATCCTGCAAGTGACGTTGATAAAGATATGGTTTACAGACAACTAGGGCGTTTTCCAAGAGGAATGGTTTCTGTAGGAGCTCGTTGTGTGTGCGGAAGACCTTTAGCTGTTATTACGCGTCCTTGCTTAGAAGATGGAACTCCTTTTCCTACTACATTCTATTTAACTAGTCCTGAAGCAGTGAAAGCTGTATCACATATTGAAGCTGAAGGCTTTATGCGTGAATGTAATGAGCTTTTGAAAAATGATGCAAATATTGCTGAACAGTATGCTAAAGCTCATGAAATTTATAAGTTATTTAGGCATAATTTAGCAATTCGACTTTCGGATAGTGAAGAGCATATTTCTGATGTTAGCGCCGGAGGTATGCCTGTAAGAGTTAAGTGTTTACACGCGATTCTTGCTCAAACTCTTGTTATGGGTAGTGGGATTAATCCAATTGGAGACATGGTATTAGCTCGAATCAGTAATGAGTTTGATCCCGGTATCTGCCGTTGTACAACTCCTTGGAGTGATGATTCAACTGAGTGCGATAGCGAAGTAATAAATAATAGCGATAATTCTGATGCTAGTAGTTCCAATAGCGATAATTCTAAGAATGTTGTGGAAAATATGAAATATACAGAATCGCAAAAATCGAAAAAATCTGTGTGCGTTGCAGCTATTGATTGCGGTACTAACTCAATTCGTTTAAAAATCGCTCGTGTAAACGATCACGGTATGACAGATATTGTTCCGCGAATGTTAAGAGTTGTGCGATTAGGGCAAGGCATTGATGAAACTCATAAGTTCTCAACTGAAGCATTAGAGAGAGTTAAAGCTGCAGCTCACGAATTTGCGCAAGTTTTAAAAGACAATCCTGTTGATGGTATTAGATTTGTTGCAACGTCTGCAACGCGCGATGCTGAAAATCGTGAGATCTTTGAGCAAATGATGATAGATGAACTTGGCGTGCGTCCTGAAGTTATAAGTGGTACAGAAGAAGCTGCACTAAGTTTCCTTGGAGCTACTAGCGTTGTTTCTAGAGATGAATTACCTGCGCCTTATTTAGTAGTAGATTTGGGCGGTGGATCTACTGAATTAGTTTTAGGCGGAGATGGAGTAAATAATGATATTAGGGAAGTTACAGCCGCGTATTCAATGAATATTGGTTCAGTTAGAATGACTGAACGACATCTTCACACTGATCCTCCAACTGATGATGAAATTAATACCGCGATTGCTGATATCGACGCTAATATTGACGAAGCTTTACGATGCGTCCCAGTAGGTAAAGCAAATACTATTATTGGAGTTTCAGGTTCAGTTACAACAATGGCTGCGCTCGCTTTAGGATTGAAGCATTATGATCATAGTGCAGTTGATGGCGCACATATTGGGCTAGAGCAAGCTTATACAGTTAACGATAGATTCTTGCATATGCCTAGAGATCGTAGACGTACGTATGCAACAATTCACCCTGGACGTATTGATGTTGTTGGCGGTGGAGCTATTGTTTGGAGCCGTGTGCTTGAGCGTGTTTCTAAAGCAGCATATGAGGATCATGGTGGGGTATTAGACACATTTGTGGCTAGTGAGCATGGTTTACTCGATGGAATAACGCTTGATTTAGGCAGAAAATTACTCGCCACACGC
Source organism: Gardnerella coleohominis (assembly GCF_002896555.1). Lineage (GTDB taxonomy): Bacteria > Actinomycetota > Actinomycetes > Actinomycetales > Bifidobacteriaceae > Bifidobacterium > Bifidobacterium vaginale_F. Next base: position 132,458 of record NZ_MNLH01000001.1, read on the forward strand.
TGAGTTGCTAAATGCTGAGTTGGTACGCTGACTTGCCACACAATCATTCGCCACGCGCTGACTCGCAAGACAATTATTCGTAAGACAATCATTCGCCACACGCTGAGTTGTGTTTATGTAATTAATATGGCATAATGTATGTCTGTTGCCTCTGTGGCGGAATTGGCATACGCATCAGACTTAAAATCTGACGCCCTTACGGGCTTGTGGGTCCGAGTCCCACCGGAGGCACGAATAAAACGTTGCATGGCTTTTGCTGTGCAACGTTTTTTGTTAAAAACTGGGATGTTTTTAGACTATAGCTCTGTTTTTAGTTGTTTTTTGGGAAATAATCCGAAACAACACGGAATTAGATTGAGATTAATGTATGCAAAATCACTGTATATTGTGGTTATGCTTATCTAGCTAACTGTATATTGTGTTTGTGACACGCCGGGTGCAATATTTGTACGCTAAAAGAAGCGAAAGATATCAAGTTTTTAATATATTTGTAACGTATTTTATTGTGGTTTTTATAGAATCTAGTAATTTTTACGAATATTAAAAAATGTGCAGATTTTACTTGAATTTTGCTATGGGGGGGGGTAGAACTGTTAGAGGCTTTTTGGGAAGCCGTGCCTGCATATAAGGCATACGTATATGTTTTATACTGACTACCTGTGCTTGGCTCAGTTAGTTGCATTCGTAGTAGCGAGTGCGCAAGGTTTTTGATTTGCCATACATCGGCATCGTATGCAGGCTGAGTGTTTGAAGCTTAACACTCAGAGAGTTGGAATTTGAGATATACTGCGGCTTTTGCTGCAGTGGAGGACTAGGAAGGCGAGAAAATGTTACCAGCAAAGTTCCGTGGATTCGCATCACGCGTGGGTCGTCTTGCGTCGCGCGCTTTGGCTTGGAATAAGACCAGCGAGCGCGATGGGGCGCTCAACGCTACCTCCAGCACCGCCAGCGCAACCTCTAACTCTGATGCTTCTGCTTATCGCCCATCACACACTCTCCGTACTTTCCGCCGTGCGCTTTTCGCAATGCTCGTAGCAGCCGCCACGCTTTTCGCAACTTTTGTTGTGCCGCCGGTAAAAGAAGCTAACGCAACTCAGGCTTGGTGGGATTACGCTGGCAATGGATATTTTACTGATGGTGACTATTGGGTTGGTGATGCTGTTCGTGATGTTTCTATTAGCTATCCTAATATTCAATACAATCAGTGGGATAGTGATTATGGCAAAAGTGGAACTAAAATCAGTTGGGATATTACCTTCAATGCGAATGGTATGGGATTAAATTCTTTATCTTTCAATGTGCCTCCTAAAGGAAATGCAAAGTCAGATGGTTCGCCGTGGGATGGTAGGCCAGATTTGACAGTTTTTCTTCCAAAAGGTCTTAGGGATGGTGATGCTTCGCATCAAAGTTCAGTTCGCGTAACTCGCACTGCTATTAAGAGAAAATTTGTATATAATGAAAAAGAAAAAAAGGGTCATTGGGAATTTGAAAGAGAAGTAAAATATAATAGTCAAAGACCAAGTGAATTTACTAATAGTACTAAGCATAATTATACCTACGCTGATGGCGATTATTATTTTAATGAGGCTTGGAAATACTCGTTAGGTAGAGAAAAACTTGGTAAAAGCGATGATGCTACCTGTGGAGACCCCGAAATTAGAAAGAAATACGGTTTTTGTGAGATTCGCAAGTGGCGAGGCAATCCGAATAATTCGAATGATCCCAGCAATAAATTTGGTCGCGTATTTCTTGATTGGGCTCAGGGTGATACAACTTTCTCTTATGAGTGGCATATAGAAGCATTTGTTGAAGATGGTGTTAATCCAGAAACCTTACCTATTATTGCTGGTTGGGATTCTAATAAAACTGGTGTAGGTGCAGGTTATTGGGGGAATAGTGAACGTAACAAGTGGGCTGCTATGGGTCCATTTGATACTGATGGTGATGGTATTCCTGATTACGTTGAGCATCAAGTAAGAATGAATCCGACAAATGGCGATGAGATTTCATACCCTCAATACAATAGTTCGGATGATAAAAAGTATGGGCAAGATAATATTCCTATTACTACATATCATCGCCCTGTTACAGTGAAACCGTTTGCAAGAACCGGTGAGTGGGGAGGTGATTCTTCGCATGGCAGTTTTGAATACGATGGTGGTACGACTACTAATTTGCCTACCAATCTTGGCATAAAATATGAGCTTACTAACAAAATTCCTAATGGTGTAAAAGTAGTTAGTTCTCCATCTAAGATGCCTGAGGGCTCTGTGTATATTGATAGCAGAACTGGTCATGTAACTTATAACCCTAGAAAAGAAGATAAGGGTAAAGTTCTTGAATTTGGTACAAAAATTACTTATCCTGATCCTTCTCGATATCCGTATAACTGCAAGTATTATGATCGTGGCTCTTTTGTTACGGAGCAGCACCCAACTAAAATCAAGGTTGTTTCGCAAGCCTCGCTGTACAACCCTGTTTACACCCCAATTGATCTGACAGAAAAAACCGGTGATAATCAGAGATATGTTACGCCGATTGTTTACACTGTCAAACCACAAAGCGTTAAGGACGCAAGCAAGAAACACTCGGATATTATTCAGTCTGGCGATCTTCCTGAAGATGCTACTTTTGAACTTAAGCAGTATGTAAATGGTAATAATAGGAGCGATCCTGTTCTTGATTGGTCGCGCATAGAAAATCAAGATAAAAATAATGGAAAAGTCCGCTTTTATTCAAACAAATGGAGGGAGCCTGTCAAGAAGTATATTACTCCTGTAGTAGTTCATTATGCGGATGGTTCTAGTTCTACTGATGGTGACGCAGGTAATGCTGATAAAAACGGTGATTTTGCTAAGAGCGTAGTGTATGCTTCGGTTAATCTTAAGCGTCCAAATCCTAAAGATTCTGAGCTGAAGCTGAATATTCATAACGGTTATGCAGGATCTAATTTAGGAGATAATGGCTCTGTAACTATTACTGTTAAAGATCCACTCAAACCAAGTATTTGGATTGATTCGTGGGCTCAGTATCAAATTGGTCAAATATCGTTGAAGTCACTGTGCTGGAAGGAAACAACGCAAAAAAGTGGGAAAGTAGAAAAGTCAGACTATACCTTTAGCGACCTGTCTAAAACGAATAACGATAATACTATTAACGGCTTGACTTTTAAGCAGACTGAAAAATGGCCTCACGCTGATGATAAGGAGCAGGAATCTTGCTTCACTAATGGAACGTGTAATAATTCAAAGTTGTATGATGGTGACGCTTTTACTATTGAACGTTCGCGTGGTGAGATTTCTGGCACGCCTAATAAGGGCGGTAAGTACGTTTGCCGCGTGTTTGCTTTAAGAGATGGAAGCCAAGCAAAAACTGATTTTGATAATGCTGCCAAAGCAAAAAAACATGACTTTAGTCTGAATGATAATACTAGAAAATACGACTGGCAGTCTAAGACAGTAACTTTTGTTGCGCATTCTTTGGCTCACAAATATAACCCTCAATACATAAAGGTGAATGTGAAGGCTGGGCATAAGGGAGGAGTTACCTCGGCTGCTCCGGTAAGCCAGCGTGGTGCTAATGGCGTGAAAGATGACGACAAGAGTCAAAATGATCTTGTGCCGAATGGTACAAGGCTGCCAAAAGGCACATGGTTTGAGTTAAAGAAATACTCAAAACATACGGATTCAAAAGATAAGCTTTCATGGTCTAGCTTTGAAGGTAAGCAAAGTAACAAGAAATCAGACGAGGATAAGCCTGAAGATAGTACTTCTGACGAGATGTATGGCAAAGTTACTTTTGCGCCAAATAACGGTATCCTCACTGGAAAGTATAACACTCCTGTAATTGTGCATTATCCAGATGGTTCCACTTCTGAAGATCCAGACTCTGGTAATCTTGGCAAGCCTGTATATGCGCCTGTGGAAGTAACTGATCAAGATATCCAAGATGATGATTTAAAGCTCAAAGTTTATTCTCAATATGGTGGCGGAAGGCAAATTGCGGACAATGATAAAAACGGTATGCGTTTCCGTAAAGGTGATACTTTAGGTGACAAGTCTGATGATACCTATAAGCCAATGTTCTTTGACTCTTGGTCAAGTGCTAAGCCAGGAAAAATTTATCAGCGCATGCTTTGCTATAAGTTGGGTGCAGATAATAAGCGCTCAGGTTATAAGATTGGCGGTATTAATGGTCTGACACTTGCTGGTCGAAAAGATAATACTACAAATGGCGATTTTACTGATCAACCATCACAATGGACGAGAGCTAATGAGAAACAGAAGAACGAGTGCAATAAAAATAAAAACAATTGCAAGCCTAATCTTTACTTATATGGTGATGAGCATGATACCGTAGAGCGCACTTGGGGTTGGTTACATGGCAAGGTTGAGGAAAATGGCGACTTTGTGTGCACTGTGTACGCTATTAAAGACCTTGAAAATAAAGATGGTAAGCATGGTGATTTACAGAAAAAGTTTGATAAAGCTGTAAAGAGTTTTGTAGATAACCCTGGTAATCGCAAGTTGGAAGATGTTGTTAATGGAGTTTTAACAAATAAAAAGAATAAAGATAAACCTCTTGAAGCCACTCAAAGGCACGTCGATTGGGATTCGGTAACCTTCCCAATTCATGTGCATAGTGACGCTCACTACTACAACCCGAAGTATGAAGAGGTTAAAAAGCTACAGGCTGGTGAAACTGGGACTTCTAATCTGCCAAAGAGTTTTAAGAACGCTAATGGTGCGAAGAATAATCAGGATGATGTGAAAAACAATGAGTCTTTGCCTGACGGTACTTGGTTCGAGTTTAAGCAGTATACGAAGGATAAAAAGCCTAATGGAGCTGAACCTCTCAACTATGCTTTCTTTGAAAATGATGACGATAATGTCAAGAATGAAGGCGGTAAGAAATTAGCTAAGAATGGCACTGGTCAGTTTGGTAATGTGACTTTCCATCCTCATAGGTGGGTTAACGCTAACAGGAGTGATAATGCTCCAGTAATCGTTCATTACCCCGATGGTTCTACTTCGGAAGACCCGGATTCTGGTAACAATGGTAACCCAGTGTATGCGAAAGTAAACGTTGTACCACACGACTATAATCCTGGCGATTTGAGTTTTGATGTAACGAACAATTTTAACAATGGTGGCTGGGCTGATAAGACTATTAAGATTAAGAAGGGTGATCCTCTTACCAATAGTCATCCTCGCCGTCTTAACTTATGGTCTACTCATAAGCCTGGCAAAATCGAGCTTAGGACAATATGTCATAAGATTATTCACAAGGATAATACTGCTGATACTACGTCTGAATACACTTGGAATGGTATTGCTGGCATTACTATGGAGAATCCAATTATTTGGGATCATCAGGAAGATCCTCAAAAGCAGCATCAGTGCTATGGGGATAAAAAACAGTGCGATGCGAAGCTTTTGTATGACGATTATGTGATTAATGGTAATTCCAGGAATACGACTGAGCGTACGCGTGCCTCTCTTGTTGGCAAGGCTAACGAATCCGGCGACTATGAGTGCGTAGTTTACGCGATTAAGCAGGGTAGCAAATTATTAGATAGCTTTGATAAGGCTATTAAGTCAATTAAGCCAGATAAAAGCGGCAAAGTAACGCCAAGTGATACTGATCCTTTGAAAAACTTCAAGTGGAAGCTTGATGGTGATACTGGTAAAAAAGACGCGGTTAAAGGTGTTGACTACGAGTATCGTTCAATACCAATCCACATTCACAACGACAACCACTTCTACAACCCGAAGTATGTTGATGTGAGCGTTACGGCTGGTCAAAAGGTTGAGAATGCTGTGCCGCAAAGCGTTAAGAGCGCTAACGGTGCGGATAAATACCAGGATGCTGTTAAGGCTGGCGCGCTTCCGGACGGAACTTGGTTTGAGTTTAAGGATGCCGCAAACGGCTTTGAGGTAAATGCTGACGGCACTAAGGGCAACAGTGTGTCTTTAGACTGGTCGTATTGGGCTTCTGGCAACGCCACCGATAAAACCGGTGAGCAGAGCAATAAGCCTGACAATCCTTCCAAGCAAAAGAATGGCAAGCACAGTTCCAAGGATGACGGCACGCGTTACGGCAAAGTGACCTTCCACCCAGATCAATCTGTTGCTCCTAAAGCGTACTTGAAAGAGATTGTCATCCATTACCCGGATGGCTCCAATTCGGACGACCCGGATTCTGGTAACAACGGCAAGCCTGTGTATGCGAAAGTTACAGTTGCAGGTTTCAGTGGAGCTGACAAGGATCTTAAGATGACATTGCTCAGATCCCAAGACGCTGATCCTGTTGACACGCTTGGTGGAGGTAATTCTCTTACCGTTATGAGCGGCACGAGCCTTACTAAGAATCCGTATGTGCGCGCGTGGAGCTTGAAGGATCGTAGCAATATTTCATTGCGCATGATGTGCACTAAGCAAGGCGAGCAAAAGTGGAGCCACGGGCTTGACGATACGCTCAATATGCACCTGAACCAGGATTACGGCGAAAGTGTAAAGCCGTGGGCTTTTGCAACTGCTGATCAGCGAAAGTCTTGCAGTGAGAACGGTGATAAGTGCATAGCTAACTTGCTGTATGGCTTCACGAAGAATGGGAAGCAGGACAGCATAGAAAGCGCTGTGTCTCGCAGTGAAGACGATATTGCTGGCGTACCTCAAAAGGCTGGAAAGTACACGTGCGCTGTGTTTGCGTTGAAGCCGAATGCGCTGACGGTGTTTAATGGGCTTAGTTCATCTATAGATATGAAAAAGGTTCAGCTTACAGGATTAAAGTCTGCTGTTGATTGGAACAGAATTTCCTTCGACGTGAACGTGATAGATCCGCCTAAATTCGCTCTGCCAAAGACCGGCGGCGATGGGATGAATATGGCGCTGCTGGTGCTGATGATAATCGGCATGTGCGTTATGTGCGGCGCGTTCTTCGTTGATCAGACGAAGTGGGGTCACGCGATGCTTGATGCGTTGCTGCGTAAGACACTGCTTAAAGATTTTATCTGCAAAACTGCCAAAAAGCTTCGCGCTTTAAGGCGACTTGGCGAAAGGTGGCGATGCTGATGAAAATTTTCTGCAGCTTAAAAACTGCAGTATCAACGTTCCATGTGCTGGCAATGGCATTACGCGTTACGTAGTGATGGTACACAGTGACGTTACACAGTAACGGTAATTATGCCGGAGCATGGTTCGGATTTAATCTTGCTGCGCGCGGCGCAAATCGTAGCCGCCGACAGAGTTCATGCGGCTTTGCGATGACTCCGCCGACCGTGCGCAACACAAAATAAAACAATAACCGTAATTCCTCTCACAAACCTGCCCACAAGGGCACTGAACAAAGGAGAAGAAAGTGAATAAATTCACTAAACAATGCGTGGCGGCATTCGCCTCGCTCGCAATGGTTGGCACGCTGTGCGTCGCCGGCGCCGTGGTGGCAAACAACGTGGCATTTGCTACGGGTTCTGAAGCAGCTAGTACTGATCCTGCACCATGGGATAAAGCTGCTGCCAACAAGACTGGTTCCATCCTCATCCATAAGACCGATGACGCTGCAAAGCCTAAAGGCCTTAATAATGTGACATTCACTATTAAGAAAGTAGCGAAGCTAGCACCATCTACTGACACTAGTGCCCAAACTCTTGATCTTAAGGATAAGGATGCTTGGGTTACTTTGGCGTCTAAGGTGGGAGAACTTAATACAGCTGCTCAGGCCGGCAATCCTGAAAGCAAGGTTACGTTCGACAATACATTTGGTGACGCAACTAACCATGCTAAGTCTGAGACTACCAAGAACGACACTTTCGATACCAATGACAAGGTAGATGGTGTTGCTAAGTTTACAGATCTTCCTCTCGGCTTGTACTATGTTGCCGAAACTAAGGTAGAAGGCGATGCAGCTGGCTATAGCCCTAAGTTCAGCCCGTTCTTCATTACAGTTCCAGAAATCACGCGCGGTGCAACTGATACAAACAACAAGTACAACTACATCGTGAAGGTTTCTCCAAAGAACTGGAATGCTACAGAAGGTATTAAGAAGGATGCTGTTACCGGCGACATTGTTGGCGTTGGCGATACGCTTCCATACAAGATTACCGCTAAAGTTACGCTTCCTGCCGATGCGGAAACTAAGACTGAAACCTCTGGAACTAAGTCTACGTATTTTACTGGCTCCAATATTAATGGCTTTAAGATTTGGGATGACGCGTTAATCGATGCTTATGAAGGTATTAGTGAGAACTCTTACACTCCTGATGCTACGGTTACTGTCGGCGAATATGACGCGCAATCTAGTTCATTTAAGACTATTACTGGCGCAACTAATCCTGAACCTCTTGACAAGAGTACTGATAATGGTGCCACTGGTGATTACACTGTGAAAGTTTCAGACTCTGAAGTTGATAAGGGCACTGCAGTAACCCGTAAGCGTATTCTTTTCGAATTCACTGAAGTTGGTAGAGACAAGATTGCAAAGAAGTTCGGCACTAGCGCTAATACCGATATTCGTGTTCAGGTGACTTTGAAGTTTAAGTTGAAGAGCACATACGGTTCAAAAGCTGACGAGACTGTTCTTGAAAACAAGTACGGTTTCAACCCTGGTGGCAAGGGTAAGGTTCCAGATATTACCGGTAAGACTACTGAGACTAAGTTGCACAAGTTCCACATCTTCAAGTACGACGGCACAACCGAGAATTCCCAAACGAAGAAGCCTCTTTCAAATGCACAGTTCAAGGTGTTTACTGAATCCAAGAAGACAGATGCAGATAAATGCGCCAAAGATCCAAGCGCTCAGGGTGCTTGTGCTGGTGCAATGACTGGTTTTGCGGACGCAACGCCTGTTGCTGGTGCTGCTGTTGATAATAATGCAGGCACCATCACCACTACAGGTAAAGATGGCAAGACTGCTGACTACGTTGCTAAGGAAGGCGAAAAGTTCTACGTTGTGGAGATTAAAGCTCCAGATGGCTTTGCTCGTTCTGAAAAAGTATACGAGGTAACAGTTACTGCTAAAACCAGCAATGATACATCTTATGAGTATGCAATCGCTAACGTTCCAAGCAATGACGGCGACTTCTGGTTCAAGCTTCCAAAGACCGGTGCTTACGGCATAATCATCTTCGCTATTGCCGGCATGTGCTTGGTTGCTGTTGGTATGTTCATCTTCTTGCGCAACCGCAAGAAGGATGAAGAGCAGCAGGCTGCCTGATTGTAGTTGGTGACTGCTGAGCAAATCAGCAGTCGCTTCTGCATGAATGTAAATATCTGTTTGCATGGCATAAATATTGGAGCTGGGTGCGACTTGTTGCTCTCGGCTCCAATATTCATGTGCTCCAAGCGCTTATGCAAGTCGATTCGCTAGATCTAGTGAGGGTTTGGTTGAATCTGCTTTGCTATTCACTAGGCAGAGATTTAAGATTTTTCGCCCAGAGCGAAATGAACCTCAGCACGAAGTGGTGATTCATTGAGCGAAGAAGAAAAATTGAAAAATCTCGGTGATTAATCGAAGATTAAAAGACTAAACATGCCAAGAGCTGTCGGAGTTTCTCTTAGAGCAATGTAAAAATCTTGCGATGAGAGAAACTCCGAGAGCTCAGCAACACTATGTAGGAAAATTATAAAATTCTGTTTCATGAGAGCGTAACGTCTGCCCTCACGGATAATTGCTGCTCGCCTGAGCTTGCGTTGAAAGTCCATTGGACATTCAAGGTGAGTTTCGTAAGCGAGATAGCGAGCAAAAATAAATAAATCGTAAATCAAATCTAAATCCAACGAAACGAGGAAGCATGAAATTAAACAGCGCTGTTACGAAAGTATATGCTTTTCTCAACAAGATTTCGCAAAACAAGCTTTTTAAAAACCAGAATAACCAATCTTCACAAACAACTAACGCAACTAATGCAGCAACCGCAGCTAACGTAACAAACTCACCAGAGGTCTCAGCACAAAAACCTCACGCCGCCCACAAATCCAAGCAAAAGTCTACGATTCGTAAAATCGTCGAGCCAATCGCATTCGTGCTGGCAGGCATTTTGTGCTTCAGTTATCCTGTGTGTTCCACGCTTTGGAATAATCGCGTGTCAAAGGAGATTTCTAACGCGTACGACAAGTATAATAATCATCAATCTATTGATGTTCGTCGTGCTAATATTCGAGCCGCGCAACTTTATAATAAGCATCGCAAGGTTATGCTCACGCGCGACCCATACGGTGGTGATAATCAGGATGATATTACTAAAACTCCGCAATATAAGGAGTATCTAAAAGTATTAGATGAGCCAATGGGCGTTATGGGCATCGTGAAAATTCCGAAGATTGGCGTAAAAATGCCAATTTATCATGGCACTACGATGGATGTTTTAGCGCATGGGGCTGGCCATTTATATGGCACGGATTTGCCGGTTGGTGGTAAGAATCGTCACACTGTTGTGACAGCGCATACCGGTTTGCCGAGCGCTACAATGTTTGACGATTTGGTGAATTTAAAGAAGGGTGACTACTTCTACATTGACGTGCAAGGCGAGACTTTGCGATACAAAGTGTTCCGCATAAGCGTGGTTGAGCCGCACGATATTAGTTTGCTTCAGCGCGAAAAAGGGCGCGACTTGGCGACGCTGCTCACGTGCACTCCGTATGGTGTGAACTCTCATAGGCTTTTGGTGACAGGGTATCGTGTGCTGCCGGATCCTGTGAAGCCGCCGGAGGATCACGTGCAATGGCCGCTTTGGATGACGCTGTTCCTTATAGCGATGATATTATCGGCGGCTGTTATTGCCACAATGATTATTACAATGGTCCGCAATCGTCGTAAAAATATTGAGCCGCATGGAAGGCATTTAAACTAACTTAACGATATTGCTGATTATCTGACTATTTTCATAGAGATACATCTGTATGTATATAGAGATATACAGATATACAGATATATGGATATATGGATATACAGATATACAGATATACAGGTACACAGCTGTATACTAAAGATGCGTTTGTATCGTAGAAGGATTTGCTTTATTTTATGCTCGCTTGTATTGCATAAAATAATAACTACGCTTATAAGATTTATGAAATACGCACGCTAAAAAGCTTAAAGCGAATAGAACTGGTATATTGAATATTTAACGTGACAATTGGAGGTTTGAGGATTGCATAATCATACTTTGGATAATAATCATACTTCGAACAATAATAATATTTCGAATAATAATATTTCACAGGATTCGAATGCATCGCGTAGCTTGCATCGCTCGCATCAGCATCGTCTAATATTAACGCTATCTCTTACGTCAATAGTTTTTATTGCAGAAGTAGTTGGCTCATTCCTCACGAATTCTCTTTCGCTGCTTATTGATGCAGGACATATGCTTACGGATATTTCTGTGCTCGTGGCATCTACTGTTACTGCAATTCTTATGCAGCGTCGACCAAATGGAAAGCGTACTTGGGGTTGGGCTCGTTTGGAAGTTATAACTGCTGCGGCTGGTGCTTTAGTTCTGCTTTTTGTTGGCGTATATGCTCTTGTTGAAGCATGTATGCGTCTTTTTGGGAACGGTCATGATGGTATTCATGATGTTAATCAGCTGCTTTTCTTCGGTTTACTTGGTTTGGCTGCAAACGTTGGATCTATTGTTATTTTAGTTTCTCGTTCTCATGACAATATGAATATGCGTGCTGCGTTCCTTGAAGTTATGAATGATGCTCTTGGATCTGTTGCAGTAGTGATTTCGGCAATTGTTATGATGAGCACGCGTTGGACTGGTTTTGATGCTGTTGCTGGTGGAATTATCGCGATTTTGATGATTCCTAGAGCGTTGAAGTTATTGAAGAACGCAATAAAGGTGCTTTTAGAGCAAACTCCTGAAGGATTGGATTTAGATTTAGTACGTAAGCATTTGGAAGGCGTGAAGCATGTTATAGCTGTTCATGATTTGCATGCTAGTACTGTTTCTACGGGTATGCCTATTTTTATGGCTCATGTAGTTGTTGAGAAGGATTTGACGATTGAGCAGTGTGCGCAAATTCTTAGTCAACTCCAAGATTGTTTGCGTGAACATTTCCCAGTATCTGTTTCGCATACTACTTTTCAATTGGAGCCAGAAGGGTATACGACTCCTAGTTCCTCAGAGCATCATCAGCCGTGAAATCTTGAGTGATTTTTGAAGTTTTTTGAAGTTTTTTTTGAAGTAGAGTTATATACATGCCTTTAAAAGAATTAATTGATAATCCTCATAGTGAGCGAGTGAAACGTATTGCTGCTCTTACGCGTGGCAAAGTCAATGATTTGCATAAATTTTTGGTTGAAGGTCCACAAAGTGTGCGCGAGGCAGTTCGGTATGCTGCAGATTCTATTTGCGATATTTATGTTGCAGAAAATGTTGTAAACGATTATAAGTCTTTTACGAATAATCATTCTTCTGATTCGAATGAAAATAATTCTACAGATACTATTCGCGCTATTGTTGAGGAATCTTTAGAAAAAGGATGCTATGTTCATCCTGTAAGTCTTGAAGTTATACGCAAGATTAGTAGTGACTCTCAAGGAATAGTAGCTGTTTTAAATTCGAAGTCTTTAGATGATTTTTATACTAGCTCTTTTTATAACTTGCAAAATTCTTTAGTTAAAAAGTCCTTAGACGAGAATCCTTTAGACGAGAATCATATTAAACCTTTGCGAATTGCTGCTTGCTGGCAGGTAAGAGATCCTGGTAATGCTGGAGCTATTATTCGAGTAGCAGACGTAGCTGGATGCGATGCTGTAGTATTCGTTGATGATTGCGTAAGTCGTTGGAATTCTAAACTTATTCGTTCTACTGCAGGTTCATTATTCCATTTGCCAGTTGTTTCAATAAGTGAAAATGAATGGTTTGATTGGGCGAAAAAACTTGGAATAAGAATTATAGCGGCAGATATTTATGGTACGGACGAGCGTAAGCCTAAAGATTTTCCTATTATTCTTGACGACAATAATATTATGGAATCTTCGCTTGCTGTTTTGTTTGGTAATGAGGCTAGAGGATTGCCTGTTAGTGTCTTAAATAAAGTAGACGAAATATCTGTTATTCCTATTTACGGTAAGGCTGAATCTATGAATTTGGCTACTAGCGCAGCGGTGATGCTTATGGGCTTGGCTATGTCTAGTCATGCGCGAAAAATGTAGCTTTGTAACGTTATTTAAATAACTGTTAGTACTTGGATAGGAAGGGTGCTGTGACGAGTAATAATACGTTTGATGTGGAAGCTGTAAAAAAAGCAGTGGAAGAGGGCATTGCTTGTGTTAATTCAGCTAAAAGCATGGAAGATTTGAAGTTAGCGAAAACTAAGTATGCAGGTTCTCAGTCAGTTATGACTTTAGCCAGTAAAGAGATTGGTAGTTTACCTGCTGACCAGAAAAAAGAAGTCGGAAAGTTAATGTCGCAGTTGAGAGCTGATTTTGGCCGTGCTTTTGCGCAGTCCTCTGATCGTATTAAAGCTCTTGAAGAAGCTCGTATGCTTTCTGCAGAGACTGTTGATATGACTCTTCCGATTAATCGTAAACCTTTGGGTGCGCGTCATCCTATTTCGCGTATTATTGAGGATTTTGAGGACTTCTTCGTTTCTATGGGCTGGCAGATTTCTGCAGGTCCTGAAGTTGAAACTGAGTGGTTCGATTTTGATGCTTTGAATTTTGGTCCGGATCATCCAGCTCGTCAAATGCAAGATACTTTTTACGTGCAAGGCAATCAAGCTAAGGATGCTGCAGGATTTGTCGGTTCAAACATGGTTTTGCGCACGCAAACTTCTTCTGATCAGGTTCGTGCGTTAATTGAGCGCGGAGTTCCTCTGTACATTGCTTCTCCTGGGCGAGTGTTCCGTACTGATGAGCTTGATGCAACGCATACTCCAGTTTTCCATCAGTGTGAAGCTTTGGCAGTGGATAAGCATTTGAGCATGGCTGATTTAAAGGGTGTGCTTGATCGTTTAGCTGTTGCTATGTTTGGTCCAGATGCAAAGAGCCGTTTGCGACCAAGCTACTTCCCATTTACTGAACCAAGTGCTGAGCTTGATTTATGGTTCCCAGATAAAAAGGGCGGTCCAGGCTGGATTGAATGGGGCGGATGCGGAATGGTGAACCCGAATGTTCTTAAATCCGCTGGCTTAGATCCAGAAGTTTATACTGGTTTTGCTTTCGGAGTAGGTTTGGAGCGAACTTTGCTACTTCGACATGACATTAACGATATGCATGATTTGGTTGAAGGCGATAAGCGCTTCAGTGAACAGTTTGTGATGGGGGAGTAAAACTCATGCCAATGGTAGATATTGACTGGCTTAAAGATCATGTTGAAGTGCCAGAAGGTTTAACATACGAACAGCTTGCTAAAGATTTAGTTCGTGTTGGTTTAGAGGAAGAAGAAATTCATACTTCTCAGGTTACTGGTCCTATTGTTGTAGGCTACGTAGTAGATGCAACTCCTGAGCCTCAGAAGAATGGTAAAACTATTAACTGGTGTCATGTTGACGTTGGAGACAAATACAACGATGTTGACGAGAACGGTAAAAAAGTTCCTCGTGGCATTATTTGTGGCGCTCCTAATATGGCTGCTGGTGAAAAGGTAGTTGTTACTCTTCCTGGTGCTGTTCTTCCTGGAGATTTTAAAATTGAGCCGCGTAAGACTTACGGACATATTTCTGATGGTATGTGTGCTTCCGAACGTGAGCTTGGTTTAGGAGATAGCCACAACGGAATTATTTTGTTGCGAGAGTATGGCTTCTCTAATGCTGAGTATGATGCGTTAAAGCCTGGCGATGACGCTATGGAATTGCTCCATCTTAATAAGCCGATTTTGGAGATTAACATAACGCCTGATCGCGGATATGCTTTCTCTTATCGAGGTGTTGCTCGCGAATATCACCATTCAACTGGAGCAGTTTATAAAGATCCTGTTGAAGAATTAAATAAGAATGTTCCAATCTTAGATAGTGTTACATCAGCAGAAGCGGCCGATATTGAGGTTAGCGTAGAAGATAATAATCCTATTCATGGCGTTGTAGGATGCGATTGTTACTATGCTCGCGCTGTAAGGAATATAGATGCTAATGCTTCAAGCCCACAGTGGATGCGTCGTCGTTTAACTCGAGCTGGAATGCGTGGTATTTCCTTAGCCGTAGACGTAACTAACTATGTTATGTTGGATTTGGGTCAGCCTTTGCACGCTTATGATTTAGACAAGATCGAGTCTCCGATTGTTGTTCGTCGCGCGCGTTCAGGTGAACATTTAACTACTTTGGACGGCAAAGATCGCGAATTAAATAATGAGGATTTAGTGATTTGTGATTCTCCAAGTGGAAATCATGGTTCGCGTGTTCTTGGTCTTGCTGGCGTAATGGGTGGCATGTATGGAGAAGTTACGAGTGAGACTAAGAATGTATTGATTGAAGCAGCTCACTTTGATCCTGTTTCTATTGCTCGTACTGCTCGTCGTCATAAGATTCCTTCTGAAGCTTCACGTAGGTTTGAGCGCGGTGTTGATACGCAATTGCAGCCTGCTGCAGCTCAGATGGCATCTAAGCTTCTTGCTAATTTTGGCGGTGGCGAGCCATCTAGTCATCCTCGTGATTTAAACAATACGCAGCCTCGCGATGTTATTGTTTTTAAAGCAGATGAAGTAAAGCGTGTAGCTGGTCTTGATATTGATTTGAATCGTATTAGCGATATTCTTACGGATATTGGCTGCTCGGTTGCTGGTGGCGGTAATGGTTCATTCTCTGTTTTGCCTCCAACGTGGCGTCCTGATTTGAATGCTCCATGCGATTTGGTTGAAGAAATCGCACGCTTGGTCGGTTACGATGAGATTCCTGTTAAAGTTCCAGCTGTTCCTGTTACTGGTAAAACTGGCTTAACGAAAGATCAGGCTACTCGTAGGGCTATTGCGTATGAGCTTGCTGAAATGGGTTTGGTTGAGTCTTTGAGCTACCCGTTTGTTGGCAAGGAAGATTTTGATGCTTTCCGTCAAGATGTTGATGAGATTTCCAAAGTTAGTGTATTGATTGCAAATCCTTTGGCTGGAGATCGTCCTTGGCTTCGTCGTGATGTTCTTACAACTTTGGCTGGTACTGTTCGCAGGAATCTTCGCCGTGGTTTGAATAATGTTTCGCTTTATGAACTTGGTCACGTGTATTTTGCAGATCCTAATGCTCCGGCAATTCCTGCTTTGCCTGGCTCGGTTCGCCCTACGGATGCTCAGCTTGCTGCGTTGGATGCTGGTTTGCCTGAGCAGCCTTTGCATGTTGCAGCTCTTTTGACTGGTAAGGCTGAAGAAACGGGTTGGCTTGGAAATAATAGGGAAGTTGATTGGAGCGATGCTGTAGAAGCTGTTAATCGCTTAGGAAAGCGAATCGGTGTTGCTTTTGATATTCGTCAGCTTAATGCTGATGATGTTCCTGCTTCTTGGCATCCAGGTCGTACCGCGAAGGTGTATATTCCTGTTGATGGTGCAGATGATGTTGAAATTGGTATTGTTGGAGAATTGCATCCTCAGGTTGATGATAATTTAGGCTTGCCAAAGCATTCTGCTGCTTTTGAGCTTGATTTAACTGCATTGTTTGACGCTATGCAAGCTAAGCCTGTTCAAGCAAGACCTGTTTCTACGTTCCCTCCTGTAAAGCAAGATTTTGCCTTTGTTGCTCCAATTTCACTTAGTGCTCGAACATTGCAAGAAGCTATAGAAAAAGCTTCTGGTGATTTGTTTGAGTCAGTTGAATTGTTCGACGTTTATGAAAGTGAACAGCTTGGTGAAGGTTTGCGATCTCTTGCTTATTCTGTGACTTTCAGAGCTGCAGATAGGACGCTTTCAGGTGATGAAATGGAAGCTGTTCGTGAATCAATTACGAAGGCTGCGTCTGTTTTGCACGCTACATTGCGTGTATAACAGCTACATTGCGTGTATAACAAACTTGTAGTGGATTTTGTTAATATTTTCTCGATAACTAAAAATTGGATATTTTAGCGAATATTTAGTAGATTTAGCAGATTTGGTAAATCTAGTGGATTTAGTAGATTTATTCGAAAATTTATTAATAAATCTCTATTGATATTGACTAAAATAAGTGGAGTTATGGTATATTCTATAGCTCCACTTATTCTATAAATTTATTTTGAAAGGTTTTAACGTGTCGAAGTCCTATTCAAAAGAATCGATGGATCCTTCAAATGCATCTTCTTTTAAAGGTGGTTCTTCTGTAGGTAATGCTTCTATCGATAATTCTTCTGTCGAGGATTTTTCTAGTGAAGATTCTTCGAAGGAAGATAGCTATAGGCAGCGTCCGCAGACGCGCGCGGCACGTTTAAGTCTTATTGAGCAAGCGCTGTTTACTGATGTTATTACTTCACAATCTCAGCTTTCTCAAGTTCTTGCGCGTCATGGAATTGAAGTAACTCAAGCTACTTTAAGTCGTGATTTAGATGAAATTAATGCTGTAAAAATCCGTCTTCACGATGGTAGAATTGCGTATGTTTTGGGGGATGGAACGTCTCACGGGCATAACGTAGATTCTTTGCGCATAGAACAGCAAGTAAGTCGCATATTGTCTGGATTAGTAACTCAAGTTGCTCGTGCAAATAATTTATTGGTTATTCACACTCCATCTGGAGCTGCTCAATATGTAGCTAGTGTTATTGATAGGCAACCATTAAAAGGTGTTCTTGGAACTATTGGTGGTGACGATACAGTTATGGTTATTTGCGAATCTGATGAGATGGCAAAAAACAGAGCTGATTGGCTTATCGATATGGCTTCAAAAAATTAGTTTAATTCTTTATTAAGTGTCGTCGTCTGCTGACAGAATTGAATGGCTTGTAGACGTATTATTGTCTACTCGTGTTTTATTAGAATGCAATAAGGAGATACGAATGGCTCAGGTCAGGAATTACAAGGAAGCTGGTTTTACTTCCTTGTTTGAAGAGCTTAAGTGGCGTGGATTAATTTCACAATCTACTGATGAGAAGCAACTTGCTCAAGTGCTTGACGGAGAACCATTAACGTATTATTGCGGTTACGATCCTACTGCTGCTTCGTTGCATATTGGTAATCTTGTTCAGCTTATTAATATGCGTCATTTGCAGGCTGCAGGTCATCATCCTATTGCGTTAGTTGGCGGTGCTACTGGTTTGATTGGTGACCCTCGTCAAAGTGGCGAACGCACGCTTAATTCTAAGGATATTGTGGCTGGCTGGGCTGAACGTTTGCGCAAGCAGATTGGTCGAATTTTGCCTCTTGAGGGTGAAAATCCTGTTCGTTTTGTTAGCAATTACGACTGGGTTTCTAAGATGTCTGCTATCGACTTCTTGCGTGATGTTGGTAAGAATTTCCGTGTTGGCACAATGCTTTCTAAGGATATTGTGGCTCGCCGCTTAAATTCTGATGAAGGTATTTCTTTTGCTGAGTTCAGCTATCAGGTTTTGCAAGGTAACGACTTCTTGTACTTGTTTGATAATTACAACGTGACTTTGCAGCTTGGCGGTTCGGATCAGTGGGGTAATCTCACTTCCGGCATGGATTTGATTCGTAAAGTTCGCGGAGCTTCAGTAAACGTATTTACTAGCCCAATTATTACGGATAATCAGGGTCGTAAGTTTGGCAAGTCTGAAGGTAATGCCATGTGGCTTGATCCTTCTATGCTTAGCCCTTATCGCTTCTACCAGTTCTGGTTTAATCAGCCGGATGATGAAGTCGTTAAGTTGCTTAAAGTGTTCACTTTCTTGCCAAAAGATGAAATTGAGCGTTTGGCTCAACAAATTCAGGATGATCCTGGAAGCCGTGAAGCTCAGCGTGTGCTCGCGTGGGAAGTTACAAGTTTCGTCCACGGTGAGGATTTAACTAATCAGGCTATTGAAGCTTCTTCTGCTCTGTTTGGTCGTGGAGATCTTAGCAATATTGATGAGCAGACTCTTGAAGCTGCTTTAGATGGCGTTAAAGTTAAGGCTGAAGATGGTAGCTTAGATTTCGCTAAAGCTAATGCTGGAGATCGTGTTGTTGAGGCTGCAGTTTCTGCTGGATTGTTCCGCACTATTTCCGAAGCTCGTCGCGCTATTGAAGCAGGCGGTTTGTATTTAAACAATGAGCGTGTTGATAGTGTTGACGATGTTTTAAGTCAAGATTCGTTCTTGCAAAATCGTTTCGCTTTACTTCGCCGCGGTAAGAAAGCTATTGGCGCTGTTACTTGCAAGTAATATTACTTGTTTTAACAGTATAGATAACAATAATGTGTGCGAATAATTAAATAAGATAATAAATAATAAATAAATAGATACCTGTGTTTGTTTAGGACTTTGTTTGTTTACGACTTTCATTTGGTATTTGATGAAATAACTGTGCTTATGCAATATGCTGAATTGCTTTTAAGCATGTATATGAGAGGTGCCAATAATGGGCGAAGAACGTGGATTCTCGCGAAGCGGTGGTAAGTCGTTTAGTGGTGGACATGGAAAGTTTGGTGGTCATCGTAACGGTGCCAAAAGTGGAAGCGCTGAGAGACATGGCGGTTTCCACAAGGATGGCTTCCATAAGGGCGGTTTCCATAAGGATGGCTTTAAGCGCGATGGCGTAAAGCACGACGGTTTTAAGAAAGATAGCTTTAGGAAAGATGGGGATCGTCGCGATTTTGATCGTAATGAAGATCGTCGCGGTGACTTTAAGAAGTCGTTCCATAAGGATGGTTTCCATAAGGATGGCTTTAAGCGTGACGGCATGAAGCGTGACGGTTTTAAGAAGGATGGCGATCGTTTTGATCGTCGCGACAACCGTCGAGAAGATTTCCGCGATAATCGTCGCTTTAATCATGGTGAAGAGCGTGGTGAAAATAATCGTTTTGAACGAAATAATGACTATCGTTCAAGAAATGAAAATAGAAATAGCGAGGGTGGAAATCCTCGTTATAAAAAGTTTGATGACAATCGCTTTAATCATAAAGATGATCGTCATGATAATCGCAAGCCGCGTCGCGATGGCTTCCATAAGGATGGCGTAAAGCACGAGGGCTTCAAGCGTGACGGTTTTAAGAAGGATGGCGATCGTTTTGATCGTCGCGATAACCGCAATGAACGTCGTAATTTTAGTTATGAAAATGGTCCTCGTAGAAATTCTGATGGAACTATTTCTTATCCTTCGCAAAATCCTTATACTGCGCGTCGTCCTGGCGAACCTAAGATGCCTAAGGGCTTAGAATATTCCATGCTTTCTAAGGAATCACGAGAGCGTTTGCGTGGACTTTCTAAGGAGCATTCAGAAAATATTGGTTTGCATATTCTTGCAGCATATGCTTTGGAAGAAGAAGATCCAAAATTAGCTTTAGAGCACGCTCAATGGGCTGCTAAGCAGGCTTCTCGTATTGATTTTTCGCGTGAGACTCTTGCATTTATTGCTTACCGTCAAGGTGATTATAAGCTTGCTGCTAGAGAGTTTCGCACTGCTATGCGAATGAATGGTTATCTTGATTATTTGCCATTTATTGCCGATTGTGAACGCGGCATGGGCAATCTTGATAAAGCTTTAGAGATTTGCATGTCTGATGATGCGAAATCTGTTGTTGGAGAAGTAAAAGCTGAGTTGTTCTTAGTTTATGCTGGAGTTTTAGCTGATACAAATCGTATTGATAAAGCTATAGAGCTTGTTCATGTTATGGGTCGCTCTAAAGGTTTGCCTGGCGAGTATCGCATGCGAGCTATTCAAGCAGAACAATACTTCTTGGAAGAAGCTGGTCGTAGTGATGAAGCTATTGAGTTAGAAGGATTATTGGATCGCTTGGAAGAGCAATACGCTGATTCTGACGATGAGGAAATTAATCCAGAAGATATTGTTATTGACTATGATTTAGAGCATTTCAATGATTCTTTGTTAGAAGATATTGGAGTGAGCGAAGAAGATGCTAAATATGCTCCTGAAGACGCTCCTGAGGATTCTGACGAGGATTCTGACGAAGATTCTAGTGAAGATTCTTCTGAGGAAGATTCAGATACTTCGAGTAGTGAAGATGATTTAGATAGTGAAGACACTTTAGATAGTGCAGACAATACTGAAACTATTGAGATGAATGCTGTTAATGCTTCCGAGGAGTAATTAGACTCGTTATTTTATGCCCGGCTGCTGTATGTTAAGTATGGTAAGCCGGGCAATTGTTACTTTACGAATATTTGCTACTACTTTAGGATTATTAGGATTAAAATGCGAATCATGTGCATTGAAATCATGCAAATCATGCGGGGTTAGTTTTATGGAATCTAATAAACGAACGAATTTTTCATCGTCAAAGCGCATTTTAAGCGAGGCTTTTAGCTTAGCTTTACTTGATTTGGATGGCGTTGTGTATAGGGGCGGAAATGCTGTTGAATATGCGTCTGAAGCAATTTCTAACGCGCAAAATCACGGTATGTTTATTGAATACACGACTAATAATTCTTCGCGTTTTCAATCTGTTGTTGCAAAGCAGTTGGAAAGTTTTGGTTTAAAAGTAGAGCCATGGCAGATTATAACGTCTTCTGTTGTTGCTGCAAGAATGGTTGCTCGCCATGTTCCAAAAGGCTCTAAAGTACTTGTTCTAGGTGCTGAGCATCTGCGTCAAGAAGTACAACGCGTAGGATTAGAGCTTGTAGATTCGTGTGAAGATAATCCTAAAGCTGTTATTCAAGGCTGGTATCCTCAAATGACTTGGCAAGAAATGGCGGAAGTTTCTTTTGCTGTTGAACACGGCGCAAAATATTTTGTTACCAACCGCGATTTAACTATTCCAAGAGAGCTTGGTATTGCTCCAGGCTGCGGTTCCATGATTCAAGCTGTTATTAATGCTACTGGTGTAGAGCCTATTGCATCTGCTGGAAAGCCAGAATCTGCAATGTATGATGAAGCGAGGTTCTTGGTTGCTTCTAATGCTAAGCATGATGATGCTGAATATGCAAAATACACTGAAAAAGACGAGTCTGGTAATCCTGTAATTAGTGTTGAGAATTCATTAGCGGTTGGAGATCGTTTAGATACTGATATTGAAGCCGGTACAAGAGGGTGTTACGACTCTTTGCTTGTTCTTACTGGAGTTACAGATCCTCGTATGCTTATGCTTGCGCCAAAGCATCTGCGTCCAAGTTTTGTTTCCAAAGACTTGCGAGGCTTAAACGAATCTCACAATGCGCCTGAACGTGTTGATGATACTACTTTTACTTGTGAAGATGCTGTAGCAAGAGTTGTGGATAATACTATTGAAGTTAATAACACTAATGATTGCAATGCTTTGCGAGCAGCTTGTGCTCTGACTTGGAGTTTGCAAGATAGCGGTAAAGTGCTTGACGATTATATTTTGCCGGAGTTTTCTCTATGATTATGAGAGAAAATCGGAATTTATTTGTGAATTCTGAACAGGATTTGGCTAAAAGTCAAGAGTTATCGCAACGTCAGGATTTGGCTGAAAGTCAGGATTTGGCTCAGCGTCTTGACTTAGCTATTGTAAATCGCGGTTTAGCTGAAAGTAGAACTATAGCTCAGCGTCTTATTCGATCAGGAGTAGTAAACGTAAATAATTGTAATATTAAAAAATCATCTTTTTTAGTTAAAAATTCAGAAAAAATAACCATTAATAACTCTGATAATGCAAGTTCATGCCTTAAATATGTTTCTCGAGGCGCGCTTAAATTAGAAGGAGCTTTTTCATTATTTGAAAATTCTGGATTAAAAGTTGATCAAAATACTCTGGCTTTAGATATTGGCGCGTCAACTGGAGGTTTTTGCGATGTTTTATTACAAAAAGGTGTTAAATCTGTTATAGCGTTAGACGTTGGACACGGCCAGTTGCATCCTAAAATCGCAAATAATCCTCGTGTTATTGAGATGAGTGGTGTAAATATTAGAGATGTTCATGATGAAGATTTGCCTTATAAGCCAAATTTGATTGTCTCTGACGTTTCTTTTATTTCGCTTACTCTTGTTATTCCAGTGATTTCTCGTATTGCTCAAGCTAATTCTAATGTAGTTTTGCTTGTTAAACCACAATTTGAAGTCGGCAAAGGTAATCTTGGCAAAGGTGGAATCGTAAACGATGAAAGTCTTAGAATCAAAGCTTTAAATACAGTTAAAGATTGCGCTGAAAATAACGGTTTGAACGTTATCCGTACTCATGAATCTCCTATAGAAGGAACACATGGGAATATTGAATATCTTTTATACGCGATTGTCAGAAATTAAATTGTTGTAGATTAAGCATTTAGTTTTTTTATTTTTAGTTAAATATTTTTGTGCCCAATATTTCATGTATTAATTACAATAGTGACTATATTACAATAGTTACTATTGTTGCTAACAGTGTGAGGGGGCTGTGTAATGCCGGAACAATTCATGGGCGATTTTGCTTCGGGTATTCGTCGTGCGCTTGTTGTCACGCATGCGCGTCTTGACAGCAAAAGTGATGTTGTTAGTCAAGTTAAAAATCAACTTGCTAATGCTGGTTTTTGTGTAGACGTTTTTAATAGTGCTGCCGCGTCTGATTTTGCTCAAATTCCAACTCGTGTTGTTGATGAAAATACTGAAATTGTTGTGGTGCTTGGGGGAGATGGCACTATGCTTCAAGCAGCTGAATTAGTGCATTGTACTCCTGTGCCAATTATTGGTATTAATCTTGGGCATGTTGGATTTTTAGCTGAATTTGAAAGTTTTCAAATAGATGAGGCTATTCATAGAATTGCGCAAAAAGATTATTTTTTGGAGCGTAGAATGGAAGCTCATGTAGATGTGTGGCTTCCTGGAGCTAGTGAACCTTTAAGCGATTGGGCTTTGAACGATATCACTCTTGATCGTTCTGACAGGGGCCGTATGGTAGAGCTTTCAATACAAGTTGACGACGTAGAAATGTCATCTTTTGGGTGTGATGGTGTAATAGTTTCCACGCCTACAGGTTCTACTGCTTATGCATTTTCAGCAGGAGGCCCGATTATGTGGCCAAATGTTGGAGCATTGCAATTAGTGCCTTTAGCAGCACATGCGCTTTTTGCTCGTCCGCTTATTATTGGTTCGGGATCTACTTTTACTATCAATATTCTTGAAGAATCATCGTCTGGTGGATGGATTTGCTGCGATGGCAGACGTCAGCGTGCTTTACCGCAGGGTTCTAGAATCCAAATCCGCCAATCTAAAGATGAATTGCTTTTAGCTCGTCTTTCTGGAGTTCCGTTTACTCAAAGATTAGTTACGAAGTTTGATTTACCTGTTGTTGGATGGCGTGAAAATCGTCGTAAAATAGCGGCTAAGCCTAAATATTATGAAGCAAATCTTCATAATGAAACTGATAGGAATTATGAAGATAGTCAAATTAATATAAGTAATTGTAAGCATACTAACACCACTAATATTGCTGATATTAGTGATACAAGCCTGTAGGTGATATCGTGCTTGAAGAACTAGAAATACGAAATTTGGGACCAATCTCTCATGCTGTTATTACTCCTTCATGTGGCATGACTGCTATAACTGGTGAAACTGGCGCCGGAAAATCAATGCTTTTAAGCGCTATAAAGTTGATATCTGGAGCTAAAGCAGATTCTTCAAGAGTTTCGTCATCTTCTGATGAATCTTGGGTTCAAGGCGTATTTTCTGTTTCGAAGTCAAGCATTGTAGCTGATTTATTGCATGAATCCGGGATTAATCCAGAGGAATCAGAAAATAATAGTTCTAATTTAGATATTTATGTTTCTCGTACAGTTCCCAAAACTGGAAGATCGAGGGCAGCTATTTCTGGATGTGGTGTTCCTAAATCATTATTGGAACAAGTTTGTGCACAAACAGTAACAATTCATGGTCAAAGTGATCAGTTAAGAATTGCGTCAAGCACAAAGCAAAGAGAATTTTTAGATTCAGTTGCGTGCAATTTTAAAGAATTAGAGGAATATTCGGAAGCTTTTAAAGCTTTTCAAGACTCTATTCAATCCTATAATCGTCTTATAAATCAGGAATCATCTTCACGTCAGCGTGCTGATTATTTGCGTGAATCATTAGAAAAAATACGTCAAATTAATCCTAAGCCGCATGAAGATGAGGATCTTAAAGCTAAAAGAGATCGTATTGAGAATGCTGCTCAAATAATTCGCGGTGTTAGTGAAGCTATATCTGCTTTGGATGCAAGTCAAATAGATTATGGAGCTATGGATTCTGTTGATGCATTGCATTTAATAGATAATGCTGCTAAATCTGTGCGTTCTATACGAGTTGACGGAAATTACAATGACATTGCAAATCAGCTTGATGACATTTGTGCTCAAATTTCTGATATCGTAATGCAATTGGCTCAGCAGCTAGATATCGATGAAAGTCAAGAAGATTTAGATGTTATAAATGAGCGCATTCATGATTTAAATGAGTTAACTCGTAGGTGGGGTCCTCAAATTGAAGATGTTTTAGAGTGGGCTAAAAAATCACAATTAGAGCTTGAAGATTTAGATGATTCACCTGAAGCAGTTGCGCGTTCAAAAGAATTATGCGAAAAACGATATCTTGAGGCTAAAAATCTTGCTGATAAGCTTTATGAGACTAGAAAGAATGCTGCAGAAAAGTTTTCTTCGGAGGTTACTAAAGAGCTTAAATCATTAGCTATGCCAGATGCTGTGCTTGCAATTAAAGTTGAAAAGCGTGAATCTGAAGAGTCAGGAAAGGTATCTTTGGATTCGCACGGTTTAGATAATGTTGAGTTTCTTTTTAAGCCTTTCCCGGGTTCTGCGTATTTGCCAATGGGCAGTAGTGCTTCTGGCGGCGAGTTGAGTAGACTTATGCTTGCTATGGAACTTGTAGCTGCTAGGTTTAAGCATGACGATAATCGTTCTATGACTTTTATTTTTGATGAGGTTGACGCTGGCGTAGGCGGTGTCGCTGCAGTTGAATTAGGCAAGAGATTAGCTCAGCTCGCTAAAAGTGCTCAGGTGATTGTTGTAACGCATTTAGCTCAAGTCGCTTCTTTTGCGGATGCTCAGTTTGTTGTTAGTAAGAAAATCACTGATGTTTCTAATACTTCTCAAGATGTGCTAGATAGTGTATTGGAATATGATTTAGATTCTTCATTAATTGCAGATACTACTGTTAGCAAATTAGATGATTCTGAAAGGGAACAAGAAATTTCTAGGATGCTTTCTGGAAGTCAATCTCAAGCATCATTGGAGCATGCTAAAGAGCTTTTGGATACTAGCAGAAAGTTTGTTAATGGAATTTAATAAAAGTAATCTTCCTATTCGCGCTGCAATATTCGATTTTGATGGAACTTTGATTGATTCTTTGCACGTTTGGGATGATATTGACAATGAAAGCTTTGCTAAAAGGGGTATTAGCGTTCCGGAAGATTTTGCTAGAGTTACAGCTACTATGACTCCTAAGCAAGTTGCTGATTATGTTATTGAACGTTTTGGTTTTGAAGATTCTCCAGAAGATTTGATGCAGGAATGGTCTGCAATGGCGTTTGACGCGTATGCTAATCGTTTGCAGCTTAGAAAAGGTGCTAAAAGCTATATTGAGAATTTGGATAGTAAAGGTATCAATCTAATTCTTGTCACTACTCTTTCTAAATCTTTGTGTGAACCTTCGTTGAAGCGCACTGGAATATTTAAATATTTCAATACTATGTTTTTTGGTGAAGATTTAGATAGTGTTGGTAAAAACAGTTCGAAGTTTTACATAGATTTAGCGCGTGAAATTGGTGTTAATCCGGTTGATTGTATTGTTTTTGAGGATTCTTTTAAAGCTTTATATTCAGCTCAACAAGCTGGTATGCAAACGTGCGCAATATTAGATGATGTCAAAAGCGATTTTAAAGAAGATTCTTTATTATCAAACTGTTTAGCAGTGTTTTCTGATTTTTATGATGCGCCTAAAATCTAACAAATAGTTTAAGTGACAATGTAGTTGAGTGGTGAGGTTTCACATACCCCGGGTTTTGTCATGTGCATAAATGCACACGGATGGCCATCCATCTCGATTTGACGTTGCCGCCAAACTCTAGCAGTCTACCCGAAGACTTGGGCGAGCAGCCCTTAATGCCTTCTGCTTGACCTTGCTCCCAATGAGGCTTGCCATGCGACTAACTGTTACCAGAAGTCCGGTGGTCTCTTACACCGCCATTTCACCCTTACCTAAACGCACTTAAAAAACGATTAGGCGGTTTATTTTCTGTTGCGCTATCTCTCAGGTCACCCTGGGCGGACGTTATCCGCCATTGTGCTCTATGGAGCCCGGAAGTTCCTCAGTCACTCCGAATGAACATTGCGACCGCGGCCATCGTGAAACCTCAACCTTCCTGAGTATAGCAGACTTAGTTAGAATCGTAAAAAATTATTTTTTTGTAGTTATTTTTTAGCAATTGCTATCAATAGGGGTTCCTTTACTATCAATATGTATTTCTTTACTCTCAATAGGCATCACTTAGTAAATTCAATAGGAATTCCTTAGCAAATGTAATAATCTTTTATTTTTATAAAACGCGCTAGTTTGTTAAGAAGAAACCTTATATAATGAATATATCGATGGCATCGTGGCTATCGATGTGCATACAGACCGAGTATAGTGCTCGGGTTATTTTAAGGAGGTTCGCATGGAAATCGTCATTACCGGACGTCATACGCAGATTAAGCCAAAGTTTCGTGACGTTGTGGAAAGCAAGATGAGTCGTGTGACCGCCATTGCCCCGGATGCACAGCGCGTACAAATTGTTGTTTCGCATGAGGGTAATCCAAGGCAGGCAGATACGGCAAAACGAGTAGAAATTACCGTTATTGCAGGAAGTACAGTTATTCGCGCTGAAGCAGCGAGTACAGACCAATATAGCGCATTAGATATGGCTTTAGATAAGCTTACGTTGCGTTTACGTCGTACTCGTGATCGTCGCAAGGATCATCGTCGCGGATATGCTCAGATGACTCCGGTTGATTTGGGTGTGGCTGATGTTCCAGTTGAAGAAGTTGAAGAAGAACCAGATGAAGAAGAAACCAATAGTGCTGATGCAGCTGTTGCTTCGGATCTTGGTCCTGGTGAATCGGTTGAAGTCAGTGTAGGAAGCACTCCTATTGTGATTCGTCGCAAGCTGCATATTGCTGAGCCAATGAGTATTGATGAAGCATTGTATGAGATGGAACTTATTGGCCATGATTTCTTCCTGTTTGTTAATAAAGAAACTATGCGTCCATCGGTTGTATATCGTAGGCATGGTTGGAGCTATGGCGTATTTGAGATTGATACTCCAGAAAATGTAAAGAAGTGATGCATAGGTAGGTTTCAGATAGAAAAGTTCTACAATAATTGTATATAAAATATACATGTGTAATGCCCGCTAGGTTTGATCTTAGTGGGCATTATGCATGAGAAAAGAAGTAATAAATATTTGTTATCTAAAATATTTGTGTTTATATGTGTCTTTTATGTATATTGCGTATTTTATGTCTATATTCATGCTGATATTTTTAAGTAAAAGTATTGTTATATTTAAATAACAACGCGCTATATTCAAAAAATCCCAGCTGTCGCGTAATATGGGCACAGTTTCGTCTGTGCCGTCTAGGCCGTCGGTGCAGACATGACCTAAGGGAGTGAAACGTGGTAGATATCGTCGACAAAGCCTTGCGAATGGGCGAAGGCCGTCAGTTGAAACGCCTTGAAAACGTAGCCAAGGCTGTGAATGCGTTAGAAGAAACTATTTCTGCGCTTTCCGATGAAGAATTGAAGGGTCAAACAGCCAAGTTCAAGCAGCGTTTAGACAACGGTGAATCTCTTGATAAGCTTATGCCTGAAGCTTTCGCTACTGTGCGAGAAGTTTCTAAGCGCACTCTCGGTCAGCGTCACTTTGATGTGCAGCTTATGGGTGGTGCTGCATTGCATTGGGGCAATATTGCAGAAATGAAAACAGGTGAAGGTAAAACTTTGGTTGCTACCTTGCCTAGCTATTTGAATGCTTTGGAAGGCAAAGGTGTACACGTTGTCACCGTTAATGATTACCTTGCAAGCTATCAGAGTGAATTGATGGGTCGAATTTATCGATTCCTTGGCATGAGCGTTGGCTGCATTATTACAGATCAGCAGCCACCAGAGCGTCGTAAGCAGTACAATGCTGATATTACTTACGGTACGAATAACGAGTTCGGCTTCGATTATTTGCGCGATAACATGGCGTGGGAGAAGAGTGAGCTTGTACAGCGTGGACACCATTACGCAATAGTCGATGAGGTTGATTCTATTCTTATCGATGAGGCTCGTACTCCATTGATTATTTCTGGTCCTGCAGAAGGAGATGTGACTCGCTGGTATCGTGAGTTTGCAAAGCTTGTTCTGAAGTTAGATCGTGATAAAGATTACGAGGTTGACGAAAAGAAGAAGACTGCTGGTATTCTCGATTCTGGTATCGCTAAGATTGAAGATTATTTGGGTATTGATAATCTTTATGAGCCAAGCAATACAGCACTTGTTGGTTACTTGAATAATGCTTTGAAGGCTAAGGATTTGTTCTTACGTGACCGCGATTATGTTGTTACAAACGGTGAAGTTTTGATTGTTGATGAGCATACTGGTCGTGTGCTTCCTGGTCGTCGTTACAGCGATGGCTTGCATCAGGCAATCGAAGCTAAGGAAAACGTTGAAGTTAAGGCTGAAAATCAGACTTTCGCAACTATTACTTTGCAGAATTATTTCCGCATGTATGACAAGCTTGCTGGTATGACTGGTACTGCAGAAACTGAAGCTGCAGAATTTATGGGTACTTATAAGCTTGGTGTTCTTCCAATTCCTTCTAATCGTCCAGTTATTCGTATGGATAAGGATGATTTGATCTTCCGCACTAAGAAGGAAAAGCTTGCTGCAATAATTCGCGATGTTGCAATGAGACATGCTAAAGGTCAGCCTGTTCTTCTCGGTACTGCATCTGTTGAATCTTCAGAAATTGTTTCTTCTTTGCTTGATGTTGCTCGTATTCCTCATCAGGTGTTGAATGCTAAGCAGAATGCAAGGGAAGCTGCTGTTGTTGCTGTTGCAGGCCGTAAGGGTGCTGTTACTGTTGCTACTAACATGGCAGGCCGTGGTACTGATATTATGCTTGGCGGTAACGTTGAGTTCTTGGCTGATGCAAAGTTGAAGGCTGATGGATATTCTCCAGACGATACTCCTGAAGAGTACGAGAAGCGTTGGCCTGGTGTTTTGGCTGAAGTTAAAGAGCAAGTTAAAGACGAGCATGAAGAAGTCAAGAAGCTTGGCGGCTTGTATGTTCTTGGAACTGAGCGTCACGAATCTCGTCGTATTGATAATCAGCTTCGAGGCCGTTCTGGTCGTCAGGGCGATCCTGGTGAATCTCGCTTCTACTTGAGCTTGGAAGATGATTTGATGCGCTTGTTTAACACTCAGCTTGTAGCTCGTGTTATGTCTAAGGGATTGCCTGAGGGTGAACCAATCGAATCCAAGTATGTTTCTAACGGCGTTCGTACAGCTCAAAAGTCTGTTGAAGCTAGAAACTTTGAAATGCGTAAGAATGTTTTGAAGTACGATGACGTTATGAATAAGCAGCGTACTGTTATTTATTCTGAGCGCCAGATGGTTCTTAGAGGCGAAGACATTCATAGCGATATTTTGAAGTTCATTTCTGATACTGTTGAAAGCTATGTTCGTGGAGCTCAAAATCGTTCCGATAAGCCTAAGAATTGGGATTGGGATGGTTTGAAGAATGCTCTTGACCTTGTTATGCCTGTAACGCTTAATTGGGATGAAGTGCGTGCAACAGTAGAAAAGCTTAAGGGCGAAAAAGCTACTAAGGCTTTGTGTGATCTTATTGTTGAAAACTCTAAGAATTCATATAGTCTTTTCGAAGATCGTTTAGGCGAAGATAATATTCGTCAGCTTGAACGTCGCGTTGTACTTGCTGTTTTGGATCGCAAGTGGCGTGAACATCTTTATGAGATGGATTATTTGAAGGATGGTATTGGTCTTCGTGGTATGGGTCAGCGTGATCCTCTGGTTGAATACCAGCGTGAAGGCTACCAGATGTACAATTCTATGATTGAAGCCATTAAGGAAGAGTCAATTCAGCTTCTATTCCACATTGATATTGATCAGATTGCTTCTACAGAAGAAGTTGAATCAGATAGTGATGTAGATAACGATGTTGCTGAAGCTTCTGCTGAAATAGATTCCGAAGAAAACTCCGCTATCGTAGGACCTGCTCCTTTGAGCCATGCTGAAGGTGAAGTCCCAGCAAGTATGCGTCCAAAGGCAGAAGAGTGGAAGACTCCGTGGGCTGATGGCCGCACATTCCCAGGCACAGGCAAGAACGATGAGTGCCCATGCGGTTCTGGTCGTAAGTACAAGTTGTGCCATGGTCAAAACGAAGTTGAAGAATAATAATAATAATTTATAAAAATAAGTAAAGACCGGCTGTTTTCAGCTGGTCTTTACTTTTTCTAATCTAATGGATGTTTATCCGTTTAAAGTGCCATATTGCGCGATATAAGCACTATCTAAACCCTAGCGCCTTTTCCGTAATCGCTATATTCGTTATTTTCGTTATGTGAATCTTTTCGTATCATCAATAATCCAAATCCGCCAATTATTATTAAAACTATGCTTATTGATCCTGCTATATAAGCAATAATCGGTATAAATGCGCTTGTAATAATGCCTGCTATACCAACTAATAGCATGATCCACAAAATTACGATTGATAAGCGAATGTTATTAAAACGCGGATTTGGTGGTATAAAATCATCTCCGTACTTATCCATAGTGCTATCGACGTCTAACCAGCTAGAGCGAATATTATCTCTTGGTCCGTGCGATAAAAATTCTTCTTGTTCGCGTATTAAATTTTTTTGTGCGTTTTTACGAGCCTGTTCTTCTTGTTCTTTAATTTCTTTAATATTGCGTTTTTCTTCTCGCTTTACATATTTTTCGAAGTTTTTTGCGTTTTTAGATTTTTCTATAGCTTTAAAATCTTCAGCGTGCTCAGACAAGAAATTCGACCAATCATCTTGCAAGTCGTGTGAATTGTTATCTTTTCCACTATTGTTTCCCAGGCGAGGGGAGTTGGTATCCTTAGATGATGTCATGAGTTATACTGTAGCAAGTCTGCTTGATAGCGTGTTAAACAAGTTCTTAATATCTTGCGTGCGCGCAGAAAGGTTTTAGCATGCTTTATTGGTTTTTTGTAAAGGGGTTGGGTTTCATAGCTCGTATGAGGATTCATCCGAGTGTTAAAGGTGTAGAGAACATACCTAAAAAAGGTGGAGCGATTATTGCAGCTAATCATTTAGCTGTTATCGATGACGCGTTGCTTCCATTAACTTGCCCAAGAATGATTCATTTTATGGGGAAAGCTGAATATTTCGAAGGCAAAGGTTTTAAAGGTCGCTTTAAAAAGTGGTGGTTTACTTCTGTAGGCGTATTTCCTGTTGATCGTTCTGGAGGTTCAAAATCTCTTGGCGCTTTGAATCATGCTAGAGAGATTATTGAAAAAGGTCATCTTTTTGGAATTCATATTGAAGGAACTAGAAGTCCTGATGGAAGATTATACAAGGGACATACTGGTGCAGCTCGTTTAGCTTTAGAAACAGGTTGCCCTATTATTCCAGTGGCAATTATTGGTACTCGCGACTTGCAGCCTAAAGGACAAGTTATTCCTTCAAAAGGTAAGACTTGTGCTATTTATGGTAAGCCAATTATTGTTGAGCCTGTAAAAAGTAGTGAAGAAATAACGCGCGAGCGCTTGCGTGAAGTTACAGATAGTATCACTAGAGCAATTCAAGCTATGAGCGGTCAAGAATATGTTGATGAGTACGCTCAAGTTGTTAAGAAGCGCATGAAGGAAGCTCAGCAGGCTGAAGATAATCTTTCCGAGCAAGCTAAATAGTTTGAGCAGTCATGCGTAGCAAAGGCTGTGAAAGCGTAGAAATCTGATTAATCTAGGTATTCTTGCTTTCGTGAATGAAAAAGCGTTACAGACTGTAAATCTCTGTAACGCTTTCTTGTAAGTTTTACTGAGAGTCTTGTTGTAAGCTTTCTTGTAAGTTTTTGTAAGACTTTGTAAGACTCACACAACTGTAAGAGTAATAACAGTTGGATTCCCGTTGCTATCTTTCAGCGGTACTTCTTTTCCAGGAGCAGCCGATTGTAATCTTACAACATGTGTGTAGTCACCTAAAGGCGCTGAAATCCTGATTTTTAGTCCTAGGCCTTCAAGTATCTTACGAGCTTCATTAGTGTTCTTTCCGCGAACATCAGGCATTGTTATTGTCTTAGGTCCTTTAGAAACAACAATAGAAATTTTATCTCCCCAATGAAGTTGCGCGCCCTTATCTTTAGATGCGCTAATAACGTTTCCCTTGTCAACAGTATCGCTATATTCTTCTTTATAATCTGCTTTAAGCTTTAAATCATCTAAAGTTTGCTGTATATCAGTCTTAGGTTTATTAACTATATCAGGCATTTCTACAGGCATAGGACCGCGAGAAATAACTACAGTTACAGGCTTATTATGATCCATTGTTGTTCCAGGATCAGGAGTTATTTCAACAATCTTTCCCTGAGGAACTTCCAAAGAATACATATCTAGAGAAGCGCGATGCAAAATATCTGTAAAACCTGCTTTTCGCAATGCTTCAATAGGGTCAGTTCCTTCTTCTTTAGACATAGTCATGATGTCAATAGGAATCGTAGATTGACGTATACCTCTAGAAACAACAACTTTTAGCATATCGTTGTTATGCTTTCCAACATGACCGCCGACAATATCTGGGGTAGTAGAAATCACATATCCAGATTCAATGTCATCGCTATAAGCTAAATCCATGCTATAAGGAATGCCGGAAGCTTTAAGTAATTTCTCGTAATTTTTCCACTGAACATTAGTAATCTTACAAGCTTTTGTGCGCGAGCATTGCAAATCATTAGGCTTTGGTAAAGACCAATAACTGTTAGGACCGTAGAAGTATAACAATCCTCCTATAACGCAAACGCATATAGCAGCCGCAGCTGAACTTGAAATAATGATAATCTTCTTTTTGTGAGACTTTTCTTTCTGTTTTTCTTCGCTATTGATGGATTCATTAAGTATTTTTGCTTTTTGCAAAGAGATTGTTGGAAGATTGTTGTCGTTAAAGGCTTCCAATGGATCGTTTTGGGAAGTTTTAAATGTCTTACCGTAAGCTAAATTATCTGATTTTGTATTTGATAATGGTATTGCTTGAGTTTCTGCTGAATTATCTGCGTTCCCGTTAGGAACAGCATCGGTATTGATAAAATCAGTATTTTGCTTTAACTCAGCAGTTTTGATGTCTGATTTGATGTCGGAATTGTCCTCGGCTTTATTGCTGGCATCACTATTGGAATTACTGTCGCCGGCTTTACTGTTGTCGTCTTTGTTGTTGATTTTATCGGCCAAATTTGCAATTTTATTGCTATCTATATCATCATAAGACTCGTTTAATTCAGTAGGAGCAAGCCTATACACAAAGTCTTGAGGATTAAGCTTTTTAACTAATTCTTTTAATTGCAACAATGCTTCTGAAGCGTCGCTAGGCCTCAAATTCATATCTCTAGACGTAAGTGTTTCTAAGAATTTCGCTACGTCAGCATTTATTTCATGGCAAACAGTGGAAATAGAAGGCGTATCTTCATGCACATGCTTGAAAACTAAAGTTACAGGATTATCAGCTGTGAACGGAACTCTGCCAGCTAGCATTTCCCACGCCATTGTTCCAGCTGAATATAAATCGCCTTGAGGAGTTGCAATATTATTTTCAATCATCTCTGGAGCCAAATAAGCTGCCGTTCCAAGTAGTAATCCAGTAGAAGATAAAGTTGCTTGAGAAATAGCTTTCGCTAAGCCGAAATCTGTTATTTGCACGTGGCCGCGATCGTTAATAAGTATATTTTCTGGTTTAATATCTCTGTGAACAACTCCAGCAAGATGAGCTGAAGCCAATCCATCAAGAGTTTCGGCTAATACGCGCAAAGTATCTTTTACTGTAAAAGTGCCATGCATGTTCATTTCATAACGCAAATTAACGCCATGAACATATTCCATAACTAAATAATCAAGACCCTCGTATTCGCCAGTATCATAAACTTGTACAATATGAGGATTTGCTATTGAGGCAGCAGATGTGGCTTCGCGCCTGAATCTAGCAATAAATTGTTCTCTATGAACGCCTTGTGCCAATTGCGTATGCATTATTTTAATGGCAACAGGTCTACCAAGTCTTTCATCTTGAGCTTGATAAACTGTAGCCATTCCGCCTTCAGCTATTTTCTGTACTAGACGGTATCTGTTCTCAATGTACATGCCAGGTTCTGCTTGTGTAGCTTCACTCATTATTGCAAATCCTTATACGCAAACGCTATTCACTATTTACGAGTGTACAGGCAAGTGGGTAGAGAAATAAAGATATAGCGCATTTTTATTGCTTTTTTACAATAAAAACACGCTATATATTCTACTTTTCTTAAGTTTTTACTTTCTCCACTGCTCAGGGATGAAGCGATTCATAATCTGGCGCATAATATCTTTGCCGCACTCATTCAAATCGCTATTGTCAAGAGCTTCTTGAGATTTATTCCAAAGATCCTTAATTCGCTCTTTAGACTTATCAATAGCACCACTTGTATGAAAGATTGAGATAACTTTCTTGACGTCTTCATCGTCGCGAGTTTTCTTAGTATAAGCTTCTTGCAAATACTTGCGATCAGATTCGTTGCTAGTCTGCAAAGCGTCTGCAAGAAGTGTAGCGCGCTTACCTTCGCGAATATCACCACCAACTGGTTTTCCAGTATGCTTAGGATCTGAAACAACGTCTAACAAATCATCTGCCAACTGGAATGCAATTCCCAAAGGCTCTCCAACGCTATAAGCAAAATCATGCGCTTGCTCAACTGTAAATCCTGCAGCAAGAAGTCCTAAGTGCATTGGTGCAACAGTTGTATAGCTTGCGGTCTTCCAACGGAACACGTTAACAGAAGAGTCGGCGAGTGTCTTAGGATCACTCAAATCCATCATTTCGATTGAAAGATCTAATACCTGGCCTAAGCAAACATTTCTTTGAGTATCAGCAAACGTTGCGAGAAGTTCTTGAGTATTACTAAGATTATTCGCGCTGTTTCGAGCTATATCAAAACTTTCAGAAGCTAATAAATCGCCGAGCATAAGGCCTAATCCTGTGCCTATTTGCTGGCTGTCATAAACGTTCGTAAGAGCGTAGTAAGCACTTGGCTTGCCTCGTCTTAATGACGATTCGTCAATAATATCGTCGTGGATAAGTGCAGCTGTTTGGAAAACCTCAATAGCGCACGCCATGTCAATCATTGACATTCGTTTAGGATCGTCTAAAGAAGGTTCAAAATCTAAGTTTTGCGCGTTGGATTTAGTTGCTAGCACAGCATCGTAAGAGCATAGCGCCAACAATGCGCGTAGACGCTTGCCTCCTTCGCTAGACGTAAAAGCTTGGTCTATCACTGTTTGCATGGTGTCTTTGCACGCTGAACGAAGGTTTTTGCATGCCGGAGACTCGAATTGCTGCTCTATAAGAACACCAATACGACTTTCTATTTGCTTAAGTTCCGCATCAATATCCATAATATGAAGTTATCCACAGGGTTTAGACATTATCCTACGTGCGTGTACAAATTTTATACTTTATATTTAAGTTTTTTGTTTTAATTTTTGTTTTGGTTTTTGTTCTATTTTGTTTTGGTTCTAGTTTTGGTTCTAGTTTTGGTTCTAGTTTTGGTTCTATTTTGTTTTGGTTCTATTTTGTTTTTGAACTTCTGACCACAATGATGATTTTTTATTGCTAATTAAAAATTTTGTTGAGAAACTTTTTAACTAAAGCTTGATTATGCTTTTAAAAAAATAATCATTGGCTAAAACGTAAAAACGTAAAACATAAAACATAAAACGTAAAACATGGGGATGTTTAGGGGGAATTATGACTGTTACAACTGGAATTATTATCGATAAATCTGATAGCCATATCTATACGTATGAATGTGTTGATCTGGACAATGAACCAATCAATGCAAAAGAATACGATAACTTAGATAGCAAGTCTTCTGACTATTATGATTTCCTTAAAAAAAATTTGTCACATGTATTTCAACAGTCTTTCATATCTAAGAATAATTCCGAAAATTCACAGTGGATTAAAAATCTGCGCTTTCTTGTATCCGATAGAATAAATGCTTATCAAAGTCTAGTTAAAATGCGTGGAGAGTCAGAAGCAAATATTATTTGCGGAGAAAAAGCTTTAAGTAACTGGTATGAAATGTTTTCTTATGAGAAAGCTGATATCGAAGAAAATTCTTCTAAAAATGAATGCACTTCAAGTGAAAATATAGGATTGCGCGGAATTGATTTAATATATTTGCCATTAGTTATGACTAGTAATATAAATGTGCGCGATGCAATGCTTATTTCTATTCTAGATGATTATCACGAGTGGTATGAGTATAAGTCATTGTATTCTTTGGCTTTCGAACCTCATACAAAAGTAATGTCACAGCATCTTAGGGATTGTTTAGAAAGTAAATTTACTTATTACGATCATATCCAAGACATTCGCAGAGTGAATAATGCTATTGACGTTTTAACTTCTATGGCCTACATCATGAGTGGTTATTCTGAATTAACAGCGCATATTTATGCATTGATTGCGTATCTGAGATGGTGGTTTAGCTTAGGAAAAGTCGAGCGTTATGTAAATCTTGCTTTAAATGCTTCCGAGGATTGTTCAATGGCGAGAATTGTTAAATCTGCATATGAAAACGGTGTTGAACCACAATGGCTGAAAAAGGATAAAATTCGCTGACTTATCAGGAATAGTTTAAAAATTAAGGAGCTAGATTGTCTTTAGAAGGTGGTTAACTAGCAAGACGCACAAAGTTGACATTGCCATAACTATGCCTTTATATAATTTTTATGACAATGGTTGTATCAGGAGGAATAGTTGACGAGTGAAGAACTAGAAGCTGACGAACTTACCACTAAAGAAGATAAGCCAGCAAAAACTCGTAAGACTAGCGGTACTCATAAAAGTAGTACGCGTTCGTCTTCCGCAACGTCTAAATCTTCGAGTTCGCTTAAAAAAGATGATGAAATTAGTGATTTAGATGAAGATGAGAATGTTGATTTTAATGATGATTCTCACGATGAAGATGGACCTGATTCATTAGATTCTGTTGGCGATGATGACGTTGACGTTGATGATGTTGACGATCATGATTTGAGTATGCAGCTGGATGATCTCGACGATATTCATCCTGAAGATATTGATGACGTTGACGTTGATGATGTAGACGACGTAGACGGTTTAGACGTTGATGACGACGTAGATGCTGATTTTGATGATTCAGATATCGACGATAATGAAGATTCAGAAGATAATGCAAAAGCCGAAGAGCCTGTTGTTCCGCAAGCTAAAGGTGCGTTTGTTGTACGCGATGATGATGACGACGATCCTTTAAATTCTGCTCCTGGTAATCCTAAGCGCCGCGTAATCGCTACTGGTGCTACAGCGGATCCTGTTAAGGATTATTTAAAGCAGATTGGTCGCGTGAGCTTGCTTAATGCTGAGCAGGAAGTTGATTTGTCAGAGCGTATTGAGGCTGGTTTGTATGCTCAGCATTTGCTTGATACGCAAATTGACCAAATGGAGTTCAAGCGTAAGCGCGAGCTTAAGTGGGCTGCAGCAGATGGTAAGAAAGCTAAAGATCATCTTCTTGAAGCAAACTTGCGTCTTGTGGTTTCTCTTGCAAAGCGTTATACCGGTCGAGGCATGCTTTTCCTTGATTTGATTCAGGAAGGTAACCTCGGTTTAATTCGTGCAGTGGAAAAGTTCGATTGGAAGAAGGGCTTTAAGTTCTCAACCTATGCTACTTGGTGGATTCGCCAGGCTATTACTCGTGCTATGGCAGATCAGGCTCGTACTATTCGAGTTCCAGTGCATATGGTGGAAGTTATTAATAAGCTTTCTAGAGTTCAGCGTCAGATGCTTCAAGATCTTGGTCGCGAACCTACGCCAGATGAGCTTGCACGCGAGCTTGATATGCCTGTTGAAAAGGTGCAAGAAGTACAGAAATATGGTCGTGAGCCAATTTCTTTGCACACTCCTTTGGGTGAAGATGGCGATTCTGAGTTTGGCGATTTAATTGAAGATACTGATGCAATCGCTCCATCGGATGCTGTGGCATTCTCGCTTCTTCAGGAACAATTTAGGCAAGTTCTTGAAACTTTGTCTCCTAGGGAAGCTGGCGTTATTAAAATGCGCTACGGTTTGGAAGATGGTCAGCCAAAGACTTTGGACGATATTGGTCGAGTATATGGTGTTACTCGTGAGCGTATTCGTCAAATCGAGTCTAAGACAATGTCTAAGTTGCGTCATCCTTCTAGATCGCAAACTTTGCGTGACTTCTTAGATCAGTGATTGAGTAGTGTTATATGCGAAGTGTCGTATTGTTACTTTTAGTGATAGTACGACACTTATTGCTTAAAATAATCGGTTGTATATTTAATCCATGCAAGGGGTAAAAGTGGTCTCTAATAAAGATCGAGAACAGTATGATGCCGACAGTCTGACTGTGCTTGAAGGCTTGGATGCTGTGCGAAAGCGCCCAGGTATGTATATTGGTACAACTGATAGCCAAGGTTTAATGCATTGCCTTTGGGAAATCATTGATAATGCTGTCGATGAGGCTTTAGCTGGTGCCTGCAATCATATTACTGTTACTCTTCACGACGATGGTTCTATTGAAGTTGCGGATAACGGCCGTGGTATTCCAGTAGATGTAGAGCCTAAAACAAAACTTACAGGTGTTGAAGTTGTTCTTACTAAACTTCACGCTGGCGCTAAGTTTGGTAACGCTTCGTACAATGCTGCAGGTGGTTTGCATGGCGTTGGTTCTTCTGTTGTAAACGCTTTAAGCTTGCGATTGGATGTTGAAGTCGATCGTGATGGCAAAACACACCACATGGCTTTTCATCAGGGGCATCCTGGAGTTTATAGTGATGCAGATCCAATGCATCCGTCTCCAGCTTCTCCGTTTAAGCGTACGCGCAAGAACAAGCCTACTGAGCTTGAGATTATTGGCACTGTTTCTCCAAAAACTACAGGTACTCGAGTTCGCTATTGGGCTGATCCTGAGATTTTTAATTCAACTGCTCGCTTTAGTTATGAGCAGCTTATTGCTCGCGTACGTCAAACAAGTTTCCTGGTTCCAGGCTTAAAAATTACTGTTATTGACGAGCATGTGCCTGAAGGCGAATCGGCAAATATTGAAGAAATTGATTTGCCGGAAGATACGGAAGACAATGTTGTAGAAGGTACTGTTGTAGAAGATAATGTTGAAGAAAATAATCTTCTTGAAAATCAGTCTGATAATAGCGATGACTCTGCGTCCGAATTTGAAGAATTAGAATCTGATGGCTTAGAATCTGAAGCAACATTAGAAGATGAAGCTGATACTGAAGATGATTCTGAAGATATCGCGTCTGAAGATGAGACTGAAGAGGCTGAATCTGAAGAATCAGTTGCGCAATCTGTTGCAAATACTGAGTCTGCTAACTCAATGCAAAATAAGCATCATCCTCGAGTAGTTGAATTTTTGCATAATGGTGGCGTCAAAGATTTCGTTGATTTTCTTTCAAAAGGTGAAGCAGTATCGGATATTTGGCGCATTTCTGGCGAAGATACTTATGTAGAAGAAACGCAAGCTGTTGATTCTGCAGGAGATTTACATGCTCAGCAAGTAACGCGTAAGTGTGGTGTTGATATTGCAATGCGCTGGGTGAACGGCTACGATTCAACGATTGTCAGTTTCGTGAACGTTGTTGAAACTCCTGGCGGAGGCATGCACGTAGACGGATTCTTGCAAGGATTGACTAAGCAGATTCGTAAAGCTGTTGAAGATAACGCTCGCAAGCTAAAAGTAAATCTTAAAGATTCGAATACGAAAATTGAACGCGATGATATTACAGCAGGCTTGGTTGCTGTTATAACTGTTCGCATTGCTGAACCTCAATTCCAAGGTCAAACTAAGGATGTTCTTGGAACCGCTCAAGTTAAGCCAATCGTTACTAAAATGACTGACGCTCAATTCGGAGAAATGATTTCCGGATCTAAGCGAGGGTTCAAAGAGCAGTCTGCGCGAGTTTTAGAGAAAATCGTTTCTGAAATGCATGCGCGTATTCAAGCGCGTAAAACTAAGGAAGTTACTCGCAGAAAGAATGCGCTTGAGTCTGCTTCAATGCCGCCAAAACTTTCTGATTGCCAGCCTGGAAACGACGATGTTGCAGAACTTTTCATCGTCGAGGGTGATTCTGCACTTGGTACTGCAAAAGCTGCTCGAAATTCTGCTTTCCAAGCGCTTCTTCCGATTCGCGGTAAGATTTTGAACGTGCAAAAAGCAAGTCTTGCACAAATGCTTTCAAACAAAGAGTGCGCTGCGATTATTCAGGTTGTTGGAGCAGGATCGGGAGCAAGTTTTGATATTTCGCAAGCGCGTTATAACAAGATTGTTATGATGACAGATGCTGATGTTGACGGCGCGCACATTCGTATTTTGCTGCTAACGCTGTT
The DNA here is from genome assembly GCF_002896555.1 of Gardnerella coleohominis. Classification (GTDB taxonomy): domain Bacteria; phylum Actinomycetota; class Actinomycetes; order Actinomycetales; family Bifidobacteriaceae; genus Bifidobacterium; species Bifidobacterium vaginale_F. The sequence continues at coordinate 174,044 of NZ_MNLH01000001.1, forward strand.
CTATCGTTATATGCGTCCGCTTATTGAGCACGGTCATGTTTATGCTGCAGTGCCGCCTCTTCACAGAATTGCTCTCGCTGGAAAGCACAAGGGCGAGTACATTTATACTTACTCAGACGACGAATTGGCTGGAAAGCTTGATGATTTGCAAGCTAAGGGCATTGATTTTAACAGCGATATTCAGCGTTATAAGGGCTTGGGCGAGATGGATGCGGATCAGCTTGCAGACACCACTATGGATCCTAGAACTCGTATGCTTAGAAGGATTCGCATGGAAGATGCTCAGCAGGCGAGCGAAGTATTCGATTTGCTAATGGGAGATGATGTTCCTCCGCGCAAGCAGTTTATTGTTGATAACGCGGACGACTTCGATCGCTCCAAAATCGATACCTGATTTTGCTATATAAACGCTTTGTTTATAAGTGAAATAAATTATATTGAACGTGAATTACTCACGAGTATCGATTGTGTGTAAATTACTTACACAAAAATCCTCCTGTCTAGTGAATTACTGCAGGAGGATTTTTATGTAGATTATTTATTTAGTTATTTATTTAGTTATTTATTTAGTTATTTATTTAGTTAGTTATTTAGTTAGTTATTTACTGGCAAACATATCTTTCGCATATTGGCGAATGTCATCTGGATTTATCATATTGTACTTTTCTTTTATTTTCGTAAAGTATTTGCCAATTATCTTTTTGCTGATTATTTTATCTGATGAATCATCAGTTTTTAGATTGCCGCGAGTAAGTATCCAAGGCTCCTCATGATGCGTAAATCGTTCAAGTTCTTTACCACTGTAACAGCAAAGATTATCAATAACACTATCGCATACTGCTTTTTCGGTAGTAGATAGTGTGGTTGTTAGTTCTGCTGTAAGTCGTGTGATGTCACTTTTTTGAGCGTATCTGTAATCATCTAATTTCTCTGATGATTTAATTCCTGATATTTCTGTCGTTGGTGAATCTATTGGATCAAAAGTGTAGTTTTTATAGCGCAAATAGACGTCTTTATACACAGGTCCATGAACCCATGCTTGACAATCATCGGTAAATATAAACGATTTATAAAAAGCGAAATGAAAACCCTGAATGTAGTATAAGGACTTTTGCAATGCTAGGGGAGTTATATCCTCACACTTTATAAGCAAGTATTGTATTACATTGTTTATTTTGTCACTCGACTTATTGCTATCAAAGTTATTGTTTGCAGAATTATTTTGTGATTCGTTTATTAGTGTTTGTGTTGCCTTATAACTTTTTTCGTAACTAATTGCAGATTTCAGATTATCCTTATTGCTGATTAATAATTGCAAGTAATATTCCGGGTTGTTATAGATATGTTGCAAAATGTCGGAATATTGTTTTGAAGGAATGTCTCCATCCGCAAATCTAGAAAACGTTTGTTCACCCCAACCGAGCAGTAGTGATAGCGGACGTTTGCCTATTGAGTATTTAGCAGGGATTTTCTTGATTTCGTCAAGCGGAATGATGTTGTTTTCTTTACGATACTCGTCATACAATGCTCGAAGATTCGCGTCAATAATTTCGGATACATATACGGCAGAACCGCATTCTTTGCAGTGTGCTTCTGTGCCAGTGTAGGAATATTGTTTTCCTTTAATAGATGCAGTCATTGGAACGGATTTTGTTGAGTACTCAACATCATTCCTGCATTCTTCGCAAAATGTCTTATTATCTTTCATTATGAGCCTTTTATTGAAAATTAGCAGATTTATTATATTTTTGAGTTGTTTATTAGATTATTTAAATAAATAATCTATCTGTTTATTTGCTTTATGGAATGAAATAACAACTGTTCTATTTTGCTGAGAAATAGTAATGATATTAAACTTCGTGTAAATGTTTACCATCTCACATTTACCTACGTGTGATAGTTTTACGCGTGGTGCGAATACGTAAAGCGTTTCATATTCATAGCCTCTTTTTTTGTTTTTTAACGAATGACAAAAATCTTCCACTTCTATGTTGAGAAGTATATTTTTCTGAATATCCGATCGCATGTTGTATTCTCGAATGAAGTTTATGTTTTCTTGACGATTTTCGTTTAACGAGATGGTAAAACGGTCATTCTTTATGCAGTCTTTTATCTTTGCAAGTATTGCTGAAATTTCTTCTTTTGTGTAATTCTGATTATAGTTCTTGTTCATATACCACCCCCGCTCTTATGATACAAAAAATAAGTGTGTTTATCAAGAAAAATGCATCTATTGATGCATAAATAATTTCATAAGCACTCTAAAATAAAATTTATTAGCCTTATTTATTTGGCTTGTTTTTATGCTTTAAGATGATATGCAATAAAATGTAAATTTGAAACTTTTATTTAGTCTAAATAAGACGTTGAACTCATTTGATTACTTACAGTATTGCTTATGTTTTTGAATATTGTATCATTTTTATTGTTGCTGATTTTGTCTTTTCCAGTAACAAATATTTGCAGTAGGAGGGTTGTATGCCTGATTTAGATTCTATTTCTGATCTATCTACAACAGATTGTGCTCTTTGCAAGAAATATCATATTCCTAATGCTGATACGCTTGCTGCGTTTGAAGAAGCTGAACAACTTAAATATGATCCTAATGTGAAAAAATACAGTTCATTTGATGAGTTCTTGAAAGATCTTGAAGATGAATGACAATAAGCAAGAGGCCTTTGATAGAGATAAGCTTGATTTTGCGATATTTTGTATTGAAAATGTTGCTAAGAAACTTAATCAAGACCCTCGCGATACGTATGATGCTTTGACTAAGAAAAGTAATATTCTTATGTCTTATATTGTTCCGTCATATGATGCTTTACATACTCAAGGCAAAGAGTATATTACAAACGATATTATTTCCTTCATGCGCGAAAAAGGTGTGGCAAACATTTAGGGGAGTGATGGATTTTGAATGCGAATCCTGTTTTGTTGCAAATGAAGTATGCGAGAGTTGTAAGTCTTCTTGCTGAGCGTGCTGGGTTGAGCTATGAGCAGGCGCTTGACGTGTTTTACCATTCGGTTACTTACGATTTGATGCGCAACGGTATTTCGAATATGCATTGCATGAGTGATGAATATCTGGTGGAAGATCTGCTTGAAGAAATGCATGAGTCTTAATTATTCGATACGTTTTTTAATTCATAATTTTGTATAAACATTATATTGAATTGTGGTATATTGGTCAGTGAGGTTGCATTCTTAGGATGAGATTGCAGCTGTGTGATTTTTATTTTATAAGTTTTTTAAATTTGTTTATTTTATAAGAGGGAAAAATGAACAAGAGAACTGTGCTTGTGTTGTCTACAACAATGATGAGTATTGCTACTGCTGCTTGCGCTTTTTGCGTAGCGCAGACTGCGAATGCGGCTGAGGTTTCTACTCCTAATATTTCGGGTGTTTCTACTGCAAAAGTCACTACCCCCCCCCCTAATTGAAAATAGCTCTTCTCAAGAAACCGATGCTTCTGGGAAGAATGGCATAAAGTCTTCTGATTCTTCCGATTCTTCTGATAAAGATAACATAAAACCTGAAACGAATTCGAAATCAAATTCTGATACAAATACTGAATCCAAGCTTGAGACTAAGAGTAGTGTAAAGTCTGATGTCAAGCTTGATACAAATACTAATGTAAACACTGTCGTTAAGACTACCGCTAAATCTAATGTAGATTCTGCTGTAAATACTGATACAGAGACTGAATCAAACATTGATTCAAAGTCTAAAGTTAGTGAAAACTCAGTTTCTCCAACGATTTTTAATCAAGCGCTTTTTGCTAGTGGTAAGCCGGTTGTTAATCCAACTCATGATCCTCAAACACAAACAACTGAGCTTAAGGTTAGCCTTGTATTTGAAACCATGAACAGTGATAATAAAAATGCATTGATTAATGGTAATAGCGATTTTGGTCAACTGAATTTTGTGAATTGGCCTGGTCCTAACTCAGACAAAATTGGAAAAGACGTTAAAGATGCGTTTTCAAAGATCCAGTTTCAGATAAAAGATTTAACTGATAACGAGATAGTAGCAACGACTGCTGGCACTTATAATCCTGATACTGCTACGAGCGCAACAAAAAGCTTGGGTAGTTATGATTCAAGCCATGAGTACGAAGTGTCAGTGGTAGGCAGAACAATTCCAAGCCCGTATTATGTGACGTATAATAATGTTTCCGCAGATGAAGGAAAAGAATTTCAAGGCGATATAAGTCATTTTAAATGGATTCCATCTAAAGGGTCGAATAAAACGTATCAGAATAAATTGTTCCGTATTAACGCCTTGGAAATTATTTATGCCAAGGATGAGTCTGTGGCAGACAAGTGCTTTTCGTATGAGCAGGCAAAAAATGCTGATGGAAGCTATAGATCTGATGGTAACTGGAATTTCAAGTATAATGATGACAATATTTTTGAGCGTATTCGTGTAAAAGATAATGCTATTCAATTCCCGACAACTAATCCTACGAAACCAGGTTACAAGTTTGTTGGTTGGCAGTTCTATGTTGCGCAAAAGTCGAATGGTTATCCATACACGTCATATGATCGCATGGATGATGATGATAAAAAGATTATTAAGAGTACAACCGTTGCGTATTGGGATTTTGGTAATAAGCCATTTATTGATTATCCATATTTTTTTGCTGTAATTAGAGATAGCAAGGGTGTAAATACGTTTGGTAGTAAACTCGGTACACAGTATTGCTCTACAAATCACACTTTCGTTGTGTTCCCGAAGTGGATAAAAGAAGCTGGTCATACAGTTACTTTTATAAACGAGGGAAGTGAGTATGCGAAAGTAAAAGTGCAAGCTGGTGAGTCTATTAGTGATCAGTCTATGCCTGCTAATCCTTCGAAGTATGGGTATTCTTTCATGATGTGGAATACTTCTTCTGATGGTAAAGGCTCAGAGTTTCTTGCTGGCACTAAAGTAGATAGCGATATGACAGTTTATGCTATTTATGATTTGAATGCTGTTGTTTTAAATCAGGTTCCAATTCTTAAATTGCAAGATAAAACGATTACTGAAGGCGATTCGATTGATTTGAATAGTCTTATAGTGTCTGCTAAAGATCCGGAAGATGGTGATATAACCGGTAAAGTAAAGCTAACAGATAACGGTGGCTTTGATAATACTAAAGTTGGCTCCTATAAGATTACGTTTAGCGTAACGGATAATGGTGGCGCTACTGCAACAGCATCTGCCACAGTAACTGTTACTAAGAAGCCAACACCACCGACTCCTCCAACGCCGCCGGAACCGGAACCAACACCGGTTCCTGAGCCTGAGCCAGAGCAGGAACTTGAGCCAGCGCCAGCTCCTGATCAAACTGATCAACCGGAGCAACCGAAACAGCCTGAAGCTAAGCCTGAAGCTAAGCATGCTGCTAAGAATCTTCCACAAACCGGTTCAACCACAACCACAGTTCTCTCTTCCGCAATTGCCTCGCTTTTTGCTGGTATCGCCGGACTAGCTAAATCATTTTCTGCAACGTGCAAGCGCAGAAACTAGTTATAAGTGGTAAATAATACGTAGTTTTGATTGCTTACGTTTTGTTAATAATTAAGGCTTCTGTTTAATGTTTAATACACTAAGCAGAAGCCTTATTAAAGAAAAAATTTTTAATTTTTTCAATAGGTGCGAGCTTTTTCGCATCCACTTACAATACGCAGAAATATAACATGTGTTTATGCTAAAACCAACACCTTAACTAAGCATCCTAACCATACTCAGGTTTTTTCAGTTCCATTTATCAGATAAAAGAAAATCACGAATATTCTTGTGCTTAATCCCATTTCGGCTCATATCAAACTCATCAAGAGAAACAACATATTTCGGGAAATTATCGCGAATAGCATCATACACTCCAAACTCACGACTCACCGTTTCTTGTGAAGCAAGCAAATAAGTGACCTGAACATACAGTTTTTCACCACGCTTACTGCATACAAAATCAATTTCCTTGTCACCCATTCTGCCAACAGTCACTTCATAACCTCGACGAAGCAATTCCAAATATACAATATTTTCCAAAATAAGATTAATATCTCGCATATTGCCACCGAAGATAGCCTCGCGAATACCATGATCAGCAATATAGTACTTTTCATTAGAAGAAAGAACCTGCTTGCCCTGCAAATCCTCTCTTTTTACCTGATAGAACAAGTACGCATCGCAACAGTATTTTATATAGTTCAAAATCGTTTCTGGAGCGACAGTACGATGCTCGTTTTTCAAAAACTTTGCAAGAGATGTTGCAGAAAAAGTCGTTCCAACATTAGCAATCACGTAAGCAATGATTCGTTCAAGCAAATCAACATCACGAATTTTATTATGTTTCACAATATCCTTAAGCTGAACCGAATTAAACAAATCATGAAGATACTGCTTAGATGGAGCATCTACATAACGCAGATTTGCAAGGTAAGGCATGCCCCCAGCAAGCAAGTATTCTTGAAAACACTGCTGATTGGATGCATTGGGACTGACTGAGTGATACAGTTCCATAAACTCCCCAAAAGAGAAAGGATATATCACAAACTCCACATATCTACCACCCAAATAAGTAGCAAGCTCGCCAGATAACAACTTCGCATTCGACCCAGTAATGTAAATATCACAATCCAAAGAAACACGTAAAGAATTAACGCACTTTTCCCAATCTTTAACCTCCTGAATCTCATCAAAAAAGAGGTAAACCTTACCACCAATCTCTTTAGCACGTTTAACAATCTCATCGTTCAACGCCTGAGCGGTTAGAAGATGCGAATAGCACATATCTTCAAAGTTGATTGAAATAAACTGCGTCGAACTAACACCAGATTCTGTAAGCTCCTGCTGAATCAGCTTCAACATAACCGACTTTCCACACCGGCGTATACCAGTCATAACCTTAATCAAATCAGTTCCAATGAATGGACGAATACGGCTCATATACAGTTCGCGTTTAATCATAAAATTTCACCCTCATTCCTTAACCAATTACAGTCTATCACACTTATAAGTGAAATTTAATGAGAAGATCAATAATTTATAAGTTATAACTGATAAAATAGCAAAACCGCATTTAACACTGCAAGAAACCAGCCTAAAGAAACCAATCATTAAACCTTTTAACGTTTAACTACGCTAAGCCCTGCTACATAAGGGCAAAAATGCACCCACCTATTAAGCTTTTGACATTAAGCAAACGCTTTCCACGTGATGCGTAACGGTATTTCGGATATGCATTGCATGAGTGATGAATATTTGGTGGAAGATTTGCTTGAAGAAATGCATGAGTCTAAGGTTATAATGCAAAAATAATCTAAACTTAATATAAAAATGGTGCCTTCGTTATTAGAATGAAGGCACCATTTTTGTTATATTGCTAACCGCGATTTTTATTTTTAACTTTCTATCTAGCCAATATGTGCAATAGGGGAAACTAGCTCTGTTCCAGAAGCATCCCGTCGCATATCTGGTTTAGGTAATTCAACATTTGAGCCACCAGGAGTAACAGCATAAAGTGGATAATTTCCAACGTACGCGTGTAACAAAGTATTCTGTCCTTTCAAGAATCTTTGCGATCGTACTCCACCAGTTCCACGTCCCTTAGTTGGATACATTGCTAGTGGCGTTAGTTTAGCTGCTCCATTATCTGTGCCAGGCAGAGCATTTTCATCTCCTGCTGCTGTGAAAACAATAGTTCCGGATGCGCAGAATAATCCATTATCGCCTTCTTCATAGTTCCATGCAATATTATCTTTGGAAACTACTGAGAATGCTGATACGATACATCCATCTGCTAAACGAATGCCTGCCATTCCTGCAGCTGTTCTTCCTTGTGGTCGCACCTGTTTTGCTTCGAAAGTTAGTAATGAAGAATCCGAGCTAATAAAGACTAGACGGTCATCGTCGCGCGCAATAGCCGCATTAATTACACTATCTCCAGGCTTTAAATCAATAACGCTCCAAGAATCCATGGTAGTAGGGGAATCGCTATTCCAGCGTTTTACTACGCCGTCTTTTGTTCCCATAGCGATTGGTTCTGGTTTATCTGGATTAAGTGATAGCGCAGAAACAACGTTTTCTCCATCAACTGGGCTTGTGCTTTGAGTTGATGTTAATAATTCATTTGCTTTAACGCCGCTAGATAGATGCAGTGGTTCAGTTTGTAAATCTTCACCATTTACGTTCGAATTAAGTTGAGGCAAATCAGCTACATGCGCAAGAACAAGTCGGCCAGCTGAAGTAATCAGGGCGTATGTTGAGCGTGTTGTAGTTACAAACATATTGTGGCAAGGCGTATCGAAAATATTTCTAGAGCTTGTTTTCCACTTATTAAAAGTATCTATATTTGTTCTAGCTATTAATCCAGATGCGCTTAAGGCAACTGCGCACGGCTCATCGCTTAATTGCAATGCTGCGGCTGCGGCATTAGATTCTCCAGCAAGACGGGCTGCATTCGCTGCTGCAACATCTGCTTGGACGGAAGTTAACTTATTAGCTTCATGAACAGCTGCCATAGCAATATCTGCATCTGAACTTTTAGTATTTCGAGTTTGAACTGTGGTGAAACTTCCATCTTCTTGTTCGTCTAAAAGAATAGTTCTTCGTGGAGTGTCCCATTGCTTTACAGCGGAATCCATGTCTGCTATAACAACTTTATCAAGCTCAATATTAGAACTTAAAATCTTATTTAATTCATCGATTTTCTTTAGTAAATCGTCGCGTTCGGATTCAAGTTCTATGCGACTCATTTTTGTAAGTCTACGCAAACGTAAATCGAGTATATATTGTGCTTGAATATCGTCTAAATCGAAAACTTTAATTAATTTAGTTTTAGCGCTATCAGCATCTTCTGAAGAGCGAATAACTTGAATCACTTCATCAATATCAAGTAAAGCAAGTAATAAGCCATCAACTAAGTGTAAGCGTTCTTGTGCTTTAGTTCTTCTAAATTCGCTACGTCTGCGAACTACTGTTCTGCGGTGAGAAATCCACACGTCTAAAAGTTCACGCAATCCCATAGTATGCGGTCTTCCGTCCACTAAAGCTACATTATTAATCGTGAAGCTTTCTTGTAGTGGAGTGTGCTTAAAAAGTTGCGCAAGAACTGCGTTTGGATCAAATCCTGTTTTAATTTCTATTACTAAGCGAGTGCCATTATGGCGATCTGTTAAATCGATAGCTCCAGAAATTCCGTCAAGTTTATGAGCTTTAATTCCTTGAGAAATTCGCTCAAGTACTCGCTCAGGTCCTACCATAAATGGAAGTTCAGTTACAATAATCGCTTTTTTACGAGCGGTAATATTTTCAATATGCGTTTGGGATCTGGTAGTGAAAGCGCCTCTACCGGTTTCATATGCTTCGCGTATTCCAGATCTACCAACAATAATTCCTCCGTTTGGCCAATCCGGGCCTGGGATAAATTGCATTAAATCATCTAAAGTTGCGTCAGGATGCTTCATCACATACTTTGCAGCTGCAATTACTTCTCCTAAGTTGTGAGTGGCCATATTAGTGGCCATGCCAACTGCGATTCCAGAAGCTCCATTTACAAGTAAATTAGGTATTGCGGATGGAAGAACTGTTGGTTCTTTAAGCTTATTATCGTAGTTTGGCGCAAAATCAACTGTATCTTCGTTAATATCTGCATTCATGCCTAAAGCTGCAGGTGCTAAACGCGCTTCTGTATAACGCGAAGCTGCAGGACCGTCGTCTAAGGAGCCGAAGTTTCCGTGTCCATCAACCAGAGGGAGTCGCAAAGAGAATGGCTGAGCTAAACGAACCATTGCCTCATAAATTGCAGAATCGCCGTGAGGGTGCAATTTACCCATTACTTCGCCGACTACTCGAGCGGATTTCATATAAGCATGATCAGGGCTTAAATTCATATTGCCCATTTGATACACGATTCTTCTTTGAACTGGTTTCATACCATCTCGTGCATCAGGTAAAGCGCGTGCGTAAATAACGGAATAAGCATATTCCAAGAACGACTTGCTCATTTCTTCATTGAGCGGCGTTTCAACAATATGCTCTTTAACTTTTCTTGGGTCAAAAGCAGGTGCTGTTGAATGACGGCGTGAAGGCATGATGTAACTCCTTGGAATGATTTTACAAAGTATCATAATAGCAATTTATGTGCACAAGGTGTTGGAATAGTTTAATTGTTTGATGAAACTTGTGATTGATGCGATTGATGTAATTGATGTGCTTGATGTGCTTGATTAGTTAAACTTGTGTGTTTTCTTCATAAAGTGGTTCAATGATATGTATGAGCGTTGAAATGCTGTCTTTGCAAGAGTTGCTGCGATTTGATGAAAAAGTTGGATATGGCGATTGGCAGTCGTCGTCTATTTATAATTTTGGCGGTGCTTTACATTTATCGTCTGTTCTTCCTGCAATTTGCGATGCGATTGGTGTTCCAGTAAGAACTGCTATTCATGAAGATTCTTCTTTTTTGCGAAAAGCTTTAAATATTCCATGTGCGCGTCAAGCAATTGTTGTGCTTGTTGACGGTTTAGGTTATTGGAATATTGTTAATAGAATTGGGCATGCTCCTTATCTTCGCTCGCTTATGAAAGAACCGTTAAATCAGCGTCCGATTTATTCGTGTTTGCCTAGTACAACAGTTGCAGCAATGAGTACTTTTGGAACCGGAACTTGCCCAGGTCTTACATGTATGACTGGATATACTCAAAAAAATCATGAAACGGGCGCTTTAGCTCAGTTGATTCAATTTCGTGATGCCCCGAATCCAGAAGATTTGCAACGTCAGCCAACTATTTTTGAATTATTATCAAAGCAAGGTGTTCGCTCTGATAGTGTAAGTCTTCCTAAATTTGAAAATTCTCCTCTTACTATTGCTGCATTACGTGGAGCAAATTATATAACTGGTGGAACTCCGCGCGCTCGCATTTTCGCTGCTGCTAAAACAACATTTGAACCTGGACTTACTTATATGTATTTGCGTGATACAGATAAGGTTGGCCATAATTACGGTTGCGATTCTGGAGAATGGATTGCTGCTTTTGAGCAAGTTGATGAGCAATTGCGATTATTGCGTAAACAGTGTGCTAGTGGAACTTTAATTATTATTACTGCTGATCATGGAATGATTCAATCTGACGCTAATCAGCGCATTGACATAGCTAAGAATGCACAATTAATGAAAGGTGTTTCTTTAGTTGCTGGAGAGCCTAGATCCGTAATGCTTTACGCACAGGATGGTGTTAGCGCAGATGAGTTAGCTCAAAATTGGAGGAATGTTTTAGAAGATAAAGCATTAGTTAGAACTAAAGATCAAGCTATTTCAGATGGTGTTTTTGGTGATGTTTGTAGTAGAGCTCGTGAAATTTTAGGTGATGTGATTGTTCAAGCTAAGAATCGCGTTACAATAGTTGATTCTCGAATGCAATCTGAAAAAGCTATGAGTTTGCCAAGTGTGCATGGATCTATGACGCGTCTTGAAATGGAGATACCTTGCTTAATTGATTTGGTCGACTGATTTTGTTAATCGACTTTGTGATTAAGCAAGGTATTTAGATGTTTTATAGATAGCTTTCTAAAATCATCCTTCTCCAAATAAAATCTCATCCCAGCTAGGAACAGCAGATCTTCCGCTTTTTCTCTTATGCTCATTAGGACGTTGTTTTTCTTCGTTATTTAATTTTTCAGCCGCATTCGTGTTTTCAGCTGAAATCAGGGTAGAAGCATCTGAAAGATTCTGGCTTTTATTAGAATCATGCTTTTCGTTGTTTGCGCTTGTACCTATTTCAGCTTTTTGAGAATTAGTGCGCTTATTGGAATGCTTTATTGTACTATTTGAAGCTTCTTGAGCATTTAATTGTGAAGTTTCATAAGCTGATAATTTTGATATGTCATCTTTTTGTAGCAATAAATCTTCTTGAGAGTATCTAGAAGATTTAGAGCTTTCTGCTATTTTCGAAGCGCTTTCTGAATCAGAATTAGTGTCAGAAATATTGGTGTTTGTAGCATTATCAGATTTATTTCCAACTTTAGCTGATGTATTGCCTCTGTTGGAACTATGATTTGCTTTCACATTCAGTTTGGAAGGTGCACTAACTTTTTCATTTCCGTTTGAAGAATTCTTTGGCGCGGATGCGGATGATTTATTTACGTAATCCGCAAGAGTGTTTACTTCATTTTGATTGTTTAATTGTGAATCTTCACTGGAATCAAATTGATTTGCATCGTTAGAAACTGCTAATGAATTTGCGTTAGAGTTTTTATCGTTAAGCTCCCATTGAGAAATAGCGCGTTCAATTCTTGCTGAACGTATTGAATTTCCAGGAAGTTCACTATTTTCAAAAGGAAAAGCCGCATTTACATTATCTCGATAAGGAGTAGTGAATGAAGACTTATTTGTATTTACGTGAGCTGAAGATGTTATTTCTTCGCCAAGCAAAAGTCTAGAGGAAGGATTCATGCACGAAACAGTATTGTCATGCATGTTCCAAGTCCATTCAGCTTTAATTGTTCGAGTAGCAGTGTTGAATTGAGCAACAATTCGCCATGGTTCAAGTCCTCTACGAGTGGCTTTCCATTTCACTGTTTCCATTCCAATGCGAGCTTTTGCTAGTGTTCGCTCGATTAAATCTGAAAGAGTTCGCATATTACTTTGCTTAGGAGCTGGAACAGCTAAGAATTGCTCTATAGCGTATTGCTTTTCTGTTTCGACGCCAGCAGAGAATCTTCTAACCTGCGATTCGCTAATATGATAGCGTTGCGAGACATGAGCTGGGTCAATACCTGCTCGAATAAGGGCTTGAATTTGTGATATAGGAAGCGCACTAGATGTTGAGGTTCCTTCTTCGGATTTCTCACTACTTTTATCTTTAATGCGCTGTGATTCTGTTATGGCGTGCTTCAGCGTGTCGTCCATGAAAATTTTTAACGGCGTGTTTTCGAAAATAAAAATTAAATCGCCATTCTCATCCACATGATCGAAACTCGCCGTTTTTGGCGGATTTTCAAGCATTGTACACCACTTTCCTCGCTTCCAACAATACTATCTATATACTTTAGTCTATACTCTGCATTCTTTAACATTTTACATATATTTAAAAACGTGTATTCTGTGCGGGGTGGCATTCATGTATGCTATGCGCGTAGAAGCTTTAGAGAACGAAAGGACCATAATGGCACAAGATTATGATTCCCCTCGTAGTAAAGATGAGGATGAAGAGTCATTGCAAGCGTTAATCAAGGGTTCGCAGAACTCTTCTAATGAGATTGACGATGATGAGAATGCTATTGCTGAAGATTATGAGTTGCCTGGTGCAGATCTTAGTGGTGAAGATGCATCTGTGACAGTAATTCCTATGCAAGGTGATGAATTTATTTGCTCAGAATGCTTCTTGGTTAAGCATCGCAGTCAGCTTGCTGAATCTTCTACTGAAAACCATCCTATTTGCAAGGAGTGCGCAGCTTAATGGCATATGATGAAACTTATAACGGACCAGAACAGTTAGAGGTGCTTATTAGTTATCTCGATAATGATTCTGAGCCGATGGAGCCTCTTCATTATGCTCATGCTTCGGATGCTGGTGCGGATTTGCGTACTACTCAAGATTTTGTTTTGAAACCTTTTGAGCGTGCGCTTGTTCCGACTGGAGTCGCGATTGCGTTGCCTGCAGGATACGTTGCCCTTGTACACCCGCGTTCTGGTCTTGCAGTTAAGCAAGGAGTTACTGTTTTGAATGCTCCTGGAACTGTGGATGCTGGTTATCGCGGTGAGATTAAGGTTCCGCTTATTAATTTGGATCCTGAGCATACGGCTGAATTCCATAGAGGAGATCGTATAGCTCAATTAGTAATTCAAAGATACGTAAAGGCTGATTTTATTCCTGCTGAAAAACTTCCTTCTTCAGACCGATCTGATAAAGGTTTTGGCTCAACAGGATTGCAATAAATAAATATGCTTATAAATCCGACTTGCTTGCGCTTGTCGGATTTGTCGTAAGTTTTACAATATTTACTGATATTTTTTGAATTTATTATCATTTGTTCAAAGAATATCCATATTTTTTATGTTATTCAACAATTTAGTTATCGGATTTTGTTGAAACATGTAGGATAGTGTTAAACGGGAGGTGATGTACGATGGGCGAATCGCAAGAAGAAATAAAGGGTGCTAATAAATTAGGTTGCGAAATTAGTAATGAACCTAATAACCCATTGTGCCCAATTTTACGAATGTGCCAATGGCATCATCCCGGTGAAAATATGGATATACTTCATCGTGCTTATAAGAGAGCAGTGAAGCAGCATACGGGTCAGCGTCGTAAATCAGGAGAGCCATATATTATTCACCCTCTTGCAGTGGCGCAAATTCTTGCAGATCTTGGCATGGGACCAGTAGTTGTTGCAGCAGGATTATTGCATGACACGGTTGAAGATACAGACTATACGCTAGAAGAGTGTAGGGCTGATTTTGGAGATACGGTAGCAGGTTTAGTTGATGGTGTTACCAAAATCTCGAATATGGAATATGGAGATAACGCTCAAGCTGAAACCATACGAAAAATGGTTGTAGCAATGAGTAGGGATGTGCGAGTTTTAGTGGTAAAGCTTGCAGACCGATTGCATAATGCTCGTACATGGAGGTACGTTAAAGCATCAAGCTCGCATAAAAAAGCTCGTGAAACTCTAGATGTTTATGCTCCTCTTGCAAATAGACTTGGTATGAATGCGATTAAAACAGAGCTTGAAGAATTAAGTTTTAAGGTTTTATATCCAAAAATTTACAATGAAATCGTTGTTTTAGTTGCTCGTAGGGCTGGTCAGCGTGAAGTTTATTTACGCCAGATTCTTGAAGAAATCAACGAAGATTTAGCTGAGCAGCATGTTAAAGCTTCTGTTAAAGGCCGTCCAAAAGATTATTTCTCGATTTATCAAAAGATGATTGTTCGAGGCCATGATTTTGAAAATATATATGATCTTGTGGGCGTACGAATAATTGTTGATTCAATTCGAGATTGTTATGCCGCATTAGGTGCCGTGCATGCGCGCTGGAGCCCTGTTCCTGGGCGTTTTAAGGACTATATAGCAACGCCTAAGCTAAACATGTATCAAAGTTTGCACACTACTGTTGTAGGGCCTGGCGGAAAGCCTGTTGAAATTCAGATTCGTACATGGGATATGCACAGGCGTGCTGAATTTGGTATTGCTGCACACTGGAAGTATAAAGCTAATGGTCAGGCTGGTCGCGCTTTAAGTAAGCCAGACAATGATGATTTAAAGCGTGAAAAGGAAGATCGTAAAGAACTTAGCGAAGCAGATAATCTTAAGTGGATTCAGCAGCTTGCCGATTGGACTAGTGAAACACCTGATTCGGATGAGTTTTTAGGATCTTTAAAACAAGATTTAGGAGCTTCAGAAGTATACGTCTTTACTCCTAAGGGGAGTATTGTTGCTCTTCCTCAAGACGCAACTCCAGTAGATTTTGCTTATTCTGTGCACACTGAAGTTGGTCATCGCATGATGGGCGCTCGCGTTAACGGCCGTCTTGTGCCTCTTGATACTAAGCTTGTTAATGGAGATACTGTTGAAGTCTTGACGTCAAAGTCAGATACTGCTGGCCCATCTAGAGATTGGCTTAGCTTCGTAAAGTCTCCTCGTGCTCGTAATAAGATTCGTCAGTGGTTCAGCAAGGAACGTCGTTCTGAGGCCATTGAAGAGGGTAAGGATGAGCTAACTCGTGCTATGCGTAAGCGTAACTTGCCTATCTCTACTTTGATGACTCCGCAGGCTTTAATTGGCGTCGCAGATGAGTTGAATATTGCACCTAATGTTGAATCTGTTTATGCAGCTATTGGCGAAGGTCAAGTTTCAACACAGAATGTTATTTCTAGACTTGTTAAAGATGCTGGTGCAGATGAGGTTGATGAAGAGGTTGAGCAGGAAGCTTTGCCTTTAAGAAGACCTGAGCGTGCGCGTAAAACTAATGGCGCTCTTGGTGTATCAGTTAAAGGCGTTGGTGACGTTTGGGTTAAGCTTGCGCGTTGCTGTATGCCTGTTCCTGGAGACAATATAGTTGGTTTTATTACGCGTAATCAAGGCGTTTCTGTTCATAGAACTGATTGCCAGAATATGATTGGTTTGCAAAAAACTCAGTCTGAGCGTGTGATTCCTGTGCAATGGACAAGCGATAAGGGTTTGTTCATGGTTAAAGTTCAGGTTGAAGCTTTGGATCGTCAGCATCTTCTTTCAGATGTTACTAAAGTGCTTTCTGATCACGGAGTAAATATTATTTCCGGATCTATTGCTACTGGAGACGACAGAGTTGCTACAAGCCAATTTGCTTTTGAAATGGCAGATCCTCAGCATCTGAATACTTTGCTTGCCGCTATTCGCAAGATTGAAGGTGTTTTTGATGTTTACAGGATTACGGGCGCTAAAGATAGTGCTGAGCCAAGACTTAGGAAAATGGAACGAGATTAATTAACGGTTACTTTTTTAACGTTTATTTTTTGACGTTTATTTTTGACATTTACTTTAAAATTATTTAATAAAAAGCGAGTCTTTAGAAACTTAAACTAAAGACTCGCTTTGAAATATCAGTAACTTTACTTCTCAGTATCAAAGACTTTAGTTAGGCATATTCTCAACGCAAATATACCTAACTAACATTTTTAAATATCAGATGCTTTGATACAGTGAAGATCCAGCTTCCTGAAACTTCTTACTCATTTCTTTCATGCCGTCTGCAATTGCTTGGCTACGGGCTTCTTCGACGAGCTGCTCTTGCTGAGCTGCTCCACCGAAACGCTTACGAATATTCTGTGAAATAGCCATAGAGCAGAATTTTGGTCCGCACATGGAACAGAAGTGAGCCATTTTTGCTGGCTCTGCCGGAAGCGTTTCATCATGGAAAGCGATAGCGGTATCAGGATCGTAACTTAAATTAAACTGATCCAACCAGCGGAACTCAAAACGAGCCTTACTGATTGCGTTATCGCGATCCATAGCATGCGGATGATGCTTTGCAAGATCAGCCGCATGACAGGCAATCTTATATGCAATTACGCCTTGCTTAACGTCATCTTTATTTGGTAAGCCTAAATGCTCCTTAGGAGTCACATAGCAAAGCATAGCTGTTCCGTAACGTGCGATTTCCACGCCGCCTATTGCTGAAGTAATGTGATCGTATCCTGGAGCTGTATCGGTTGTCAAAGGTCCAAGAGTATAGAATGGAGCATTCTGGCAAATTGCTTTCTCCATCTCGATATTCATACGGACAGTGTCGAATGGTACGTGTCCTGGGCCTTCAATCATCACCTGAACATCATGCTGCCATGCAATCTTAGTAAGCTCTCCAAGAGTCATCAACTCGGAAAGCTGAGCAGCATCGTTAGCATCAGCCAAGCTTCCTGGACGCAAGCCGTCACCCAAAGAGAACGCAACATCGTACTTGGCGAAAATCTCGCATAATTCTTCGAAGTGAGTGTATAAGAAGCTTTCCTGATGGTGTTGCAAGCACCATTCAGCCATAATGGATCCGCCTCGAGAAACAATACCAGTTACGCGATTTGCAGTAAGAGGCACGTAGCGAAGAAGTACACCTGCGTGAATAGTCATGTAGTCAACGCCCTGCTCGCACTGCTCAATAACAGTGTCGCGGAACAATTCCCAGCTGAGCTTAGAAGCGTCATCCTCAACCTTTTCCAAAGCTTGATACATTGGAACAGTGCCAATTGGAACAGGTGAGTTACGCAAAATCCATTCGCGAGTCGTGTGAATATCGTTACCGGTGGAAAGATCCATAACGGTATCCGCGCCCCACTTAGTAGCCCAGGTAAGCTTTTCTACTTCTTCGTCAATAGAAGATGTGACAGCAGAATTGCCCATGTTCGCGTTGAGCTTAGTTAAGAAGCGAGAACCAATAATCATAGGTTCTGCCTCAGGGTGGTTGATATTGCAAGGAATTACTGCACGTCCAGCAGCAAGTTCAGAGCGAACAAGTTCTACATCGCAGTTTTCACGAGTAGCAACATACTGCATTTCTGGAGTGATAATTCCATGACGCGCGTACCACATTTGAGTAATAGGATGATCTACAGCCTTCATTGGCTTATGCATGCGTCCGCGCCACTCTTTTGAAGCTTTACCACGCTTAATAGCACGTTTTCCATCATCCTGAAGATTACGTCTACGACCTTCGTATTCTTCTACGTCTCCACGATCCAAAATCCAATCAAGACGAAGAGGAGCCAAGCCTTCCTTCGGATCGCACTTAGGTCCTTCTGTGTTGTAATCCTTAAATGGTGGGTTAGGGCCAACGCCTGGAGTATCAGAAAGCTTAATTTCTGTATAAGGAACTTCCAAATCGTAAGAACCATACTTATATTCAAAATGAACTGGCGTAGTCTTACGAATATGAGCTTTGTCTCGTTGAGTGCATCCACGAGCAGCTATATCAACTCTTTGCTGTTTTGCTAATTTTGCAGCGTCTTTTGCTTCTTTAGCATTAATAAATGTTGGCTTCTTTTCTTGAGGCTTTTCAGAGTTTTCAGCATTTTCTGGAACGATTACACGCTTGGCATAACCGTGCTTTTCTTCTCCTCGAACAGCTTTCCAGCGCTCAATAAATTCGCTCATAGTTGATTCTGGTGTTTGCGAAGAATACAATGCTTCAGCTACGAACCATCCAGCAGCATTAGTGCGTGCAATCATATCTACATCATCAAGTTGAATTCTTCCGCCAACAAGAACAGGGAAATCACTTGCTTTACAAATCGTATTGATTTTTTCTTCATCAAGCGTTGTATGATTTGCTTCCAACTCGTAAGATGCAGTAGAGTTTTCGCATCCTTCTTCTGGATTATGCATTGCTGTTACGCAAATATAATCAATGCATCCATCTGGAAGTTCGTTAATAACTTTTACAAGGCTTTCGGTTTCTAATGACAAACCTATAACGGCATCTTCGCCTAACAAAGCACGAGCTTCTCTAGGTTCCATATCTCCTTGTGAAAGATGAATACCATCAACTTTAATGCCTTGATTTCTTGCTTGCCATGCTACGTCAACGCGTTCATCAATAACAAAAGTGACCGAGTCGCATTTGTTATTATCTTCGATTATTTGCGCTATATCACGAGCAACAGTTGTGAGTTCCTGGGCATTATCATTATTAGCATGAAGACGTATGAATGTTGCTCCAGCGCGTAAAGCGTCATCAACTACATCAGTGATAGGACGATTACAAGTTTTTGCATCTGCAATAAAGCAGGCGCTGAGGTTAAATTGATTACGCATAGACGCGTATGGATAATTCGAAGTCATACCTAAGTCGTTGCTCCCTACGTTGTATTAACTAACAGGTTCGAAGGGTTAAGTTTTATAAAAACTTATCTCAGCAATCTTCTTGAGAAAGCACCCCTGCAAAAATGTTGTGACTTCTATATTTTACACGAGTACGTGCATTTAATAAGCAATAGGTATGTTGCGATAAAAGATTGCAATTAAAATAAAACTGTCTGAACGATTATTTCGCGCAGACAGTTTGATTAGTTTTAATATATTTGTATTTTTCAGCGTTCGTGATGATTAATTGAACGAGAAATAAAATCTCCCAAGCTTTGCACAATTTGTACGAGAATGACGCAAAGAATAACAGCTACTGTCATTACATCGTATTGATAACGCTGGTATCCGTATCGTATTGCAATATCTCCGAGTCCGCCTGCGCCAACTGTTCCAGCCATTGCAGAGAATCCAAAAAGCGTAATAAATGTAAGTGCAGCTCCGCGAATTAGCGAAGGTAAAGATTCCCATAATAGTACTTTGCAAACAATTTGTAATTTGCTTGCACCAAAGCTTTGTGCTGCTTCAATTAAGCTTCCGTCAACTTCAGCTAAAGATTGCTCAACAACTCTAGCAACGAATGGTGCAGCTGTAATTACCAGAGGCACAATAGCTCCAGGAACCCCAAGAGATGTTCCAACTATAAGACGAGTGAAAGGAATTATTGCAACTAGCAAAATAATAAAAGGCACTGAACGTACGATATTAACAATCCAGCCGAGAACTGTGTTAATTGGCGCGTTAGGACAAATACCTTTTTTGTTTGACGTAATTAGAAGTACGCCAATAGGAAGACCAATAATATACGCAAAAAGTGTTGCAACTGATGTCATTACAAGTGTGTCTTGCACGCCTTCAATAAGTAAGTCGCCGTAGTCATTAATAAATTGTGTAGTAGCTTCTAACATTTTTATTTCACCTCATTGTTAAGCGCGTTTTTAGGTGTGTTTGTTGCCTCATTTGTTGACGCGTTTGCAGACTTGTTTGTAGGTTTTTCGCGATGATTTTCCTGCTTTTCATCCGCAATAAGTGTGCGCAAAATATCGCTTTGTGGATTTGCAAAAAGCGTATCCGTGTCACCCAGTTCCACAATGCGTCCGCCATCAATCATTGCAACTCGATCGCAAATATTACGAGCTACAGCTAACGAATGCGTAATAATAACAAGAGTTACGTTAAGCTCACGGTTAATTTTGCTCAATAAGTTTAGAATCTGTGCAGTAGTTGTTGAATCAAGCGCGCTTGTTGCTTCGTCACAAAGCATTATAGAAGGATTATTAGCTAGCGCTCGCGCAATTGCCACGCGCTGCTGCTGTCCGCCTGAAAGTTGGCTAGGGTAGCGATTTGCAAAATCTTTTAAGCCTACTAAGTCAAGCAAATAGTTTGCGCGTTCTTCTCGTTTCGTTTTTGGAGTGTGGTTCAACTCTAACGGGAACGTTACGTTTCTTAATACTGTGCGCTGCTGGAAAAGGCTAAAATTCTGGAAAATCATGCCAATATTTGTGCGCACTTTTGCAAGTTCTTTATCTTTTACTTCGCTAATATCATTTCCGTCAATAATTATTTTTCCAGAAGTTGGTCGCTCAAGCAGATTCATGCAACGAACTAGCGAAGACTTTCCAGCACCAGAGGAACCAAGAATTCCGAATACTTCTCCCGATTCAATAGTGAAATTAATATCATGTAGTGCTTCATTCGTTTCGCTACCTTTGCCGTAGCTTTTGTGAAGATGTTCAATCTGAATCATGCTTTTCCTTAACAGATTATTGTTTTCGGCGTGAAATATACCAGCGTTTCATATTACGTTACGCACAAGTTATTATCCAGCATCGTATTTAACTGTATTTATTTAACTATATTTATTTATTAGTTAACACTATGACTAGCGCGCGCATTACGTATATTACACTCTTATAAAAATAATGCCGCAAGCGTACATGGAGAATACACATTGCGGCATTATATGGCTACATTGTGAGTATTTTTTAGAAAACAGGAAGTACGGCACCCTTATAAGTTTTAGTAATATAATCGCGCACTTCGCTTGTCTTCAAAGCTTTAAGTAAGGCCTTGATTTTTTTAAAGTTTTCAGAACCCTTCTTTACAACGATAATGTTTTCGTAAGTTTTAGCTGCAACGCCTCCAACTTTTTCTGAAGCAAGTGGGTCTTTAATTGGATTGAAACCAGCCTGAATAGCGTAGTTACCGTTCATAGCAGCAAGGTCTACGTCCTTAATAGCAGTAGGAACTGTTGCTGCTTCAAGCTCTTTAAACTTCAAATTCTTAGGATTTTCAGTAATGTCTTTTGTAGTAGCGTTAATATCATTTGGATTCTTCAACTTAATCAATCCAGCATCTTGCAAAAGAAGCAATGCGCGAGCCTCATTAGTAGGATCATTTGGAACTGCAACAGTTGCGCCATTTGCTAATGCTTTAATTGTCTTGGTTTTTCCTGGATACAATCCAAATGGCTCAAAATGAATTCCACCTACTGAAACAAGGTGAGTGCCTTTTTCCTTATTGAAATTATCAAGATAAGGCAGATGCTGATAATAGTTTGCGTCTACTTCGCCTTCCTCAGTAGCTGTGTTTGGCTGCACGTAGTCAGTAAATTCCTTTACTACTAACTTATAACCCTCTTTTTGCAAAATTGGCTTTACAGCTTTATTTAAGATTTCAGAATGAGGAGTAGGAGAAGCGGCAATTATAATAGTTTTATTATCTTCCTGAGCATTTTTACGTGAACCGCATCCGCCTAAAGTTAATCCGACGAGTGAAGTTAAAGTGATAACTGCTGCAATAATTTTCTTACTATTCATGCGTTTCTCCTTATATCTAAATCTTAGTTATTGCTTTTATTTTTTGTTGTTTTAAATTATTTTGCTTTTTAATTTTTTAATCTTTTTTAATTTTGCTTTTTAATTTGCTCTTTTATTCTTTTGTCTTTTGTTCCCGTCTTCACTTCTTAAGTTTTTTCTTATCTCTTGTTTCTCTGCAATTTTTCCCCTTCGCGAGTAACAAAATCTCAATATATGAGAGAAAATCATTTAACGCTACTGTTTTAATATTTGTATTACTTATGACCAGTTAGAAAACGTTGTAAATAAAGGATAACTAAAAAATATTAAGTGTATAAATTTTGCAATATTATTAGTGATTTTTATTTTTCGATTACACTTATAAGCATGAGTGTAATTCGTTTAGCATTAGCGCAGATTGATACTTGCGTAGGGAATATAGAATCAAACAGTGAAAAGATTTTGCAATACTGCAAAAATTCTAAGAAAAATAACGCGAGCATAGTCGTATTTCCTGAAATGACTTTAACTGGATATCCTATTGAGGATCTTGCATTAAGGAATACTTTTCGTAAAGCTGCTAATAATGCTATATCTTCTCTTGCAAAGCGTTTATGCGAAGAAGAATTGTCCGATTTATACGTAGTAGTTGGAACTGTTGGTTTAGATGAATCCTCAGGTAAGCCACGAAATCGTCTAGTTGTATTACACGACGGGAAAGTTATTCTTCACTACGATAAACACTTCTTACCAAATTATGGAGTTTTTGACGAGTTCAGAATCTTTTCTTCTGGAAATAAGTGCGAAATCCTACAAATTGATGATATGCGTATAGGTTTTGCTATTTGTGAAGATATTTGGCAAGACGGCGGTCCTGTAGCACAATTAGCAAAGAATAAAATTAATGTACTCGTAACTATGAATGGCTCTCCGTATGAAGAAGGCAAAACTGATATTAGAGTCAGATTAGCAAAACAAAGAGCATCTGAAGTTAACGCTCCACTAGTGTACGTAAACCAAGTTGGTGGACAAGATGATTTAGTTTTCGATGGAGGAAGTTTCGTAGTTGACTCTGACGGTACTTTGCTAGAACGATCAGCAATGTTTAAAGAAGATATTTCATACATTGATATCGATTCTTCTGCATCTAAACAAAAAATTTCAACTATTGAAAAAGAATTGGAACCAGACGAAGAAGTATATTGTGCTTGCGTACTTGGACTTCGTGACTACATGCGAAAAAACGGATTTAAAGGTGTTTGCTTAGGTCTTTCTGGAGGAATTGATTCTGCGCTAGTAGCAACAATGGCAGCAGACGCTTGCGGTGGTGAAAACGTATGGGGAATTTCAATGCCAAGCATGTATTCTTCAGATGGATCTAAAGACGATGCGCGCGATTTAGCTGATAGAATCGGCTCTCACTACGACGTGCAACCAATTGAACCGCTTTTTAAAGCTTTCCAGAATCAGCTTGATTTGCAAGGTGTTGCTGCTGAAAATTTGCAAGCTCGAGTACGCGGTGTAATCGTAATGGCATATTCTAATTCAAAAGGATTGCTTGCGCTCGCAACAGGTAATAAGTCAGAACTTGCATGCGGATATTCTACTATTTATGGTGATGCTGTTGGAGGATACGCTCCTATAAAAGATTTGTTTAAAACAAGGGTTTGGGCTCTTTCTCGTTGGCGCAATCGTGCTGCTAAAAATGGTATTGGACTTGGAATGTTGCCAATTGTTGGCGCTGAAGATTTAGAAATTTCGAAAGCTCCTGCAGATGGGATATTAATTCCGGTAAATTCAATTATTAAGCCTCCAAGTGCTGAGCTAAGACCTGGTCAGAAGGATTCAGATTCTTTGCCTGAATACGAATTGCTTGACAGAGTCTTAGAAGCTCATATTGAACTTGCTCATGGTCGTGAAGATTTACTATCTGATGGATTCGATGAGCATACAGTTGACACTGTTATGCGATTAGTTGATCGTGCTGAATGGAAGCGTCGCCAATATCCGCTAGGACCGAAAGTTAGTTCTATTGCTTTTGGTAGAGATAGAAGAATGCCAGTAACAACAGCATTTCGTGAATAAAATGTGATGTATTTCACTAGATTTTTTCCAAAACTGCTCGTGTATGCGTTTGCCTATGTTCTAACATTGTTAGTAATGCAGCGTGAAGATGCGTTGCGAGTACAAAAGGAGTTTTAAAATGACATCTGTTGATGCTTCCGTTCTCAGTGAAGAGGATCTTCGCACCAAGGCGTGGGACGGATTTGAGACCGGCAACTGGCAGAAAGATATTGACGTTCGTGATTTCATTTTGAAGAATTACACTCCATATGAGGGTGACGAAAGCTTCTTGGCAAATGCCACTGAAAAAACGAAGCATATGTGGAAGTATCTTGATGACAACTACTTGGCTGTTGAGCGTGAGCGTCGCGTATACGATGTTGAAACTCATATCCCAGCAGGCATTGATGCAATGCCAGCAGGCTACATTGAAAACCCAGAAGTCGATAACGTAATCGTCGGTTTGCAGACTGATGAGCCTTGCAAGCGCGCTATGATGCCAAACGGTGGTTGGCGTATGGTTGAGCAGGCTATTAAGGAAGCCGGCAAGGAAGTAGATCCTCAAATTAAGAAGATTTTTACTGTTTACCGCAAGACTCATAACGATGGCGTGTTTGGCGTTTACACAAAGAACATTAAGATTGCTCGCCATAACAAGATTTTAACCGGCTTGCCAGATGCTTACGGCCGCGGTCGTATTATTGGCGATTATCGTCGTGTGGCTCTTTATGGCGTGAATATGCTTATTGAGTTCAAGAAGCGCGATAAGGATTCGATTCCATACCGTAACGATTTCACTGAGACTGAAATTGAGCATTGGATTCGTTTCCGTGAAGAGCACGATGAGCAGATTAAAGCTTTGAAGCAGCTTATTAATTTGGGTAATGAGTACGGTTTGGATTTGAGCCGTCCAGCTCAGACTGCTAAGGAAGCCGTTCAGTGGACTTACATGGGCTATCTTGCTTCCGTAAAGAGCCAGGATGGCGCTGCAATGAGCTTTGGTCGCGTTTCTGCATTCTTTGATTGCTACTTTGAGCGCGATTTGAAGGCTGGCTTAATTAACGAAACCGATGCTCAGGAAATCATCGATGCTCTTGTTATGAAGCTTCGCATTGTGCGCTTCTTGCGTACTAAGGATTATGACGCAATCTTCTCTGGTGATCCTTACTGGGCAACTTGGTCTGATGCAGGTTTCAGCGAGGATGGTCGCACTTTCGTAACCAAGACTTCGTTCCGTTTGCTTAACACTTTGACTCTTGAGCATTTGGGACCTGGCCCTGAGCCAAATATCACTATTTTCTGGGATCCAAAGCTTCCAGAAGCTTATAAGCGTTTCTGCGCACGAATCTCTATTGATACTTCTGCAATCCAGTACGAATCCGATAAAGACATTCGTGAGCACTGGGGTGACGATGCTGCTATTGCTTGCTGCGTTTCTCCAATGCGCGTCGGTAAGCAAATGCAGTTCTTCGCAGCTCGTGTGAATTCTGCTAAGGCTTTGCTTTACGCTATTAACGGCGGTCGCGATGAGATGACTGGCATGCAGGTTATCGATAAGGGTGTTGTTGAGCCAATTCGTCCAGAAGCTGATGGCACTCTTGACTACGAGAAGGTTAAGGCCAATTACGAGAAGGCTTTGGAATGGCTTTCTGAGACTTATATTGAGGCTTTGAACATCATCCACTACATGCACGATAAGTATGCTTATGAGTCCATTGAGATGGCTTTGCATGATAGGGAAGTCTACCGTACGCTTGGTTGCGGTATGTCCGGTTTGTCTATTGCTGCAGATTCCTTAGCTGCTTTGAAGTACGCGAAGGTTTATCCAATCTACAACAAGGATGCAAAGACTACTGAAGGTCATGAGTACGAGTACATTGAGGGCGGCGATGACGATTTAATCGTTGGTTACAAGACTGTTGGAGAATTCCCAATTTACGGTAACGACGACGATCGCGCCGATGATTTGGCTAAGTGGGTTGTAAGCACTGTTATGGGTCAGGTAAAGCGTTTGCCTGTTTATCGTAATGCTGTTCCAACTCAGTCCATCTTGACCATTACTTCTAACGTTGAATACGGTAAGAATACTGGTTCCTTCCCATCTGGCCATAAGAAGGGCACTCCGTATGCTCCAGGTGCAAATCCAGAAAATGGTATGGATGCACACGGTATGCTTCCATCCATGTTCTCCGTTGGTAAGATTGACTACGATGACGCTCTCGATGGAATTTCGCTTACTAATACAATCACTCCTGATGGCTTAGGTCGCGATGAAGACGAGCGAATTGGTAATCTTGTAGGTATTTTGGATGCTGGAAACGGTCACGGCTTGTATCACGCAAACATCAACGTTTTGCGTAAGGAACAGCTTGAAGACGCTGTTGAGCATCCAGAAAAGTACCCACATCTTACGGTTCGAGTTTCTGGCTATGCAGTGAACTTTGTAAAGCTCACTAAGGAGCAGCAGCTCGATGTTATTTCTCGTACATTCCATCAGGGATCTGTTACAGAGTAATAAGAGTGATAAGAGTAACGAGAGTAAAATAAAACGCTTGTAATTATTTGCTAGTGTTTATGAGCCGCCGGGGGTAGGTGTTACTCCCGGCGGTTTTCAAAAAATCTACTATTCAGGAGGGCTGCCCGATGGTTGAAAATACAGCGTTTCGTACAACAACTCAGCATATGCTGAAAGAGTCGAAAGAGTATGCTCGTCAAACTTTAATGGGTGGTCTTTCTGGATTTGAGTCACCAATTGGTCTGGATCGTAAAGATCGCCTGGTAGCTCTTAAAACTGGCGATATTGGGTTCGTGCATTCGTGGGATATTAACACTTCTGTTGATGGCCCTGGCACTCGTATGACTGTTTTTATGAGTGGCTGCCCACTTCGCTGTCAGTATTGCCAAAATCCTGATACTTGGAAAATGCGTGACGGTAAGCCGGTTTATTTGGATGCGATGATTAAAAAAGTGGATCGTTATCAAAGTCTTTTTAAAGCAACAGGCGGAGGTATCACTTTTTCTGGCGGCGAATCCATGATGCAGCCAGCTTTTGTATCTAGAGTCTTTCGTGCTGCAAAAGAGATGGGCGTTCATACTTGCTTAGATACTTCAGGTTTTTTGAATCGCAATTATACTGACGAAATGATTGAAGACATTGATCTTTGTCTTCTTGACGTTAAATCAGGCACTGAAGAAACGTATAAAGAAGTTACTGGTGGATTGCTTCAGCCAACTATTGATTTTGGTCAGCGATTGGCGAAGGCTGGTAAGAAGATTTGGGTGCGTTTTGTACTTGTCCCAGGTTTGACTTCCAGCGAAGAAAATGTTGAAAAAGTTGCAGAGATTTGCGATTCGTTTGGGGATGCTGTTGAGCATATTGACGTGCTTGGTTTCCATCAACTAGGCCGCCCAAAGTGGCATGAGCTTCGAATTCCGTACCCTCTTGAGAATCAGAAAGGGCCTTCTAAAGCACTTAAAGAGCGAGTTGTAAACCAGTTCAAAGACCACGGTTTCGTAGTGTATTAAATCTAAATATGCGCATTGAATTGCCGAAGTGTTTAAATTATATTGCTCTGTAAGTTGTAATAATTCTGTTAAGAGCGTATTTTTCTATATTTATATTTTTTTGTTTATGATAGTATTTCAATAATATTCAATATTGCATAGGCAAAGGAGCTTATCGTGAAGAAGTTGAAGGAATTGAAGGAATACTGTACATGGAATCGTGCGCATACTGTGGCCTCGATTGCTGTTATTGTTTCGCTTATTTTTTATGTGATTGTTCTTGCTTCCGCTCCATATGCGTTGGTGCATAATCGTAATTTAAGTATTTCAGTTACGTGTGGTCCAGCAGTTTTACTTGTTGTAATATTTTTTGTTATTCAATCGTTATTCTCTATGTTGCGTTCTAGAAGTTTAACGTTGCCAATAATTACATCTATATTAAGCGTGTTATGTGGCATACTTTTCGACATTTTTCTTGCGTTTTACCCTTATGCAGGAGATAAGCTTTCTTTCGGATTGTTAATACTTGTGCTTCTATCTATTGCTTTTGCAGGAATTATTGGTACTTGGGTTGGTTACGCCTTTGGATATTACGTTTTGGATGCTGTTAAAGAGTATTGCTTGAGTAAAACAGATTTTATGAAAGAAGATAGTTGGATTTCTAAGCATAAGATTCTTGCTGGCTGCTGGTTTACTTTAGTTATTGGCTATATTGCTTCTACAGTACTCGTGCTATTGAGCGATGGAATAGGTATTATGATTTCGCTCATGATATTCCCATTCTTGCTTATGGCTGGAGTGTCCGTGTGCGCTGCCATGGCTGGCAAAGGCGGATGGATTGTGTTACTTGTAGGTATTATTTATGACGCGCTTTTAGTGTGTTTTGCAGTGCCTTTGCATCTTCTTGGTTTACCATGCGGTTCTAAGAATTTAGCTGAGAACGTGTGCTTTAGTATTGGCTCAATATCGTTAAGATTCTTCTATATGGATGCTTCATATTTCCTTAGTGCAATGCTTCCAACCTTAGTTATAAGCGTATTAGGTTTTGCGATTACGCGAGGAATACTATTGTTGCGTAAATCTCGTAATTAGGATAGCTAGTTGCGTTACTCGCTGTAGCAATGTGCAAACTATGTGTGTAATATTGCATATAGTTTTTAAATGCATGTGTTTGCTAAGCGTACAATCGGGAGGCGTTCTTGAACGAGGAACCAAAGCTTTTAAAAGAGCCTAGAGAAGGAGTTCCAGAAGTCATTGATACGCTTGAAGCATATAAAGATTATTGTAGCTTGTTGGCAGCAGGCTCAGGTCCTTTAGCTGCAGATGCCGAGCGAGCTTCCGGTTTTAGATATGGTCATGAAGATTGGCTGATTCAGTTTAAACGCAAAGGTGCAGGAATCGGGTTACTGGATCCAATAGAACTTACAAAACTTGGAGCTGATTGGAATGAATTTAACAAGGCTGTAGGAGATGCGCCTTGGATTATTCACGATTCAATGCAAGATTTGCCAGGATTTTTTGATATTGGTTTGCGCCCTCGTGCTTTATTCGATACTGAGATTGCGGCTAAATTACTTGGAAGAAAGCGCTTCGGTTTAAGCTCTGTAACTGAATATTATTTGGGTCTTACTCTTGCAAAAGAACATTCTGCAGCGGATTGGTCTTACCGCCCACTTCCTAGAGATTGGCGAAATTACGCGGCTTTAGACGTTGAATTGCTAATCGAATTAGAAGAAGTAATGCGTGCGGAACTTAAAAAGCAGGGCAAGCTTTTATGGGCTGAAGAAGAATTTGCTCACTTGTTGATAGCTGGAGAAAAAAAGAAAGCTAAGCATCCTCGTCCATGGCTTCGAATATCTCATATAAGCGTTCTTATGCACGATAAGATCGGATTAATGATAGCTAAAGAGCTGTGGCAAAAAAGAGATGAGCTTGCAAGACGATACGACATTGCTCCAACGCTATTGCTTTCTGACGCTGCAATTATTGAAGCAAGTAAGCGTAAGCCAAACAATTCCAGGTCTTTCCGTTCAATTCGTATTCTTAATGAGAGAGTTCGAATTCATACTGGGTGTGAGCAAGATAAGATGTTCGAGCGATATGCTCCAATTCAGCGTAAAATCAAGCCAAATGTTTGGAAGCTCGTTATTGAAGAAGCTATTTCTAAAGCTAAAAGTGGCATAGACGCAATGAGTATTGATTCTGATTCAAACAGCTCTAGTAGTAGCTCTAATACCAATAATTTCGATAATTCTGGCTGTTCCGGTAATAAATCTTCAACTGACGATGCCGATAGTGATTGTTTTAAGAACAATAATGAAGATAAATTTATTGAAAAATCTGAAGAGGATATGAATAATTTTGAGTCTTCATATTTACAAGAGACTCAAGGCGCGCCAAAGTCAATGAAATATTGGCGAGAGCATCATCCTAAACGTTTTGCATTGTTGAAAAAAGTAAAGGCTGTTGTTATGAGCATATCTGAAGATACTCATACTCCGACAGATATACTAATTAAACCTCAAATAATTCGTAGCCTTTGTTGGACTGATAATCCTAAGAATATTGACGTTCATTCATTTCTTATTGAGCAAGGCGCTAGAGATTGGCAGGCCGATTTAATTTCTGAGTCCGTGACTCGCGCTATCATATAACGGTTGTGCCATATGGCAGAAGCTAGAAAAACGTAATTTCAGGAGCATGAAGCGTGAAAATCAGCGTCAGGAATCTTGAGCCAACTAAAGTTAAGCTCACCATTACCGTAGAACTCGAAGAATTCAAGCCTTACTTGGATGAGGCTCGTCAGGAAATTGCCAAGCAGATTAACGTGCCAGGCTTCCGTAAGGGTCATGTACCAGGGAAGATTGTAGATCAGCGTGTCGGCTTCGGCGCAGTTGCCGGTGAGGCTGTGAATTCTGCTGTCCCAGAGCTTTATTCTAAGGCTTTGGAAGAAAAGAAGATTAGTCCTATGGACCAGCCAGAGTTCGAAGTTCAAGAAGTGCCAACAAGCGCCAACGGTGACGAAAAGTTAAAGTTTGTTGCTACAGTCGAGCGTCGCCCAGAGTTCAAGTTGAACAAGTTTAAGGGTGTCGAAATTGAAGTTGAAAAGCCTGAAGTAACTGATGAAGATGTAAACGCTCGTCTTGAAGCGTTGCGTCATCGTTTCGCAACACTTGTTGGTGTAGATCGCCCAATTCAGAAGGGTGATTTTGCTAATATCGACTATACTTCTTCGTTCGGTGACGATGTGGTAGCAAGCAGCGAAGGCGAAAGCATCGAAGTTGGTGCTAATCGTGTTCTTAAAGCAATGGATGAGGCATTGGAAGGCCTTTCTGCTGGTGAAGAAGCCATTTTCGAGACTGATGAGTATAAGAATAGCAAGCATGAAGGCGAAAAAGCTCAGGTTAAGGTTAAGGTTAATTCCGTAAAGACTCAGGAATTGCCAGAGCTTAACGATGATTTCGCTCAGGAAGCTTCCGAATTCGATACTTTGGATGAGCTTAAGGCTGATATTCGCAAGTCTTGCGAGCAGTCTAATGAAGGCCGTCAAGCGACTATTGCTCGCGATGCTTTCATTGCTAAGATTCAGGAAGAAGTTGAAATTCCTGTGCCAAAGGGTGTTAAGGATAAGGCCGTTTCTGAGCATCTTAAGGGCATGACTCCAGATCCTGAGAAGGCTACTGATGAGCAGAAGGAAGAAGCTGAAAAGGCTGCAGAGAAGGAAATTCGCGATCAGATGGTTCTTGATGCTTTGTCTGAAAGCCTTGATGTTTCCGTTTCTCAAGCTGATGTTACTAACTTCTTGATTTCTGTTGCTCAGCAGTATGGTATGGATCCAAGCCAGTTCATTAACGCAATCGTCCGTAATGGTCAGCTTGGTTCTGCAGTGCAGGAAGTTGCTCGTTCTAAGGGCTTGATTGCTGGTATGCGCGCTGTGAAGTTTGTTTCTAATGGTGAAACAATTGACTTGAGTGCATTCCTTTCTGAAGAAGAAGATCCTTCTGAGGACGAAAGCGTGAAGGCTGCTTCTAAGGCTGCAGAAGTCGCTGACGAGCTTTCCAAGTAGAAGTATAACTAATTTTTCTACGCTGTTACTTAAGTAACAGCTCTGAGTAAGACCTAGCGGAAGTATTTTCTGCCGGGTCTTACTTATATTTTATTTATCTTATTTATTTTATATATGTTTTACTTATATATTCGTTTTCGTATATTTGTAATGTAATCTCATATAAATGTGATCTTAAATTTGATCTCATATAATTTAGTGAAAGTATAAATAATGAAAAGTACTAGCAAAACTAATGCAACGAATCTCAGTTGCAATAGCAAAACAGCGCTTTTTAGGTTTATAAATTTTGCTTTCCTAATTTTATCTGTTATTTTCATTGGCATCATTACCGGCTTAGGCGCAACAGCTCTTACGTTTATTCTTTATGCAGTACAATATCTTGCTTTTGGATCAATTGAATCTGCTAAAAACACTGTATTTTCGGAGCTTCCGTGGTATCGTTACGTGCTATCTTGCACGATTGCGATGACTATTGCTAGCATAGCTTGGTATTTTTTGCGCAAGAGAGAAAATCCTCCTCGCATTGTCACAATTCCGCAAGCTGTTGACGGAAGCAATATGCCAATTTTTTCTACTATCGCGCATGTTTTGTTACAAATCGGCATTGTTGGTTCTGGGATTTCAATCGGCAGGGAAGTAGCTCCGCGAGAATTGGCTTCAATGATTGCTCAGCGTTACAGTAGTATTTTTCATATATCTGCTAAAACTCAGCGCGTACTCATTGCCTCTGCTGCAGGCGCTGGTTTGTCTGCAGTATATCATGCTCCTTTAGCTGGCACTGTGCTTGCTTTAGGTTTGCTTAGTAAAACTCAAGGCCTTGGTTTTTACGCATGGCTAAATCGTGAAAATGGTCCTGTAGAAGTTAATGTAATTAAAAATATTTCGCGTTCGGAGCGCTTGTATTGCTTGCCTTTTGCGCTTGTTATGAATTATATTGCTACGCTTGTTGTTGAATTTTTAATGCATCATTCTAGCTACTACAATATTTCGCAATTTTCGTGTGCGATTTCTTGGCAAATTTGTGCTTTAGCTGTTGTTGTTGGTGCTGCGTGCGGCTTAGTTGGTTACGTTTTTCGATTGGGTATTATTTGGTGTCGCACTCATGCTTTGCGCGGCGTAAAAATGCTTTGTTTTATGCCTGTAGCTGGCTTAGTTATTGGTATCGCAGCTTGCTGGTTTCCACATATTATGGGGAATGGTAGGTCACTTTCTCAATTTGCGTTTTCTATGTCTAGCTTTCCGTATGCGGTAGATAGCTCTAACATTATGATTATTTTGTTGCTTCTTGCAATGATGAAAATGTTTATGACTTTGCTTGTTTTGCGCTGCGGTGCTTCTGGAGGCGTGCTACAACCAAGTATTTCAACCGGCGCTTGTATTGGGCTGATTGTAGGCGTTATAAGTATAAAACTTCCGCTAATTGGTAGCGCAATATCAAATCAGCCTAATGTCTTGATAATTGCTGCGATTTTTGGCGCTGCAAGCCTATTGACTGCTAGCAGAAAATCCTTATGGTTTGCGCTTTTACTGGTGGCGCAATTAGTGAATGTTCCGCTTATTATGATTATTCCGATGGTTATTGCTTGTGCTGCTGCTTGCGCTGCTGCGCAAAGTATAATGCTACTGTCAAAAACTTTTAGTAGAAAATAAAAATATGCGCCTTTGTTTATTTAATGATAACAGAGGCGCATATTATATTATTTACTAATTAGCGAGGTAGTCTTTATCAGTAATAAAACCGCCATCATCATTTAGCAAAGTGTAGTGTAAATGTATTGGAGAACTAATCTTACTTTTAATTTCTTCTGCTGATGGAAATATTCTTGAGAAGTTATTAGAAGATGAAGCAACTTGATCTCTTAACAATGAAATGTCTTCGTCAGGTACGTGATATTTGAATTGCACAGTCAGATTAAGCGTATCACCTTTAGCTTCAATTTTTGTGGAGAAGTCACTATCATTACTCATTCTATCATTGAAATCCTTCACTTCTGAAGGGTGGCAATTTAGATATTCTTCAATATTTGCGCTTTTTTCTGCAGAGCAATTGTAATGTGGTTTAAAGAAGATA
This sequence comes from Gardnerella coleohominis, assembly GCF_002896555.1. Classification (GTDB taxonomy): domain Bacteria; phylum Actinomycetota; class Actinomycetes; order Actinomycetales; family Bifidobacteriaceae; genus Bifidobacterium; species Bifidobacterium vaginale_F. Next base: position 207,867 of record NZ_MNLH01000001.1, read on the forward strand.
TTCGTTATTAAAAATCCGCCGACTGATAGTGCAATTACTGCTGCCACTATCGCTGCTAAACCAATAAAAATATTTCGTTTATTTAAAATACTTGTTTTTGCTGTATTTTGATATTGGTTTGACGCATAGTTGTTTACTGGCTGTTGACTATTTTGATATATGTTTGTTTGATATCCATTATTAGGATTTACGTTATTCTGGTAACTGTTTGTTGAATTCCAGCTGTTTTGGTACCCATTGTTCTGGTACCCGTTATTTTGGTATGAATTGTCTGGATAAGAATTGTTTTGGTATCCATTGTTCTGGTATCCGTTATTCTGATAAGCGTTATTTTGATATTCGCTGTTTTGATACCCATTGTTCTGGTATGAATTTTCTGGATAACCGTTGTTTTGATAGCCGTTATTTGTTTTTGCATCCGGAGAATAATTATTGTTTGGCAAGTTGTTGGAATCCATGACTTCTCCTCTATGAGTTGATAAGTTATCTAAAAATATACTAAATGTTGCATACTTGTGGCAACAGAATGAGTAAAAAATATGTGTAAAAGATTGTGTTTGTTTCACGGATAATATGTTTTAATACAGTCACGAGCACACGATAATGTAGAAACAATTGACAAATTGAAGGAGATAAAGTGACCAACTTGCTTACAACTTCTCCTGTGATGGAACAGGGTGAAGCGCCATCCCAAACTGATTCGATTTTTAACAGGTTATTAAAAGATCGTATTATTTGGCTTGGTTCCGAAGTTAAAGACGAGAATGCAAATGTTATTTGCGCTCAAATGTTAATGCTTGCAGCAGAAGACCCTAAGAAAGATATTTGGTTGTATATTAATTCTCCAGGCGGTTCTATTACAGCAGGTATGGCGATTTACGATACAATGCAACTTATTGAACCAGATGTTGCAACTATTGCTGTAGGTATGGCTGCTTCTATGGGTCAGTTCTTGTTAAGCTCTGGCACTCCTGGAAAGCGTTTTATCACTTCTCATGCTCGCGTGCTTATGCACCAGCCTTCTGGTGGTGTTGGTGGTACAGCTACTGATGTGAGAATCAATGCTGAATTGATTATGGATATGAAGAAGACGCTTTCTGAGCTTACTGCACAGCAAACTGGCCATACTGTTGAAGAAATATATCGAGATAACGAATATGACCATTGGTTTACTGCACAGCAAGCTTTGGAATATGGTTTCGTTGATAAGATTGTGACCACACCGGCTTCAATGCGAGGTGAGGAGTAGTTATTATGGCAAGTGAAGAAGCAAAGTTCGTTGCGCGAGCACAACGTTTAGCTGGTTTTGGCGGTATTTCTTCAAGTCAGAGAATTACGAATCGTTATGTTTTACCGCAATTTGGAGAGCAAACTCCTTATGGTATGAAAACTCAGGATCCGTATACTAAGCTTTTTGAAGATCGTATTATTTTCATGGGCGTTCAAGTGGACGATACATCTGCTGACGATATTATGGCTCAGCTTTTGGTTTTGGAAAGCATGGATCCTAATCGTGATGTGATGATGTATATTAATTCTCCAGGCGGTTCCATGACTGCTATGACTGCTATTTATGACACGATGCAATATATCAGTCCTGATGTTCAAACAGTTTGCTTAGGTCAAGCTGCTTCTGCTGCAGCTATTTTGCTTGCTGCAGGTACTTCTGGAAAGCGTATGATTTTGCCTAATGCACGCGTTTTGATTCATCAACCAGCTATGGGGCAAGATTTCGGTAAGGCTACAGAAATCGAGTTGCAAGCAAAAGAAATGCTTAGGTTGCGTGAATGGTTAGAAAATACTCTTGCTAAGCATACTGGTCAGGATATTGATCGTATTCGTAAAGATATTGAGGTTGATACTATTTTGACTGCTCCTCAAGCAAAAGAATATGGCATTGTCGATCAAGTTTTAGAGCATAGAGATAAAAGCTATACTCGTGATAACTTCTAACTTCAAATTTTAATAATAGAATCTAAATAGCGAGAAAAGTTAGAAGATTTCTATGAACACAAATCCTGGCGACACGCCGGGGTTTGTGTTTTTGTTTTATAAGTTGTATATTAGTCAAGTTGCCGGAAACAAGGACATGGTTCTTGAGGCTGGAAACATGCGCCAGTAGCCCAACGGATTAGAGCATCTGACTACGGATCAGAAGGTTGCAGGTTCGAATCCTGTCTGGCGCACAAATTAATCGCGGTGCGTTTGTGCCGCGATTTTTTTATTATCATGTTACTGACTCGCTCGGTTTATCCCTTTAAGTTATACTAAAAAGTGCTGTAAATTTGATTATTTAGCGAATAGGTTTGAAGGGAATAGTTAAGATATGTTACGCAGTTGGAGAATAGTTCGCAATATAGCTAATAATGAGCGATTATCTGGCTTAATTATGCTAGCTTTTGCTCTTACTGGCTTGTTGTTGGCAAATATTCCTATAACTGCGCCTGTTTTTGAAGCAATCTCGCACACTAATGTTGGCATACCTTATACCAACATCAACATGTCTATTGGCCATTGGGTGCAAGACGGTTTGCTTACTATTTTCTTCCTTACTGTTGGCTTGGATCTGAAACATGAGTTAGTAGCTGGATCGTTATCTGATCCTCGCGCAGCTGCAATGCCTATGATTTGTGCAGTTGGCGGTATGATTATGCCTCCAATATTATTCGTGTGCACAGTTACGCTTTTTTCAGAGTTTCATGCAGATCAAGAAATCATGCGTCTTACTTCTGGCGCTCTTCCATCTCTTGAAATGGTAAGAGATGGCTGGGCTATTCCTACTGCAACAGATATCGCATTTTCTTTAGCTGTTTTGGCGCTGTTTGCTAAAGCACTACCTAAGGCTTTAAGAGCCTTTTTAATGACTTTGGCTACTGTTGACGATCTTCTGGGAATTGCTTTAATAGCTATTTTCTTCTCATCGTTGAAAGATTGGTATTGGTTTGTAGGCGTAATTCTTTGCGGATTAGTTTGGACTATGTTAGTTCGTCTTAAAAAAGTTCCATGGATTTTAGTTGCAATAGTAGGTATTCTTGCGTGGATTATGATGTATCAGGCAGGTGTTCATCCAACTTTGGCGGGTGTTATGGTTGGCTTATTTACTCCTGCACATTTGGTTCATGGGGAAAAGTCTTTGAGAGCTGAACGATATCGTGAAAAGATCCAGCCTCTTTCTTCGCTTTTCGCTTTGCCAATATTCGCACTATTTGCCACTGGTGTCCATTTTGAAACCTTAACTTGGCAATTATTTATTTCTCCTATTGTTATTGCAATAACTGTTGCTTTAGTTATTGGTAAGCCTTTGGGCATTATGCTTACAGCTTTTGTCGCTAAGAACTTTATTGGATTAAAAGTTCCAGATAACTTAAAAGTATTCGATTTATTACCTACTGCGTGTGCTTGCGGCATAGGATTTACTGTGTCACTTCTTATAGCCTCTCTAGCTTATTCTGACGCTGATCTTTCTGGAGAAGCAAGATTTGGAGTACTTGTTGCTTCTCTTATTGCTGCAGGAGTTTCAGGCGCACTTCTGTATAGTCAATCAAAGCGAATGGAAAAATCTAAGGAGTGAATGTTTTGGAAGCAGATAATATGATTTCGGAAAATTCTTCTAAAGATGTACCGCCTTGGAACGATACGTATTATCGTGGAGCTGCGATATTAAAAGGTCCTATGATTCCTAATGAGAGTAGTACTGAAATATTATTAAAGCACGATTTCGATACCTGCAATAATTGCGAGAAATACTGGCGTAATGCTGATCCTTGGCGTGCTTTGCGCATACAAGCAGAGTTTGTTGATGGTTTTGATGCTCTTTCTGGTTTAGGTGCAGCTGTTAGCATATTTGGTTCTGCTCGAGTTAAAGAAAATGAGCCTGAATATTCTGCTGCTCGACTTATGGGTGAGCAATTAGTGAAACGCGGGTTCGCGGTTATTACTGGTGGCGGTCCTGGAATTATGGAGGCTGCTAATCGTGGAGCTGCTGAATCTGGCGGAACTTCAGTTGGTCTTGGTATTGAACTTCCACATGAGCAAAACTTGAATAAGTGGGTTAATTTAGGAATGCAATTTAGATATTTCTTTGTGCGCAAAACCATGTTTATGAAATATTCTTCTGGAATTATTGTATGTCCGGGCGGTTTTGGCACTATGGATGAAATGTTTGAAGCTTTAACACTTGTTCAAACGCATAAAGTTGCAAAAGTTCCTGTGGTTCTTTTTGGTAGCTCATATTGGAATGGTCTTATAGATTGGCTGAAAAATAGTGTTATGAGTAGAGGATTTATTTCTTCGATTGATCCGAATCTTCTAGCTATTACTGATGATCCTATAGAGGCTGTGCGCATTGCTTCCGGAGCCGATGCTTCCGAAGCTGAGAAGTAAGAAATAGAGTTAATGAATAGTGGTAAGAAGTAGGAAATAGCAGCAAAAGTAGCGTTAAGAAATATGAGTTATATAGTTATTTATTTTGCTAGCAAATTAATTAACTAATCTTGAGCTTTACGTTCGTTTACAAGTGTTGTAAGCTGCCAAATCTCTTCGCCTATGTCAATTCCGCGAGGGCACTGTCTAGAGCAGGCTCTAACCGACTGGCATGCGCTTATTCCATCGCTGCCGTCAATCAAATCTAAGCGGTGCTCTGTTTTGCTGTCTCTAGAATCGTAAATGAATCGTGCTGCATTAATTAAAGCAGCTGGACCAATGAATGCTTCTCCGCCTGCATAAATTGGGCATATTCCTTCGCATGCTCCGCACATAATGCAATTGCTTAAAAGTTCAAATTTTTGAAGTTCTTCAGGATTTTGCAAGAACTCAATAAGCTCGAGTTTTCCTTCGTTATTTCTTGTAGGAATGTTTGCAGCTTGCAAATAAGGTTCTAAACGTTTTATTTGCGCAATCATAGGTGAAATATCGCATATAAGATCGCGTTGAACGCTAAATCCCGAAAGTGGAGATAGTTCAATAATGCCAAAGCTGTTATTTTGTGCGGAAATAGCTTCTTTAGATTTTTGCTGCAAAATTGGCGATTTTTCCGCCTGCGCATTACTGCTTGTAGTGCCTGTTTTTCTAAATCCGCGAGATTGTACATTAGAGTTTATTTCAGGACGTGCGTTTGCTCCGATTGTTGCGCTACATAGAAGCGTTGGCATACCGTTTACGTTTGCTGCATCTGAGCCGCACACTCCGTGTCCACATGAGTAACGAAAAGCTAGAGTTGGATCGATTGTGCGTTTAATAGTAAGCAAGCAGTCAAGAATTGTATCTGTTGAATGAACTCGTAAATTATAATCTTGAGTCCAATGCTTGCCTTGAATACGTTTTGCAGAAGGTTTAGAAAATTCTGAAGATTCATCTATATTTTTTTCAGAAGAATCCACTTTTGCAAAAGGATTGCTTCTTTTTCTGCGAGCAAAAGGACTTTCTCTACGTTTGCGCACATTTTGAGTATTATCATCTTCATCATTTACTTGAGAAAATGGCATAAAACGCGAAATACGTAAGGTAACAAGCGCAGTGCTATCGCTAAAATTATCAGTCATTGCGCTTTACCTCCAATACGTACTATTCTAGTTTGCCACAATACTTGCACAGAACCATTTTTAGAGTTGGTGCAGCCTTAAGGTTAGGCTTGAACTATGACTGACGCTTTATTTTTATTAGATATCGATCATGATGATGCGCCTATATTGGCTAATGGCATTGAGGAGGGCTGGACTTTACAATTGCCAGCTCGTATAAAACGTCATGCTATATCTGCTATGAGGTTAAAATCTGGAGATGCTTTACAGCTTTCTGACGGAAAAGGTTTGAGAATTCACGCTACAGTTACAGATGAAGAAAATGGTTTAGTTAAGGTTAATTCATTTTTAAGAGAGCCTCGTACAACTACTCGTCTAGCTCTTGTTCAAGCATTGGCTAAAACAGGTCATGATGAGCAGGCGATTGATATGGCAACTCAAATTGGAGTAGATGAGATAATTCCTTGGTGCTCAGATAGATCTATTGCAAAATGGAAGCAAGGGCGCAGCGATAAGCGGTGGAATCAAGTTTTGCAATCTGCAACTGAACAATCTCGTAGAGCTTGGATTCCTGAGCTAGGTGATTGCGTATCAAGCAAAAATGTTGTTGCAATATGCAGACGAGCATGTGTTTATGGAAATTTGGTTATAGTTTTGCATCAAGATGCTACTGATTCTTGGAGTCAAATCGAATCTTATGTAAATAATCTTACAGATCGTTGTCTTTCCGATGGCCGCGAGCGCACTGTGTATGTGTTAGTTGGCCCTGAAGGTGGAATAAGCGAAGATGAAGTGTCAATGTTTGTTGATGCCGGAGCTAAAAGCTGTGTGTTAGGCAGTAATATTCTTAGAGCATCTGCAGCAGGTCCTGTAGCGCTTTCATTGCTTTCTCGCGTTTTAGGCCGTTATGAGTGATTTATATGGATGATTTAAATGAGCGATTGATGTAGATGATTGATATAAATGATTGATATAAATACAAATATTTATAAATAAAATGTGTAGTTTTGTGTAGAATAATAAGAAGTATGCTTCATGCGTAAGCATAAGCATTTGATTGTGTTATGAGCAAAATATAAGGGGAGAATCATGAGTGATATTAAGTATCATACTGAAAGTGATTGCATTTTTTGTAAGATTATTGCTGGCGAAATTCCAAGCAGTAGAGTTTATGAAGATGACACACTCGTAGCTTTTAAAGATATTAATCCGCAAGCAAAAGTGCATGTGTTGATTGTTCCTAGAAATCATTATAAGAATGTTGCTGAGCTTGCTAGCAAATCTCCTGAGACTTTGGCTCATATTGCTGAGGTTGCGCAAAATATTGCAAATGATGCATTCCATGGTGATTACCGACTTGTGTTTAATACTGGTCTTGATGCTGGTCAAACAGTTTTCCATGTGCATGCGCATGTGCTGACTGGCGAAAAATTGGTAGAAGGTAGTTTGTAAATCGTGACAAAAAATACTACGCGCATTGTTCATATTCCTAGCGAATTGAATTCAGTTGCAGTTTTAGGTGCTGCTGATGCTCATTTGCGTTATGTTGAAAGCGCTTTTCCTTCAGTAGATATTAGCGTTCATGGTCAGGATGTTCGTATCGTATCTCATTATGCTCGTAGCGAGGAAGATGCTTCGAAGGCACAGTATGCTTTACAGCGAATGATTGATGCAGCTTATGAGCATCCTATGGATTCGTATGAAGTAAAAAGAATGCTAGAGCGAGATATTTTACGCAACGATGAACATAATGTGCGTATTGATCGTATTGGTCATAATGGTGGTGTGCTTGCAAATAGTTTAAGTGCATCATCTTATAGCGTTAACAATTCTGCTTCACGTTCAGAAAATGAATTTTCAAGAGATTCAAGCGAATTTTTGCCTTCTAGTGAAGAAGCGCATCGCCGTGCTATGAGTAGAAGAGCTCGCATGAGTAAGGGCGTTATTACTTTTGCAGGAGGAAATCCTGTGCGCGCGAAAACAGCTGGTCAAACCCAATACGTACAAGCAATGGATTGCAATATTGTAACGTTTGGTATTGGTCCAGCTGGAACAGGTAAAACATATTTAGCAGTTGCTAAAGCTGTTCGCGCATTAGAAGATGGCAGAGTTCGTAGGATTGTTTTAACACGTCCTGCTGTTGAAGCTGGAGAAAGCTTGGGCTTTTTGCCTGGAACACTAAACGATAAAGTTGATCCTTATTTAAGACCGCTTTATGATGCTCTTTCAGATATGCTTGGGCCATCTCAATTAAAACGCTATTTGGATGAAAATATTGTTGAAGTTGCTCCTCTTGCATATATGCGAGGTCGCACGTTAAACGATGCTTTTGTTATTCTTGATGAAGCTCAAAATGCTACTGTGCAGCAGTTAAAGATGTTTTTAACGCGTCTCGGATTTAATACTACTATGGTTATTACTGGAGATATAACTCAAGTTGATCTTGCTGTTCCGAAATCTGGTTTGCTTTCAATTGAGCGCATTTTAGACAGTGTAAAAGATATAGCTTTTGTTCATTTGCATGCTGATGATGTTGTTCGCCATGCGTTAGTGGGACGTATAGTAGAAGCATATGATCGATATGATTCATTTGTAGAGCGTAAAAGACTTGAGCGCAATCAAAAAGCGCCTTTTAAAAAAGAAGATCAGCGAGTTAATGATCATCGCTTTAATGCCCAGAGCGTACATGAACAGCGCGATAATGAGCAGGATCCTAATATGCAGCGTGTTCAAGAACAATATGATATTGAACAGCTCGGTGATGTAAATATTGAATCTAAAATTTCTGAAAGTGCTCACGAGAGGAATAATGAGTAATCATGAGCGTTGATGTTATGAATGAAACAGTATGGAATATTGATCCTAAAATTTTTTCTGATCTTGGAATGTGGGTTTTACAAAAGATGCGTGTAAGTACGCAATCTGATTTATCAATTACTTTTGTTGATCCTGAGCCAATCGCTAGCTTGCATGAGCGATGGATGAATTTAGAAGGACCAACAGATGTCATGAGTTTCCCAATGGATGAGCTTACTCCTGGAAGCGATGATAAAGTATCTGAAGGCATGCTTGGTGACTTAGTGATTTGCCCTTGGGTGGCACAGCAGCAAGCGTTAGCTGCAGGTCATAGCACAATGGAAGAAATGCTTTTATTAACTATTCATGGCATGCTTCATCTTCTTGGATATGATCACACTACGCCGGATGAAGAAAAGCAAATGTTTGGTTTGCAACGTCAGCTATTGCTTACTTTCTTTGCAGCTAGATCTGGAGAACTTTATGACGCAACTCTTCCTGAAGGCGCTGTGAATGAATTAGATTTATACGATAAAAATCATTCAGACTCTAGAAAAAAGTAAGCGTGCAAAATAACGTGCAAAGTAAGCGGCAAAATAACAGTCAAAGGCGATGATGAGAATTGACGAACTTGTTTGAAAGCTTTAAAATTCCTGAGCTTCCAGAATTGTCTGTGCAAATGTGGACGGTTGTTGTAGTTTCATTTTTGGTTGCTGTGCTTTTAGTATGGCTTTCATTAGCGATGGCTGCTGCTGAAGGTGCTATACCTAGAGTTACTCGTGCAAGTTTGAATAATATGATGATTGAAGCTCAAACTAACGAGGATGATGTTAGCACTATAGTTCGCATGAGAAAAATAGCCCGAATCCATAGAGTGAAAAGATTGATTGCAGATCGTTATGCTGCTTCTAGTGCTTGTGCTTTTGTGAGAATATTATGCAATCTGCTAGATGGTGTTTTAGTAGCTTCTATAGCTAGTGTTTTTAAATCACCTTTATGGCTGACTATTCTTATTGGCGTTGTTATATCAATAATTGTCGCTGTTATTTCTATTCTTGTTCGTCCAAGATCTGTTGGAGCTGCTCAACCTGTTGCAAAACTTATGAGATTATCGCGTATTGTGCTAATCGCAATAGCTTTAAATCCTTGTGTAAGAGTTGCAAGCGATGTTGATATGGCATCTCGTAAAAAACATACTGATCTTTCAGATGATGAAGCTTTAGAGGATATTCAAAGAGATCAGGCAAAAGCTAGTATAGATCGTTTAGTTGAAGCTAATGATTTCGATCCAGAAGTTTCAGAAATGATGCGGAATGTTCTTACGCTTTCAGATACTTTAACTCGTGAAATTATGGTTCCGCGTACGGATATGATTTGCGTAAAGAATAGCGAAACGTTAGAAGATTTTTTGAAGTTATGCTCTCGCTCAGGATTTTCTCGCGTACCGGTTATCGGTGATTCTGTAGATGATTTGGTTGGAATAGCGTATTTAAAAGATGCTGTTAGAGCAACTGTATTTAATCATGCCGCTTCTAGCAGAGCTGTTTCTACGATTACTCGTGACCCAATGCTTGTTCCGGAATCAAAGCCTGTGGATGATTTATTCCATGAAATGCAACGCATTCGTCAGCATGTTGCTGTTGTAGTTGACGAATATGGCGGTATTGCTGGTTTAGTTACTATTGAAGACGCGATTGAGCAAATTGTTGGCGAATTGGAAGATGAGCATGATCGTACTCAACGCGCTGATCCTGAAGAAATAAGCGATGGAGTATGGCGAATGCCTGCGCGTACGCCTATAGCAGATCTTGAAGATTTGTTTGAAGTACATATTGACGAAGACGATGTTGATACTGTATTTGGATTGCTCACGAAGCTTTTAGGCAATGTTCCTATTGTTGGATCTAGTGCTGTAACAAGAGGTCTTAAGCTAACTGCTGTTGATTCTGCTGGAAGGCGTAAGAAAGTTTCAACAATAGTTGTTGAAAGAGATTTGCAGGGTTTGCAAGAGAATCGTGAAGATACTAATACCAGTAGTTCTGATAAGTAATATTAATAATATTAATAATATTGAAGCTTTTATTCGGAGGATTGAAAGTTATGAGAAGATTAATATCTAGGCTTATTGGAAAATTATTCCAGAAGGTATTAGTAAAAATATTGACTAAAATTTTTACGAAAATTTTTAAAAGAATTTTGAGGAAGCGTAGATAATGCGTAATTTGAAATTTCTTTTATATTCTAAAAATTTTGAAGTTAGTGTGTTAATTGAATAGGTTAATTGAATAATAAAATTGGCTAACTTAATAGGGTAGTAGGCTAGTAAACTAATCGTTTTTAGTAGCCTAATTGAACAATTGAATAATAAAATAATAAAATCTAAAGTTTGATATTAACAGATAATATTTATGTAATGCTTTATTTGATGTAATGTTTTATGTAGTGTTTTGATTTTATGGAATATTTTGAATTTGGATGGATTAATTATGAGTGATCTTAAAGACGATAGTGAATTCGCTAACGACGATAACTTAGATAATGATTTCGATAGTGACGTAGATAGTGATTTAGATAACAACTTTGACGATACTGATGACTTCGACGACGAGATGTTTGCAAATCTAGATGCTTCAACTCGCGCAACGATTTCTACTCCTGATTTTCACGGTTATCGTTCCGGTTTCGTAGCTGTAGTTGGTAGGCCAAACGTTGGTAAATCAACGCTTATGAACGCTCTTATTGGTACGCAAATTGCTATTGCGTCTTCTCGCCCGGAAACTACGCGTAAGGCTATTCGCGGAATTGTTACAACAGATAATGCGCAAATGGTTTTGGTTGATACTCCGGGTATTCACCGTCCGCGTACTCTTCTTGGTCAGCGTTTGAACGATATTGTTGACGAGTCGCTTGCAGATGTTGATGCGATTGCATTCTTGCTTCCAGCAGACCAGGAGATAGGACCAGGAGACAGGCGAATCCTGAGCCGTCTTCGCTCCGATTTTGCTAAAAAAGATGATAAGGGCAATTGGACTTGGAAAGTTCCGCTTATCGGTATTGTTACGAAAATCGATACGCTTAACCGCAGCGAGTTAGTTGCGCATTTGCTTCAAATTCAGCAGTTTGCTGATTTTACGGATATTGTGCCTGTGAGTGCGTTGGAACGCGACAATGTCGACGAAGTTAAGAATGTTTTGATTCAAAACTTGCCGGAAGGTCCACAAATGTATCCGGCGGATCAGCTTAGCGAGGAAAGTCCAGAAAGTATGATTTCGGAGCTTATTCGTGGAGCGTTTTTGGAAGAATTGGATGACGAGTTGCCTCATTCTTTAGCTGTTGTAGTTGACGATATTGTGTATCCGGGTGGCGGCGAGGGCACTCAATACGAAGACAACAAAGCGCATGTGCTTGTGTCTGTTTATGTTGAGCGTGATTCGCAAAAGCCGATTATTATTGGGCATCGTGCGGAGCATTTAGTTCGCGTTAAGAAGCGTTTGCGCACGGCAGTAAATCGCATTACTGGTTCTAAAGCTGTGCTTGAATTGCATGTGAAGGTTGCAAAAGGATGGCAGAGTGACCCTAAGAAGCTTGAGCGTTTGGGATTCTAATTTTACTTAGTGTGTTTTGACGCGCGCGTTTTGCGTAGCGCTTATAAAAAACCGCAGCCGATATAATTTCGACTGCGGTTTTTGTTTTAGTTTTGTTTTAGTTCTATGAATTCACTCAATTTTTATGGAGTGAACCTACATTTTCAACTACATGCGACGATGACGTGCGAAAGATATGCCTCCGCCGATTGCCGCGATTCCTGCTATTGCTGATGCGACTATTGCAGCAACAGTAAGAGTCTTATTTCCTTCCTGCTGAGCTTGTCCAGGATTTCCAGAAGCTTGAGAATTCTTAGATTCTTCCTTCTGCGATTCTTTGTTCTGAGTGCTGTTATTGTTATTAGAATCCTGAGTTTCTTGCTTATTATCTTCTTGCTTTGACTCAGAGTTCTTCTTGTTTTCAGCATTCTTATTCTCAGCAGACTTATTTGCATCATGTGATTGAGCACTGTTCTGATTTGCAGATGTACTTGTAGCAGAAGATGTGCTTTGTGTATGCTGCGTGTTTGCTTTAGTGTTTTTCACTGAAGCTTTCTCATTCGCATGCTCTGCTTTAGTAGACTTTCCAGTTTCACTCTTAACAACAGCCTGTGTAGCGTAATTTTCTGCGGTAGCTGAAGCGAACTCGTTAGATTGTTGTTCAACATCAACAGCAGGAACACTAACATGTGGTGTTTGTGGTGTGAATGGAACATTACTGTTTCCAGTGTTACCAGTGTTTCCAGTGTTTTCGGTATTGTTTGTGCTTCCTGTATTACCAGTGTTGCTGTGGTCGCTTCCTCCCTGACTTGGTTCAACAACCGGTGGCTTTGGTGCAGGTGGTACAACTGGTGGTACAACAGATGGTGTAACAACAGACTCGGGTAGCTGTGTCGCGAGTGTTTTTGCAGACTCGGTGAGTGTTGCAGCAGTAGTTTTCAGTGTATTAACTTTTTCTGTCAGAGTTTGTACGAAGCTTTCAAACTCTGGATAAGCTGCCAAGAACGTTGACTGCATGAAGGATTGCTGAGTTGTTGCGTCAGTAACAACAGCCTTAAACTTTTCTTCCGCAGTCTTAAGATCATTCTGTATCTTTTCAATCTTGGTTTTAGCAGCTTCTACAACTTCCTGAGCAGTCTTAACCTTAGCTTGAGCATTTGTTACAGCAGTCTGAGCAAGTTGAATCTTCTTAACAACATTTTCTTTTGCAGTCTTAACAGCATCATTTGCGTTTGTTAAGGTTTCACCAGCCTTCGTGACTTTTGTTTTCAATGCTTCAAGCTGTGCTGTTACTGTGTTCTGAGTATCTTTAGCGCCTTGAAGAGCAGTCTGAGCAGCTTGAACTTCACTCTTAGCATTTTCAACTTTCTGATTCTCAGATTCAATCTGAGTTGTAAGCTCGCCAATCTTCTTAGTCAGCGTAGTTACCTTCTCATTAGCAACTTTAAGCTCTTTATCAGCCTTAGTTTTGGCAGCTTCAGCAGCTTTGACGGCCTGCTTGGCTGACTCTACATTAGCTTCAGCAGCTGTAATAGCATTGGTAATTTCGCCATCAACTTTTGCTCGCTGTGCCTTGGCAGCAGTGCGAGCTGCTTTAGCAGTCTGCTCTGCAGTTTCAGCTTGTGACTTCAGAGTCTTCGCTTTTTCTTTCAATCCGTTAAGTTCGGTTGTAAGCTGATTAATCTGTTGCTGGCGTGCTTCTTTGCCTAGCTGTGCAGCTTGTTCAGCTTGCTGCTTAGCAGCTTCGTATGCATTCTTAGCGGTATCCCAAGCGTTCTTCAGCTCAGTAGCCTTATTAGCAGCCTCTTCCTTAGCCTTATTTGCTTCCTGAGAAGCAGTTTTAGCCTGTTCAAACGTCGTATTTGCGCTTGCAACAGCCTTCTTAAGATTCTCAATTTCAGACTTTTTGGAATCAGCAGTGCTTATTGAATTAGTAATATCAGTAATTTTAGATTCTATTCTTTGCACTTCAGATCTTGCTTGATTAAGAAGTAGATTAACAATTTCTTGCGGAGCTGCCCACGTTACGCCAGTTTGGCTATAGTACGCAACAAGTTCTTGAGCTTTTTGCTTAAGAACATCAAGTGCGTTCTTTTCCTGATCTTGCAAACCAACTTCAGGTTTAGCGGCATTTGCAGCGTCTAAGTTGTTAGCATCGCTCATATTCAAGTCATAATGCAATTTACGAAGCTCATACTTTTTAACAAACAAATCGTAGTTTGCTTTATTTGCTTCAGCATTCAGCTTGTTGATATTGTCATCCTCTTTCAGCTCTTCTTTAGCGCTGTCACTAAGGCTTTTCTCATAATCTCCAAGAAGCTGCTTATATTTAGCAACGCTAATCGAAGATTCGTCGCTTCCGTGCCATACAGCCACATCTCCCGCGACAACTTCTTTGCTAGTTGTAGACTTTCCGTTTACTGTGGTTATACTTGTAGCTTCTTCCAAGCTCAAGTCGCTTTCAGCGAATCCGCCAGCAGTAATATCTTTGCTAGCAAAATTCGTGTAATGACCCACAGATTCCAAGAAAATATCTTTGAGTTTACTATTATCAGCATCATCTACAAACAACTTAATCTCTGGATGCTGCCACATGTATTGACGTAAATCATAACGATGCTGCTTAAGCATTTCCTTACCAGCATCAGAAATCTTATGTTTTTCATTATTTTTTTCGCCAGTTACAAACGTTCCTGCAACAGCCTTGTCGTAACGCTCTTTTTCAACCGTGTACCATCCGCTAAGAGCGTTATACTTTTCTCCATATTTAGTAGAACAAGACGTATTGCCATTTACTGTTACATAGCACTTGCTATATTCCTGATCCTTGTGATTTGTAGAATCGCCGTCGTAATTGCCCCACGCAAGATTTTCTGCAGTTTTGTATGGTGTGGTTTCCATCACTTCGCTACCCTCATAACCAGGGTGGTTTATTGCATGATCATGATTTGCACCAGAATAGAAGGAGTTTACAATTGACTCAGCAATCAAGCTAAGACGCACGTTAACATCGCCCAACGCCTTTTTCTCTTCAGTATTTGCGCTGTTTTTATCGCTATCTTCTTTGCGTAGCTTGTTGAGCGAATCGTAGTAAGTTGCAGCTTCCTTCATGTTTTGCAATGAATCCGCGCCGCCAACTTTGCCGAGCTTTACAAGATCCTTATACCACATAGGTACTTCTATAACGCGGTCTAGAACGTTTTCTGTTTTGCCTTTGTTCTGGACTTGCTTCATGATTTCGACTCTTTTACCGTTCAAAATCTGCTTAGCGCGCTGAGCGTCTTCAAGAAGAGCTTTATCTTCTTTGCTAGTAGAATTTTTATAAGTTTCAATCACATAATCCAAGAATCCTGCAAAGTTCGCTGTAGTTTTAGAAGTATCTTTCTTAGCAGCTGCATCTGCAGCTTTCTTAGCAGCTTCCACAGCTTTTTCTGCATCGCCCAACTTCTTAACATCTGGGTTATTTTCAAGATCTTTTTCTGCTGAGTTGAGATTGTTTCCAGCGTTATCTAAATCGTTTTTCTTATTTTTAGCTTCCTGAGCCGTTTGAGTTGCTGTAGTATTTGCTTGCTCATAAGCTTGCTTAGCTTCATTTGCTTTCTTCTCTAGCTCTTGCACCTCGGCATTTGTTGATCCGGAACCAGCAGCGTTCAGATTATCTATTTCTTTTTGAATCTTTTCCTGCTGTTCTGTATTAGCTTTTACAGCTTGCTCTGCAGCAGTTTGCTCTTTCTCTTTTTCAGTTGCTGTAGCAGAAAGCTGATTTGCTTGTTCCTGAGCTTTATTCTTATCTTGCTTAGCCTTTTCAAGCTGAGTATTGGCAGTTTGCAGATTACCTGTTTCAGTTTTTACTTTTTCTCCAGCTTTAGTCTGTTCTGTTGTTTTAGTTTGAACGTCTTCGTTTGCAGTTCCAAGCTCTGTAGTTTTTGCATCTTTTTCTTTTTGAGTTGCTTTCAGTTTATTTTCAGCAGCCGTCTGGTTTGCTGTTTCTTGATCAAGAACAGTTCGCTTATCTTTAACACCTTCGTTAGCCTTATCTACCGCAGTCTGATGCTCAGATAATTCCTTATCAGCTTTACCTTTTTCTTCTTCAGCTGTTTGTACTTCTTTTTTCTTATTGTCTAATTCAGTCTGAGCTTCAGTTACTTCCTTGTTGGCTTGAAGTGCCTCGCTATTAGCGTCACTAGCTTCACTTTCAGCCTTATTTACGTCCTCATCAATTTTGCTTTTCTGTGTTTTAGCATCTTCAATAGCTTGCTTAGCTTCTTTTTTAGCTTTATCTGTAGCACTTTCTCCCTGCTGCACTGCAGGAGGATTCGAGTCAGATGGTGGATTAGATGGTGGCTCAGTAGTTGCAGCATTGGCAACACTTGCCATACCAAATAATGCAAGGGAACTTGCGCCTAATGAGATTGCTACTGCGAGTTTGGCGTTCATAAAACCTCTCCTCTTAATCGTTATGTAAATTAGAAGATTTTCATATTCTCTCGGCAAGTTATTCGTTAAGACTGCAACATTATTATTGAAAATGCTGCAATCTTATCTTTAATCTTGCTCACGTAGAACATTGTATTCTTCTACGGGGGGGGGGTATCAAGTTTTTCTCTGTGATTTTAACAAATAGCCATGGATAAATTTGAGAATTAATATAATAAACAAAAACCGCGGCAGACAGTGAATTACAAAGTCAAACCGCGGCTATTTTATTGGTCAGTATAATGCGCAATATCGCCTAAGTTAAAGCAAACTTAAGCAATAAGTTAAAGCACAATAAACTAAAGTAATAAACTTAACGTATTACATAAGTTAATACTACTTTTTGCGCGTAGTGTACATTTGGGTGTTAAGAAGCGTGGCATATCGTTTAATAACACGCGGACGTATCACCTTCATAGATGCTGTTAGCAATCCATTCTCTTGAGTGAACTCTTCAGGAAGAACAATGAACTTTCTCACAGATTCTGCGCGTGAAACGCCTTCGTTAGCAATGTCAACGAACTTTTGAACTTCAGCGCGAACAACAGCATTACGAGCAGCTTCTTCCATAGTCATATTAGCGTCAAGACCCTTGTTCTTAAGCCACGTACGCAAAGTTGGTTCGTCTAAAGTAACTAAAGCGGAAATAAATGGACGTTTATCTCCAAGTACTAAAGCTTGCGAAACAATCTCACAGCGCTTAATTATTTCCTCAATAGGGCTTGGCGCAACGTTCTTTCCGCCAGCTGTAATGATTAAATCTTTCTTTCGGCCTGTAATATAAAGGAATCCTTCATTATCAATACGGCCAAGATCGCCTGTAGCATACCATCCATCTTCAGTGAATGATGTTTCCGTAGCTTCAGCATTCTTATGGTAACGCTTAAATACGCATGTGCCTTTAATCTGAATCTCACCATCATGAGCAATCCTAAGAGTAAATCCAGGGAAAGCGATTCCGACTGAGCCTTCTCTAAATGGAACTCCAAGAGGGCTAAATGCGCATGGTGCAGTAGTTTCAGTCAAGCCGTATCCTTCATATACAGGCACTCCAGCACCGCGGAAGAATGAAAGAAGCTCAGGATCCAATGGGGCTCCGCCTGCAACAATCCAATGCGCGCGACCACCCAAAGCTTGTCGGATAGAATGATAAACCATTTGATCATACGCAGCGCGACGAGCTTGAGTGATTGCTTTAGCCTTGCCGTACTTTGAAATTTCCTTCATATACTGCTGAGCCGTAACAACTGCGCCTTGGAATGCCAATCCTTTTACGCCGTGACCAGCTTTTTGTGAAGCGGCGTTATAAACTTTTTCAAGCACACGAGGAACAACAATCATTACGGTTGGCTTTGCTACTTGCAAATCAGAAATAAGAGTAGAAATGCCTTGAGCAATATAAATTCGCAAAGAACTTGCTACAACAATGTAGTTAATAGCACGAGCAAAAGAGTGAGCTTGCGGTAAGAACAGCAAAACAGATCCATTTTTCTCGCTTAAAAGTTCAGGCAAATAAGTTGGAAGATTAAGAGCTGTAGTGCAATAATGCTCATGCGTCATTTCAACGCCTTTAGGAGCTGCAGTCGATCCGGAAGTATAAACAATAGAGCATAAATCAGTTTTCTTTACAGAATCAATTCTTGCATCCAAAGCTTCGTCGCTAACTGTATATCCAAAAGCTTGAAGTTCGGCCAATCCGCCCGTTTCAATGCAAATAATTCTTTCCAATGTAGGGCAATCTTCAATTGCTCCATCTGCTTTATCGCGCATTTCAGTGGTTCCAACAATTAAGAACCTTGAATCAGAATTATTTACAATATTGCGAATCTGCTCTGCAGAATCAGTGTCATAAATAGTAGCTAAAACGCCTCCGCAAGCCATAATAGCTGCATCAATAACATCCCATTCATAGGATGTTTTACACATAAGAGATACAGAATCGCCTTTCTTCAATCCGTAATGCATTAAGCCTTTTGCGGCTGCTCGAACTTCTGAAAGAAACTCGTTAGCTGTTTTAGTAATCCAACGATTTCCGTTTTTATAAGTGTAAAGAGGATCATCGCCCATACGAGATGCACGATTAGCATACAAGTCGTAAATACTTGTTCCATCGTCTAAAGGAGGATTTCCTTGAGTGCTTGTAGTCAGTAAACCAGTTTCAGGATCAACCATAGTAGTGGTTGGCATTCCTGGACCCCACTCGTCAACTCTTGGAAGGAGCGGATTTACGCTACCTTCTGATACGTTATGCAATTCCGGATAATCTGGTCCACCTGCTCGATCATCGCTGACAGGATGTGCAAAGTTACCACTAATATGCAGTGCTTTTCTTGCTAGATTAAATGCCTGCTGCTGGAGTGTATTAAGGACGGACACATCTGCTCCTTCATCATGCCGAAATCGGCTACTTCTTAGCGCACAAAAATAATACGCTTTATTACTAATACATATGATAATAGTCCATATGCTCAAGCATATTGATGATTGCTACAATAAAAGTGATAAATTTTTTCAAATATTTTCAAATTTGTCACAATAAGTTCATTTATATTCGTTATTGCAATTGTTGAAGTTGGTGAAGTTATTGCAAATATAGTAGCTATTCCAGGTAATACAGATATTCAAGCTATTACAGATATTAAATTTATTAAATCCATTAAATCAATTTCGACTTTATTGTATTCAAAATTTAGTCTTTGCGGTTAGTTATACTAGCAAAGTTGCTTTGGCGAGGGAACCGCTAGTTAAAGGTGAGTTCCGTTATCGACTGGGCTGATAGCCAGCTTATGGTGGTTTTCGGCGCGTCGGTGCGCCTGAAGCTGGATTAATAACCAGACCATAAGGAGACCGATATGGCTACAAAGATTACTCTTGAAGGCAATGAACGCAATGAGTTCGGTAAGGGCGTTGCTCGCCGTTTGCGTGTTGCTCAATTAATTCCTGCAAGCATTTATGCTGGCGGTGCTGAACCAGTTCACGTTACGCTCCCAATGAAGGAAACTACTTTGGCTTTGCGTCACGCTAACGCTTTGTTCACTATTAAGTTCGGCAACGAATCTCGTATCGCAGTTGTTAAGGACGTTCAGCGCAATCCTGTAAAGCGCATCGTAGAGCACATTGATTTCTACGAAGTTAAGGCTGGAGAAAAGATTGACGTTGAAGTTCCAGTCTTCGTTGAAGGTACTCCAAAGGGTGCTGCTGTTGCATTTGTTGACGTTCAGGAACTTAAGGTTCGCGCTGATGTTGCTAACTTGCCAGAGCGCTTGGTTGTTAACGTTGATGGCTTAACTGACGGTACCAAGGTGTTTGCTAAGGATGTAAAGCTTCCTGAGGGTGCTGAGCTTGATATGGATGGCGAAGAGTCCGTTGTAAGCGTTGTTGTTCCTGAAGACGCTGCTACAGAAGAAGCAGCTCCAGCAGCCGACGCTGCCGCTGCTGCTGATGCCGCTCCAGCTGCAGACGCTAAGTAAAATTTTGTAAATCTTAAATTTTAAGCTTAAATCTCACAGTTTTACAGTTTTAAAATTAAGATTAGTTAATCTAGTTATCTAGTAATCTAGAAAATCTAGTTAATTAGGCTCTCGTAAGTAAATCTTATGCGAGCCTAATTTTTTTATCTTTTTGTCACTTTAATTTGTTGTAAGTAAATCTTTTTTTATTCTTTTATATATGTGTCTTCGTATGTATTCGCGTATCTATCTATATCCGTGATATCCGCAATACTCGTGATACCTGTAATATACGTATATCATCTGTATTTGTATACAGTATCTATACCTTATATATTGTTATATCGAATTCGAATAATAATTTTTGCTAATCATATATAACTTATATGCGTGTAAAGATTAATAATGATATTGTGAATGATGCTAAGACATATGAGAGTTAGGCGTCTGATTTTCGAATACTCAAAATTAGTGCTTAGAATGTTTTATAATAATGCATTTATAAAATACATGCTGAAAGAAAGAGGCATTAATGACTGATTCAATGGAAGAAGCAAATTCATTAGTAATGCAAGAAAATCATTGTGATACAAACTATTTAGATGATCTTGTAAGTAAATTTACAGTTTTACCTAATCCGAATGCTGCAAGCGACGCTAAGCGGAATGAGCTTATCGATAAGCCTGCTTTTGGTCAGATTTTCTCAGACAATATGGCCCACATGTCTTGGACTAAAGGCGAAGGATGGTCTGATCGTCGCGTAGAGCCTTACGGTCCATTGAAAATGGATCCAGGCGCATCCGTTTTACATTACGCTCAGGAATGTTTTGAAGGTTTGAAAGCGTATAAGCGTACTGATGAATCTATTTGGCTTTTCCGCCCAGACGTTAATGCTACAAGATTCCAAAATTCTGCTAAACGTTTGTATTTGCCAGAACTTTCAGTTGACGATTTTATTGGATCAGTTGCAGCTTTAGTAAAGCGAGATAGACAATGGGTTCCAAGTCGTCGCGAGTACACACTTTACATGCGTCCATTCATGTTTGCTTCTGAACCATTCCTTGGCGTGCGTGAAGCCCACGAAGTTGAGTACTGTGTTATTGCTTCTCCATCTGGCCCATACTTCAAGGGCGGTTTGAAGCCTGTTAGCATTTGGGTTGAAGATCAGTGGTTCCGCACAGGCCCTGGCGGTACCGGTTTTGCTAAGTGCGGCGGGAATTATGCAGCTTCTCTACTTGGCGAATATAAAGGTATTGAACATGGCTGTGAGCAAGTATGCTTTGTTGACGCTGCAACTAAGACATACCTAGAAGAGCTAGGCGGAATGAATGTATTTGCACTTCATAAGGATGGCCATTTAGAAACGCCTTCGTTAACAGGAAATATTTTGCCTGGCGTAACTAGACGTTCAATTATTCAACTTGCGGAAGATCATGGTCATGAAGTTACAGAAACTATGATTCCGTTAGAGAAATTACTCGAAGATATTCGCTCTGGTGAAGTTACTGAAGTGTTCGCATGCGGTACAGCCGCGATTATTACTCCAATCGGAAGATTTAAATCAGAAAAATTCGAGGTTGAAGTTTCCGGATGCGAAGTTGGCAAACTTACAAAAGAATTACGAGATGAATTGCTCGGCATTCAACTTGGTGAAGTAGAAGATACTCATAATTGGATGTGGAAAGTTTGCAATTAGTTATAAATATCTAGAGCTATAAAGCTATAGAATATAGAACTACGGGATATAAAACTATAAAGTTTTGAAACTGTAGAATTTTAAAACTCGAGTTTTCATAACTTTAGCAATTTCAAAAAATAGAATAAAAGTAAAAGTAAAACAAAAAATAGAATAAAAATGGAATAAAAAGCGCGTCAAACTATAAGAATATAAGCAATGCGTATTAGCAAAAGGTATAAGCTTGTAGGTGGCGCGCTTATTGTATGCTAAAAGATTATTAATAAGATCAGAAATATTTCTTTCGAAAGGAGCCTTGTGGAAGGAGCATTAGGCGATAACATTTTCTTCCTTGTCGTTGAATATATTGCTATGGGATGCTGTGGCATGGTTGGAGGAATGTGGGCAATACGTAAGAAGTATGATCTTTTTGCAATTATTACAACATCATGGATTACTGCTTTGGGCGGCGGTATTGTGCGTGATGTGCTGCTTGGAGCATTACCTCCAGTTGGTATTGCAGATAGAGGATTCGTTTTCACTGGATTAGCTGCAGGATTATTAGTAGCTATTGCGCATCCTGAGATAGACAAATGGAAATGGCTTATGCTAACTCTTGATGCTCTAGCGCTTGGGCTTTTTGCTGTTAATGGTACTGCTAAAGCTTTGGATTTTGGAATGTCTGGAATGGCATCCGTATTTTTAGGCATGTTTACAGCTCTAGCAGGTGGACTTATTAGAGATATGATGCTTAACCAAGTTCCAGTTGTTGTAAGAGATAAACACTGGTATGCGTTCCCAGCTGCAATAGGTTGCATTTTAACTGTTTTTGTATGGAAAGGCGCGCATAGTAGAACTTTTGACGTTAAAACAGAAATGATTCTCGATACGTGCATTGTACTTCTTGTAGTTGTTATGCGAATTATCTCAGTAAAATTCGATTTGACTTTATTGGGAGCCGCTAAAAGAACCAAGCCAATTAAAGTAAGCACTCCTAAAATTCGCATTCATAAAAAACGTAAACGAAATAACATCAATAACAATCTAATATTGTCTAACGCTAATAAAGATGTAACGAAAAACGATGAAGATTTATAAAATTTTTATTAAAGAAAATAGTTAGTAGATAGTTAGTAGATAGTTAGAAAATAGCATAAAAGACTAATATGTTTGTTAGAAAAACAAATAATTGTGATGCTAGTACGATGGTAAACTAAAAGTATTGCTGCTACTTAAGAAAGGTAATGCCATGTCACTTATTGAAATTGCCGTAACTATTATTGCTTTTCTATTGTCTGTAGTAATTGGAATTTATTTTGCTGGAATACCTCTTAGAACGTCCTCAATGACTAAGGTACAAAATATTCTTCAACAAATTTTAAGCGTGCTTTGCTTCGTTGCAGTAATCGTGTTATTTGTAATGAAAATGCGAGTTGCAACTGTAGCTGTTATTGTTGCATTAGTGTTAGGTATGTTTATTGGGAAAATTCCTGCTGTTCACCGTTTTCTTTTAAAGCAGTTTCCTTATGTGTTTTTGAGGAAGAATGATCCTAGATTTGATTTATTAAAACAGTATTCTGAAGAAACTTCTAAAGAGGCTGATAAGGAAACTTCTAAAGAGACCAATAATCAAACTAGCGAATCTAGCGAAACTAATCAAAGCAATGAAACTAGAAAGACTAGTGAAAATGGCGGAAATGGTGAAAATAATACTTCCGGAAAAAATTTTGAATAATTCATCTCACGATACTTATAGTGACGCTTCCAATGTCACTTTCAATGACTCTTCCGATTACACTTCCATGAGTGCAAGAGATTTCATTAAAGCAGGGTTTTTGCGCCCTGATTTAGCTCGCGAAGCAATGGAGACAATTAGCAGAATTTGTCCTGATATTACAGCTAAATTATTGTTTGATTCTATTAGCGTTGTTGAAGATTGCGATGCAGCAGTATTAGCTTTAAGAGATTTAGTAAATATTTACCCAGATATTATAAAAGATATTCTTGTTCATAATCCTCAATCTCATGACTTTACTTCTTTATTGCAAGTTCTTGGAGCGTCAAACGCATTAGGCGTTTTAATGCGCACGCATCCGGATCTTATAAAAGCTGCATCTAGCGATCCTAATCATCTACTGCATATGACTAGAGATGAGCGTTGTGAGGATCTATTAAATTCGGTACAAGCTAATATCGCGACTGTAGTTTCTTCATCGAATAATGATTCTTCTGTAAATATTCCTGTTTCTTCACTTGGCTTTGCGCAAGCTGTTTCATCACTTCGAGCGCGATATCGTGAGCATATTGCTGCAATTATGGCAGCCGATTTAGCGAGCGCAGACCCTGTGGAAGTGCAGCCAGATATTAGTTGTAAACTTTCCGACGCTGCCGATGCCGCTTTAGAGGCTGCTTTAGCTATTGCTCGTGGACAAGTTAGCGGATCTTCAGCTTGTAGATTTGCAATAATTGCAATGGGTAAGTTGGGTGCTCAAGAAATTAATTATGTTTCAGATATTGATTTGATTTATGTTGTTGAGCCTTCGGATAGTCAACCGCAAGATGCTGCAATTAGAGTCGGCACATCTATGGCAATGGTTTTGCAAAAAGTATGCCAGTCTGTTGTTATGGGATGTTCAGAGCCTCCTTTATGGCAGATTGATACGGCTCTTCGTCCTGAAGGTAAAGATGGTCCTCTTGTTCGACGTCTTGAATCTCATAGGGAATATTATGAAAAGTGGGCGAGTAGTTGGGAATTTCAAGCTCTTTTAAAGTCTCGCCAAGCAGCAGGAGATATTTCTCTTGGAAAATCCTATAGGGATATGGTTGAGCCGTTTATTTGGAAGGCTTCTAGGCGTGATCATTTTGTTTCTGACTGCCAGCATATGCGTCAACGTGTTGAGTCGCTTATTCCTGCTTCGCAACGAGATCTTGACATGAAGCTTGGTCGCGGTGGTTTACGAGACGTTGAATTTACAGTGCAAATGCTTCAGCTTGTTCATGGAAGTGAAGATTCTTCCTTGCATGTTAGAGACACTCTTTCTGCTTTACAAGCATTAGCAGTTGGTGGATATGTTTCAAGATCGCAAGCTGCAACTTTGGCTGAGCATTATCGTTTTGAAAGAGTTCTTGAGCATCGTCAGCAAATGTGGAATATGCATCGCACACATTTATTCCCGGATTTAGGCGCTAAAGGTAACGGTGGTTTGGATCGTGCTCGCACAGTTTGCGCTGAGCAGCTTAACAATAATGAGCAAATTCGTAGGCTTGCGCGTGCTGTTAGATTACGTCCTGAAGAGCTTGTTGCGCAATTCGATAAAGCTCGACGTGAAATTCGTCATTTGCACAAAGATATTTATTACCGGCCAATGCTTCCGATTAACGCGCAATCTGACTCTGATCCTATTGTTCTTGCGCCTGAAGCCGCTCGTGCAAGATTTGCATCAATTGGTTTTGCGGATCCTCGCGCCGCACAATTGCATGTTGAAGCTCTTACCGAGGGACTTTCGCGCGCTGCTAAAATCCATAGAATTTTACTTCCAGCTGTTTTGAAATGGCTAGGCGATGGGCAGAATCCAGATATGGGTTTGCTTGCGTGGAGACGTCTTTCTGAACGATTTGGTGGCAAGAATACGTATCTTGGTTTTTTGCGTGATTCTCCTTCTGCAGCTCAACGTCTTTGCCATGTGTTGGCTGATTCGCGCTATTTAGGTGATGCAATGATGCAATCTATACAGTCAATTACGTGGCTCGGAGATGACGAAGCATTATCTGCTCGCGGACGTGAAAGTTTAGATATGCAAACGCATGCAATGCTAGCAAGGTATGACACTAGTATTGATGATTTTGCGCAATATTTGCGAGCGCTTCGCCGTCAAGAAATTGAGCGAGTAGCTTTAGCTTGGATGTGTGGATTAATTGACGACGACGCTTCTATGCTTGCAATGAGTGATGTTTTTGATGCTGTTTTAGATGCTGCTTTGCAATGGTCTATGCGCGATGCTGCTTTGCGAATGAATTTTAACTCTAATCAAGCTGAAATTGCGATTATTGCTTTAGGACGTTATGGCGGCAGGGAAGTAAATTTCTGTTCTGACGCAGACATAATGGTAATTTATAAGCCAGTTGACGAAGATTGCGATTTAAATGCTGCTCATCGTTTTGCTCAAACAACTGTAGATATTTTGCGAAATATTCTCCAAGGATCGCTTACGCTTGAGCCAAAAATTATGGTTGATTTGGATTTGCGCCCGGAAGGCAAAGACGGTCCGTTAGTTCGCAGTCTAGAATCTTGTGAAAAGTATTATCGTCAGTGGGCGAGTACGTGGGAGCGTCAAGCATTATTGCGCGCGCGGTTTGCTGCAGGTTCTAAAGAATTAGCCGATGCTTTGCTTAATGGGGTTGTAAACGAATTGCGTTACTCGGAAAATCCGCTTAGTGAATCGCAGCTTGCTGAAATTCGTAAGCTCAAAGCTCGCATGGAGGCAGAGCGTTTACCTAGAGGCGTAAGTAGGGATCGTCATTTAAAGCTTGGCCGTGGCGGATTGAGTGACGTTGAGTGGACAGTGCAATTAATGCAATTGCAATATGCTTCAAAGCATGAGTCTTTGCGAGTAGTTGGAACTATGCAAGCCTTGAAAGCATTGCAATCTGAGAATTTGATAAGCAATGAAGATGCCGAAGTTTTAAGTCGATGCTGGCATATGTGTTCTGCTGTTCGAAACGCAAACTTCTTGTGGTCAGGATCAATGTCTCGCGCAGATATAATTCCAACTGACTCGTATTCATTAGGCGGAATTGCTACATACCTTGGATATGAGTCGAATCAAGGTCGCGTTTTCGAAAACGATCTTTTAGCAACCATGCGTCAATGCCGCGAAACAATGTCTCGCCTATTCTATGGGCGCTAGTGTTATGGCGTAATTGCGTCATAGTATTACGCCACTCCGGTGGGTGCATTCGTCAACGCAAATAAGTAGAATTGCGTAGGTCGCGTAGTATGTGACCGTCTTGCCAACTGACGAAAGGTAAGCGATATTTATTATGATGAATGCAGTTAACGTTTCTAGTTCCTCTAATTCTTGTAATTCTTCTGATTCTTCTAATCAAAGTTTTTCTCGTTATACGATTGCTAATTCATTAGCAGGCAAAAGCGTTGTTACATTAGACGATATTTCAACAGCACAAATACGAATGCTTTTAGATAAAGCGCGATACATTGATTCGCACCGTAAAGAAGTGGCTCACACTTGCGATGGCAGAGTGTTGGCCACTCTTTTTTATGAGCCAAGCACTCGCACTCGTTTAAGCTTCGAAACAGCAATGCTGCGTTTAGGAGGTAAGGTAATCGGTTTTGCCGGCGCGCAACTTTCTAGCGCAAGCAAAGGTGAAACTGTAAATGATACTTTGAAAGTTGTATCAAATTATGTTGATGTCGTTGCGATGCGTCATCCAAAGGAGGGTGCTGCTTTCGTTGCAACACAAGCTGTGAGCACGCCTATTATTAACGCTGGTGACGGCGGTCATATGCATCCTACGCAAACTCTTGCAGACTTGGCAACTATTCTTGCTAGATTTGGTCGCCTTAATAATCTCACTGTCGGCTTGTGCGGCGACTTAACATACGGTCGCACTGTTCACTCGCTTATTGAAACTTTGTGCCGTTTTGGAAATGTTCATTTTGTTCTAATTAGCCCAGATGAGCTTAAAACTCCTCAGTATGTAATCGATCGCATTAACGATACGCCTTCGTGCACTTACGAAGAGACTCGCGACTTGATGGAAGTTATTGGCAGCTTGGACGTGCTTTATATGACGCGCGTGCAAGAAGAGCGTTTTACAGATCGCGAACAATACTTGCGACTTCGTGACACGTACATTTTGACGGAAGAAAAATTGCAAAAAGCAAAATCTTATATGCCAGTGCTTCATCCGCTTCCGCGTATTAACGAAATCGCTGTTGATGTTGATGACGATCCTCGTGCAGCATACTTTGAGCAGGTTAAAAATGGCATGCTTATGCGTATGGCTTTGGAAAGTTCTGTATTAGGAGATGAGCTTGCAGGATATCAGCCAACTGATTTGGTTCAAGTACCTTGCGAAGAAGCTGAAGCGTGCGATGCTAATGGTATTTCTTTGGCTAAGCCAAGAATTCATACAGCTGATTTGAATGCTCCTGAAAATCTCGAATGCCCGAATCCTCGATGCATAACGAACAGTGAGCTAACTCTTAAGCATAAATTCTATAAGTCTGAGTCTCAAAGGCATGAATATCATTGCTTATATTGTGACGAAGAATCTAAATGAAAATAAAATATATTAGAATAATTAAATAACAATAAAAATTAAAAGTTACGCAAACTAGGAGTGATATGAACGAAGCACGTACCTTAACTTTGCGCAATATCTCTGTTTGGGATACAGGCGAGCGCATTGATCTTATTATAGATGGCGTTCGACAGGATGCTCTTATAGAGAAAAATGCGCGAATTAGTGGAGATATTGATGCTAGCAGTTGGACTATTGCTCCTGGCTTTGCTGATCCTCATGTACACTTTAGAGATCCTGGCCAAACGGCAAAAGAAACTATGATGACAGGCGCAAATGCTGCGGCTGCAGGTGGATACACGCAAGTTTTGATTATGCCGAATACGATTCCTGCAGTTGATGGCGAGCCTTGGAACGATGCTCCTTTTGACGTAGAAAATGTTATTGACTATTTGCAGCGATACGGATGCATCTACGGAGTAAAGTTGCCTGTTCGCTACGACTTAAGCGTGTGCGCATCATTAGGACGAGAGGGTTTGAAGCCTAGCAATATTGAACTTTGGAAAAAATATGTTCCGGGAATTTGCGATGACGAAAAAACTTCTCCTATGAAAAAGCATCCAATCACTGCTATAAGTGACGATGGTGCTGCTGTTCCTGAACCGATTTTACGAGATGTTCTTAAAATGGCGAAACAAACTGGCTTGCCGTTCGTTGAGCATTGCGAGCATCACGATACCGGTTCTGTAAATGATGGGCCTGTTGCAAAAATGCTTGGTGTTGGTGGAATTCCAGCTTCTACTGAGCTTGCAATTGTGCAACGAGATATTGATGCCGCTAAAGAAACTGGCGTTCATGTGCATTTCCAGCATGTGAGTACAGCTGCTGCATTTGAGGCTATTCGTAAAGCGAAAAAAGAGGGATTGCCGATTACGTGTGAAACAGCACCTCACTATTTAGCTTTGTGTGATGAGGATGTTTTGCGATATGGCGCGATGGCTAAGATGAATCCTCCTCTTCGTTCTAAGGCGGATCGTCAAGCAACATTAGCCGCTATTGCGGATGGCACTATTGATATGATCGCAACCGATCACGCTCCTCATACAGTTGAGGATAAATCTGGAGACTTTGCAAAAACTCCTAATGGAATTATTGGTCTTGAGTGCGCTTATGGCGTTTGCAGAAAAGTTCTTGTTGAAGCCGGATACACAGATGACAAACACCTAATTGAATTAATGGCTGTAAATCCGATGCAATTGATGAGTAGAAGACCTACTGATATTGCTGCAATGTTGAACGTATCTGCAAGATGCGCTACAAAAAGAACTTTGCGATTAAACCTTACAGAACATCCTGAAAATGTTGATTTAGTTGTTATTAATATGAATGAGAATTGGACTGTTGACGCAAATTCATTCCATTCTAAAGCTCGTAACACTCCTTTTGACGGTTGGCATCTTACTGGAAGGCCGGTGGCGACGATTATTGGCTCAGAAATTGCTTTCTCAAGAATGTGATTGAAGTTAAATACAGTTAGGTTTGTGGTGAATTATGGACGAATTAATTGAAGCGATTGCAGCTAAGCAAAATCCTAGCGTAGTGGGCTTGGATCCTAAGCCTGGAATTGTTCCTGCAGAAATTATTAGCGGTCTTGCTGACGAAGTTTTACAAGAAGTTAGCAAAGAGGAAGCTTTACCAACGCTTCTTGCAACTGCTTATTTTGAGTTTAATCGTGCGATTATTGATGCTGTTTCGGATATCGTGCCTGCAGTAAAGCCGCAAATCGCAATGTATGAGGCGCTTGGTCCTGCTGGTATCGATACTTACACGATGACTTGTGAATACGCAAAATCGCAAGGATTAGTTGTAATTGGAGATGCAAAGCGCGGGGATATTGGATCTACAGCTGGCCAATATGCGGCTCATTTAAGCGGTTTTGCTAATCTTTCTGTCTACTTTGATGACGACAGCGCTACTGGTAGTGAGCTGCCGCAATCTCTTAAAAATCTTCTAAAAAGCTCTAAAAATTTTGACGTCTGGCATGAAGATTCTCTTACAGTAAATCCTTATATGGGTTCGGATGGAGTGAAGCCTTTTATTGACGAAGCAGTAGCGCACGATAAAAGCATTTTTGTGCTGCTTCGCACCTCGAATCCTTCTAGCAAAGAGCTACAGGAGCTTATTTTGCAAGATGGAAAGCCAGTGTATGAGCATATGGCTGATTTAATTGAGAACTGGGGTGCTTCAAACATTGGAAAGCACGGTTATTCTAAAGTCGGTGCTGTTGTTGGAGCTACGCATCCGGAAGAAGGTAAGCGTTTGCGCGAGATTATGCCGCACACTTTCTTCCTGGTTCCAGGTTATGGTGCTCAAGGCGGTACAGCTCAAGATGTTGCTGGAATGTTTGATGCAAATTCTGAAGGTGCTATTGTAAATTCTTCGCGCGGTATTATTGGTGCTTGGAAAAAATCAGAAGATTATTTAAAGCATCAAGGTCACATGTCTCTTGATGACATTCTTGATATTGTGCATGATTCTGCAGCTGTTGCAGCGAGGAACATGCGAGATGACTTGCGGAATGCAGTTTATCGCTAGAATGTATAACTAAAAAATAAAACTTAAAAATAAATTAAAATCAAAACTAAAACTAAAAATAAAATAAAGATAAACAAAACTAAAAAGTAACCAAAACGCAACGGTACAAAACACATACAAGGGTAGGGGAAACCACATGAGTGATGGCATGTTTATTCCAACGCGAAAAGCATCTGGAAACGCCATATTTACGTTACGTGAAAACGCTTTTGATTCATCAGGATCAAGCGCGTTGAATGAAAGCGATAATGCAAAATATTCGCGCCTTTGGGGTCGCCGAGCTATAGAAGTGCTTAATAATGAGAAGCTAGACGAAGGCGTGTATCGTTTGACTTTAAGAGATGAAGAGATAGCTAAAAAATCCACTCCTGCGCAATTCGTGAACTTGTATTCTCCTGATCCAACTGCTATGCTTCCTCGTCCTTTTGGAGTTGCAAGCGTAGATGGGGATACTTTTACTCTAATTTTCGCTGTGATTGGCAAAGGCACTGCTAAGTTTGCTGAACTTAAGCCAGGAGATAGTATTGATGCGCTTGGTCCTTTAGGACTTGGCTTTAATATTTCTGAGCCTGCACATTATGTGTTGGTCAGTGGAGGTTTGGGCGTGCCACCTATTTTGTGTGCTGCTCAAGCGCTTTCAAAGCGTGAAGATTCTAGCGTCACAGCGGTTCTTGGCTACCGTAGCAAGCGTTTTGCAGACGATTTAATGAAAGAATATATTGCAGACGTACACAGTATTACGAATGCTGAAGGAACTGTTATCACTTTGCTAAATGAACTTGAAAAAGTTAAGCATTTTGATTTCGAAGACGATTTGCCAACTGTGATTTTGTCTTGCGGTCCTTTGCCTATGATGAAAGCCGTAGCTCACTGGGCGCATGAAAGAAATATTGAATGCCAGCTCAGTTTAGAAGCAAGAATGGGTTGCGGATATGGAACGTGTGTTGCTTGCGTTGTTGACACTTTGGAAGGCAGACTGAAAGTTTGCAACGACGGTCCTGTTTTTGAAGCAAATCGTTTGGGTTGGGAGTAAAAAAATATGAGTGCTGTAAATAATACAAATAACGCAGATAACGCAAATTCTGCAACAAATTCCGCTGAAACTTTTGGCTTTGACACCAGCCATGTGTGGAAGCATCCAACTCAAGTTGCAGGCGTTAAGTGGAAAAACATGGTTGGTACAGCTTCTGGAACTTTCCAGCTTGCAGCTTGCCGACGTTTTTATGACGTAAGTCAGCTTGGCGCAATTTGCACAAAAGGCGTTTCACCTGTTCCTTGGGAAGGAAATCCTTCTCCGCGCACTGCAGAATCTCCTTCTGGAATGGTAAACGCAGTCGGATTGCAAAATCCTGGTGTAGACCACTATTTAGTAGACGAGTTGCCAAAACTAAAATCCATGGGAGCGCTTGTTATTACTAATGTTGCAGGGCACAGTGACGACGATTATGCGCAAGTTGTTGAAAAGCTTGCAGATTCTTCTGCAGACATGCTCGAAATTAACGTAAGCTGCCCAAACGTGACTCACGGCGGAATGAGCGTCGGCACGGATCCGGTTGCATTACACCGCTTAATTAAGCGTCTGCGCGCAATGACAGACAAGCCAATGATTGTAAAAATGACGCCGAACGTTACTGATATTGTTTCAATTTGCAAAGCTGCAGTTGATGCTGGAGCAGATGCCTTAAGCATGATTAATACGCTTGTTGGCTTGCGAATTGATATTCGAACAGGCGAACCGATTATTGCAAACCGTACAGGAGGCGTTTCCGGTCCTGCTATCTTCCCGATTGGACTTGGGTTTGTGTGGAGAGTTCGCCAAGCTATGACAGATATTCCAATTATTGGTATTGGTGGCATTGATTCTGGCGAAAAAGCTTTGGAATACTTGTATGCTGGCGCGAATGCTGTAGAAGTTGGTGCTGCTGCTTTGGTGGATCCTACTGCTCCTATTCGCATTGCTCGCGAGCTTGATGATTTGCTTGATTCTCGTCCAAAGCTTGCGTCTTTGCTTGCTGAAGGAAAAACTTGGCGCTGAAATTAAATATAGCAAGAAAGTTTATTTAAGAAAGTATTTAAGAAAGTATTTAAAATTATTTTAAGAAGGAGAATCAATTATGGCAGAATTAGACGAACGTTTTACAAAGTTTTTGCTTGATTCAGGCGCACTTAAATTTGGCGATTTCACGCTAAAATCTGGTCGTCAATCACCTTATTTTATTAACGCAGGCGCTTTTGATGACGGTATGAAAATCGCGAGCTTAGGAGCATATTACGCTCAGCGAGTTATTGCTGCAATCGAAGATGGCAAACTTCCGCAAGATATTGACACTGTTTTCGGTCCTGCTTATAAGGGTATTCCGCTGGCAGTTTCTACGGCAATGGCTTTGACGAATAATCACAATATGCCTGTTGGCTTTACTTTCGATCGCAAAGAGCGAAAGGATCATGGCGACGGCGGAATTATGGTTGGAAAACCGTTAAAAGACGGCATGAAAGTTCTGCTTGTTGACGACGTGATGACAGCTGGAACTGCAGTTCGTGAAACTTTGCCAAAGCTTAAAGCGGAAGCAAATGTGCAAGTTGTTGGCTTGATTTTGGCAGTAGACAGAATGGAACGCACGAAAGACAGTGAGCTTTCTGCAGTAAAAGCAGTAGAGCAGGAGTTTGGCTTCCCAGTTTTGCCAATTGCTAATGTGCGTGAAATTTTCGCTGCAGCGCAAAAACTCACTAATAGTGACGGAAGCGCTGTTATGGATGAGAATTTGGCTGCTCGAGCTGAAAATTATTTGCGAGAATATGGTGCGTAAATAGTTTATAGTGATAGAATTTATGAAATTTCATTTTTCATGAATAGATTTTAAATTAGCACTGAAGTTTATTTGCTAATTCAAATTTATTTTGAATTACTTTGAGATGATGATTTTTAGATGATGAATGGCTGAGTATGAGAGATCAAAATAATAATTATCAGAATTTTAATGATTTGAATTCTTCAAATATGCCTCCAGAGTTTTTACCTGGTGATTATGATTCCGAATCTTCATTTGATCAAGATAATTCTCAGTTTGACAATGATTCTAATGGTTCCATTTTTAGAGATAGCAAAGTTATTACTGCTATAGTCGCTGTTTTAATGGTGGCAATTGCAATCGTAGCTGCAGTCGTGTTCTTCTTAACTACGAATAAAAATAAGCCGAGTAATAATAGCGTTGCTACGCCTTCTAAAACTTGTGTCCAATTACGAAAGAAAGCACTGCATGCTCAAAAAGGTGTTATAAAATCTCTTTCAGATGATGACGTTCTTCAAGCTATAAATATTAAGAAAACTGAATTTATCTCAGATTCAGATGAAGCTAAAGATGCATTTGATGATTTTGAATCATCTTTAAACTATGCGAAATCAGATGCTAAAGAGAAATTACCTAATTGTCCTGTTGGGGCTGATTCTGAAAATTCTCCATCTGTTGAAAATAAACTTTCAGATAAAATCGACTCTTTCCATCAAGACAGAGATGCTCTTGTAAAATCTGCTAAAGCGGCTATAAAAGCAAGTAAATCAGCAGTTTCTAATAAGCTATTGAAGTTAGTTAATCAAGGTCAAGAGCTTATAGATAAAACTAAGAATGTCCCTATATTCGGAGACGCTCAATCTGAATTAGAAAAAGTTGTTGATCTTGCAAGAAAAGCTCTTATTAAGAGCAATAATAACGACGATGAATTAAAACAGTGCATTACAGATTTGCAAAATGCTCTTAAAGATTATTTGGCGAAAATTAAGGAATTAAGCTCAGATCTTGCAAATCGCGATGGCAATGGCTATCCGTTAAATGCTCCACATCCTAAGGATGATCAGGGCGGCTATGCGCCGATGGGCCGTAGTAATAATCCGGAATCTTCAAATTCAGGTGATGGTAATTCTTCTGACGATCAACAATAGTAAGTAATCGCGTTAAATACGTGTTGTTATTTAATTAGTTGACGCTTTGTGGCATAATAAGCAAGGTTTATTTCTTAGCTGTATAAATTGCAGCTGTAATTAGCACAGAAACGAGTAACTCGTGGCACAGACTACCAATGATATTAAAAATGGATCGGTTTTGAACCTTGAAGGTCAGCTTTGGACTGTTGTAAAGTTCCAGCATGTGAAGCCAGGTAAAGGTCCTGCTTTCGTGCGCACCACCATTAAAAACGTGCTCTCCGGCAAGATTGTCGATAAGACTTTTAACGCAGGCATGAAGATGGAGTTCGAGACCGTTGATAACCGTACGTTGCAATATTCTTATGAAGATGGCGATAACTTCGTCTTCATGGATATGACAACTTATGATCAGGTTTATATTCCTAAGGGCTTAGTTGGCGAGCAGAGCAAGTATTTGCTTGAAGGCACTGATTGCATCGTCAGCTTCCATGATGGCACTCCTTTGAGCGTTGAACTTCCAGCTTCCGTGATTTTGACTATCACTCACACTGAGCCAGGCTTGCAGGGCAACCGTTCTAACGCTGGTACAAAGCCTGCAACTGTTGAAACTGGTGCTGAAATCCAGGTTCCACTCTTTGTTGGTGAAGGCGAAAAGGTTAAGGTCGACACTCGTGACGGCTCTTACCTTGGTCGCGAAAACTAATTAAATTTTTTGCATAAAGCGACTCGGTGGCGATTAGTCGTTGCTGGGTCGCTTTATTTGTGAATGCATGTTTGTGTAATATTGGATATATATTGATGTAAGTTAAGTTCTTATAAGCTGTGCGCATAACATATTTGATTATGCTTGTGTGCTTAAGTAAATTTATAAGAATTCTATATGTAGTTTGTACAGAAAGACGATACAATGGCACGTTCTACCGCTCGTAAAAGGGCTTTGAATACACTGTATGAAGCAGATGAAAAGAGTCAGAATATTCTTTCCTTGCTTGAAGAGCGAGTCAAAGAGCCTGGTGCTCAAACGCCTCTTCCTGAATATGCTATTGAAATTGTTCGAGGTGTTGGGGAACGCAGAAATAGGATTGACAAGACGCTGAACCGCTATTCAACAGGTTGGAAAGTTGGACGTATGGCGGTTATTGATCGTAATATTTTGCGCATTGCAGTTTGGGAAATGCTTCTTAACGAAGAAATTCCAGACAAAGTTGCGATTGATGAAGCTATTTCTCTTGCTAAAACTTACAGCGATGATGATGCTATTGCATTTATTCACGGATTGCTAAGCGCGATTATGGCAGACAAAGAAGCATGCTTGGCAAAGTTTAATGGCGAATCTCAAGAAGAAACTACGGAAAACTCTAGCGATTCTCAGGATTCTAAAGAAACTCAGGATTCTCAAGAATCTCAGGAAACACAGGAAGCTCAAAAGTCTTCTGAATCTTCTGAGTCTTCTGAATCTGAATGATCTAGTCGGCGCGTCGCCCGTCCGCCAATCTGAGTAAACTTGCCACGAATATCCTAAAGCCATAAGGGGGTTAAGGTGGATTACAACGACACCTTCGCCGGATTCGGCAGTGACGATGCAGTATTGGTGTTAGAAGACGGTCAGGTTTACGTTGGTAAGCCTTTTGGTGCGCGAGGATCTACGCGTGCTGAGATTGTTTTTTCTACGGGCATGACTGGTTATCAAGAAACATTAACCGATCCAAGTTATGATCAGCAAATAGTAGTACAAACATTCCCACACATAGGTAATACGGGAATGAATCATGAAGATCCAGAATCTACCCGCATTTGGGTTGCTGGATATGTAGTTAAGGAGCCAAGCCCAATTTTTAGCAATTGGAGAGCTGAAGGTTCCTTGGAAGATGATTTACAAAAGCAAGGTATCGTTGGTATCAGTGGTATTGATACTCGAAAGCTGGTTCGTCATTTACGTTCTGTCGGCGTTATGCGTGCCGGCATTTTTTCTAATGAGGCCCTGGTTGATTCTTCAACTGGGGCTTTTCGTACCGTTGCTTCTTTCGTTGATGAAATTAAGCAAACTCCTCAAATGCAAGGCTTGCGTTTAACAGATGAAGTAAGTACTGATCAAACGTATACGATTGAGCCTTGCGGTGATTTTGAAGGAAAAGACCCGCTTTACACAGTCGTAGCAGTCGACTTTGGTATTAAAGCTATGACTCCTCACCGTTTGGCAGAGCGTGGCTGCCGAGTACACGTCGTAAGCTCCTCAATAAGTTTCGAGTCTTTACAAGCTCTGAACGCAGATGGAGTATTCTTCTCTAACGGTCCAGGAGACCCTGGCCAAGCAAATCGCGAAGTCGAGCTTTTGCGCAAAGTTTTGGATGCAGGATACCCGTTCTTTGGTATCTGCTTTGGAAATCAGCTACTTGGACGCGCTCTCGGCTTTGGCACTTACAAGCTGAAGTTTGGCCACCGCGGTATTAACCAGCCTGTAAAAGACGTTACAACAGGAAAAGTGGAAGTTACAGCTCACAATCACGGTTTTGCTGTAGACGCACCTCTTGACGGTCCTGTTCAATCTCCATATGAAAACGGACATTTTGGTCGCGTAATGGTATCGCATATTGACTTGAACGACAACGTTGTAGAAGGCTTGCAATGCCTTGATATTCCAGCATTCTCAGTGCAATATCATCCGGAAGCTGCGGCAGGTCCGCACGATGCTTCCTACCTATTTGACCGCTTTGTGCAATTGATGCGCGAAAACGCTATAAAAAGCAAGTAATACTCGAAAAAGCAAGTAAGATTCAAGGAAAGAGAAGTTTACTATGCCAAAACGTACTGATATTAAGTCGGTTATGGTAATTGGTTCTGGCCCTATTGTTATTGGTCAGGCTGCAGAATTTGATTATTCAGGAACTCAAGCTTGCCGCGTGCTTCGCGAAGAAGGAATTCGCGTTATCTTAGTCAACTCTAATCCGGCTACGATTATGACAGACCCGGAACTTGCAGACGCAACATACATTGAGCCAATTGACACATCGATTCTGGAGAGAATTATTGCGAAGGAGCGTCCGGATGCGCTTCTTCCAACACTCGGCGGACAAACCGCTCTTAATGCGGCAATGGATTTGGGCCGTGCAGGAATACTCGAAAAATATAACGTTGAGCTTATTGGTGCTTCTTTGGAAGCAATCGACCGCGGTGAAGATCGCGAGCTTTTCAAAAAAGTTGTTGAAAAAGCTGGAGCTGAGTCAGCAAAATCCTTTATTGCTCACTCAATCGAAGAAGTAGACAAAATTGTTGAAACTTTAGGATACCCGGTAGTAGTACGTCCAAGCTTCACAATGGGCGGCTTAGGTTCTGGTATTGCTCACAATGAGGAAGAACTTCATCGCATTGCAGGAGCCGGCATTCACTATTCTCCAACAAACGAAGTGCTTATTGAAGAAGGCATTGAAGGCTGGAAGGAATTTGAGCTTGAGCTTATGCGCGACGCAAAAGATAACGTCGTAGTTGTTTGCCCAATTGAAAATGTTGATCCTGTAGGCGTGCACACTGGTGACTCGATTACAGTTGCTCCTTGCTTTACTCTTACAGACCGCGAATACCAGAAGATGCGCGATATTGGTATCGCTATTATTCGAGGCGTTGGAGTTGACACCGGCGGTTGCAATATTCAGTTTGCAATCAACCCTCAAACTGGTCGCATTATTGTAATCGAAATGAACCCGCGCGTATCTCGTTCTTCCGCACTCGCATCTAAAGCAACCGGCTTCCCAATCGCAAAAATTGCAACGAAACTTGCTCTTGGCTACACTTTGGACGAAATTCAAAACGATATTACGCGTTCAACTCCTGCAAGCTTCGAGCCAACAATCGACTACGTTGTAACAAAGATTCCGCGCTTTGCTTTCGAAAAGTTCCCAGGAGCAGACACTACGCTTACAACTTCTATGAAGTCAGTTGGCGAAGCAATGGCTTTGGCTGGAAACTTCCAGGAATCTCTTGGAAAAGCAATGCGCTCAATCGACAAACGTCACTCATGCTTTAGCTGGAATGGCGAGCGCCCAAGCAAGGAAGAAGTTAATAAGCTTCTTGAAGAAATGCACACTCCAACAGAGCATCGCTACTTGCAAATCCAGCGCGCACTATGGGGTGGAGCAACGCCAGAGCAGATTTTTGCAGCAACAAAGATTGACCCATGGTTTGTTGAGCAGTTGGCGCAAATTAACGAGACTGCGCTCGCAGTTCGTGAAGCTGAAACCTTAACTCCTAAGGTTTTGAAGCGTGCTAAGCTTGCTGGCCTTTCAGACGTTCAAATTGCGCATTTGCGTAATCTTGGCGACGAAGGTGAAAACATGGTTCGTGAGCTTCGTTGGGCTTACGGTTTGCGCCCTGTTTACAAGACTGTCGATACTTGCGCAGCAGAGTTTGATGCAGCAACTCCGTACTACTATTCTTGCTATGCTGACGAAAGCGAGCTTAAGAAGCGCGATCGCGAAGCTGTGATTATCCTTGGCTCTGGTCCAAACAGAATTGGACAGGGCATTGAGTTTGATTACACTTGCGTTCACGCTGTTCAGGAATTGGGTAAGGATTACGACACTATTATGGTTAATTGCAATCCTGAAACAGTTTCTACAGATTACGATATGTCTGATCGCCTTTACTTTGAGCCGCTTACTTTCGAAGACGTGCTTGAAATTTACGAAGCAGAAAAGAAGCTTGGACCAGTTAAGGGTGTGATTGTGCAGCTTGGTGGTCAAACTCCACTTTCGCTTGCTGCTCGTCTTAAAGCTGCAGGAGTTCCAATTTTGGGAACTACTCCTGAGGCCATTGATTTGGCGGAAAACCGTGAGCTTTTCGGCGAGGTTCTTCGTCAAGAAGGCATGAATGCTCCTCGCTACGGCACAGCTTTGAGCTTAGAGGAAGCAAAAGATGCAGCTCACGCAATCGGTTACCCGGTTCTTGTACGCCCAAGTTACGTACTTGGCGGTCGTGGCATGGAAATCGTGTACGATGACGCTCAACTTGCAAAGTATGTTGATCGCGCTTTGGAAGAAGCTAGAGCAGACACGGTTGTTTCTGGACGTTTGCCTTCGCCGCTTTTAATCGATAAGTTCCTTCAGGACGCCATTGAAATCGATGTTGACGCGCTTTACGACGGCAACGAGCTTTATATTGGCGGCATTATGGAGCATGTCGAGGAAGCTGGCGTGCACTCTGGTGACGCTGCTTGTACTCTTCCTCCAAGCACGCTTTCTGACGATCAGATTCGTCGTCTTCGTGAAGGCACGCTTTCGATTGCGCGCGGCTGCTCTGTGCGCGGTCTTATTAACGTGCAGTATGCTTTTATGGCAAATACTTTGTACGTAATTGAGGCAAATCCTCGAGCATCTCGTACTGTTCCGTTTGCTTCTAAAGCTACTGGAGTTGCTCTTGCTAAAGCTGCTGCAAGAATTATGGCCGGTGAAACCATTGCCCAACAGCGCAAGCGCGGACTTCTTCTCCCACAAGGAGATGGCGGAGATATTCACCCAGGTCAGCAGGTTGCTATTAAAGCTTCTGTGTTGCCGTTCAAACGCTTCCGCACTCCTGTTGGTCGTACGGTTGATATTTTGCTTGGACCTGAAATGCGTTCTACTGGTGAGGTTATGGGCTTCGACCGCGACTTCCCACATGCTTTTGCTAAGAGCCAACTTGCAGCATACAAGGGTGGTTTGCCTACCAGCGGAAACGTTTTTGTGTCCGTAAGTGATGCAGATAAGCGTCAACTTCCGCTTCTTGCAGTTCGTTTAGTTGAACTTGGCTTTACGATTTGGGCTACTGAAGGTACTGCTTCTGTACTTCGTCGTTATGGCATTGATTCTGTGATTGTCGACAAGATTTCTAGCAAGGGCGACACAGCGAAAGATGTGCGTAACAGCGAGCAAGTACACGAAAGAATCGGCAAGAATGTTGTAGAGCTTATCGAAAATGGTAAGATTGACATGGTATTGAATACTCCGAATTCAAGAGGATCTCGTACTGATGGTTATGCCATTCGTGCGGCAGCAGTAGCAGCAGATCTTCCTCAATTCACTACGATTACTGAGTTTGCACCAGTTTTGATGGCAATTGAAGCTGTTAAGAACAATGATTATCAAGTGATGAGTATTCAGGAACATGCAAAGCAATTATTTGCTATAGAGCAAGCTGAAGCTAAAGAAAGTTGAGCACTATAACATGACCGGAACCATAGGCGATCAAGAATTACAAGCACAACGATCTGATTTTGGTTTGCGTTTAAAAAACGCTATGGCCAAATATGGTCCGCTATGCGTAGGCATTGATCCTCATCGCAAAATGTTGCTTAATTGGGGATATGAGATGGATGCGCAAGGTGCTGAGCTATTCTCTATGCGTATGCTTCAGGCCATGAATGGTAGGGCAGCAGCAGTTAAATTCCAATCTAGCATGTTTGAGCGCTACGGTTCTAAAGGATTCGCAGCGCTCGAACGCGTGCTGTATGCTGCACGTCAAATGGATGTTATTACGATTGTCGATTGTGGACATGGTGGTTTGTCTACTACTATTTCTGCTTTAGCTGATGCTTATTTTAAGCCTGGAGCTCCGCTTATGGCCGATGCTATAACGCTGCTTCCATATTATGGCGCTCGTTCTATGAGTAGTCTTATTAATGAAGCCTTAAACAACGGTTGCGGAGTATTTATTGCATCTCTTACATCTAATCGTGAAGGCGCTAATCTTCAAACAGCTATACGACAAAACGGAAGCTATCGCGGACATACTGTTGCTCACGGTATAGCTCAAACAGCTCAAAGCTTTAACAATAACACTAAAGGCATGGGTTCTGTTGGCTTGATTGTTGGAGCTACTATCGGCGATTGGATGAATGGTGGGGACGTAGATCTTACAAGCTTTACTGGCCCAATTCTTTCTCCAGGCTACGGTTGGCAGGGTGCTGAAGCAAGCGATCTTAAAACTGTGTTTGCTGGAACTCACGGAAATGTTTTAGTCACTGTTTCACGTTCCATTGCTTCCCATGGTCCAGATATTGGTTCTCTTTCGGCGGCAACTGAGCGTATTGCTTGGGATATTCGTCAAGCTTTGATGTATTCGGAATCTTAAACTCTAATTAACAAAAAATAATAAATTCGCAATGTACTAGAAACGTAAAATGCGTTAAAGTATTAGAATATTTAATATTCTCGTTTAAAAGTATTGTTAAACTAGAATTTAATAGAAGTTATTATTGTTAATGGGGTGCGATTAAGATGACCGATGCAACTTACATACGAGGCGGAGTTCGTAAGCGTAGGCTAATTGTTCTTACCGGTCCTACTGCAGCAGGTAAAGGCACTGTTGAAGGCGCTTTGCGCGAAAGGCACCCAAATATTTGGCTTTCTGTTTCTGCAACTACTCGCGCTCCTAGACCAGGTGAGTTTAATGGAATTCACTATTGGTTTTTGGACGAAGAAGAGTTTAATCGTCGAGTAAAAAATGGCGAGTTTTTGGAAACTGCACTAGTTCACGGAATGGCTCATTATGGCACTCTTCTTCAGCCTGTTTTAGATCATATTGAGCAAAATATTCCTACTCTTCTAGAAATTGATTTACAAGGTGCAAGACGAGTTAAGCAAGAAGCATCTCGATTAGGATTAGACGTTGTTTATGTATTCATTGCTCCTCCAAGTTTTGAAGAACTTAAGAGGAGACTAATTGGAAGGGGTACTGAAACTCCTGAACAGCAGGCAAAACGTCTAGAAACAGCAAAAGTTGAAATGGCTGCTGCTGGCGAATTTGATGTTGTAATTGTTAACGACGATGTAAATCGTGCCGCAAACGAATTGTGGGATGTAATCGCTAAAGAATACGACCTATAGATAGATAAATATATAAACAAATAAATAAACCTGTAAATAGAATTATAAATAAAACTTACACAATATCCGGCAGTATCCGGCAATATCCGAACGGTAGCATATAA
The DNA here is from genome assembly GCF_002896555.1 of Gardnerella coleohominis. Lineage (GTDB taxonomy): Bacteria > Actinomycetota > Actinomycetes > Actinomycetales > Bifidobacteriaceae > Bifidobacterium > Bifidobacterium vaginale_F. Next base: position 250,104 of record NZ_MNLH01000001.1, read on the forward strand.
TAACACCTTTGGAACTATTGTGGCACCATAGAATATGGAGAACATTATGGCATTGGGCACTCAGCCAACACCTACGGGACTTGCTAATCCGCCGATTGACGATTTAATGGAACATGCGGACTCCAAGTATGCGCTTGCCTTGTTTGCCGCAAAACGAGCACGGCAGATTAATTCTTATTTCACTCAGCTTAACGAGGGTTTGTTACAGAACGTTGGTCCTCTTGTTGAGTATCAGAACCAGGAAAAGCCTCTTTCAATTGCTTTCCGTGAAATTAACGAAGGCTTGTTGGAAGACACTCTTGGCGACGATGATATGAGTGAAGGCAATTAATTTTATTCGTTTTCGAACGAAGTAATCGCAGTCACATACTTAACTTTTAGAGGTATATATGTGGCTGCGATTTATTCATATTATGTGCGACAACTATTATGTGTGACAACTAACGAGTTGGATTTTATTGGAGTGCAAATGCAAGAGCGCAAATTAATTTCTGCAGAATCTGTAACTGAAGGTCATCCTGATAAATTATGTGACCAAATTGCTGATGCAATTTTAGACGATATGCTTCGTCAGGATCCTCATGCTCACGTAGCTGTTGAAGTGTGCGCTTGCGTTGGTCAATTCGTTGTTTTCGGTGAAGTTCGCGGAGAAGTTTACACTGATATTCCTGGTATTGTTCGAAAAGTTGTAAGAAATGTTGGATACACAAGCTCAGAAATAGGGCTTGATGCTGATTCTTGCGGCGTAATGGTTTCTCTTACAGAACAGAGTGCGGAAATCAATCAAGGTGTTCAGCGTATAGATTCTAAAGATGATTCTGTTTCTCGAGAAGAACGCTATTCTTCTCAGGGTGCCGGCGATCAAGGCGTAATGTTTGGTTACGCAAGTGATGAAACAGATTCTTATATGCCTCTTCCAATCTATTTAGCTCATAAACTTGCTTATCGTTTAACATTAGTACGTAAAGAGGGGATTGTTCCTCATTTGCGCCCAGACGGTAAAACTCAGGTTACTATTGAATACGATTGCGATGGTAATCCTAAGCGCGTTGACACAGTTCTTATTTCTACTCAGCATGATCCTGAAGTTTCTCATGACTGGTTACAGCAGCAATTAAGCGAAAACGTCGTATTGCCTGTTTTAAAAGAAGCTCTTTCTAATAAAGTAGATTATAACGATTATCGAATGTTAGTGAATCCTACTGGATCGTTTGTTTTGGGTGGGCCTGCTGCAGATTCAGGATTAACAGGACGAAAGATTATTGTTGACACTTACGGCGGTGCTGCTCATCACGGTGGTGGAGCTTTTTCTGGAAAAGATCCAAGTAAAGTCGATCGATCTGCAGCCTATGCCGCGCGTTGGGTGGCCAAAAATATTGTTGCAGCAGGATTAGCTCATAAAGCAGAAGTACAAGTTGCCTATGCAATCGGTATAGCGGATCCTGTAAGCGTAAATGTGGAAACTTTCGGAACTGAATCTGAAGGTATTACAAGCTCGGATATTTCTAAAGCTGTTCGAGAAGTATTTGATTTACGCCCAGCCGCTATTATTGATGAGCTTGATTTATTGCAGCCTATTTACTCTAAGACTTCTGCATATGGTCATTTTGGTCGAACTGATGCGCATTTCCCTTGGGAAGAGTTAAATCGTGTTGAAGATTTAAAACGCGCTATTAGTAATATTGTTAATGACTAAAATAAATTATCGTCATATTTTTTATAAATAAGTAAATTAAGCGCGAAATAGGATGGTAAAAAGAGCGAAGGTGTGATTTATGCTGCAACAACCTGAATTAGAAGGTTTAGCACATAAACGCAGGCGTAGAAAAAACTCGTCTGCTAATGTGCCGGCAGCATCATGCGCTGTTGCTCATGTGATGCTTGATGTCCAAGCTCCACATTTAGGTCACACTTTTGATTATCTTATTCCAGAAAAGTATGACGAAATTGCTCAGCCGGGCTCTCTTATACGCGTTCGTTTTGGTTCTAGAAGAGTTAACGGAATTATTTGGTCTAGATCCGATGATTCGCATACTACAAGAGATTCGTTAAGATTTATTGAAAGAGTACTGTCTCATAAAGTATTGCTTTCTAAATCAATGCGCTCAGATATTGTTTCGATTGCAAATGCCTACGGCGGTACGCCAGCAAACATTATTAGACTGGCTGTTCCGCCTAGAATTGCAAGCGTTGAAGAATACGCTTATTCTCCTAGCAGAGCTCAAAAAGCTAGGATTACAAATCTTCACCAAAAAATTCTTCCTGAATTATTTACTAGGCAATCTTCTTACGATTTAAAAGTTGAATATGATGGCTCAGAGCGTGTAGCTTTTACAACTGATGAAAGGATGATGTCATCATATAGTCGCGCTTTTTCGCTAAAAGAAGCATTATCCAATGTCATATACCCATATTCTTATTTAAAAAATTCATATAAATACGATGAAAATGATGTAAATCACGCTAGATCGTTTGTTATAGATGCATTGCCTGGATCTCAGCGCTGGGCACAAGACTTAGCTTGGATTATTGTAACTGCCATAAATTCAGGGCGGCAAGTTGCGGTTGTATTACCAACATTGCGCGAGATTAACGATGTTATGCGAGCACTAATGTCTTGCGGCCTTCAACCATATAAACAGATGAAAAACGGCGAATTTGTTGGAGATGTAGTTCGTCTTTCTGCTGCAGATGCTCCAGCTGACCGTTATCGATCTTGGATTGCTGTTTCGCAGGGGATTGTTCCATGCGTTTTAGGTACGCGCGCTGCAATGTATGCTCCTGTTGAAGGTGACGCTCTTTTTGTGATAGTTGAGGATGCTGCGTATCAACAAGCTGACGGTATGCAACCATATGCTCAAGCTCGTGGCGTTATGCGTTTAAGAGCTAAAAATCATGGCGGAATATTTATATCCATGTCTTTTGCAAGAAGTATGACAAGCCATTATGAAATCGATTCAAATAATTATTTAAATACTTATAATCACGAAGATTTAAGTAAAGATTTCAGTAAAGATTCTACTAAAGATTCCGGTAATAATTTTAGTGATAACTTCAGTAAAGACTTCAGTGAAGATTCTTATGAAGAGTCCGATAAAAATCCTAGTAAAAATTATGATAAAACTTGTAATTTAGTAACAGGTAAAAGTGAACTTATCACCCCTTTTAATTCAGTAAGAGTAGCAGCTTGCGGATGGGTAAGATGGCTTAATCGTGAATCATTAGCAAAGATTGGCGATGATAGCGCTGGACTAAGAGTTCCAGACACTGCTAAAAAAATTATTAAAGACGCTTTAAAAGCTGGGTATCCAGTATTATTGTCTATTCCGGAAGATGGTACTACTCAATCTGCAGCATGCGTTAAATGTCATCATCAAGCTAGATGTCGTCGTTGTACTGGTCCAATCGACTTAAGTATTAATGGCTCGTTATCTAGATGCGCTTGGTGCGGTGCAAGTACTGTGAACTGGTCTTGCACTTATTGCTCGTGCAAAGTTTTTCGCGCAATTCGTGTTGGAGCTGCTGGTACTGTAAAGCAACTTTCTATGCTTTTCCCGGGCACAAAGATGATAGTATCTTCTCCACATTCTAAAAATGGCATTGTCTCTTGGATTAATGAAGAGCCAATGATTGTTGTTGCTACTCCTGGCGCTGAACCGCGAGTAAAAAGATCGTATAAACAAAATGATATAGAAGCTTCATTAGATGACGATTTTGAAAATGATTTCAAGCGTGCTGCAGGTGATGATTCTTCAAATGATTTCAATGATTCTAACCTAATATATGGCAGTTCAGAAAATACTTCATCTGAATTAAATAATGCTCTTGATTACAAACAGAACGGCAAAATTCCAGAAAACAGTAAAAATAACATCAACGCTTACGATTCTATTATTTCTAAATCTGAATCATACACTGGCGAATATCGAGTTGTAGCTTTTCTTGACGCTTGGGCAAGCTTATATACTACAAGTCTTGACGGAAATTATGACGTATTGTCCTCATGGATGCGCGCATCTTCAGCCTGCGCTCCTAAATCTCGAGGCGGATGCGTAATGATATTAGGAGAAAGCGATAGTTCTATAGTAGATTCTCTTACAACATGGGATTCATCTATTCTAGCTACTCGTGAACTTTCTCAACGCAAATCTGCTGGCCTTCCTCCAACTGTTTGCGCAGCTTGCGTTTGGGGGAATCGTGAAGATGTTATGCGAGTTTTAAATTCAAATAATTTTAATTTACCAACGATTTGCGTAAATAATATTAAAATTTCTCCGCTGCTTGGCGTTGTACCTATGCATAATTCTGTAACAGAAAAAAATCTACATTTCAACGAATTGCATGACAGAGTTAAAGCGGTAGTAAGAGTTCCGTTAGAATTTAGAAATGAATTAGTTAAAAAATTACGAAAACAATTAGCAGAACATAGCGCATTTAACTATAAAGGCGAATTGCATTTTAGTTTGGATCCTAAAGATTTATTAGCTTATTGATTGGAGTAAATGTGAGTGAGATTTATCGTTGTGCAGTACTTGGAGACCCGATTGCACACTCTTTATCTCCTGTGTTACATAATTCTGCTTATGCGGCTTTAGGACTTAAAAATTGGCGATACAGCAAAGAAAGAGTAAATGAGACAGAACTTAGCGATTTCATTGCTCATCTTGATAACTCTTGGAAAGGCTTAAGCCTTACAATGCCGCTTAAAAAAACCATAATGAAACTCGGCACTCCTTGCGATTACTGGTCTCGCACACTTAACGTAGCAAACACAGCGATTTTTACCAGCAATCCTGCAACCGCATCGCCTTCTCAAATTGAACTGTGCAACACTGATGTAAGTGGCATAATAACAGTTTTTATTCGAGCATTGCACGAGAGCATAAGCAACGTAAAAAAGGCTGTTATTATTGGCAGTGGCAATACGGCATCATCGGCAATGGCGGCACTTATAGAAATCGCTCAAGCCTCAAAACTTGAAAAAGTGCAAGTTATTGCTAGAACTGAAGATAACGGTAGTGTAAAAGGCGTTGAACGTTTTAATAATCTTTTGCGCAAATATTGTGCTGATTTTCCAAATAGCAGAAGCATAGAGCCGTGCTGTGAAAGTGGGGAAGGCCAAAGTAGGGAAATAGAAAATAGCGAAATCGAAAGCAAGAAAATCGAAAATAGCAGAATCGAAAGTAGTGAAAATAATGCAAACTACGAATCAGTGGGAGGCATTAAATTCCCAACAATTAGCGAAGAAGTGCTTGCGGAATTTGCCGGGTATACTGCGGAAAAATTAGGTGCGGAAAAATTATCAGAATGTGATAAATCTCTCATTTTAAAATCTTTAACTTCGATTGACGCAATTCGCGCAATAGAAGATGCAGACATAGTTATAAGCACAGTTCCTGCGCACGTAGCAGACGGATTAGCAATAGCACTAGATGCATATTGCCAAAATCAAAAAATAAATCATTTAGGAACACTGCTCGACGTTGTTTACGACCCTAGACCAAGTGATTTACTAAGCGTATGGAGAAGATACGGTTGCGGAATTGGCGGGGAAGAAATGCTTTTATATCAAGCTTTAGAACAAGTAAAGCTTATGACTTATGATTACAGAAATTCTAAAGAAAATTTTGAAAATAGCTTCGAAAATGATTCTGACAAGGCTACAGATTACGATTGCTTAAGCGGTCATATGCGTAAGGCGTTAGAGGAGGCATTATGACGACTGATGATTCATTAAATAATGATCAGCAGAATAATGTTGTTAAAAATGAAACGTTATCGTCTAATATTAACAATAACGATAGTTTTGTTGGTCACTCTTTTACTCCACACACGCATACAAAAGATAATTCTTTGACTGATTTTGAAGTAATGCTTATAACGGGCATGAGTGGAGCAGGTCGATCTCACGCAGCTAACGCATTAGAAGATATGGGTTGGTACGTAATAGATAATCTTCCGCCGAAACTGCTTATACCACTGGTTGATATGATGACGTCCTCAGGATCTAAAGTCCATAAGCTTGCAGCTGTTATTGATGTTCGTTCTCGCGGATATTTTGATGATCTTTTTGCTGTGCTAGCTCACGTAGATAATTTAGGCGTTAAAACTAGAATCCTGTTTTTAGATGCTTCAGATGAAGTTCTAATTAAACGATATGAATCTGTACGTAGACCGCATCCTTTGCAAGGCGGTAGGAGACTTATCGACGGCATTAACGAAGAAAGAGAACTTTTAGGTCATTTAAAGGATTGCGCGAATATTATTATAGATACTTCTGCGCTTAGTATTCACCAACTTTCCACTAAGCTTTACGAAAGTTTGCTCGGCAAAGGTTCATCTACAGTTTCAGTTCATATTTTTAGTTTTGGATTCAAATACGGTATGCCAATGGATGCTGATTTTGTAGCTGATATGCGATTCTTACCAAATCCTTTCTGGATTCCTGAACTAAGAGAACTTACAGGTAAAGATCAAGCTGTACAAGATTATGTTTTATCTAACCCTGCTGCAATTGCTTTTCTAGATTCTTACGAAAAAGCTTTACTTACAGCTATTGATGGATTTGCAAAAGAAGATAAGCATTATGTTACGATTGCCGTAGGTTGCACTGGTGGTCAGCATCGTTCAGTTGCTACAAGTATTGAGTTATCTAGAAGACTACGTCTTCATGGATTACAAGTTACTGTTTCTGCTCGTGAATTAGCTCGTAGAATATAAGGATTATGTTATAGTATCTGCAATATAGCTGTTGTAAGCGCTCTAATAATAAATATAGAGATGTAAAATGTCCAAGTCATTCGGTATCACAGAAAGCCGAGCATGTCTATGTTTTGCGCATCAGGCACGAATTGTAATACGCATACTTTAAGAAGAACAAAAGTAGGAGGTTGTCCCTTGGCTCTTCTTGACGACGTCAAAAATGAACTCGTATCAAACGATAATGAGCTCCCGACTGTCATTATGGCTCAAGCAGCAGCAATGATGCGCTTTGGTGGCGGTTTGCGACCAGTTAACAATAAGGCTGTAATCCGAGCGCAATTCGACTCATTGAGTACTGCACAATGGCTTGTAGATGTTTTACGCATACAATGCAAGCGCGATGCTGTAGTATCACAAGTCACTCGTCAAACTCCTAATGGAACTGTTGTTCGCTACGATGTTCTTGTTGAACATGGAGCTACTGCATTAGCCTTACAAGCTGGTCTTTTGGATCGCAGGATGCGTATTGTTGCAGGTTTAGCACCTGAAATCGTTGGTGGAAATATAGCTCAAATTAAAGCTGCTTGGCGTGGAGCATTTTTGGCTCACGGTGCTATTTCAGACCCTGGCAAAGCAAGCTACTTGGAAGTTGTTTGCCCTACCGCTGAAGCTGCTACAGCTTTACAAACTATGGCTGCTCGCTTAGGTATTAGCGCTAAAGCTCGTAAAGTTCGTAGCTCTGAAAGAGTTACATTACGCGATTCTGACGCTATTGAACGTATGCTTAATCTAATTGGAGCTCCTCGATCCGCCAGAGAGTGGACTGGTAAGCGTTCTGATGGAGAGGCACGTGGTAAAGCTAATCGTTTAGCTAATTTTGACGATGCTAATATGCGCCGTAGCGCTCGCGCTGCAACTGAAGCATGCAAGAAGGTTAGACATGCTTTTGATGTTTTAGGCGATGATATTCCAGATAACTTGTTAATGGCAGGTCGTTTACGCCTGGAGCATTCTCATGCAACTTTGGAACAGTTAGGACATTTAGCTGATCCTCCTATTACGAAGGATGCAATTGCTGGTCGTATACGCAGACTTTTGCAACTTTCAGATAAGATTGAGAAATCTAGAGCTTAATAGTTTTTGATTTTTTAAAACATTTTATGGGCACGTTAGATGTGCCCATTTTTTGTTGTTAACGTTCTCATAATATGCTTTTTTGTTAGGTTTATGCGGTATAATCTCACTTGGCATTTATAGATTTTCGAAGCAATATCGCTTGTTTCGATTCACATTACGCCATCATGGTTTGGAAAGGATACCAATGAAGACACTTAAGGATTTGGGAGATTTGAGCGGCAAGCGCGTATTAGTACGTGCTGATTTCAATGTTCCTCTCAAGGGTACGACTATCACTGATGACGGTCGTATTCGCGCAGCTTTGCCAACCATCAAGGTTTTGCGTGAGCAAGGCGCTAAGGTGATTTTAATGGCTCATCTTGGTCGTCCAAAAGGACAGGTTGTTCCTGAGCTTTCATTAGCTCCAGTTGCACAGCGCTTAGGTGAATTGCTAGGCACAAATGTTGTTTTAGCAGCAGATACCTATGGTGAGGATGCTCAAGCTAAAGTAGCTGCCATGAATAATGGCGACGTTGTTTTGCTTGAAAACGTTCGTTTCAACGCTGAAGAAACCAGCAAGGATGCGTCTGAGCGCTCTGAATATGCTAAGAAGATTGCTTCTCTCGGAGACGTATTCGTATCCGATGGCTTCGGTGTTGTACACCGCGCTCAGGGTTCAAATTACGATGTTGCTGCCGATCTTCCAGCTGCTGCAGGTTTGCTTGTTGAGAAGGAAGTTAAGGCACTTTCTCGCGCAACTGAAAACCCAGAACGTCCTTTGACTGTTGTGCTTGGCGGTTCTAAGGTTTCTGACAAGCTTGGTGTTATTGAAAACTTGCTTTCTAAGGCTGATCGCCTTGTTATCGGCGGCGGTATGGTCTTCACTTTCTTGAAGGCTTTGGGTCACGAAGTCGGTACTTCTTTGCTTGAAGAGGATCAGCTCGAGAAGGTTAAAGGATACATTGAAACCGCTAAGAAGAACGGCGTTGAGCTTGTACTTCCAACCGATATTGTTGTTAACGCTGGCTTCCCAGCAGGGGATACTCCAGTTGCTCCAGAAGTAGTTCCAGCTGACGCTATTCCTGCAGACAAGATGGGCTTGGATATTGGCCCTGATTCTCAGAAGCTTTTCCACGACAAGATTGTTGATTCCAAGACTGTTGTTTGGAATGGACCAATGGGTGTGTTCGAGGTCCCAGAGTTTGCTGCTGGTACTCGTGCTGTTGCACAAGGCTTAGTTGATGCAACGAAGAATGGCACTTTCACTATTGTTGGCGGTGGTGATTCTGCTTCTGCAGTTCGTAACCTTGGCTTCCCAGAAGATGGCTTCTCGCACATTTCTACTGGCGGCGGTGCTTCTCTCGAATTCTTGGAAGGTAAGACTCTTCCAGGTTTGAGCGTACTTGAGTAATAATTTTAAGCTAAGTTAAATTAATTTAGGTTAGATTAAGTTATATTAAATTAGTTTAAATTAGTGCGAACGTTAAATAGTGTGCTGGCTCTTATAAGTACTTTGAGTCGGCACACTATTGACTTTTGTCTTATATTATTTATATTTGAGCATTATTTAAGCGTTATCTAATCGTCGTTTTTGTATTTGCTAGTAAAGGGTTAATGTTGGTTCTACACAGAAAGCCGCTTGTTGCTGGTAATTGGAAGATGAACTTTAATCATCGTGAAGCTACGCATTTTATTCATAAATTTGCTTGGCTTTTGCGAGATTCTCATACTGATTATCGTCTTTGCGATATAGCGCTTATGCCATCTTTTACTTCAATTCGAAGCGTGCAAGTATTTGTTGAATCAAATAAGCTTCCTTTATTGTATGGGGCACAAGCAGTTTCAGTTACAGCTCAAGGTGCTTTTACTGGTGATGTTTCAGCAGACATGCTTGCTGCTTTAGGATGTTCTATGGTAATTGTTGGGCATTCTGAAAGACGTAAGTATCATCCTGAAGACGATGCAAATATAGTTGATCAAGTTCGAGCAGTTCTTGCCGCCGGAATGCAGCCTATTTTGTGCGTTGGAGAAAGTTTTGAAGAGCGCAAACAAGGAATTGAACTTGATTTTGCTGTAGGACAAGTTCACGATGTTACTCGCGATTTAGATTCACAACAGGCTGAACGATTAATTATCGCCTATGAACCTGTATGGGCTATTGGCACGGGAATGGTTGCAACTGCACAATCAGCACAAGATGCTGCATTTGCTATTAGAGAAGATTTGCGAAATACTTTTTCAGACACAGTTGCTGACAAAGTTCGTATTTTATATGGAGGTTCTGTTACTTCAGAAAATGCGTCTAGTCTTATACAAGAAAATGATGTAGATGGTTTTTTGATTGGCGGAGCTGCATTAGATGCAAATGAACTTGCGCATATAGTAAATATCGTCGCGTCTAATGGTAGCCTAAACGTCTAATAATAGCCTAAAATAGTAGCCTAAATTAATAGTCTAAAAGCTTAGGTTATATTGGATAAAGTGATAATTTACCCAGGTAAATATAAATAATAAATATAAGTGAATATTGGTAGATATAAGTATTAACCGACACATGCAAAAACATATATAACTTAACCGATATGAATTTTATCTGATATCGGTCAATGGTTAGTATTATGCTCAATCAAAGTACTCTACAACAGGAGGTTAGTTGTGAACGCTGTCAAGATTGTTTTGCAAGTTTTATTGGTACTCGCAAGCATTTTGCTCACTCTCTTAATTTTGATGCATAAGGGTAAAGGCGGCGGTCTTTCCGATATGTTCGGTGGCGGTTTAACCAAGAACGCTGGAAGTTCTGGTGTAGCTGAAAAGAACTTGAATCGTTGGACAGTGTTTATTGCTTTATTCTGGGTTGTCATTATTGTGGCTCTAGATTTAATGAGTAAGTTCTCACTGATTTAAGATTGTTTTTAATAGCGCGGTTTCGGCCGCGCTATTTTTGTAAAAAGTGGTGTGTTAATGTTGAGATTCAGTCCGTCTCTTATCGTAGCGGATTTGGATGGCACAATGCTGCATGATGCAGACGAGTTTGAAAGTAGATTTTTATCTGAATCGACAATCGATATTGTTAAGAGAGTACAATACAAAACTCATATTCCGCTAGCTATTATTACTGCTAGACCAGTTTGCTCTGCTCTTAAGATAGTGAAGTCTCTTAATGCTAACGTTTGTGCTTACTTGAATGGTGCTCTAATAGATTTTGATTCTAACAATTCAAGCGAATCTATTTTGGCTTCTCAAAATCAGTCTGATTCAGTAGTTCGATTTGGTTTTTCTTCAAAGCGCGCTTGTGAAGTTTGCTTGAGTTTACTTTGTACGATACCTACTTTACGTATAGGTATTGTTATGAATGATATTCGATACACTAATTTCGATTTACATACATTGTGGAAGTCAAGTAATTTTATTCGCACTGATTTTCACGATATTCCAGATGGCATTGCAGACAAAATAATTATTGTTCCGCAAGATGATGAAAAATTACGTTTGGAAAGTGCTCTTCCTGAGGATTTTTCATTGCATATTAGCGAAGATGTTTTGTGGATGCTTACAAATCCTCTTGCGAACAAGGGGCACGCATTGAATGTTATTTGTGAGCGTTTAAGCGTAAAGCCTAGTAGAACTGTTGTTTTTGGCGACGATATTATCGATATTGACATGTTCCGAGCAGGTGGATACGGGGTAGCGGTGTCGAATAGTAATCCACGGCTGCTTGAGATTGCGGATGAAGTTTGCGATTCCAATAACAGCGATGGCGTTGCCAACTGGCTTCAAAACGAATTACTCTAGCGGTTTATTACAATCATCAAAATCGGACGGATCTTTTGCGCACGCTGTTACTGCGTTAGTGTCTGTTTCTTTAGTTTTTAAGGCAAGCGCGCTATAGCTGTTACTGCGCTTTTAGAGTATATTTGTGAGTGTTGAGAGAAAAAGGTCTCTGCTTTTGCAATATTTTGTATTGTAAGCAGCGCAAAATAACACTAAGGAGTGTGAAGTGAAACGTAAGTATAGACTTGTTTCGGGTTGTTTGATTGTTGTCCTTAGTTGCATGTGTGGTTTGAGCGCGTGTGGTTCTGCTCAAACCAATAACAATGCTAATTCTGCAAGCAGTTCTTCCATTTCGAATGACTCCAGTAGTAAGAATTCGTCAGAAAATGTATCTCTTAAAGAGGTAGCTAAAAAATGCAATTTCAAGCCATTGGACTCTGATGAAAATGATTATCTCTTTGATGCAGTGCTTATAAGTGGAGACCAAGATGCTTCTGGAGAAAAATTTAAGAAAGATTATGCTTGTGCTATAAAAAATGTTAATCCTGGAGACCCAGTTGCAGAAAAATTTAGCGATAAGTTAGAATCTTCAGATATCAATTCTATTTCTGTTAATCTTGAAAACTATGACAAATATATGCCACCATATTTGGGTAACACTTATTACGTATACCCTACTTACGAGGGTATAAAAATAGTAAAACTTAAATAAGCATTTTTTATTAGCAAATCATCCGTTTGATGTCAAAAATATTATTGAGTTAGTTCGTATTTTATAATATCGGCATCAGCCATTGACTATTAGATTTTTATATGTATAAATAATGGAGTTATTAGTAGTTATGAGTAGAGCAAAAAAATTTATATATTTTGTAGCATTATCAATAGCCTTAACAGGTTTATCTGGTTGCGGTGAAAATAATGATAAAATAAATTCTTCGAGTCCGTCGGGAGATCCTATTAAGTCGTTGGCTGCAGAGTGTGGATTAAAAGTCATGAAGGATCCTGTATATTCTAAATATAATATGGCAATTATTAATGGTTTTAAAACGATTAATGATTTTAATAAAACTAAGTTGTGCTTGCTAAAATCTAATATTTCTACTGCAAATCAAGATAATATGTACACAACAGGGGCAGCTTCTTTTAGATATTTAAATTCGGATGTTGTTGCAATTGATCAATACAGTGATGATCCTGAAGAGTACTACTACTGGGCATCTCCTTTAGTCAAGCGCAGTGGCAATTCCGATGAGGCACATCGTTATAATTATATTTTTATTATGACGAAAGAGGATTTTAACAAGTTCAATCTTTATCAATTAGGTCGAAAGAAATAAATATTGCGAAATTTTTTAAATATTGCAAGGTAGTGTTAAGTAGCGCGAAGTTGCGCAAACTAACGCTAAGTAGTGATAAGGAGCGTGAAGTGAAACGTAAGTATAATCTTGTTTCTGGTTGTTTGGTTGTGGCTCTTGGTTGCATGTGTGGTTTGAGCGCGTGTGGTGAGCCTGCTCAAAATAGTGGTACTGTTGCGGGTTCTGTTAAAAATGGCACTAACCATTCTAGAACTGTAACTATTAGAGAGGCAGCTATTGCATGCAATATCCCTGAATGGCAAGTCTCATCTGGATATTTGGAACATACTGCACTTTCTTACCAAGAATACGTAGAAGATCCTGGTTACGTTGATGATAGCACTATACCTGAGTATTCTAGAGAAAATAGTAGTCGTCTTTTGCATTCTTTGACTAAAGTTGTTCCGTGCGTTATCAAAGAATTAAATCCTGATGATCCTAAAGCTTTAGAATTAGCTTCTAAAGTTGAGAGAACATTCAGCAAGTACAATCCTGATAATCTTAATGACTACTTTAAAGAAAATGACCTCTCGTTTATTAATTATGTTGGACGTTCGTATGTAATAACGTCACGCCCTTATAGAGGTATTGAGTTTCATGCTTTCAGTGTTGACGATTTTAATAAGTTAAATTCTAAGATGAATCATCGAACACGATAGTAGTAGTTTTTATTTGTTGCGAAGGAGTTGTTTTAGCATGTTTAAGAGAATAGTTGCGTCTGTTGCAATGGCTGCTGCTGTAATGTGTTTGTGCAGTTGTGGTGTTAACAGTAATAATGTCAGTGCTATAAGTAAAAGCGATGGCTCTGTTGGTTTAGTTGCTAATAATTGTGGCATAACAGAGTCTGCTAAGGAGCCTTTATATAATAAGGAAGATGTTTATATAAATAACAATTTCTCGTCTTTTGATGATTTTTCTAACAAAGCGAACTGTTTAGCTAATTCTATTGCTCCGAATGATTCTTTTTTGAAGGATGAAGTAAAAAAATTGAGAAAGGATTATGAGGATAACAAGGAAGGGGTAAGTGTTTATTTCCATGGCGACTATGGAGTATTAATGAGATATACCCCTTCCGATAAGTGCGGTGAAATATATAATCCAGGTATGTTTACAAACATTAATTCCCACATCGACGCATCTAAATATTGTCGCGTTATACTCTTGATTAGTAGAGATAGTGTTAACGATATGATTCAATATGGTAGCTCTCGAAAGAATTAATTAGGCGTTACTAGGCTGTAGCGTGGTGCTTATTTTGTTTCGGACATTTGTGCAGAAATCTCGCTGTGAAAGCAACAAATAAACGGTGTTATATATTTGCGCGCACAGAAACCGTATTGAGTGAATGTCTGAAAACATGCAAAATCGGACGCAAATAGCTGTAAATCGGACGCGTTTGCAAAATTTACGGACGTTTTCTTGTTTTTTGGACGCAAAACAAGTAGAATCGGACGAAAAGGATGTAAATCGGACGCAAAATATGCTTGAGTTTTAAAATGTCCGATTTGAGGCGCAAATATAACTACAAACTTAACTAAAAAACGATATTGCAACAAACATAACTTACGAAGCGAGACCGCAATGTTCAATATAAATTCACTATCTTCTCTAAGAGAGAGCAATCAATTAGAAGCAAAAGCAGCTTCAAATGGTATGCCAAGAAATATGTGGGAAACGTATTGTGCTTTTGCTAACACGAATGGTGGAACTATCTTGCTGGGTGTAAGCGAAGATGCACAGCATAATTTGCAACTTGTTGGCGTGAATAACCCTGAGCATATGGTAAAAGATATTTGGGATACGCTAAATAATAAGAATAAAATTAGTTCAAATATTCTTATTGAAGAAAATATTTCTATCGAGCAAACGGATAATAATAAATCTATTATTCGCATAACCGTTCCAAGAGCAAATCGTTCTGATAAGCCGATTTATATTAATGGAAATCCTATAGGTGGTACGTATCGTCGTAATTTTGAAGGCGACTACAAATGTTCTCAAGAAGAGTATCAGGCGATGGTCCGAGACAATGGTTCGAGCGTAAATTCTATGGATCAATCTCCGCTTCTTCAACACAGTGTTGACGATTTTGATATGGATACTGTACGATCCTATCGCAATATGCTAAGTGCAGTGCGTCCTCAACATCCTTGGCTTACGCTTGATATAGATGAATTTCTTATGAGAATCGGAGCATTAGCAAAAGACGAATCAAATAAGTTACATCCCACTCGAGCAGGTCTTTTAATGTTTGGTCATGAGTGGTGCATTATTACGGAATTTCCGTACTATTTTCTCGACTATAGAGAAATTACCAATGCTGATAGTAGGTGGAATCATAGGGTTACCAGTTCAGATGGTTCGTGGAGTGGTAATCTTTATGATTTTTGGAATACTGTATGGCAGCGCCTTTCTCGTAAAATCGATGTACCATTTTCGCTTAATTCTCAATCATTAAGAGTTGATGATACCCCATTGCATATGGCAGTTAGAGAAGCCCTTGCAAACACGTTGATTCATGCTGATTATTATATGCGAGGAAACACGGTTATTACATATAATGATGCTTTGAGTACTGATGTTGATGGTTCTTCACAATCTTCTATAGAAACAAATATCTTGAACACTGGTTTTAAGCTTTCTTTTGCAAATCCTGGGTGTTTACGTATGCCTATAGAAGTGGCTTTGGCTGGAGGTTTTTCGGATTCTCGAAATCCCGCACTGCTTAAAATGTTTGCACTGATTTCTGTTGTTGAACGTGCAGGAAGCGGATTTGATGCTATTAGAGCTGGCTGTGATTGGGCTGGAATACCTCATCCAAGGTTAAGTGAGTCATTTAATCCTGACCGTACCACTCTTGAATTTTTTGTAAGCGATAAGAATAACATTGTATCTAATAATGTGAAAAACAAAACGGATCTTAATACTGATTCATCAAATTTAGTGAACGGTACTTATAATTCAGGACTTGCTGATAATTCAGGACTTACTACAAATGCACTTTCGCAAGATTCTGATAAGTCACATAAGCGTATGAGCGTTGATGATTGCTATAAAAAGATTATTGAAACAGTACGTAATCATGGAACGATAAAGCGTGAACAAGTGCAAAATATTCTTAACGTGGGTAGCACCAAGGCTAAGCAATTGTTATCTAATCTAGTTAGTAGGGGAGATATTTCAGTTTGCGGAAAAGGTCGGTCTACTACTTACGTTTTTAACCGTTAGTTAAACAAAAACCGCACATGTGTGGAAATTAATCCACGAACATGTGCGGCTTATGTTTATTTATTACTGATTAATCAAATCAGGCGTTTACGCGATCGATGCCGGACTGCACGTCAGCAATCACGGAATCCCAAGACTTGATGAAGGCTGCAACACCGTCGGCCTCAAGCTTGTCGGTAACGTCCTTGATGTTGATGCCAAGCTCAGCAAGCTTGTTCATAACAGCGTGGCTCTCTTCGTAAGTACCCTTAACGGAAGGAGCACCGTTGCCGTGATCAGCAAGAGCGTTCAAAGTCTTTTCTGGCATGGTGTTAACAACATGCTCAGCAACCAACTCGTCAACATACTTGCAATCGGAGTAAGCTGCATTCTTGGTGCCAGTAGAAGCCCAAAGTGGACGCTGCTTCTTAGCACCCTTGGCCTCAAGCTCAGCCCAACGTGGGTCAGCTGCGAACTTCTTCTCGAAGAGTTCGTAAGCCAAGCGAGCGTTAGCAACAGCAGCCTTGCCTTCAAGAGCCTTAGCTTCTTCAGAACCGTTAGCTTCGAGGAGCTTGTCAACAGCGGTATCAACGCGGGAGACGAAGAAGGAAGCTACGGAACCAATGTGCTTCAAGTCGTGGCCATTAGCGGCAGCCTGAGCGATACCTTCGATGAAGGCGTCGATAACCTGCTCGTAGCGCTCGAGGGAGAAGATCAAGGTTACGTTCACGGAAATACCCTTAGCAAGGGTAGCGGTGATAGCTGGAAGACC
Source organism: Gardnerella coleohominis (assembly GCF_002896555.1). Taxonomy (GTDB): domain Bacteria; phylum Actinomycetota; class Actinomycetes; order Actinomycetales; family Bifidobacteriaceae; genus Bifidobacterium; species Bifidobacterium vaginale_F. The sequence goes on from NZ_MNLH01000001.1 coordinate 267,030, forward strand.
TTCCAAAGTTGCTGGAATCTTGATCATAACGTTTGGACGATCAACCTTTGCCCAAAGCTCTTCAGCCTGCTTCTCAGTGTTAGCAGTATCGTGAGCCAAGCGTGGGTCAACTTCGATGGAAACGCGGCCGTCAACGAAGTCGGTCTTTTCAGCGATCTCGCGGAAGATATCGGTTGCGTTACGAACATCGGTGGTGGTCAACTCGCGAATAGCGGTTTCAACGTCGACCTTGCCGAGTTCCTTAAGCTGTGCATCGTATGGACCAACCTGGCTCAAAGCCTTCTGGAAGATGGATGGGTTGGTGGTAACACCAACAACATTCTTGTTAGCAATCAAATCCTGCAAAGAACCGGACTCAATGCGGGTACGGGACAAATCGTCCAACCAAATAGAAACGCCGGAATCGCTGGTGCGCTGCGTTGCTTCAGTCATGTTATCTCCTTAACACTGTGCTCCACCAATTGGGGCACGTCGGTAGTTTGGCGTTTTTACAAGGAACAGCGGTTGATGTCGAACCAACGGTAGCTCGGCATCAACACGCCATCGCTGTTCCTGTGAAGTTACTAAATTAGCACTTCTAGTTTTGTGATGAATCAATTTTATTTTGATACATCAAGTTTTTATTTTGCTTACTTTCTATCTTAAGCGCGAGCTTCTTCGATAGAAGCCTTAGCAGCTTCTACTACGTGCTCAGCAGTAATGCCCAAGTCGATCATGTTCTGACCGCCGTCACCCTGCAAGCCGTACTGTTCGATAGAAACAGCCTTGCCGCAATCGCCAAGATACTTGTACCAAGGCAATGCCAAGCCAGCTTCGATGGAAACGCGAGCCTTGACGGACTTTGGAAGAATTGCTTCCTTGTACTCTTCATCTTGCTCTTCGAACCATTCGAGAGATGGCATAGAAAGAACGCGAGCCTTAATGCCTTCAGCAGCCAAAGTCTTGGCACCGGCAACAGCCCACTGAACTTCAGAACCGGTAGCCATGATAATTACGTCTGGAGTGCCTTCGCAATCAACCAAGACATAAGCACCATGCTTTACGCCTTCACGAGCCTTCTCAGCGGTCTCAGCGAGAGTTGGAACGCCCTGACGGGTCAAAATCATAGCGGTTGGATAGCTGTTCTTCTTCTCGAAGAAGTAGCGGTAAGCTTCAGCAGTTTCGTACTCATCTGCAGGGCGCACAACCTCAAGCTGAGGAATAGCACGGAATGCAGCCAAGTGTTCGATTGGCTGGTGAGTTGGACCATCTTCGCCCAAGGCTACGGAGTCGTGAGTCCAAACGTAGAGGTTTGGAATCTCCATCAAAGCAGCCAAACGAACTGCTGGACGCTCGTAGTCAGAGAACTGGAAGAAGGTGCCGTTGAATGGGCGAGTGTCAGAACCAAGCAAAATACCGTTGGTAATAGCACCCATTGCGAACTCGCGCACACCGAAGTGAAGCTGACGACCGTACTCGGAAACGTTTGGCCAAGTGCGAGTTGCATCCTCGGATGGACCGAAGGAGTCAGCGCCCTTAATGTTGGTGTTGTTAGAGCCGCCCAAATCAGCGGAACCACCCCAAAGTTCTGGCATAACAGCAGCAATTGCATTAAGAACTGCGCCAGAAGCCTTACGGGTAGCAACCTTAGAGCCAACTTCGAAGCCAGCAACCAAGTCATCAATAGCCTTGTCGAAGCCTTCAGGAAGCTTGCCAGCCTTAAGACGATCGTAGAGAGCAGCCTTATCTGGGTTGGCAGCAGCCCACTTTGCAAGAGCTTCATCCCAAGCCTTGTGAGCAGCCAAACCGCGCTCAGCAACCTTACGAGCATGAGCCAAAGCTTCTTCGTCGATTGGGAACGAAACTTCTGGATCAAAACCGCAAAGTTCCTTCAAGCCCTTAACAGCTTCTTCACCAAGCTTAGAACCGTGGGAAGCTTCGTTGTTGGTCTTGCCTGGGGTTGGCCAAGCAATCAAAGTATTAACCTTAATGAAGTGAGGCTTATCGGTAACTTCCTGAGCCTTTTCGATAGCTGCAGCCAAAGCCTGAACGTCTTCCTTGTAGGAGCCGTCTGGCTGAATGAAGCTAACTTCATCAGTGTACCAACCGTATGCACGGTAACGAGCAAGAATATCTTCAGAGAAGGTGAGCTTAGTATCGCCTTCAATCTGAATGTGGTTTGCATCGAAGATTACAGTCAAATTGCCAAGCTTCTGGTTTCCAGCCAAGGAAGCAGCTTCAGAAGAAACGCCTTCCTCAACATCGCCTTCGCCGCAGATAACCCAAACCTTGTGATCGAATGGGGAAGTGCCAGCTGGAGCTTCTGGATCGAGAAGACCGCGCTCGAAGCGCTGGCCATAAGCGAAACCAACAGCAGAAGCAAGACCCTGACCGAGTGGGCCAGTAGTCATTTCGATGCCTGGAGTCAAGCCGTATTCTGGGTGACCTGGAGTACGCGTGTCTGCACCGCCACGGAAATACTTGAGATCGTCAAGAGTCAAGCCGTATCCAGAGAAGAACAACTGCACGTATTGCGTAAGTGAAGCGTGACCACCAGAAAGAATAAAACGATCGCGGCCAGCCCACTTTGGGTCAGCTGGATCATGCTTAATGAAGTGCTGGTACAAGGTGTACGCAATTGGTGCCAATGAAACAGGGGAGCCAGGATGTCCATGTCCTGCTCGCTCAACAGCATCAGCCGAGAGAACCTTCGCCATTTTTACGGCGCGCTCGTCTAATGCAGACCAGTTGAAATCGGTCATGTGATCTACTTTCCTTCCAATAATTCGGGTTTTAGACACAGCTCACGCTGGGTTTTTACCCTCACATTGCGATTTCATCCTATCTTTTGCGTCAGACTAAAAGAGTTTAAAGTGTGTCAAAAAATGATTTTCTTTTTAATAACTAAAATTAGCAATATCAGTTATTTTTATCATTCTTTTTCAATATATTAACTGTCACTTGCACAAATTTTTGATAACATACTTATAGCATATTTATAACTTGCTTATAATACATACTTTTAATACGTACTTAAAAGAATATGAGAGGAAAATCAATGCAACCGAGACGCATGATGGTACTGCGAGCGGTCGTTGAAGATTATATTCGTTCACAAGAACCTGTCGGATCTGCTTCTATAACTAAAAATCATCATTTAGGTGTTAGTTCAGCAACTATTCGCAATGATATGTCAGCTCTTGAAGAAGACGGGTATCTTGTTCAGCCTCATACTTCTGCTGGTAGAATTCCAACAGAAAAGGGTTATCGCTATTTTGTTGACGGCTTAGCTTCTGTTATTCCTCTTTCTGAAGCTCAACGTCGTGCAATTCGCAACTTTCTAAGCGGATCAGTAAGTTTACAAGATACATTGCAACGTTCAGCTCGTCTACTAGCTACTATCACTGGTCAAATTGCTTTAGTTGCTTCACCTGCATTGTCAAGATCTAGAGTGCGACATATAGAACTTGTTCAAGTTTCCTCAAACACTCTACTTGCAGTTGTTATTACAGACACTGGTAGCGTAGCTCAACATATGCTCCCTATAGGGAATATAAGTATTAAGGATCTTTCTGGTCTTACGGCAAATATCAACAAGAAGTGCGCTGATACTCCATTTGATTGCGCTGCGTCGTATGTAAGAGATTTATCTATTCACACTGACGATTCTAATATGCGCATGGTTATTAAATCCTTAGCTAATGCTTTAGATGACATGTATAAAGGTGAGCATACTCATGATCTTTATATAGCTGGAGCATCTCAATTAGCGCATCGTAATAATGCTAATGATTTTGCGGAATTATTTGATGCTCTTGAAGAACAAGCTGTTATTATGCGCTTAATGACTTCTCTAAGCGAGGAGGCGAGCGATTGTGCTAATGGAGTTAGTGTTGCTATTGGATCTGAAACGCACACTCCAGAACTATTTAACGCATCTGTAGTCACAAGTGGATATGGCTATAATTCATATGGCTATAATTCTTCTATATCTGAATCAGCTATTATTGGCTCGTCACTTAACAATAGAAGAAACATGAATATAGATGTGAGCCTTATAGAAAATAGTAATGAGTGCAAAAATAAAAACTTCTCGCATCTTGATGATGACGATTCTTGTATTTCTAACGAGTATGGGGATTATGAAGAATGTGAAGAAGATAATCTTAGTGAAGATGATTTTAGCGAAAACAATCTTAGCGAAAATAACAAAACAAGTAGCGATATTGAACCTTCACACACAAATACGCCTGTAGCATTTATTGGATCTATCGGGCCTCAACACATGGATTATGTTGCAACTATGTCTGCTGTAAAAGCTGTTGCAAAATACCTTAATACTTTTATTGCTCATAACAGTTAAATTATTATGAGCAATTTAAAACAATACTGACCTTGCCTTATGCAAAAATAAGATGAAGTTTGGGAAATAAAAAAGTTTCATTATGCATTTTGATGAACTAAATGAGGGATTATAGTGATTAATTACTACGAGATTTTAGGAGTTGACCGTCAAGCCAGCGACGATGACATTCGTAAAGCTTATCGAAAAATGAGTCGTAAATATCACCCAGATATTGCAGGACCAGAATTTGAAGATAAGTTTAAGGAAGTAAATAACGCTTACGATGTGTTATCTAATCCTGAAAAACGACGTATGTACGATATGGGAGTTGATCCTAACAATCCTTCTGCTGGAGCGCCTAATCCTGAAAGCAATTTCGACAATATGGATATGGGTAGCGTTTTCACTCAATTCTTTGGTGGAGGCCCTCGAGGACCAGTTTCTAGAGTTCGACGCGGATCTGATTCTTTAGCTGAAGCCAATATTGATTTGAAAACAGCTGTTTTTGGCGGAACAATAAAAATTAAAATCTCCACTTTCGGATTGTGCCCTGATTGCGGTGGACATGGATCTGCAGATGGTATGCCACCTATTACATGTCCTATGTGCAATGGAACCGGTTCATATCAAAAAGTCATACGAACTTTGCTTGGCCAAATGATGACTTCTGCTCCATGTCAACAGTGTGAAGGTCATGGAACTATCATCAGAAATGTTTGTGCTAAATGTAAGGGTAGCGGCCGAATTCGTACCATGCGCGAAGTTGGCGTAAATATTCCAGCTGGCATTAATGATCACTCGCGACTTCGTTTAGCTTCTCAAGGCGAAATTGGTGAATGCGGTGGACCTGCAGGAGATTTATATATCGACATTCTTATTCGTCAAGATAAGCAATTTACTCGCGATGGCGATAACTTGCATTGCTGGATTGATATTCCTATGAGCTGGGCGGTTCTAGGACATAAGTCAATGATTCACACTTTTGATGGAGATAAAAGTGTTGTTATTCCTGCTGGTTGCCAGAATGAGGATGTTGTTACATTAAAGGGATTAGGATCTGTTGTTATGCGTTCAAGTAATAGGGAACGCGGAGATCTTATTGTGCATATAACTGTAACTATCCCTACAAAGTTAAGCGTAGAGGAACGTAAGCTTATTGAGAAATTCTCTATTTTGCACGATAGCGATGTAGTTGAGACTAAGCAAAGTTCTGCAAAAGATGATTTAAAGAAGAAAGGTTTCTTTAGCAAACTTAAAGATGCTTTTAATGAATAAAACGATTGCTTTACAGCTGCTTTAAGATTGCTATATGAGAATGCTTTAAGATTTGTTTTACGGATGCTTTTAAAATCAACAAATCTATAGAAGTAGATTAGTGATTAAGTACGTTTAATAATCTGCTTATGCGCGCATTTTGAATGGAGTTTATATGGTATTGCCTTTATTGTTCGCTGGTACTCCTGAAGTTGCAGTACCATCGCTTCGCCTGTTAGCACAAGACACTGAGAATTTTGAAATTCGCGCTGTTCTTACTCGTCCGGACGCTCCAACTGGTAGGGGAAGAAAGCTTGTACCAAGTCCAGTTAAACAAGCTGCTTTAGAATTAGGCTTGGAAGTATGGGAATCAAATCCTAGTGAAGAAGAATCTTTCATTGAACAAATTAAGAATTCAGGCGTTAAAGCTGCAGCTGTTGTCGCATATGGCAAGATTTTGCGCGAGTCTGTATTAAATGCCGTTCCATTAGGTTGGTACAATTTACATTTCTCATTATTGCCACAGTGGAGGGGAGCAGCCCCTGTACAACGAGCTATATGGGCAGGCGACGAGATTACTGGAGCAACAGTTTTCCGTATTACTAAAGGAATGGATTCTGGTCCTATTCTCGCTCAATACACTACTGAAATTGGAAAGCATGAAACTTCTGGCGAATTATTAAATCGTCTAAGTATAGATGGAGCTCCTTTGCTTTCTGCATCTCTTAGTGCGGTAGAATCCGGTAGCGCAAATCCTGTTGAACAAAATCCTGGTTCATATGATGTCGCTCAAAAAATAACTGTAGACGATGCTCATATTCGTTTTGACGTGCCGGCTTTTGTTGCAGATCGTCAAATTCGAGCATGTACACCAAATCCTGGTGCATGGTGCAATATAGTTGCTAAGCAAGATTACGATTTGAACCAAGATTTGTCGCTTGATTCAAAATCAGATTCAAAATCAGATTCTCTTCCTATAAAATTGCATGTGCTTAAATGCGCTTTAGCTAATAGTGAAGATCTTATTTCGCGCAATATTAATAATCTTTTACCTGGAAAGCTATTTGTAGATAAGCATCATGTGTGGGTTGGAACTTCTAACGGAGTTCTTGAGCTTCAAGAAGTTAAAGCTCAAGGTAAGAAAGCCATGAAAGCTGCAGATTGGGCTAGAGGCGCACATCTTAGCGATAATTCATATTGCGAATAAACTTAGCTTTTATATGTGCAAGAATATCTAGATACAAATCTAGATACAAATTTAGTTAGAATTTAAATACAAATTTAACTAGAGATTTAGGCGCAAATTTAGATACAAGAAAACTTAATAGAAGTACAAAAAGCATAGAACTATAAAAGCTAAAAACTAGTTTTTCACGATTCTAGGAATCTTAAAACTTCTTTTAAGTCACGTATATCAATGCTATGGGATACTTGCTTTTTTACAGCATCTTTAGCGCAAAAAGCTATACCTAAACGAGCCGTATTAAGCATGGAAATATCATTTGCACCATCTCCAACAGCAACTGTATTTTTCATGCTTATATTGTTATTTCTAGCCCATTTGCATAGCATTTCAGCCTTGTAATTCCTGTTAACTATATCGCCTAAAACTTTGCCAGTTAATTTTCCATTAACGACTTCAAGATGATTTGCAGCCCAAAAATCTATTGAAAGAGAATATAATAACGGATCTATTACTTCATGAAAACCACCTGAAACAGCTCCTATTTTCCATCCGTGAGAATGAAGAATATAAATTAATTCTTCTGCGCCTTTAGTTACATGAATCTTTTTTCTAATTTCATCAAAAGAATTTGAATCCATATTTTTAAGCATGGATACTCGTTTTTTCAAAGACTCGTCAAAATTTATTTCTCCGCGCATTGCTCTAGCTGTAATAGATTCCATATCTTTCCCAACGCCTGCCTTATAGCCCAACAAATCAATAACTTCTTCATCTATAAGAGTCGCGTCTACATCCATAACTAGAATTCCTGGAGTATCTATAAAAGGTATATAAAAATTGTTACTAAAAGATTCCAGTACTGTGTTCATGATATCCTCTGAATTGTTCTTGTTATATTAATAAATCTTAAATTATATCTGTTAAAAACTTATTACAAATTATGTTTTTATTGTGATAATTGTTCTTTAATCTGGAAAATTATTGGAGTGTTGACAATATAATATTTATACGTTTGGTATCAAGCGATGAGTTGAGTAAAATGATTTCAGAGTTTTATAAGAGTAAAAGTGTGGATTTGATTGCATAGAGGTGAGAATATGACAGAATTAAATTTACGTGAGATTGCTTTAGAGGTAGCAAGAATTCTAGAAGATGTTGGCAAACACGCTTATCAGGATCAGTTAAGCCCTAGAGATATGAGCTCTCTTGCGTTGGGGGACCAAACACAGTCATCATCTGAATTTGGGGATAAGATTATACGTTTTATTGAAAATCGTTTAACTTATATTAATGCTTTCCAAGGTTTCTGGCGCAATAGACATGAGCATTGCATTCCAGGAGAGCGTTTTTGGTGCGTTGGAAGCATTGATGGAGCTATTAATTTTAATAGGGATATGGCTGAGTGGACACTTACTGTTTCTTTGTTTGAATTTAATGAAGAAAATTCTGCTCGTCCTGTTCTTGGAGTTGTGCACGCTCCAGCGTTAGGTCTTACTTATTTGGCTGCTAAAGGTCAAGGAGCGATTCGTATACGCCGTACTCCTAATGGTGAAAAGCGAGAAAAAATCACTCCGTCTACAACGTCAACTCTTCAAGGCTCTGTTGTGTGTTATGGAATGTCATATATTCCTGGAGAATCCAAGCGAGCACTTGATGTTGTCTCTTCGCTAGAAGGAGGACCATCTGATATAAAGCGCATTGGCCCAGCTTCTCTAGATTTGTGTAAAGTTGCAGATGGCACCTACGATGCGTACTTTGAGCCACACCTTCATTATTGGGATATTCCGGGTGTTTCTGCTGGTGCTGTTGTAGTGAAAGAAGCGCAGGGTACTGTTAGACAGTGGGATGGCAGTTCTATACATTGGCGTCGAGAAAACGATGTTGTCGCTTCTAACGGATTAGTGATTAAAGAATTGCAAAAATACTTACACTAAGACTGCATGTATTAGTAAAAGAACTTTAGTTAAAATAAATAGAAATTAAAACAAATAGAAAAACAAATAGAAATTAAAATAAAGGGACAAACCAACTTCGGCATGTCCCTTTATTTGTTTCACACAAAATCTGTGCAGAACTTGCTAATTTCAGGCGGTAACAGCCTTCTTTAACAAAGAACCAGCAGAGATACGCACGCCATAGGAGGCAGGAATCTTGATGGTTTCACCGGTACGAGGATTGCGACCAGTGCGCTCAGCACGCTTTACGCGCTCTGCTGAGAACAGACCGGTAAGCTTCAAACCTTCACCAGACTGCAAAGCCTCAACGAACACATCCTGGAATGCGTTGACGGCGGCTTCGGCCTGTGCCTTAGTCAGGTTGGACTTCTGTGCGATCTTCGAAATGAGATCAGACTTGTTGTATGCCATGCAGCATCCTTTGTGTCAGGGGCCTTCTTTTCGAAGACCACGTTCATACTAGATATTAGTACATTTTCCCTACAAATGTAGCCATTTTTGGTGATTTTTTAAAGTTTTTTTAGGATTTTTTCATATTTATAGATTTAAAAAACTTTTTCATATACGAAATCACTAAATATGCAATTATTCAAACGATATTAATCTATAAATCGACTGAAAATATTAAATATAATTATGCTTATTTAACCAATGCATAGACATTGCGCCTAATGGTATGCGCAACCAGTAAAACATCAATCTATAAAGCAATGTGGCAGATAACGCTATTGTTGGTGGAACTCCAACAGACGTAAAGGCAAATGTTAACGATGCTTCAACAGCTCCAAGACCTCCAGGTGTAGGAATAGCAGATCCTGCAGCATTTGCTATTAAGAACAGTAATATGGTTTCGAAAGGATTCGCGTAGTATCCGAAAGCAAGAAGTGAAATCCAATATCCCATTCCTACTGAAATAACTAATATAATTGCTCCAACAATTCCGCCAATAAGCTGACCGGGATGCGAAATCATCTCTTTGATTTGTAATCCATATGCAGAAATAATTGGCAAATATCTACGAGTTATTCTTTTACGAATAGGGGAGATAATCATACAAAGCGATACTACAAGGGTAGTTATTCCAATTACAGTCACAAACATATGTGTAGGAACCATACCCGAAAGCACGTTTCTACCTGTAAAGATTCCGATTATAAACATAACGGAAGCAGTTATAATTGCTTGAATCATCCATACAGCACTTGTAATTGCAGTAGAAGCAGTTGAATTATATCCTTGCTTTTTCAAAATTTGAAGATTTACGAATGCAGGTCCAACTCCAGCAGGCATTGAAACTACTGTAAAACCGGAAGCAGCCTGCGAGCAGAACAATACCCACGCCGAAGGCTTAGAATCATCCATGAACGAAGAAAGAGTAATTGCAGAACCAATCCAGGCAACCATACTACAAATAAAGCAAAGCACTACTAGAACTGGGTCAGCTAATCGCAAAGCTCTAATCAAGTCTTGAGGATGTAATTGCGTAATAATAACAGCAATAGCAACAATTGCTAAAACCAAGCTTACAAAGAATCGCAAATTAAATCTCGAAAGGCGTATAGTACTTGAATCTTCTTCATCTACTTCTTCTACTACAATCTTGCTTACTTTATTTCTCAATTCTTCAAGCATCTTTTTATTTACTGCAGGCAATGCGCGCGTAGAAGCAGAAATTGCTGCTTTTTGCATATAAGGCAATAATTCAGACAGAGTGTTACAACCCCAAGATTTAATAGCAGCTTCTACAGCATTATCGATTCCAATGCATGCAGAAATAAGAGTTAATAATTGAACTTTATCCAAAGCAATATTGTTCTTATCACTTGCAACATCACCATTATGCCATCCTGCAATAATAGGAGTTCCATTTTCTAATCGAGCTAAGGATTCTGGAGTAATACGCCTATGTGTGATTCCTCGACTATTTGCAATATCCAAATACCTCATGAATCTAGTAGCGTCATCAACTGTCATAGTGTTTAAATTGCATGGCGTAGGAGCGTTAGCAGCATTAAAAACCATCATAGATGATTTTTCAAAATCAGTTACTCCATAAAAATTTGCAGTAGCTAATCTTAAATTACGTAAAGCCAAAAGCATAGAAAGATGATGATGAACAGAATGCCTTGCAGACAAATCCCTACGAGCAGGGACATCAACTAGACGAATCCACTGCCATAACTGGTTTATATATCCAGGCAAATGCACTTGATTGTCTAATACTGAAATCACATAACGATTCCCATGAATATCAATAGCGTCATAAAGCCTAGAATTTTCAATCAAATCATCGTCAAGACTTGAACGAAGCATACCAGAATGATCTGCTTGCTGATTGCGCCTAGTGAGCTGCACTAAATTATCAATGCCGATGTTACTTAAAGCATCAACAATATCGTCACCCCAAGCACCTCTAGTTTGAGTACCTTTAATAAAACGTATTAATGTACCAATCGTTCTACCAATACACCATGACGCTAAAACTCCCGCTAAAGGATGCCAAGATGTCATAACTAATATTGGAGATGCAACAATCAACGCATGCCAAGATATTTTAACAAAACGATTATCACGTCTAGGTCCGCTTACAGTAAGAAAAGCAACTAAAACAGCATACATATCTGGTAATAATTCGAATGAATCACTACCTTGAAAATTTGAAATTGAACTAAGCGACGCGAATAACGATTGGTTCTTAAAAGATGCGAGCATATAAGAAATAGCCCAAACAGCAGGATACGTAAGCAACAACGTAAGAGTAGACAGTACAGTATCAAACCATTTTTTAGCATTAATCATTGATGCTAAAACTAGAGAGACAATTATTAATGTCAATCCTTGTTGTAATAAAGATGACGGTACGCCATTAATAATCCATATAATCATTTTCCCTGCACTGCGAGCGTCGTGTTCAACGCCCGCAGTAGTACCAGAAAGATACATTGCAAAGAAAATAACAATACAAGTAAGAACTAATGAAAATATAGAGTAAAGCAAATCTGCTAAATCTCTCACCCTTACAGGCTGAGTATCATTAATAACAACATCCTTATGGGAAATTACTTGCGTTTGCATAACCGTACCACTAATTTTTATGCGTATAACATCTGCTGTTCAACAAAGAGCAACGTTAAATTAATACTTGTTAAGTATTCTATAACATTTATCGCATAGGTTAGAAGTTCTAATTAAATATTCTCATTTAAGAAAATCTATTAATTTTGAAGCTAAACCTGTATAAGTTGCTGGCGTTAAAGAGCTTAGACGCTTAGCGGTTTCATCATCAAAATTACGAGAAGAAATAAAAGCTTCAACGTCTTCTTGAGTAATGTGATGTCCACGCATAAGCTCTTTAACTTGCTCATAAGGACGTTCCATTCCTTCAACTCCAGCAATTTCCTCAGCTCGCATTGCTGTTTGAATAGGCTCACCTAAAACTTCCCAATTATCGTCTAATTCTTTAGACATAAAATCTGCATTAGGGTGAATTGACTGCAATCCGCCAAACAAATTATTGAGTGCAAGAACTGCATAGCCAAACGCAGAACCAATATTCCTTTGTGTAGTTGAATCTGTTAAATCTCTTTGCCAACGGCTTTCAGTAAGAGTTGCGCAAAGAGTATCGAATAATGCGCATGAGATTTCAAGATTTGCTTCCGCATTTTCAAAGCGGATTGGATTAACTTTATGAGGCATAGTAGATGATCCTGTCGCGCCCTTAACAGGAACTTGTACAAATACTCCTCGAGATATGTACATCCATACATCAACAGCAAGATTATGCAAGATATGATTTATATGGCTCACAGTGCTATACAATTCAGCTTGCCAATCATGGCTTTCAATTTGTGTTGTCAAAGGATTGAAATCAAGTCCCATTCGATTTTCAACGAATTCTTTAGATACACTAATCCAATCAACTTCTGGGAATGCTGCAACATGAGCACCAAAAGTACCAGTGGCTCCATTAATTTTCCCAAGATATTCTTGAGTATTTAAATGCTTTTGCTGACGCTTTAATCTATAAGCGTACACAGCTAATTCTTTACCTAAAGTTGTTGGGGTAGCAGGCTGACCGTGCGTAAGCGAAAGAAGTGGCATATCCCTGTATTCTTGCGCTTTTTGAGTTAAATAATCAACTATTGAATCTAATTGCGGTCTATAAACATTCTTAACAGCATTCTTAACACATCTAGCAATAGAAAGATTGTTAATATCTTCACTAGTGCATGCAAAATGAACAAGAGTCTTAAGAGAGGAAAGCTGTGTTTTATGCCCAAGCTTTTCTTCTGCCTGATCTAAAGCATCATCAATATAGTATTCAACTGCTTTAACATCATGATGCGTAACAGCCTCGTGAGCAGCATGAAGAGCAATACCATCTTTATCAAAGTTTTCTGGAATTGAACGCAAATATTCGCATTCTTCATCGCTTAAAGGATTAACACCCTTAACAATAGGCGTAAAGTTATTGGCATCATATCCGTTTGCTAAAAGAATCATCCATTCAACTTCTACGCGCATGCGTTCGCGATTCAAAGCAGGTTCGCTAAGGTATTCAACAAGACAAGATGTTTGAGAATGATAGCGTCCATCGAGTGGTGTAAGAGCAATAGCAGGAGAAATATCAGTAAGCTTCATAGTTTTACCTTACATCAAACTAGGAATTAGATTTATTCTTACTTGTTAACTGTGCCTTGCCAGAGTGTTGTACTTTCTAATTTTCCACTAACTATATTTTCAAAATGCTCTTCTTGACTACGAATTGCACGCGAACCTAAAGCCGAAGCATCTTCATAAGCAGCGCAATGATAATGTAAATCATGACTTAACGTACCTGATTCCGGAACCCCTTTTACTGTTGTTCCAGAAACGTTATACGAATCTTTAGATGATTTAGATTTTTTATTTCTTTTATCATCTTTATTTTTTTCATTACCATAATGAGTTGTTTTTGCGCTAATCGTCACCCAATTGTTTCTTGAAGGATTAGATTTTCCGTCAAGACTTGGCACAAGTTCATCATCCATTTCTACGCTTGTTACCCAAGTTTTTTTCGGGATAGGATGATTTGCTATAGGAGATCCTGCAGTTATAACATGCTGAATATTATATTCTTCTGAATAATCACTAGCTATGCTTGCTGCAACAATTCCTCCTTGAGAATGGCCAATAATTGCAACAGAATCATTCTTATTTATTCCAGCTTTACGCATTGCTTCTATTACCATACGAGTGCTATCTGCCTGAGTTCTTGAAATTTTATTTTCACTCATAACTTCAGCATTTTGCTCCCACCCAAAAGGAGAGTGAGGTTTGCCATCTGTCCCAGGTATTGTAACTAACCAAGATTTGCTTCCATCTGGTTTTCTGAAGCACTGTATAGCTACTGTTGCAGCTTCAGAATTGACAAGCGGAGGCTTTACACCTATATTTCCATTGCTTAATTCTGTAATATTTGTAAAAGCTTCTCCTATTGTTTGACCTTTTTTAGGCAATATATTCTTATATGACTTTTTTGGAATATTGACTTTAGTTACAGTTAACTTATTTCCTTGCCATAGATTATTAATTCTTGAAGATATGGAACTTAATCCTCCAGAAACTCTTGCTAAAGGAGAATTAAGATTAGAAAATCCAAATGAAAACTTTCCATTTTTAAATAATGACTTAGTTTTTTGGATAGAATTCAGCCAGCGCAAAGGTAATCCCGTTATTGGATTAATAATAAAATGTTGCGAAAGTCCTTTAATAAGACCTTGTTGCAATGGGGCAGTATTGTGAGACCATTTTGCAAAATTTCGCATATTACTATTTGGAGTTGTTGAATCTTTAAAAATAGATATTCCAGCATAAACAAATATTGGAATAGCTGTTGCCGGAGCAAAAGTAAAACCTAAAGAAACAACATTGTCAAAAAGCTGTTTAGAGGCTCTTTCTGCTTCAGAATATAAACTATTCGCGCGAGAAAGAAGAACACTTAATTCAAATAACTTCTCAGAAAAACGCTTACATTCTTTCGAATTCATCTCACATTGATCATAAGTTAAAGAAGTTGTTAATGAATTATTCGTATTGCATAATGGGCCTTCACAAGAATTCTTAGATAGGGAATTAGCCATGATTCTACTAGCAGCTTGCATCCATTGAGAACTTAAAGAATCAAATTCTTGAGAAAGCTTATGCAGCTGATTGCAACAAGAACGATACTCGCTTTCTTGCGAAACAGATAGCTTTGTGCCACCACTTATACTTGATTGAACTTTCCAAACCATTATGCGCTCCAATATGAGTGCGATATCGATAATGCTTCTCTTGCAACATTCTGCAAATCATTTTTGTATAAGGTTGCCGCTTTTCCAGTCCAATCACTTAATTCATGCGAACGTACAAGTGATAGCAAATCTAATGCACAAATGTATGTGCTGCGTTTAAGTGACGCGAATTCATCATAAGTATTGTTAAACATACATGTATTACACATAATAAATGCATAAAAGTCACGTATTTTCTTCTAATGTGGTCAGAAGTTATTTATGGCTATATGATGCGAATTCCAATCTATTTTTTAGATTTTTTAAAAAATTTTCACTATTTTATTTTAAATTACCAAGGCTTATTAGGGTTGTCTGACTTAGATATACTTCCTTTAGATTTATTTAAATCAATGTTCTTATTTGACTTAGAATCATTGTCATAATTTTCATATTGATGATTCGAATGATTATTTTGTTTCAAAAGATCTTCTACTTTATTCTTTTGAGTACTATTAAGTTCAGGCTTATTTTCATTAGAAGCATCACTATTAGACTTACCAGATTTATTAGTAGAGTCTGATTTAGGATTATTGCTTGTGTTAATTTTATTTTGATCAACGCTATTCTTATCAGATTTATTCATAGCGTCTTCCTGATTTATACGATTAGTTAATTGTTTTGTAAATGCTCTAGAAATAGCTGCATTTCTCTCAATATTTTTCTTAATATGAGGTAAAAGAAAATCACTATTAGAGTTAGCATCGTCAAATTGAGCATCGGTTTGTTGTTGCTGAATCTTAAGCATATGCAAATCTAAATCTAGCTTATTTAAAGATTTAACATTTTCGACTAACTTATGTGTTGCTTCATTATATGCTATTTCAGAACGTATATTTACAATCACAGCAAAGATAACAGCGAGCGCTAAAATCGCAAGAATAACAGCACTAATACGCATTAACATGCGCGATACTAATAAGGAATTACTTGAAGGTTTTTTAAGTCTCATATCAACTTCCTAGATGTCAAAAGCCATACTGATAATTCCCATAACATTACAAAAGATAATACTAAAGCAAATGGCCATACAATCGGTTCAGGACGTAATCTAGGTTTAAAAGTCTTACTATCACGCCATTGTTTAGACATAATACTCTTAGCTTCATTACCAATTTCTTGGCTATATTTAGCGTGTATGAATCCTCCACTTAGCTCGTCTGCAATATTTTTCATATTTTTGTCATCAGTTTTTGAAATTCCTGGATTTCCTGTTGAAGGATCGATAACCCAAGAACTGGAAGACTTAGAAGAAGCTGAACTAGAATCGGAAGAAGAATCATCAGCAGAATCAGAAGTATCGCTATTATCTGAATCTTCTAAAGTATCTTTAGAAACAGGTATTTTTCCACCTTCTTTTGATCCTACTGTAATAACGAAAGCATGATTTATATATGCTCTTAAAGATGAGAAAGTACGACGTTTGCGAGCTGTTGTTTCTTCACCATCGCTAATAAGATACAAGACATTAACATCTTCAGGATGAGAATCGCGAATAGCTTTTGCTGTAAGCAGAGTTTGATCAATTGGAGCATCTAAACTTGTTCCTGAAGAAATCCCCGTAGGCTCTGTTTGAACAGTATTAACCCAATTTTCTATTGCGTTAGCATCAGGGGTTAAAGGCACATCTACTGATGTTGACGTTCCAAAACGTATTCCAGCAAAACTTGCATTAGGGTATGATTTTGTGACTTTATTTATAATCAGCTTTGCTGCTTGAATTCGCTCTATATTTTTATAACTTGCGTAACCGGCATCTTTTACTTTCATAGATCCTGTAACGTCTAATACGAATAATACGTTTGTTGCACTTAAAGATCTATGGATTGTATTTCGCATTACGCAAGGGCATATCACGCATATTGAAAGTAAGATACAAATAACGAATCTTCTAATGCGCATGCCAACTGTTTCGTTAGTAAGATTCGATTTTGTGAAACTGATTTTATAACGCGAAATTCCTTTTAAATTGTTATTTTTCAAAATCTTTAAATCAAAATATATAAATTCTTTTAAAGCAAAAAGCAATATAACAGTTAAAAGAATTGATGCAAAAATCCACCCGAAAATAGGTTTCAATATTATTTGCCCAGATGAAAAATTCTCGTATGCTACTGCATTAAATGACGTTTTCGCAATTGATAGAAGTGTCATCGTTTCATACTCCTTGCAATTGTTAGCCAAACAATAAAGCATAAAATCGTAAGCAAAATCCATAAATCAGGATCATCACTTAAAGCTGACTGATTGTTTTTATTCGCAAAAATACCTCTTGTTTGTTCAATTTTACGAACAAGACTTAATACGGAATCGTTGTTTCTTGTTAAGAACGTTCCTCCATGAGTTTCAATAAGATTCTTCATGCTCAAAGTAGTGTCGTTGTTTTCGTTTTCAGTAGAACCTGAATATAATCCGTCAACAGTTATATGAGCTTGTTTAGTTAAATCTAACGCTTGTTGCAATGTGTAAGTAGGCTTTCCAGAAACAACATTATCTGTTGCTAATACTATAGACGCATTCCTATGGAATCTGTTAGCTGTTTTATGACCATTGTTTGTAGATCCGTAGATAAAACCTGGAATCATTGCAGCACAACTGACTAATCCATCACCGATTAGCGATGTAGATTCCTTGCGATTTTGAGTACCATCTAACCAGTCAGAAATCTGTTGATATTGGCGCTGTTGCATTTTATCAATGCTACTTTGAGTTTGAACTCCATTTAAAAGTTTAGATGCGTATGAAAGTTGCTTTTTAACTAATTCGTAATCATCTGTTAAAGGGAAAACGGTTCTAGAAGTCGAATTAAAAATACTTAAACCTATTCTTTCACCTTGAAAATGCTCTACAAAACTTAAGTATGATTGCAAAACCTCTTGATCATATGGCAACGTAGAGCCGGAAACATCTAAGCATAAAACAATATCTCTAGTGCTTGCTTGCTCGTGAGCATCTGAAATTTTTGATGGTCTTGCAAATAATCCTAAAGCGCTTATCAAAGATAGAACTAATAAAATTGTTGCTGTTCTGCGTAGAATAATCCACTTTCTCCACAATCTACTTGCTATTGTTCCCTGTAAGTCATCATCAATACTAAAAGTGTATAAAGTGCTAATATTTTCAATATTCTTTTTACTGCTCTTACTTTTTTTACTACTCTTATTCGAATTATCAGAAGAAGAAGCGTTTTCTACAAATTTATTTTTTCTTTTACTATTAAGACTATTTTCTTGATTAAGTATTAAAGATTCCCAAATTTTTCTACGCTTTTTTTGTATAACGAAATCATAAATAAAAACAAATAGAAGAATGCAAACTGATACAAACATTCCAATTAAGAAAAGAAATGGCCATTGCCACTGCCAAGGCCATATCATTTGCCAGCTTCCATTCATAAAATTTAGCCCCTTTAAACTTAAAGCATATTAACTTATATACTAATTTGTTTTCTTACTCTTAGAACTCTTAGCGTTTTTATTATTGCTAGACCAACCTTCAAGAAGAGAAAGAACCCATTGCGCGGCATCATCAACACTTGTCTCTTTAGCTTGAGAATTCATAGTTAAATCAGCAAATTCAGGAGGATACAATGCTGTAATAGTTTGTCTTAACTTATCTGCACCAATCTTATTATTTAATTTATTTCTTAAAGAACTTATTTCACTCAAAGTACAAGTAGTAATATTTTTGCCAGTTAAAGCCGATACGTATTTTCTTGCAACAGACGCAAGTTTCGCACAAGCTTGATCATGAGAAAGAGCCCCAGAATGATAATCTTCAACAATTGACTCGATTTTCTTTCTCCACTCTTGTTTACGTGCACTAGTTTTATGAGCAGGATTCAATGAGTTAGAAGCATCTTCTATTTTCTTTACTCGCAACGAAATGTAAATTATGAACGCTGAAATACATAGAGCGATTAAAGCTCCTAAAATAATTCCTACAAAAAGTATATTGTCGTGAAGCTGCGGCTGAATACTTGATATATCCATGGAACCTCCTGACTTATGCACAAAATTATTTTTGTACTCCATTATCAATCCAATTATCACATTACTTCTACTTAAGCAAATCTCATTTTAAGATTTTTCTATATATTGTGTATTAAGCTGTCAGAATTTCTCTCATCGCTATAAAACCTATACCTTTGTTAAATAGCCATAGTTTTTGAAGTATACGAAAATGCGCGAGACATAATATGCGCCGAATTACGAAGCATTGATTCACTTGAATTTGCATTTATAAGTGTAGCTTTCATGTTTGTTAATACATCATCAAGAGCATTCTTACGGAAAGCATGGCGCGAAGCAATTTCTTTTTTAACAATATCGTCCATAAAAAATGCAGGAATCTGTTTTAATGTAACTCCGTCAACAACTCTAGCGTTTAAACTCGAATCACAAGGATTTATAGTTTCAATATTTACTACAACAAGCGCTTGATTAAGAGATATTTTTTGCAGATCCTCCAATTGAGAAGCTTTAAAAGAATCATTATCTACTATTAGCACAATAAGACCGCGCTTATTACGAATATTCCTAATGAACTTAATTAATGAATCACTATTCTGCTTATTTCTTCTATAACGCAAAAAAGCACTATCAATAATTCTTTCACAATCAGGAACTGTGTGAGATTGAGGCATTGAATTAACACAATCTCCATCAACCATAACTAATTGCACAGTATCATTTCGCTTCATACTTAAAGAAGCGAACAAGCATATTGCATTAGAAGCAACCTCATAAGCGAATTCTCCAGAAGCGCAAGAAGCATTCATAGAAATACTAGCATCGCAAATAATCCACGTATTAGAAGACATACAACGTTCTCTAGCAGAAACCATTGGTTGGCCAACTCTAGCGCTCGCAGACCAATTCATCATTCTCGCTTCATCGCCAGGCTGCCAAGAATGGATATCTAGAATATCTCCATTACCATAACGGTCATGAGAAGGATGCTCACCTTCTAACAAGCCTAAAGTTGTTCTAGCAACTGGAAGAGTTATTCTATGATCAAGAATTTCTATCTTTTTACGAACCAATCTCGATTTACTAGATAATCGAATACGCTTGCTCGTTGGCGTTAAAAGCATAGAACTTGCAACGTCTTTAAGCACATTGAAATTCTTCTTAGGCTTAGAAACCTTACGCACAGAATCCTTAGACTTGGAATCCTTATGCACAGAACCCTTATGCACAGAATCCTTAATTGAACGATTCATAAATGAATCAATCATGGTACAGGAACCGTTTCCACAATAGCGTCAATAATTTGATCGCTTGTAATAGAGCCCGCTAATGCTTCAAAAGTTAGAAGAATACGATGTCGCAAAACTTCATGTACAAACATTTTTACATCTTCAGGAATCACATAATCTCGTCCAGAAAGCAAAGCGTGAGCCTGAGCAATACGAATTAAAGCAATAGATGCACGAGGGCTAGCTCCCATTCTTACAAGTGATGGGAGAGTTGAAAGTGGATGCTTTCCTTCTCCGCGAGAAGTGGCAACAAGATCAACTGCATATTCCATAATCGCTTTAGATACATGAATACGACGAGAAGCAGCACGCAAGAAAATCACATCTCGCAAACTAATCTGTTGATTACTCAATGAAGCAATATCAATCACATCAGATCCACGCTCAGTAAGCATAGTTAGCATGCGAACTTCTTCTTCAGCGCTAGGATATGTCATAATCGCTTTCATCATAAAGCGATCCATTTGTGCTTCAGGAAGATTAAAAGTACCTTCTTCTTCAATAGGATTTTGCGTAGCAATTACCATAAACGGATAAGGCAATTCAATACGCTCTCCGCCAATAGTGGTAGCTCCTTCTGCCATAGCTTCCAGCATTGCAGATTGAGTTTTTGCATTTGAACGGTTAATTTCGTCAAGCAAAACAATATTCGCATGAATAGGACCAATTTGCGTAGTAAAACGTTGAGATGCAAAATCAAAAACCTGAGTTCCAACTAAATCTGCAGGCATTAAATCAGGAGTGCATTGTACGCGCTTAAAAGTTCCAGACATCGCAGTTGCAAGAGTTTGTGCTGCTGTAGTTTTAGCCAAACCTGGAACAGATTCAATTAGTATATGGCCACCTGCAACAAGCGTTAAAATCAAAGATTCACGAAGTTCATTTTGCCCAACAAGAGTACGAGTAAATCTAGAACGCAAAATATTTGCAATCTGTTGTGCACGTCTTATATCTTCAGCTGAAACACCATCTTTAGATGAAATGTGTGATTGATCATCATCTTTTATAGATGAATCAACATAGTTTTTTGCGCCATTCAATTGTGAATTCAAAGGCGACGCTTTTTTGCGTGGTTCTGGAGGGAATAATGACATGAGTTCTATGGTAACCGATATCTTGTATCTCTTTAAAAAAATTCAATAAATGGCGATTCTTTTTACATAGTCCCTTGAATTGGCGAAGAAGGTAACGACCAATTAATAGGATCCACTCCATATGCAATTAATGCTTCATTAGCTCTAGAAAATGGGTGAGAGCCAAAAAATCCACGCGTTGCAGAAAGAGGACTTGGGTGAGCAGATTCTATAAGAGTCGCATTGGTTAATAGGGGAGCAAGACTCTGAGCGTTTCGTCCCCATAGTATCGCTACTAACGGCAAAGGCTTCCCGTTTTCATCAACTCTATTATTTAAAACACGTATAGCGGCTTCAGTTATTTCTTCCCAACCTTTTCCCTGATGACTGTTTGGAAGTCCTGCTTCTACGGTTAAGCATCTGTTTAGAAGCATCACACCTTGCTTAGTCCATGGAGTTAAATCACCGTTAACTGGCATTGGAACATGCAAATCATCAACCAATTCTTTGTATATATTTATTAGACTTTTAGGTAATGGATGCACATTTGCTTCAGTGCTAAAACTCAATCCAACAGGATGACCAGGCGTAGGGTAGGGATCTTGGCCAACTATAAGAACTTTTATGCTTCTAAGCGGTATATTAAATGCTCTTAGAATATTGCGCGATTCTGGAAGTATACGATGACCTTGGTGAATTTGTTCACGCAAAAAATCACCCATAGCACGAATATGTGCTTCCTCGGGTTGCATAGCTTTAGCCCAATCAGATTCCATAAGTTCATTTAACGGCTTAATTTGCGCAATAGTCATATTAACAACATTATGACAAGCCGGTGAAAATATGATACATAATTTAGTTTTTAATTAAAAAATTATGAAATATATTCTTTTATCATTATTTAATTTTCAATTATTGTTTAAGACTTCTAAATAATAAATAAAATACACAAAATATCATATTTGGGAGCGGTATTAGGTAATATTAGGTTCATATTACTGAGTAGATTTCTTGGAGGGATGCCATTATGGCACGAAACAGCCAGAATTATGCGTCATACACGCCAGATGATTTTGACAATCCACCAGAAGGTCCTGTTGGAGTTCATAGAGGCAATCGAGCATGGTATTCAGTGTTATTCCCTTACTTTATGGTAATCGTAATAGCAGCAGTTTTTGGCTTTGGCGTATGGGCCACACTTTCCGGAAATCTTTCAAATATCATGACTTCATTTAGCGGAAAACAAACTCAAAATTATGCAAGCAAGTCTTCAAACAAGACTGAATCTAAGGATAATTCTGATGTTGATGGCGAAGATGAAGATGATGATTTTGGATTAAATAAAGATTCAAAAGATAGCAACAAAGATAACACTGACAGCAATTCAGGTAAAGATTCAAAAGACAATAAAGATACTTCTTCTAACTCTTCTGAAAATAATTCTCAGGCCGTTAATAAAGATGTCGTAGTAAAAGTTATTAATGCCACGAAAATTAACGGATATGCTGCTTCTAATGCCGACAAACTTAAAAAAGCTGGATACACTAATGTAACCGCTTCGAATCCTACTGGGAATATTCCAAGCAATTCTGTTGTTTGGTATAAAGACGATTCTAATAAAGCAACAGCAGAAGATATCGCGAAAACAATGGGCATTAGTGCTGTAGAGTCTGAGAGTGATATAAGTTCTGCAATTGTTGTAGTTCTTTGTAAATGATTTTCTTAAATATTTTTAATTAATCTTATTTATTGATTTATTAAGAATTAAAGAAATCTAGTTAAAACTTATGGGCGCAAGTTAGCTTTGCGCCCATTTTTATAAGATATGGTCAAATAAGTGTGATTGTTTTATCTATAGAATTGCTTTATCTATAGTTGTTAATATTTCTAAAATAAAAATGATGCTTATCAAGTAATTATTGAGCGAAAATATTGAATAATTTTAAAAAGAATCGCCTTAGAAGTACTTTATATAAAGAATTTTTCTATAAAAGTTGGCAC
Organism: Gardnerella coleohominis; assembly: GCF_002896555.1. Taxonomy (GTDB): domain Bacteria; phylum Actinomycetota; class Actinomycetes; order Actinomycetales; family Bifidobacteriaceae; genus Bifidobacterium; species Bifidobacterium vaginale_F. The sequence continues at coordinate 290,397 of NZ_MNLH01000001.1, forward strand.
TCAAGCCTCGAGAGTGCTAATCTTCAGATTAGCACTTAAAGGTTGTGAGTGATAATAAACAGCTGACGGTTAGTTATCCCACGCTATAAGTGAGTATTTCATAATAAAGATCTGGAGGAATTATGGCAAAGATTATTGCCTACCAGGAAGACGCCCGTCAGGGTATGCTCGCCGGTTTGGATAAGCTTGCAGACACTGTTAAAGTTACACTTGGCCCAAAGGGTCGCAACGTTGTATTAGATAAAACTTACGGTGCACCAACTATCACAAATGATGGCGTTTCTATCGCTAAGGAAATTGATCTTGAAGATCCATACGAGCGTATTGGCGCCGAACTCGTTAAGGAAGTCGCTAAGAAGACTGATGACGTTGCAGGTGACGGTACTACAACTGCTACTGTTTTGGCACAGTCTTTGGTGCATGAAGGTTTGAAGAATGTTGTTGCAGGAAGCAACCCAATCGCTCTTCGCCGCGGCATCGAAAAGGCTGCTGAAGCAATCGTCAAGGAATTGCTTGCTTCTGCAAAGGATGTTGAGACCAAGGAACAGATTGCTGCTACTGCTACGATTTCTGCAGCAGATCCTGAAGTTGGCGAAAAGATTGCTGAAGCTTTGGATAAGGTCGGCCAGGATGGTGTTGTTACTGTTGAAGATAACAACAAGTTTGGTCTTGACTTGGACTTCACTGAAGGCATGCGCTTTGATAAGGGCTATATTTCCCCTTACTTCGTCACTAACGCAGAAGATCAGACTGCTGTTCTTGAAGACCCATACATTTTGCTCACTTCTGGCAAGGTTTCAAGCCAGCAAGATATCGTCCACATCGCTGAACTCGTTATGAAGTCCGGCAAGCCATTGCTTATTATTGCTGAAGATGTTGATGGCGAAGCATTGCCAACACTTGTTTTGAACAAGATTCGTGGCACTTTCAATACTGTTGCTGTTAAGGCTCCAGGATTCGGCGATCGTCGTAAGGCTATGCTCCAGGATATGGCTATTTTGACCGGCGCACAGGTTGTTTCTGACGACCTCGGCTTGAAGCTTGATTCAATCGACGCTTCTGTTTTCGGCCATGCAGCTAAGGTGATTGTTTCTAAGGATGAAACAACTATCGTTTCTGGTGCTGGCTCTAAGGAAGATGTTGATGCTCGCGTTGCTCAGATTCGCGCTGAAATTGAGAACACTGATTCTGATTACGATCGCGAAAAGTTGCAAGAGCGTCTTGCTAAGCTCGCTGGCGGTGTTGCTGTTATTAAGGTTGGCGCTGCTACTGAAGTTGAAGCTAAGGAACGTAAGCATCGCATTGAAGATGCAGTTCGTAATGCTAAGGCTGCTATCGAGGAAGGTTTGCTTCCAGGCGGTGGCGTAGCTTTGGTTCAGGCTGCTGCAAAGATTGAAAAGACTCCTGAGATCACAGAGTTCAAGGGTGAAGAAGCTACAGGCGCTGCAATCGTGTTCCGCGCTGTAGAAGCTCCAATCAAGCAGATTGCTCAGAACTCTGGCGTTTCTGGAGATGTTGTACTTAACAAGGTGCGCGAACTCCCAGAAGGCGAAGGCTTCAATGCTGCAACCAACACTTATGAAGATTTGATGGCTGCTGGTGTTACTGACCCAGTTAAGGTGACTCGTTCTGCTCTACAGAATGCAGCTTCTATTGCTGGCTTGTTCTTAACAACTGAAGCTGTTGTTGCAAACAAGCCTGAAAAGGCAGCTGCTGCACCACAGGCCGGCGCTGACATGGGATACTAAACAGAGTTATAAGTTTTTAACTTAAAGTTCGTTTAAGATAAAACCATTAATTAGCAAAATAAAACACGGAGACGTTAAGCAATTATAACGCCTCCGTGTTTTATTTTTAGCATGTAATATTCATGTTTTAGTTATTAATTATGGAACAATGCTGCTGCTTGAGTCTCAGCATCAAGGTAGACATTAGATGCCTGTTGCATTGCAAGTTGAATTGCTTGCAATGATTGTTCCATTTGTTGTTGAGCAGCACGCCATTGCTGAGCAGTAGAAGCGAATTGAACTGATGCTGATCCAGTCCAAACACTTTGCAATTGTTGCAAATTAGCATACATTCCATTAACTGCATCTCGAATAGCTTGAACAGATGTTCCTACTGCTCCAGCTGCTTGTTGTATACGATCTGAATCAACTTGAAATTGTGCCATATTTTTCCCCAACCTATTCTCGTAATTTATTAAATTGTTATAATTAGTGTTTACAAATATTAATAGTCATAAACGCAATTTCGTCATAAAAGCAACATTATTAAATGTTCAAAATACGACGCGATACACGTATATGACGTATTAACACTGTATTATGAAATCTATTGCATTAAGCAATAAATTACCAATGTTTTTGTCCATTGTGGTCAGAAGTTTTTTAAGCACAAAAGCTTAGAAAAACGTGTGTAGGCGGTTATTTTATGCATATAAAAAAGATGAAAAAAATGCGCACGGCGTGTTCTTTTATCATTATGGCAATTCTGACATGCCTTCTATCAGTATTTCCTTACAGCAATTATGCAAATACACAATTGTTTACTTCCAATGCTTATGCTGTAGATTCAAGTAAAGATGGAAATAAAAATCCAAACCATTCGCTTAACAATATTATTGCCACAGATTCAATTACAGATACAGAAAACTTATTAGGAGATTCAATATCAAAAGTTTCTGATGCGATTATTCAGACTAAAAAGCAAACAGGAGTTTCTGTGAGATTGCTTTATATATCTACTTTTGGAAACTCTCAAGATCCTTCAAAATGGGCAAGTGATGTACTTATAAGCACTAATCCAGCTCCAAACACCTTGCTATTGGCTGTAGCAAGTCATGATGGTCGATTGGTAGTAGCAGTTTCGCCTAATTCAGATGAATGGCTTAAACGCAAAACAACAGTAGACACAATATCTGACGCTGCATCAAATGCATTAATGAACGATTCAGGTCCAGATTGGTCAGGATCAGCTTTAGCTATGATGAAGCAAATTGTTCTTTCAAAGCAAACTTCCACTACAACATCGGCGAGCATAATATCTACCGTTGTTATGCTTGTTATACTATTTTCAATCGCGACAATAATTGTTCTAGCTATTAAACGTAAAAATAAGTTAGCAAATGAAATTAAATCCGGAAAACGAAAGCCTCGAAGACGACACGCACAACATCTTTAATATGGAATAAGGTTAGTTGAAGAAATACTAGTTAAAGTTGTAAATAATCATATTTTTTAATATGCTTATTTTTCAGCAGCTGTTAAAAACATATAGTAAAAGTAAAGATAAATATTATGGGTAAGAATGTAGAAGCATCTATTGTTGTTGTCGATGATGAACCGTCAATCCGCGAACTTCTTGTAGCATCACTGCACTTCGCTGGTTTTGACGTTAACACTGCTGCATCTGGTTCTGAAGCTGTTGATGTTATTGAACGAGTAAAACCAGATCTTATTGTTATGGATGTCATGTTACCAGATATTGATGGATTTACTGTAACAAGAAGAATTAGGCAAAATGGCATCACCGTACCAGTGTTATTCCTCACTGCACGCGACGACATGCAAGACAAGATTATGGGACTTACTGTTGGCGGAGACGATTATGTCACTAAGCCATTTAGCCTAGAAGAAGTTGTGGCTCGCATTCGCGCTATTCTACGCCGAACTAATAGTCACGAAGAAAGCGACAGCTCTATTTTGCGAGTAGCAGATTTGGAAATTAATGAGAATTCTCATGATGTTTCTAGAGCTGGAACGCCTATTGAATTAAGTCCTACAGAATACAAGCTTCTACATTATTTGATGGAAAACGAAGGAAGAGTTCTTTCCAAAAATCAAATTCTTAATCACGTTTGGCAATATGACTGGGGCGGAGACGCTGCGATCGTAGAATCGTATATTTCATATTTGCGCAAGAAAATCGATGGAATTGAAACAGAAGATTTATCAGGTAAATATTGCAAAGTGGTCCCATTAATTGAAACTAAACGCGGAATTGGTTATATGATTCGCGAACCAAAAGCGGGACAAAACTAATAAATTTCACGTATGAGGTGCTTGTAGCTATGAAAGTTACTGAATCACTGAATAATCATGACGCAAATTCTATGTCTCAAAACTCACTAGAAATGTCTCAAGACGTTAAAAGTGCAGAATATGAATCGTCATATGAAGAACATTCTGAAAATCAGAAGGATATAGATAGCAGTAAAAATAATAGCGATAAAAATAGCTATAACGGCATCGATAACAGTAGCCATAAAGTAAATGAAGATAACAAAGATAAAAAAGATAACAAATCTAAGCAATTAGTCAAATATAATAATGGGGCTGAAAATTCTTCAGAAAAACCAAAGAAAATTGGTTGGATTCGTCGTTTCGTGCGCAAGCGCGTAGATTCTATACCTCTCAGCACTAAGCTACTTGCATGCACTTTTGTTGTTCTTACTGTAGCAGCATTTGGAATTTCACTTTCAATTCGACAACTTGTAGAAAATTATCTTATTGAAAAAACCGATACTCAGCTAACTGATCAGGCACAGCTTATTTATGACAACATTGACTTATTGCGTAGTAAGGATGGACGTCAATCAACAGTTGGCCCTAACGATTACTTCCTGCAAGTTAGAGATATTGACAACAAAATTCTTTCAACTCCACTTGTCCCACCTCTTAAGGGAGATATAACATCTATTCCAACTCTTCCTGAAGATGGTAGTTTAGAAGGGGTTTCTCCAAATAAGCCTTTTACTACTCCTGCACAAGTTAAGGGAAATCTTAAAAATGTGAGCTCAGCAACTGTGAAAACAGCTTCTGCTCCATGGCGTGTACTGGTTCTTAAATGGGGAAGAAACACTAGCGAATACAGTAGCGATACTAAACATGGATACGTTTATATAGCATTGTCTTTAAGCGACCAGATAGACACTATTAATACGCTTACACAATATTGCCTTATGGTTAGTATTACAGTAATTTTATTCGGCGTATTTATGTCAACTATTATTATTCAATCAACGCTTAAGCCGTTAAAGAGAATCGAAAAAACCGCATCTAAAATTGCTTCTGGAGATTTAAGCAAACGTGTTCAATCAGCTCCTGAGAATACGGAAATAGGCTCTTTAGCTGCATCATTAAATTCAATGCTTTCAAGAATTGAAAGAGGATTTAACGAGCAAGAGCTTATGACAGAAAAAATGAAGCGATTCGTTTCAGATGCTAGCCACGAATTAAGAACGCCTTTAGCAATTATTCACGGCTATGTAGAGCTTTACGAAATGTGGAGAAAAGTGCCAGGCTCGGACGACAAAGTCGATGATGCTATTGTTCATATTAAATCTTCTACAGAGCGAATGACCGATTTAGTTGAGGACTTGTTATCTTTGGCAAGATTTGATGAAGGTCGTGGAATAGATATTTCGCAACAAGTTAATGTTTCATCTATTATTACTGATGCTGCAAACGACTTGCACGCGCTGGATCCTATTCGCGATGTTAAATTGGGTAGTTTAGAACTCCTAGATTACTGGAAAACACATGATTCCAACAGCGTAAAATGCGAGCATAAGATTGTTTTTAGGCCTGGGAACATGCCTAAAGTTACACTGCTAGCAGATGGAGCAAGATTACAACAAGTTATGACGAATATTGTTGGAAATATACATCGTTATACTCCTATTGATTCGCCTGTTGAAATTGGAATAAGCATTATGAATGCTTCAATCGAACCAGATTCTTTGGCTCGCATGGATTCTGTTTCTGGCTCTCTTAAAGAATTCATTGAAGCTGTGGAAGTTAGTCAATCAACTGGAAGCGGCGTGTCTTATGCGGTTATACGCGTAATAGACCACGGAAAAGGCGTGCCTGAAGAATCATTGCCACACATTTTTGAACGATTCTATAGTGCTGATCCTTCTAGGGCAAGAGAAAAAGGTGGAACAGGACTGGGAATGGCTATTGTTCAATCAGTTGTTAAAGCACATCATGGTTTTATTTGCGCTTCAACATCTGCTCCATATGCTAAAAACGCAGATAACATTGTTGAGAATATTGACGATACAATGGATGGAAAGAATAAATTAGATTTATCGGATGCACATGGTTTAACACTTACTATTGTGCTTCCTGTAAAAGTGAGTGAATGAAAAAATAACTATTATGTGCCCATAATTTTATGATGCGCTACAATAGAACGGGTGTGCATTTATCAGATTGATTATGCGCAAACTTTTACATTAATAACTATGTCATTGATTGAGTGAGGTGTGTTATGCCCAATGGGCGTATTCGTTGGTACGATACACAAAAGGGCTACGGCTTTATTGCCAGTGATGATGGCAAGGACGTTTTCCTACCATCTACCGCTGTACCAGCTGATGTGAAAACTCTTCGCAAAGGAACTCGCGTAGAATTTTCAGTAGTAGAAGGTCGTAAAGGCCCACAAGCAATGGGTTTGACTGTATTAGCATCTGCACCATCATTGGTAAAGGCTACTAGACCTAAAGCAGAAGATATGGCAGCTATTGTAGAAGATTTAATTAAGCTTCTTGATTCTGCAGGAAATGGATTACGCAGAAAGCACTACCCATCAACGGCTGAAAGTAAAAAACTTGCTACATTGCTTAGAGCTGTAGCAGATAATTTTGACGTGCAGGATTAATTTATGTCAGTTGACGTATTAAATCCGCAGGATTTGGCTTACAAAAATGCTGTGGAAACTTCAGAACGTGATGATGCAGTTGGAGATTTTGTAACTGCTATAGATCTTGGCGACAATGTTACAGATTATCGCTTTGAATGCACTATGCGCGGTTACGAAGGATGGCAATGGTCTGTCACGTTATACCATGACGAAGAAGCAGAGCGTTGGACCATTAATGAATCTACGCTTGTGCCTACGGAGGATTCATTATTACCTCCAGTTTGGATTCCTTGGAAAGACAGATTAAAGCCATCTGATCTTTCTGTTACTGATTCTATTGGTACAGAAGAAAACGATTCGCGTCTTGAAAATGGTGTATCTGAAGTTGAGGATAAATCAGAGCTTGAGGATAAATCAGAGAATTCTGACTCAGAGGCTTCAGAAAATAATGTAACTTCTGAAAACACGGATGCTGCTGATGCTAATGCTAATGAAGCTAACGAGGCTTCTAAAGCAAATGAAGCTGCTAAATCTAGCGAAGAATCTGAGGAATCTGAGGAATCTAAAGAATCTGAAGAATCTGAATCTAGTGAATCTTACGAATCTAATGAAGATTTCGAAGACGCAGTAGAAGCATTTCATCTTTCGCGCAGAAAGGTAATGACTGCTGAAGCAATAGCACAGACAGCAAAACGTTGGTATTCAGGGCAACATGGACCTAAATCATTATCGACTAGAATTGCAGAAGGTAATGCTTGTTCAACATGCGGATTTATGATTCCACTTGCAGGTGCTCTTGGAAATATGTTCGGAGTATGCGCAAACGCTTGGAGTCCTGACGACGGCAAGGTTGTTTCTCTTGATCATGGATGCGGAGAACATTCAGATATTGAACCTCCTGAACCATCTCAGATATGGATTCAATCAGAACCAGCTTATGACGATTATCATATTGATGTTATAGAGCAATCTCCTCGTGAAGAACGTGCTGATGTTGAACTAATTGAAGAAGCTATTGAAGATAGTAAAGAAAATAAGCGTAAAAAACGCAAAACATCATCAAAACGTTAGTAATGAGTCATGGCAAGTCGTTACGATGGAACGAACGATAGTAATGAAAGGCAATTATGTTTGAACGTTTCACTGACCGCGCTAGACGCGTAATTGTGTTAGCGCAAGAGGAAGCTCGCTCACTTCAGCATAATTACATTGGCACTGAGCATATTTTGCTTGGACTTATTCGCGAAGGCGAAGGAATAGCAGCTAAAGCGTTAAGTGCAAAAGGTGTAGAACTTGATGGCACACGTAAACAAGTTGAGGAAATGATTGGCAAGGGGACTGTGTCTCCTAATGGCCATATACCTTTTACACCGCATGCTAAGCAAGTATTAGAGCTGAGCTTACGCGAAGCATTGCAATTAGGTCATAGCTATATTGGCACTGAGCATATTTTGCTTGGACTTATTCGCGAAGGCGAAGGCATAGGAACACAAGTTCTTATCAAAATGGAAGTTGATCTTAATGACCTTCGCGGAACAACAATGGATTTGATTCGCGGAAATTCAGGAATACCATCTGAAAGTGGTAAGAATGATTTAGCTAATGCAGGTGGGGTACAAGATAAAACAAATCAAACTGGTTCTGCTCTTCTTGACCAGTTTGGAAGAAATCTCACTGTTGAAGCTTCTGAAGGTAGGCTTGATCCTGTTATTGGTCGTTCGCGTGAAATAGAACGAGTTATGGTGGTTCTTTCTCGTAGAACAAAAAACAATCCTGTTCTTATAGGAGACCCAGGCGTAGGCAAAACAGCTGTAGTTGAAGGATTAGCTCAAAAAATCGTTGCGGGCGATGTTCCTGAAACATTAAAAAATAAGCAAGTATATTCTCTCGACTTAGGCTCCATGATTGCAGGTTCCAGATATCGCGGTGATTTCGAGGAACGCTTAAAGAAAGTACTTAAAGAAATCAAAACTAGGGGAGACATCGTTCTTTTCATAGATGAGATTCACACTATTGTTGGCGCAGGATCTGCAGATGGTGCTTTAGGCGCTTCTGATATGTTAAAGCCAATGCTTGCGCGTGGAGAACTACAAACGATTGGCGCTACTACAACTGAGGAATATCGCAAATACATTGAAAAAGATGCTGCTTTAGAGCGTCGTTTCCAGCCAATTCAGGTTCATGAGCCTACTATTGCTGAAGCGATTGAGATTCTTAAAGGTCTGCGCGAGCGTTATGAAAATCACCATCATGTAACTATTACAGATGATGCTTTGCAGGCTGCAGCTGAAATGTCTGCGCGATATATTCAAGATCGTCATTTACCAGATAAGGCTATTGATCTTATAGATGAAGCTGGAGCACGTTTACGCATTAAGCGTTTAACTGAACCGCCTGAGCTGAAAGAACTTGATAATAAGATTGCTAAACTTTCTGCGAAGAAAGATGAAGCTATTAAGAATCAAGATTTTGAGAACGCTGCTGATTTGCGAGATGAACAAGAAAAGTTAGAAGAAGATCGCAAAACTAAAGAAAAAGCTTGGCGCGAAGGCGAATCAAACGTGAATATGGTTGTGGATGAAGATGTTATAGCATCTGTTGTCTCAAGCACAACTGGCATTCCTGTTGTTAAGCTCACTCAAGCTGAGTCTAAAAAGCTTCTCAACATGGAATCAGAACTCCATAAGCGTATTATTGGACAAGATGAGGCTGTTTCAGCTCTATCTCGTTCTATTCGCCGTGCTCGAGTAGGTTTGAAGGATCCAAATCGTCCTGCTGGTTCGTTTATCTTCGCTGGCCCTACTGGGGTTGGTAAAACAGAACTTGCTAAGACTTTAGCCCAATTCTTGTTCGATGACGAAAATGCTTTAATTCGCGTTGACATGTCTGAATTTGCTGAAAAGTATGCTGCTTCACGTCTTTTCGGTGCTCCTCCAGGATACGTTGGATATGAAGAAGGCGGCGAATTAACTGAGAAAGTTCGCAGAAAGCCATTCTCTGTTGTATTATTCGATGAAATCGAAAAGGCTCATCCAGATATCTTCAATACACTTTTACAAGTGCTTGATGATGGTCATTTGACCGATGGACAGGGCCGTAAGGTTGATTTCAAGAATACTATTATTATCTTGACAACTAATCTTGGAACTAGAGATATAGCTAAAGCTGCTACTACTGGATTCACATTAAGTAATAATGACGATTCTACGTATCAGCGCATGAAGCTTCAGGTTAATTCCGAATTAAAGAAGCATTTCCGTCCAGAGTTTCTTAACAGACTTGATGACACTATTGTTTTCAGGCAGCTTACTGAATCTGAAGTTCGTAAGATTGTTGACTTAGATTTGGAAAGCCTTAACGATAGATTATTCGATCATCACATGTCTATTGAGCTCACTGATAACGCTAAGACTTTACTTACTCAAAAGGGATTTGATCCACTTCTTGGAGCTCGTCCTTTGCGTAGAGTTATACAGCGCGATATTGAGGATTCAATCTCTGAGCAGATTCTGCGCGGAAATCTTGTTGACGGAGAGCGCATAGTAGTTGATTCTGAAGGCGAAGGATTGCTAGGGGAATTCACTATTAAAGGCGAAAAGTTCGAGACAATCGATACAGCTGTAGCTAGTAATCCAGCTAAGGATACTAATGGAGCTGATTCGTCTGAAGCTGTTGATTCTTCGTCGGATTCGTCGGGTTCTTCTTCGCTGGATTCTTCTTCGTTGGAGTCTTCGGATTCGTCTTCGCTGGATTCGTCTGAAGCTACTGAAGATAGTAAATCAGAAGATAATAAATCTGAGGATAGCGCAGATAAAGAAGATAACAGCAAAGAATAAGTAAAGCTACGCAATAGCTAAACATGCACACACTAAAAGCCCGGCGCGCAAACCCGTCGGGCTTTTCTATTGGTTTTTATACTGTGATTTTATACTGTGATTTTATATTGGTTTTTGTGAATTAACCCTGGTTTTTATATCTCAATTTTAGTCATATCTAACTCGTCGCGAGCTCCTCGTGAACTTTGCGCAAATCTTGAGGCATGCACATTGGATCATACAAGTCTGCTAAAGAAGATTTGCGAGTGTAATTTGCGCTTTTCCCCTTGATTTAGCGTTGTTCAACGAAGGCTATCGTTAAAAGATTTAGCGCGCTGCGACTTTAAGCTGTGTTCCTATAGTACTTGAGTGTAATTATTGACGACTAGTAAATGAATACATATTATATAAATAACACTTAGGAGGGCATGAATATGAAAAAAGTAATTTGCAAATTCTCATCCTCGGCTTTAATTATGATGCTATTGCTGAGTTTTTGCGTTTCATTAGCAGGTTGTGGTAGTTCATCGAAAGTTGCAGGAACTTGGTATAACTATAATCCAGATCACGACTATGCAAATCCTGAGCGTATTTTAAAAATAAAAGATGACGGTACATACACATATACGAATAATGACGGCACATTTTCTGGAAGTTGGAAGCTCAGTGATTCTGTAATTACATTTACTGCGGATTCTTCTAAATATACTTCTTCTGGTGTTTTCTCAGATACGCACGACAACAAAAAAGGGAACTTCATAACAGTAAGCATAGATCCAGGTAAAAAGGATACTGTCGGCGAATTCGTTTTTGAACGACAATGATTTTATCCTTCGTATTTTTATTCTCCTATAGAATATATAATTCTTACAAATATTGAGCAATTTGCAGATTTTACTTGACTTTTTACATGCTTTTTCCATTGTGGGTGCAACTATATGCGTGCTCAGCAGTAGTGCACTACGTTAGTGCGCTATATTCATCAGCTTAGCTTTACGCACCTTGGATCTATAACCCTTAATCTATAACACCACTTTTGGGGCTATAACACGCTATTCCTATTCAACGGCTCAAAATAAAAAAGAGGGAGCCGAAACTATGTCAGCTCCCACAGGTGTGTGTCCGCAAACGCACACCGCAATTACATTTTCATTGTAACTTATAGTGCGTAAAAAGCTAATTATCAAATATAATCTTTTAACTTTGTCATCCTTTTCTTCCAATCTTTCTTAATAACCGCTTTTACAACGTTTACATTACTTTTGGAAACAGAATTTATATAATCTGAAGTTATTTTTTCATATTCATTAATAAAAGACTTTATTTCTATTTTAGAAACATGAAGAATTTTTAGAAAATACGACACAAGAACAATGTAATCACCAATACTATTGAAATTAACATAGGGTAAATGAATCTCATTAATCAAACAAGCTGTCATAGGACGAGACGGTTTCGCTTTTTTAAAACGCGTATCGAAAATAGCAGAATTATGAGCAATTGCATTCCTTAAATCTTTTAACAGATAAATATATTTATAAACAAGCTCACGATTTGTATCAGATGACAAGTTCAATCCAATTTTCTTAGAAATATCTTCTCTAACCTCATATGTAAGACACGACAGAATATTTCCGAAATCTCCAAGCATTGTTATTTCGAATAATGCCCAGATTGGAACATCTGCATATTTATCATAAAAATGCGTAATTTTGGGATCTTTATTCTTATATGCACGCGCAAGATTACGTTGGATAGAATTTTGTAAATCTAATTTCTTTTGTTGAGCTTTTCTTTTTTGATCATTGGTAAAATTTTTTGGAGAATTATTTGCGCCACTAACTGATTTGGTCAGCATAGCTTGGATACTTTCCGAACGACTTTTCCTAAGTATGCACTCCATTGCTATATTTTTTACAGCTGTTTCTATGAACATAATTTTTCCATAGAAAAGTGACTTCAACTCTGAATCATATTTTATCGTTGCATACACTTCGTTATATGAAGAAAATGGTATTTGATGCCTACTTTGTGTATCGCTAAAAAAACGATAACCTTTATATCCATGAAAATAGCCAGTATTTATTAGTTGTCTTTTTTGCGCAGTACCAGAAATCATTACGCCACTATCCCTAAGATGTCGCATTAAAGAATCAACTGTTTTATAAGACATTACGTGCATTCCCCTTCTCTGCATTTTTACTTTAAAGTAAAATTTATTTTTACAATTTTACTACGCACGCTTGAAAGTTAGAAAGATGTGATTGAATATTCGTATTAGGCTATTTTGCGTACTTAGTGAAGGCTATCGTTAAAAGGTTTAATGCGAAGCGCGGCTTTAAGCTGGGTTCTCGCGGTTTTTGAACGTGTTTTGGCTGTTTGAGGGAACATGTCAACGCTCTAGGGTCGAGTGCACAGGATGTTAACGTACTTCGCTTGCGTTGAAAGCACACTGTGCTTTCAACTTTGAGCAAGCTCAGCGAATCGAAGTGCATTCGCGCGCATTATGCAGCTCGAAATCGTCGACTCACACGCAGGTTAGCTGCGCTCACGTCTTCGCCACGCAGAAGCAGTGCTTCTTCCTTGAGTGGCTCAGCGCTCCGAATTACCTTTTCGCGCTACGCTCTAAGCGAAAAGGCAGGTCGTCGCGCACGGCTATTAGTAGCCGTTCGGCTGATTTGGCATGTAAAGTCCACTGGACTTTACATTTGAGCCAAATCACGCTTTGAAGGAGCTTGAAATGCGTTATGCAATTTCAAGCTCTGTCAAAGCGCCCATGCAAGTCGATTCGCCACTTTGCACCCACCTGTTTATGTGGGGAAGTGTTGATTAAGAATGTTGCGGTGGGATTCTTTTTATTCACATGTTCGGCTTAAACTTAAAACCTTTATAGCTGCTCTTGGAAAGATTGAAAGTGTTTCCATGTTGCCTACGTGCAACTAACTCAGTTATTTTATCTATGTCAGTTAATTTCATTCCAAGATGCAAACATTCCTGTTTGATTTGTTCAGTAGTAACCGCCTCCCATCGTGCAGGACATTCCATAAGGTCAGATTTCAGTTGTTCAACTTCGTTCCATTTCATACCTTGAGAATATCCATCAGCCATACCAGCGAGATAAGATAAGATGTCACTAATTCCATTCGGTAATTTACCGAGTTCAAAATCATCGGTAGATGTTGGTTCAACTATTTTGTTGGGTAGAAGAATGATAGGTTTAGCTATCGTCATCCAATCTTTATCTTCACCACATTCAATAACTGCTAAGGCATCTAACTGAGAGTTCCATAAATTACTTAGTCTTTCACGATTTGGAAATGCATATAATACACGACCAGTAAGGTATTGACCGTCATTTTCTCGCCACGAGTAGTAATTAACATTTACATTTTGGACGAAGCGTTTTATAGATTCATTGTCCAAACGTTTGCTAGGCGTTATTACAGTAATATTGCCACCAGATTGTTTGCGTAGCCAAGTGATTGCTCTCTCAGCTTGTTTTTCTTCCGTATCATCTTGATCACCTAAGCGAGAAAGAGCAACTGGATAAGTATTTTCTATCACTACTATTACCTCACTATAATTTTGACACTAAATCGTTTAGTGCTTTGTCGAATTCAGACATTCTGTTTTCTTGATTAAAGAATGGAAGACCTATAATCTTGTATCCTCTTCCTAAAATATCGTTAATCTTGTAGTTGTTCTCAATCTGCCCTAAGAATTTTTCTTTCCACTCATCTTCAAATAAAAGTTGACTACCTTTAGGCTCAACATATGCTTGATATGTTTTAACATCCTCATACTCTTTCTCACGAATAAAGAGCAAGAAATCAGGCTCAAAACGTTCGCCTGAATCAAACGAATAAATGGCAAGCTCAGGGATTCTCTCATTCCTAATAAGATAGTATTCAAGTCCTTTTGCTTTAAGCTTTGGCTCAATAGTTGACTTAAAATATTTTACTAACAGTTTTTCTTCGCTCGTACCATAATTGTCTGTAAAAACGTACCAAGGTTCATCTACAAGATTCATGCGATAATCAGCGTTAGCGCAGTTGTTTTGCGAGTCACCATGACCACCGTCTTCAGTAATTGAATTAAGCGATATCTTTTTGTCATGTAAAACATTTTTAAGCATGTGCGGCTTAAACACAGTACTTCCAACAAACTCTTGTTTAATAGTCGCAATATATGATGCGATTTGCGAAAAAGCTTTCTTACAAGCTTCAAATAAATCTTTACCGCTTATACTATCTTGAGTTTGCGTAATCTCTAAAATAGAGTTTCCAAGATAATTATCCGAGGTTAAAAACTCTTTTAATGAAGTAACATTAGGATATTTATCTTTTATAACATTAAAGCAGAGTTCTGGGTAGCAGGATGCTGCGCCAGATAAAATATTATAATCAATATCCTTAAAAGATTTCGATACTGGTTTTGCAATTAAATTATTAACATTCTCAGTTTCACCAAAAAGGTTTACTACTTTCCCGTATACAGATTTTTGCGAGTAACGGTATATTTTTGTTTTCAAGCTATCTTCAATAGTTGTGATATTCGCACGACCTCGAGGCAAGCGTTCATTAGAGTAGACGTATGATCTTTGGTAAAATTCAGAAGTCTTAAAATCTTCTTTAAGCGTATATTCACGAGTAATCGGGTTTTCTGCTTGTAAACCAGTTGCAATAAGTGCCTGTTTTAGCTCAGCAATGTAGCTTGAATCGTTCAGACTATGGAAAAGCATTGTTTCCAGAATACGATAATCGTTCGTAAGATCACCATCAAACTTACGCTTATATTTAAGGTCTTTGTCGCCTTCATATACGAATGGACAGTAGCGTGCTCCACGACCAATCAGTTGAGCCTCTTTAATCGTATAGGAGCCAATCTGATCTGCTTTACCACTGCCTTGTCTACTATCATACAAGCGCACAATATCGAAGAGATTTAGAACATCCCAGCCTTCATTGAGCATGTCAACAGCAAAAATAAGGCGGATGTGATTATCCTTGTCTTCGAGTGAGTTCACTTTAATTTGGTTAGCATCGTTATCGTCTGAAGATCCGTTCATGATGATTGTGTTATCTTCAGCAAAAGAGTTCTTAAGGCTATGCTCCAAGTTTTCGAGAGTGTCATCTTTTTCTTCAAAATAAGCTATAGCCTTAGAAAGAAGCGGAATGTTAGCACTGCGTAAAGCCATAATCTCATAGCTTGTAAGTTCCTCTAATTTTTTGAAAAACTCGTCATGGAAAGCTTCAGACTCTTTAATCTTTTGCGACTTAAGCATAATAACTGGTTTAATATTCAGTTTTAAGTCCGCAAAAAGATAACGACGATATTCACTTAAGATAAGAGCTATAAGTGTACGATCCCAGAGATTCGTATCAGTCGCAAAATTCTGGAAGTCTTTAGTGTAACCACTTTCACGGAATCGCTCCAGTGGATAATTGTATACGATTTTATCAGCATATTTTGCAAGCACGTTTTTATCTTTAAGATCAGCTGTAGCTGTAAATTCCAGTAGAACACTGTCTTTATTAGAAGTAAAAGCATTATTAACTGTGTATTCCCAGCTTTTCTCAGCATCTTCTTCAGTACTAGTCTTTTTCTTCGTATAAGAATTAATATGATGGCTTTCGTCCGAAATAAAAACGATTTTATCATTCTCAAAATCAGTATATGTTGGCGCGTTTTCTTTAGCAAACCACATATCCGTATGTAGCTTTTGAGTGGTAGTAAACAGCAGCTCAATATCATCATCTAGAACCGTATCACTAAACCGGTCTACTTTTTTCACTTTAATCTTCATACCAAGATAGGAAAGATTATCAGCAAAAAGATACTTCGATGAAAGCGCGTTCAAAAAGTTTTCTTCCGTCTTTTTCAAAATATTCGTTTGATTCACAAAGAAAAGAAACTTACGATAACCTTTTGTGTAAAGATAGAGGATAAGCCCTGCCATCATCACCGTTTTACCAGAGCCTGTTGCCATGTGAAAAAGAGTATGAATCTGCTTATTCTTACGCAAACCATCTTTTTCAAAATAGGTAACGAAATATTGGAAAGCCTCTTTTTGATACTCTCGCAAAACAATATTTTGAGATAAACTATGCTCAATAATATCTGGCATAGGCGCAAGCTCATTAATCTCTTTAAGCGTATCAAGTTTTTCGTATAAGAATGATTCAGCCATGGATCAAGCCTCCTCATAGAAAGACTTCGTAAAGGCTTTATCGGCATCACTGATTTGATAACTTTCATCATCCATATCTGAAGCATTAACGTACAGCTTGTTCTTATCTACAAGCTTGATGAGTGCCTGTTTCTTTTCTTCTAACGTTAGGTTCTCAAAGTCTTTATCTGCATCCGCGAGTTCCTGCTTGGTAAGATAAGGCACAATACGCTCATCTGCGTAAATAGTAGCTTTTACGCTTTCAATAGTATCTTCAGTCGCATTTTGAATAGTGGTAATAAGCGTGTTCGCGTCTTCTTTAAGCTCGCAATAAACGAAAGAGCCGCCACCATGCCAGTTTTGAACTTTAGAAATACCGCCTTGTTCGCCTTCAAGAACTTTCTTCAAACGTTCAACAGTTATGTCTTGAATGTAATCCATTTGTTCAACACCAATATATCGGCGGCCCATTTTATGAGAAACCGCAGCAGTGGTGCCAGAGCCAAGATGGAAGTCAAGGACGAGGTCTCCTTCGTTGGTACCAAGAGTTAAGATTCGCTCAATTAAACGTTCGGGCTTTGGAGTTCCAAACACTGAAATAGAATTAATAGCTTTAACTTCTTTCATAGCATCTTGGTTATGACCAACCTCGGTGTATTTCCATATTGTCATTGAAGTCATACCTTGTTTGACCTCAGATAAAAAGCGCTTAATACGTGGCGTATTGTTGCCGTCTTTACCGAACCAGATGCGGTTATCTGCGACAAATTCTGCAAAACGCTCTTTGCTTAATACCCAGCTTCTTCCTTTAGGCGGATTAACCACTCTTCCTGATGGTGTAATAATCGGATAGTCAGAATTTGCTGAATAGGTTTTAACTGACAAGTTGTCAGATTGCCAATCTCCTCGCGGATCATTATCAGGGTTTTTATAACGCACATCCATCTCTGCATTTCTATGTAACAAATTTGGACGCCAAATGTCTTTATTCTTTGCGTAGAGCAAAATAAAGTCATGATTATCAGAAAGCCATTTTGCATCATTTTGAGGAGCATATTTTTTTTCCCAAATTACAGTGTTAACAAAGTTATCACGATTAAATATGTCATCTATTAAAACCTTAAGATAATGGCTTTCATGATCGTCACAAGATATCCAAATTGTACCATCTTCTCTTAGTAGTCTTCTCGCAAGTTCCAGCCTATTTTTCATAAATGTTAGCCATGTGGAATGGTTGAACGAGTCGTTGTAGTTAAAGCTGTCATTGCCAGTGTTATAAGGTGGATCAATATATATGCATTTTACTTTGCCTTCGTAGCGTTTAAGCAGGCTTGCTAATGCAATAAGGTTGTTTCCTTTGATAATTAAATTATCATCATCGTTAAGCGTGATACCTGTTTCTTCTTCAACGTGAATTGTATTAGGGTCTAGTTCTCCAGTTAAATCTTTTTCACCAACGGAGGTGTAACGTTTTGCATTCGTGAATACTTTAGGTGCAAGCATGCGCGAAATCTCGTCACTCGCTATTGTTTCGTTGTAGAAAATCTCGCTTCGTTTTTGGTCGTCTTTATCTTGACCGCCTTCCAGCACGCAATCCTTGTAAGGGAAGTCGAGCACAACATCGTTTGTTTGCGAGATAAAATTACCGTTATGCGTAAGCCCAATTTTGTTTGTGTAAGCCGTGTAAGAGTCAGGCAAGAATTCCTTTGATTCCATGAACCAAGCAAACTTTTGCTTATCGAAAACGAGTGTGCCTTGAACGTTTTTGAAGAAGGTTTCTTTTACGTCTTCGTTTGAGAGGAGAAGGGTGAGCAAATTCTCACTCATTGCCATAACATCACTGTACACAGCAGCTTTAAGAAGCTTACCATCTTCGGCTTTGTATTTATCGTTTGTAAGTAGTAAGTCTGCTACCGTGTCAAAAATGTTCTTCATCACTTCACCTCATTGTTCTTTACCTGTTTTACTTCGCAAATGTCTTTGATGTCGCATTCCAAGTATTGACAGATGCGTAGTAGTGTCTCTGTATTCACGTTTTCACCTTTGCTAATTCTAGCTATGGAAGCTGATGATATTCCAGCATCACGTTTTAAGTCCTCTTTCTTTTTCTGCCTATCAATAAGCAGCTTCCACAAATGCGTGTAATCAAGTTCAATCTGTAACTGTTTTTTGTTAGTGTTTGTCATATTATTTCTTTCCCCACTCTTTTCCAAATAATGCTTCTTCGTTACTGTCAAGGCGTAGGCATCTGCTGTTTTTTATAATCTCTTTTGCATTACCGTTGTATTTGTCAATTTCATCAAGCGCGATGAAGATTTGCTTATTTTTAATCGCGTTATAGTGTGCGAGTATTCGATTTACTGCTTCTGTTTCTATTTGCTTAAACAGGAAAGAGTCCTCCATTATAACAGGCAGTTTTGAATGCTCTAACAACGCAAGATCGAAACTTAAAAGACTTCTATAACCTGAACCAGTACCAGTATCATCAGCAATCGCATAACTATACGAATCAATATTTTTCAGACTAAGTTTTGGAGGATTCCTTTTCTCATCAGTAAAACTTTCATCAACCTTTTTCAAGTAATTATTAATTGACTTTTCTATTTGATTAAGAAGATTTTTTGTGGTTTCTTCTACGATACCTTGAGTCTTTTTGAGAGTTTCCCTATTTTCTTCCTTTACCAAATAGTTTTTGTTCGCATTCTGAAGACTTGAAATTTCAGCTTTTAACTCATGATATGTTTGAGCAGTTGCTGCCGTAATGCTAGGAGCAGTAGTGATATTAATTATTTGCTCATCTAGGTGGTTGAGCCTGACGTTAACGATTCTCAATTTTTCTCTAGTAGCTTTGATCTCATCAGTTACTTGCTTAGTGAGCAGTTTCTTAATGCCCGCATGAAAACCTTCAATTTTAGTAAGATAATCAATGTCCAATTCAGGTACAAACTCTTTTAATTGTTCAAAGTCTGCTTTATTAAAACGTTCACTTCCAATAGCATGATTATTAATGAGAGCGTTTAACCGATTAGTTAAAATGGTTCGTTGCCTGTATATAGGTGTTTGTTCTCGTTTTAACTCAGCGACAATTTTTGCTTGTTCCTCGGTTAATTCTGATGGTAACTTTTCTCCAAAAGAATTCTGAACCTCTTTTAGTTGTTCTTCTAATTCCTGGATTTTTTTAGCGTTGTTTTCAAAATCATTCTTACTAGAAGCAATATTCAACTGATAAACAGAAGATGCTGTTTTGGCTGCAGCGAGCGCATTTCTAGCGTTTTCTTCGTTTTCTAACGCATTTTTTACAGGAATTAACATATCAAAAAGAGCTAGCAGTCTAACAATGCCGCTGCGATGAGTGTCTGTCCTATGTCTTGACAGCGGAAGTGTGGGCTTGTCGTTATCTCTTTGCCAGATTCTAAATGTTGGGCTTACTGCGTCACGCCAGCTAATTCCTATTGAGTCTATTTCGTATGCGTGGGATAGCATTTCGCGATAGTCTCTGATTGACATAGAGTTCAACGGTTGATAATTTTCATTGCAGCCTAATACCTCATTATGATCTTTTGTTCCACGAATGTAGTAGTGCTTTTTACCGTTGAAGTTAAAAGCGAAACTGAAACTATGATCGCCTATATGGGTTTTAACGTCTTTGGAAAGGTTTAAGTAGTCATCTCCACCAAAAACGAAATCTAGAATCATTAGGAATGTGCTTTTGCCGATAGAGTTTGTAGCACCTTCAGTGCCGAGCACAACGTTAAGGCCACTATTAAATCTAATCGGCTGTGGAGCGCTTTCCTTAAATTTGTCACAATATAATTCAGTTAACACGATACAAAACCCCCAGTTTTTCGTCTAATTTAATCTTTCCTAAAGCATATAAGCAAATAAGTGTGTCAATATACTCATCTGTGGATGGTCGTTTATTTAGAGGAATTTTTGTGTAAAGACTCAACGGAGTGTATTGATGACCACTTAAAGCCGTTAGTACTGGTACGAAATATGAAAAAGTGGATTTTTCAAAAGGAACAGCCTTACTCGGATACTTCACCAAACACCTCACAGTTCTGTACAAAGAATGCTGTAATAACTAAAGCTTCCTGCGAATTTTCAGGTACTCCAGCGTGCCTTGCAATCCAGTTTTTAATACCGTAAAAAATTTGCCGCTGATCGTCAGTTTTTTCAGCCACTTCTTTGTAACAAGAAGATACTTGATCACAAATTTTGCTAAAGCGTTTAGTAGAGCCATTATCAAGACTTTCAAAAACAGATCGTACATAAAAGTAGTACGCGTCAGCTAATGATTTAATTGAGTCTGCCAGCACCCATTCTTCTTTTTTGATTTTTTGCGTAACCTTCTTCGGACTCCAGTTTTCAGGTCTATTCTTCTTTAATGTCTCATCCTTCGGTTTTTCTACGAGCTCATTAAGAACATCTTTTATTTGAGAAGCGAGATTATTATTTTCAAAAACCTGTTCGATTTCTTGCTTCAACATGTAGTCTTTATAAATTTTTCTCAGCTTTTCCCAGCTTTCCGGCTCTGAACCACCTTTTCCTTTTTTATAGTTTTCTTTTCGATAGCAAGTGACACAAATCAGTATTCGTTCCATTTCATTAGAATCGGGTGTTTCAGAAAACTCAACAGGATCATAGAGAGCAGTAGTACTTGTTCCATAACCAATCGTTAAATTATTGGTATGGCAAATAGGGCAAGTGTTATCTGAAATGTGAATGAGCCATCCATCATTAGAATCTAAATCAACAGACCTTAGCTTATTTTTCAAACAGCACGCATATAGAAATGTGTTTGAAAGGAATTGAGCTAGAGTTTCTTTTTTGCATAGTAAAAGCAATTCATTCTTTTGTGCCGCAGAAACCTCGGGATCATCTTGAATAAGGTCATGCATTTCTTGGAGGAGGTCATTGACTTTATATTCTATGAGTTCTTTTTCTATATCTTTAAATTCAGCAAGCGCAGCATCGTCTAAATCGCCTTCTTGGATTCGTTTCACTATTACCGCATTCACTTCGACCGTTTGATTTATAAGCTTACTGGCAACACTATCATCGATGAAGAGAACTTTACCTTTGCGATCAGTAATATCATCCCTATCAATTAACCAGGATAACAATCTTAATACTGTGTAATGCTGCCCAGCCATACTTTGCGTAGGAATCGTTTTATTTGTAGGCGTTAACGTAGTACCAACATGGTTATTCCACCAAGAAAGCTGTTCTTTTAGAGCACGTTGCATCGTAGCTGCAAATGTTCCAAAACAAAGCTGAGTCATATCTTTCCTCCTTCCGTACGCAAAATTTGAAAGTCTGCAACAAGACTCCAACAAGTCTCCGCTAAAGCCAATCGAAATCAGATTTTAGATAATTTAATTAACGAAACGGAGAGCTGTATTCGTGCATAAAGCACATCTTTATTATACACGAATTGCTCTTAAAAGAGAACCTTTCGTTTCGTAAAAAGACGATGCGAAAAGGAGGTGATGAAAATGCATAAAAATACTAAGCAGACCTCGAAGCTTGTAGCTTCCAAGGCTAGCAAGGTGATGCGTGACGGACGATATAGCAAGACAGCTAAATCTGTAGCTGGTAGTGCTCTCGCACAAACAAAGAAGAACTGAAAGTAACCGTTTAAAAATTTAAACAATCGTTGCGGCTGATTTAACAATCCGCTGCAACAGAAACATAAATCAAAGCCTGATTAGCTATAGGGCGATGGGATACAGCATAGAGCTTCACGGGTCTATTTCCGTGGGGTGCTATGTGAAGTACCTCTATCTTCCTATGGCTATTTTCATGCCTTAAGAGCTGGTACTTCACAAAGTGCCAGCTCTTTTTGTATGCGTCTTCTCATCGCTCCAACTTGGGCTTATTCAGATGCTTACGAAGGATTAGTGAAACTATTGGACAGTAGTCCAAATTTTGATTACAAAAATTAGTCCGTTCCAAAGGATGCTCCTATTCATAACGCAAGATATGATTATCAGTTAAAGGAAGCAATTAAAAATCAGATGCAACATGCTAGCTGTGTTCTCATATTATCCGGTATTTATTCTACATACAGTAAATGGATTAACATTGAAATTGAGCTAGCACAAGAAATGGGAAAAAGATTATAGCTGTTGAACCATATGCTGCTGAAAGAACTTCAAGTGTTGTAAAAAATGCTGCAGATGTGATTACTGATTGGGGAACAAACTCAATCATTTCTGCTATTAGAGGATATTAATAGATTATTTGAAATTACTGTTCTCGCCAAGCTAATACGCTTCCTTAAGCATTGCTTGTATATATTGCTCAGTATTTGGAGTATAGCAAGCCCCATTCGAATAACTTTTAGATAAAACGCCTGAAAGTAATGTGGCTTGGCAAATACCACTGTAATTACCAAAAACAAGGAAAGCCTACTTCATGCAATGCGCACTAGGTAGGCTTTCTTATGTTCCCGCTTAAAGGCTTTCAGTCGGTTTTCTTAATCCCTACTGAATCACGGATTAGCTATGTGCTTATTGTTTAGTTTGACAGTCAAATACCGCATGTCTTGCAGAACCGAAGTGATTGAAAAATGTTGAAATGTATCTAAAAAATGGACTCTACTCGATAATAAAATAAATGGTAAAAAAGAGATTTTGCTGTGCTAAGAGAAATATAGGAAAAGATAAGGAAGTTGATTATGCAAATAGTTGAAGGGATACCAGAATATTTATATCATTACACTAGTTTGAAATCAGCAAAGTTAATTTTAATGAATAAGACTTTGCGACTAACTTCACTTGAATGTATGGATGATAAAACTGAAGCAATTACTGGTGAAGGTCGTAATTTGGGGAAATTTATTTTTTCAAGCTGCTGGAGTGAGAATAGAGACAGCATACCACAATGGTCTATGTATGGAGATTCTAGCAGAGGCGTTTGCATAAAATTAAGAAGTTTTCCTTTTAAAAATAATTATGATGATTACGTTGAGCATTGCATTAATAAAGAAGATCAACCATCGGAAAAGTCAACGGATGAAACTTTTATAATACCTGCGCAATACTCATTTCAAAATAGATTTATACTAATTCCACAATTTATTATAAGTGACAAAGATAGAGACATTCTTACCCAGCGTTTAAATGCAAAAGTAACATATACAGATGATGAATCACTTATATATCCTAAATGTTTGAGACAGGATGGTGAATTTTTTTGTTTTGATACGAATGTGTTAGGGAAATACAAAAGTACTGAGTGGAAATTCCAAAAAGAATGGAGATACTCAGTAACATATATTCCATTTAATCAAATAAAATTTTTTAGCGATAAGAAATATAGTGCTAATGTTGGTCAAGAAATTGTTAATGATTTATTATCAAATAATCAACCCATCGTTCATTATGTAGACTTTAACATTGATGATAAATATTTTGACGACATGGAATTGATATGCGGCCCAATGATGGAAGAATTTGATTATCAAGAATTAGCGTATTTTGCAAAAGGTATTAATCCCAATATACGTGTTGTTAGAAGTAAATTGTATAACAAATGGAAAAGCAAAATTTGAATCGAAGTACTTATGTTTATTGACCTTGTATTTATGTTAAAAAATAAGGATAGCGAAAATGATATTGATTCATTTAAGGAAAATTTCGCAGACCTGATTTCTTTTAAAGAAAAAACATTATGCTTACACAACGATAATCAAGAATTTAATTATAGTATTCAGAAAATAGGCAAAGGAATTAGGTTAAAAATTTTAACTATCGATAAGAGAACTACAAGAAAACAAGCAATTTCAATCGAATCTTTGAAGCGTGCTTTTATAAAAAATGATTTAAGACGCGAATATAACGTTGTTGTCATTTTTGATGGAGCTTCAGAATATTACTGCAATAACCTGTCTAAGTATATATTCACATTTGAAAGAAAATTAAGACAATTTGTATATCTTACTGTGTTAAGCGCATACGGTACAGAATGGACTAAAAAAACTTTAGTCGACGAAGAAATTAAGAATGATATTGATAAGAATGAAAGAAATAAAAATCGCCATATTGAGAAGGCTTTAGACCATTTTACTTTTCAAAATTATATTAGTTATTTATTTGATGAATGGTCTGACAGTGATCCATATAATGTAGTGCAAGAAGCGCAATTAGCTTTGAAAGAGCAGGAATCTTCAAATAATATTATTAATATATTAAATAAGGGTGAAAAGATATCATTATGGGAAAGACTTTTTAGTAAAAGAAATATAGATTTAACTAGAAATAGTCTTGATGAAATTAGAAAAATAAGAAACAATGTAGTGCACAGCAAAGAAATTTCTGATATTGAATTTTGCAAATATAGAAATATACTTAAGCAATATATAAAGAAGTTAGATATTGCCGTTGCTGATTTTGAGAACAGAAAGCATTTGAGCGTTACAGATTTAGAAAATGTTTTATCTTCGTATACTAGAATCATTCAAACAAGTGGAATCGGTGAGTATATTACTAAAGCTCTTTCGCCCGCTTTGAATGAAATTTCAAATTCATTATATAAAGAAGCTGTAAAAAATATTTCCGCTTCAATAAGCGATATGATTCATTTGGATAATAAATCATTTAGTGCAATAACTGAAGCATTTGCTAAACTTTATAGACAAAATCTTGAAATAAAAAATGCCAAAATTTTTCCTAATAACATTACTACGCCAAAATTAAATACAAAGAACCATTTGTTTTGAAAGATATATAAAAATGCCAAATCTATCTTATTTTCTGAAAATAAACAATGAAATTAATCTAATTTTGTTAGTTCTGAAGATTGAATATTGTATTTGTTGTGTGAATAATCAATGTGTTCTAAATATTTGATATATTTAGCTGAAAGTCGGCTTCATTCCGTCGGTAGATTTACTCACCTTAGGCGTTGCGTGGGCTCCTTTACTTTCGGCTTATAACATGTGAATATTAAAGACTGTAAAACAGTTGGAATATACGAAAAGCTAGTCATACCCTCAAACCAACTCATTACGAGATTAAAGGGTAAGAGGAGCCCTAGCTTTCACTTCGATTCTATCATATAAGTCTTTCCATAATACGGCAGTGGTAATCCTTGAAGCGCAATAAGTAAATAAAGAGTCCCGAACAGCCGAAGTGTCCAGGACTCGCTATCCACTATACTGCAGGCTCATTATGAAATTAGACGCAATAGTATCTGCTATGTTCTCACTCGTTATTATCGCTTGAGTATGGTGCCGTTTTTCACCTTGGCTCACTGTCTTTCCCGCATACGCTGATGCTATCCTAGAAGTGCATTTATCAAAAAGAAAAAGGTTAGCGTATTGTTACTGCATATAATGATGTGGAAGATAAGAGAGGTGTGAAAAGCTAATGGATATGATGAAACTTTGTTATGATATGGCTGAGAAGCTCCGTCCCTATGCAGAACCTACTATGGACGAACGTTTTAAAGAAGCAGCCAATAGTGCTATTCGAGCAGGCGAACCGTCTATTGCAATTGATTATTATTTAGTAGAAGCATGGATGCACAAGAGTGCGACTAAAGAGTTGCTAATCGAAGCTTATAATTTGCTAGATCCTTATGAATGTGGTGATGACTATGACGATATAGCCGACGATTTAGGAGTTCCACGTAAAGTTCATTCACCAGATGAATAAATAAATTTTATATTAAATTAGCAATTATCAGATTTTAACCACCTTGCAAAAGGGTGGTAAGCAATTAAATAAAAGTATGCTGTCAATACCGCGTTTCCAGTTGTGGAAAATAAGACACATATCAAAACTATTTCCTTAACGCAATAATTTTGATAATTGATTGCGCGAGAATGAGAAAAGCAAAAAGCTCTAGGTATAACGCCTAGAGCTTTCGCCGACCGAGTACTCCCAATCCACTTGTTCTACCACTGTATCATATATAATCTTATTTACTAACAAACATCCAACCAACGCGCGCAAGCAACACAAAACGACACGCCAAAAAACACAAAGCTTGCATTTGTAAATATTTCGGGTATAGTAGTTACTCGTGCTTCGGCGCTGACATTGTCAGTAAGAATGCATCGCGGACATAGCTTAGTTGGTAAAGCGCGACCTTGCCAAGGTTGAGAGCGCGGGTTCGAGTCCCGTTGTCCGCTCTAGGTCCGATGAGTTATTCGACCTTACGGTGGGTTAGCCAAGCGGTTAGGCAGCGGCCTGCAAAGCCGTATAGATGAGTTCGACTCTCGTACCCACCTCGAAGTTAGAGACTTAGTTTCTAGCATCACAACCGGGCGGTTGGCGCAGTGGTAGCGCACTTCCCTGACACGGAAGGGGTCACAAGTTCGAACCTTGTATCGCCCACTCGAAAGGAATGCCTTTCACGCATAATTAAAAAAATTTTGGGTGATTGGCGCAGCGGCTAGCGCACTTCCTTCACACGGAAGGGGTCATAGGTTCGATTCCTATATCACCCACAATATGTTCGCAGTGTAAAATCGCTGCGTTTTTTGTTATCTGGCTATTTTTTTATTTCCTAACTTTCATATGAAAATTTTTTGCATGCGAACACAAATGTAGCCCTAAGTGGAAGCAATATTTCATAGCAGTCAATTAGCAAAATAAAAACAACCAATCATTTCTTCACAGAAACACACATACTAATGTTAATTTTGAGTTCATTTAATATCGTGCTATACTCATCCGAGTACAAGTGAAAATTGCAGGGGTACTGGAAACAGTTGAGAAACACCCTTTGAACCTGTTTTGTTAAGACATGCGTAGGGAGCAATTACAGTAAGTGATTTCTTTCTATCACGATTTTCGTGATATCTTGCGTTGCCACAAAGTAGTAGCAATTACACGAGTATCAACTAAACAATTAAAAAAGATTAAAAAAACTAAAAACCAAACACCAAACACCAAAACCAAAAAATATCCGCCTGAATATCACTTTTGGGAAAACTTGCACAAGTGAGGAGGAATACTGCACATGATTGACAGCAGCATAAGTGCTGAAACTATAGAATCAGCCATAAGCTGGCTTGCAGGATTCACAGAAAAACCAGGAGAACAAGGAGTTACTCGACCTCTTTACACAAAATCTTGGAAACAGGCTCTTTTTTCTCTTCGTCAACGATTTGAAAAACTCGGTATGACTGTAGAATTCGACCGAGTTGGAAACCTAATTGCAACTATTGAAGGATCTGAAAAGCCAGAAAGCATAATAGCTTGTGGCTCGCATATTGACACAGTGTCAAGAGGAGGCCGTTTCGACGGCCAACTTGGAATAGTTGCAGCCTATTTAGCAATTAAGAATTTACTTACTAGATATGGAAAGCCAAAGAAAAGTCTTCGCATTATCTGCTTAGCAGAAGAGGAAGGCTCACGTTTCCCATACGTATTCTGGGGTTCAAAGAATTTCTTCGGACTAGCCAAAAAAGAGGACGTAGAAAATATTTGCGACAGTGAAGGTGTTCCTTTCGAAACAGCAATGCGTGAAGCTGGGTTCAATTATCAAACAACTCAACCTAAGTTCGCAAATCTTGAAGCCTGGATTGAGCTACACATTGAGCAGGGACCAACGCTTTACAGCAATCACGAAGATTTAGGTATTATCACTAGCATTGCCGGTCAGCACCGTTGGGATATTCATCTTAAAGGCGTACAAAATCACGCTGGCACAACAATGATGTCCTACAGGCACGATGCAGTAGATTGCATGTCTCATATAATCGCCAAGAATCTTGACAAAGCCAAGCAAGCAGGCGACCCACTGGTACTTACTTTCGGTAGAATAAGCGTAGTTCCAAATCAAGTAAATATTGTTCCTGGAGAAGTTACTTTTTCAATGAACTGCCGTCATACAGATAAAGTTTTTCTTGATAAATTCTTGCAGGAACTCGACGAGGATATTCACGAAACCGCTAAGTCTTATGGCATTACAGCGCAGATTTATAAGTGGATGTCTGACGACCCTACACCACTTAGCGACGATATTATTAATCTTTTGAAAGATCAAGCTAATAAGCAAGGTTATGCATACAGAGTCATGCATTCAGGTGCTGGTCAAGATACGCAAATTTTTGCTCCGTTTGTAAAATCCGGAATGATTTTCGTTCCTTCAAAAGATGGTATTAGTCACGCTCCAGAAGAGTACACAGATCCACAAGACGCTGTTCACGGAGTCAAGCTTTTACGAGATGCTCTGCATAGTTTGGCTTATGAGGACTAACTAAAAAACCAACTAAAAAGATAACGAAAACCAAAGAAATAGAAATCTAGGAAGGACGCAAAAGGCATATACGATGCAAACTTCACTGCTTAATTAATCGCAGCGAAGAAAAGTGAATATCGAATGAGAGTACAACGCTTATTCACGAATAAGAGGCTGATACGAAGGGGCGCACCACCACGGGTACGACATCCTTTCGTATCTTTTTTATTTTTGAGCAAAGTTGCGATTATTACTTTCAAAAAACTCAAAACACAAAACTCAAAACACAAAACTCAAAAAAGAATCAAATTTACAAACAAGAAAAGTAAGGAGGTGCGCATGCAAATTAGTAAACTGCTACAAGATGAGCCAGTAGATAACAAAAACTTGGAATGTTACCGCGAGCGCGGCTAC
Organism: Gardnerella coleohominis; assembly: GCF_002896555.1. Taxonomy (GTDB): domain Bacteria; phylum Actinomycetota; class Actinomycetes; order Actinomycetales; family Bifidobacteriaceae; genus Bifidobacterium; species Bifidobacterium vaginale_F. Next base: position 319,641 of record NZ_MNLH01000001.1, read on the forward strand.
ACTAACGAAGATTTACTGCCAAAGCCGCAAGAAAAACGCACAATGAGCGCTCTTAATTTCTGCACTTTGTGGATGCAGTCTGTACACAATATTCCTAATTATGCTGCAGTTGGCGCGTTCCTTTTAATGGGATACTCTCCAATTTACGTAATGATTGGTATCATGCTTGGCGCAATTCTTACAGCAATTGTCATGGTTGCTAACGGTGTTGTAGGTTCCAAATACGGCATACCGTTTTCAATGCATTTGCGCGCAACATACGGAAAAGCAGGCGCTCAACTACCAGGATTCCTCAGGGGAGTAGTTGCTGCAATATGCTGGTATGGAATTCAAACATATATAGGTGCGAAAGCTTTAGAGATTCTAGTTGGCAAAATTTGTCCTGAGTTTCTTACGCTTGGAAACGAAATACCATTCGTAGGTTCGCACATACCTATTATTATTTGCTTCGCAATATTTTGGTTGCTTAACTTGGCTATTGGTTTAGGCGGAGGAAATACTCTTAATAAGCTAACTGTAGTATTAAGCCCACTTATTTACGTTGTTTTTGGTTGCATGAGCGTATGGGCTATTAGCTGTGCTGGTGGATTATCTGCAATCATGCAATATCATGCCACTGTTCAAGCGCCAACTAATTACGGTCTTGGGCTTTTCATGATGATGGTTGTAAATTCTGTATTGGGCGTGTGGGCCGCTCCTGCCGTTTCTATTGCTGATTTTACGCAGAACGCAATGTCAACTATGGCTCAACTGAAAGGTCAAATTGCTAGCTTTTTGCTGAGCTACGCGCTTTTTGCTTTTACAAGCGTAGTTATTTTAGTGGGTGGATCGCTTTTTTACCATGAAACTATTACAGATGTTCTTGTTATCATAAACAAGTGGGATAGTCTTCCCGCAATTGTAATAGCTACTGGTTTACTTCTACTTACTACAGTTTGCACAAATGCTACTGGCAATATTGTTCCTGCAGCATACCAGCTAACTGCTTTAGCTCCGCGATTTGTAAATTATAAACGTGGCGTAGTTATTGCAGCTCTTGTAAGCACTGTGCTAATGCCGTGGAAGTTTATGGCTAATATTACAGGATTCTTAAATCTTATTGGTATGCTTTTAGGTCCTATTGTAGGTGTTCTACTTGCTGACTATTACGTAGTAAAGCACACTCATATTGATCTTGATCAAATTTATTACGATACAAATAGCCCGTCAAAATCTGCTTATTCTGGAACTAATTGGATATCCTATACTGCTACGATACTTGGTCTTTTATTTGCTCTTTCCGGGCAGATAATTCCTATACTTTCACCACTTACGCAAATCTCATGGATTGTGGGATGCGCTGTAGGATTCGTGTGTCAAATATTACTATCAAAAATTTTTCAGTCAACAATGGCTAAAGAAAGGAAATAATATGAACTACGATGTAGTAATCACAAATGGTTTGGTTGTATTCGATAATGAAGCAACTAAAGCAGATATAGCAATTAAAGATGGCAAGTTTGCCGCTTTTGGAAGCAACTTTGCAGCAGAAAAAACTATTGACGCAACTGGTTTAATAGTTATTCCTGGAAAAGTTGATTCTCATGTTCATATTAACGCTCCAGGCGGAGGCGTTCGCGATGATTGGGAAGGTTTTGTAACAGCAACTTCTGCCGGCGCAAAAGGCGGTATTACTACAATGCTGCAAATGCCTTGCAATCAAATTCCTGCTACCACTGATGGAAAGTCATTTGAAGCAGTGCTTGAAGAAGCCGACGGAAAACTCAAGGTTGATGTTGGTCAAACTGGTGGCTTGGAACCACAAAACCTCAATGGCGGAATATGCGAGCAAGATAAGCAGGGTGTTGTTAATTACAAGGCCTTCCTTGGCACTACAGGAGACAAGGATTTGCAAGTTGATTTATATAATTGCGACGATTACTCCTTGTACACAGGTATGCAGCAGATTGCTAAAACAGGCAAAATTTTGATTATGCACTGCGAAAATGCTCCTATTACAGATCAGCTTGGAAAGAAAGCTCATCAAATGGGAGCTAGAAAGCTTTCTGAGTTCGTAGCAACCAGACCTGTTTTCACTGAAGTTGAAGCTATTGAACGCGCTTGCCTTTTTGCTAAAGAAACTGGATGCAGAATTCATATTGTTCATGTTTCTTCACCAGAAGGTGCTCAAGCTGTTGCTAACGCTCGTAAGAATGGCGTTGACGTAAGCTGCGAAACTTGCAACCATTACCTGTATTTCGATACTTCTGAACTTGACGAGATTGGAAATATCGCTAAGTGCACTCCGCCAATTCGTGACAAGGAAAACCAGAATGGCTTATGGGAAAAGGTTTTTGACGGTTCTATTAACTTCATTGTTTCCGACCATTCGCCAGCTCCTTTGAGTTTGAAGCAAACTGATGATGCTTTCACAGCTTGGGGTGGTATTGGTAGCGTTCAAAACGATGTTGATGTGTTCTTTGATGAGGCTGTGCAAAAGCGCGGAATGTCGTTAACTCAATTTGTGGCATTGAATTCTAGCAATTCTGCAAAACGCTTCGATTTGAAAGGAAAAGGAAGCATACGTTTGGGTTATGACGCAGACTTGGCATTCATTAAACCAAATGCTCCTTATGTTCTTAAAGCTGAGGATCTTGAGTATCGCAATAAGTTCAGCCCGTACGTTGGTCGCACTATTGGCTGCCAGGTGGTAAGAACTTTGCTTCGCGGTGAAGAAATTTACAGCAAAGAAAATGGAGTTTGCAAAGACTTTAAAGGCAAGTTTATTCTTCATCCAGCTAAGGATTAGGTAGAATATTTAAACGTAATATTTAAAGCTTAAAGCATATTCTACAGAAAGGAGGTAAGTGTGCTGAAACTTAATCACGATACTGTGGATTATGTTGAGAACGAGAATTTACTTGAACTACTTAAGCGCGAAGGCTACGACAGTACTTTTGTTGCAATAGAAGTTGATGGTGAATTAGTAAAACGCAAAGATTTTGAAACTTTCATAGTTAAAGATAACGCAAAAATTGAAGTATTTAGCATTATGGGAGGAGGATGAATGGAAAGTGACGATATTCGCGCAAAAGTTCTTAAACGTCAGCTAAAGGAAGATAATGATTTGTTTGCTCAACAATCAGTTTCAATACTTGGCTGCGGCGGTTTGGGATCAAATATTGCGTTGATGCTTGCGCGAGCCGGCGTAAAAAAGTTGTACATTTACGATTTTGACAGTATCGAGTATTCGAATTTAAACCGTCAAAATTATACGATTAACGAAATTGGACAACACAAAGTATCTGCTACTAAAGCGCGGCTTAATGAAACTTTGCCGTATGTTGAAGTAGAAGATTTTGTGCAGAAAGTTACGCCGGAATCGTTAGATGAGATTGCTGAGCGCTCCGACTTGTTTATTGAAGCATTCGACAATCGCGAATCAAAAGCAATGGTTCTTGACTATTTCATGAATCATCCTAACAAATATGTTATTACTGCTTCTGGCTTATCTGGACTTGGAGATATTAGGAACGTCAAAATTAAGCATCTTTCAAACGTGTGCTTAGTAGGTGATTTTAAGTCTTCTCCTGAAGAAGGCTTGTATTTGCCTTATGTTTCGATTATCGCAAGTTTAGAAGCGTTAGAAGCGTTGAAATGGATAAAAAATGGAGGAAATTATGGAGAATGAAGATTATTTAGAATTAGGCGGTAAGAAGTTTACTTCTCGATACATTTTGGGTTCTGGAAAGTATTCTGAGGAGCTTATTGATGCCGCAGTAAATAGCGCTAAAGCTGAAATGATTACTGTAGCAATTCGCTATAGTGAGAAAGCTGCAGGAATTTTAAAGCATATTCCAGAAGGCGTTACCATTTTGCCTAATACTAGCGGATGCGTAACTGTAGAGGAAGCAGTTAACACTGCTCATATTGCTCGCGAAATGGGTTGCGGTAACTTCATCAAGCTTGAGATTATTCCTGATCGCAAGTATTTGTTGCCAAACAATGAAGCTACTTTGCAAGCAACAAAGATTTTGGCTGACGAAGGCTTTACTGTTCTTCCTTACATGTATCCTGACCTTTATTTTGCTAAGGCAATGCGCGACGCTGGAGCTGCTGCAATTATGCCTCTTGGCTCTTTGATTGGCTCTAACAAGGGTCTTGAAACTAAGAAGTTTATTCAGCTTATTATCGACGAAATCGATCTTCCTGTTATTGTCGATGCTGGCATTGGCGTTCCAAGCCAGGCTGCTGAAGCAATGGAAATGGGTGCTGCAGCTGTAATGGCAAATACTGGAGTTGCTACTGCAAACGATATTGTGCTTATGGCTAAAGCTTTCAAGCTTGGTATTGAGGCAGGACGCGCAGCTTATCTTGCAGGACCTGGTCGAGTGCTTGAAAAAGGTGCAACACCATCTTCTCCAAAGCGCGATGACGAAAGCAAGTAAGCAAGCAAATAAAATAAGTCTTCAAGTTAAAACACTAAAAATCTGAAACAAGTAAGCCTTACAAGTGCATCCAGTGCTTGTAAGGCTTACTACATACATAGTCCAAAAAATTAATGGCCAGATCCAATAGGGAAGTGGCCATTAATTCATATCATGTCTTCAGTTATATTCTTCTATCTCTCTAAATATTCAGCACTTAATGTTAAGTAACAGATTAATATCCTTAAGCTCCAGGTTTATATAAACAATTCAAAAATCATAAATCATTTATATTAAACGAGTTGTTTTTACTCAGTGCGAAAGATCGATTACCATGCGTCCACGAATCTTGCCTGCAAGCATCTCATCGAAGATATCATTAATATCTTCCATCTTACGCATGTGGCATTGTGGAACAACCTTTCCTTCAGCACCAAACTGGAATGCTTCCTCCAAATCCTTACGAGTACCTACAAGAGAACCGACCAAGCGAATACCGTCAAGTACCAAACGAGGAATGCTTAACTCCATATTCTCAGGTGGGAGACCTACAGCTGCAACAGTTCCGCCAGCGCGTACTGAATCAACAGCTGCGTTGAATGCCTCCTTATTAACGGCGGTGACCACAGCGCCGTGAGCACCGCCGACCTTCTTCATCGCAAATTCAGCAACATCTTCTTTAAGCGGATTAACGCACAAATCTGCGCCATACTTCTGTGCAAATTCAAGCTGACCCTCATTAATATCAACAGCAATAACATGAGCGCCAAAAACATTCTTAGCATATTGCAAGGCAAGATTGCCTAAGCCACCAAGTCCAAAGAGAATAAGCCATTCTCCAGGATGTACTCCGGATTCCTTAATAGCTTTATACGTAGTAACGCCTGCACAGGTAATAGAGCTTGCTGGAGCTGGATCCAATCCTTCAGGAACTTTTACAGCATAATCTGCTGCAACAATGCACTGCTCAGACATACCACCATCAGCAGTATAACCAGCATTTAAAACGCTACGACACAAAGTCTCACGACCTGTAGTGCAAAACTCGCAATGTCCGCAACCCTTGAAGAACCAAGCTACAGAAGCGCGATCACCAGGCTTAAGCGTAGTAACTCCAGGACCGACTTCGCGTACAACACCAATTCCTTCGTGTCCAAGTACTACACCAGTTTTATCTCCAAAATCCTGGTTCTTAACATGCAAATCAGTGTGGCATACACCGCAGCACTCCATATCAAGCAAAGCTTCACCGAACTCTAAAGGTCGCAATTCCTTCTCAACAACCTGAGCTTTCTTATCCTTGGTAGCAACAATAGCCTTCATAGATACCTCCTCGTTCTATATCACATTGCTATTTTGTTCTTTTATAGCTTTCGTTCTTTCATTGAGCGAAACCACTTTTTTATTCTACATTACTTTTTAATTTTTTTCATAGAAAAATCAAATTATAGACAAAAATTATAAATATTTTTATAGTTAATGATAATAATTCTTATTGTATTTAATAGCAGATAATTTTACAGCTCACAACACTCCGTAAAAACGCTACTATGTAGCCAAAAAGTAAAAATAAAATTTTATTCGATTCTTCAACTTGCAATTGCTTAAAAATAAAGCTAATATGTCTACTTGTTTGCGGACATAGCTTAGTTGGTAAAGCGCGACCTTGCCAAGGTTGAGAGCGCGGGTTCGAGTCCCGTTGTCCGCTCCAATGTGAGTCTTAAGTATATATGTCTCATATTTCGCTGAGTTTTTTTATTCGCCATTACATATCTTAAGCGCATGTGCAAGCTTTGAAGTAAATCCCAAATTAATCCTAGATAATTCCAAAATATCAATATATATAAAGACATCAAAATATATAAAAATACCAAAAGCGACAAAAACACGGGTTATAGGCAAAAACACTGAGTCATAAACAAAATAGATGATTATTAACAAAAATAGAATCAGCCAACATTCAATGCAAGAAAAATAGTTTTCATATATACTGCTTATATACAGCTTATATAGTGAATATAATGTTATTAGTGTGAAGAGTGCATAAAAGTTACATGTGGCATTAAAAGAACAAAGGTCGCATGCATTTCGCATGACTTAGAAGGATTAGAAGACTTAGAAGACTTAAAAGAATTGGGGGATCATGACAGACAAGATGCCACTGAACGATAAAACAACTGACACAACTGACAGAACTGACACAAATTACTCGACTAATCACTCATATCAATCGAACAATTCAACCGATTTAAACGATTTAGACGAATCAAACGAATCAACTTTAAATAGCGGTTTAATAAATGTCCCTCGTTTTGCTAAAAAACACATTCTTAATGATATAAAAGGCCTTCCAGAGGGCATTTCTTATGGTTGGATTCATTACGATAATAAATGCGCAAAATCGGATGAATCAGAAAAATCTATTTTTAACAACAAACCTTCCAAACCGATACTTTCATTAGGCTTATTTGAAGATAAAAATAAAAAATTTAGACAACTAGCAATAGCTGATTATGAAGGTCGCGTATACGTTGGAAACGACATATCTGTTGAAGATACGTATAACAATTTCCCATCTGTTTCCCTTATAGAACAGCAAGAAATTACACTTAAAAATAAATCTCGATTTTATGGGAAAAATACTCCTAGTAGCTTTAATACTTTATTGGAAAATATTAAAAAGTCTTGGAAAGAAACTTACGATCCTAAAAGCGAAAATAATATATATTTTGAAGATTATAAAAGCACAAAGAAAATGGGCAAAGAAATCGAGGATATGCGTATAAACTGCCCAGAACTCGTTAATGAAGTAGAAAAAATATCGAAAATATTCAATACTCCTTACGTATACAAGTATCCGTTCTATGACGATAATGACGATGATTGCATTGATGAAGATCAAATTGACGAAGATGACTGCGTAATTACAGGAAGCGTTAAAAACGCTAACATAGATGTAGAAAACAACACAGAAAACAACACAGAAAACGATAATAAAGCACGAACAAAAGACGAGAAAACAACAAGCGAAAACAGCGTAGAAAGCACTAATTTTGAAGAAAAATCACATACTTTTCTTGGAAGAATTAAGTTCTTATTACAAACATTTTCTAGATTAAAAAAAGAATCTTCTTTAAATGCTTTATGCGGAGATGTTGTTATACAGTCATCTCCATTTGACGGACTACATTGGGCTGCTTCATGGCTTTCAACAAGTCTTAATAACCACAGAACTTATACTATTGAACAAATTCGTACGCCTTTACCTGAATCCCTAAGGCATAATCTTTCTTATCAAGACACTATAGCTATTGCATTTTTTGCTACTTACCTAATTCCTGATCTTTCAGGTTCATTAACCAGTTTTGGAGTTGAAAATATATTCCGCCGACTCCAAAAAGAAGCTCCTCTGTGCGCTATACGAGGAAGTGTTAAGGATATAAAGAAAGCTAGATACTCTGGTCTTAGATATTCTGGATTGGAAGCTTATTACGAACGTTTAATGCACGAATCAAAAGCACTTAAACCGGTTAGATCATTAGAACAACATCATGGAGCTGAAACTCTACATTTAGATAAGTCGAAAGTTTCCAGAAACTATGTTATTTCTTGGGATAATGCATTAGATCCAGAAACAGCAATCACTGTTCTAAACATTGAAGGCGCATTAAACAGAATAAATACTATTAGTAATTACTTGGAAACAAATGCGTTTAATGGAGATAATCTAACTGAAGATGAAATAACTTTCAAGCAGGCAGCGCAAATAGATATAGCTTTACTTGAAGATCCTGCTTTTTCTGCCTATCCGGATCTTTTTAAAAATCTAGGAGATCCACTTAACGACGATAAAATCAAGCCGATTGAAGCTATATGGAAGCAAGTTCGTCAAGAACGCAAAAAAGCGATGATTCGTGACTATAAATCTAATAATGAATGGTCCTATAGGCAAAGACTTTCGCGTTTGATTAAAACAATGTACACTCCGTTCAGATTTGATGCAGACTTCCGATCAAATATTGAAGACGGAAATGTTGCTATTGGTTTCATGGCAACGGAATCTTCTGTTATGCCTAAAAGAAAGTATGACAAAGCAAAAAAGCATTGGGTCAATTTAACTGATTCAGATCGATCTTTTATGTCAACAGAATACAATTTGCGACTTGGAATTATTCTTGCAACCTTAGCTTTTGCTGCTAATCCTGCAATACAAAACGTATCAGTGCGATTGGATTCTATTGGGCTTGAAGATATGGTAGTAGCAAACAACAATGCTATAAACAGACTTTTAAGCCGTACTATTAGCGCTATTAATAACATGATGAATCATGAAACTCCATCAAAAGGTGAGCCTAAAGATGGTGACGTTCATGGTAATCCTGATCAAATTCACGATTCACAAAATTTTGATTCGTCAGAAGTAAATCAAAACAATCAGAATAATCAAGCTAATCAAAACAATCAAAATAATTTAGCTAATCAAATTAATGCGACCATTCAAGATGCACAAAAAGATGAATCTAATCAACCTATACGAATAGAAAAAACACGCAAAACTTTAATGACCGTGAACTTTGAAAGACAAAAATTCGTAAAACATCTGCGTAAAAATGGCTTGCGAAATCCAATAAACACATATCGCGAATTCTGCGCAAATATTGATATAGATGAAAATCACGCTTTAAAACCTGTAGAGCCTACATTTGATTTACGTGATACATGCTTTGCTCCGCGTGGCGCACAAGAAGAACCAGAATTTTCAGATTCAGTGTTTGATAGCAATATTGAAGATTTGTTAGGAACATCTACATCTCAAGGACTTGCAATACAAAGAGAAGATTTATTGCAACAAGCTGTTTCCGATTTCCATCATATTTCTTCAGAATTAATGCCTACAACTGCCGAAAAAGCACGTATGGCAATGAGCATAATAAACGATATTGATGACCCAGAATTAACAGAAAAAGCGGAAATAATAACTAAAGCAATTATTGACGAGGAGCCAATTCCTGAAATCACTTTTAATATTTCTAAGGAAATTCGAAATACGCAATTAAAAGCTCATAATCAATTTGAACGCGGGGAAGTTACAAGCGGAATCGAAGAATATGAGAAGAAAATAGCATATTACGATTCAATGTTTTCAGAAGGAAAATCTATACCTAGATATTTCAATTCATATGCTGAAAGAGTCATATATAATCGCATGTTCGCAAACAATAACGAATCAATGCGTTTAATTCCAGATGGATTATTCTACGCTCATATGGAATTAGCTGACATCTACTCACAATTGCATGATAGTAATAAAACTTTGCAACACTTGCGCACTATGGTCTCATATGCTCCTACATACGCGCTTTCGCACTTACGCTTAGCTACAGAATTATCAAATAATGAAGATTGGGATTCTGCATACGCTGCTTGCTTAAACGCTTTGCGAGTATCTTTGGATCAAGATGATGCAGCATTTGCATATTATAGGTTAGCTTACGCAGAATGGATGAGAGATAATTTTGACAGCGCTTTAGCAGCATATAAAATGGCCGAAAATATCTCCCCGGATAATATTGGAACTCTTCAAATTGAGAAGAATGAGCTTATATCACGTATGACATCGCAATGCATGCCTATACCTGAAAATACAAATGATATTAGTAAAATTCTCAAAGAGAAAAACATACCAGAATGGCCTAATACAAATGCACATTCTATTATTGATTCTGCCGCGAAAAGTACTGTAAACAATGGAATGTTCGTTATAGCTAGAACACTGTGTGTAGCATCTGCGCGAATGAAATACACTCAAAGCGATAATGAAATCAACAATGCTACGCAAATGCAATTTTTACGTTCACTAAATGCATAACATTACAAGCAGCGATTATCATATTATATGAATGAGAGTTGCGATTTGTGTAATTTTATTCCACTGTTGGGCGTGGGGTAGCGAAAGGGATAACAATGAGTATAAGCAAAAAAGCTGCAGATAACCAAGACGTGCAACTGTCACTTTTTGATTTTGACAATCAAACTTATGCTCAAAACTCTAATACAAACACAAATACAGCTAGTATCACAGACAACAATGCAGATGCTAGCTATACAGATGCTAGCTATACGGACAGCAGCAATAGCAATACAGACAGAAACAATTCCATCGAACATACTGCACATACTTGGAGTCCGAATATAGATATAAACGAATGGATTTCTAAACTAGAACCAACAGATGCAGATGCGCTCGCATTAGAAAATGTACAGCCATCGTTATTAACAACAGAACAAGCCGCTAGACTATGGGCAAAATTAGCAGCATGGACTCAATCTGATCAGATTGCTTACTATGTAGAAGATTCGCCTACAAGCTCAGATGCAGCATACGATGCACGTATGAGAATGTTAAGCGCTCTTGAAGCAACATTCCCAACATTAGACACCCCACAATCTCCAACGCACCGCGTGGGTGGAACTTTTTCGAATGATTTCGCTTCTGTAAAACACCCATCTAGAATGATGAGTTTAGATGATGTATTTTCTTTTGATGAATTGAAAGACTGGTATGACAGCGTAATTCGCGATTTAAACTGGCCAGAAAACAAGCCTCTACCTATGACATGTGAAGTTAAAATTGACGGTTTAGCGTTGAATTTAATTTACAGAAATGGAACTCTTGAACAAGGTCTTACTCGAGGGGATGGAGTAACAGGCGAAGATATCTCACTTAACGTAAGAACTATTGACGCTATACCTACACAATTACATGCTGAAAATTCCGATGATATTCCAGAATTTGTGGAAATACGCGGCGAAGTATTTATGACATGGGAAGATTTCCGCAAACTTAACGAAGAACAAGAAGATGCAGAAAAACCACTATTCGCTAACCCAAGAAATGCGGCAGCTGGGTCCTTGCGTCAAAAAGATCCTAGAATTACAGCATCACGTCATTTAAGCTTTTTTGCACATGGCCTAGGTGAATTGCGCTGGAAAAATTCAACTCGTCACGCAAATAGCGAAACAACATTTAATCAATCTGATGCTTATTCGTTATACAAACAATGGGGTATTCCTGTTTCTCCTTATACTCGTAACGTCAATAATTTTGAACAAATTCAAGACATGATTGATTATTATGGTGAGCATCGAGCGACCGTAATACATGCTTTGGATGGAATTGTTATTAAAGTAGACGATCGCGCTTTGCAACGTAAACTTGGAGCAACTTCGCGAGCGCCAAGATGGGCTATTGCATATAAATACCCGCCTGAGGAAGTGAATACGCTTCTTAAAGATATTGTTGTACAAGTTGGAAGAACTGGAAGAGTAACTCCAGTAGCAATACTCGAACCGGTAACAGTGGCAGGATCTACTATTTCTCGTACAACTTTGCATAATGCGTATGAAGTTGAGCATAAGGGAGTTCTTATAGGGGATACCGTCGTCGTGCGTAAAGCTGGAGATGTAATACCAGAACTCGTGGGTCCAGTTCTTGCAGCGCGTAATGGTCATGAAAAAGAATTAAGAAAATTCGTAATGCCGGAATTATGCCCATCTTGCGGCGCAAAGCTTGCTCCTGCAAAAGAGGGGGATAAAGATATTCGTTGTCCTAATGTTGAAAACTGCCCAGCTCAACTTACTGAGCGAATAATTCACTTGGCTTCTAGACAAGCTTTTGATATTGAGAATTTGGGTGATGCTTCGGCTTTAGCTTTAACTAATCCTGAAGATTCTAGACCAGCTACATCAGAGGTTTATATAGAAGATGAGAATATAAAGCGAATTGCTATTCAACGAGGATCTTCTGTTACTCCTACTCTTCCAAAGTCAAGTTGCGATCTTCCTCTTCCTCAAACTCCTGTTCTAACTAGCGAAGCTGATATTTTCAATATTAGTGCTGAAGATTTACGCAATGTTAAAGTTTGGAAGGAAATTCCTCTTGTTGAAGAATGGGAAGAAGTAGGAAAAGACGGAAAATTAAAGAAGAGATCAAAGAAAATTGGCGGATCTGGATTATGGAATCTGGTACCTGCTTTTTGGACTCGTAAACTGGAAGCTAAGCGCGTAGAGCAAAAAACGATATTATCTAGTTCTAAAGATGAATATGAAAATAACCCTACTGATATTTCTGAAAATACTTCTATAGAACAATTTGACCCTAATTATCCTGGATTTGAAGTTCCGCGCGATGCTTTTGTAACCGAAATAAGAGATAAACAAATACGTCAAGATGGTTGTCTTGTTACGATTGGTGTGCCTTTTTATAAGCGCCCTAGTGAAACTACAAGAAGCATGCTAGAAGAAATATCACAAAAAGGTAAATCTGCAACTTTGTGGAGAGTTCTAGTAGCGCTTTCTATACGCAGACTTGGCCCTCCAACTGCTCGATTAATTGCTGAGCATTTTGGGTCTTTAGATAATATTTCTAATGCTTCTATTGAAGAGCTTACAAATATTAATGGAGTTGGTCCTGAGATTGCTCAAGCTGTTTATGATTGGTTTGAAAAATCTAAGGATCCTAATGATTGGCGAAGTGAAATTTTACGCAATTGGAAAGAAGCTGGCGTAGTCGGTAATCCTGATTCTTCTAATAAGCTTGAACAAACGCTTAGTGGAAAAACTGTTGTTGTTACAGGTTCTTTAGAAGATTTTACTAGAGATTCTGCTAAAGAGGCTATTTCTTCTAGAGGCGGTAAAGCCGCGTCTTCTGTTAGCAAAAATACTTATTGTGTAATCATTGGCGAAAATGCTGGGTCAAAGGCAACTAAAGCACAAGAACTCGGCATACCTATGTTGAATGAAAAACAATTTAAGATTTTATTGGAAACAGGTAGCTTAGAAGAAGCATCTCAGGCGGATCTAACGCTAGATGAATTTATTGACACTTCGCTTGACAATGTAAATACGAATACAAAAGAAAACGAAATGGAATCTTAATAAATGGAAGATTCAAATCAGATAGCGACAAAAGTCTACGACCTTCTTGGTAGTGTAATAGATCCTGAGTTAGGGCGTTCAGTAACAGAACTGAATATGGTAACTGGCGTAAGTGTATCTGAAGCGCAATGCGATACTTCATCGTGCAAAAACTTACAGCCTGATTACGATAATACTTACGAACCTAATCACGAGACTGATTACGAACCTAATTACAAGCCCACTTACAATGTTGATATCAATCTTGAACTTACAGTTCCAAACTGTCCTCTAGCGGAAGTTATAACAGAAAGAGTAAAAGAAGCAGTATCTAAATATCCCAAGATTAAACTTATACCGCATATTACTACTGCAGCTATGAGCGAAGATAAACTTGCAAAACTTGTATCTGATTTAAAAGCTGAGCGTAAAGAAAACCCTTTTAATAAATCTGGAAATCATACCCGAGTTTTCGCTATTGCTTCAGGTAAAGGCGGTGTTGGAAAATCTTCTATAACCGCTAATTTAGCTGCGACTTTTGCAGCATTAGGGTACGATACTGCCGCGATTGATGCAGATGTTTATGGTTTTTCTTTACCTCGAATGTTTGGGGTCAATTCGCAACCTACAAATTTAAATGGCATGCTTATGCCTGTTGTAGCTTGGGGAGTGAAACTTATTTCTATCGGCATGTTTGCAGGCACAGATCGCGCTATTTTATGGAGAGGGCCGCGATTACAACGTTCCTTAGAACAGTTTCTTTCAGATGTTTGGTGGGGGAATCCTGATATTTTACTTCTAGATTTAGCACCAGGAACAGGGGATATGGCTTTAGCTGTTGCTCAATCATTGCCAAATGTTGAAATTATTGTTGTTACAACACCTCAGCCAAGTGCTTCAGATGTAGCAGTTCGCGCTGGTCTTATGGCCTTACAAATTCCTGTTAGCGTTACAGGTGTTGTTGAAAATATGAGTTGGTTTGAAAACAATGGAGAACGCCTAGAAATTTTTGGGTCAGGCGGCGGAAAACGAGTAAGTGAGCAGCTTTGCAAAGCCTTAGATAAGAATATACCTCTTTTAGCGCAAATTCCGTTAGATACGTCAATTCGAGAATTATGTGAAAGCGGTAGGCCTGCAGTACTAACAGAAAAAGGTGAATTAGCAGACACCGAATTAGCTAATACTTTTGTTAAGTTAGCTAATTCCTTAATGAAAGATTCAACTCGTAATTAAGAATATACAAATATGAGGCCACTTGAATTTCAAGCAGCCTCATATTTATTCAGAAAATTTTATAAGCTAAAACTAAACCATTACTTAATAGAACTAGCTAATAGTACTTCTTAAAAGAATTACTTAATAGCGTTAAGCCATTGTTCCTTAGTGGCTTTTTCTGCTTCAAGCTTAGCTTTACGATTCTTATCTGTTTCCTTTGCAATTGCAGCATCAAGCTCATCAAGTTGTGCCTGTAATTGCATAGCAAAGCTAGATTTACGAGCGTTAGCTTCAGGATCTTCATCCTTCCACGCAGCCTCTTCAACAGCTTTAATTTTCTTATCTACATCGTTCAAACGAGCTTCAATACGACGCATATCTTCGCGAGGAACGTATCCGATTGCATCCCACTGTTCTTGAATAGCAGATAATTCTTTACGCGCTTGTTTAGCAGCTTCTTCGTTTTCAACAGGAAGCAATGCTTCAGCTTGCTTCAATAATGCTTCCTTCTTAGCAAGATTTTCTTTCTCGCTAGCATTCATTTTTTCACGATCAGCCTGACGAGCATGATAGAAGACATCTGCTGCTTCACGGAACTTGGTCCATAATTCATCATCATGCTGACGACCAGCGTTTCCAGCTTTCTTCCAACGATCCATCAAAGCATTGAACTTCATAGAAGTCTCACGCCAATCGGTAGAATTCTTCAAAGTTTCTGCTTCAGCAATAATTGCTTCCTTGGCATTTTTAGCGCTATCGCGTTCAGTATCGCGCTCTTTAACCCATGCGTTACGTGCTTGAGTAAATGTTGAACGAGCCTTAGAGAATCTCTGCCACAAAGCATCTGCATCCGCTTTATTCAAATGAATGCTATTGCGCTGATGCTGCTGCCACTTGTCGAAAAGCGAGCGCAGTTTATCTCCTAGAGAACGCCAATTAGTTGAATCACTCATATTTGCAACTAAGGATTCAGCTTGCTCTACAATTGCAGTACGTTCTTTTAATGCTTTGTCAATAGCATCTTTACGAGCTTTAGCAAGTTCTTCTTTCTTCGATTCACCACGAGATTTGAGTTCGGCGTGTCGCGCACGTAAAGCAGCGATATCACCAACAACTGCTGGCTCAGCTAATTCAGCTTCCAAAGTGTTAACTGATTCATCAATTTCTTTAGGTTTTACGTTAGTAGATTCGAGCCTTTTTTCAAAAAGATCCAGCTTTATCTTCAAATCTAGATAGCGGTGTACGTAGAAAGTAAGAGCATCTTCTGGAGTTCCAGTTGAATACTGTCCTACTTCGCGTTCAGCGTCACCTTCTCGCACGTAAACAGTGCCATTTTCGTCAACTCTACCAAATTTTTCAGCGCTTTTTACATCTTCCTCGCTGTATGAAACAGTAGGGGCTTGGGCAATAACGCGGGTCTTATGAGCAAAGTTTGCAGGCGACGGCGCATGCGGCTTTGGTGTAGCGTTGACTTGGGTATTTTCTTCTGGTTTAGTCTGTTCGGTCACGGGACGACTCCTTACAGCATATGCACGGTAACAGTATTACGAATAGTATAACTTTTGGCCATAATTTTCCGTAACATAACCTATTATAGTGTGCATGGTACAAGGCTCATCAATATCTGGTTTTCCTGAATGGCTTCCTAGTGAGCGCGCTGTAGAACAGCGTGTCATCGATACACTTCGAGAAGTTTTTGAACTCAACGGCTTCATAGGCATTGAAACTCGTGCTGTTGAACAGGGTTCGAGTCTTTTAAAAAAAGGTGAAACTAGCAAAGAAATTTACTTATTATCAAGGTTGCAAGAAGTAGGTCAAGAATCCGACACTCCAGTAGAAGATCGTATCGGTTTACACTTTGATTTAACTGTTCCTTTAAGTCGATATGTTGTTGAACACACGGGTGATTTAGCGTTCCCATTCAAGCGTTGGCAAATGCAAAAAGTTTGGAGAGGAGAGCGCCCTCAAGAAGGTCGTTTCCGTGAGTTTGTTCAAGCTGATATTGACGTTGTAGGAAATGGCGAATTGCCTTCACACTACGAAGTTGAGCTTCCTCTTGTTATGGTTGAAGCTCTTGAACGTTTAAGAGAGTTTGGTTTACCAAAAGCTACCGTTCACGCCAATAATCGTAAGCTTTCTGAAGGTTTTTATCGCGGTATTGGCTTAAGCGATATTGAGGGAGTTCTTCGAGAAATCGATAAGCTTGACAAAATTGGCGCTGAAGAAGTTGCTAAGCTTTTGGTAAAAGAGTGCGGCGCTACAGCTTCTCAAGCTGCTGCATGCTTAGAATTGGCTGAGCTTACCGCCGAAACAGGAGATGAGTTGAAGTCTCGTTTCGACGGATTATGCGACAAGCATAATATTTCTCGAAATGAAGATAACGAATCGTACGCTTTAGCTTCACAAGGTGTTGAAACTCTTGCAATGATTGTCGACGAAGCTGCACGTATTCGCCCAGGCGCTGTTGTTGCTGATTTGAAGATTGCTCGTGGACTTGACTACTACACTGGTTCTGTTTACGAAACTTTCCTTGACAACGCAGAATCTCTTGGATCAATTTGCTCTGGCGGCCGCTACGATAACTTAGTTTCACAGGGTAAGAAGAAGTATCCGGGTGTAGGACTTTCTATCGGCATGTCTCGATTGCTTTCTTATATGCTTCATACAGCAGGCACTACAGTTTCTCGAGTTTCTCCTGCTGCAGTACTTGTTGCAGTTTGGAATGAGGAGGATCGTCCTGCGTGCAATGCTATCGCTAGAACTTTGCGAGAACGTGGTATTGCAACCGATGTTGCTCCTAGTGCAGCAAAGCTTGGTAAGCAGATAAAATATGCTGACAAGCTCGGCATTCCTTATGTATGGTTCCCTGCAGATAGCACTGAATCAGAATCATCTCATGATGAAGTAAAAAATATTATTACTGGCGAGCAGGAAACAGCGGATGCCACGTCTTGGCAACCGGATACTGTTTATGCCCGGCAGACAGTTTCTTGCGCTAAATAATATTCTTGCAAATTTGCTTGAATGTTGCGCGCAAAATCATGTCAATAGAAACAAATGAATATATCAATATTAGATTGTAGAGGAAGTGGACTTATGAGCCAGACGGCGTATCGCACACATCATGCCGTTGAAGTGACTGAAGAATTAGTCGGGCAAAAAGTAACCATCGCTGGTTGGGTTGATCGTCGCCGTGATCATGGTGGCGTTGCATTTGTCGATGTTCGTGATAACACAGGTTTAGTTCAGGTTGTTATTTACGATGAAGAAACTGCACGACCATTGCGTAGTGAATTCGTTGTACAAGTAACCGGCGAAGTTCGCTTGCGTCCAGATGGCAATGAAAACGATCATTTAGCTACTGGAAAAATTGAGATTGTTGCAGAAACTGTTACTATTCTCGCAAAATCAGACGCTTTGCCATTCCAAGTTTCAACAGCTTTGGAAAACGAGTCCGAAAACAAGCTCCCAAGCGAAGATGTTCGTTTGAAGTATCGCTATCTTGATTTGCGTCGCCCATCTATGCAACGCAATTTGAAGCTTCGCTCTGATATGGCTAAAGCTGCTCGTCACGCTTTGGAAGACATGGACTTTACTGAAGTTGAAACACCAACATTTATTAAGTCCACTCCAGAAGGCGCTCGCGACTTCGTTGTTCCAGCTCGCTTGGTTCCAGGCTCTTGGTACGCACTTCCACAGTCTCCTCAGCTTCTAAAGCAGTTGCTCATGGTTTCTGGTGTTGAACGTTACTATCAGCTTGCTCGTTGCTATCGCGATGAAGACTTCCGTGCTGATCGTCAGCCTGAGTTCACTCAGCTTGATATGGAAATGAGCTTTGCAAGCCAAGAAGATGTTATGGCTATGGCAGAGCGAGTTATCGCTGCTATTTGGAAGGAAGCCGGTCACGAAATTACTCTTCCTTTGCCTCGTATTACTTGGCAGGAAGCAATGGATAAGTATGGTTCCGATAAGCCAGATTTGCGTTTTGGAAACCCACTTGTTGAATTAACTGACTTCTTTAAGAACACTCCATTCCGCGTGTTCCAGGCTTCATACGTTGGTGCTGTGCTGTTTAAGGGCGGCGCACAAACTCCTCGTCGTCAGTTTGACGCTTGGCAGGATTGGGCTAAGCAGCGTGGAGCTAAGGGATTGGCTTACGTTATCTTTGGTGAAGATGGCGAGTTAAAGGGTCCTGTTGCTAAGAATCTTAGCGAAGAAGAACGCGCAGGCCTTAAGGAAGCCGTTGGAGCAGAAGATGGCGATGCAGTGTTCTTCGCAGCAGGTTCCCGCGAGTCTTCGCAGCTTTTGCTCGGTGCTGTTCGTGTAGAGCTTGCTAGCCGCGCAGGATTGCTTCACCCAGATGAGTTTGCTTTCACTTGGGTTGTTGACTTCCCACTGTTCAAGCGCACTGATGATCCAGATGATGACGACGTTGCTGTTGGCCACTCAAAGTGGACTTCTATGCACCATCCGTTTACAATGCCATCTGCTGATTGGATTGATAAGTTTGATCAAGATCCAGAGCATGCTATGAGCGATTCTTACGATATCGTGTGCAACGGTAACGAAATGGGCGGCGGATCCGTTCGTATTCACCGCGACGATATTCAAGATCGTGTGCTTAACGTTCTTGGAATCGATAAGGCTGAGGCTGACGAAAAGTTCGGCTTCCTGCTTGAAGCTTTCAAGTATGGTGCTCCACCTCACGCTGGTATTGCTTTGGGCTGGGATCGTACTGCTGCAATTTTGGCAGGCGCAAGCTCAATTCGCGACGTAATCGCATTCCCTAAGGCTGGCGGCGGACGCGACCCTCTAACTGGTGCTCCTGCTCCAATTTCTGACGAGCAGCGTGCTGAAACTGGCGTTGATTACGATCCAGATGAAGACGAGTAAAGTTAAAAAATAAAAAATACTAAAAACGTGTAATATATAAATAAATTTTATTGTTTGAATTATATTTTCATACAATAATCAATATATGTTACGAAAATATATGCCGTTGATAACGAGAAACGCCAATTCTTCGATATCGGCGGCATTTTTGTAACTTAAGAGTTACAAAAAGTAACTATGTTGACAACTACGCGTAACACAAATCTATTAAAATTTTCGCTATGAACAAACAAGAATCAACACAAAAAAATATTTCAGAAGATGTTTATACAAGTTCTGATAGTGAACAATCAGAACAGCCTCTAGTTGAATTAAGCCATGTTGAAAAACATTTTGGCAAGCTTCACGTTCTTAAAGACATAAATCTTACTGTTAATAAAGGTGAAGTTTTGGTAATAGTAGGTCCTTCTGGATCAGGAAAATCTACTATGTGCCGCACTATAAATCGCCTTGAAACCATTGACTCCGGAGATATACGAATCGATGGGAAACCACTTCCACAAGAAGGAAAAGAGCTTACAGCTTTGCGAGCCGAAGTTGGCATGGTATTCCAATCTTTTAATCTTTTTGCAAATAAAACAATCTTAGAAAATGTAACTCTTGCTCCTATGAAAGTACGCCATATGGATCAGCAAAGCGCTGAATCTCTCGCAATGGAATTGCTTTCACGAGTTGGAGTAGACAATCAAGCAAATAAAATGCCTTCACAACTTTCTGGCGGACAGCAACAACGCGTAGCTATAGCTAGAGCGCTTGCAATGCAACCAAAAGTTATGCTTTTTGACGAACCAACTTCAGCATTAGATCCAGAAATGGTTAACGAAGTTCTTGACGTTATGGTCGAACTAGCTAAAGAAGGAATGACAATGATCTGCGTAACTCACGAGATGGGCTTCGCACGCAAAGCTGCAGATCAAATAGTGTTCATGGCAGATGGAAGAATACTAGAAAAATCTACTCCTGAAGAATTCTTCGAACATCCAAAAACTGATCGCGCAAAAGATTTCCTTTCCAAGATTCTTACGCATTAATCTGCTTTTTGTTTTATCGTTCAGTAAAAATCCTGAAACTTTAAAACAGTTCTTATGAAGGGAAAAGATATGAAAATATTACAAAATCGCATTTTTCGTGCGATACTAGCAATGCTTTGTACCATATGTTGCGTTATGCCACTTACAGCATGCGATCGTAGCGATGGTAAAAAAGTCATACGGATCGGTATCAAATTCGATCAGCCTGGCATAGGTTTTAAAAAAGCTGGAACTTATGTTGGATTCGACGTTGATGTTGCAAAGTATGTTGCTAAAAAGCTTGGATATTCTGAAGATCAGATTGTGTGGAAAGAAGCACCTTCTAAGCAACGAGAAGCAATGCTACAAAATGGCGATGTTGATATGATTGTTGCTTCGTATTCCATTACGGATGCTCGTAAAAAAATGGTGACATTTGCAGGACCATATTTTATTGCTGGTCAGGATTTACTAGTTCGAAAAGATGAGCATAAAGTAAGCGGTCCAAACGATTTGGACGGAAAGCGTTTATGCTCAGTAACAGGCTCAACGTCTGCAATTGCTATCAAAGAGCGTTACTCTTCAAAAGTACAGCTTATGCAACAGCCTGGTTATGCAGAATGTGCAACTGCATTATTCTCAGGAATTGTGGATGCAGTAACAACAGACGATATTATTCTTGCTGGTTTAGCAACTGCTTCTCGAGGTCGTTTAAAGCTTGTAAACAAGCCATTTACCGAAGAACATTACGGCATTGGGATTAAAAAAGGCAATAAGAAACTAGCCAAACGCATTAATGAAGCACTAAAAGACATGATTAAAAATGGATCATGGAAACGAGCTTTAGACGATAATTTGCGCGGAACTGGTTTTAAGCCAAACGCAACTTATAATCCACCTATTCCTAAGGAAGGTGAGGAGTAATGCAAGATTTTATTCAACTTTTTTCATCATATAACGTTCCGGGTGCCTTCCTCGTTAATATAGAAATAACACTGTGGAGCATACTATTTTCTACAATTCTCGGCATCATATTAGTTGTTATGAGAATAAGTCCTATTGCGTCATTACGTCTTATTTCAACTATTTATGTAGAATTTTTCAAAAATATGCCTTTAACGATAATCATGGTTTCTATGGTTCTAGGCGTGTATGCTCAATTAAAAATTGGATTCTCGCCAATATTTGATGTGAATTTCTTCTGGCTTGCTATCACAGGATTATCGCTTTACACTGCAGCATTTGTCTGTGAATCTTTACGCTCAGGCCTTAATACTGTTCCTGTTGGGCAAGCGGAAGCATGCAGAGCATTAGGATTAAATTTCTTCCAATCTGCAACGCAAGTAATTCTTCCACAGACTTTTTGTGGATCTGTTGCACCTTTAGGAAATACATTTATTGCATTGCTGAAAAATTCCACGGTTGCGGCAGCCGCGTCCGTTGCTACTGAAACTTCAACAATGATGAGCGAAATGATTGAAAAACACGCAGATTTAATCATACCTATATTCCTCATTTTCGCTTTTGGATACGTTATTTTAATTATCCCAATCGGAATTCTCACAACGTATCTTTCAAACAAATTGGCAGTACGAAGGTAAAAAGAAGGTGAATATTATGTCTAATAAAGAACAGTCACTTTTATTTGATACTCCGGGTCCAAAAGCTTTAAAAAAGATACGCATCGCTAACATTGTTGCAGGAATAATATTCGCATTATTTATTGTTGCGATTCTTATGCGCTTAGCTAATCCACCACAGGGAGAAAATCAA
The DNA here is from genome assembly GCF_002896555.1 of Gardnerella coleohominis. Taxonomy (GTDB): domain Bacteria; phylum Actinomycetota; class Actinomycetes; order Actinomycetales; family Bifidobacteriaceae; genus Bifidobacterium; species Bifidobacterium vaginale_F. Next base: position 341,854 of record NZ_MNLH01000001.1, read on the forward strand.
TTATCCTGGGAACTTTGGAAACCAGCAATAGAATACGAAGCATGGGTTGATTTCTATCTTCCTGGATTATGGATGACTCTAAAAGCATCATTACTTGCAATAGTTGGATCTATAATCTTTGGATTATTCTTCGGATTATGTAGGTTACTACCGAATATAGTTATACGAGGAATATCGTCGATTATCGTAGAATTTTGTAGAGCTGTTCCAGTTTTATTGCTTATGATTTTCTTATGGAGAGGATTTGCTTTTTCTGGAATAAAAAACGCATCATACTGGGCTGTAGTTCTTGCTTTAATCTTGTACAACGGTTCTGTTGTTGCTGAGCTTGTTCGTGCAGGAGTTGGCAACTTGCCAAATGGACAGCGCGAAGCATCTCTTGCTCTTGGATTAAGCCACTATCAATCCTTAACTCAAATAGAAATGCCACAGGCTGTTATAGCTATGATGCCTGCAGCTGTAACTCAAATTGTTGTTGTGTTAAAGGATACAGCTCTGGGCTCAATCATCATGTACACTGACTTGCTACAAGAATCAAGACGATTGGGTTCAATGTATTTTAACATTTTGCAAACTCTTTTCGTTGCATCAATAGTGTACTTCTTCATATGCTGGGTACTTTCGTGGTTTGCACAATGGCTTCCAGAACACGTTAAGAACCGTACTGCAGCTCCAACAGAGCCTGAACCTGTTGCACCTATCGCAATTATGGATCCTTCTAACGTTAATCAGATTGCTGTTGCTAAAGAAGTTGAAGAGCTACCTCATGGTGGTACTCCACGCCGTTATCACGTACATCATCGCGGTACTAATGCTTCGATTCATCATTGGCGCCAAACTCGCTACTTGCAAGGCTACGATGAGCATCATAACGGGCTTCAAAATGAAGAAAACGAAGAAAACGAAGAAGGTGAAGAAACCAACCATTCAAGTCATAGTAGCGAATGATTATGCTAATAGTGATTTGTTACTGATTGCACCTAATAGATGAGTATTGGTATAATAACCTCATATTAATAAGTGAATTATCTTGAGTTTAAATTTTAATAGCATATTTGAATTCAAGCTAGTTACACTGATGCCAATAAAATCTATTTTGGTTTGAAATGTCGTTAATGCGTCAACGGAGACGTGTTAACGGCATTTCATTTATTTGCAATACTCTTAAATTGGGAAAATTAATCCGAGTATTTGCGTCACTTTGTGCAAATAGATAGACTGATATGTAAAAGTGTGTAAATAGGAGGCTAATAATATGGATGAAGCGTTCGAATTGTCTGCCGCAAAGATGCGTAAGCAGGGCATGAGTGACACAGCGATAGCACAATTTTCACACTTATACGATATTTGGAATAACAATAAAGCAGGATCTTTTATTCGTGAACATGATGTCGAGCCAATAAAAACTGTTCCAAGTTTTCATGAAATTTATGAAACTATAGATCACGATAAAGCAGTTAAAGCTTTTGCAAAAACAGCTTTTATAAAACTTAATGGCGGTTTAGGCACTTCAATGGGATTGTCGTGCGCGAAATCTTTACTACCGGTTCGCAGGCATAAAGCTCGCCAAATGCGTTTTATAGATATCATAATCGGACAGGTTCTTACGGCTCGCCAACGCTTAGGCGTCGAATTGCCTCTTATTCTTATGAATTCTTTCCGAACTTCTAAAGACACTTTGCAAGTTTTAAAGCGCAATCGAAAATTTGTACAAAACGAAATTCCGGTAGAAATTATTCAGCATCAAGAGCCTAAGATTCTAGCCGAAACGGGGGAGCCTGTTTCTTATCCTGAAGATCCTACTTTAGAATGGTGCCCTCCTGGACACGGTGATTTATATTCAACTCTTTGGGAATCGGGCATATTAGATATATTGTCTGATCACGGTTTTTCGTATTTGTTTATATCAAATTCAGATAACTTGGGCGCTCGTCCATCTAGAACTCTTGCCCAATATTTTGAAAACACTCATGCGCCTTTTATGATCGAGGTTGCAAAACGCACTCAAGCAGATAGAAAAGGCGGACATATTGTTCGAGATTCCGAAACCGGACGCATGCTTTTAAGAGAAATGAGCCAAGTGCATCCTGAAGATCGTAGATCTGCTCAAAGCATAAATAAGCATCCGTATTTTAATACGAATAATATTTGGATTCGAATAGATGCTTTGAAAAAACTGCTTAAAAAATATAATGGCGTTTTACCTTTACCAGTTATTTGCAACAATAAAACTGTAGACCCTACTAATCTTGAAAGTCCTAAAGTTGTACAACTTGAAACAGCTATGGGAGCAGCTGTATCACTTTTTGACGAAGCAATTTGTGTAGAAGTTGATCGAATGCGATTCTTACCTGTTAAAACTACAAACGATTTGTTTATTATGCGCTCTGATCGTTTCCATTTAACCGATTCTTATGAAATGGAAGATGGTAATTACATATTCCCAGATATTGATTTAGACCCAAGATATTATCGCAATATTAATGATTTCAACGAGAGATTCCCATACTCTGTTCCTGCATTAGCTGCAGCTAAATCGGTTACTATAAAGGGAGATTGGACCTTTGGCAATCAAGTTTCAATGTTTGCTGACGCTGTTTTAGAAGATACAGGAGAGCCAAGCTATGTGCCTAACGGAGAATTCGTAGGCCCTCAAGGAATTGAACCTGATTCATGGGTATAATTCATATTTAAATATTTAATTTTTATTCGCAAATTGTAGGCATAACTTATAAAAGCTATGCCTATTTTCATATGTAAAATAGGTGAAATATTATATATTTTTTCGATTTAACCATATTAAAACGCAAAAATACTATAAAAACCAGCATAAAAATTACAACAAACAGCAAATATTAAGAAAAATCTTAACAAAATACAGTTTTTAGCTATTAAACAATATATGGGCGTGTCGCGTAAAATTGGCTTAATATCAACGTTTTTAGCGTGTACATTAAAAAATATAGAAGAAAAATATAATGTTTTTCTAAAAATGTCCACACGTATGAGAAAACACCATTAAAATAGAAAAGGCATGCTTGTAAGTAGAAGTACAAAAGCTTCAAACAAACGCTATTATTAATAGTGTTAATAGCATGAAAGAAAATACACCAAGCAACGATACGTGAGGAATAATGGCAGAAGGAACTAACGGAAGGCGACGTTTTTCCGATAAATGGGGCAAGCATGAATTAGATGTGCTCGCTGTATTATCTTCCGCATTCCCGCAATGGTTAACTTCAAGGCAAATAGCGCAACGAGTTAAAGCATATGCCGATTCTTATGGGGAGCTTGCAGATCAAGCAGCTAAAGCAGCCTTTGCAAAACAGTTCCAAAGAGATCGCGCAAAACTTGCGGCTATGGGAATTGCAATCGAATCGCGTCAACCAGAATATTCTTCAAAGTCTGAAGGACAGGACTTCGCTTCATATCGTCTACAGCTTGGCGATGAACCTAGAGTTCGTTTACGCTTTAAGCAAGATGAACTTGCAGTGCTTGCCGCAGCTAATTATTTAGCACGTTCTATGTCAATTTCGTCTTCTGAATCCAACCATCACGAGCAGCCACATACATCTAGAACAGCTCCACGCGTTCCACAGGCTCCTGTTCCAGGATTAGGATTAGATTCTATTGCTCCAGGATTAGGTACTCAAGTTATTCCTGATGACTTGGTAAAAGTTATTGATTCACGTCGCTTTGCTGCAACTGTTGACGTTGATGGCGAACATTTGAATGTTGCATATACAGATTCAGATGATTTAGCTATGTTCGTGCTTGAACATCCTGGTTCTTCGATTGTAAGTCCTAAAGAAGCAGTTGATGCTTTCCATCGTAGACTTCATGCTGCTACTCAATTTGAATCTTGCGATGATAATTCTCCTTATGCTCAGGAAAATACTGATGAAGGAGAAAATGCAGATAATTTACCTATAGATCCTGAGAACGATAAGCCACATCAAAAGAAAGGCACTTCATTCCAAACAGGAAGTGAAGTTGACCGTAGATTGCGTTTAATGCTATTCCTCTCAGCTCATTTAGGTGAGGAATTCCCGCTGAACGAACTTGCTGTTCGCTTTATTGGAAACCCTAAGAATGAAGATGAATTGCGTCGATTTGTTGCAATTTTACAAAAGGATGTGAGCACTCTTCTTACAGTTTCTGATGACGGAGAAATGGCTGGAAGTCAATTCTTTGAGATTGACTGGTCTTTGCTTGAATCCGAAGGCATTGTTTCAGCAACAAATTCTTTGGGTCTTGAACGTTTAGCAGGAATTTCACAGCAATATATGAGTATGCTAACTGCATCTGTAAATTATCTTGCACACTCACCATTGCTTCCTGATGCTCAGCGTCAACAAGCAGAATCCTTATATATGCGTTTGCGCAAGCATGTTCGTCCTGGTGAAACTCCATGGCTAAGCTTAACTGGATATGAGATAGAGCCTCGCAATTGCTCTATCGTTAGAAGCGCAATTGCATCTCATTCTTTGCTTGATATGGAATACACAGATGGCGCTGGTAGGACTCGTCGTAAAGTAGTAGCACCTTCTAAAGTTTATGTTGATGAAGGCGTTTATTACGTTGCTGTTTGGACCGATGTAGAAAAGCAAACGCCTGAAGATAAGCGATCTTTGGTTGCTAAAGATACTTCGATTAACAAGGCAAACGGTTTGCCAAGAATTTGGCAAGTACTTCGAGTAGCAAGAATTGAGCGCGCAGAAGTTATTAAGCCATTGTCTGAAGTTACAATACCTGATGTTCCTGTTAGTGAGTTACGAACCTGGAGTTTCGACAATGGAACAGAAACTTCATTTATAACTGACGAAACAGATTTGAACTTTGTAAAGAATCTTTCAGGAGCGCGTGTAGAACCATATGGAAATGGATTGAAAGTACACTTAAACGTGTCTTCAGATTCTTGGTTTGTAGCATTCTGCATTGCACATGCGCGCCATATTAAAGCTGTTGCACCAGAAACATTGCGCACGATGATTCTTGCTCGCACGGAGCGCGAATTAAGTATTGAACAGGGCGGTGTAGAGCATTCTGAAGATAGTTCGGAGGTGCGCTAATGCCTTGGTGGATTTGGCTGATTCTTGTTTTATTCTTCCTTATTATGCTTTGCGCAGGATTGCTTTATGTTGCGTGGAGATTTAATGAAGATTTTACTGTTGTAGCTGAAACAGCGGATAAGCTTTCTGCTATTTATGAAGCAGCAGAAAATGAAGAACCAGAACCTAGGGACGATAGGCCATTCTTCACGCGTCCTGTTGTTGACGCGGCTCGACGTTATGAAGCTGTTTATCAAAGAGTTCTTATAAAAGAAGAGCATAAAAATGAGCGTCGCCAAGCAACTTGGAAGCGTTGGGGCGAAAAATCTTTGCGCGAAGAAGATCTTAATGCTGAGAAATTAGCAAATTCTAATAAATCATCTGATTAGTAATTAAAAGAAGATTGAATATGGCTAGTCATTAATACTTATGGTGGCTAGCCATATTTAAGTTAAAAATAAATACAATAGTAAGAAAGCTGCACTTGTTATAATGAACAATTCTTCATCTCATAAACATAAAGAAACAAGTGATACTTCAAACTCCTACAGCGATAATCTTTCACCAGCACAGAGATACGCGTCTTTCCGTAAAAATCAAGAATATAAGCAAACAATGGCATCCAAATTCGAAAAAACTTTGCCATTTGAACTTGACGATTTTCAAAAAGAAGCTAATAACGCATTAGAGAAAGGCGACAATGTATTAGTTGCAGCGCCAACCGGAGCTGGAAAAACTGTTGTAGCAGATTTTGCGGTTTTTCTTGCTGCAAATAAAGGAGTAAAAGCATTTTATACTACTCCTATAAAAGCTTTAAGTAACCAAAAGTATCATGATTTATGCGAAATTTATGGTTCAGATCATGTAGGTTTACTCACAGGAGACACATCTGTTAATCCTGAAGCAGATATAGTAGTTATGACTACTGAAGTGTTGCGAAATATGCTTTATGAGCGTTCTATTACATTACAATCTTTAGGATATGTAATTCTAGACGAAATTCACTTCCTAGCAGATAAATTCAGGGGAGCAGTATGGGAAGAAGTAATAATTCATCTTCCTAAATACGTTACTATTATCGGTCTTTCAGCTACTGTTTCTAACGTAGAAGATTTTTCAGCATGGATAACTTCAGTTCGTGGAAAAACTCATTTAATTGTTGACGAGCATAGACCAGTACCATTAGAGCGACACGTAATTATTCAAGAAGATTACGAAACAGAGCCTGAAATATTAGATCTTTATGACACTAAAAAAGGCGACAATAGGCGAGTGAACCCTGCCCTAACTAGGACTCTTTCACAATGGGAAGATCGCGCTATAAGAAGAAGAATGTCTTTTGACAAAAGAGCAGGAAAACGTTTTAGCGCGCGCAAAAAATCTCATATAACATTAAAAGAAAATGGACGCGTAAATTACAAGCTAAAAAAATCTGAAGATAAATTATCAGCCTGCCGTTATACGCCTCGCAGATGGGCTGTTATTGACGAATTAGACTATTGCGGCATGCTTCCCGGTATTTATTTTATCTTTTCTAGATCAGGATGCGATCAAGCTGTGCAACAATGCTTAAACGCAGGCTTAGTTCTTACAAGCGACGAAGAAATGTATGAAATACGAAGAATCGTTGATTCAATAGTCGCAAATCAGCTAACTAAATCAGATTTACACGCATTAAATTTTGAGCGTTTCCGTTACGCTTTAGAACAAGGTTTTGCGCCACATCATGCCGGAATGATTGCATTATTCAGACATATTGTTGAAACATTATTCGAAAAAGGTCTTATAAAAGTAGTTTTTGCAACTGAAACTCTTGCTCTAGGTTTAAATATGCCAGCTAGAAGTGTTGTTGTAGAAAAACTCGTAAAATTCGACGGAACTGGTCATGTTCCTTTAACGCCTGGAGAATTCACTCAATTAACTGGACGAGCAGGACGACGCGGTATTGATACTATAGGACACGCTGTTTTAGTTGACCACTCAGATTTTGACCCTAACCAAGCAGCAGCGCTATCAAGTAAACGAGTATACCCATTACATTCAAGCTTTGTTCCTACATTTAATATGGCTGTTAACTTATTAAATAACAGCGATGTTAATACTGCTAGAGCTACTTTAGACGCATCTTTTGCACAATGGGAAGCAAATTCTTCAGCTCAAAAACTACACTCTAGAATAAAAGAGTTGACAGAAGCTCTTCAAGCTTACGAAGATGCTTTCCACTGTGAAAACGGCGATTTTGCTGAGTTTATGGATCTTAGAATGAAGCTTAAATATGCTCAACATGATCAGCGTAAAAAGCTTAAGCACACTTTCTTTGCAAACGATTCTGAACGATCTCTTGCATTTAAAGAGTTAGATAATACTATTGCTAAGCTTCGCGAAGAAGAACGATCACACCCATGCGCTGGATGTAAAGACATACAAGATCATTTAAGATGGGGATACCATTGGGCACGCGAAAAGAAAGAATTAGATCAAGTTAAAGAACGATATGAATCTAGAACTGGATCTGTAGCTCGCTGCTTTGATCATATCTGTGAAGTACTTTACTCACTGGATTATTTATCCGTAAATAAAAGCCAATCAAAACACTCTGAGCAAAATAAGTCATTTGTAAGTGAAGATAATGCTTATTTGACAGATAAAGGTCAATTATTGCGCCGACTATATAACGAGCGTGACATCGTATTTTCTGAAGCTATTTGCGAAGGATTGTTTAACAATCTTTCTCCTGTAGAGTTAGCTTCATGCTTATCTTCATTAGTTTATGAATCTAGAGGTATTTCTTATTCAGAACCTAAAAGATATCCAGGCGGATCAGATGGCGCTGTATTTATAACAATAGCTAAGCTTAAAGCTTTATTTATGGATATAAATAACTTGTGCGTTAAGTATAAATTGGAACCTTTAAGACCACTTGAATGCGGAGCAATTGACATGATGTATGACTGGGCTCAGGGCGCAGATTTGTCAATGATTTTGCAAAACAGTGATGTTACTGGAGGCGATTTTGTACGTCAAGCAAAGCGCTTAATCGATATTCTTACACAATTATCATCATCTGAAAGCTATTTAAACGCTATTGGAAACGTTGACTCTTCTTTGACAAGTAAAGCTAAAGAAGCTGCTAATTTAATAAATAGAGGAGTGGTCGCATATTCTGATTTATGATTTTCATAATTTATATTTTCTATAATTTGCAGTTTATAATTTGTATTTTCAATACGTATAAAGAATTAACTAAAAAATATTGCTATCAATAAATTGTGGTGTATCGTTGACTTAGATAACTCTGAAACGTAACATTGCACAAGTTCGTCCGAGTGATTCGATAGCTTAAATAGGTATTATGTTTTAAGGAGAAAAAATGGCAGAACGCAGTTTGCGAGGAATGAGTATTGGCGCAAAATCTTTGGAATCAGATGACAACGTTGATTTTGCTGCACGCGTCGACGTTGCTTACGTATGTCCTAAAGGTCATAGAACTATTCTTCCTTTTGCTCAAGGAGCAGATATACCAGAGGAATGGGAATGCCGCTGTGGAAACATTGCTCACAAAGAAGGCGACGAAGATATCCAAGATGACGAATTTAACAAACAATCTCGTACTCATTGGGATATGCTTTTAGAGCGTCGTAGCGAAGAAGAACTGAAAACTCTTCTTGAGAAACGCTTGAAAATGCACAAAGAAGGCTGGATTCCAGATTATGAGTGATATTCTACAAAACGACGTTCAAGTACAAGTAATACAGGAAATGCTATGAAAGTCGTCTTGTTAGATTTAGACGGTACTATTACACAATCTCATGAGGGAATTATTGCGTGCGCGAAAAAAGCTATGCAAGAGCTTAACATGCAAATCCCTGATGACGCTGAAATGCATCGTTTTATAGGTCCGTCTATTCTGGAATCTTTCCAAAGAAATCATATGCCTGAAAATTTGCAAACTTTAGGTGTTAATTTATATCGTAAGTATTATTCAGAAGTTCCAACTTTTGATGATCCTAATAATCCAGGCACGCTTATTACAGGCAATTTCTTAAATCGTCTTTACGATGGAATAGAAAATCAGCTTAATATTCTTCGAGATTCAGGCTTTTATCTTGCTATTGCCTCTTGCAAACCTGAATATCAAATTATTCCTATAGCGAAACGTTTTAACATCGAAAATATGGTTGATGCAATTTACGGTGCGAGCCGAGATACGTCTCGTATTAAAAAATCGCAAGTTATACGTTATGCATTTAAAAATATAGGATTTAATTATGACTCTGGCGATAGAGCATTAATGGTTGGCGACCGTTGGACTGATGCTGACGGAGCTAAAGAATGCGGCATAGATTGCTTGGGCTGTGGATGGGGTTATGCAGAGCCTGGAGAATTAAATAAGCATAAAGCATATCGTGTTATAGATAACGTAAATGAGTTATCTTCTGCAGTAATTGAATATTTTAATAAGCTGAATTAGTTTACGATTATTAGAGCGATATTCTTGCTAATAAAACGATATTCTTGCTAATAATAAGATTCCGTTTAAGCGTAAATGAAATAATATGTTTTATTATCTGACTGGTCTTAAGTAGAAAACTTATTTATATAACCGATAATGTACGTTATGTCAAATTAGATTATTTTAAATACTCCTATATAACACATACGCTTATTACTACCACTCAGAATCCTCTTCCGATTCCAATTCCAAGAATTCCGAGAATTCTGTATTAAAAAAAATATTATTTAAAAATCACATGCACAAAAAACTATAGATAAAAATACTATCTAATTATTTCATTATTTCTATCTGTATCCATTAATAGAATCTTCTTGCTTAGTCGCAATAGATAAATGGACGATTATTACCGTAATACTTAAAATCCAAATCACTATGAAAATAATCCCAGAAACAACAAAAATAAAATCGAACATTTGTGCCATATCTGAGTTAATTGCCACAAATCCTTGCATTATTCGATAAATCATAGAAGAAACCATCGCTATTGGCAGCGCAAAACAATGCAATACAACACTCAGCCAGCTTACTTTTGGAATTAAATCTTCCCTATTAGATTGTTTAAATTTAAATAACGCAACACATGAGCCCAAAAAGCTATATATAAGAAACGCGACTGCAAGAAGCCAAAATACCGCCGGAATAATATATAGAAAAGCGCTCATATAAATCACTAATCACTACACAATACGAAACCATATACTAATCTAATTGCAGCGGAGTAAAATTCTCAGATTCCAAATCTGATTCAACTCTTTTACAAATCTGACCTACATTAATCGCAAAAACTGCTGAACCCGTTGAAAGCATATCTAAAATATTATTCTTATCAACATCGCATTCTTGAACATTATTGCCATCACAGATAATAGTCATCTTATTAAGACTTTCCTCAGAATGACAATAAAGAAAAAGAATAGCATTAGTTACATTTTGTAAATTTACGCCAGCATCAAGCAATTTCTTTGCAACTGTCATAATTACAATATCTTTAAAAGAATATAACCTTCTAGATCCTGAACCATGAGAAGGTGTAATCGAAGGTTCAATAATGTGCTTTCTAGCCCAATAATCAAGTTGGCGATACGTTATACCTGCTATTTTCATAGCAACAGTACCGCGATATCCCTTCTCATAATCAACTCCAGCAGAAAAACTAAAAAGTACACCTTGCACAGCCGAAGAATTATTAGACGTCTTTTTAGAATATTTTCCTCTACTGGAATTTTCTACATCATCGAAATCCCCGTAAATACTGTTAACATTAGAAAAATTAAGAGATTGAGATACTAAATCAACTTTAGAAGACTTTTTATCAGAGCTATTAACACCCATAAAAATCCCCCTGTATCTCAAATCTCTTATTTATCGAGAAAAAATCCCAGCCAATTCAAACAAACTTAAATAAAATTTAAACAAAACAATTTAAACTATCATTTAAACTATCATAAGAATTGTTTAAAAAATTATATTAATTCGAAAAAGCGTCAGTTCCAAAGAAAACTAACCTGAATTTTCCAATCATGATTTCGTCGCCATTATGCAAAACAGCTTCGTCAACACGTTCACGATTAACATACGTACCATTCAAGCTTCCTGAATCAGCAATAGTAAAAACATTACCATTCCTGCGGAAAACAGCATGCGCACGAGAAACAGTTGAATCATCTAAAAGAATATCCGCACGAGGATCTCTACCAACAGAAATAACATCTTCATCTAGAAGATACCTAGAACCTGAAACTGCTCCCCTAGTAGAAATCAACAATGCAGTTCCTGGTACCAACTTAGATATCGTATCAAGATCATCTTTCTTCAAAGGACGATCTGCAGTAGATGTAATAGGAATATGTATTGCTGGCATACCAATTATGGTTGTTTCTCCAGCTGTAGGAATCGGTTCTGTCATAATTTTTATTGTACCTTGTTACTCGACTTGTTGAGCAAATTGATATTGTTTTGCAGAGCGTGTCGCGTTAATTTCAACCTCATCAGGCGTCATAACGTGCACCAACGCGCCAAATTTAACTTTTAGCCTAGATCCTACTCCACCTGCAATAGTTACAGCATTTTGCAAATTTTGAGGATCTCCAATCGCCTTAACTATATAAGGCGGATTTATTTGCCTACCATCGCACACTAAACCGTGCTTGGTTTCAGAAATATAACTTGAAGTGATAATACGAATATCGTTAATAGACATCACTTCTACACCAGCATTACGCAATTCTTCAATAAGCTGGAACATCGTAGAAGCATCGATTTTCTCTTTTTCACCGCCAGTAATATGAATTATTATTCCACGACCTGTAGCAGGCAAACGACCTGATAATAATCCATTAGTTTCAGCATTTTGACGAGCAATACGACGAGCTTCTTCCTGCTTATTAACAGAAGCTTTTAAAGACTCTAATTGCCCACTTAATTCACTTTTACGCTGTTCTAGATTCTGTATCTGGGAATTAGTTTCAGTAATAAGCCTAGTTAATTCATCTTCGCTCATAGTTTCATATATAGAAGAACTACGATTCACCTGAATCATGTATGCAAAACCCAATAAAGCACACATAAGCATAATGAGAAAGCCTGTAAAAATACGAGCTCTAGTAATATGCGAACTCAGAGAAGGCTTAGCACGCTTTGATACAACAGGAAAAGAACCTGTTTGAGTTCTATCGCTTTCACGATCCTTAGCATGCTGACGATGTAGTTTTCCAACAATATTTTCATCGTTTTGTTTGCGAGAAAAAGAAAAAGACACTTTAACTCCTCAAAATAAAACGTCTAATTGCTGACACATTGGAGAAGATTCGTATGCCAAGCACAACAATCACTGCTGTTTGAAGCTGAGCACCAACACCAAGCTGATTGCCTAATAAAACTAAAAGCGTAGCAGCAATAACATTCGAGAAGAATGATATAACGAAAACTTTATCCGAAAAGTTACGTTCAAAATAAGCTCTTGCAGCACCAAGCAAAGCATCCAGCGCAGCAACCACCATAATAGGCAAATAAGGCTGAATAACAACAGGAATATCAGGATGAACCACAATACCTATTAGTACGCCCAAAATCAAACCAAGAATCGCTGTCATAATATTTACTCCCTTACTTTTTTTGAGCGAACCTAATATCACCAGTACCAGCTACTGGTAATTTTAATTTACTTGAATATGAAATTTGCGGATTAATGCCGGCATTCGTAAGTGATGAATACCATGCTGAATGTTTCTTATCATAAATTTTCGATGCTAAAGTATTAGCATCTCCGATTGCTTCAATAACATATGGGCTCTGCGTTTGATTTACACCTATTAGTATTGCCTGGCCAGCTATACGAATAGAGGTTTGTACACCTAAACGATGACCATTAACAGCTATAGCTTCAGCACCGCCTTCCCATAACAAAGAAACAAAAGTTTGAATATCCCTATCTGTAATAACGCGCATTCTCGCTCCCATAGATTCCCTAGGAAGAGAGCCAGCAGAAGATCCAGAGCCAGCAGAAATAGGATTTGCTATAGTAATGCTTATTCCTGGACCTTCAACAGGATTTACGCCATTAACCATATCGTCATTTTTCGTAACTTGATTTTCTTCAGGAGTTGTAATTCGTTTCGATTCACGATCAACGCTATTATGCAATTTCGTAACTTCTTTAAGAAGATTATCAAACTTCGTTGTATGGCTAACCAATTCATTTGCCAAAGACGTTCGAATTGCTTTTCTAGTATCAACATGCAATCTACGAACAAATTGAGTTCCAACTGTTCCAACAGCTACGCAAACAATAAAAACAATAATTCGCGTTGCCCACAAGCTAAATCCACTAACTTTTTGCTTATTTAAACGAGCATCCATAAATAAAGGATCTACAGGGCGATTAATTAAATCATCAATAAGTCTTAAAGAATAGTCATCAACATAACGACGTCTATCATGATGCAGAACTAAATGGTTATGAACTTGAGTTGAGTGATGAGTCTTAAGCCCAAAAACAGATTTAGAAAAAGCTGCTCTACGTCGAATCAGCTGAGAGCCATCAGCAGCAGGGAAAGACGGCATCTGATCATCAACGATAGAATCAGACGCTTCAACGTCTTCGGAATTAATCCCATCTTCTTTCATGCTGCTAACGTATTCTCTTTCACTTGCTATTTCTCTTTAATTAAATCTTATTCTATTGTACTCGCTTGTGCATTCACTAAAAATATAAATCCAAATATCTTATTACTAATATTTCTACTAATAATCCATTATTTACTATTCTTTATTTTTTCTTTATTTTTTCTTTATTCTTTCTTTTGCTTCTTTATTGCTTCTTTATTGCTTTTAGCAACATGCACGCCTGTTTAATATACAAAAATCCTGCATACCAATACAACGAAATACCCCATATTCCACATGCAAGTGCAGCAGCGTGAAGCACGAACATAGACTCAGCAGATACAGTATAAACAATCATTAAAGAAACAATTGAAAGCATAAGAAGTGCTGTACCGGCTTTACCAACAAAATTAACAGGCAAAGGTCCATAATCATATTGAGCAAGAATCACAATAAGCACTGTCATAATAACATCGCGCGCTACAACTAAAGCCAAAGCCCACCAAGGTATTATTTTTGCAAATGCTAAAGCAACAGTACTGCAAATAATTAGTAAACGATCCGCTATAGGATCTAAAATCTGACCAAGCTTACTTACTTGATTAAATTTACGCGCAATATAACCATCTACACAATCAGAAAAAGCGGAAATAGCTAATACAACAAGCGCCACAACCATACTTCTGCACGCAATAAGCCAAGCAAGATAAGGAATAGAGCAAATGCGAAGAAAACTAATAAGATTAGGTACAGTAAAAACCCGATTAAGCGCTTCAGGACTATATTCCTGATTCTCAACAGACTTAACCATAGCACCTTCCTTATTAAAAATCACAACTTGTTGAAATCACAACCGTTATACAAAATGCGAACACAGGAATTATTGCACTTAGCAGATTTATATAACCGCCGCATAATCACTTTACATTTAAACTTTACATTTAAGATAAAATCCATATTAAATTCATCTTAAATACGTTTTTATGATAACACCTGTTATTGCAAATATATTAAAACTGTCGCACTTTATATTAAATTATTTACTATTAAATAAGAAAATCGGGGACATTTTCATGCCCCCAATCAATTAAAGCTAATTATTCGCGCCAAGCATCTTGAGCAATATTCCTAATTGATTCAATAGCTTCAGCAGGACTTTTAGCACCGTAAACAGCAGAACCTGCAACAAGTACGTCAGCACCGGCTTGTGCAACTGTAGCAGCCGTAGATGGGCTAACGCCGCCGTCAACCTGAATATGTGTTTGCAAACCACGACGCGTAATTTCATCGCGCAAACGACGAACCTTACCCATTTGATTGCTCAAGAACTTCTGACCGCCAAATCCTGGCTCAACTGTCATGATAAGAACCATATCAAATTCATCGAGAATATCAAAAATTGGTTCTACCGGTTCTGCAGGACGAACAGCAAAACATGCTTTGCAACCCATATCTCGAAGCTGACGAGCAAGACGAACAGGCGCATGAGTAGCACCCATATGGAAGCTCACAGAATCAGCACCAAGTTTTGCATACTCTGGAGCCCAACGATCAGGATCTTCAATCATCAAATGCACATCAACTGGAAGATCTGTTACCTCGCAAATACGTTTAACAATTGGCTCCCCTAAAGTTAAATTAGGGACAAAATGATGATCCATCACATCTACGTGAACAAGATCCGCATTTGAAATCGCAACAAGATCACGCTCAAGATTGCAAAAATCAGCGGAAAGGATACTAGGTGCTATCTGTATATTCATGATTCCCATTCTAAGAAAAGCAAGAGACGAGTTAACGTTTTAAATCCGATTTTGCACTATTTTTTTCATTCTCATCAGA
Organism: Gardnerella coleohominis; assembly: GCF_002896555.1. GTDB lineage: Bacteria > Actinomycetota > Actinomycetes > Actinomycetales > Bifidobacteriaceae > Bifidobacterium > Bifidobacterium vaginale_F. Next base: position 357,367 of record NZ_MNLH01000001.1, read on the forward strand.
CGTCACATCAATTAATTTCTCACTTAACTTATCAGTAAATAAACTATGCCGTTGAAGAAGCGCGAAAATAATAGCTGCACATATAAATACGCCGATTGATACCCAAACGTTAATGCGAACTCCCAAGAAAACATGTGAAAAATCAATTCTTAATGATTCAATCCACATACGTCCTGCCGTGTACCACATTACATAAATAATGAAAAGCGAACCTGCTTTACATTTTTGCATTACTTTTTTAGCGCAAAAAATAATTAATGCGGCACCAATAAAATTCCATATCATCTCGTACAAAAACGTTGGGTGGAATAATGTTCCTTCAGGGCATGAAAGGCCGTCATAACAACTCTCACTATGACCGATTGCACCACCAACATTATTTAATTTAAGACCCCACGGAAGAGTAGTCGGAGCACCATAAAGTTCCTGATTAAACCAATTACCTAATCTGCCAATTCCTTGAGCAATAAGTAAAGCTGGAGCAGCTGCATCCGCAAGCAAAGCAGTTGGATAATGCCTGTAACGGCACACTCCCCAAGCAGCTAGTGATCCTAAAACCACTCCTCCCCAAATACCAAGTCCACCATTCCAAATACGGAACATTTCAACCCAGTCGCCAGAAGGGCCAAAAAACTTTTCAGGTGTTGTAATAACGTGATAAAGACGAGCTCCAATAATTCCGCTAGGAACACTCACTAAGGCAATATCTAATATTTGATCAAAATTACCACCCATGCGCTTCCATTTGCGCGTAATAATATACATTGCACAAATTATTCCGATAAGAATAAAGATTGCGTAAAAGCGGATAGTAACAGAGCCAAGTTTAAAATACGAAATAGTTGGCGAAGGAATATATGCTACACTCATGGCAACGATACTACACTGACATCATGATTCTTAAGCAAAAACATTTAAGAACAATACTTTAAAGCGTATGAAGCAAAATAATTGTTATACAAAACTAGAATTCTTAAAGAATCAAACTTTCGCAAACTTCATAATCGCCATCAAAACAGGGCCACAAAGCAGAATTGAATCAACGCGATCTAAAACGCCACCGTGTCCTTTAAGAAGATGGCCCATATCTTTAATTCCAATATCACGCTTAAGCATTGATGCGCACAAGTCGCCAAAAGTACCGACGATTCCAGAAATTATGCCCATAACTGCAGGAAGCCACCAAAACTCAACAAACTTCATACCATAGAAGCCGATAACAATGGCGTACGCACCGATTATTGCAAAAAGCATTGAACCGATTAAACCTTCAACAGACTTTTTTGGAGAAATTCTAGGAGATAATTTATGCTTACCAAGCCAAGCGCCAGCAAATAAACCACCAGTATCACTTAAAGCCGGCAAAAATACCAATAACATTGCATGTGCAATAGCATATTTACTACCTGCTATTGAAAGAACAATACACGATGCAAGAAGAGGGATATACAATATTACGAACATGGATGCAGCAGTATTATTGAACGTACTGCTATTAGTTACAGCTCCTGAAGAATGCTGCAATTTCTTTTCAACAGCTTGAAGAGTACGAGCAGATATAGTGCTATTAAGAGTTGCAAAAATAACAGTAAGAATAAGTGATACTGTTATTCCACTCGCCATAGCTATAGCATGCCATTTTGCATAATAAGTCGACAAAATAGTTACAACAGAGCAAATTGATAGCGCAACAAAAGGTATACGCAATCCAATAGTTGCAAAATCAACATGCAACTCCCATAATGCTCCAACCATAAACAATGCAATCAATATAATGAAAGCATCCATACTAATAAGCAAGCAAGCCACAATAATAGCAATAAGAACAACTGCGGTCGCTATTGCTTGTGGCATATTACGCCCTGTACGTCGATTTATATCAGTTAAAGCTTCATGGGTGCCACCATCATGCTTAGAAGATGACGAGCCATTAGATTCTGAATTATTAAATGCTGAAGAAGACGATTTTCCTTTAACATTTTTATCATCATCTAAATGACTTTGAGAAGACTCAACAATATCATCTTTATGCTGTTTCATGCGACACCCATCTTTAGAACATGCAATAACATATAAGTTACATGCTTATAGCCACAAATATAAATCAGACTTCCATAATTTCTTTTTGCTTACCTTCAAGTAAGACATCAAGAGAATCAGTAACCTGCTTAGTGACTTTATCAAGCTCTTTTTGTAAACGATCGCCTTCGTCTTCGCCTAATTCACCGTCTTTAACAGACTTATCGATACTTTCCTTAGCTTTACGACGAATATTACGAACAGCGACTTTGCCTTCTTCAGCCTTATTCTTAGCAAGCTTTACATATTCCTTGCGACGCTCTTCGGTGAGCTCTGGCATAGTAACACGAATAACATTACCATCACGATTAGGGCTTACACCTAAATCAGAATCGCGAATAGCTTTTTCAACAGCATTAGCTTGAGAAGCATCAAAAGGAGTCACTGCTAAAGTACGAGGCTCTGGAACACCAATTGACGCAACAGCTTTAATTGGAGTAGGAGCGCCATAATAATCCACCATAATTCCATTAAGTAAAGCAGGATTAGCACGACCTGTGCGAATACCCATAAAATTCTCTTTAGTAGCTTCAACAGACTTATTCATCTGTTCGCGAGCTTGATCGATAATTGCAGACATTTATTCTCCTTTGCAAATATAGTTCTTAAAACATTTCTTAATATCAATGGTAACCGAATATTACCAATAAGTGCAAAATAATACAGTTATATATAATTATTCAGCAAACTTATTCAGCAAACTTAGGCTCTAAATCAGAAACAAGCGTTCCTATTTCTTCACCAATCAAAGCGCGAGTAACGTTTCCTTCACCTTCCAAGCCGAATACGCGAATTTTTTGCTTGTTATCGCGAGCCATAGAAAGCGCAGACGCATCCATAACAGCCAAACCGTCAACAAGAGCGCGATGGTAATTAAGAGTAACAAACTTTTTGGCATCAGGGTTTTTACGAGGATCCGCGCTATAAACTCCATCAACGCCATTCTTACCCATTAGCACTTCGTCGCAATGAATTTCCAAAGAACGCTGAATAGAAACAGTATCAGTTGAGAAGTACGGCATTCCAGCACCAGCACCAAAGATAACAACTCTACCCTTTTCAAGATGTCGAATTGCTTTCAATGGAATATATGGCTCAGCAACCTGACCCATAGTAATGGCAGTCTGCACTCGAGTTGCTTGCCCAGCTTGTTCAAGGAAATCTTGCAAAGCCAAGCAATTCATGACAGTACCCAGCATACCCATATAGTCGCCGCGGCTACGATCAATACCTGCTTGCTGAAGCTCAGCACCTCTGAAGAAATTGCCTCCGCCTACAACAATTGCGACTTGCACGCCACTACGCACTGCAGTCATAATTTCTTTGGCAATTCTACGTACAACTTTTGTATCTATGCCAACAGCACCACCGCCGAATGCTTCACCTGAAAGTTTTAAGAGAACTCTACGAGCATTGCTTTCCGATTGTTCGATAGTCATACCATTCCTCCAGTCCTCACAGCGAATGCAAGCATATCGTTGTCATACTATCGGCCAACAACGACACTACAAAACGCAGAGTAAAAGTTTTCAAAAGAATAGCAGATTACTGAAAAATATAGAATTACGAAATATAAATAAAAATATGACTATGAAATATAAATACAAGAAACAAATAAAAAAAAATTATTACTTGTAAATATAAAGTTTTGATTACTTATAAATATAAAAAGTGGGCACGCACATGTACGAACCCACTTCTTATAAAATAATCAATTACAAGTAATCGATATAAAACGATACTTACTCAGCAGAACCCTTGCCAACTTCAAGACGAGCAAAGGCCAAAGCAGTACCGCCAACTTCCTTGAACAAGTCGCCGACGCTCTTGGAAGGATCCTTCACGTAAGCCTGCTCGAGAAGCACAGTTTCCTTGAAGAAGGCATTCATACGACCTTCAACAATCTTTGGAACAATCTTCTCTGGCTTGCCTTCTGCCAAAGACTTTTCAGTAGCAACGCGACGCTCAGATTCCAAAACTTCTTCTGGAACATCTTCACGACGAAGCCACTGAGCACCCATAGCAGAAATCTGCAAAGCTGCTTCGTGAGCAACCTTAGCACCAGCTTCATCAGTAGCAATCATAGAAACAATGCTTGGAGGCAATTCTACAGACTTCTTGTGAGCATAAATCTCAACGTGTGGACCGCTTACCTTAGCAACCTGACCAACCTTGACATGCTCGCCGAACAAAGCTGCTGCTTCTTCAACAGCTTCCTTAACTGTTGCACCATCAGCTGGGGCTGCAAGTACTTCTTCAGCAGTAGAAGCGCAAGCTTCAACAGCATGGTCAAGAACAGTGTTTGAGAATTCAACAAACTTTGGTGTCTTTGCCACAAAGTCAGTTTCAGAATTCAATTCAACTGCGTAACCAGTTTCGCCTTCAGCAGACTTAACAACCTTAGAAGCGATGGTACCTTCCTGAGCCTTACGACCTTCACGCTTACCAGCTGCCTGAATACCCTTAGCGCGGATGATTTCCTTAGCGCGGGCAACGTCGCCTTCAGCTTCAGTAAGAGCTTTTTTAACGTCCATCATGCCGGCGCCGGTTTCTTCACGCACCTGCTTAATCAACGCTGCAGTAATAGCTGCCATTTTGTTCTCCTCGTATTATATGTAGGGCTTAGTGGCATAGGCAAAACGCTTACACCACATAAACGCCTTACTATTAAGCTTATAGAAGATAAGCTCTATTTTTTCACTCAGACTTTTCTGCTTCTTCTGCTTCTTCACCTTCAGCAGATTCAGAAGCAGCTTCGCTTTCGTTAGTAAGTAATTCCTTTTCCCAAGCTGCCATTGGCTGAGCATCAGCACCTTCGGACTTAGAACCCTTACCAGCATGCTCAAGCAAACCTTCAGCGACAGCATCAGCCATCAAGCTAGTTAACAATTCAACGCCACGAATAGCATCGTCATTAGCTGGAATTGGATACTCAACAGACTCAGGATCAGTGTTAGTATCAACGATTGCTACAACTGGAATACCAAGCTTATGAGCTTCTTCAACAGCAAGAGCTTCCTTGTTTACGTCAACAACAAACATTGCGGAAGGAGTGCGGTTCATATTACGAATACCGCCAAGCTGCTTAGCAAGCTTATCCTTTTCGCGCTCTAAAAGAAGAAGTTCCTTCTTAGTCAAACCAGAGCCACGAACATCGCTGAAGTCCATTTCCTCAAGTTCCTTCAAGCGCTTAACACGAGTAGAAACAGTCTGGAAATTCGTCAACATACCGCCAAGCCAACGCTCGCAAACATAAGGCATATTCACGCGAGTAGCCTGATTCTGCACAGCTTCTTGAGCCTGCTTCTTAGTACCCACGAAAAGAACAGTACCATTGTGAGCAACAGTCTGCTTGATGAAGTCATAAGCCTTATCGATCATGTCGAGAGACTTGAACAAATTGATGATATGAATACCATTGCGCTGGGTGAGAATGAACTGCTTCATCTTTGGATTCCAGCGACGAGTCTGATGGCCAAAATGTAAACCAGCCTTCAGCATTTCGCTCATGGTAATTTGCGACATATCTTTACCTTTCTTGTCGGTTCTTGCCTGGCCATGTCTATTCGCATGCAACTTGTCTAAACAATCCGTCTAAATCAAGCCGACCGACACGAATGGACGCGTACATGGCGCGTATTTGCGCATCCGGTAGACAATAAAAATCGAGCAATCATATAACGCGACAGTACTCATGCTCAAATGGACACGCGAAATAGGATTATAACAGAAACTAACTACTAAACTAAATCATTAAATAACACTAAAGATTCATGTATTTCTTAATATATTCAAGAAATACATTTAATAAACACATTTAGAACTATTTAATATTATCTCGTAGTTCTTTCAAAGCTTTCTTTCGGACATCCTTCTCTAATCTATCTAAATAAATATGTCCATCAAGATGATCGCATTCGTGTTGCAACATACGAGCCATCAAACCTTCGCCTTCTAAAACTACAGTTTTACCTTGAAGATCAATGCCTCGAACACGAGCATATTTAGCTCTACGAGTTTTGTACCACAATCCTGGAACAGATAAGCAACCTTCATCGTCATATTGCTCACCACTAGTTTCTTCAATAACAGGATTTAAAATATAGCCAATTCGACCATTAATGTTATAAGAAAATGCTCTCAAGCTAACACCAATTTGATTTGCAGACAAACCAGCACGACCAGGATCGTTAACAGTTTCCAGCAAATCTTCAACCAAATTATGAATTGCAGGCGTAATTTCACTGATTTCATCACATGGAGTGCGCAATACTGGATCAGGTACAACGCGAATTTTACGAATAGTCACAATTCTCCTTCATCACTATTACTGAAGACTATAAACAGAATCTCTATTATTGTATACAGCACGTAATAATTGATAGACATCTTTTTAATAAAATTATAAAAATTATAAAAAATCAAATAGAAACTTAAACAACACGAATAAAAAAAAATAAGACGTATAGAACAAATAGACTTATAGAACAAATAAACGCATAGAACATGTAAAACAAATAAAACAGCAGTGCTAATAAACAAACGCAGTGTTAATAAACAGCAAAAAAGATTTAATGCTTACTAACACTGCGCTAATAAATAATTTTTGATATGTAATTAAATTACTAAACTATCAAATTCTTAAATTATAAAACTAATGAGCATCGGAAGAAGTCTTGTTAGACGCCTCATTCGCAGCCACATCATGCTTTTCTAAAGCAGACTCATCACCGAAATGCATAAGCTGATTTGCTGCTTGATCAAAAGCTTGACGAACTCTAGGCGTTACAGCTTCTTGAGCCTGACGAACTGTTTCAGTAGTCTTATCAAGAATCTTTACAGTCGCTGGAAAAGGCTTCGTATTAGGCTTAGGAGCATACAGCTGCGTGTCAATAATATTCGCATAACGCTTCAATACTTTTGGACGAACAACTTTCATGCTTGGAGTAAGAGTACCAGCATCTTGAGTAAATTCATCTTCCAAAATTACGAATTTACGAATCGACTCAGCCCTAGAAACAGTACTATTCGCTTGATCAATATATTGTTGAACAACAGAACGTACAGCTTCATTAGTTACAACTTTGCTCATAGGCATATTTTCTGGCATGCCCTGTGTTTTAAGCCAAGAACGAACCATATCTGGTTCAAGCTCAATAAGTGCAGAAATAAATGGCTTACCATCGCCCAAAACTACTGCATGAGACACTAAAGGACACTTAGAGATAATGCCTTCAAGCGGAGCAGGACTAATATTCTTACCGCCAGCCGTAATAATAATATCCTTCTTACGGCCAGTAATAGATAAGAATCCTTCATCGTCGATCTCGCCAATATCTCCAGAATGTAGCCAACCATCTTCATCTAATACTTCAGCCGTAAGTTCAGGCTTGTTGTAATAACCCATGAAGACATTTGGGCCTTTAATCAAGACTTCATCATCGTCTGCAAGACGAATAGAAATACCAGGACCAGGACGACCTACTGAACCAACTTGATTAGCATGTTCAAAATTAACTACGCATGGAGCAGCAGTTTCAGTCATACCATAACCTTGTATGAAGGTTATACCATCGAGACCATTAAAGAAATGAGCTAAATCTGCACTTATAGGAGCACCACCGCAAGCTAACCATGAAAGATTAGGACCCAAAGCCGAACGAATAGATGATCCAACTGTATTCATATAGAACTTGTGTTCCATTTTTGCAGACAAAGAATGCGACTTGCCATTTACTTCATCACGCGACCACTGGATAAAATGCCTTACAGCTTTAGCAAAAACTCTACCTCTAATACCCGCACCTGCTTTTTGTGAAGCAGCGTTATAGACCTTCTCAAATACTCGAGGAACTCCAAGCAAATAAGAAGGCTTAAAGCTTCGCAAATCAGTCAAAAGATGCTTAGCATTAGGAACATATCCAACTACACCGTTGGAACCGATTAATACGTATTGTATATAGCGAGCAAAGCAATGAGCTAAAGGCAAGAATAGCAAAAGCCTGCTAGGCTGATAAAGCATGTCATTCAACACATCATAACCAGCGAAAACAATATGAGTGAAGTTTCTGTGCGAAAGCATTGCACCCTTAGGTTTACCGGTAGAACCAGATGTGTATACGATAGTTGACAAATCGTCAGCTTTTACATTTTCAATAGCCTTATCAAGCTCTTGAGTGTTCAAAGACCTACCAAAGTCTATAACAGCACTTAAGCCGCCGGCTTTGAAATTAAAAGTCTTGAAAGAAGTATTTTTATTGTTATTACGAATCAACTCTAAGCACTGAGCATGAGCGTCATCACCAGCGAAAGCAATAACAGGCTGTACTTCATTAATAATGTCAGTTGCTTGCAGCGCAGAATCAGTTTCATAAATTGGAACTGAAACAGCACCAATAGCTGCACAAGCAAAATCAACTACACCCCATTCGTAGCATGTAGCTGAATATATAACTACTTTCGATCCTTGTTGCACACCAAGCGCAATCAATCCTTTAGCAGTAGCACGAACTTTGGCAAGCATTTCAACAGCAGTAACATCATGCCATTGTCTAGTGTCTTCGTCTTGCCATTGAGCAATAGTTCCTTGCGGAGAGCGTAATGCCCTATTAGCAAGAAGTGAATAAATGGTATCACCGTCTTGAGTTGGGTGAATGGCTTCTACAGAAAATTCTCGGAGCATAATTGTCATTGTACTTTAATTATTAGAGCAACACGAACGCAATTCATACAAAAAAATATTTTTTATATTGGAAATTTCTACAAATAAATATATTGCGCATTATTTTATACAGAAATTTATGAGTACTATAAAACAAGGTTTGAGTAAATATATGAGTAAAAATACGACTAAGAATATAAAAATATAGCTAAAAATATAGCTAAAGATATAACTAAAGGTATGACTAAAGGTATGAGCCAGCTTATATATAAAAAGCTGCGAATTATAAAAATAACTAATCCGCAGCTTATTTTTAATAACCATCTCATCACCATTTCTAAAATCAATAGTCATATAAAATAATTTCAATTATTATTTAATTTATTTTTTATTTTTTACATACTTTTATTAGCAATGAGATATATTTAATTCACTAACAAAATCAACTAAATCAGCCAATATCCGCATAAGTACAAATCCATTCACCGCGCTTATATTTCAAAGACAACGAAGTCCAATATTGTTCATAGCCAGTAGTCATTCTAACTACTCCCTCAAAATGAGTTGGCTCTACCATAATTCCATTAACTAAATGCGGATTAACTGGAAGTCTACACACTTCAAAATTCAAAATAGGATCATTAAGCTCACGAAGATGCTCTCCAACCATAACCCACATATTATGCAACTTTTTTATGCAATCACTTGAAAGCATTTTATTCATAACAGGCATAATTGGATGCCCTCGAGCTATATCGAGTGCTATACAAGCAACCCTGCAAGTATGCATAGCCATCGAGAACATTTTTTCCTCAGAAATAGTGTCATCATAAGCAAGGCTTATATGATAAGGGACTTTTCTTTGAGAAACTCCTACTAAAAATACTCCATCGTACGTAGGTAGCTTATTAGGCATCTTTTTAATAGGAGGCGGTGCCGTATCATAATCAGACGCATCATCAGATGAACTATTGGTAAACATACCTTTAGAATCTAGATATTTATCCTCATCAAGCGGATCTGAATCCGCAAAACATATCTTTTTCATTTTCTTCCTCTTTTCATTAAAATACCGCATATAATATGATTTCTTTTGCGGAATAGGTACAGCATACAACGAAATTAAAAAAGAGAATAAAAAACAATTAAAAATGTGGATAAATAAATACGACAATCTTATTTTCCCAATAAAATCAACGTTTTTGACACATTGTTTTATGCACATTTTGTTAAAATAGAACTTCAATTCTAAAAAAATAACAAAAGATATGTTAATTTTTCATGCAAAATCGATTTAATCTAACATTTATATTATAAAAATTTGAAAAATTAGAAAAATTGTTGATTTATTGATTTTTAGACTATAACTTCAACTTAGAGTACGCAAACTTCTAGCATTGCAAGCTTCTGGTATCACATATCCCAAACTTCTATCATCACAAACTTCCGGTATCACAAACCTATACAGCAATTTAATAAAATGGCGAGTTCAACTCATGTCAAACTCGCCATAATACAGCAATAACGCTTCTAAAAGAAGCTATCTACTCACCTATTATCTTAATTAAATGGCTTAAAAACTACGCTGCAACGTTGGAAACTCTTAACATCAACATATCCAGTTGATGCCATTGTGCGGCGCAAAGCTCCAACGAAATTAGTGGTTCCATCAGCTTTATGACTTGGTCCGAAAAGAATATTTTCCAAAGGAGCAACAGTACCAACATTAGTACGCATGCCACGAGGAAGCGAAGGATGACGAGCTTCAGCACCCCAATGCATTCCATGACCAGGAGCTTCAGTAGCGCGAGCCAAAGGAGTACCGAGCATTACAGCATCTGCTCCCATTGCCAAAGCCTTAATGAAGTTACCAGAATTGCCCATTCCGCCATCAGCAATAATATGAACGTAACGGCCGCCGGACTCATCCAAATAATCACGACGAGCTTCAGCAACATCAGCAATAGCTGTAGCAAGTGGAGCTTGAACTCCTAAAGTATTCATTGTGGCAGAAACAGCACCGCCGCCGAATCCAACTAAAACTCCAGCAGCACCAGTTCGCATAAGATGCAATGCAGACGTATAATCTGCGCATCCGCCAACAATAACTGGAACATCAAGATCATAAATAAACTTCCTCAAATCAAGAGGCTCATGATCTTTAGAAACATGCTCTGCCGAAACTGCAGTTCCACGAATAACGAATAAATCAACTCCAGCTTCAAGAACATTAGCATAAAATTCCTGAGTGCGCTGAGGAGAAAGAGCGCCTGCAACAGTAACACCAGCATCGCGAATAGTATGCAAACGCTTAACAATAAGCTCAGGCTTAATCGGCTCAGAGTAAATTTCCTGAATACGCTTGGTAGCAGACTCAGAAGGCAATTCAGAAATCTCTTTTAACAATGGCTCAGGATTCTCATAACGAGTCCAAAGTCCTTCCAAATCAAGAACACCTAAAGCACCCATTTGTCCCATTGCAATTGCAGTATCAGGACTCGTAACTGAATCCATAGGAGCCGCAATAATAGGTACATCAAAGCTATACGCATCAACCTGCCAAGCTGTAGAAACAGCTTGTGGATCACGCGAACGACGAGAAGGAAGAATAGCGATATCATCAAGTGAATACGCTACACGGGCTTTTTTACCCAAACCAATTTCAATTTCCTGTGACATACTTATTAGGCTAATGCTCGATGTTGACTAAACAAATTAAAATGTCGCAATAATTAATCGTAAAGCACATACTCATTTTTTATAACGTATATTTAGACGAAAATACTTACACGTATTAATTACGTAAAGTTTCAAATTAATTGTGGAAAGTATAAACTTAATTGTGAAAAGCTTCAAAAATGCTACGAGCTTTATCTGCACCAATTCCTGGAACTTTTTGCAAATCTTCTACAGATGCTGAAGAAATTGCCTTCACACTACCAAAAACAGACAATAATCTTTTTGTATAAGACAAACCAATTCCAGGAATAGAGTCAAGAGAAGATCGCAAAACGCCTTTTCTTCTTTTATTGCGATGATACGCTATTGCAAATCTATGAGATTCATCTCTTGCACGCTGAAGTAAATATAATCCTTCAGAACTTCTTTTAAGAATAATAGGATAATCATCATCTGGAAGCCAAACTTCTTCAAGCTTCTTTGACAAACCACATACAGCAATATCTTTTATACCACAATCCAACATCGCTTTCTTCGCTGCAATAGCCTGCTGCTTACCACCATCTACAACAATAAGATTCGGCTTATAAGCAAACCTTTTCTGCTTTTTATTGGAACTAGACGATGAACTTTCGCAATCACTATGAGTAAATCTTCTACAAATAGTTTCATATAATGCACTTAAATCATCCAGCTGCCCATTGCCAGATTCTCCATGAATAGAAAATCTCCTATATTCACTTGGACGAGCTATTGCATCTTCAAAAACTACCATTGAAGCAACTTGATACGTGCCATCAATCGTATTAGAAATATCGTAACATTCAATACGCAAAGGAGCTTCTGCTAATCCTAATGCTTGAGCTATCTCATTCATGGCATCAGTTCGCATTTCAATGCTGTTTATTCGACTAGATTTAATTCGCGTTAAAGCTTGACTTGCATTCTCATTAGCTCTTTGCATTAATGCGCGTTTATCTCCACGCTCAGCAACTCGAATGCTAACTTGCGAACCTCGAATATTAGAAAGCCAAAGCTCTAATTCCTTACGCCTATCTTCATGTATTTCCAATGGGACAATAATTTCTCGAGGAACAGGCGATATTGGAGCTAATAAATCCTCACGACCTGTTGTTTCCTGTCTTTCACGTCTTTCTCGAGTTGCTTGTGCACGAAGTATTGGATCAGTAGCGATAGTGTTATTTACTCCGTCAAAAGCATCGCGCAACTGTTTAATGTGATTAGACTCATTTAACTCTGACTTATATCCGTTATCGTATTCTGAATATACATGCGCTAATAAATCTGCTAAAAGATTACTATCATCATCTTGTTCATTCCTTTCAACGGACCAGTTTTTCTCTCCACGAATCATCCCCGCTCGCACAAAAAATGCATGAATTGAAACTTCAAAATCGTCTCCACATAAGCCAAATACATCTGCTTCAACGTAGTCATCAAAAACTACCGCATTTTTTTGCAAAACTGTATTTAATAGAGAAATATCGTCACGTAACTTTGCAGCTTTTTCAAACTCTAAATCATCACTGGCTTTTTTCATTTCATGAACAAGACTAGAAACATAAGAAGAACCTATTGTTCCTGTAAGTATTCCAACTAAATGTTCAACGTAATCACGATGATTTTTTGAAGTTATTTTTCCTATACAAGGAGCTGAACATTTGCCAATTGATGCAAGCAAGCACGGTCTTCCAGTTCTTTTAGCTTTATTAAAAATCGCTGAAGAACACGTTCGAACAGGAAAAGTTTTTAGTAGTGAATCAAGACTATGTTTTAGCGGTAATACTTTTGCATAAGGACCAAAATAGCGAGCGCTTCGCGCACCACGATTACGAGTAATCCAGACTCTTGGAAATTCCTCATTAACAGACACTGCAACATAAGGATAAGTTTTATCATCGCGAAAAACTACATTGTATTTTGGATTAAATGCTTTAATCCAAGTGTATTCAAGTGTAAGCGCTTCAAATTCCGTGGCTACAACAGTCCACTCCAAGCTTCTTGCACTTAAAACCATTGATTGTGTACGAGGATGCAATTGATATAAAGGCTGGAAATAGTTAGCTAAACGATTCCGCAAATTTTTTGCTTTTCCAACGTAAATAACTCTTCCTTCACCATCACGCCACTTGTAAACTCCTGGTTGAGCTGGAATATCACGCGAAGCTGGTCTAAATAGGTCACGACTATCCCCCAATAAAGGCGCTCCTAAAGAATTAAAACCATCTACATTTTGAACATCACTGTGGTTATTTTGAGAGTCACTGTTGTTTTTACTTGTTTTACGCCAATGAGAAGAATCAGATTCTAAATCGTCGATATTATTCATTTCACCCCCTTTCTTAAAAAATCCTATAAACTTCTAAAGTCAAATATTAAAGATTTAACATTGGTTTTAAGAATTTACCAGTCCAACTAGAATCGCATTCACAAATATCTTCAGGAGTACCAGAAGCTACAACAGTTCCACCTGCATCCCCACCTTCTGGCCCTAAATCAATAATCCAATCCGCTGATTTCACAACGTCAAGATTGTGCTCAATAACAATAACACTATTGCCTTTATCAACAAGAGATTGAAGAACAAGCAATAATTTTCTTACATCCTCACAATGAAGACCTGTTGTTGGCTCATCTAGAATATACACAGTCTTACCTGTAGATCTGCGCTGTAATTCTGTAGCAAGCTTCACACGTTGAGACTCACCTCCAGAAAGAGTTGGAGCACTCTGACCTAAACGTATATATCCTAAACCAACATCAACTAAAGTATTTAAATATCTAGCTATAGATGGATATGCTTTAAAGAAAACAGCAGCCTCAGAAATAGGCATATCAAGAACATCTGAAACTGTTTTGCCATTATATTTAACTTCTAAAGTTTCGCGGTTATAACGCTTTCCATGACAAACTTCACACTCAACATATACATCAGGCAAGAAGTTCATTTCAATTTTCAAAGTACCATCGCCATGACATGCCTCACAACGACCTCCTTTAACATTAAAAGAGAATCTTCCCGGACCATATCCTCGAACTTTAGCTTCAGGCGTTTGAGCAAATAAAGAACGAATTTTATCCCAGACGCCAGTGTATGTAGCAGGATTAGAGCGCGGAGTTTTACCAATAGGATTCTGATCTACATGAACAACTTTGTCACACTTCTCAACGCCTTTTATTTCCTTATGCTTTCCAGGAACAATTCGCGCACCATTCAGCTTATCAGCAAGAACTGGATAAAGTATTGAATTTATTAAAGTCGATTTTCCAGATCCAGAAACGCCAGTAATACACGTAAAAACGCCTAACGGAATAGAAACATCAATATTCTTTAAATTATGTTCGCGAGCGCCAATAATTTTTAAGACACGATTTGAATCTACTTTTCTACGCTTTTCAGGAACACTAATTGATCGTCTTCCTGCAATGTAATCTCCAGTAATAGAGCGTTCAGCTTTGCATATGCACGAGGATGGTCCTGAATATACTACTTCACCGCCTCGTTCTCCAGCTTCTGGACCAATATCAACAAGCCAGTCTGCTTGACGAATAGTGTCTTCATCATGTTCAACGACTATAAGAGTATTACCAAGATTTCGTAAATGGTGCAATGTTGCTATTAAGCGTTCATTGTCTCTTTGATGCAATCCGATTGAAGGTTCGTCAAGCACATACATGACACCTACTAATCCTGAGCCGATTTGTGTTGCTAAACGGATTCTCTGCGCTTCTCCTCCAGACAATGTTTTTGCTGCTCGTGAAAGAGTTAAATAATTTAATCCGACATCATTTAAGAATCCAAGTCGTGCACGTATTTCTTTAAGAACTTCTCCAGCAATAATAGCTTGAGAACCTTTTAACTCAAGTGAATTAATCCACTTCAAACTTTCACAAACAGGCATATCGCACACGTCTGCAATTGAGTATTCGCCAACTTTAACCGAAAGAACTTCTGGCTTTAAACGTCTGCCTTCACAAGCCCTACATGGAACTTCACGCATATAAGATTCATAGTATTGGCGCATTTGATCAGAATCAGTTTCATCATGTTTTCTCATGAGTGTACGAACTACACCCTCGAATCCAGTGGAATATTCCCTATTACGACCCCATCTGTTTCTATATGAAACTTGAACAGTAAAATCATGTCCATAAAGAATTGCTTGTTGAACATCTTTAGGTAAATCTTGCCAAGGAGTATCCATGCTAAAGCTTAGATCTTTGGCAAGTCCTGAAAGCACATGCTGATAATACATTCCAGCAGATTTATTCATAGCCCATGGCTCAATAGCACCTTGAGAAAGAGATTTTTCCGGATTAGGAATAACTAATTCTGGATCAATTTCTAGGTTATAACCGATACCAGAGCATTCCTTGCATGCTCCATATGGAGCGTTGAACGAAAAAGTTCTTGGTTCAATTTCATCAAGCTCTAAAGGATGATTATTTGGACATGCTCTATGTTCTGAGAATGATTGTCTACGTTTTGAAGACTCTTCTGGTTCATCAACAAAATCAGCAACTACAACTCCATGAGATAGTTTTAATGCTGTTTCAATAGAGTCGGTAAGACGTACACGAATTCCATCTTTAATAACTAAACGATCAATAACAACTTCAATAGTGTGCTTTTTTTGCTTAGCTAGATTAATATCTTCGGAAAAATCGCGCATCTTACCGTCAATAATTGCTCTAGCATAACCGTCTGAACGCAAAAGTTCTATAACATCTTTAAACTCACCTTTACGTCCTTTAACTACTGGAGCTAATATTTGCAAACGCGTACGCTCAGGCATAGAAAGCAAAGTATCAGTCATTTGCTGAGGCGTTTGAGCACTAACTAATTCACCACATTCAGGACAGTATGGAGTTCCAACCCTAGCAAAAAGAAGACGTAAATAATCATAGATTTCCGTAATCGTACCAACTGTAGATCTAGGATTCCTATTCGTAGTTTTTTGATCTATAGAAACTGCTGGGCTTAAGCCTTCAATAAAATCTACATCTGGCTTATCCATGCGGCCTAAAAATTGCCTAGCATAAGCGCTAAGTGATTCAACGTAACGTCGTTGTCCTTCTGCGAATAAAGTGTCGAAAGCCAGTGAAGATTTACCGGATCCTGAAAGACCAGTAAATACAACCATGCGATTTCTTGGAATAGATAAGCTAACGTTTTTAAGATTATGCTCGCGAGCTCCTTGAATAGTTATTTTCCATTCAGAAGGAACTTTAGATAAATCAGATATAAGAGAACCTTTAGATAAGCATAACGGAGCATCATCCAATAACGCTTGTAACGCATCTGATTGCTGTAGCTTTGACATAGCCGCCTCCGAAATACTTATATGCAATACCCAATACGCATATGCAACGTTCAATTAACGATTTTAATTCACAATAAATCATACAAGTCCAATAAGTATAGAACACTTGTTCGAAAAAGTAAAGTTATACGATTCGCGTGTGATTAAATACTCATTAAACACATCTAAACAATATATTCCAGCAACACATCCCACATAACATCCACAATCGTGTCACACATAAAATCACACTTAATCCCCCACATAACATCAGACTTAAGCTCCCACATAACATCACACATAAAATCCAAACATAGCATTTTAAAAGCGATTATTAAGAATTCGTTACCACCACACGATATAATGGCTCGTTTGGCTGAGATTTTACTTAGTTAAGTATGAGTAAGACTTATTTTTCAGGAAACGGACACATAATATGCCTATTGACGCACAAGCATTAACCATACAAATTGGTGCGCGTACGCTATTAAATTCTTCTGATTTTCACGTTACTAAAGGCGACAAAATTGGTTTAGTCGGACGAAACGGAGCCGGAAAAACCACATTAACAAGAGTAATAACAGGCGACATGCTACCTGCAGGAGGATCAGTCCGAGTAAGCGGAAAATTAGGTTACTTACCACAAGATACTCATGCAGCAGATCCAGAACAAAGCGTTATCGACCGCATTATGAGCGCTAGAGACATAGCATCCATCGTTTCTAGAATTCGCAAAGCAGAAAAAGAAATGACGGATCCAGATCCAGATATTATGTCAAAAGCTATGAATCGCTATGACAAAGCCATGCAAGACTATGAAAAAGCAGGTGGATACGCTGTACAATCTGAGGCAATTTCAATGGCAACAAGCCTAGGACTCCCACAAGAAGTCATGCAACAAGCTCTAGGCACTCTTTCAGGCGGCCAACGTAGGCGCATTGAGTTAGCTAGAATACTTTTTTCTGACGCAGATACGCTAATTCTTGACGAACCTACTAACCACCTTGACGCAGACTCAATAATATGGCTTCGCAATTATCTTAAACGATTTGAAGGCGGATTCCTCGTAATTTCCCACTCAACAGAATTACTTGACGAAGTTGTTAATAAAGTATGGCATTTAGATGCGCAAACAGCACAAATTGACATGTATTCAATGGGCTGGAAAGCATATTTGCACCAAAGAGTTGTTGACGAAGAACGCAGACGCAGAGAACGTGAAGTAGCTGAAAAGAAAGCCGAACGCCTTATGAAACAAGGAATTCGCTTACATGCTAAAGCCACTAAAGCTGTAGCAGCTCAAAACATGATGCGCAGAGCAGAACGACTTCTTAGCGAAACAAGCGAAGCTCAAAAACAAGAAAAAGTGGCAGACATTCGTTTCCCAGAGCCAGCTCCATGTGGAAAAACGCCTATTATGGCAACGGAAATTTCTAAAGCATACGGATCTAATATTGTTTTCGCTGGAATTAACCTTGCTATAGATAAAGGATCTCGAGTAGTAATACTCGGTTACAACGGTGCCGGTAAAACAACTACACTGCGCATTCTAGCAGGCGAAGAAACAGCAGATACTGGTGAAGTAAAGTATGGCCACGGATGCAAAATCGGCTATTTTGCACAGGAACACGATACTCTAGATTTAGACGCAACAGTTTTAGAAAATCTTCAACACGTTGCACCAAACTTGAATGACACTCAAGCTCGTTCTATGCTTGGCAGTTTCTTGTTCTCAGGAGATGACGCAATGAAACCAGCTCGAGTGCTTTCCGGAGGCGAAAAAACACGCCTTGCACTCGCAACTTTAGTTACTTCACAAGCTAACGTACTTTTACTCGATGAGCCTACTAATAACTTGGATCCAGCCTCTAGGAATGAAATTCTTAAAGCTATATCAAAATATGAAGGCGCTATTGTGCTTGTAACACACGATGAAGGAGCTGTTGAAGCATTACATCCTGAAAGAGTTCTTCTTATGCCTGATGGCGATGAAGATTTATGGAACGATGAATATCTAGATCTTGTCGCAGAGGAATAAAATTAAATAAAAATAAAAATAAAAATAAAAATAAAAATAATAAACGCATAAGACTTAAACTAAATAATTAACGAACAAAACTAAGCTTATTACTAATAAGCTATGCAAATCAGTTAGGATAGATACGTTATGGCAATTTCAGTATCTCAGACTCTGATAGAAGCACAACGTAGAAAATACTTTCGCAACAAACACATATTGCGAAAACTACGCATGCCAATAATCGTATTATTACTAATAGTTTTGTTTGAGTGCACTTTAGGCAATATCCAATTTTGGAACAGCGTCGCAGGTAGTACGGATAGTTTTTCTGCACACAACAATATTGGAGCAGGACTTCAGCGTTTACATTCTGGAGGACTTAAAATCCTATACCCTTCAGAAGCGTATATTGAAGTGATTTCAGATGGGTCATCTCCTTATATTCGTTTACAACCAGCATCTAAGCCACCTAAAAAATTGGGAAATGTGCCAATTATTAAAGATATTCACGTACGAATTGACGTAAATAGCCATGCAGGAAAATACATTAGCGCAAATCCTCGTGCAACAAACGGCGCCATAATACCAATACCAGAAGAAGGCGTTGGAAAACCAGGCATTTTAAGAATCTGGATACAACATCCAGCCGATTCAATAATAGATTTGGAAGACGCTAGAGCAAATGTAAGAGTGCCTTTTAGCTTTTCATGGGGACGCATAGGAATACTAATTCTTATATCGTTAATAATCGCAGCATGGAATCCGTGGTCTAAATTATGGAAAATAAAACTTAACACATCTAATATTTACCATCAAATATTTTTCATAATCATTATTTTGCCATTTATATTAAACGCTGTGAAATCTATTGTTGAAAGCTTCATGTACTCAGCACCATTGCATTTCGACGTAGAAGGAAACTATACATACGATTTCGACCAATACAATAACACAGCTAAAGCTTTCCTAAACGGTCATGCTTACTTAGATTTACCAGTACCGCATGAGCTTACACAATTAGCAAATCCATATGATCCTTCTGCAAGAGACAAACTTTTAGCAAGCGGTGTTAGTAATATTTACTGGGATCACTCTTATTATCAAGGACATTGGTACTCTTATTTTGGCGTTGTTCCAACAATATTATTCTTCTTACCTTTCCAAGCAATAAGCTCAATATTCACTCATAATGCTATTAGTTTACCTACATCTTCAGTTACTTTCTTATGCATTATAGGATTCCTTATATCAGGATCTTTACTTGTGATTAGCTTAGTTCGCAGAGTTCAAGAACAGGCTTCATTAGGAACCGCATCTTGTTGCGTTGCGATGTTCCTGGTTTCTTCTAATATTTCATACTTATGGTTTAGACCATCATTCTATTCAGTACCTATAGCAGCTTCCATGATGTTCACAACTATAGGATTACTATGCTGGATTCATGCAAGAAAATCAGATTCGACTTTCAGTAAAACATACTTCATTTTAGGCACATTCTTTATAGCTATTAATCTGGGTTGTAGACCAACATTCGCAATAGCTTTCATTTTTATTTTCCCTATTTTCGGAAAGAAAATTTTAGACATTTTAAGAAATATTCTAGCCGACTATAAAAATTCGTCTTCCTGGAAAGAATTATCTAAATTTATTGCAATAACTTTTATACCAATAGCAATCATCGCAATACCACTAGGCTTTTATAACAGTATTCGCTTCGGCTCACCTTTTAAATTTGGGAACGAATATCAAATAACAGTAACAGACATGACTAAAATGCGAATACCGGCAGATAATATACTCCCATCTATAATTAGCTATTTAGCATTGCCTTTACGCATCATACCTGATTTCCCTTGGATTGGAATTCAACCAATCTCATTTAATAAGTGGCAGTATAGCGAACCAATGATCGGCGGAATTTTTAGTATTTGCCCTCTAGTTTTATTAGGCATAATCTCAGCTATTGCTTTTTACAAACATACTAAAAATAAATACGTAGCTAATATTGCGATTACTTCAATTGCATCAGCTTTTATATTAGTGATATTCGATAGTTTGAAAGCTGGAATAGGCTGGAGATATATGGCAGATTTCAGCTGGCTTTTTGCAATAGGAGCAACAGTAGGAATAACACTATTCCTAGAAAAAATCGCTGTACTTAACAATGACGATACGTTGATAAATAAAGTATCAGCATATTCTATACGAGCTATTTTTATATCTCTACTACTGTTCTCAATCGCAATAATATTCTTGAGCTGGTTCACTGTAGGAAGAGAAGATTCACTAGTAAAATACAATCCAGATTTATGGTATAACGTAAGAGCTTGGCTAACTCTCCTATAAGATCACTCTCCTATAAGATCACTCTCCTATAAGATCACTCACCTATAATTTCACTAAGCAATACATCAACGGTTTTTAATAAACGCTCGATATTACTATTAAATTGTTCAGGCTCCGGCAATAACGATAATGCAAGATAACCATTATTAGGCATATCAAAGTAATATCCAGGCTGGGAAACCAAGCAATAATCTTTAATTAAACGCAACGCAAGAACATCATCATCAATACATGAAGGCACACGAAGTAAAATATTCCATCCGCCTTCTGCTCTTAAAGCACTAACAGTGCAATTAGGCCATTTAGATAACACTGACCGTAATGTTTTAAGATTTTCACGTACGCGAGCGCGAACTTTATTAGTTTGATTAGATGCGCAAGATAATAATTCCGGAATATGTTCTGAAACAGTTGCACCGATAGGCAAAAAATCATCAGCTATAACATCTAAGCGTTTTTTAGCTTCATTAACATCTTCAGTTGGTCCTGAAACTTCAATCCAACCAACTTTTGCATGAGGAGCTGCCAACATTTTAGAAAATCCATCTAAAGCAAAAACAAGCGTTGATGATTCTCCAGCTAAACGAGCGTTATTGTCAAAAGGCTCTAAAGAATAATCATAAAAAACTTCATCTGCAATAATAGCTATACCATGACGATTACAAAGTTCCAACAACGTTTCTCGCTCTTGTGGCTTCACATACGAACCAGTTGGATTATTTGGGTTAATAAGCACTAATGCTTTAATATTGTGCGAATCATTTTCGATTAAGTAGCGGAGATTAGATAAATCAATAGTCCACGATCCGTCATAGCGCAAAAAATAAGGTATCGAAACTACATTATTAAGTCTGGCTATTGATTCAATTAAAGGATACCCAGGAGTAGGCGCAAGAACAGCATCTCCAGCATCGCATAAAAGCATCATAAGCCATGCATATGCTTGAGAAGTGGAAGACAAAACATAAATATTTTCAGGATTAACAGCTTGAACGTTATATTTACTTTTGCCATTTGCGCACGAATCACTTACAGAATCGCTTACGGAATCAGTAGCACACGCATCACTAATTCGATTATCTCTTTTATTAATAAAATCCGATAATAGCTTTCTAACTTCTAAAGGACCTCTAGGATCTGCATTGTATGTGCTAGATAAACACTCTGGAGCAAGATTATGAGATGTTGGATTAGAATCATTAAGCTTCGTTAATTTTATATGTTCAGATAAAGCACGTCGCTGAGCTACGATAATAGGATTCGGCTCACTTACATCAACTCTAGAAGAAAATCGCACACAACTACACTACAGTGAATCAAAGATATATGATAAAACGATACGCAAAACGATACATGTAAGACAACATGTAAAACTAATAAATTAATAAACTAAGAAACTAATAAAAATGCTAGGCACAATCAAACGATTTAAAATCGCGACTGCGCCTAGCTAAATGTCAGAGCATAAAAGCAATTAGCACATAAATTTAAATAATAAACTAATATTATCTAATTTAAATTAATTACTTCTCACGCTGTTGCATAGCATAGAAAGCTGCACCAATAATGCCAGCCTCGTTATGCAAAGAAGCAACAACAATAGGAGTCTTAATATCAATATGTGGCAAGAACTTTTCACTTACGCGGCTCACGCCACCGCCAACAACGAACAAATCTGGATTAAAATACTTTTCCATCAATCCGTAGTACTTAGTTAAGCGCTTAGCCCACTTCTTATAACCCATATCAAGCTTTTCACGCACTGATGATGCAGCATACTTCTCAGCATCACCCTTACCCTTTTCAAGCTGAATATGGCCGAGCTCTGTGTTAGGAATAAGAACACCGTTATAAATCAACGCAGTACCAATACCAGTACCTAATGTCGTTGCAATAACCAATCCATCCTTATCTTTTGCTGCTCCAAAATGCTGTTCAGCCAAACCTGCAGCATCAGCATCATTAACAACGGTAACAGGACGGCCGCATGCTTCACTAAACACTTCTGTGACATCAACACCAATCCACGACTGGTCAAGATTTGCCATATAATCAAGCTTCTTGCCTGGCTTTATTGGTGCTGGGAAAGCAATACCAACAGGAACATCAGGAGTGACTTCGAAATGTTCAAGTTGTTGACGAACAATATCAGCGACTGCCTGAGGAGTAGAAACTGCAGGAGTTAGAATCTTATAACGCGGTTCAGCGAACTCGCCTTTTTCAAGATTAACTGGTGCAGCCTTAATACCTGAACCACCGATATCTACGCCAAAAGCTTGTGCAGTGTTAATCATCGCTAACACCTCTCCTCTGAATGTGTTGACAATGGAATTTCAAGTTCATTCTACATTATCTTATAAACGACACGCGTAGCCACGAACTTAATTATTGCCAACGGTTCCAATATTATTTTTCTCAGTATAATAACCAAGAATTATACAAATTTGCAAATTTATGAAACACGTTTGTTTTTTATTCTAAAGAAGGCATAGGCTTCCAATGTGAATCATGCAAAATCCTTCTAGAAGCAAACCATCCTTTAATTAATTTTCCTACGCCAGAAGATATGTTATCGCGATCAACTGCTAACAAACGAATAAATTCCTTCGCAGCAGTAGCAGCAGTTCCCAAAGCAAACATAACCGGATGATAATCTCCATGAACCATGAAATAACGCGCCATAAAACCGCGATTGCGCATAATATGGTAACGATTCATATCAGAAGTAGAATTTAACTGTCGTACTCCAGCAATATCCCAATTAGGAATATCACGAGTACGTCTTAAAACAATGTCAGGAATAACAATAGGATTTGTAACTTTACTAGCAAGATACCCATAAGTAGTATCATCCCAATAAATAAAATATCGAGGATCAGGAAAACCTATTTTCTTAACAACATCTCTTCTAAACAATCCACCTTCAAAACACAAAGTGTTCATAACACGATATCCAGAACGTCCAAAAGCCGCAGGAGCGAAAGGATTTGGTATGCCCATAGGCACCAAGAAGTCGTATTGCCAGTAGAATTTCCCACCATCGTAATCTAATCGGCTTCCTTGAATTACAGAATGCTTTTTAGTCCATGGAGCTAAACGAGAAATAGATTCTGGAACTGTTTCAACATCATCATCCATAACCCAGAACCACTTAGCACCAATCTCATAAGCCTTTTTAACGCCAGCACTGAATCCACCAGCACCACCTAAATTATCCTCTTGAGGCTCGTAAAGCACGTGTTCACAATTGCCTTCATCATCGCTATACGTATTACCCCATTTTTTAGTAAGATTCTCATTTAACGAATCAACCATTTCACGAGTTTTCTCGCTTTTTTCATTATCAACTACGATAATTCTCCATGGGCATTCATTTAAATTCTCAAACGACTTAAATAAACGAGCCAACAACTCTTGACGCTTATACGTAACTACAACAACAGCTAAACGCTCAATACTTTGCTTCGAATACTCACTATTTGTAGATTCAATATTGTTATTTACTTTAGTTAAACTTTTATCTACACCAGTGGTTTCTTTAGCTTCTTTAATTACTTTAGTTTCTTCAATTGCCTTAGTTTCCTTAACGTCTTCAGATTCTTTAGCACCAGTAGTCTTCTTAGTACCATTGGTTTTTTTAACGCTTACAGATTTTCTAGTTCTCGTACTGCTAACATTGCTCATACTGTTATTCTCGCACCTACCCTCGCCACATTTAAATTACAAAAATATAAAATGGATTACTTTATTTAGTTCAATATTTAGTTCAATATTTAGTTCAATATTTAATTTCATATTTAGTCTTATAAACACATAATGTTCACGGCATGATATACAAAAGGAATGTATAAAAGAATATTTGTTTCAGGGAAGGTGAAAATCCTTACTGGCGGTAGCAAGATAATCTTGAAGCCCGCGAGCGGAGTAAAATCTGCAGATTCGGTCAAATTCCGAAGCCAACGGTCAAAGTCCGGATGGAAGAAACGGAGGCCCACCATGGGTACTTTAAGTAATTCTCTGCACAGCACAGATGCTAATTCTTCAAACTATTGGTCAACAAAAAGAATCGCGCAATACGCATTGTTCGTAGCTTTATCTATGGCAGTTAGCTTCATAGAATTCCCTATTACTCCAGTTAGCTATCTTAAATACGATCCTTCAGGAATTGTATGCCTCGTAGCAGGATTCGCATACGGACCTGCAGCTGCAGCAATAGTAAGCATACTTGGATTTGCACCACACTTATTCACAAATCCATTAGGAACAATAATGGCAGTGCTAGTCTCATTTGGATTCTCAGTTACCGCAGCATTTATCTACAAAAAAATGCACACAAAAAAGGGAGCTGCACTAAGTCTTATCTTTGGATCTGTAGTTGCTATTATTATCGCAATCGTTGGAAATCTTATTATTACTCCTCTTTACGCTCCTCACATGCATGTTGCTGATGTTGCATCACTTATTCTTCCAGTTTTATTGCCGTTTAATGTTATTAAACTTGCTTTGCACGTAGTAATAACAATTATTATTTATAAGCCAATTTCTAAATTACTTCATAAAGTTAATTAACTATCGCAGACAAACATGCGTAACATAAATACGAACTGTAGTACGACTGGCAATACGAGCTGTAATACAAACGTAAATACGAATTGCATTACAGCTTGTAATACAACCGGCATTAGCAGAATCGCAAGTCGCAGTAATACAAACGCAAGTCAAGAAATCAAAGCTGACTTTACTACTCCAGTAATACTGCGAGATATTTGCTTTAGCTACGATAATGGCAATACTTGGATTCTTAATAATGTGAATCTAACTATTAATTCCGGCGAGCGCGTGGCAATTGTTGGAGCTAACGGTTCTGGAAAATCGACATTGTCGAAAATTATTTCCGGCCTTACAGCACCAGATAGTGGTTACGTACATCTATGCGGAGAAAAAGTTTTTGATAATACTACTGCTCACTCTTTAGCATATAAAGAAGCAAGAAAGCATATCGGCACGCTATTTCAAAGTCCGGAAGATCAAATTATTACTACTGTTGTTGAAGATGATATTGCTTTTGGGCTAGAAAACTTGCAAATTCCGCGCGAAAAAATGCAAAATCGTATTAGCAAAGCTTTACAAGCTATTCACATGGAAAATAAACGTTATGCAAACCCTAGTTCTATGAGCGGTGGCCAACAACAAAAAATTGCTCTGGCATCCTCTATTGCCATGAATTCTCAATTACTTGTTCTTGATGAGCCAACTTCTATGCTTGATACATATTCGCGTAAAAGCGTTGATGATCTACTAAATAATTTGCACAAAAATGGCACTAGCATCGTTCAAATTACACATAGTCTTGAAGAATGCAAAAATGCAAATCGCATACTTTTATTAGAAAATAGCAAACTGAAAGAAATTAGTTTTGAAGATTTAGAAACTCATTTTTCGAATATTAATTCAGCGAATAATAATTTCATCAAAATCAGCGAACGCAAAAATTCAACTGAGAATAGCAATTGCGTAAATAAATCTGACGATGCTATAAAAATTTCTAATCTAACTGTTAAATATGATAAAACTTCGCCAGCTGTTATTGACGATTATTCACTCACTGTTAAAAGTGGCGAAATCGTTGCAATAATAAGCAAAAATGGAAGTGGAAAATCAACTCTTGCTAAAACTATTTGCGGATTGTTAAAAGCCGATTCCGGAACCATAACAGTTGATGGCATACCAGTAACTGGAAAAACTTCTCGCGATGATCGACGTAAATTGCGCAGCACTATTGGTTACGTTATGCAACTTCCAGAACAACAACTTTTTGCCGATACAGTACGAAATGATGTTGCTTATGGCCCACAAAATTTTGGATTAAAAGGCGATGCTCTTAAAAGACGTGTGGATGAAACTCTGCGTTTACTGCATATTGAGGATTTGGCTGAAAAATCACCTTTTGCTCTTTCTGGAGGCCAGCAACGACTTGTTGCAATAGCAGGAGTACTCGCATGCAAACCACGCGTGCTTGTATTGGATGAACCAACTGCAGGATTGGATTTTGAAGCAGCATCGCGCATTCTAGATATTCTCTACACTTTGCACAATCAAGGCGTGACAATAGTGCTTATTACGCATAATATTCAGGAAGCGAAAGCTTTAGGAGCACGAATTGTAAGTATTGAGCAAAGCGGAAATAAAAATAATCAAGTAGATAAAAATCAT
Source organism: Gardnerella coleohominis (assembly GCF_002896555.1). Lineage (GTDB taxonomy): Bacteria > Actinomycetota > Actinomycetes > Actinomycetales > Bifidobacteriaceae > Bifidobacterium > Bifidobacterium vaginale_F. The sequence goes on from NZ_MNLH01000001.1 coordinate 384,689, forward strand.
CAAGTAGATAAAAATAAAGTATATAAAAATCAAAAAGACAAGCGCAAAAATACAAGCAATATCAAGCCAGCAGAACGACCAGAAAAATCACTACTCGCATATTTTGATCCTCGAGTAACTTTATTTTCTTGCTTTATCATTATGCTAAGCGCTTTTAGTATTACTAACTATACGCAATTAACAATCCTAGCAATAGCAACAATTTTGCTCACTTTTATAGCAAGAATATCACTTATAAAACTGTTATCTTCACTTCATATGATTATCGCAGTATTTATTTTTTCAGGCTTGCTTAATATTCTTTCAGTTCGAACTGGTACAGTACTCGCAAACATTGCAACTATTCCAATAACTAGTGACGGAATTAATTATTCAATACTTTTTGCAACACGATTTTCACTCGTTATTATTATTGGCGCTATTGTAGTGCTCACTATGAGTCAGACAGTACTTACTGAATCTTGCGCACGCCTACTTTCACCGCTTAAACATATATGCATACCAACTCAGGAAATATCTCTTATCATGAGCCTGGCAATGCGATTTTTACCAACGCTCGCATCTGAAGCTCACGCTGTTGCACTAGCACAAATCGCACGCGGAAGCAGTATTCACGACGGATCATTTAAGCAAAGAATACATGCCATAACGGCTATAATAGTGCCAGGATTTGCTAGCGTAATTCGCCATGCAGATACGCTTGCACTCGCATTAGACTCACGATGCTACACACCTGGAGCTAAAAGAACTCACTTACATACTTGGAGAGTGCGCATAAAAGATATAGCGTTATTGGTAACTTCTCTAATAATTGTGAGCGCGATTATTGCTTGCAAAATATTGTATTTATACTAAACTTTCCGAACATTTCACATTTTTCAGCAAACGCAATACATAAGTGTCTACTAAAATATGCATACACTTACAAAATTTTCCCATCTAATGTTGCTGCAAATCGAAGGAGCTTAAAGTTGCAAGTGCGCGTTAAGATTCTTTCTGATGGTGCTGAGTTGTCGGAGTTTCTCTCATCGCAAGATTTTTACATTGCTCTAAGAGAAACTTCGACAGCTCTTGGCATGTTTAGTCTTTTAATCTTCGGTTAATCACCGAGATTTTTCGATTTTTCTTGCTCTCTCGGCGAGTCACCATCTAGCGACGCTGAGGCTCGCCTCTTTCGCTGCGAAAAATCTTAAATCTCTGCCTAACTGGTAGAAAATCATACTTTGTAAATGAATCTATGCAGCAATTCGCAATATACTGTATAATCCGTTAAGCACTTAGTACTAAGTATGAATACTTTTGAGATTACCAATACTTTTACTTTTATTGAAAGGACTACTTATGGCATTGACAAAGAAGCAGATTAAGCAGCTTCGCGCGCTCGCTAATACGCTTAGCCCACTTTTATACGTTGGCAAGAACGATATTACTGATGCAGCAGTTAAGCAGGCAGACGAGACCATGCAGCATCATGAACTCATGAAGTGCGCTGTGCAAGATGGTTCCGGATTAAGCGCTAAAGAAGCTGCTGATGCACTTGCTGAAAAGCTCGGAGCCGAAGTCGTGCAAGTAATCGGAAATCGTTTTGTACTTTTCCGCGTCTCCACATTAGACAACGTTGAGCATATTGTGCTCGTGCGCGAATAAAACTCTCTCTTAATATTTTATATTTTTGCGATACTTCGTAAATAAAAATGCTCCATGATTCTAAGGCTTATTCATAATCAATTTGATAGCCAAGCGAATCGTGGAGAATTTTTGTATTTAACACCATTAAGCTCTAAATCTTGGGGTTATAGGCCAAAAAGTGCGTAAAGCTAAGCTGATGAATATTCTTGAAATAGGAGTAATCAGCTTAGCTTTTTAATAACTACTGGTAGTATTCACGACTCTTATGGAACTCATTCCAATCAACACCAGTACCATACTTGCTGGTATTCCAAATACTTCAGATAATCCCTGCTCAGAACGCTCCCAAGCTTGCTGATAAAGTTGTTCTATACATTCACTAGTAAAAGAATTAGCGATTATCCAAGACTTATCTTGTGGCTCATTTGTGTTTAAATAACACCACCAGCATACAGCATGTATACGTTTTAACAAGCTTAATCCACGATGATTACGTAGCATATCACGAATTCTACTATTCATTGATTCAATAGCATTATTAGTTGGTGGAATAGGATGAGTGCAAACGATATTAGACAGTTAGAAAACTTGGATAAGATTCCCGCCTGTGAGGGTGGTGACTTGTATTTGATTAACGGTAACATGCTCCCACTTAACCGTGCGGGAGCGTTCAATGTAATTGGTAGAAATAAGTTAGGTGATTAAGCTGAATTTGTGTCTTGATAATATTAATATAACATGTTATATTAATATTATTTTATTATAACTGTTTAGACAGTGAATGAATCATTTAGGCAACGAAGACATAACGAATTATCTTAACGTTAAGCGAAAAATAGAATCTAATCTCTATGGATACTTAACTAAGATAATATCCTACACTATGAGAGTATACAGCGAATTAAGAATATAGAATTCTAGGAGGCGTAATACTATGTCTAAGAAAAAAATGTATATTTCGCTAGGAACTTTACTTTTATTGGTTCTATTTGTATTTACTGGAATTTTTATTATTGGAAATAATCCAGCATCAAAGAATAGTGGGAATATAGCTAATAAATTGATGCCAGTAAACGTAGCTTATGCTGAAACGTTAGATGATATAAAGGGATCCATGAATAAGTTGATGGTGGAATTAGAAACTGAGACGAAGACTAATCCACAAGTGGCTATGCAGGCACATCCAGGAAAGTTTATTAGGAATTCTAAAAACTATCAAAGAATATTGAAACTGGGACTGAAGGCAATTAAACCTCTTTACGATGCTATTTATGATAGTAGAGATGCTGGATGCTATGAATATATTCTAGCTATGGCTATTGAAGACATAACTGGCGAAAAGTTTGTTTACAATTCTGACTATGGTTGGAAAAATTCGTTAGAGTTTAGGATGGCTTATGACGAAAAAGTAAACAATACAAGGTTTAATGTTGAAAGAATCAGTAATAATGAAACTTTGAATGATCATGACCGAACTCAGAAATTTAAGGAATTAGGGATTTTTGCAGTTTCTGATTTAATTAAAGAGTATAGGAAAAGTGATTCCAAAGTTTCTAAACCATCGATATTAGAAGCTGTTAAGGGAATTACTAGTAAGTATAAAGAACTTGCAATAACGGAAAGAACTCCAACTGAGAGTATTCTAGATGAAACACAATTATTTGATTCTCTAGTTTCCTTAAATGGAAGAGCATACAAGTAAGGTGGATTATTTAACTGTAAAGCTAGTTCTTTAGGTATTATATGAGTGTTATACGAACATGAAGCGACCAAGAAAATCTTGGTCGCTTCTTTATATAAGAGAGGAGGAAAAAGGTAATGAGGAAGTTTTGGCAGTGGAAAAACCAAAAGGAAAACAATGAGACTAATGAGAATAATGAGATTTTTGAGAGGACACTGTTTCTTAACGGTACGATTGCTGAAGAATCATGGTTTGATGATGATATTACACCACAACTTTTTAAAGACGAGTTAAACGCTGGTAGTGGAAATATTACCGTGTGGATTAACTCACCTGGCGGCGATTGTGTGGCTGCGGCACAAATCTATAACATGCTCATGGATTACAAGGGTTGTGTGACGGTCAAGATTGATGGGATTGCAGCTTCGGCTGCATCAGTGATTGCTATGGCTGGGACAAAGGTTTATATGAGCCCGGTGTCAATGCTTATGATTCATAATCCTATGACTGTTGCTTTTGGAAACAGAAGCGAAATGGAAAAAGCAATATCAATGCTTGATGAGGTCAAAGAGTCCATTATTAACGCTTACGAGATTAAAACAGGGCTTAACCGTGTGAAACTCTCGCATTTAATGGATTCGGAAACGTGGATGGATGCTAACAAGGCGGTAGAACTCGGGTTCGCGGACGGTGTTTTAACTAGAGGTGAAACCACTGATATTGGCATACCACAAGTTTCAACATTGTATTCAAAATTAAGCGTGCAAAACACGTTATTGGAAAAAATATCTAAAGCCTGCCGGATAAGCGGTAAGGAAACAAACAATATTAGTGCAGACGATCTTATGGATCGTCTTTTTTTAATCAAAAATTGGAGGTAAACATGATGAACACTATTTCAAACATGGTTGAGAAACGTAATAAGGCTTGGCAGGGTGCAAAAGCTTTCCTTGAGTCTAAACGTGACAAGGACGGGCTTATTTCAGAAGAAGACGCGAAAACCTATGATGAGATGGAAGCGAAAGTGAAAGCTTACAGTAAGGAAATTGAACGCTTGGAACAGATGGAAAAAATGGATAAGGAGCTTTCAAAACCAACATCTGAGGCGATTGTTGCAAAACCTATGAAAACAGGTGTGAACCTTGAAAAACAAGGTCGTGCGCGTGACGAGTATAAGCAGGCAATGCTTACAGCTCTTAGAAGTAATTTTAAACGAGTCGATAACGTGTTGCAGGAAGGCGTGGACGCTGACGGCGGGTATCTTGTGCCGGAAGAATACGATAATCGTCTGATTGAAACGTTGAAAGAAGAAAACATTATTCGCTCTCTTGCTACCACGATTACCACTAGTGGAGAGCATAAGATTAATGTTGCGATGAGTGATCCTGCAGCAGCTTGGATTGAAGAAGGCGCAAGCCTTAACTTTGGGGATTCCAAGTTCGCGCAAATCCTGCTTGACGCTCATAAGCTTCACGTTGCAGTAAAAGTTACTGAAGAACTCTTGCATGATAATGCGTTTAACCTCGAGAATCATCTTCTCACATCCTTCGGCATGGCGTTGGCTAACGCTGAGGAAGACGCTTTTCTTAACGGGGATGGCGTTGGAAAACCGACTGGTATTTTCAACAAGAAAGACGGCGGCACGTTCCTTAAAGAAACTACCAGTATTAAAACTGATGATCTGATTGATCTTATTCACGCTTTGAGGCGACCATACCGTAAAAACGCGAGTTTTATTATGAACGATAAAACAGTCGCGAGCATACGAAAACTTAAAGACAATAATGGCGCGTACGTTTGGCAGCCTTCATACCAGGATGATGAGCCGAACAGGATTCTCGGATACCCGGTATACACGTCTGCTTACGCGCCTGAAAACATGGTGGCTTTTGGCGACTACTCGTACTACAACATTGGCGACCGTGGTTCACGCTCGTTTAAAGAACTTACCGAACTTTTCGCTGGAAACGGCATGATAGGTTTCGTCGCTAAAGAGCGTGTAGACGGCAAACTCGTGCTTAAAGAAGCAGTACAGATTCTACCTGTTAAAACAAGCGTAGCAGCTTAAAAGACGACTAAAAGTTAAGGAGGGGTGTTGATGATAGTTACAGTCGAGGAAGCAAAAAACTATCTTAGGGTGGATAGTAAAGAAGATGATGAGCTTATCAACACCCTTATTCATTCTGCTGAAAAACTCTGCCAGGGAGTAGCTCGTAAAAACGATACTAGTTTGATTAGTGAAAACTTTGACGAGTATCGGCTCGCAGTCTTATACGCTACAGGCTACTTGTATGAGCATCGGGAAGAAGCAGACCATCACGCGCTAACTCTCACCTTACGTTCGATGCTTTTTACTGTTAGAAAAACGGGGTTTTAAATGAGAATAAGTTTATTAAACGAGCGTATTACGCTGCTTAAAAACAGTGTTGAAGTTGATGAGGTTGGTAATCATAAGATTAAGTGGAGTAAATATTACGAGTGTTACGCCACGGTGAGTGCTGAAAGCCCATCTGAGCAGACTTCGGCGGGAAACGTGTGGGATGAGTCAAAAATAGATTTTACTATCCGCTATTCGAAAGAAACCGCTGCAATATCATCCACCAGGTATCGTGTTATTTTTCATGATACGGTTTATGAGATTTTAGGTGTTGACCACATGAATTATAAGAAGAAAAGCCTGAAACTTCACTGTAAGAGGTGTAAAAAGTGAGCAAAGTAAGTATTGGCAGCCTCTCTAAAGAAGTTATTAGAGAGCTTAAAACTTACGCGAAAGTTACAACCGGGAAAGTAAAAGAAGCAGTAAAAACCGCTGGTAAAACAGCAAAAGAAGAAATTAACATGACAGCTCCTAAACGAACTGGAGCGTATGCGAAAAGTTGGGCGGTTAAAACATTAAGCGAAACAGGCAGCAGGCTAGTTCTCGTAGTGCATTCTAGAAACAAGTATCAGCTTACACACTTGTTAGAGTACGGGCATGCTAAACGAGGCGGCGGACGCGTGGAAGCAAGAGCACACATTGCTGAGGCTGAAAGTAAAGCAGTACGAAGTTTTGAAAAAGAAATAGAGGAGGCGGTTAAAAATGGGTAATCTTTTAAACATTATGAGGGAGATAGGTTTTCCTTTCGCCTATCACCATTTTGCTGAAGGAGAATCACCTAATCCGCCTTTCCTCCTGTTCTTAACGCCTGCGAGCAGTAATTTCGCTGCAGACGGGAAAACGTATTTTAAAGCAAACGAAGTTCATATTGAACTATACGCAGACTATAAGAACCCCGTACTGGAAGAACAAGTTGAAGCCGTGCTTGATAGGCACGGCATTTTTTATAACAAAACAGAAGCGTTCATAGAGTCGGAAAAGCTTTATGAAACACTCTACATTTTTGAAATGGAGGTAACAATAAATGGGAAACAAGGTTAAATACAATCTGAAAAACGTGTACGCGGCAAAACTTAAAAAAGATTCGAGTGGTTTCTCCTACGATGAGCCTAAGCCGATTCCGGGGGCGGTGAGTATAAGCCTTGAGGCTGAGGGTGAATCCTCACCGTTTTACGCTGACGGGATTGTTTACTTCAGGTCGACTGCTAACAACGGTTACAGTGGCGACTTGGAAATTGCTCTTATACCTGAATGGTTTAGGACGGAAATACTGAGAGAAGAACTAGATAAAAACGGTGTGCTGGTTGAAAACGCGAAGATTAGTGAAACAGAAAAATTCGCGCTCCTGTTTGAGTTTGATGGTGACGTGAACGCTATCAGACACGTTTTATATAACTGTTCAGCAACACGACCGTCTATCGAGTCAGAAACTAAGGAAGACACGATAGAACCGGGTACGGAAACTTTGTCGCTTACGGCTGATCCTAGAGAAGATGGTTTGGTGAAATCTAGGAGTGGTGACACTACTTCAAAAGAAACCTATGAGAAATGGTATAAGAGCGTGTACGTTCCGCAAGTTAACACGGAAATCAAATAAGTTTTAAAGGGGTAAAAGTGTTAGAAAAAACAGTAAAAGTAAATGGTAAAGACGTGAAGTTTCGTTCTTCCGCCACTATTCCAAGACTGTATCGTATTAAATTCAAGCGTGATATTTTCAAAGACCTATCAAAATTAGAGCAGTCTTTCAAAAACAACGAGGGTGTTTTTGAAATAGCAGATCTTGAAATTTTTGAAAACGTAGCCTACATCATGGCTTACCACGCGGATAATAGTATTCCAGCAAGTATTGATGAGTGGCTTGACGAGTTTGAAATGTTTTCTATCTACGAGATTCTTCCTGAAATTCTAGAACTTTGGGGAGCAAACTTGGAAACTGAAGTAAAATCTAAAAAAAATTTAAAACAACAACACGGCAAATGACAACCGCGTTGTTTCTTCTTAGATGCACCGAAATCGGGATTAGTATTTGCGAACTGGATCTTTTAACCATCGGCATGATTTTAGACATGTGGACGGAGAAAGCAAACGATAGTGTGAAATACGATAAGCTCGCAAGCCAAGCAGAGTTTGATAAGTTCTAATTTAAAGACTTGAGTATTTTTGGTATGATAATGATAAATATAGTAATAAGCACAAAAAATGGGAAAATATATTTACATTAATATCAGATTGATGTAAAATGAAAAGATTTACGAAAGGAGTATGAATATGATTTATTCAAATGAAAGAAAACTATATTTAAGTGGTTGGCTAAAGAATAATGACAATACATCATATGAGACCCCTTTAAAGTTGCAAAAATTTTTGCTGTTTTATGAAGCCTTTACGAAAGTATCTGGAGAAACACCTGATTTTAGTCATTTAAGAGGGTATAAAAAAGGTCCGGTATTTAGTAATGTTTGGGGAGATTATACTAAGGAAAGAGCAAGCTTTAATGTGGCGGCTCAGAATGCGTATGATAAAAATGTTGAAGCTATTAATGTTAAAAGGGCTGAAAAATGCGCTTTTATAGTTGGTACTATGACGGAAAAGGAATTATCTGATCTTACACATCAGATGAATCTTTGGAAATCAAAAGAAAATCGCATTGTGTCTGGTGAGTATCAAGTAGATTTAGATGAATCGGACTTCAATTATAATGATAAAAAACTGATCGATGCATTAGATGCAATGTATTCAACAAATATGGTAGAAAACTCAAAAATTATAAATTTAGATAAAAAATACTTTGTATTTTCAAAATCTGATTCGGAATTACTTACGGAGAAACATTTCGATATGATGCTTACTCTTGCGGAAAATGAAGAACTCCATAATCCAGTATTCGTCGATATTGACGAAGAAGGGAGGCTTCTGATTGATTAACGAAAAAGATGTTGTGAGGATGAAAGTGCCTTATCCGTCTATATCGGATGGGATGGCTGTGGCTTCACATATGTATATTTGTAATAAACATTCGGGTACAGTGTATGAGTATATTAAATGTCAAACACTAAAACCTTATATGCTTATTAGAAACCCAATGGTTCATTATCATGATGAGCAGCCAGATATATCTAGGAATCCATTTACGCGACCAACTAGAATAGATTGTGATAAGTTATTTCTGACAACTACAGTACATTATGATGATCGATTAAAAACATTAAATCGTCCAGATGTATGTGAGGATTTATTTAGATCTGTACGAGTAGAATTATTGAAAGACGGCTATACGAACATAAATATAAATGAAATAGAACTAAAGAACTTGAATAGATTGATTTACTGATAAATTAATCATGGAAGATTATTTCTAGCACTTACTAAATAGTAGGTGCTTTTTTCATGCCTATTTTTAGGAAGGAGGTGAAGTTATGGCAAACAGGATTAAAGGTATTACTGTTGAAATTGGTGGGGATACTACAGGCTTAGATAAGTCTTTACAACAGGTGAATTCGACTATTCGCTCAACCGAACAGTCGCTTCGTGATGTTAATAGGCTTTTGAAACTTGATCCGACTAGCACGCAGCTTTTAAGCCAAAAGCAGGCTTTTTTGCAGAAAGAAATCCAAGAAACGTCTAATAAGCTTAACGTTTTGAAACAGGCGGATAAGCAGGCTAAAGTACAGTTGGAAAACGGGGAGCTTGGTAAAGACAAGTATGATGCTTTGCAGCGTGAGATTGTTGAGACAGAAAATAGTCTTGATAGTTTAAAAGAAAAATTAAAACAGGTAGGTAGTGTTAGTTTAACCAAGCTTAGTAGCCAGTTTGATAGTACGAGTAAAAAGATAAAGAAACTAGGAGATGGTATGTCATCTCTTGGTCAAAGTTTAAGCACGAAAGTTACGCTGCCGATTGCTGCTATTGGTACTGCTGGTTTTACTGCTGCAGCAGACTTACAGGATGCTATGGGGGCTACAGAGCAGATTTACGGTAAGTCTGCTGACAGAATGCTTAAATGGTCAGGAAGTTTGAAATCCTATTATGGTATTGCTCAAGGTCAAGCTTTAGAGTATGCGAATACTATGGGCGCGATGTTGAAAAATATTGGTGGGAAAAGTGATGCTGAAGCAGCCGAGATGAGTCAGAAGCTGGTTGCTCTTGCAGGTGACTTGTCTGCTATGTTTGGTGGCACAACCGAGTCTGCTGTTCTTGCTTTAACAGGCGCGCTTAAAGGTAATAATGCGATGCTTGACAATTATGGTATGGGTGTTAACGAGGCGACTATTAAAGCTAAAGCTCTTGCCATGGGTTTGCATGATGGTAGAGGCGCGATGAGCTTGCAAGCGAAACAGGCTGCTACTTTGGCTCTTATTATGGAGCAGACTGCTGACGCTCAAGGGCAGGCTGGGCGTGAAGCTGCGGGCGCTTCGGGTTCTATGAAGATTCTAAAAACAGAGTTGCAGAATATTGCTGCGACTATTGGTAATGTTTTACTTCCCGTCATAACACCATTAATGCAGAAAATATCAGCATGGCTTTCTAAATTTAAACAGCTTTCTCCAGAAAGCCAAAAACTTATAGTTACACTTGGGCTGATTGCTGCGGCAGTCGGCCCTTTTTTAGTGGTTCTTGGAACGTGTATTTCTAAAATAGGTGTTGCTATACAAGGGTTTTCTAAACTAGCTTTGTTTATAGGTAAAATGTTCGCAAGTTTTACTTCCGGCTCTAGTATTCTTGAAGGGTTAGGCGCTGTTTTAGGTGGAGTATCCGCGCCAATACTCGCGGTTGTTGCGGTTATTGGTGTTCTGGTAGCAGCTTTTGTAACCTTATGGAACACTAACGAAGAGTTTAGAAACAGTGTTATTGCTGTTTGGGAGAAAATCAAGGAAACTTTCACCGGTTTTGTTAATGGTGTTAAAGAAAAACTGTCAAGCCTTGGTATTGATTTTACGAGTATTGTTGAAGGGCTTAAAACAGTGTGGAATGGTTTGTGTGCTATTCTAGCTCCACTGTTTGAAGGCGCTTTAAATTTAAGTTTTACTAGTTTCAAAACCGTTCTTGATTTAATCACAGGCGTTTTAGACGTTTTTATAGGATTGTTTACCGGTAACTGGTCTCAGCTTTGGAATGGTGTAAAAGAAATTTTTACCGCTGTTTGGAACGCGGTTAAAAACACGTTCATAACGGTATTTAACACGTTAAAAAACGTTTTTAACGTGTTTTTGTCTTTCTTTGGCACTAGTTGGAACAAACTGTGGTCGAGTGTGAAAAACTTTTTCATGAATGTTTGGAATGGTATCGTATCGTTTTTCACTAACGTTTTAAACGGTATTAAAAACACTGCAACAAGTGTTTGGAATGGTATTAAAACTGCGATCATGAGCGTGGTAAACGGTATTAAAACAAGCATTTCAACAGTGTTTAATTCAGTAGCAAACATGGTTAAGTCTGTGTTTAACGGTATTAAAAACACGGTTGTGTCAGTTTGGAATGGTATTAAAAACGCTATCATCACTCCGATTGAAGCGGCGAAAAACAAGGTTAAAGCAGTAATCGACGCTATAACAGGGTTTTTCTCTGGCATAAAACTTAGTCTTCCTCATATTAAACTGCCTCATTTTAGTATTAAAGGACAATTCTCTCTTACGCCACCGTCTGTACCGTATCTTGCTATCGACTGGTATAAGAAAGCAATGAATAAGCCGATGCTGTTAAACGGGGCGACTATTTTCGGTGAGAAAAACGGGCGTATGCTTGGCGGCGGTGAAAAAGGCCCGGAAGTGATCATGGGGCTTGATACTTTGCAGAATATGAGCGCGGGAGCGAACACGCAAATGCTTAGTGTTATGAACCAGATTCTAGCGATTATGGACGCGTATTTCCCACAGTTTTCCAACCAGAGTATTGTGCTCGACACTGGCGAACTAGTGGGTGGTATCGCGCACAGGATGGACAGTGAGCTTTTCAAGCTTCAAACAAGAAAAACAAGGGGGTGGTAAAAGTGTATGGGATGCTAATAAACGGGTTGCATAGTTTTAACGATCTAGGGCTTGTTGCTACAAGCCGTCCACGCGTTCAACTTCCAGAACCTAAATTAGAGTATTTGCAAATACCAGGCAGGCAGGAAAGTATTGATATTAGTGAAAGTCTTGCCGGTGAAGTGTTATACGAGATGCGTGAAGGCTGTTTCGAATTCATTGTTGCAAACAAAAACAAGTGGAGTGAAACATGCCATAGGGTTAAAACGTTAATCCACGGTAAGAGTGTGAAACTGTCTCTTGATGATGAACCATTGTTCTACTATCAGGGTCGAATGTGGGTTAGTGGTTTTAAATCGGATAAAAACTATTCAACTCTCACACTCAACTATAAGCTGCAACCATATAAGTATAGTGTAGATGATTCGGATGGGGTTCACACAATATGGGGTGTGCAAGTAGATGATAAGCGGGAAATAACACTCGTTCACGATTTTGACATGACGCTGATTCCAGAATTTAACAACCTGTCATCTAACAGTATGCTACTGGATTCTAATGGTAAAAAGTATGAGATTAAAACAGGTGTTAACCGTTTCCCACAGCTTCGTTCAAAAATAAGCATGAGTTTAACATTCGTTGGAAACGGGATGGTAAATATTTCCTATAAAAGGGGGTGGTTGTGAGTGTACAGGATCATGCTTGACGGTAATACGATTTACTATCCGAATGATGATAAAGCGGTACTTGATGATATTACGTTAAACTTGGAGCTTAACACTGCGGGAACGTTAACGTTTACTTGCCCGAGTCAAAACCCTTGCTATGAGCTTATTAAAAACCGGAAATCAATAGTAAGCGTGTGGCGTGACGATGAGGAGATTTTCTTCGGCGAGGTTAGAGAGCAAGTAAAAGACTTGTATGGTAGTAAGAAAGTAACTTGCGTAGGGTTGTTAACTTATTTAGCGGATAGTATTCAACCTCAGAAAGAATATCATGATCAGAGTTCCTACCAGCTTTTAGAAAAACTTTTACAAGCTCATAACAGTCAGGTAGATGATTATAAGAAAATAAGAATTGGTTTCGTCACCGTATCTGACTCGAATGATTCGCTCTACAGGTTTACTAATTTTGAAACCACGCTTGAAGCGATTATGGGTAAAATGGTTGAAAAGCTTGGCGGATATTTGCGTCTTAGGAAAGAAGACGGGAAACTTTACTTAGATTACCTGCATTTGGAGGAAATAGGGAAAGCTACAAGCCAGCATATTAGTTTCGGCTTGAACCTGCTTGAATACGCGGAAAACCTTTCAGCAGAGGATGTTACTACAGCGGTTATTCCTCTCGGCAAAGAGTTGGAAAACGAGAATGGTGAAAACGAGGTTCTTAAAAAGCATGTTGATATTACTTCAATAAACAATGGGAAAAACTATATAGTATCTCGTGAAGCGCAAAAAACATTCGGCTGGGTTTGTAAAGTTATTAATTTCAATAATGTGACAGTTCCAACTAATCTTATGCGCAAAGCTACTAAATGGTTACAGGATAACCAGTTTGAGCATGTAGAAATAAGCCTTAGCGCGGTTGACTTATCCGAGTTAGGTTTACATTATGCGACGATTAAGTGTGGGGATAGGGTTCGTTGCCTCGCTCCACAATTTGGCATGGACCGTGTGTTTCCTGTAGTAAAAAAGACTATACCGATTCAAAAACCAGGCGAAGTTAGAATCGTGCTTGCGAGCAGGATTTCTAAAGGGTATGTGCAAAACGTGTCGCATGCTGTTCAAACGTTAAAAGAAGAAGCGGTTGAAGCTAGAAAAATTGATAACGAGCGTGTTAAAGCTGCGATCGATAATATTAAAGCGCAAATGGGTAATTCTCAAAGCGGCTATAAGATAAGCGAATACGATAGTAAAGGCATGTGGGTTCGTGACCTTTACATGGATACGCCTGATAAAAACACTGCTACGAAAGTGTTACAGGTTAACATGAATGGTATTGCTGGAAGCCATAACGGTTTTTCAGGGCCTTACAATACTGCGATGACTCTTGACGGCATGGTGTATGGTGACAGGATTATCGGGCATTCGATTGACGCGGAAAAACTTTCAGTTTCTTACACTTCGCAGGTAGAAAAGCAGATTAGTAAAGCAAAAAACGAGGCTATAAAAGACACTGGTAGGAGGCTTGAAAACTATTACACGATAAGTGAAATCAACACGAAACTAAATGTTACAGACGGTAAGATTGAGGCTGGTGTTGAAAGCGTTAACCATAGTCTTAAACAGAAAAACGGTAACTATTACGGTTCGTATACTCCAAGCCATTTTAACGCTCCTATGAGCTTGTGGCTGACTGATAGTGAAAAAATGCAGCATGTTGGTGATTTTTTCTACGACACGTCAACCGGCTACGCTTACAGGCTTATTGTTAAGCAGGAAAGTTTAGCCGTAAAATTTAATGAGAAGTCGCACACGGAATCAGCTTTTGACGATTTTGTAGACATTTTTTACAAGTATGAGGATAAAATTTACGCTATACCGGGTTTAACTGGTGAAAAAATTTCTGGCGCGACAGTGTTTGTTCCATCAAGTGAGTTTTGGCTACATTTTAGAACTAACTGGTCTCCGTTTGACAATTATGGTTTTAAGATTGATAGCATTAAAAAAGAGTATTCAGGAGAAATTTCAGGATACGTGTCTAAACTGCCTGAAGATATTAACATTATTGAGGTTGAAGGTGAAAATTATCCTGAGTCTGAACACCCGTATAAAGGTGGAACAAGCAAACTATGGCATTACGTTTCCGCTGACAGTATAAGTAGTTTTAGAACGTTCGATTGGCTGAGAGTTAAAGATAAAGATATTGAGGCTGCTAAATTCACGGCTGATAAGGCTATTTCTAAACTAACCATAGTAGAAGATTCCATATCTTCAATGGTTAAAAAAGGTGATTTTGGTAGTTTCATGCAGCAAAACTATAACAGTTTCCTTCTCGGGTTTAACCATTCGAGTAAATACGTGCAAATAACACCCGGGCAGATAGAGCTTTACGATGGTGAAGTTGATGAGGATCATAAAAGAGCTGTTTTTGATAAAAACGGGAACAACTTCTACCGTAACGGCGTGTATATTGGCTATGTTGGAACCGGCGAGTGGGAAGAAGATAATTCTCACAAGGGTCTAGTTTTTCATCTTACTAACGACGGAAAGTATATGGCTTTCGCGCAACGTAAAACGGCTGATGAAGAAACATACGCTACTATGCTGTGTTTTTCACGTTCACAAAGCATTTATAAAGAGTATGGTATTCACGCTGGATGCAACTTTTACATGCATGGTAACAAGATTATAGATCCTGTTTGGCAAGACGGTGCAGGAGTAGACGCGGATATTAACTATGTGCAGATTATTGAAATGAACCAGGATGGGAAAGCTTCAAAATGGGGTTCTAACGCTCACATGGTGTTTAAAAACGGGATACTCATGAAAGTTAAATACTATTAAAAAACGCGGAAGTGAAGCGCGGAAGTGAAAGTAGAGGAGAATTTGTTATGGAGAAACTAATTATTCACACAAACAAAATAGTGGCTAATAAAGGCACGCGCTTAAAAGACGTGACAGAAAGTATTACAACACCTGTAGTTGATAATACGAAAATTTTATGCGAAATCAGCCACAAGCTGGATATTATTCTAAAAAGATTGGAGGAGAGTAGTGGTAAAACCGACAATTAGCTACGCGGTAGCTGTGCAAAAATATAAGGCTGAGTTAAACGAAAAAATAGTCGAGTTGAATAAGCAAATACCAATACCTACTTACATGATAGAAGGCATTGTTGCAAGCGTATTATCTGATATGCGTTCGGCAGTGATTGCGGAAAACTCGATGGAATATGAAGTGTATGTGAAACAGTTAGAAGACTATTTTAATTCTAGAGAACGCGAACTTAACGACGAGATTTTGAAAATAAAAGCCGAAAAAGCCGAAAAAGACGAAAAAGATGAAAAAGATGAAAAAGATGAAGCGGCTGGGAAAAGTGTAAAAGATGAAATGGTTGATGAAGGTGAAAAAGATGGTAAGGAGTAGTCATGTGTTGAAAAATAATATCAGTCGAAATACTGAAAAGCTGAAATGCTGAAATGCTGAAATGTTAGGGCAGGTGTGGGTTAAACCATGCCTGCCATTTTTTATTACTTTCTACTTTTTACTTTTTGTTTTTATAAGAGTACTGGCAAATGTTAGGAAAACTTGTAAGGAGAATTATGAGAGGATTTTGGAATAGTGCTCAACTGGCTTTCACACTAGTAGGCGGCTGGCTGGGATACTTTTTAGGCGGGTGCGACGGGCTGATCCTCGCACTCGTTTTATTTGTGGTAACGGATTATATTACAGGCGTGATGTGTGCGGTCACGGATAAGAAACTGTCTAGCAGCATTGGTTTTAAGGGCATCTTTAGAAAGGTGCTCATTTTTATGCTTGTTGGCATAGCAAACATTATAGATTTTCATGTTTTGAAACAAGGAAGCGTGATTAGAACCGCAGTAATTTTCTTCTACCTATCTAACGAAGGATTATCTTTAACCGAAAACGCGGCTCACCTGGGGCTTCCCGTGCCTGAGAAATTAAAAAACGTTTTAGAACAATTACACGACAAGAACAGAAAGGACAATACTCATGAGTAAAAAAGGAATAGACGTATCAGAGTGGCAGGGTGACATTGATTTCAACGCGGTGAAAGCATCCGGCGTTGAGTTTGTGATCATTCGAGCAGGATACGGTATCGGATGCAAAGACAAGTGGTTTGAACAGAACTATCGTAAAGCAAAAACAGCTGGTCTTGACGTGGGAGCCTACTGGTATTCGTACGCAAACTCTGGTTTTGAGGCGGCTGAAGAGGCTCAAAGCTGTGCGAACATGCTTTCAGGTAAGAGTTTTGAGTATCCTGTTTACTTTGATTTGGAAGAAAAAAGCCAGCTTAACCGTGGGCGAGCTTTCTGCGATTCGCTGATTACCAGTTTTTGCAATAAGCTGGAAACTTGCGGGTATTATGCAGGCTTTTACACCTCGCTTTCAACCGCTAATAATCTTGTGTCATCTCATGTTAGAAACCGTTACGCTTTGTGGATCGCACAGTGGAACACGCACTGCAGTTATCAAGGCTCGTATGGTCTTTGGCAATACTCGTCAAGTGGCAGTGTGCCTGGAGTAGCCGGCAGAGTTGACATGGATTATGCTTACGTGGATTATCCGAGCATTATTAAAAACGCTGGATTAAACGGGTGTAAAAACGGCGGCTCTGACCAAGCTGCGCGCACGTCAAGTATTGATGAGGTGGCGCGAGAAGTTATTAACGGCGCGTGGGGTAACGGTAGCACGCGTAAACAGCGTTTAACTTCTGCCGGATACGATTATGCTACGGTACAAAAACGAGTAAACGAACTCTTGTAAAACAGTTTGAAACATGTAAAGCCCGAGGCTTGTTCCTACATTGGAGCAATCCTCGGGCTTTTTTTATTTTTTTTTTAAGGTTAAATTGTCAAGTCAAGAGGTTAAAAAACACTGTTTTTTCTTTGCCTGTGATGTAAGGAGGCACAGGCAAATGAATGTGGAAGAAAAACAGCAAGTCAAATTACTAAGAGATGAAGGTCTTAGCTATACGCAGATTGCAAACCGTATGGATGTTTCCGTTAATACGATTAAAAGCTACTGCAAACGTAATAGTCTAGGCGTAATCCAGTCTATGAAAACACAGACGGAATTATGTGAATCTTGTTCAAAACCAATTAAGCAAAACACAGGAAGAAAAGTTAAACGTTTCTGTTCTGACGCGTGTAGAAACACGTGGTGGAACAAGCATACACAGTTGGTAAAAAGACAGGCAAACTATGAGTGTGCTTGTCTTAACTGCAAAAATTCTTTTATCTCTTACGGTAATAAAACCAGAAAATACTGCTGCCACGCCTGCTATATAGAACATCGTTTTGGAGGTGAGCATCATGCAAATAAGTAATGATGTTCACGGGCTAAAGGATGTTAAAGCGAGAGCTTGGACAAAAGAGAGTATGCAGGCGGATTTTCGTTTTGAAATAGCCGAAAAACTTACCGCTTCACTCTTTAAAAAAGGGCTTATCAGCGAGCAAGAAAAAGAAAAAATAAGCCGTCTTAACAGGGAAAAATTTCACCCGTTTTACAAGGAATTATTGGGTTAAAAGCTTGATAAACACTGCTTTTAGAGTGATGAATAGTATTAGCTGAAAGTGAGGGGAAATAGTGAAAGAGATAATAAAAATAGACTCTACAATGCGAAAAACTGGTTTTGAGAAAAAGACGCGGGTTGCAGCGTATGCGAGAGTTTCTAGTGATAGTGATGAGCAGCTTCTCAGTCTAGAAGTGCAAAAGGAGCATTACGAAAACTATATTAAGTCTAATCCCTGCTGGGAGTATGCGGGGCTTTACTTTGACGAGGGTATTAGCGGCACGAAAATCGGTAAGCGTGAAAGTCTTAAACAACTGCTTAAAGACTGTCAGAGCGGTCAGATAGACAGGATTATTACAAAGTCTATTAGTAGGCTTGCAAGAAACACGGTTGACTGTCTTGAAATAGTTAGAAAACTTACCGGTCTCGGTATTTATTTGTATTTTGAGAAAGAAAACATTGATACCGAGCATATGAGTTCAGAGCTTATGCTTTCTATCCTGAGTTCTATTGCGCAAAGCGAGTCAAAATCCATCTCGGAAAACAACACGTGGGCAATTCAAAAACGGTTCGAAAACGGAACCTTCGTCATTTCCTGCCCTGCGTATGGGTATAAAAACGAGAATAAGAAAATGATTATAGTTCCCGAGCAAGCCAGGGTAGTAAAAGAAATTTTCAACATGGCTCTTTCCGGCATGGGTGGAGAAGCAATAGCACGAGTATTGACCGATAAAAAGATTCCAACTAAAAAGGGCGGAAGTTGGACTTCAAGTACCGTGAATGCTATTTTGACTAATAAAACATACACAGGGGATGTGATTTTTCAAAAGACATTTACAGACGATAATTTTAACCGTCATAAAAACTGTGGCGAGAAACAACAGTATGTTATTGAAAACCATCACGAGGCTATCATCAGTCATGAAACTTTTAATCTTGTAAAAGAGATTATCGCGTGGAGAAGAAGTGAAAATAATATAGTATGTGGTAGTGGTAAGTACAATAAGCTTTATGCGTTTTCAGGTAAAATTCGTTGTGGTGAGTGTGGAAGCAAGTGTAAAAGACGAATAATTTATCAACATAATAAGGCGTATGGCATATGGGTTTGTATAACGCATCTTGAAGATATTCATGCTTGTTCACAAAAGTCTGTTATGGAAAGTTATCTTAAAATTTCCTTCCTGCAAATGTTAAACAAGTTAAAAGCAGGATACGTTCAAATGTTGACTCCTCTCGTAGAAAGTTTGAGAGGTGTGAATAATAAAGACGGTTTGAACAAGGTTATCGAACTCGAAGAAAAAATAGCTAAATTGCAAGAACAAGAGCAAGTACTCAGTAAGCTTTTAGCCGGTGGCTATATTGAGATGGATTCCTACTATCTGGAAAGCAATCAGCTTAAAACGGAAATGGATACTTGTCTTAAGGAAAAACTTAAGCTTTCCAACAGTTTAAACGGTAACTTAACGCACTTAAACGAGGTGCAAAAACTTCAACGGTTCGTAAGTGTCACAGAAGTATTTAGCGAGTTTAAGGATGAGGATTTTCTGGATTTTGTAGACGATGTCGTAGTTAAAAGCAGAACAAGATTTCTTTTTATTTTGAAATGTGGATTGGAATTAGAAGAAGAGGTGAAAGAAACATGGCACGCATCCCATATGGTTACAGAATAGTAGACGGTAAAGCGGTTATAGATGAAGTAAAAGCTCAAGAAGTAAGAGAGTTTTTTTGTTTCTATCTTGAATTTAAAAATATTTCTCAAGCTGCTAAAAAATCAGGTATAAAAAGGGATTGGCCAGTCACGGGCAAAATTCTTAGCAAGAAATTGTATTTAGGAACAGAGTTTTATCCTCAGATTATCGATGAGGATATGTTTAGACAAGTGCAACAAATAAGGCATGAGAATGCTATCAGGAATCATCGTTATAAAGAGCCTAAGCCAATAAAGGAAATTCGGCTTATTACAAGCTACCAGTTAGAAAAGGTAGAAAAGAAATATGATGATCCTTATCGTCAAGCAGTATACGCGTACAGTCAAATCAAGGAGGTGTAAAATGAATGCCAACGTTACAATTATTCCACCAAGAAAAATAGCGGGGAATACGGTAGATAAGCATGAAGATAAGCCGAGGTTAAGAGTAGTAGCGTATTGTCGTGTTAGTACTGACAGTGAAGAACAGGCAACAAGTTATGACACGCAAGTTCAGCATTATACGGATTATATTTCAAGAAATCCTCTCTGGGAGTTTGCCGGCATCTACGCTGATGACGGTATTTCAGGAACTAGCACGAAAAAACGTGTCGGTTTCAATGACATGATCCACGATTGCATGAGTGGCAAAGTAGACATGGTTATCACTAAGTCGATTAGCCGTTTTGCGAGAAACACTATCGACTGTTTAAAGTTTGTTAGACAGTTGAAAGACAAAAACATTCCGATCATTTTTGAAAAAGAAAACATCAACACCATGGAAGCAAGCGGAGAACTATTGCTTACTATCATGGCTTCTTTAGCTCAACAGGAATCCGCGTCGCTTTCTCAGAATGTGAAGCTTGGACTTAAGTTTCGCTACCAGGAAGGCAAAGTGCAAATCAACCATAACTGGTTTTTAGGATACACAAAAGATGATGAGGGGAATCTTGTAATTCTTGAACAGGAAGCAAAAGTCGTAAGAAGGATTTATAGAGAATATTTAGAAGGAGCAAGTCTTAGAGACATAGCGGAGGGCCTTGAAAAAGACGGCATTAAAAACGGTGCCGGGCATTTAAAATGGAATTTATCTAATATTAAAGGCATCTTGCAAAACGAAAAATATATTGGTGATGCACTTTTACAAAAAACCATCACGACAGATTTTATCAACCATGTTCGTATAAAAAATGATGGAACAGAACCACAGTATTATGTCAAAGATAGCCACACGCCTATTATTCCAAGAGATATTTTCTTTAAAGTTCAAGAAGAAATGGTAAGACGAGCCAACATGTTTAGCGGTGAGGAGAACAAAAAAAGAAGAGTCTATTCCAGCAAGTACGCTTTATCCAGCCTATGTGTTTGTTCTAAATGCGGGGATATTTACAGAAGAATTGCTTGGAACAATCGAGGAGTGCATTCTGTTGTCTGGCGTTGTTGCACCAGAGTGGAAAACGGTCCTAGTGCTTGCGATGCTCCGACAGTAAAAGAGAACGAACTGCAATCTGCCATAGTGAAAGCCATAAACAAGGTGTTTAGTATACCGGATGAAGTATTGGATACGTTGAATAACAATATTAGAGAAATTATCGCGGGCAACAACTTAAGCGAGATTGAAACGGTTGATAAAAAAATCGCAGACAAACAAGCGACACTACTAACCTTGCTTAAAGCTAAAAAAGACTACACGAAAATAGCTGATGAGATTGATGAGCTTAAAGGTAAGAAACAGCAGCTTCTTATAGAAAAAGCAGGTCAAGAAGATGCTAAAAGACGAATCAGAGAAATGGAAGATTTTCTGAAAAATGAGCGTCACGATATTAGTGAATATGACGAGAAGCTGGTAAGAAAGTACATCAAGAAAATAAAAGTTTACGAGGACAAGTTCAGCATAACTTTTAAATCAGAGATTAGTGTGGATATTGAAAGGGCATCGTAAAAGCCAAAAGAATGTGAGCATTTGAAATGTTACAAAACTCAGCCTAGGGGGAATCCTCTCTAGGCTGTTTTTGTTTTTATGCTAAAATCAAGTTATTAAGCCAATCTTAAACCTTTTAACGATAGCTTTTTCTATCGTTAAAAAGTGCACCCACTATCAATAGTGTGCACTCAAAAAAGTGTAGCTATACTACCTGTTCTCTCAATCCAAGTCGAGACTGTGGCGTTGTTGACAAGAGAATAAAATTAAACAAAATCAAATGGATCAAAAGAATAGAAAAGAGGAAAATTATAGTGGAAAAAGTTATGGAGCATAATTGCGGATTTATTAACGATAAAAAAGCATTTAGATATAGAGCAGCAGCCATCATAGTAGAAGAAGGTTGTGTGCTATTTGCAGGAAATGATGAGGACGACTATTACTACTCAGTTGGCGGAGCGGTTCACATGGGTGAGACATCAGAAGAAGCCGTAAAGAGAGAAGTATTTGAAGAGACAGGTCTTAATTACGAGGTCGATCACCTTGCCGTCATACACGAGAACTTATTCATCGGTAGCTCTAGCTTAGATGGAGTAGACTTCCATGAGATTACACTCTACTACATGATGAAGTCCCTGGGCAAAAAAGATTTTACGAGCCATAGTACTACAGAGTCAGGTGCTAAAGAGACAATGCATTGGTTACCTATAGATGAGCTTGATAAGTGCAAGGCTTACCCTACATTTATGAAAGAATATCTTAAATCGGAGCATAGTGGAATAGAGCATATAATTTCAGATGAAAGATATTAATGAATCCCACTATTATGGCAAGAGATCGTTACATAAACATTATTTCTGTTTATGTTCGGACAGAACAATCAGTCGAAAACATTAGCCAGGATACCATTAGAGCAGTTCGAAGATGTACTCTCTTACATAGATTATGAAAACATAGATCATGATACAATTACGCTTATCGGAGTCTCGAAAGGCACAGAATACGCGTTGATGTCGTAGCAATGATCATTGAATTCGGTGGAGAGGGAGAAGAAAATCAGAAGTCTAAAGCGGAGTCTCAAACCTTGATACTTGAAACACTTATGTTTTGGATTGATTACCGTAGTCCCTTTACACTGCCACGACGTGGAATATCAGATTGTGTAAATTAGCATTTGAAGGAGAAATCAATGAGCTTAGATGAATTGAGGAATGATATCATCATAAAGCAGAAAAAAGGATTGCCATTTATCATGGCATCGGTGATTATATGGCTTCTGATAGTACTTGTGTCAGTTTTAGATATCAATATGGATATGAAAAATTTATTGGTATTTTGCTGTTCATGCCCATTATTACCGCTTGCTTGGCTCATTGGTAAACTTATAAAGGTGGATATCTTTTCAAAACAAAATCCACTTGGACAATTAGGCTTCATTTTCACCTTAAATCAAATGATTTATTTATTAATCGTTATGTGGGTGTTTAGTGCGGTTCCGGGAAAGATGATTATGGTATACGCTATGGTGTTTGGAGCACATTTACTGCCGTATTCATGGTTGTATCAATCAAAGGGATACACAGTTGCTGCAATTTCCATTCCGATGATTTCCTTGATTTTAGGATGTGCATTAAACGGGACAACGGTTGCTGTTGCGGCATGTATTATTGAGATAGTATTTGTTTGTGTATTACATATGGAATTAAAGAAAATGGGAGATAACTACAACAAATCCCAGTTTGTAGAGCTTAGCAAGGATCAAGTTTCTATGAAATAGAAATCTAAATCTAAATACGTTATGTGTAAATAATGGCGGTAGTAATACCGTCTTTTTTGATGCCTAAAAAGGTTTCAGAGTTTCAAGGCTAAAGTTTCAGAGTTCAAAGCTAAGGTTTCATTGTATCCAACACGTAATGAAACTATATACGAAAACTGTCAACGAGATTGATGAGCTTAAAGTTAAGAAACAGCAGCTTCTTATAGAAAAAGCAGGTCAAGAAGATGCTAAAATACGAATCAGAGAAATGGAAGATTTTCTGAAAAGTGAACGTCACGATATTAGTGAGTATGACGAGAAGCTAGTAAGAAAGTACATCAAGAAAATAAAAGTTTACGAGGACAAGTTCAGCGTAACTTTTAAATCAGAGATTAGTGTGGATATTGAAAGGGCATCGTAAAAGCCAAAAGAATGTGAGCGTTTGAAATGTTACAAAAGTCAGCCTAGGGGTAATCCTCTCTAGGTTGTTTTTTTTATGCTTAATAATTAAGCTATTAAGCCAATCTTAAACCTTTTAACGATAGCTTTTCCTATCGTTAAAAAGTGCACCCAATATCCATAGTGTGCACTCAAAAAAGTGTAGCTATACTAGGAGTTCTCTCAATCCGCATGGGCACGGAAACTTGAATCTGAAAACATTCAAGCCATTTGCAAAGAATCCGCCGATAGCAAAAGTGTTCCGTGAGATCGGTCTTGCTGACGAACTGGGAAGCGGTATGCGCAACAGCTATAAATACACGAAGATGTATTCTGGTGGAGAGCCTGTCTTTACAGAGGCAGATGTTTTTACGACAGTGATTCCTCTTTCTGAGGCGGCAACTGCCAAGGTCGGGCCGATTACCCAAGGTACCCCACAAGTCGTCCCTCAAGATACCCATCAAGTCACCCCCCAAGATCTGGAACAAAGGTTATTGAGATTAATTGATTTTTGCAGTACACCGCGAAGTAAGCGTGAGATGATGGATTACCTTGGCCTTACGGATAGCAAGAATTTCAGAGAAAGGTATCTTGTTCCTTTGCTTAGTGCAGGAAAAATAGAAATGACGATACCAGATAAGCCAAACAGCAGGAACCAGAAATATAAAAAAGTGAACATTGAAGATTAAAAAGCGACCATTGGAGACAGAAACCATATATCGAATAGAGGAAAACGGACATTCAATGTATAGTTTTGGTTTCACGAATAGGTATGTCGAGACGATGGGATTTCGTACTTATTTCCTCAGAGCGAGTCTTGAAACGAACGTCAAATCTACGGATTTGCATATCATAGGTAGTAGCATGTCCTTTGAACTTTTCCGAGAACGTATAATGGCAAAAATCGGTGTGTTTCCGAGCAAAAACATGCTTTGACCAATTCCAGCGAACGAGCACGAATCTGTCTACACACTCGACACCAAGATGAAGCAGTCGTGCCAAATCGAAGCGTTGATTCAATACATTGACTTGCGGATGGCGGATTCGACGATCTCCTGGCATATGGATGGCGATGGCACGTAAAAGAGTATTGCATATTTTTTCATAGAAGCATACCATAAGAGCAAGGTGTTTTACTATTGTAAAGATGCATAGTATGCCTTCTTATAGAGAAAGAAATATTGTGAAAAATATAATAAGCACAACTGGGAATAAAACTCATAGAGTAGTAGTCTGGATTTTCGGGGTCATAGGTATAATTGCTGTAATTGCAGCCGTTACTATAGGTCTCTTTCATTGGGCTTTATCGACAGAATATACAATATCTGCTCATTCGGAGAAATTTGAAAATCTTCGGTTGCAGCATGCGGTTGTTGCAATCCCGCTGCATAACCCTCAGACATCTCTTGTTCCCAATGGCAGCGCATTTATGTCAATTGTTTATGAAGATGGCAGTTTTAAGCTGCATACGGTGAGCAATATAGAAGGCCAAACGCCAATTTGGAATACTGAGGCGCTTCACTATACAGATTCCCATGATAGTTATTTCATACCAGTGAACGCTAAAAAACCTACAGTAAACTCTATAGAAAAGGTGCAACGTCAGAATTTTGCATTTTCTCTTGCTAATGGCGGTTTTGTTGATCTGTATGACGAAAGCATGATGAAGCATAGAGGTAAAACAACATATAAGATTCTTTCTACGACTTCTAAAGGTGAGAGTAAGCAGCAAACAATACGATTTTCAGAGAGCCTATTTATTAAAACTTGTTCTACCTGTGGCAATCAAGCGTATGCAATTGCTCAAACAGACAAGCATGAAGTTGTATTGTATCGCATGGTCAATGAAGCAAATGTTGGCCTAAATGAGGTATCGCGGCACCATGAAAAAGACATGGTGGGTGAGCAATTATACCAAGGAGAAAATGAATCTACAGGAGTAATTGATGCTGCTTATAGCCCACGATGCAACAATGGTGTGATTACTTTCTTATATTCGTATGGTCCATCGTCTGCTCGCACAAAGGATATGGCAGTAGAACACAGCGATTCTGCTGATGATGTTAAAGCTATTCAGGAACATTTTCTTGTGCGATGGGATGTGAAAACTGGTAAAATAACAACAATTCCATTGAAGAACAGCAAAGGTCAAGTGTTGTATGGTCCGACCACAGTCTCTTATGAGATTGCTGGCTACATAAACGCACAGGCATACGATGAAAAGCTTCTTCATATTGTTGATACCGAGAATGGACGAGTGTTTACTCTTGATACGCAAACAGGTGTTCTTCGCCGATTGTTAGATAAAGCTACGCGTCAAGAGTCGTCAGCTGGCGTCAACTATCGTTTGCTGGTAGGAAACCATGAAATAGTTCGTATACCATCGATTATCGATACCTCTGATTTGAAAGATTTCGTTATCGAACGATTTGATAGGAAGACTGGAAAATTATTGAAAAAAATAAAAGTTAATAAAGATTTTCTCTATTTGACAGCTCAGAAAAATACGAGTTTATATCCGGGAATTCCAGCTGTGAATCCAAAATGGTTGCAATGATCGGCAATTGACGTATTGGGCTTGATGCTTGTGAATGATTTTGCAGTGTCAAGCCCGATTTATTCTGTCGTGCGTGTAGGGGAAACTAAGGGTAATCGGCCCAAAAGTGTGTCTATTAGTCGGCGTGTAGTTAGCGTATTGCGCTCATCTTTCGCGTAATCATCTATGAATTTGTCAATAGGACACCGTTTGCCAAGTACTGTTAGGATTCGATAATAGCTGCTATTACGACATTTCTTTCTCACTATTTATATCTACTAACTAGGCAGTTACCGCATACACCACAAACATGATTATTGCAAGACCTGTTCTGCATACATGCTTTTTAAGCATGTACTACACCTAACACGCCTCAAATAAGAATAAAAACCAGAAATTCTGTACACACTTTTTGGGAATTAACCCTAATCTAAACTTTTTAACGATAGCCTTTCCTATCGTTAAAAAGTGCACCCAGTATTCATAGTGTGCACTCAAAAAAGTGTAGATACATTACCCGTACTTTTCTAGCACAAATCGCGTATTAATTGTTTGGGTCGTTAGCAATATTTTCTATATTTCTGCCTGAGTAGAATATGCGAATAACTGTTACATTCATTTGGTTTTTGTCTACTTGGTAGAAAACAGTGTAGTTGTCGACTGGAACTCTTCGTATTTCCATAGATAACCACGGCTCCCACTCAACAAGCTGATATCGCATAGGCATAGTCTCAAGAGAACGTATAGCATGCTTAATGCGGTTGACTTGTTTTTCCGCCGTTTTAGGAACTTGTAAATTAAAGCGAATGTATTCGTATAGCTCAGTGAGATCAAGGAACGCTTGCGGAGAATAAATGACGCTATAGGTTGTGCTCATACGCCGTATTCCTTAGCGAAGAATTGGTCTACTTCATCTGCACTGTATTGTTTGCCAGTTGAAATAGAGTCGATGCCTTTTTGTAATTCTTTATCCAACTCGGCTCTTGTTAAGCTGCCTAAAGCAGTAGGCTTATTAGTTGGCAAGCGAAGTTCAAATGGCATGCCTTTTTGTAAAACAATCTGGCTGTAAAGCATTTGGATTGCTGAAGATGGAGTTATTCCAAGCTGATTCAAGATACTTTCAGCGTTTTCTTTAAGATTTGTATCGATTCTTGCATATACAACGTTCGTGTTTGTCATTATGTTACCGTCCTTTATGCGCTTATTTTACAAAATAGTTGCAAGCATACGCAAGCAATTGAAAGCAATATATTTATTTCAGTGAGATAAACCATCTTAAACTCTTTAACGATAGCCTTTCCTATCGTTAAAAAGTGCACCCAGTATCCATAGTGTGCACTCAAAAAAGTGTAGCTATACTAGGAGTTCTCTCAATCCATACAGAATCAGTGGCGCTTCTTTACAAATCGTGACTGTTTCAAGATATCGTTTTGATGACATGTGATGATGACAATGGTAAATGAGCATAGGCATATGCATGATTTAGTAAAAATTTGATTGATTATTTTATTTTATTTTATGCTGAGTGTTGCTAAATGCGTATAATTATGTGATAAAAAACACTAAAATACGTATAATAATGTGATTAAATGCACCAAAACATATATAATAATGTGATATACGATAAAAGATAACGCAAAATATAACAGAACAACAGTGCAACTACGCGTAGAAAAAGCAACGCGACAAAACAATAATACGGTTGCAATATTTAATAGCGTAACGTCAAGTGAAAGGTGAGTAATCATGAAAAGGCTGATTATGAGCAAACTTTTAGCATGGAAGAACTCGCCGTACCGTAAACCATTGATATTAAAAGGCGTGCGTCAAGTTGGTAAAACTTGGATATTAAAAGAATTTGGTAAGCTTTACTACAAAAATATTGCTTATTTTAACTTCGACGAAAACAAAGAATATAAGCAATTCTTTGAAACCACTAAAAGCGTGGAGCGAATTTTACAAAACCTCATGCTTGCAAGTGGTCAAAAAATCGAAGCAGAAAACACGCTGATTATATTTGACGAGGTTCAGGACTGTCCAGAAGTAATAAACTCGATGAAATATTTTTGCGAAAACGCTCCGCAGTATCATGTTGCTTGTGCTGGATCATTACTTGGAATAACGCTTGCAAAACCATCTTCATTCCCAGTTGGAAAAGTTAATTTTATGCAAATAAATCCAATGACTTTCACGGAGTTTTTGCTTGCTAATGGAGATGGAAATCTAGCGAAGTATATTGAACAAATCGATAAAATAGAGCCGATTCCAGACGCATTTTTTAATCCTCTATACGAGAAATTAAAAATGTATTATGTTACAGGGGGAATGCCTGAATCAGTTTTAATGTGGACTAAAGCGCGAGATGTAAACGCAATGCAAGAAACGTTGTTTGAGATTATAACAGCTTATGAACGAGATTTTGCTAAACATCCTAGTGTTAGTGAGTTTCCTAAAATATCAATGATTTGGAATTCTATTCCGTCTCAACTTGCGCGTGAAAACAAAAAATTCTTGTATAAAGTTGTTAAAAATGGTGCGCGAGCAAGAGAATATGAAGATGCTTTGCAATGGCTAGTATCGGCACAATTGGTGTATAAAGTTTATAGAAATACTGCGCAGAGTTTACCTATTGCTGCTTATGATGATGTATCTGCTTTTAAGATTTATTTGGCAGATGTTGGCTTGTTAAGGCGATTATCTCAACTTGCTCCTACTGCGTTTGCGGAAGGTAATAGGCTGTTTACTGAGTTTAAGGGTGCTTTAACAGAAAATTATGTTTTGCAAGCGCTACTTACTCAATTTGAAGTGATGCCTAGATACTGGTCTCAAACGAATCCGCCGTATGAAGTGGATTTTCTTATTCAACGAGAAAATGATATTTTCCCTATTGAGGTTAAATCTGAAGCAAATATTAATAGTAGAAGTTTGAAAAAGTTTAAAGAATTATTCCCTAATCAAACGAAATTACGCATACGATTCTCGCTGAATAATCTCAAACTAGATGATGATATGTTGAATATTCCGTTATTTATGGCTGATTA
This sequence comes from Gardnerella coleohominis, assembly GCF_002896555.1. Taxonomy (GTDB): domain Bacteria; phylum Actinomycetota; class Actinomycetes; order Actinomycetales; family Bifidobacteriaceae; genus Bifidobacterium; species Bifidobacterium vaginale_F. Next base: position 413,916 of record NZ_MNLH01000001.1, read on the forward strand.
CACGGATAAGCTTATAGAACTTGCGCTGAAAGAGAATAATTAAGAAAGAAAAAGAGAACGATTGAGAAAGAAAGATAATTAAGAAATGAAGATAATTAAAAAAGTGAGCGATTAGAAGATATAGAAATAAACTAGTGCAAAAGTTAAAAGAGTGTCAATCGACGAAGCGTTACAAATCCAGCCTAGGGGGTGGGCTTCTAGGCTGATTTCATTCCCAAAAATCAAGCTATCAAGCCAATCTTAAACTTTTTAACGATAGCTCGCTCCTATCGTTAAAAAGTGCACCCAGTATCAATAGTGTGCACTCAAAAAAGTGTAGCTATACTTGGAGTTCTCTCAATCCATACAGAATCAGTGGCGCTCCTTTACAAATCGTGACTGTTTCAAGATATCGTTTTGATGATTTTTACTGTGCTTGCAGTCTAATTGCTGCGTTTTAGGCTTTGTCTAGCAAGGCTTAGCGAGGGCTATCGTTAAAAGGTTTAGCGCATTATTGTCAGAGCAAGGCTTCCTATTAGTTTTTTAAGCAGCCGATAGGAACCACATAAACACCGTCTTTACGGCAATACGCAAAGTCGCCTGTTCCAGTTAAAACCATAAGGAAAGATGGCGCGTTCATTTTATCGGTATCGATTTTATCTTTCATCGCTTTAAGGCTTTTTGCACCATCTTCAATGAGTTTGCTGCCACCGAGTTTAATTTCAATAAGACCGTATTTACCGTTTCTTAAATGAATAACCGCATCGCATTCCTGTCCGTCTTTATCTCTGTAGTGGTAAACCTCGCCGCCTAGAGAATCTGCAAAAATGCGCAAATCTCTGACGCAAAGTGTCTCAAACATAAAACCGAAAGTATTTAAGTCATTTATCAAGTCGTTTGGTCCGATTCCCAAAGCCGCTGCAGCGATAGACGGGTCAATATAGTAACGTGTATCGGATGAACGAATAGCAGTTTTTGATCTTAGATTTGGATTCCAGGCAGGCATATCTTCTACAACAAATATTTTGCGAAGCGCATCAACATACGACGCAACAGTTTCCTCGCTAATTGGCGTATCTTCGTTAGTGGAAATATCCCGCGAAAGCACTGTATTTGGTACTTGTGCTCCTTGATTTCTTGCGTATGAGCGCATAAGGCGCTTAACTTTTTCAGCATTTTTTTGTACGCCATCGGCGCGATTAATGTCGGAGTGTACAACAGCGTCATAGTAATCAAAAGCTTGATCTAAAGCAATTTCATCACGCATATCCACCGCTTGCGGCCATCCTCCACGGCATACAAGAAAAGCTAGGCTGTCAATACTTAAGTTTGAATCACCCTCAATATCCTTAGTTCCCGAAAAAAGGTTCTCCAAGCTAACTTCGCCAGTGGAATCACCGGATTCATACAAGCTCATTGGTCTCATCGTTAGCCACGTGAAGCGCCCAGTACCAGAGTGAGTAATTTCTGTAGTATCCGCAGGAACGGCAGAACCAGTTAGTATAAATTGACCAAGCTTACTACGATGATCCACCTCAAACCGTATTGCATCCCAAAGTTTTTGAGCGAGCTGCCATTCGTCAATTAATCTTGGAGTATCGCCATTCAGTAATCGCTTTGGACTTAGTTCCGACATAGCGATATTCTGTTCTTTCTTTTCCGGGTCGTCCATATATAGAACGCTTGCTGCAAATTGTTCTGCAGTAGTGGTTTTACCGCACCATTTCGGCCCTTCAATCAGTACTGCGCCTTTGCCTTCTAGCTTTCTTTTTAAAATATCGTCGGCAATTCTTTTCCTATATTTTTTCAACTTTGTCACCCTGTTTTCTAATTAAGTCTGCTCGTATTTTCTACTGATAATTATGAATTCTATCATCATTTTCCGACGATTGGCGGGTTTTCGTGTCGATGATTGGCGCAATTCTGTTCCGACGATTGGCGAAATTCTGTTCCGATGTTTGGCGGAATCAGTGAGGATGATTGGAAAGCGCGGTGTGCGAAGTGCATGTCATCAAGTCATAAAGGGCAAGATATTTAGTGCGCTGTGATAGTTTGCGTTTTCGTTCTGACGTTTGTTTGTGTTTATAAAGGTGAGTGTAAGACTAAATAATCTTGTTAGAAAGAAAAAATTTGTGCTAGTTTGAAAGATTTAATAAAATACTCTTATTGGTGTAGCATATGTAAATAACAGTACCCGACGCGCCTCTTAACAATGCGGGCCAAGTCGGGTCTTTTGATTTTGGCCTATAACCAAGATATTTAACAAGGGAGTTGTTCAAGTGGTGAATAGTAGGAAGTTTGTAGCAAAAACGAAAGATGTTAGCTTAACGGTTAGAAGGGCTGATTCTTTTAGTATTAGTTGTGTTAATTGTGAAAAAGACGTGTTTGGGATTGATGAAAATCAAGATGGTATAAAACTTGTTCAAACAGAAAAAGTGTCGGCTTTTTACTGGTTGCATTGGCTTGCTAAAGGCAGTCCTGAGGTAATTATTTCGTTGCCGGAGAGTGTTGATTTTTGTGAGATTGAAGCTGAGTCTAATCGAGTATTAGTAACGGATATTAAAGCTGACAAGATTTATGCGGAGGTTCATAACGGCAGGGTGGAAGCAAGGAATGTTCAGGCGAATGATGTTTTTCTAAAGTGTCTTAATGGTTCTGCTGTGGCGAATAATGTTAAGGTTGTTGCTTCTTGCATGGTGGATACGTTAAATGGTACGAGTGTTTTAGAAGGAGAAATTACCAAAGGCGCATGTCTTGAAGTAGATTGTGAGAATGGCGTGGCTGAAGTTTGTGATAAGCATAAAGCAGATCTTGGGTACAAAACAGATGGATGTGCTCACTACGTTGTGCACTGCCTTAATGGGAAAGCTGTAGTGAAGTAATACTGTTTTGGTGTTTTGTGTCCGTCACTGTGACTAGTAGCACGAAATAGAGTTTGGCATATTCTAAAAAATGATTTTAAATGTTTGCAGTGGAGTCTTTAATGCAGAATCAAGCATTCCTACATCTCGGATACCTGAAGAACCGCCGCTTATTTCAATCAGAGCTTGGTGAAGTTTAATCACCTGTTCTCGTGTTAAATACTTCATTTGGCAAGTTCCTCATAGACTTTTTTATTCTTTTTGATGAACATGTTGGATAACGCCATAACTTCATCGTCTGCTGGAACAGTAACTTTTTCAGTTTTGGCTTTTGGGAATTCTAAAATTACGTAGCGAGGAGCGTTGTTTTTTAAAATAACAGCTGATCCGTATGTGTCAACAAGTCGCGCAACTTTAGAAAAGTTTTGATTTGCTTCGGAAATAGAAACAAGTGTGTCTGTATTTACATTCATATGTATAACCTCCATTTTTAGGAGAATTATAGCATATATTTTAGGATAAATAAATCCTAAGTATTTTGAGAGTCATTTTATAAATGACATATAGTCTATATGTGATTTAGTTGTTTATGTTTTGGGGAACAAATCGGTGTAATAATTGTAAAAAAGTTCCCTACATTATTGATTATTGGGGAACAAAACGGTATTTTATTTAAGTAAATGTTCCCCAATTTATGTGAAAAAGGAGTGTGAAGATGGCTGCAAAATATGATGATGTGCAAGAATTGCTTAGAAAAAAGGCTGATATTAATGCTCGCTTGAGTTTGCTTGCGTATGATGGTACTCCTGAAATCAAAAATCGTGGAGATGGTAAATATTTATACACCAGAAAGCGTGTTTCGGGAAAGTTGACGTCTACGTATGTTGGTGTGTATTCGGACGATTTGTATAATCTTCTTCTTCGCAATGCAAGTGAATCTAGGCAATTGCGTAAGGAACTTCGCGCTGTAGTAAGGCAGCTTGCGAATGCTGGATATTCTAATAGTGAGTTATCTGCTGATCTGGTGAACAATATTGCTTTTGCAAGGGCTAACTTAAAGGCGAATATTTACGATCAGGCGGTTTTGGAAGGTGTTACTACTACTTTTCCTCAGACTGAAGAGATTATAGATAATGGAAAAGTGTTTGGTGTTTCTGCGAGTGATGTTCAAAAAATCTTGAATTTGAAGCATGCTTGGGAGTTTATTTTAGACGAGGATGTTGTATTAAGCAGGTCTGATTATTACATGCTAAGTCATATAGCGAAGCTTGTTAATGAGGGTTTTTTCTTAGACGGTGGTCGTATCAGGGGTGTTCCTGTTGCGATTGGTGGATCTACTTATATTCCGCCTATTCCTAATGAAATAGATGTTAAAGAAAAAATAAGGAATATTGTTGAAGGTGAGGAAGATAGTGAGAATGTTGAAGGTAGAGTTGGAAGGAAAGAGCCTATTGATATTGCGATTGAATTATGCGTTTATTGTATGAAGTCGCAGATATTTTTAGATGGGAATAAGAGGGCTTCTGTGATTTTTGCGAATCATTATTTGATTTCTCATGGCAGGGGCTTGTTGGTTATTCCAGAAAATAAGGTTCCTGAGTTTAAGCAGTTGCTTGTTGAGTATTATGAGGGTGAAGATTTGCAGGTTATTGCTTCGTTTATGAGGGAATATTGTTGGAGGCGTTAAACACGCGCTATTATGTTGGTTCTTCTGGCTCTTTTGGCTTTGTGAATCTTGCTGTTTATGAAAGAGTATAGTTTGCTAGTAAACGAAGAAATTAGCATTGATATAATAATTGGTAAACCTTTTGCAATAGTACATTCTTATAGTTAAAATGTGCACCCACTTTTTTGTTTGTATATTTGGTTGTATCATGCATTTTTCTAGTAAAAGCTGTGCTTTATGGAAGAGAAAAATTTTATGGGTGTGAAAACCCTATACTAATTGGAAAAATAAAAAATTTTTCTTTAATAAAGCTTGTATGTATGGTTTTTTTTTAATAGTAATACTATTAAAGCTAAACAGACTATTATGGATTCCAATTTTAATAGAATTGCATTCTTATTAGAATTGCATATTGGGAATAAGGAGCACGTATGCGACTAATTAGACCAGATAGTAAATATATCCAAAGTTATATAGAAGCAAATGAAGAAGATGAAATTTTTAGGCCGAATGCAGAAAGACGTTTTATAAACCCTGAGACAATTATAGAGAGTTCTTATAACTATGAACATGGTATAAATTTACCTGCAAATTATGTTAAAGCTACTACATTTTGGCTGATAGATAATGAAAAATTTATTGGTGAAATTAATATTAGGCATGAATTAAATTCTTTTTTAATTAACTATGGTGGTCACATAGGGTACGAAGTTAGGCAATCTGAATGTATGAAGGGCTATGGAACAAAAATGCTTTCTATGGCACTTACATATTGTAAAGAGACTTTGAATCTACATAAAATTCTTATTACGTGTGATGATGACAATATCGGATCGATACGAGTTATAGAAAATAATGGTGGAATTTTGGAGAACAAAGTGAAAAATAGCCTACCAAGGGGAAATGTTACAACAAGAAGGTATTGGATTAATATATAGAGGAAAGATGATGAGTGAGACGAAGGTAAGTCCAGTGCTTTTCAAGCATGCTTTTTGGGATAATGTGATTATAGAAACTGTTGCTGGCATTTGCACTCTTATTATTTCGCTTCTTGTACAGCAGTTCGTAGGGCACCGCGTACTAGGTTGGGAAACTGTGGTCATACTCGCGTTGAGTGTTGTGGTGTTTTCGCTGCTAAGTACAGCGTATCTGCAGTGGTATAGGCATCGTAGACCGGATGACGGGTATTTGCTTATTGGAATCATCGATTTTGCGTTAAGGCTTCTGGCGACTTCTGGTATTGCTTTATTGCTTGTTTCCGATATCACGCTGCTAAGCATCATTATTGGCGCAGCGATTACTAGTGTGTTGATGTTTGTTTTTGAAAAGCCTTGGCAGCCAGGTATGACGTATGCGCAATTACAGGAAGCTTCAAAGAAATCGGTTGAGCTTGGCGTTCAAATGCTTGAAGAAGAGCGCGTAAAGCGCGCCGAGGTGAGAAACAAGATTGCATTACAGCATGCGAGCGCAGGTAAAACAGACACTTCTAGAGGTGTGTCTTTAACATTCTCCTCGTTAATTGTTGCGAATATGCTGATGGAAGCAGTATACGATGTTGTCACATTTTTGCTTGCATTGATGCTGCAATGGTGGATGCTTGGTACTATTGCTGGCTGGCGAACGCTGCTTGTCATGTTCTTGGGCAATATGCTATTTTCTTGCGTGGCGGCTGCGGTTATGGTTCTGATGGGCGCATTGAATGCTGATCAACAGAAATACCTAACAAAAAGTTGGACTTTCTTGGTTATTGTTGTGCTGCTTCGACTGCTGATTTTTGGTGTTCTCGCTTGGCTTCTTACACCGAGCTTGGCATGGGTGAGCTTAGTAGTTGGTATTGTTCTTACAGATATTATTCTCGTTATCAAGCAGCACCCATGGAAAAGAACCGCAGTAGAAGCATAAGATTTTATAAGACTGTTTTCTTCTTCTTTAAGCAAAAGGCTCTACGAGCGTCGAGAGTGTTGTGTTGATGTCAAAGGCTGATTAGGTTGGTGCAAGTTTGCTCTTGTGTAGCAAGGCTTAGTGAGGGCTATCGTTAAAAGGTTTAACGTGCGGTGGATTTAAGATTACTTCTCGAGATTCTAGATGCAATTTTTGCTTTTTTTTTTAAACGAGAGTATAGTGTTATCAAATTTGTCAAAAAGCTATTGGATTTGTGTAGTTTGTAGTGGATTATTTAAGTTTGATAGCGATTGGCGAGTAGTTATGTAAGTTTGCGTATAAGTTTGCGTGTAAGTTTGTATGCGAGTAGTTATGTAGGCTTGCATTATTTTGAAAGAGTTTTAGGGGAGAGCTGGTAGCTGTGAAGTCAATTTTTAGCAAAGATAATATCTTTATTCGTATGAGCTCTATTAGTCCAGCATTGCGATGGGCGTTGGTTGGTTTCTGTTTTTCTATGCTTGGCAATCAAGCGTATGAAGGCTCGGTTTTGCCTTCGATTATTATTTTTGGCTTGCCGGCGTGGGTGATTGGTTTTCGTAAGACTTTTATGACGGTTGCCGATTTTCTTTCGCCATGCTCTGGTTGGATTGTTGATAAGCTTGGCGGTTTTCGCGCTCTTGCTATGACTGAGGGTGTGGAAGGCGTGCTAAGTTTGCTGCCGCTTCTTATGCCTTACAATTCTCTAGCGTGGAAGTGGTCACTTGTGGCTCTTTCTTGCGCATTGTTGATTACTGGTCAAGTGATTGATATTGCTAGCGAAGTTTTCGAGGTTGATGCTGCAGGCGGAGACGACAGCATGATTGTCAACTACAGCGGCATTGTAAGCGTTTTGGCTAGTATTACTGGAACGTTGCTTGGCTCTCCACTTGGTTCGTGGATTGCAAGCTGGTCGGTTCCTGCGGTTTTGATTTTCTCGTCCGTAACTTCTTTTGCAGCTTGCGCCACGAGATTTATTATGAAGCAAGACATTGCGCGAGTATCTTGCGAAGTAGTTGAAGGATCAGATGAGACTAATGAAGTAGAGGAAGCGTCGCAAGATGCAGAGAATGAATCGCAAGAAAATCAAGCAAATGATGCGACTAACAAATCTACATCTAAGCAATCTGCGAATCCATCGCTCAAGAGTAAAATCATGCTTCTTGCTGGCTCGCTTTTGGTTGCTTTTATTCCTGCATGCTCTGTTTCTTATATTCTTCTTGGTCTTGGTAATCAATATGGCTCTAAATCTTTAACAATACTGTATATTTTCACTGGTGTAGGAAGCGTGCTTGCGTCCGTTTTGTATGCGCATTCTTCCCAAAAACTCGGTTTAAGAAAAGTTGCGATTTTAGGTATTGCTGTGAGCTTGGTTTCTTATTGCCTTATGTTTAGTAGTCTTTTGCCAGTGATGTGGGTTGCGTTCTTCCTTGAGGCGATTGGCGGAATGTTACTAGTAGAGCCGATTATTGTTGCGCGTCAGATTCTGTTTAAAGGTAGTTCGCTCGCAAAGTTTTCTGGTTGGGCGCGACTCGCATTTGCGATTGGTGCTACTAGCGGATCTTGGATTGGATTTGCATTCTCGTCTACGTTCCAATGGCAGCTTTTGCCTATACTAGCGTTGATTTTTACTGCAGGTTTGCTGGCTGTTTTGCCGCAGTTGCCAAACACGAGCTACTCTAGAGATTAGGGATATAGCGTCGATTTTTACGTCGATTTTGACGTTGATTCTAGCGTCGATTCTAGCGTCGATTCCAACAGTATTCGGAGGTGTTATTGTAAATGAATCTAACAGATGTGCAAATCAAAGAGTACGAAAAGTATGATAGCAAAGATATTCCAAAGCTGTATGATTCCGTTGGTTGGTCTGCGTACACAGATGATTTAGCTGCCTTGGAAAATGGTTTTAACAATTCGCTCAAGGTTTTAGCTGCGTATAAAAATGATGAGCTAGTTGGCATTGTTAGGGCCGTTGGTGACGGGTATACGGTTGTTCTTATTCAGGATATTCTTGTTTTGCCTGAGTATCAACGCCAGGGGATAGGGTCTGCTTTGTTAAAAGCGATTGTGGATTGCTATCCTAATGTTCGTCAAATTCAGTTGACTACGGATTCTACTGAAAAAACTATTGCTTTTTATAAGTCTGCTGGTTTTATTGAGCTTTCAGAAATCGAGTGCTGTGGTTTTATAAAAGATAGAACATGATACAGTTGCTTTTATCGATATTATTTTAGAAAGTTATTTTTATCGATATTATTTTAGAAAAGAAATAGCAAAAAGTAGAAATAGCAAAATAGTATAAATATTAGAAATACTAGAAATAGCAAAATAGCAGCGATAGAAGAGATATATAAAGGAAGTGAGAGGTAACGAGAATGAGAAAAACTGACGACGCGGCAAATCAAAATTCATCCGCAAATCAAAATACTGCGTCAAATCAGCAATCGCCTGCGAATCAGCAATCGCCTGCGAATCAGCAATCATCCAAACTACATCCCGACGTAAAAAATTACGTAAAACTATTTTTCAAGGAAAACAAGCTTGTAGCTTTTCTTTCGATGATAGTTTTTATTGCATTGTCTATGATTTTTACTGCTATTTCCTGGATTTTGCAAATTATTTTCGACTATATGGCAGGTAAAGAATCCTACTCTTTAACTACTATTTTGCTGCTTTGTGTTTCCTTTATGCTGGTAATCTCCCTGATTTTCGCGTTGAAGCGCAGTGCATACCCTCGCTTTCTTGAAAAAGCAATGAATCAGTATAAAGAGTCTGTTATCAAGAAGCTTTTAAAAAAGAGTTATAGTGATTTTTCTCTTGCGAATTCCGGCACGTATCTTTCTGTACTTACTAATGATTGCGAGCGTATTCAAGAAAAGTATTTGAAGAAGATTTTTGATTTTGTTCAAGACATTCTTATGCTTGTAAGTTCGCTAGCTCTTATGATTTACTATAGTCCGCTGCTCACTGTTATTTCTCTTATTATTTCCGTGCTTCCTATGGCGTGCTCGATTCTTACAGCTAACGAAATTGCCACTCGCGAGGAGCAGGTTTCTAAGTCGAACGAGTCTTACACGGCCCTGACGAAGGATGTTTTGAACGGCGTTTCGGTTATTAAGAGTTTTAAGGCGGAGCAAGAGGTTATTAACCGTTATCAGAATCAGTCGATGGAGCTTGAGCATACGAAGAATCTTCGCGAAAAAACGATGACTACTGTTTCTGCTCTTGGCACAATTTCAAGTCTTGGGACTCAGCTTGGCGTGATGCTTATTGGTGCTTGGATGGTTAACGCTCATATTGGTGTTATTACTGCTGGAATGGTGTTAGCTTTCACTAATTTGATGAATGGCGTGCTTCAGCCTATTGCAACTCTTCCGCAAATGCTTGGCGAGATGAAGGGCGCTAAGAAGCTTATTGGTAAGATGGCTGATTATATGAGTAACGCTAAGGAAGATTCTGGCGAGATCATTGACGATTCTATTAAAAGCGTTGTTTTGCGCGATGTTTCGTACGCTTATGATGCTGATCATAAAGTCTTGAAAAATGTAAATCTAACTTTGCAAGCTGGAAAATCTTACGCGATAGTAGGACCTTCTGGTGCCGGTAAGAGTAGTTTGATTAATCTGCTTATGGGCTATTACAAGGATTATGAAGGTAATGTGCAGCTGGATAATCACGAGCTTAGCAATGTGAGCAAGAGTTCGCTTTACGATAAGACGACTCTTATGCAGCAGTCTGTGTTTATGTTTGATGCTTCGATTTTAGATAATATTACGCTTTTTAAGCCGTTCCCGGATTCGGAAGTGGATCGCGTGATTCATTTGGCTGGTTTGGATGATTTGATTGCTGCTAAAGGTAAGGATTATCAGTGCGGTGAGAACGGTAGTCATCTTTCTGGCGGTGAAAAGCAGCGTATTGCTATTGCGCGAAGTTTGCTTAAAAAGTCCGAGATTCTGCTGGTTGATGAGGCAACGAGCGCATTGGATAACGAGACAAGCGTGAACGTAACGCAGTCTATTTTGGATTTGCAAGGAATTCTTCGACTTGTTGTAACTCATCGCTTGGATGCCAATTCGCTTAAGCAATATGATGAGATCCTTGTGATGAAAAGCGGCGAGCTTATTGAGCGCGGAAGCTTTGAGGATCTTATGAATCAGAAGGCTTACTTCTACTCGCTTTACACTGTGTCTATGTGAGGTTGTTTTAACGCTTGTGCAAAGCTCCAGTAAGTAAACAAATTCGGGGAGGTGTTCTTGATTTTGTTTACAAACACGCAGGATAAGCGCGACGACCTGCCTAAGCACTAATCCTCACGGCGTAGCCGTTCGGCTGATTTGGCTTAATTGTGAAGCACATCGTGCTTCACAATTAAGCCAAATCACGCTTTGACCGAGCTTGAAATTCCAATAATTTCAGACTCAGTCAAAGCGCTAACGAAGGCTGCTGATTTGGTGATTGATTATTTTCAGCGATTGGCTACTTTGTGGTGATATGACCTGCTTTTTCGCTACATTTTAAGGAATTGCGTTGTTGCTTGCAGTGTTTTCTTTGATTTAAAATTTTGCAGAATAAATCTTAGAAAAATCTATATTTATTTAATGTTTATGTGTAATTTAGATTGTATAGATTTAGAGAAAAGGTAGAGATGGAACAGTTTAATCAGAATGGCTCGAATGATATAGATAACTATGAATCGAATGAGCAGAATCAGACAAATCCAAACAATGATAATGGCTTACATGATCAAGGTGAATCGGTTGCTGTGAATAATAGCGTGAATAATAGTGCGAATAATAGCAATGGCAATGACCGGTATCAGCAGAATCAGCCATCTCAGAATCAGCCATCTCAGAATCAGCCATCTCAGAATCAGCAGTATCAACAGAACCAGTATCAGCCATCTCAGTATGCTCAGAATCAAAACTGGTATGGACAATATCCTAATCAATATCAAAATTCGCAATATCAAAATTCGCAATATTATAATAATCGAGAATATGTGAATAATCAGTACAATCAAAATGCCAATAATTTTTCGGCTCAATATCCATACAATTATACTGTAAATTCGAATGGCACGGGTTCGTATTCTTCCGATTATGTAAAGCAGTCTGCTCCATATAATGCAATGAACGCGGACAGTTCATATTCATCGGATTCTACTTCAGTTAAAGTAAATTCTTCGAATTTTAATCTTAAAAGTTTATTAACTAAGCGAAACAAAATTATTGCAGCAGTAGTTTGTTTATCAATATTGTTGTGCGTAGTTGTAGCTTTATGCGTTCCCCAAAAACATAATAATAGTAAACGAGCGGCTACTGCAAGCTCGCAGTCTGACTCGCATAAGCATTCAAGCGCTGATGTGAAGACGGAGCCAAAGCGTCAAGAGAACCCAGATGCGGTCGACGCCGGTGGTCCAGCTGATTACTCTGCATTGCCGCTCAACCAGATTTATGATCAAAATTGGTACAAGGTGGGTAGCGAGTTGGTGGCTACTCCAGGGTACACCAATAACCATAATGTCGTCGGTATGGATGTAGATGCGCCAGTAAACGATCACGATGGCTTTTACAACTTCTACAATGCGCGTTACAAAATCGATTCGGCCGCCGAGAAGGGTCAAATCGGCAAGGTGATCCGCAGCGAAATCTCTAATAGTGATGCTGATGACGACGCTATAATGGAGTACTACCGTGTGGCAAGTGATAAACGTGGAACGCTGCCAAAGCTGACAACTGCACAGCGCAATTATCTTGAGGGCTGGAACTCCGTTACGGACAACTTCAACAAATATACGCGTGAAAGCTTATACTCTGGGCGTATCAGCATTGATAAGATGATGAGCGCTACTATTACCACAACGTATAACTCCCGTCACCCAGGATCAGTGGGATATGCTGATATGTATCAAAGCAACGAGAGGGAGACGAATGTGCCATACGTGGACGAAAATGGCGACAGTATTGAGTTTAAGAAGTCTGCTCATTATGACAGCATAATGAGCGTAGCACGCTGGATGATGTACGATCAGGGGTTCTACAATGTTCACGCAAGTCCGGCTGGCGCTTGGGGTACTTGCCGTTTGGATAACCGTGGTTATGTGGAGGCCGTGCAGATTGTGATACCGTCCCAAGACAAGCCAGACAAGTTTGACGTGATGGTTGGCGTGTTGGATGATATCTACTTTAACCGTGTGTTAAGTAGAGACATTTATTATCACGTGGCGGACTACAGTGGTACGGATGACTACGCCCTATATGCTTCGGTGTTGCGCCAAAGCAATAAGAGCACTGGCATTTTGCCATTCCGTGCTATTTTGCACGATGTTGACCGTCCGTTGCGCGCGAAGGACAACGAGCTGCCGCGTGTTATGAAAAAGTTTGGCATCAACGATAATGAGATTGGTAGAATCGTTGGTAACAGCTTCAATACCCTTATTGGCAGTAACATGTTCGTCGATAATGAGATTAGAGACGAGGGCTATGGAGAGTATACCCATCGCGGTGATGTTGAGGCTCTGCCACATTACAAACAATACGTAGGGAGTGGAAATTGGGCGGTTTATCTTAATGGCCTCAATGCCCACTCATCCGAAGGTGTTGATGATGTTACGCGTTACCGCGCTTTTGTGGTAAAGACGGCACCAGTTAATCGTAGATGGTATGGTCAACCAAGACGGCGTATCGATTATGATGATGCGATGTCAAATTATGATGAGTTTGTAAAGCATGACCGTGCGGTGTTTGGCAATTAAAATGAGATGATTATGGAACAAATGTCAAGCAATAGCAATAATGAAGTGCAGAACAAAGAGCAAGAGCAGAAGCATGAGAAGCTGCAGAAACGCTTGTTGGCTGCGGGCGTGGCTGGAGCGGTAGCGTTGATTGGCTTTACGGTGTTCAAGGGGCCGCGTGAGTTTGTTGGTGGTGTGGTGAACCGAGTTAGCTGGTTCTTTCAGGGGCGCGATGAAAATGGCATTCCCAAAAAAGGCTACTACTCTACTTGGTCACGCAAAGATTTAGAGGGAAATGGTTTGCGTGCTTACAATCCTAATACCGATAAAGATAAGTTTGACAAGAATGGCTTTGAGCGAGAGCTTAATATGCCGGAAAATTATGTTTCCAACAGTCGGATAGTGGTAGAAACTAGCGCCGAGAAGGGGCAGTTTGGCCCAATTCTTAAAAACGGCGTGGTAGATAGCGACGTTGACGAGGCTGCCATGAAAGCGGCGTATGTAAGTTATTGTAAAGCTGGCCAGGAATATGGCTCGCCAGAGGTATCGCGGAGCTTTAATGAGCATGAAGGGGCTACTAAAAGACAGAAAACATTTTTGACCGATGCAGCAAGCCGCTTTGATGGACAATATGATGCATTGTGCGATGTGGAGCAAAAAACACCAATTGAGCCGGATTTACTATTGGTGAAATATTTTCAAAACATATCTCGGAGCGATGGTAGCTCGCTTTATGTTGATAAAAACGGTAATCCGGTGACTCTGAATGAGTCAGCACACCGCGATAGCTTAATTAGCGTGGCGCGGTATATGCTGTACAAGCAAGGATTTTCAAAAGTTCAAGTGACGCCGGGTGGTGTGATAGGCACTTCGATGGTTCTTAGCAATAGGGATGACAATGGAAATTATTGGACTGGTGCTATTACTGAGATTGTTGTGCCATCAAAGACTGATCCAAATAAGTTTGATGTATATTCCGACTATATTTATCTGCCGTATTACTTTAGGTTTTATGGCCGGCTGTTAAGCTTTAATGAAGATGATGGCAATAAGATGATAAGCATAGGTGGAGAGATGTTAATTGAACATACAAATATGTTGCGTGATAAAAATAAGCACTTGATGCCATTTCGAATTGTGGCCCACAACGTTGAGCGACCGTTGAGCGATGAACATAAAATGACCGGTCCGGATTATAAAAGTGAGCTGGATCATATTGCCGATAAATTCAAAGGCTAATATTTAAAATAAATCACCACCTAACAGAGGTGGCGATTTATTTTTTCATTGACTATTTCGTGCGATTTTTTGCTACACGCCTAAGAGTTGTTCTTTGCGTTGAAAGCGCACTGTGCTTTCAACTTTGAGCAAGCTCGGCGCTCCGAGTTGCCTTCGCGCGCTACGCTTTAAGCGCTCAAGCAGGTCGTTGCGCTGCGTTAGTGTCTGATTTTGCTCGTTTTAAGACACTGGCGCAGTATGGTTTCTGCGTGGGCGCGAATGTCTCTGTTTTGCGAAGTAGCCATTAAGTGCAGATTTGCAGCGATTGGCTACTTTGGGATATTGAGAGTTTAAATTATCCAGATTATAATAGTAGCCATTAAGTGCAAAATTGCAGCGATTGGCTACTTTGGGATTGGCTAGTTATGCATACTTGTTGCAGTGCTTGCGGAAAGATTTGTGTAACGATAGTAGCAATAAAAAGATTTGCATATCAATATCGCAGTGCCTCCGCGCGTTTGCACAATACTTATTGAAAGGATGCTAAATATGCCTGTTAAAGAAATAAAAAGAGACTATTATATCCAAAAGCTCGATTCGGCGAAAAATAATGGTCTTATCAAGGTAATATCTGGCATGCGCAGATGCGGTAAAACGTATATTTTAATGAAACTATTTTATGACCATTTGATTGCGGATGGTGTAGAAGATAATCATATTATTCGCATAGCATTGGACGATAGAAGAAATAAAGACTTGCGTAATCCTGATAATATTCTTGCGCATGTTGATGAGCTTCTGAAAGACGATAATACATACTATCTGTTTATTGATGAAGTTCAAATGATGGACGATTTTGTAGATGTGCTTAATAGTTTTCTGCATATTAGTAATCTAGATGTTTACGTTAGCGGTAGTAATTCTAAATTCCTTTCGTCGGATATAGTTACAGAATTTAGAGGAAGAAGCGATCAGATTAGAATTTACCCTCTTTCGTTTTCTGAATTCATGTCTATTAATGAAAAAGATGAGCGAGATGCTTGGGAAGAATATTGGAGATTTGGTGGTCTTCCTCAAGTTGTTTTAATGGAAAGCGATGAGCAAAAACGCGAGTTCCTTCAATCAGTTTTTGAAAACACTTATAAAAGAGATATTCTTGATCGTCATGCAATACGGAAAAGAAGTGAACTTGATGATGTTACTAGAGTAATCGCTTCTTCTATTGGCGCTTTAACTAGCACTAGAAAAATCGTCCAAACGTTTAAATCTGTTTCACAGGTTTCGACTACAAGAACGACTGTTGAGAGATATATCTCTTATTTAGAAGATTCGTTCCTTTTAGAGAGTGCTATTCGATATGACATTAAAGGCAGGAAGTATATAGGTAGTCCTGTGAAGTATTATTTTACGGATCTTGGTGTGAGGAATGCGTTGCTTGGCTTTAGGCAGATGGAAGAAACTCACATAATGGAAAATGTTATTTACAATGAGTTAAAACGTCTTGGTTACAAGGTGGATGTTGGTAGTGTGCAAGTTAGTGAAGTGAATAAAAATGGTAAATCGGTTCGCAAGCAAACGGAAGTTGATTTTGTTGTAAATATGGCAGATCAAAGATTTTATATTCAATCTGCACTTGCGTTACCTACTAGAGAGAAGACGTTGCAAGAAGAGAAATCTTTGATGAATATTAGTGATGCGTTCCGTAAGATTATTCTTGTTGGTGGGAGCGTAAAGCCTTGGCATACTGAGGAAGGCGTTCTTGTATTGGGATTGCTGAATTTCCTTCTTAATCCTGAAACTATTTACATGTAAGGATTTGTGATTTTTACAGCTGAGATGTCGCAAGTAGCCATTAAGCGCAAAATTGTTTCTGCACGCGTGTCTGATTTTGTTCGTTTTAAGACACTGGCGCAGTATGGTTTCTGCGCGAATGTCTGATTTTGGCTACTTTGTGGTTTGGCTGATCTGTGTTTTGGCTACTTTGCAGTTTGGCTATTTTGTTATTTGTAACTTTGAGATTTGCTTGTGTATTTGATACGTTTACGCTGATATAATATATGAAATCAGCGTAAATGTGTCATAAAGTATTGCTGTGCTGTAATCACAGAATTCTATTAGCGTAAATCGTGATAGTAATCGTGATAGTAGTAGGATAGTGAAATTTAATATAATTCATCCAATCGTGCTAATATAAGTTACAATATATGCACGAAAGGACGGTGGCTATTATCGCTACATTATTAAACGCTAATGGTAACAATATGCTTACTTTAAAAGAAGCAAAATCTTGCGGATTGTCAAAATACAAGTTTTATAAATTTGTTAAAGATAATGAACTAGAACAGTTAAGCGGTGGAATATACGCGTCTAAAGACTCGTGGGTAGATGAGTTACTTCTTATTCATAAGCGTTCACCGTCTGCTGTTTTTTCTCACGACGAAGCTTTCTTTTATCATGGATTAGTTGATATGGAGCCAATTACTCACACTATTACTGTTTACAGTGGCTTTAATGCTCATCGGCTGAAAGCGTCGTGCAATGTGAAAGTTTATAGCGTAAAAAAGGAATTGCTTGAAGTTGGAAAGATTTTAGTCACTGATAATCTCGGTAATAAAGTACCAATGTATAATCTTGAAAGAACTGTCTGTGACGCGTTTAGAAGCAGAAATTTAATTGAAATTCAAGAATTTAATACAATCTTGAAATCCTATATTGCTAGACCAGACAAAGATCTTAATTTGTTGATGGAATATGCGAAACTTTTTAAAGTAAACAATGTTGTTCGCAAGTATTTTGAGGTGTTACTGTAAATGGGTTTAACGGATGCGCAAATAAGAGGTAGAATCAAAAACCTCGCCGAACAAAATAACGCAGATCCTCGTGTGCTGATGCGTCTTTACATGATGGAACGCTACTTAGAGCGTATGTCAGTTTCAAAATATCGCAATAATTT
Organism: Gardnerella coleohominis; assembly: GCF_002896555.1. GTDB lineage: Bacteria > Actinomycetota > Actinomycetes > Actinomycetales > Bifidobacteriaceae > Bifidobacterium > Bifidobacterium vaginale_F. Next base: position 431,243 of record NZ_MNLH01000001.1, read on the forward strand.
TATTGTAAAAGGCGGTGTTTTAGTAACGTCTTTGCTTGGTATTTCTATGCGATCAACTATGGATATAGATACGACTATTCAAAATTATGATTTGTCTCTCGAGAATACGAAAAAAATGATTGAGGATATATCTCGTATAGACATAGACGATGGAGTTGATTTTACTATTAAAAGCGTAATGAAGATTATGGATGATATGGAATATCCAGGTATTCGTTTTGCGCTTGATTCGCGTATTGGAAGAATGATAACGCCAATAAAAATTGATGTTTCTACTGGAGCTACTATTACACCACGCGCAATTAAGTATGACTATAAGTTGATGTTGGAAGACCGTTCTATTTCTATTCTTTCTTACAATATTGAAACAGTGTTTGCGGAAAAGCTACAAACCATTTTATCGCGCGGAATTCTTAATACGCGTATGAGGGATTTTTATGACATTCACGTGCTACTTGTTTCACATAAAAGAGAGGTAGATAGGGAGATTCTTAAGCGTGCTTTTCATGCAACTTGTGAAAATCGTAAAACTGAAAATATTATAGATAATATTAAATCTATTTATGAAAGTATTGCTTGTGATGAGAGACTTTCTTTATTGTGGTTGTCATATCAGCGTAAATATTCCTACGCTAAAGACATCGATTTTAGCAGTGTGTTACTAAGTTTGGATGCATTGTTGAAATTGCTTGAATAGAATTTTGCATTAAGATACTTGAAGTAATTGCTGGCTTTTCTAAATCATTGTGGTTGCGCGACGACCTGCCTAAGCACTGCGATATAGCGTGCGAAGGCAACTCGGAGCGCCGAGCTTGCTTAGGGTTGAAAGTCCAGTGGACTTTCAATGCAAGCGAGGTATGTCTTCGTTAGTAAAGACGAAGGCAGGGCCACTTTGTGGGTTTAGGTATTTGCAGCGATTGGCTACTTTAGAATTGTCTGACTGTTGGGTTTGGCTACGTTCTGGGTTGTGTCGATGAAGAAAATTGCCGTAAATGGCAAAAATCTTCATTTCGATTGGCAACTTTGTGATTTTTGTGCGATAATGCGCATGCTGGTATGTAAAATTGAATGGCTTGCATGACGGAGCTGATTGTATGACAGAATATGATTTGCCGATTTTAGAGTATGATTCCGATAAAAGTGCAGTTTTAATGCCAAATCACGATGATATTGCTGTTCAGCTACCATCTAAAGCGGTTTTTGCTTTTTTGGGCGATGAAATCGATAAGTATGCTTTAAGTAAGAAAGCTACGGTTGTAACAAATTTTGAATCTGCAACTAAAGTGTATCCGATATATGTTTTGGAAGAAAAAGTAAAGAAAAAAATAGAGGATAAAGTAAGAGAAAATACAAACAGCGAAGTAGTAGAAGAAACGCAAAAAATCTGCTTAGTGCAGGCTCCAGTTGGCGCTCCTGCCGCTGTTCAGATCTTAGATTGGTTGATTTCTTACGGCGTTAGGGAAGTTGTTAGTGCTGGTTCTTGCGGATCGTTAGTTGATTATGCGGAAAACGTTTTTCTGGTTCCGTATAAAGCTTTAAGGGATGAGGGGACTTCTTATCATTATTTGCCTCCAAGTCGTTATGTTGATGTTTCAGAGAGTTCGAGGCGTGCTATTTTGCAAACCTTGCAGGCGCATAATTTGCCTTATCATGAAGTTAAAACGTGGACTACGGATGGATTTTTCCGTGAGACTAAGACGAAAGTTGCTAATCGTAAGCAGGAGGGATGCGCGGTTGTTGAAATGGAGTGTTCTGCTTTAGCGGCTTGTGCGCAAATGCGTGGGATTGTCTGGGGTGAGATTCTTTACACTGCAGATACTTTGCACGATGTTGAAAATTACGATGAGCGTAATTGGGGTGGGGATTCTAAAGCTTATGCGCTTGAGCTTTGTATTGAAGCTGCGTTGCGTATTTGATTTTTGCGATCTAAGTAAACAAAATCAAGAACCCTTCCCCGATTTTGTTTACCAATATGCCCAATAAGTAAACAAAATCAAGAACCCTTCCCCGATTTTGTGTACTTATGTACCCTCTAAGTCCACAAAATCAAGAACGTTTCCCTGATTTTGTTTACCAACACGCCCAATAAGTAAACAAAATCAAGAACGTTTCCCCTATTTTGTGTACTTATGTACCCTCTATGTCCACAAAATCAAGAACGTTTCCACGATTTTGTGTACTTAGTGGCGCTGTGGATGAGCGCGAAATTATTTAGCTAGAATTGCGGATACGTCTGTTGGGTATCCCATTGAGTAAGCGCGCAAAAGCCTTGAGATTACGAGTTTCGCTAGAATATTGTGCAATTCGTTATTTACCTCTTTTATAGAAGACTTTTTCAGATTGATAGATGAGGAATCTGACTTGTGAGAGGGATCTGACTTGTGAGAGGGATCTGACTTGTGAGAGGGATCTGCAGTTTTGCCGCTCTTGGAGGAGTTATCTGAATTGGAGGAGTTGTCTGAATTGGCATAGTCGTAATCTGCTTCTGGAATCTCACTTTTAGCGTCATATCCAGTAAATGCAAAATTTTCGTTTAAAGCTGCAAGTTCTGTTCGCGCGCAATCCATATAGACAATTGCCTCAACTTTAAGATTCTTTCCAGTAGCAGTGTCTTTTGCTTTTTGCGAATCCAATGACTCGAATGGGAAATCATATGTTTTTTTGCGAATATCCTTGCCTTTTCCGGCAAAATGCATGAAAGTATCAGATATGCTTGCCGCGTTTTCGCCTTTTTTAAACAAATCTCGGTCTTTTTGATTTGAGGCGAGCGTTTGCAAAATAAAAGCAAGTTGATCCTCTCCAAGTGCTGCTCGCGCGATAGGTGCGTGCGTCAAACGTAAGCTTTCGTGATCGTGCGCAAATTTTCGTATAGCTTCAAACATGTGTGTTTCCGCTTCGTCTGCAACGCGCGTTAAGCGATCGGATGGGGTTTGTGAAGCGTAAGATTTTTTAGAATCTGAATCGTCTGATTTATTTTTTGAATTTTCAGGATTCTCTGCAAATTCTTTAGATGAGTTTTCGGATGAGTTATTAGACGAGTCCTCAGCAAAGTCTTTAGATGAGTTTTCGGAAAAGTCCTTCGTAAATTCTTCGGCAAAATCTTTGGCAAAATCGCTGTTATTTTGTATTAGTTTTACTGTTATTTGTGTGCTTTTTACTATTCCTTCAGCAAATCTACTCGGGCACTGTTCTGCGACTATTTGCCAAGCTTTAGCGGTTTGTTTGAGCAATGAGTAATTTAATTGCGCGGATTTTTCTGTTTTTGAGGAAGCGTTGTTGGCAGTGCTGTTGTCAGAATTATTGGCAGAATTTTTGGCAGAGTTTTCGGTATCGTTGCTTTTATCGGTTTTTCCAGTATCACTGCTCGCATTATTAGCGTTCTCTGTATCATTACTCGAGCTATTAGCATCTATATATTTTTGATTTTTTTGAGCTATACGATAGGCGCTCGCGCAAAGGCTGGATTTTGCTGAGGACTGTTCAAGTGCCTTTTGATCTATTCGAACATTATTACATGCAGATAGTGAAAGTACGATTCCGCAGCAAAAGACTACTGAAATAACGGTTTTAGCTGTACTTTTTGCTTTGCGTATTGAATCCTTTAACAAAACTTTAAGTGTCTGCATAATCTAATAGAATAAGCAACGAGTGTGACCAATGCGGAGTTTTTAGATTTTCAACATCAAATGATGTCTAAAATTATCTCTTAAATTATGGAAATACTTAAAAATTATGCTTGTTTTTATAATAAAGCTGTTTAATTACGTAAATTGTATAGATTTTATGTAATTAGACTGAAAAAGTGTTGATTATAGAAATATGGCGTAATTGAAGATTTATAAATACAAATGAAAATTCATAACTACAAATAATTATAAGTGAATTATAAGTTAAATATACGAGAGGACGTGCACGATGGAATTGGATTTGGCGGGAATGCATCAGCTTGCGGCTCAGCAGGGGATTAATGCCGAAGAGCTGGACGAGGCACTCGCCGAGGCTTTACGTCTTGCATATATGAAGACTTCGCATCCTGCTAAACATGCTCGCGTTGAATTAGATGAACGCGCTGGTACTTTTACTGTTTGGGCACGAGATGAAATACCAGGTGTTCCTACGGAAGAGAATCCTCATCCTGCCACAACTTTGGGGGAGGAATATGACGATACTCCTCATGATTTTGGACGTCTTGCCGCCGCTACAGCGCGACAGGTTATTAGCCAGATTTTCCGCAAAGCAGAAGATGACCGTGTTTTTGGAGCTTTTTCTGGTCAAAAAGGCAAGCTGATTAATGGCATTATTCAGCAAGATTCTAAGGATCCTTCGAATATACATGTTGCAGTTGGGGATGTTGAGGCAATTCTCCCACGTCGTGAGCAGGTTCCTGGTGAGCGTTATCGTCACGGTGAGCGCATTCGAGTTTACGTTGTGAATGTTGCGCGCGGCTTGCGTGGACCTGAAATTGTTGTTTCAAGATCGCATCCTGAACTTGTTCGCCGTTTGTTTGAACGTGAAGTTCCTGAACTTGTTTCTGGAGCTGTGTCGATTATGTCTATTGCTCGTGAAGCCGGCGCTCGCACTAAGATTGCTGTACGTGCAAATACAGACGGAGTTAATCCTAAGGGTGCTTTGATTGGTCCTGGCGGTGCTCGTGTACGCGCTGTTATGGAAAATCTTGGACAAGAAAAGATAGATATTGTTGACTGGTCTGAAGATCCAGCCAAGTTTGTAGCTGCAGCTCTTTCGCCAGCTGTTGCAACACAAGTAACTGTTGTAAGCGAAAAGAGTCAGACTGCTATTGCGTATATTCACGATGCTCAGCTTTCTTTGGCAATCGGTAAAGAAGGTCAGAATGCTCGTTTGGCTGCAAAGTTAACGGGTTGGAAGATTGGTGTCGAATCTGCTGAAGAGCATGCTAAAAAGGTTGAGGCTGCTAAGTTAGCACAAGCTGAAAATTAGGCTGATAGTCGGATTCAAAATTAAGCTGATAGGCGAATCGAAAGTTGGGTTGATATCGAATCCAACGTTTCCGGTATGCTATTAGCTGAAATCTGGGCAAGTGGCTTAAATGGCTTATTAAGTGGCTTAGCAGGTTGCTGGGTGAATGCATTTGCTTTCATCCAGTGATAGACGAGGTACAAAATCATGGTCGCACGATGATATATCGCACGATAATACATAAAAACTCGCAATAATAAACGTGGTTGCGTGGGTTAGCGCTGCCACAGACTGAGGAGAACACTGAGTGGTAAAAAAGCGCGTGTACGAACTAGCCAAAGAATTTGGTGTAGATAGTAAAACCGTGTTGGAGCGTTTGAAGAGCATGGGAGAGTTTGTAAAATCAGCATCTTCCACTGTTGAAGCTCCTGTTGCGCGTCGTTTGAAGACAGCATTTGCTTCTGACGGCGGTAGTAATAATAGTTCCGCAACTAAGTCAGCCGGCACAAAAGTAGCTGGTTCTGGCGCTAATTCATCTTCGTCATCTTCGTATGCTTCGAATTCAGCATCGAATGGAGCTACGAATGAGAAGATGGATTCCGCAAAGGTTAGTTCTTCAAAAGGCGATTCTAAAAATGCTGGTGCCGATTCTGAAAAGTTCGGCGAGAAGTCTTCCGAAAAGCTTTCTGATAAGTCTTCAGAAAAGTCTGGTCACAATAGCGCTGTAAATAATTTTGCTAATTCGCAAAATTCTGCGGATAGTTCTTATGCCAATAGTGGCGAGAAAAAGCCTTCCGATGCGTATAGTGGCGAATCAGCGCAAGCAGCACACGCTTCGTCTGAATCCTCTGCTCCTAAGCCAGGAGCTCACACTCACGCTCATCAAAATTCTGGGGCTAACGGTTCTGCTAACGGAACTAACGGTACTAACGGTTCTGCTAACGGTGCTAACAGCTCTAATGGGAATGATCGTCGTTCGGATCGTCGTGATGGTTCGCGTTCTCAGTCGCGTAACGCAAAACAGGGCGGTCAGGGTGGCCAAGCGCAAGGTCAAAATGGCCAAGGTCAAGATCGTTCGAATCGTTCCGAGCGCTCTGAGAATCGTTCCGATCGTTCTGATAATCGTTCTGATCGTTCGCAAATGCCTCCACGTCCTCGTCCTCATCAAGCTCATGGGGCTGGCACAAATGCTCCTCGTCCGGGTAATAATCCATTTAGTCGTAAACAGGGTATGCGTTCTCCTACACCTGGAGATATTCCTCGTCCTCATCCAATGTCTCGTCCAGGCGAAAGCAATCGCGGTGGAAAGCCAGGTCAGGGCGGTCAAGTCCAGGGCGCTGGTAATGGCAATGGTCGCGGTCGCGGTCGCGGCGGCAAACAAGGCCAAGGCGGACAAGGAGGCCAGGGAGGTCAAGGCGGTTCAGCACGTCAAGGCCAATGGAGTGGTTCACATCGTTCGCATGCATCGGGTGGTAATTCTCGTCAAGCTTCTTCTGAAGCACGTTTTGCAGGAGCACAAGCTGCAGCAGGATTCCAAGCAGCTGCTGCTGGAGCGCCAAATGGTGGACCATCGCGAGGCGGTCGCGGTCGTGCTGGTGCTGCAGGTGCATTCGGACGTCAGGGAGGCAAGTCTTCTAAGGCTCGTAAGAATCGTTTAGCGAAGCGTCGTGAATACGAAGAGCTTAAAGCACCAGTGATTGGTGGCGTTCGTATTCCTTCGGGTAATGGCGCTACGATTCGCTTGCGTCAGGGTGCAACTCTTTCTGATTTGGCAGAAAAGATTGATGTGAATCCAGCAGCTTTGGTAACTGTTCTCTTCCACTTGGGAGAAATGGCAACAGCTACGCAGTCCTTGGATGAGTCAACATTCCAAATCTTGGGCGAAGAAATCGGCTGGAATATCAGTATTGTTTCTGCAGAAGAAGAAGATAAGGCGCTTTTGCAGCAATTCGATATTGATTTGGACGAAGAAGAATTGCAAGAAGATGACGATTTGCAATCTCGTCCGCCTGTAGTAACTGTTATGGGTCACGTTGATCACGGTAAAACTCGCTTGCTTGATACTATTCGTAAGTCGAATGTTATTGCGCGCGAGGCCGGCGGCATTACCCAGCGTATTGGTGCTTACCAAGTCATGGTAAATCTTGAAGGTAAGCCTCGTAAGATTACATTCCTTGATACCCCAGGCCACGAAGCGTTTACTGCTATGCGTGCCCGCGGTGCTGAGCTTACAGACGTTGCAATTCTTGTTGTTGCAGCAGACGACGGCGTGATGCCTCAGACTGTTGAAGCTATTAACCACGCTCAGGCTGCTCACGTGCCGATTGTTGTGGCCGTTAACAAGATTGATGTTGAAGGCGCTAATCCTGAAAAGGTGCGTGGCCAGCTCACTGAATACGGTTTGGTGGCTGAAGAATACGGTGGCAACACAATGTTTGTGGATATTTCCGCAAAGCAGGGCACGAACGTCGATAAGCTTCTTGAAGCTGTGTTGTTGACTGCTGACGCTGAGCTTGATCCTAAGGCAAATCCAAATATGGACGCTCGCGGTGCAACTATCGAAGCTCGACTTGATAAGGGTCGTGGTGCTGTTGCTACTGTTCTTGTGCAGCAGGGTACTCTTCACGTTGGCGATTCTATTGTTGCCGGCACTTCTTACGGCCGTGTGCGCGCAATGCTAGACGAAAACGGCAATCACTTGCAGGATGCGGCTCCTTCCACTCCTGTTCAGGTGCTTGGTTTGACTTCAGTTCCAACCGCTGGCGACTTGTTCTTGGTTACTTCGGATGATCGTTCTGCTCGTCAGATTGCTGAGAAGCGTGCGGCTACAGAACGTGCAGCTCAGCTTGCTAAGCGTCGCAAGGTTGTGTCTCTTGAAAGCCTTAAGGAACAGTTCGCTAAGTCTGAAGTTGATATGCTGAACATCGTTATTAAGGGCGATTCTTCTGGTTCTGTTGAGGCTTTGGAAGATTCCTTGATGAAGATTGAGGTTTCTGAGGAAGTTGGAATCCAGGTTATTCACCGCGGTGTTGGTGCAATTACTCAGAACGATGTGAACTTGGCAACTGTTGATAAGGCTGTGATTATTGGCTTCAACGTGCGTCCAAACCGTCAGGTTGCTGATTTGGCTGAACGCGAAGGCGTGGAAGTTAAGTACTACTCGGTTATTTACAAGGCAATCGAAGATATCGAAGCTGCTTTGAAGGGTATGCTTAAGCCTGAATTTGAAGAGGTTGTTACTTCTCACTCTGAGATTCGCGAAATCTTCCGCTCGTCTAAGTTCGGCAATATTGCTGGTGTTATGGTTCAAGACGGCGAAGTCAAGCGCGGTACGAAGTGCCGTATTTTGCGCGATGGCGTTGCTACTGTCAACGATCTTGAAATCTCCAGCTTGCGTCGATTCAAAGACGATGTTCAATCTGTCAAAGAGGGTTACGAAGCCGGTATTAATCTCGGTAGCTTCAATGACATTGAGCTTGGCGATATAATCGAAACCTTTGAGATGAAGCAGATTGAGCGTAAGTAATTATGGCAGGAACAAATCCTAGGGCTGCGAAAATAGCGGCGTTAATCCAGCGTGTTATTGCGTCTAATATGGAATCGCATTTGCACGATAAGCGTCTTTCTAGCGTGACTATTACGGAAGTGCGCGTTACGAACGATTTGCAGATTGCGAAAGTTTATTGGACGCAACTTGGTCACGAAGGAAAAGAACAGGGTGAGCGTCAGCGTGCAGCCCAGGCTTTGCAGCAGGCTCACGGTAGACTTCGCTCGCTTGTTGGTGCTAAAGCTGGCTTGCGTTTGACGCCGCAATTGCAGTTTATTTATGACGAAGTGCCAACTGAAGCGCATGAAATTGAGGATATTCTTGTTGCTGCTAGAAAACGAGATGAAGAATTAGCTAAAGCGCGTGAAAATGCTCAATATGCTGGGGATGTCGATCCGTATAAGAAGCCGCGAGAAGTTGACTCTTTGGAATCATCTGAGGATGATGAATATTCTGAAGATGAATATTCTGTGGACGAATCTTTAGAGGATAAGGATTCTGAAGAGGATGAATCTTTAGAGGATGACGCTACTTCTGAGGACGAATCTGAGGACGAATCGTTATAGGATGATTTAGAAGAATCTTAATCCGATTTTGTGGATGATTTGTCGGATGATTTGTCGGATGATTTAGCAGATAAATCCGGGTTTTAGGATTAATCTGAAAAATTTTCTGATTTAGGTGATGATTTTTATCGCTTTAAGTAGTATGATTCTTCTAAAACTTAAGATTCGTGAAATTTTTCCGATTCTTACTAATTAACTTATTGACAGTGGCGTCTTAAGCGAGATGGACATGAGTCTTAAGTGATATAAATCGTTTAAGACGCTGGAGTTGTTTAACCGTTTAGGGCGCGCTGTCGGTTAAGTTTATTAAGCCGTAAAAATGTTAAAGAGAGAGAAAATGCCAAAGTCTGGTTTTATTTTTGTTGATAAGCCTCAAGGCGTTACAAGCCATGACGTAGTTGATTGCGTTCGTTACATTTTGCACACTAAGCGTGTAGGCCACGCTGGAACTCTTGATCCAATGGCAACAGGTTTGTTGATTGTCGGTTTCGGGAGTGCAACTCGTTTGCTTAATTATCTGCTTGGGCATAATAAGACTTACGAAACGGTTATTCGTCTTGGTGAGGCGACTACCACCGATGATGCTGATGGAGATGTTATCTCGAATGAAGTTTTCGAGGATGATCTTGCATCTTCTGAAGCTGCATCGGGCGTGTCGTTTAGAAGCAAGTATTTTGGCAGAGCTTCGGTTGATGGCGCTTCGGTTGATGGCGCTTCGGTTGACTATGAGTCGTTTGATAGTGCGTCGTTTATTGAAGAATTGCAATCCGTAATTTCCAAGCATTTTCTTGGAAGTATTATGCAAGTTCCTACTTCGTATTCCGCTGTTAAGGTTAACGGAAAACGCGCTTATGAGTTGTCTCGTGAGGGGCAGGAAGTGCATTTAGAATCTAGGAAGATTTTTATTCATGATTTTTCTGTTCTAGATGCAAAAGTCGCTGAAGGCGTAAGCGGAGCGAAGGTGATTGACGTGCACGCGAATATTACTTGCTCTAGTGGAACGTATATTCGTGCGTTGGCTCGCGATTTGGGTCGTATTCTTGGAGTTGGCGGTCATTTAGTTCAATTACGACGTACTAATATTGGCTATTTCTCTGTCGACGATCCTCGAGTTCTTAAGCTTTGCGCTAAATCTAAAGAGTTTACGGATAAAAATGGCGTATTGCAAACTCGCTTGAAGGCTGCTCCTTTGGAAGATTTCGGTGCGAAATGTTCAAGTGCGTCGTGTTCAGGTGCGACTGGTTCTGTTGACAAATGTTCAAGTGCGCCTTGCATATCTCACTATTGCTTAACTATGTTGCAGGTCGCCAAATACGTGATTCCTATTGTTTGCATTAATAAATCGCAAGCGGAAGATTTGCGTTTTGGGCGTTTTATCGAGTTGCCTGAAGATGCCGAAGTTCCTAATTTAGAGCTGTTCTCGAAGCCATATTTGCAGTATGAATCTCAGGATTTGGACTTGTGCGAGCAGGCTTGCGAGCAGACTCAGGCTAATGCACAGGCTTGCGAGCAGACTCAGACTGAAGCTAATAATCAGGCTGAAGCTAATAATCAAACTGCAGTAAAATATCCGGCTTTAACTTATACAGTAGAGGAAGTCGATAAAACTATTAGCGAAAATAGTAATAAATCCGATATTTGTGAGTCTTCTACTAATAAATCTGGTAATATTTACGCATATAACGGATCTTCTGACTCAAAATCTGTAGTTGTTGACGTTGTTGCAATCGTAGAACCAGCGGAAAATGACAATTGTGGGAAAATCAAGCCTGTTGTGGTATTTCCGGCAGAGCAGAAGGCTGGTAAACTAGAAGCTGAGTGAAAATAGTCGTGACTTTGTATGTGGATTTTGTAAGAGTCATGATGAGTAAAAGATTGGACTTGATAGCAGGAATATGATGAAGGTCATAGATATTAGACCAGATGCAAACGGCATGATTAATTGGCCAACCTTAAGCGCCGAAAAAAAGTCAGTTGTTACAATTGGTGCATTTGATGGCATGCACCGCGGGCATCGCGAAATAATCAGCAGAACCGTGGATATTGCTCATCGCAATGGCGCTTTTTCCGTTGTTATCATGTTCAATCCTCGTCCTAGTACTGTTCACAAAAATCCAGACAAATATGATGACTTTGGCGATTCTTCTAGCGATATCCCAGCTGATGATCAAGCTTTAAGCAGTATACGTCAGCGTTTGCGTGTTATGTCTGATTTGGGCGTTGACCATGTGCTTATAGTTCGATACAGTCTAGCTTTCGCGGCTAAGTCTTATAGATTCTTCTTAGGGCAACTTGTTGGAAAGCTTGGCATGCGCGCATTAGTTCTTGGGAAGGATGCTGAGCTTGGAGCTCGTCGTGCTGGTAATATTCATACGATTGGAGAACTTGCGAGTGCGACTGGCGTTTTTGAGTTGATTGTTGTTGACGATTGCGGTCCAGGAGAAGTTCGCGTTCCAGATCCTATTGTGCGCGAAGAGCCTAAAGAAGATGGCGAGCCGCATGATCCTTCGGAAGGCATGAATAAGGCTGAATATCGCGCGTGGAGCAAGGGAATTCCAAATAAAAAAGTTCGCGCATGGAGTTCTACGAATGTTCGTTGGATGCTTGCGACTGGTCGAGTGAAGGATGCTCGTGAGGTTTTAAGTCAGCCGCATAGAGTTGAGGGAACTGTTGTTCACGGAAATGAGCGCGGTCGTGAGCTTGGATATCCGACAGCTAATTTAGGTGAGTCGATTGAAGGATATATTCCAGCTGATGGCGTTTATGCTGGCTGGCTTATTGATTTAGATTCGGATGCTGTGCGTAGCGTTGGCGGATCTGATACTGAGGAGAATGATTCTTCAGATATTATTCCTACTACCAGCTTGCTTCGTCGCGATGAATTGCATTTAGGTGCGCGTTCTCCGTGGCGTTGGCCGGCAGCTATTTCAATCGGATCTAAGCCTACTTTCGCCGGTGGAGATGGGGCTGGTTCTGGTAATGGTGATGGTGCTGGAGATTCGTCGAATGATTCAAATAATTACGATAATTCCAATAATTCCAATAATTCCAATAGTTCCAATAGTTCCAATCCTCAAGAACATACTGTAGAGGCGTATGCTTTAACTGATGAGTGGAAAGACTTGTATGGGCATCGAGTATGCTTAGAATTCACTAATTTCTTGCGCCCTCAGCATACTTTTAGCTCTGTTGACGAGTTGAAGGATACGATTAAGCGTGACGTTGAGAACGTTCGCGCTATTACAGATGCTGATTCTGAAGTATTCTGAAGTGTTCTTGATTTTGTGTACTTACATGCGTTCTAAGTAAACAAATTCGTGTAAGTGTTCTTTGTTTTGTTTACTTATTGGGCGTGTTGGTAAACAAAAGCAAGAAGGGTTGCTTGGTTTTATGGAGTTTTCTGAAGTCTGATATTCGTATCTCAGACTTCTCACAACCCGAGCGCTTGCAATGCTTCACGTACTGTATGTACCTCGATTATATCTAATCCCGGTACGCTTATCTTCTTACGCATAGGGCAGATTATGGCTCGCTTATATCCAAGTCTCGCGGCTTCACGAAGTCTTGGTTCCATTCTTGGAGCTGTGCGGACTTGTCCGTTTAAGCTGATTTCTCCAATAGCGCAAGTGTTACTTTTAACAGCTTTAGTTTTAGCAGCACTAGCAAGAGCGGCAACAATTGCAAGATCGCAAGCCGGTTCTTTTGCCACTGCACCTGCAATCGTGGAAACATATAAATCCTGCGACAAGAGGTTTATGTGTCCGTGCCTATAAAGTACTGCGGTAAGCATAGCAATCCTGTTGCTATCCGCTCCAGAAACAGCTCTTCTAGGCGTCGGCAGTGCAGAATTAGTTACGAGCGCTTGTATTTCTATAGGCAAGCTTCGGTGTCCTTCTAAAGTCATCGTTACGCAAGTTCCCTCAGTTTGCGCTTCTTGGGAAGACAAAAACAGTCCAGAAGGATCCGGTACTTCCTCAATACCTTCGCCGCTCATATCGAAACATCCAACTTCGTCTGTCGGTCCAAAACGATTTTTAACAGCTCTAAGCATGCGCAAAGCAGTCTGACTATCGCCTTCAAACTGGCAAACCGTGTCAACCAAGTGCTCCAAAGTTCGAGGGCCTGCGATTGATCCATCCTTAGTTACGTGTCCTACTAAAAGCACTGGAATTTCGTACGCTTTTGCAACGTCAATCAGTGCGCTCGCCACTTCGCGAACCTGCGTGGAACCGCCCGTAATTCCGTCTACGTCTTGGGAAACGATTGTTTGCGCGGAATCCACTATTGCTAACGTTGGCTGATATTGTTCTATAAGCGAAAGCACGGTGTCGAGATTAGTTGTTGACGCTAAAAGTAAGTAGTCGTTTAGCGCGTTAATCCTAGATGCTCTGAGTTTAACTTGTGCGGCTGATTCTTCTCCAGAAATGTATAAGACTGGGTTTGATTTTGTTTCTTGCGATCTTTTAGCTACTTTCCCAGCGGTTTCGAGGAGTAAAGTGGATTTTCCTATTCCTGGTTCTCCTGCTATTAACGTGACTGAGCCTGGAACTAATCCTCCGCCTAAAACGCGATCGAATTCAGAAAATCCGCTTGGAATGCGCATGCTATCGTCTGCGTGAATTTGCGTGATTGGCTGCGCGGATGCTGATGTGGATGCTGATGATGCTGGTGTGGCTGTGGCTGTTGATGCCGCTGTTGTTGATGCTATTGTTGTTCTGGATTTCGCTAATGCCGATGCTACGTATGATGTTGACGTAGATTTTGCGGATGCAGTTGCTCGCGCTGGTGCAATTGCCCGCGCTTCGCGTGTTGTACGAGATAATCCGCTAACTCGCGCTTCGTGAAACTCGTTAACTGTGCCCCATTCTCCGCACTCCGGGCAGCGGCCATACCATTTTAATCCGCTCCAACCGCATTCAGAGCAGAGATAATTAGTAGTAGATTTTGCAGCCATGCTTAGACGCTATATGGCTTTCTAGACATTTTTTGGGCTAGCGGTTTATCGCGAATTGCCGTCATCGCACTGTGCGATAATACAGACATGTCATATAGTAGCAATTCGAGTATTACTCCTCATTCTCACCGTGGATTGTTTATTGTTTTAGCATCTGCTGGTTGTATTGTTATCCTCGCGTTTCTTTCGGCTTTTGTGTGGCCAGGATGGGCTTTGAATCATTCGTCTACTCAGCGTTCAAATCATGCTGTTGCGTTGCCAAAAACTCCATCTATTCCGGCAAAAAAGCTTCCTACTAACGCTACTGCGCTTTTGAAAGCAATGCCGGATAGCGTCCTTGACTTTGCAAGGGTGGATGCTTCGGCGAGTGCTACGTGGACTTCTGCGGCGCCATTAGAGGAATACACCGTTAAGTATTCTACGGGCGAATCTGGCGCTGATATTTCGGTTATTGTTGCGCAATGGCCGACTAAGGATGCGGCAAATAAGCAGTACGAGGTTTTGGCTTCAGGCTTGAAGGGCGATGATTTGGCTTCGGGAAAGATTCAAGTTTCAGGCAAAACTACCGGTAGCTATATTGTGCGCACTTCGGAAGAGGATAAGAATCAGGCAACTGTTATTTGGCAAAATGATACTGCTGTGTTCCAGGCATCTGGTTCTAAGCAGTCGGTTGAGCGATTCTATCGTAGTTTCCCGATGTGATGCGCTAAGCTTTGATTAGCTAAGCGTTTTGATTTGCTAAGCGTTTTGATGGGCTAAGATGTGATTAGCTAAGCGTTTTGATGGGCTAAGTTTAGATGCAGATTAAATGTTACTTAGCTGTGTTTTAGCCGTTGTTTAGCTATGTTTTAGCGTTTTGCGCGTGTTGTATTTGGGAATTATTTGATATAGTGTGCGAAAGTCGTCAAAACGGTGTAACATTAGGCAAGTTGCACACTTTACATAGGAATGGAGGCTTCAGATGGGTTCTGTCATCAAGAAGCGCCGCAAGCGGATGAGCAAGAAGAAGCACCGCAAACTGCTGCGTAAGACTCGTCACCAGCGCAAGTAATTTTCTTGCTATGCGTTGATGCGTGTCTGAACGTTTAGGCACGTAAGACTTTTTGAAGCGTCGGATTTCCGGCGCTTTTTTGTTTTCGCTTTAATACTCTCCATAAGTAAACAAATTCGGGGAGGTGTTCTTGGTTTTGTTTACTTATGTGGTGTGTAAGTAAACAAATTCGAGGAGGTGTTCTTGGTTTTGTTTACTTAGAGTGCGTGTTGGTAAACAAAATCGGGGAGGTGTTCTTGGTTTTGTTTACTTAGGTACCTGATATGTACCCCTTTTTCTGGACACTCGTGCAGTAATAAAAAATAGAGCCCGCGTTTGCGGACTCTATTCGTAAGGTTTTTGCGTTACTTATTTGGGTTCGTAAGAGTGCGCGGACCGTTTGGATCGCCAACAATCACGGTGTCAACCATGTTCAAGAACAGGCCGTGCTCCACAACGCCAACAGTCTCAATCAAATCCTTCGCCAACTCCTGCGGATGCTCAATGCGCTCCATATGCAAATCAACCACGAAGTTGTTCTCGTCGGTGCGCACTTCCTTGCCATCCGCATCAAGACGCAAAACTGGCTTATATCCGCGCTTTTCGAACTTACGAATCACCTGCGCGGAGCCAAACGGAATCACCTCAACAGGAAGTGGGAACTTGCCAATCGTATCAACTACCTTGCTTGCGTCAACAATCCACACAATGCGGTCGGAGTTAATAGCCACAATCTTTTCCCAAAGAAGTGCCGCGCCGCCGCCCTTAATACCGTTGAAATTCTTGTCAACTTCGTCAGAACCATCGATTGTAACGTCAATGTGATCCACTTCGTTAATGTCGAGAATCTTAATGCCGTAGCCTTCTGCCTGCTCTTGCGTGCGACGAGAAGTGGTGACTCCCGTGAAGCTCAAGCCTTCTTCCTTAACTCTGCGGCCAAGCTCGTCAACCAAGAAGCGCACTGTAGAGCCGGTGCCAAGACCAACCATCATTCCATTCTTTACAATCTTTGCGGCCTCAATGCCTGCTGCCTTTTTAAGCGCGTCTTGTTGTGCTTTATCCATTATTCCTGCTTTCTTGTTTTTGTTATTCCCGAGTTCGCCGATGAACTTCCATCGCTATTGCGGGAGAGGCATGTTATATGCGCTCGCGTACACATCATGTACACGTATAATATTAGTCTCTAGGCTGATTTTTAGATATTTGGGTTCTTGCTGCTAGTTTTAGGTTAGTTCTCTGTTAGTTCTTTGTTAGTTCGCCGTTCGTCTTATCTATTTGGAAGTTGTGCGGATATAAAAAGATGTAGGGTCCAATCGTAGCGTGCCGTCGGGCTGCACGTATCCGCTTACGTTTATGGTGCCGGATATATAACGCGCCT
This sequence comes from Gardnerella coleohominis, assembly GCF_002896555.1. Classification (GTDB taxonomy): domain Bacteria; phylum Actinomycetota; class Actinomycetes; order Actinomycetales; family Bifidobacteriaceae; genus Bifidobacterium; species Bifidobacterium vaginale_F. The sequence continues at coordinate 447,656 of NZ_MNLH01000001.1, forward strand.
CACCGTTAAAAGTTGGGCTGGTATTTGGCGGTGGAGTGAATTGAAGTACGCCCGATACGCTTAGCCCTGGTATGGATTTTAGAATTTCTTGGGATTGTGTTTGTGTAGATTTCGTTTCGGGGGATTGTGTTTCAGACGACTGTGTTTCGGGGGATTGTGTTCGTGCGATAGCTGTAGTTTCGCTATCCGTAGAGTCTGTAGTTTCGCTATCGCGTTTATTTTCGATAGGCGAGCTATCTTTATTTTCGATAGGCGATTTATCTGTAGTATCGATAGCTGTATTATCGCTTTCTGCAGTATCGCTATCCTCTGTATTTTTATTAGTTAAAAGAAAATCAGGATTCGTATCCGATCCTACAGTGCGATTTTTGTGATATTCCGCGCTCGAAATTTTATTATCGAGAAGAAGATGCGCGTCGTCGGGGATATCAGTTCCACTCGCGTAAGAAGAAGAAAGCAGCGACTTCCAGCCTTCTAAAGGCAAATAGCCGACCTTCAAACCATCGCGACAATCCTCAGCGTACCCATGCGCCAAAGTATCAACCTTCTCGTTGCCGGCGTTTCCAGCGTGCCCCTTAACCCACACGAATTTTACGGCACCTTCGCGCTTAGTAATTTCCGCGTCGATTGCGCGAATCAGCTCGGCATTTTTCACAGGCTCGTTTTTGGAGTTCTTCCAACCGTTCTTCTTCCAGCCGTGAATCCACGTAGTCGCGCAGTTTATGGCGTATTGCGAATCGCTTTCGATTGTTAGCGGCTCGCTTCCGGGATGCGCTCGCAAAGCTTCCAGAACCGCGCATAATTCGCCGATTTGATTCGTGCCGTTAGTGGCTCCGCCGGCATCTGCGTTTCCAGTGTGATGGTGTTCGGGTGCGTTGCCAGACGCATCGGTGTGATCTGCCCAAGCCCAACCCATTGAGCCGTTTGGGTTTCCGAGCGCGGAACCATCAGTAGAAACAACAATCATGGCGAACCTTTCGAAAGTATCTATACGTGCAATTCTATAGTATCGCGATGCGCGTTACGACCTGCCTGAGCGTTGCGATTTAGCGCGCGAAGGCAACTCGGAGCGCCGAGCTTGCTCAGGGTTGAAAGCACAGTGCGCTTTCAACGCAAGCGAGGATATGATTCAGGCGGTGAGGGATGAGGATTACTAGCGCGACGACCTGCTTTTGCACTTAGAACGTAGTGTGCAAAAGCAATTCGGAGCGTGAGCTTGCTCAAGGTTGAAAGCACAGTGCGCTTTCAACGCAAGCTCAGCCGAGCGGCAATTAGCCGTGAGGATAGACGTTACGCTCTCGTACAGTACAGAATTTTATAATTTTCCTATGCAGTGTTGCTGAGCTCTCGGAGTTTCTCTCATCGCAAGATTTTTACATTGCTCTAAGAGAAACTTCGACAGCTCTTGGCATGTTTAGTCTTTTAATCTTCGGTTAATCACCGAGATTTTTCAATTTTTCTTCTTCATTCGATGAATCACCACTTCGTGCTGAGGTTCATCTCATTCAGGGCGAAAAATCTCAAATCTCTGCCTAACTAATAGAAGTACAGTACGCTGCACTTTGGGGACACTCATGCAGAAATAAAACTGCGCGAGGGTCGGATTTTGCTTGCCTTTGGACACTGGTGCAGTTTCATTTTCTGAGTTAATGGCTAATGGATAGAGGTGCGTGGATACGCAATAAATCACTGTATTTAGTAGCTGGGGGATGGTTGAGTGTTGTTATATTGTGGTTTGCGACACGCCTGGAGATTACAGAAGTAAAATCGTCCACGGTAAAATATTCTAAAAATGTGTGTTGTTTTGAATATTTTTAACGTATTTCATGATTATTTTCATAGAAAATAGTGGTTTTCAAAAAGATTGTCAAATTCATGGATTTTGCTTGAATTTCACCATGGGGGGGGGGTATGCTTACAGCTGTACATTACATGGGGTTTTGATCGTACTGTTTAACAGTTTTCATGGCTGTGCTTGCAGTAAAGACATTACCTTTATCCTTTATTTATTGTGCGAGGCCAGGGAGCGTATATATAGAGTAGTTAAAGGAATGTTGGAATATTTATGAATATTCAGAAGGTTTTATTAAAAGTTTGGCGGGCGATTAGAGATTTTGTTGCTCGTCACATTGACTCTGGCGTTGCAAGAGAGTCTAAAAAGGCTTCTTGCGCCGCTTTGCGCTCAAACGCGTCCAAAAACGCGTTCGTAAAATCATCCAAAAATGCGTCTCGAAAAGCGTGTGGTTCGTGCACGAGTCGAGCGTTACTTTCGTTATTTGTAGCATCTGCAACGTTGCTTGCTACTTTTGTGATTGCTCCAACTTCTGCTTTAAGCGCTGGCTCAAATACTACTGTTACTGAGAGTACTGGTGGTGCTAAGTCTGATTCTGCTAAGAGTGAGGATGAGAAGCAGAATCCTAAGCAGAGCAAATCTATTAATACTGAGCCTGATAAGAAAGATACTGGCTCTTCAAGCACTTTAACTAATAATAAGGAATCGAAGTCTGTTGAAAAGCAGCCGAATGCTGGTAACAATGGTGTTGATAAGGCTAAGTCGACTGATTCTGATGTAAAGAAAAACGCTAAAGATGTCCAAAAGAAAGATGTTAATTCTGCGAAAGCTAATGCTAACGGCACTGAAAGAAGTACGAGAAAACCGAAGGAGTGTAAAGAATTAGGTAAATGCTACAGTATTAGCTACGATATTGGTAGTCCTACTGTCGATAATGGTAAGACTATTTTAATAAAGCGTGGTGGAACTAGAACTATTACTCCAGAGTTCAAATTAAGACCTGGGAGAAATCCAACCTTTAAGCTAGAAGACGGCTTGTGGTTTAAGTTAGAAAAAGATGGTGAATATCCTGCACCAAGTTGGGCGAATTTTGAAAAAGATAATGGTGCCACTAAAGTTAAGGATACTAGTAACGATAAAAAAGACTTTGACGGTTCTGTGACTTTGCGCCCAGGCAAATGGAATCGCGGTGATCATAAATTTAAAATTGTTATATACCGCACTGATAGAGATAAAAAAATTGTTAATATAAGTGTAAAAATTGCCAGATCTGATAGTGGTGATTTAACACTTAATGTTTACAATCATGAGAATTCTGATCCAACTTCACCGCGTTCAGAAATAGACGATAAAACTGGAATAACTTTTAAATCAGGCGAAGATGGCAAATATAGCGGAATTATACCTATTTTTATTGATTCTCAATCCGCAAAAGAGCCTGGTTTTATTTATCACCATATGATTTGCCATAAAAGTGGCAGTACTGATTATACGGTAGACAGTGTTAATGGTTTGAGTCTAGGTACGCAAACTCAGTTTAAGCATAAGGAAAATCAGGACAGACCTGATAAAACTGTGTATGAAAATGATAGCTATACTGAGCGCTCTCAAAGCTTGATTAGTGGCAAGCCGAGCGGTGATGGAACTTTTGAGTGCAAAGTGTTTGCTATTAAGGATACTAAGTTAATTTACAACATGAATCATGATAAACATGGGTCAAATTCTACGGTTGCAGACGAGTTTGTTAGTAAAATTAAAAATGACGGATCTATGCTTGCGAAGTTGTTTGCTGATCCAGAAAGCAATATGGCTGATAATAGTGGTATGTGGACTAATAGCAACGATATTACAAAAACTATCGATTGGGATTATAAGAAGATAACAATCCAGTTTGGAAATGATGATAAGCTTGCGCTTAATGTTTATCCTTTTAAGGGCTCTAATGCGTTGACGAGCGACAATAACAAGATTTCTGCGATGCTCGGTATGGAGCTTAAGCCGTTTATTGATGCTACTTCTGCGGCGGATAGCAAGAATAAGATTACGTTGCGCGTGCTGTGCAAAGGCGAGAAGAAGAATAATGCTGCTGGTGGAAGTGGCACTGCTTCGACTGGTAGTACTGGCTCGACTGAAAGTGGTTCTGCTGGAAGTGGCTCAAATGGAGGTAATAGCGGTACTGGCTCGAATAGCGCTAATACTGACGCTGGTTCGCAAGCTAATAATCTTTCTAAACCGTCGCAATCTTCTGAAACTACTTGGAGTAGCAATCTTGCCGAGCTTGGGCTGAGTGTGCCTGAGGATGATAATCAAAATACGTGCCACTCTGATAAAGAAGGCGAGAAGACTTGCGCGTCTGCTGATCCTAAAACGAATGTGGCTGCGCGAACTGATATGGAAGTGAGCATAAAGCCGACTGAGGTTGGCAATTACCAGTGCGTTGTGTACGCGCTAAAGCCTGATGCACTTAAAACGTTTGATGATGCAATAAAAAATACTAAATCTGACAGCTTAACTCCTGATTCAATAAAATCTGCGCTAACTTTTGCTAAGCCTACGGCGTTTAAAGAAAACAAGGATTTTGCTGCTTTTATGTTCAATATTGATTCGGTGAGTAATTTTACTTTGCCGCAAACGGGCGGTCAGAGTTGGAATTTGCAGCTTGGTATTCTTGCATCGCTGTTGGTGAATCTGCTGGCTGCTGGCTTTGTGGTAAGTCAAAGTGAGCGCGGTCGCAAATTAATTTTGGGAAGGTGGCGAGGCTTATGCAATCACGTATAAAGCAATTGTATATGCATTTACTCGCCGTGCTGCGCATAAGGCGATTACGTACGCATTTGCGCATAAAGCATTCCTGTTTCGCGCATTGTTTTATTGCGTATTGTTTTATCGCGCAGTCTTTCGGGATTCGGGAGCGTGATAACACAAGGTAAATGCCAAAAATTTTAAAACTTTACTCGTATGAGCATGATAAATGCAAATCAATTTTCTACTTGCTGTAAAAAGCAATGAAAGGGGTGAACATGAAAAAGTTCACTAATAAATTCGTGGCGGCGGTGGCGTCGCTTGCGATGGCTGGCACGCTGTGCGTCGCCGGCGCTGTAACAATGGCTGGCGTTGCATGGGGTAGTCCTAATCAGTTACAGGGACCACCGGCTAGACCTGCTCCGGCTCCGTGGGAGAAGGGTGCTCCAGGTAAGGGTACTATAACCATTCTTAAGTGCGTGAAGGATAAGGACGCTAAAACTCCTTCTACTCCTTCTTCTACTACTTCTGCTACTTCTACTAGAGGTGGTGGGAAGCATGTTCCTCAGGGAAAAGCGGTTTCTTGCACTGCTGGTTTTAATCCGCTTAAAGATGCTACTTTCAAATTGACTAAGGTAACTGAAATTAAAGAAGAGCAAAAAGGCGAGCAAGGTGCAATAACTAAAGTAGATGTTCCTTTGGATCTTAAGTCTTTTGAGTCTTGGCAGAAGATTGCAAAGCTTGTTACTAAGTTGAATGATCACACTATTACAGATAGTGGTGATGGTGCAGAAGTCAAGCTTGATGCTAATAGCGCTACGCAGACCACTGGTGAAAATGGTATAGCCAAGTTTGGTACTAAGGATGCTCCTATTGATCTTGGCTTGTATAAGGTTGAGGAAACTAGCGCACCTAAGGGCTATGGTGTTTCTGATTTGCAATCCTTCTATATGACGCTTCCTTTGCCAGAGTACACTACAACAGAGCATGGTGGTAAGACTACTACGACTGTTTCGTATAACTACAATCCTGTTGTGAAGCCGAAGAACAAGGATCTCTCGACTACTATTCAGAAGGTTTACGATAAGACTAAGTTCGCTAGCGTTAAGGATAAAGTGCCATTTACGATTACTGCAGAAGTGAACAAAGCTAAGCCTAAAGATGGTAAGTTGACTGCTGCTAATCTTCAGGGTTATAAGGTCTTCGATGATGCTCCAACCGCTGCTTTGACAGTGAAAAAGGCTGCTGGCGCAACAACTGATCCAACTCTTGCTGATGCTGTGAAGACTGTGAAGATTGGCACAACAACTCTTGACAAATCTACTGCCACTGAAGAGAAAGATTACAAAGTTACTTTAGTAACTGATAGTTCTACTGCTGAAGGTAAGGATCTTGTTACTGGTCACACTCGTATTCTTGTGACATTTACAGATGCTGGCTTAGGTAAGATTGCTAATGCTTTGAATAATGTTAAGGAAAACGAAGAAGCACCTAAGGTTACGGTTGATCTTGAGTTTGATCTTAATGCTGATTACCAAGGTGGCAACCCTCCTACGGATTCAACTTCAACAGAGCAAAACGGCAAGAACGAGATTGTAAACAAGTCCGGCTTCTTCCAGGCTCATGAGAGTAATGAGAGCGACCTGCCGCCAATCATTCCTGATAATGAGCATTCTAAAGCGACTATTGATTTTGGCTACCTTCAGGTGCGTAAGTTCTATAAGGAAGGTAATGAAGAGAAGCCGCTTGAAAATGCTGAGTTCAGGATTTTTGCTGATAAAGATAAGGCTGATGCTTGTGCTAAAAAATTAACAGATCCTACCAAGAAAGCAGACAATGTTAAAGAGTGCAAGGCTGCTTCAACTATTGGTGGTACTGCTGCAGCTGGTGCACAACCTGCTGCTGGCGCTGCTACTACTGGCGTACAGACTGCTACAACAAATGATAGCGGTAACTTCGCGACTCCGTACAAGACTCGCGCTGGTGAGCCGGTTTATCTTGTTGAGGTTAAAGCTCCTACGGGTTATGCGCTTTCTCCTGTAGTCCACGCTGTGACTGTTGAGAAAGATAAGACTACGACTGAGCCGTTTGAGGACTTCCCACTTAAGGGTGGCGACAACGGCAAGAGCTTCTGGTTCAATCTTCCTGCAACAGGTGCTTACGGCGTGCTGATTTTCGCTGTCGTGGGCATGGTTCTTATTGTTGCGAGCGTGATTATGTACGTGCGCAATCGCAAGGAAGAAGAACAGCAGCAGAACGCTTGATCCGCTTTTTAAAGCTGGTCTTGTAGTCTAATAGCAAAGTGTGAGTCTAGGGTTTACTTAACTAAATCCTAGACTCATATTTGTGTGGCAGAGATTTGAGATTTTTGCACATGCACTTTCTTATGCGTGCTACCAAGTAGCAGTGAGGGATAAGGATTGCTTGGTCGAGCAATATAAGAGTGGAGCGATTCTAAATAAATTTCCACATAATCCAATCCTATTAGGAATCAAAACTTAATTAAGAGTCCAAACACTAGTAGCACAAGCATAAAAACCATGTACCTCACGAGAGCGTAACGTCTGCGAGACAAGTAACCCTTATCCCTCACAGCCAGAGTCATGCCTCGCTTGCGTTGAAAGCGCACTATTCCTCACGGCTAATTGCCGTTCGGCTGATTTGGCATGTAAAGTCCACTGGACTTTACATTTGAGCCAAATCACGCTTTGAAGGAGTTTGAAATGCCTTATGCAATTTCAAGCTCAGTCAAAGCGCCTGCGATGATAGAAACTCCGAGAGCTCAGCAACATTAGACAGAAGCTTTAAACGCTCAAGCAGGTCGTCGCGTTAGTAATCCTTATTCGTCACACCATCCCAACCCGAACTTTAAATCTAAACTATATAAACCAACGAAATGAGGAAGCATGAAATTAAACGATGTTGTTACGAAAGTATATGCTTTCTTCAAGCAGAACAAAGCAAAATCTGCAGCTCAAGCAATAGACGCAACTACTGAAACCGCATCAACTCCAACCCAAGTTCCCGAGTCAACCGCAGCCTCATCTGCAACAAAACCCGCAGCAAAACCAGCCAAAAAACCCAAATCCAAACTACGTCGCACGCTCGAGCCAATTATTCTCGCGATTGCAGCAATTTTGTGCTTCACGTACCCGGTTGTGTCAACGTTGTGGAATAACAAGGTGTCGAAGGAAGTTTCTGTGGCTTATGATCGGCTGAGTCGTAAGCAGACTGCGAGTGCTAGAGAGAAGATTTTGAACGCGGCTCGTCGTTATAATGCGCGCCATAAGTCGATTATTACGGCTGATCCGTATGATGGCACGACGGATTATATGAAGACGCCGGAGTATAAGGATTATGCGAAGCAGTTGGATGAGCCGATGGGGATTATGGGTATCGTAAAAATCCCGAAAATTGGCGTTAAGCTGCCGATTTATCACGGTAGTTCGCAGGAGGTTTTGGCATATGGCGCTGGGCACTTGTATGGCACGGATTTGCCGGTTGGTGGTAAAACTCGTCACTCGGTGGTTACAGCGCATACTGGTTTGCCTAATGCGACCATGTTTGATGATTTAGTGGAGTTGAAGAAGGGTGATTTCTTCTACTTTGACGTTCAGGGGGGGACGCTGCGTTACAAGGTGTTCCGCATTAGCGTGGTTGATCCGCATGATATTAGGTTGCTTCAACGTGAGAAGGGGCGCGATTTGGCGACGCTGCTTACGTGTACTCCGTATGGTGTGAATACGCAGAGGCTGCTTGTTACTGGGTATCGCGTGCTACCGGATCCTGTTTCTGCTCCGGGGGACAAGTTGCAGTGGCCGCTTTGGATGACGATGTTCGTGCTCGCGCTTATAGGGTGTTTCGTAATCCTTGCCACGATGATTATTGCCGCGGTCCGCATGCATCGTAAGAATATTGCGCCGCATGGAAGGCATTTAAACTAACGCTGGCTATAGCGCGGTTGTGTGCAATCGAATGTTGTGATGCGGCTGCGCTCAGGTGTGTATGCGCGGTTGCACCCATGTTCCATTTTCAAACTGTATTTTATGCAATAATACTAGTTGTAATTTGGGTAATTCGGATTATTTGGGTAATTGTTCGGATAGTTCGGATAGTTTGGGTTGTTATCCGGATAATTTGAGTAGTTCTGGTTATTCGGATAGTTATAATTCTGACTATTCGGATCTACGTAATTCGGGTCTACATAAGTCGGATTCTGATAGTTTGGGTCTACGTAGTTCGGATCCACATATTGTGCATTTGTGTAGTTTGGATTCTGATAGTTTGGATCCACATAATTTGGGTCTACATATTGTGCATTTGCATTTGTGTAGTTCGGATTCTGATAGTATGGATCAACGTAGTTAGGATCCACGTAACCTTGATTCGTGTAATTTTCGCCTGCGTAATTAGGGTCTACATAATTCGGATCCACGTAACCTTGATTTGCGTAGTTTTGATCGTTTGAATAATTGTAGTTATTGTAGTTATTGTAGTTCTGATTTGAATATTCGTAGTTTTGGCTGTTCCAATTCTGGTTATTCTGATTCATGTAGTTCGGGTCTACATAGTTAGGGTCTACGTAATTCGGATCCACGTAAGGCGTATTTGCGTTATTTGCGTCGTTTGTGTTCGCGCTTGGGTCTACATAATTTGGATCTACATAGTTTGGATCCACGTAAGTCGGATTTGCATTATTTGCGTTTGTGTCCGCGTTTGAGTTTGTGTCAGCGTTCGTACCGCTTGTGATTGTGTTGTTCGGATCCACGTAGTTAGGATCAACATAAGTCGGATTCGTATTATTTGGATTCACGTAAGGCTGATTCGGATTATACGCGTTATCGCCATTTTCAGCGTCAACGTATCTTACGTCGTACATGTCGGCATACCAGTTTGCGAGATATTCGAAATCGGAAAGCTCCATCTCGCCGCGAACTTGTGCTATTCCATTCGAAATAACATCGCTACCTTTGTTGAATAGAAAATTAACCAAATACGAGAGAATATACCTTATGGCAATAAGAGCTATAACTAATCCAATAACAGCAATTACGCCCAGTCCTTGATTATCATTCATTTGAAGCTCCTTAAATTTTATTATTTAATGATTCGACGATTTTATGATTTGTGAATTTCATTATTTGTGAATTTAAGTATTCTGCTTATATAAGTATTCGGAGAATTTTAGGATTCGTTGATTTTAGGAATCTTAGAATCTTGAAATTTAGGAATCTTAGAATTTTTGGATTTGTGAATTTTAGAATTCCGTTTTTGTGTTCACTGAGTTGCGCTTTATTGCCACCTGCGTCATTGGATCCAAGTGCAACAGCGTCTTCTCCAAGGCCGTCAAAGCAATATTCATATCAAAGCTATTTGATCCTCTAGGGTTCCATTGCAAGAACGCAAACTGATAAGCCTGCATTAATTTACCATCGTTGTAAATAGGCTCGTCTAAGTCAACCGGCGAAAATGCCCCAAGCCAATTATTGCCTTCAACCGTAATAGAACCAAGTAGAGTACTTCCATAGACTTTGGCTGTGCCGTAGTATTCAGCGTTCACGATTGCATCGCAAATATCTTCAAATGGCATAGCTTTTAATATGAATACTTCTGTGTATTTCATGAAATTATTCTTGCGTTTTATAATCTTACCTTCTGATTTGAGCTCGTTAAATTTGTATGCCCTATATAAACCTGCGAGAATAAACATTACGACGATAATAATGACTGCAATGATTCCCAAATAATCATTATTCATTTTGTTCTCTCTTTGCTCTCTATTAATTGATCAGTGGATTATTTTATAAATGCTACTACGCGATTCCTATATATTCCATGCTTATTTCGCGTATTTTTGCATCGGATTTTGTTTATGGTTTTGTGGCGATTTTGTTTTTCGTCGCGCTTAGTTTTGTGGACTTATATGCCTGATAAGTAAACAATTTCGGGGTAGTGTTCTTGGTTTTGTTTACTTAGTGTGCGTGTTGGTAAACAAAGTCGGGGAGAAGTAAACAAATGCAAGAGTAGGTTCTTGCTTTTGTTTACTTAGGCTCAGTTGATGAGTGATAGATGCTGTGCAAAAATGAAGTTTTTTCGGCGTGTACTAGTGTGATAATAATCACAATATATAGTGGAATTGTAAATACATTATAACAATATATCGTATTTTTTTCATATATTTAAGACATGACAAGCATAGAAAATAAACATTTAATTTGTTAAAAATCTTCTGAAAAAACAGCGTTGTTTCATATTTTTTAAAATTATATTGGTTATTTGGCAAATTTTTTCAAGATGTACAAAATTCGCATAGATTACTTGAGATTTCTCGCTATTGTGGGGGTATAGGCATTAGAGGCCTTTTACCAGTAAGTGCAATTTCATATAGGGGATACAGGTATGTTATGCTCACTATCTGTAGTTGTCACGTTAGTTGGATTAGACTGCGTATTTTGCGCAATGGTGAGTTAGAAAGGTGAGAGAATGCTACCAGCTAAGTTCCGCGTATTCGCGTCGTTCGTTGCTAGTTTTTTCTCTCGCGTATCCCAAGATTTAAGCGTATCCGCCTCGCCTCAAGCAGAGTGCGCAACATCACTCTCGACATCATCTCAAACTTCATCTAACTTGACATCGCTCTCGACATCATCTCAAACTTCAGACAACCCAATAGTACGCCAAACATACCTCCGCCAAACATCGCATCAAACATCCATCCGCCAAACAGCACCTCAAACATACCCCCACCCAGCATCCCGTAGTTCACGCCGTCAGAT
>NZ_MNLH01000010.1 GCF_002896555.1 Gardnerella coleohominis
GTAAGAACTTGGTTAACCATGCAAAGCTCTTGCACGGGATCCCAATACCTATGTTTTTTAAAACGTGGTTTAAGCACTTCAAACCCGTTAGCTTCTACTAAACGCGTCCAATACGCGACAGTATGACGAAAATTATTCCTACTAACAGCGTCAGGTGTTGGTAATTCCAGATTTTGACGATATAGTTCAACACACTTCTTTTTAAACTCGTAACTATATTTACATTTTGACATGCGTTACTCCTTTGACTAGCAGTCCAGAAAAAGGGGTACATATCAGGTGTGTTGGTAAACAAAAGCAAGAAGGGTTGCTTGGTTTTGTTTACTTTTGGGGTGTGTTGGTAAACAAAAGCAAGCAAATGCATGGGCGAAAAATCTCAAATCTCTGCCAACTAATAGCAAGGCATACTTCGCAAATAGATATGTATTAATTCACAATTATCGGTGATTTTCGAAAAAGTTTCGCAAGAGTTGAGCGCACTCAGATTCGCATACTGAACCAATAACTTCCGGTCGTGATCCTACATGAGGATCTCGCAAAATATCCCAAACTGATCCGCAAGCCCCAAGCTTTGCATCCCATGCGCCAAAAATTACGCGCTTAAGTCTCGTTTGCAACACAGCTCCAGCGCACATAGGGCAAGGCTCAAGAGTTACTACCAGAGTGCAGTCAGATAGATTCCAAGATTTACGCGAAATCGCAGCAGATTTCATAGCGAGCACTTCAGCATGAGCCAAAGGATCAGCGTTCTGTTCTCGCATATTTGCACTTTTGCCAATAATATTGCCATCGCCGTCAAGCACAACTGCTCCAACTGGAACTTCGCCTGCAGAAGCAGACTCTCGAGCCAAATCCAAGGCTTGATTCATTGCAAATACTATCTCATCGCGCATATTCATGAAATCACTTTACAAATCACTTTACAAATTAAGGAGTAAACGAAATCGAATAAATCTACATAAACCTAAATAAATTTACATAAGCCCAGAAGAAATATCATGAGTGACGAACCATTTGCGAATATCGCCAATTTCGTTCATGTCAACAGCATGATCCAGTCCGCGATAACGACGCTCTTCAAGCCAAGTGTGCTCTTCAAGCCAAGCTGCAGCAGCCGAAAATTCGTAAGGAGGAATAACATCATCTTCTAATCCGTAGCCGAAAAATACTGGAGTATTACGATCTGCTAAATCGTCGTCTTTCAAAGCAATTTCAGATGCAGAAGCAGGAACATTAGGAGCTATAAACCCAGAAAGCGAAACGGCAGCACGGTAGCGCGAAGGATTCAAGCGCAAAACATGCACTGCGAGCGCAGCTCCTTGCGAAAAACCAAATGGCACAATCTCACGATTTGTTGGAATATTTTCACGCACCCACTCGTCGATTGAGACAGCAGCAGCATACATATCGTAATCTAAATCTTCTCGCTGAGGTACAGCATCGTGGAACCAACTGTAAGCGCCTTCTGCCAGCTTAAGCGGAGCACGTAAAGCGATTGCATCATTATATGGTGCCACTACTCGCAACAAATCCAATAAATCTTCCTCATTAGAGCCCCAACCGTGAAGAAGCAGAAGTAGCGGATGCGTTGGATGAGCTGAAGCATTACCTTGCGAATACTGTGCATTTGTAACTTTTAAAGGCTCACCAAAATAACCAGGCACAACATGCGATTCACGACCGATATGCGATTCGTAAGAATTTTTCTCCGCATTATTACCATTTAGTTCATCGCTAATATTCATTTCGTCACCGCCGCTCGTATAAATAGTTGCGTTATAAATCGTTATTTTAATAAATATTTCGTATCACACTATTATCATTTTCTCATTTACAGCATACGACATATGAAAATTAAATTTATAAGAATTTTGACATTCTCCCAAAACTGTGTAATATGCTATAAAAACAAAAAGCAGTCGGCTAATTCAGTAACACTGTTGGCTCGCCGCTTTTTACATATCAGTCGCTTCGACGTAATTCCACTAACACGAATCTCGCCTAAGTACAGTTTTATCTAAAAGGAGGTGTCACTATGAGTGGCATGAAATATGCAATGATCGGTTCGGGAGCTATGGGGTATCGCTATGGCGTTTTGTTGCAGGAAACGGCCGGTATTCATGTTGATTTCATTGACGCCTGGGATAAAAATGTGAATAAAGTCCGCGAGCAAGGCGGCGTAATGGTGAGCCGCGATCATGAAAATCGTCATCTTGTGCCAATCAATATGTATACCCCTGAAGAGTATGACGGCGATCCGGATGTGTGGATTGTGTTTATGAAGCAAATGCAGCTTGCGGAAATGTTGGAGCGTTGCAAGCATTTGTTTAAAGAGCATCAGGTTGTGTTTGCTGCAATGAACGGTTGGGGCCATTTTGAAAAGCTTCAGCAATATTTCTCGGATGATCGCATTTACGGCGGTACTGCAATGATTGCAACCGTTCTAAACGGCCCGGGCGATGTTGATTTTATTGGTAAAGTCGGCGTCGGCACAATGAATATGTGCGCGTTGAATGAGCAGGTGAGCGATGTTGAGCTTGCTATGCGAGACGATTTTAAAGCTGCTGGTTTGAATCCTACAATTACGGAAGATTTCAAGGGCACGTGCATGGCTAAGGTGATTTTTAATTCCGTAGTTAACACTTTGTGCACAATGTATCAGATTCAGATGGGCCAGTTTATTTCTTATCCTGGGGCTATGGATATGGCTCGACAGCTTATTAACGAGGCGTACGATGTGTGCGATCGCGCAGGAATTCGTATGGTTAACACGCGTCAGCAGGAGCTGGAGGCTATCGATTACGTGAGCCGCGTGGCAAATCCTTTGCATTATCCTTCTATGTACCAAGATATGAGTCGCGGTCGCGAAACGGAAGTTGATTACATCAACGGATATATTGCGAAACTTGGTCGCGAAAATGATTACGTTTGCCGCACTCACGAGTTCTTGACTCACGGAGTTCATTTGGCGGAGCTTGCATTCAGATTGCATAATCAGCAATAAATAATCAGCAGTAAATAATCAGCAGTGAATAATCAGCAATGATTTGGAGAGCATTCCTTAGATCTTGCAATGAATGAGAAGGAGTGGCGGCTCGTGGCTTTTGCTGCGGGCCGCTTTTTATAGTACTTTAACTACAATATTTACAAGTATAGTAACTTTCATATATACTTGTAAAAAGTATAGTAAATATACATGTATTAAGTATATGCGTGGATTATCTGTAGAAAAGTTAGGGTAATAGGTATGGTTACAGTCGCTCCAATAAGCACTATGGTTCCTATTAGTGCTTTTAGTAATGGTAAATCTGCACAGGCTTTTGCCAAGGTAAGTTCTGGTATGCCAGTTACGGTTTTAAAAAACAATCAACCAATGTACTTCATTATTGATCGTGAAGATTTTGAGCACTACCAATCGCTTGAGGAACAGCTTCAAAAGTATATTGAAGAAGCAACTGAAAATAAAAACAAGGAAGCTCGTAGGCAAGTTCAAAATCGCGAATTCACTCATGAATCACATACTGCTTCTGATATGATGGATTACTTAAATGGTTTGTGAAAAGAGACGTATAAAATCCAAAGATAATTAAAGTATAGAATTGTAAACGTTATAAATAATCAAAATAAATAATCGAAACAAATGGGGATTAAATGACTACTTTTGACAGAGCAAACTTGCCAGAATCCGTGCGCACAAACGGCGCTACGCCAAACCCTTGGTGGGCGAATGCAGTAGTGTATCAGATTTATCCGCGAAGCTTTCAAGATACTAATGGCGACGGAATAGGTGATTTGAAGGGCATTACTTCGCGCCTCGACTATTTGGCTGATTTAGGTGTTGATGTGCTCTGGCTTAGCCCTGTTTACAAGTCCCCACAAGACGATAACGGTTACGATATTTCCGACTATCAAGATATTGATCCACTTTTCGGAACTTTGGAAGATATGGACGAGCTGCTGGCTGGAGCTCATGAGCGCGGTCTTAAAGTTGTGATGGATTTAGTAGTAAATCACACTTCTGACGAGCATGCTTGGTTCCAGGCTTCTAGGGATGCTTCTAGTGACTACGCGGATTGGTATTGGTGGAGACCTGCGCGTGAAGGTTGTGTGCCTGGTGAGCCGGGTGCGGAGCCAAATAAGTGGGGCTCGTATTTCGGCGGTTCTGCGTGGACTTACGATCCGAAGCGTGGAGAATACTATCTTCACCAGTATTCGCCAAAGCAGCCAGATTTGAATTGGGAAAATCCTGCGGTTCGCGCTGCCGTGTACAAGATGATGAATTGGTGGATGGATCGCGGAATTGACGGCTTCCGTATGGATGTGATTACGCAAATTTCCAAGCATGTTGATTCTGAAGGTCGTTTGCCTGGGGAAGTTGGCTGCCAGATTGAAGATTTTCAAGCTGGTGCTGACGGGTACTCTTCGCCGTTCCCGTTCTGCTCGGATGGTCCTCGTTTAGACGAATTCTTGCGTGAGATGCGTGCAAAAGTTTTCGAAGGGCGCGAAGGTTTCTTAACTGTTGGCGAAGCTCCGGGAATTTCCGCGCATCGTAATACTTATATTACTGACCCTACTCACAGTGAACTCGACATGTTGTTCCTGTTCAATCACGTGGATATCGATTGTGAAAACGGCACTAAGTGGAATCCTGTGCCGCTAAAGCTGACGGCATTAAAGCGCGTGATGGCTGAGCAGCAGCAAGCTGTAGCGGATGCTGGTTGGGCGAGCTTGTTCTTTAATAATCACGATCAGCCGCGTGCGCTTTCTCGTTGGGGTAGTGAGGCTAGTGAGGAGATGCGAGTGCGTTCTGCTAAGGCGATTGCAATGCTTCTCCACATGCATCGTGGTACCCCTTACGTGTATCAGGGTGAAGAAATTGGTATGACTAACGCGCACTTTACGCGTTTGGATCAGTATCGCGATTTGGAAGCGTTGAACATGTTTAAGCAGCGCGTAGAAGAAGCGCATATTCAGTCGGCTGAGTCGATGATGGATGCGCTCGCAAAGCGTGGTCGCGATAATTCTCGAACTCCGATGCAGTGGAATGCTTCTAAATACGCGGGATTCATGCCTTTTAATGTCACGTCGCAAAATAACGCAGAGCCGTGGATTAGTGTGAATCCTAATTATGTAGACATTAATGCAGCTGAACAGATGGAAGATTCCGATTCCGTTTACGCTTTTTACAAGTATTTGATTGCGTTGCGTCATTCGGAGCCGATTGTTTCTGCTGGCTCTTGGAATTTGGTTGATGCGGATGACGAGTGCGTGTACGCTTTCGTGCGCGAGCTTAAATCTGATTGCGAAAAGCAGGAAGAATCTGCTGTAGATTCTGCTGTAGATACTTCTGTAGATTCTGCTGATTCCGCTTCGGATTCCACAGATTCCGCAGAGCGCATGCTTGTAATGGTTAATATGACAGAATCGACTGTTCCTATACCTACAGAAAGCGCGCAATTATTGCAGAATCACGCTTTAGACAGATTTACTGAAAATGATGTGCTTCTTGCAACTTACGACGTGAATCACGCGCTTACATCGCTTAAAAATGGCACGCTTTCGCCTTGGGAAGGCATCGCTGTTAGTTTGCAATAGTTTTAATAGCGTCGCTTTGCAATAATCACTTTTCAATCGTTTCGTCTACTAATTTTGGCAGAGCTTTCGCAATATCTTCGCGAATAATACGCTCTGCCAAGTAGTCGTATTGCGTAGAGCCTAGGTTCATTATTGTAATCGGCACTCCTGCGCGAGCGGCTAGCGGCACAAGACTTGCGGCTGGAAATACTTCTAGCGTAGAGCCAATAACCCACAATTCGCTTGCGTGCATAATTGCTTGCGCGCTTCTTTCCATAGCGCCTTCAGGAAGTGCCTCGCCAAAATATACAACGTCAGTTTTAATTAAACCATTGCAAGGCATATTGCTACGGTACGGCAGAGCGCGTCTGCAGTGCGGATCTGGATGCTCGTCTAAGTCGCGCATAATATCGGCAGTTTTATAGCTTGCGTGACAGCTCATGCAGTGCGATGTTCCAATACTACCGTGCAAATTCACTATGATGTCTGGGCTATTGCCAGCTTTTTCGTGAAGTGCGTCAAAGTTTTGGGTGGCTATTAGATCTAGCATTCCAGCTTTCTCAAGTTTTACAAGCGCTTTATGTGCTGTTCCTGGCTGAGCGTTCCAAACAGGTGATTCTTTTTGCCATCGCCAGGAGTAAATACGTTCCTCTTCACTGCTTAAAAACGCGTCTATATCGTAAACACTCATTTGTTCTGGGTGCTTAGTCCATACGCCATCTGGTCCGCGAAAATCAGGAATGCCAGCGCTAGTTGAAATGCCTGCACCTGTTAGTACTACTATGTGGTGGTGATTGTTACCTTCGCTGTTTTTGTTAGTCATTTCTTTCTCCTGCTATTACTTTATTTCTAATAGTATATGCTTTATAACAGTTTCTTACAGCTAATACTTCGTTTTTGTGAGTTGTTTTTCGATTCGTTTTTGTGATTCGTTTTTGTGAGTCGTTTTTGTGAGTTGTTTGTGATTCGTTCGTTATTTGTTTGTGAGTTGAAGCTGTTTCGGGTTATTTCTTGTGATTTGGTACTATACTGTGCTGTTTTTTGCGAGTTGGTACTATACCGGATTATTCCTTGTGGTTTGGCGTTATTTTTGCGTCTATCTTGCAAAACCCAAAGTACTTTGGAAAATATCAGATAGAAGTGCCAAATATGCCCTATTTTCGCTAAGTCTATCTTGCAAAACCCAAAGTACTTTGCTAAATTGAAGATAGAAGTGGAAGGAAAAAGAATGCGAATGATTTTCAATCGTCAAAGGTATATAACGAAACTGAACCATCTGAGTTGGAATGGTCTAGTTAAAATTATTACTGGTGTGCGCCGAGCGGGAAAATCGTTCATCCTTAATGAACTGTTCTATAATTCTCTTATTTCTCAAGGTGTTTTGCAGAATAATATCATTCGGTTTGCCTTTGATTCAGACGAAGATATTGATCGTCTTGAGCCATTTGCAAACGGCGAGCCAGTAAAAATCGCAGATAAAAAACTTGGTTACATTATCAATGCTAAAGTGTTCCGTCGCTACATTGCGTCGCAAATAAATGATAGTGACAAGTTTTACATTTTCCTCGACGAAGTGCAATTGCTTGATAATTTTGTTGGCACACTTAACAGTTACTTAAGGCATGCAAATTTAGACATATATGTTACTGGATCTAACTCTCGTTTTCTTTCGTCAGACATTGTTACCGAATTTAAGGGGAGGAGCACAGAAGTTCACGTTCAACCTCTTACTTTTGCCGAATACGTGGAAAGTTCAAGCAAAACGGTTTCAGAATCTTGGGCAGATTACATTGTTACTGGCGGAATACCGCTTGTAGCTAGAATGCAAAATGTTGAGGAACAAATAAAATACCTTGAAAATCTTGTTAAAGAAACTTATTTGAAAGATGTAGTTCAGCGAAACGGCGTGCGAAAAGAACAGGCTCTTTCTGAAACTTTGCAAGTAATAGCTTCGTCAATAGGTGCTCCCGTTAACCCAAGGAAACTTTCTAACACGTTTATTAGCCACGGATATGGAGAAATTACTTCAGAAACTGTTAGTCGTTTCATAGACTACTACAGTGATGCTTTTCTTGTAAGCAAAGCTCAAAAGTACAATATTAAGGGCAAAAAATACATTGATTCCTTGTTCAAGATTTACTTTGAAGACATTGGAGTACGCAACGCTTTACTTAATTTTAGGCAAATTGAAGAGTCGCATATTATGGAAAATGTTATATACAACGAGTTAAGGTATCGCGGATATAACGTGGATGTTGGCGAAATGAATATTGCTGAAAATACTGGTAGAAAAGATAAAAATAACCATGATATTTATGCGCAAAAATCTTTGGAAATAGATTTTATCGCTACTTTGGGAAGCGAAAAATATTATATACAATCTGCGCTCGCTATGACGACGGAAGAAAAATCATTGCAAGAGAAACGTTCGCTTTACTATATTGATAATTCTTTCAAAAAGATAGTAGTTACGAAAAATGGATTGCATGCTACAAGAGATAATCGTGGGGTAGTCACCATGGATCTATTCGATTTTTTGCTTAACGAGGATAGCCTTAAGCGGTGAAGACTTATGGAACAAATAAGTATTTGTTGTTAAAGGTGTCTTCGGAATCTTTGTATGGTTAATCTTGTTTATCGTCAAGCAGATGCGTATATAAATTTTGAGAATATTACTAGTATAGTGGATTATATTTTTATGTTTTTATATACAAGGTATTTGCTTACAATTTTAAATATTGTAGTTTTCAAAGGAGCAATATGGACAAGCAGATTGCTGTCGGAATTATTGACGATGATTCTTTTTGTTTACGCGGTATTAAAACCTATATTGAGAAAATCGTTCCATCTTGTCATATTTGCTGGTTGTCTACTTCTTACGAGAAAGCATTATCACTTTGTGCGGAAAAATGTCCTGACGTATTGTTGATAGATATGTATATGGCTGGAGTTTCTGGAACCAGGATATTGTATGAATTACGACGAAGATATGAGCGTCCAATCATCATTGCTATCACTTCGTTTCCTATTAAAGATTATGCATTAACAGCATCCGTAGCAGGTGCTCAGTGCATCGTTGGCAAGAATCACCCAAAAATAATTTGTGACATGCTCGATGATATTAGTAACGGAATATTCTGCCCACAGAAAATAAATAATATTCATTTTGATGATGCTATGGTAGCATTCCAAAGATTACAAAATAAGCCGAAAGTTGGTATTCTTGCATTAACAAATCATGAACAAGAAATTGTTAAACTATGCGTGCAAGGCATGACAAATGCACAAATAGCGAAGAAATTATTTGTTGAAATTGGCACCGTTGAGACAATTCTTCGTCGTGTATGTAAGAAGATGGGTACTCTCAACCGTGCACAACTAATTGCTGCTTGGTTACATGATGAATATTAAGGGTGTGGGGATCAATGGCGCTTTCATTATTGCGAAGTTTACGCGAAAAGTTTGTTGGCAATAAAACATTACTGTTTTTGAGTTGTATAACCAGTGTAATGGATGCATATTGCTGTGCCAACGCTAATAACATTTCGACAATATCTAAGTTACTATATATTACACTCGTGGTTATAAATTTATTAATTTGGGTATCGCCACGTTTAATGAGTATTTGCTATGTTTTGTTGCATCTATGCATCTCTATTATTCCGATGATTTACGCTCCTGTAGTAACGTTTGGATTTGTTTTTACTCTCACTTATATTGCTTATGTATATTCTCTTCGGCTTACAATTCAATTACTTTTAGTTTCATATATATTACAGTGTTTTTGTTATTACTACTCCCCAACTACGTCATCTTTTAAATTATTTTTTATTTATGTTTTAATGAGTGCTTTTTGTGCTTCCTTAGGTGTGATTCTGCGTATCCAACATAAGAAAATTATTTTGCGTGAACAAGAACATCAGATTGTTCACAATCTACAATTGGCAGTGTGCATGCATAATCATATGACTAATAAAATTGCTGATCTTATCCTGAACATTGAGATAGCACTACTTGACACATCTCTTTCTGAGGAACAACGAGCTTCTTTTGAAGAAATGAAGACTTTAGCGAATCAGGCCTTTGAAGAAGGCCATCGCATTATTGACTTACTTCATAATAATGGAATATTGCAAGATGTTCGTACTGAATTTATACAGCGCATTAACTATGTTATTAAGAAAAATGACGCGCTCAATAAAACATGTGGATTGCGCGGGGAATCTGTGTGTAGAATATTCGACGATGATATTGACTCAGATATGAGTTGCGAGGCTATGCGTGAAGTTCTTGATTTAATTGATGAATTGTATATTAATACACGCAAACATGCCACGTTGTGGTATAGAATGAGCTTTTCTGTAAAAAGGGAACAAATTGTCATTAGACAGCTCAACATGTGTTCTTCATTTAATAAGCAGGAAACTGTTACTCGTCCAGTTTCTAAAAAAGGACTTCAGCTCCATAGTGATATTATAAAACAGTTGGGCGGTTCTATAAGTATTCATAGTTTTAGCAGATATTGGGAATGCACTGCTATTATTCCAACTAGAGCAAGAGTTGCTGATGGTAAATTTAACACATACCAAGAGCATGCATGAATATAGGACAATACACATTTCTGTCTTTAATTTGGTTAATTTGGTTTATTGTATTGATATTTGCCATTTGTGTTGTTGTTCCACCATTTGTGAACAAGAATAATAGGATGAAACAGAGAGATAAAGCTGTTTTTGACATAGTAACTATCCTCTTTTTAAAATAAATAAAGGTTGTTAACGTGTACACTTTTTGTTCTAACACATATTTTTTACTGAAAAGTAGTATTTTCAGTTATATCTTGTGATTATCTTATCGATACATAGCTTTACCTGTAAAATATTTGTCTTGGTTTTCATATACAAGGTCTTGGAGTGCAGTTTCTCCTTAAGATAGGCTTAATCGAAAGTGAGTTGTTATTAATAAAGAAAGTTTTTTAGTAATGATTCATAAAATAAATAGTTAACAAGGAGGTTATTATGAAATCTTTCAAAAAAGTAGTGATTGCATCTATATCAGGTGTATTGCTTGTTTTGGGGGTGGAGATTTAACATACTAAATCAGGAACTCTATGTTATGCGTAAGTTTACGAAAGTATTCTTGTTAGCTGCTCTGCCAGTGTGTTTGCTTACTGCATGCGCTGGTAGAGCAGTTGATGATAGTCAACAGCAGGCATCACATGATTCAGTTCCACTTGTTTCAGTCAAAAAACAGCCTTTAACGCAAGTTGTGTCGGGTAAAGCAGCAATAGAACAATCGTCTACCTTTGTTATCACTGCTGTAAGTAGAGGGAATTTTTCTCCATCGGTAAAAGCAGGAAGTGCTGTAAAAGCTGGAAGTATTTTAGGCTACAATGCTGGTAACAAAATTATTGCTCCCGTAGACGCTAAAGTTGTGTCAGTAGCTGAATCAGCTGCGGACGTGCCTAAATCTTTCCCGCTATTCACTCTTAAATATGAAGGTTTTTCAATAAGCCTTAACGCAAAAGCTTTACTTCGTTCTGCAGATATTGCAGATGTTAAAGGTCGCTTCCAAGTTGAAGATGGTGTTGGACCAACCAATTGTTTGCAAATAGTACAAAGCGGTGGAACTTCTACCGATGTTGCAGCCTCGGGTAGTAGCAAGAATGATAATGCTGATTCAACTGAAACGGCTGAATCTAGTGAGCAAAGTACACCTAGTGTATCGTCAAAAGTTTTAACGTGTTTAATAGATAAAAGCACAGAAGTAGAATCAGGCCAAAATGCGACGCTTGTTTTTAATGGCAAGCATAAACAATCGGTTCTAACTCTGCCTGTTAGTGCGGTTGCTGGAAGAGTCCAAAAAGGCTTAGTCTCATACAAAAAAGGCGATAATTGGGAGCGTAAAGAAGTTGGTCTTGGAATCAGTGACGGCGCTAATATTGAAATTACGTCTGGCTTGCATGAGGGTGATGTTGTAGCAGGTGTTTCTCCTGATCTCATTCCAGGAGTGCAATGATTATGGAGAACAATCCTGTTCCACTGGTTGAACTACAAGACGTGTCAGCGCGTGTGAAACTAGGCAATGGCGAATGGCTTACCACTGTTAACTCTGCTTCTATGTTACTTAATCAAGGTGAAACATACGCGGTAGTTGGCAGGTCTGGCTCTGGCAAAACAAGTCTTATTTCTATTATTGGATTTTTGAATAAAAATTTTACTGGAAAATACTATTATTCTGGCAAGTCAATCCAAAAGTGTAGTGATACTACAGTATCGCATATGCGTGCTCGAAATATTGGTTTTGTTTTTCAAAACTATTCTCTCATTAAGCATTTAAGCATTAGAGAAAATGTTGAGTTACCGCTTTTGTACGCAGGACTAAAACAAAGCAAGCAGGCAAGAAGAAAAACAATAGAAGAAGCATTATGTGCTGTGGGATTGCAAGATAAACTAAACGAATACCCTGGAAGGCTATCAGGCGGCGAACAGCAGAGAGTCGCGATTGCGCGTGCTCTCGTCACTAATCCCGAATTACTTATTTGTGACGAGCCAACTGGTGCACTCGATAGTAGTACGGGAGAAAAAGTGCTTCAAGTATTGCATGATCGTGTTCAAGAATCTGGAACAACATTACTATTAGTCACTCATGATATGAAAGTGGCTCGTTCTTGCTCTCACATTTTTACTATGGAAGGTGGTGTTCTTTATGATCATGCTGCTTAAAGATTTGCGCCTTTCTCCTATGAGATCCTTCCTCACAGGTTTTTCAATGTTTATCGGCATCATTGCCGTTATTGCGTCAGTGCTTATAGGCACGGTTGGTAAGGACTGTCTTATTGCAACTAACGAACAGCTAAACGGTCGTAGACCAACATACGAGATTACTTTTTCAGCACAAAATTTTGACGAATATTCAGTATTTAACAGATTCTTAAATTGCGTTGAATCCGCAAACCGTAACGCTAACGTTATGCTACAACCAAATACTGGACTACTGTTTAGCGCTTCTATGCCAGCTTTGAAGAGCGTAAAAATAAGCGAAGAATATAAAACCAGCAATCTTCAATATGCTGACGCTGTTTACACTACGGCAGGATACAACAAAGTTTATAACTTACCTATTGTAAGTGGAAGATGGTTTAGTAATAGCGCTAAAAGCAACGCATTAGAAATGGTAGTAAACCAATCTGCTAGCAAAAGATACAAGATTGGTGAGGTAGCATTTATTACTTCTCGCAAAACAACACGAATGAGTCCTATAAGGATTGTTGGAGTTGTGAACGATGGCGTAGACTCAGCAAAAGTATACGTGAATATTCTAGGCTTGTTACGTTACGCTCCAACTCTTTGGGAGTATTCTGGAAAAGAAGCTCAAGGCTCAATCTATTGGTTGAATAAAGAAAATCGTTCTCAAAAATCAATTAAATCTTATGTTTCAGATGCTCTTTACGACTGTTGTGGTGGACAAGTAAACGAAATTAGAAGACATGATAATAGTGATGATTACGAGAATGTTATAACAGTATTGCAATTAAGTTTTGCTATCGTAGCAGCATTATTGCTTTTTGTTTCCGCGCTAGGTTTGATCAATATTGGTTTAGCATCGTTGGAGCAGCGCACGCATGAACTGCTTATACGCAGAGCCTTGGGTGCTACTAGATGGTCGATTGCTTCACTCGTGTTAGGCAGTGCGATTATTTTAGCGTTGATAGTTTCGATTGCTGCTGTCGCTGTTTCTTTTGCTCTTGTGTCTATTGCATCAAGTTTTTGGGATGCAGCAAGCCCAGTTAGTCCGCCAGTTTACCCATATGAAGCCGCTATTGGAGCTGTTATTTCGGCTTTCATTACAGCGCTTGCTGGAAGTGTGGTGCCGGCAATAAAAGCATCGCGTTTACAACCGGCATTAGCATTGCGTTAATTTTCAAAAAATAAGAAAGAAGGAATAATGAATAATCATACTATTGGTAAAGCAACTCTTATTGTTGGTGTGCTTAGTGCGCTTCTTATGTTTAATGCGTGTGGAGGAGTAGGCAACAATAATTCTAGTGGTATGGGTGGCGCGCGCTCGCAAAATAGTTCGCCGAGAGAGATTGTTGATTTTGCTCATATAGAGAAGGAATATCAGGAATCTGTGGAAAAGCTTAGTTGGCCTAAAAAATATAAAGCTCCTGCAAACTTGGTTGGAGAAGAAAAAGACGGTCAGTTCCAGAGTGGATATGGTGATACGCAAGCATCTAATTATTATCAGTGTGCTTGGGAACGGCAATGGCTAGACACGTATGCTAGTGATGAGCAAGCGGCAAGTAAAGCTTTGCATGAGCTTGAAAAAGTGCCTAGCATGCCGTTTATGGGTCCAGATCGTTGTGATGATGCAACGCGAAACTTTTTCAAAGAGCATATGCGTAAAGCAAAACTTGGAGATCCATCAGGATTCCAACAGGATGTGCAAGCTAATTGTCCTGTGATGTAATTGCATTTGTATGGATTTGTTGTGCTGTCGCGCTAAATGGATTGTTATATGCTTCTTTTTACCCATGTTGATGGTGTCCAATAATCTTTGGTAAGCATTGATGGGTATGTTTGTTTACGAGCTTGAATAATCCATAAGGCTATACCTGTTGAAACAAGTATTACGCCAGCTGCAATCATTATGAATAATGATGAATTTAGATTTCCCCATGCTAGTACGCTTGCATACCCTACGATAATGCCGCATTGCTCCATAATAGAAGTAAAAGTAGTAGTTGCGCCGAGAATGTGTGTTGGTATGCCGTCGAGAAGAGCTGTTTGCCCATAGACGATGGTTGCGTCAAAAATAATACCTGCAATGAAAGCAGAGCAAAGAAAAAGAGCAATCCAGTTATTAAGTGCGAAAATAAGTAAAGGAATAGAAAGGAATCCAGGTAATAAAATAGAGTATAAAATCTCATAATGAAGCACAATATATTTGCATAATAGCGAACCTACAATCATGCCAATGTTAAATATGCTGACTATTGAACCCCACGTGGATGCCGAATGAAAAAGTGTGAGACAATGGTGTGCTCCCATTAGTCTGAATGCAGCAAGCCATGATCCAGATTGTAATGCGGATACTACTCCTAAGACTATTAACCATGGTGTAGATCTCATATAGTGTAGAGAAGCTGCAAAACCAGCAGTTTTATTGCTTCCTGTATTGCTTCCTGTTTTCGTATTGTTTGCGCTATTTTGTGATTGCTGGTTTAGATTAACTAACAGTAGAGGTAGCGCCGCTAGTATCATCACAATAGCAATGCTCGTAAAGAAAATGAGAGGATTGCATATATCAACAAATATGCCAGTAATCGCAGGTGCGGCAAGTCTGCTGAGATTAATCCACATGCGCATGCTTGCTAAAAATTTGGTTTTTTCGCCAGTCGGTACGCTATATGCCATTAATACTTTTTGATTAGGCGAAGAAAATGCAGTAAAGAACCCGAATATTATGCCGAGTAGTGTAACCGTAATAGCAATAAGATTATGCTGTGCTACTAAAGCGAAACCGTATCCAGTACACAACAAGGCAAAACAAAACGTTAGCGCTATAAACAATCTAGTTGGTGGATATTTATCTGCGATAATGCCGCCAAGCGGTGCTGCTATGCAGGTCATAAGTGCTACGGATACCGCGTTAAGCGCTGCGTGAGATAAGTCAACATGTATTAAAAGATATAGGCTTACGCCAAATCTACAGCTCGTTAAAAGAAAAGCATTAAGCGATAAAACGACAATAATAAGAGTCTTGCGAATTCGCGCCGCCGCGTTCATTTCCTTCTCTTTTTTCTTTCATGTTATGAATGTCTTTCATATTCTGAATGATATATGCCTATTGATATACACCTTTTTCTGGACTGCGAGTGAAATTAGTGTTTTATTGCAGTGTTTTACTCCGAAGTACTCCGAAGTACTCCGAAATACTCCGAAGTGTACTGAGCCCTACTCTTGTATAGCTTTGTTGGGTTTTTGCTGTGTTTATTGCGGTGTTTTACTCCGAAATACTCCGAAATACTCCGAACTACTCCGAAGTGTGCTGAGCCTTACTCTTGTATAGCTTTGTTGGGTTTTTGCTGTGTTTATTGCTGTGTTTTACTCTTAACTACTCTTAACTACTCTTAACTGTGCTGAGCCTTACTCTTGTATAGCTTTGTTGGGTTTTCATTGTGTTTATTGCTGTGTTTTACTCTTAACTACTCTTAACTACTCTTAACTGTGCTGAGCCCTACTCTTGTATAGCTTTGTTGTGTTTTCTTTGTGTTTATTGCGGTGTTTTACTCCGAACTACTCCGAACTACTCCGAACTACTCTTAACTGTTTGCTTTGTGCTTAATCTAATCTTTTATGCGCGCATAATATTGCTTAGGGTCACGTTTTGAGTTGCCATGCCATACAAGGGCTTGTTTGCTAGCAAGCCCCTGTAATATTTTTCTGGTGGTAGTGTCGCTCATATTAATAAGATTTGCAGCTGTTTTTACGGTAATTCGATCATTGCTATATGAATATGCGAGAATTTTTCGCTCGTTCTCATTGAACTCGCCATTATTTAGTTTTTCCTCTAACTCATTTATATGATCGTCCACACGCATTTGACGCGAAGCATAGTTATTTTCTAACGTCAGCAATAAAGAGTAAGGATTTGGCTGGCTGTATTGAGGATCATTGAGATAAAATTCCGCCATTTCCTCATAAATTCTATTAATTCCTTCATTGAGTTCTCGAACCCAGCCGAAGTTAACTAATGCGCGAGCAATACGAGGATTCCTAGCGTAGCGTGTATGTCGCATATTCTCTAATGTAACAATATCTGGCAAGGAACCAGGACTGAATATCTCGAATCGATCGTCAAACATGCTGACGCGAATATAATCGCCTCTTAATGAATAATCGCGATGTGCTACGGCGTTAACAATTCCTTCAAACCAAGCAAATTCTGGATATTCTGGTACGACTTTGAATCTTCCGTCGTCTCCAAGATATTCAAATTCGCGCAATTGCGCTCGTATAGCTGTTTGTGATTGGCGAATAATTGTTGGAATCGGTCCGTCAAAGGTTTGATCTTTAACAATATTCATTCGTGCGCCAGTCTCACGATGGGTTCCTTCATATCGCAGGAATCTCAGACGAGCTTGTGGGAAATAATAGCTTGGATTTTTGCCAAACATTAAAATTGATGCGGCAGTTAGTTGACCTTGATGCATAAATCCGCGAGCTTCTAATACTTGCTTATTAGGTAAATGTTCGCAATTAAGTTGTTTTTTATATTCATTCAACAGTTGTTCATCAAGATCTGCCAGGTTAGCGTCTGGAATTAGATTATCTTCGAATAATCTTTCGCCTTTAGCATACTCTAATTGCTTAATTTGAGAGTAATTTTGTTTGACGCTTTTATCTCCAATTCTTAAATAAACTTCTTCACTTCGATTTTTAATAAGTTTATTTTTTGAGCAATCAATATGAATGATAAATAATGCATTTTTGCCATCTTCGGATTCATATTCTAACTTGCTGTAATCGATTGAAGGTTGACCAATGATATCTTGTTGGATCGCTAGTTCGTATTCGTCTAAAGAATGAGCCTCCGTATAATTTGTGCCAGATAATTCGCCATTATCATCGATGCCGATAGCTAATGTGCCTCCGTCTGCGTTGGCAAAGGCAATGACGTGTTTTAGTATATCTTTAGGCTTTATACGAGCACTTTTACGATCAAAATACTGACCTTCTTTCAGGTCTTTAATCTCTTCAATCTTGTACTCTTCCATTGTTCCGCCTTAAATATCGAAGCATTACTGCGCGATTTTTATACGAATAATTCTTGTGATTACTATATCAAAGGAAGGATATAGAGAGTGTTAGTATTTCAATGATTTGACTGGAATGTCATGCGTAAATTAATGGTATTTATAGTGCGCTATTAAGTACATTGTTGTTTTACTCTTAAGTACTCTTAACTACTCCGAAGTACTCCGAACTACTCCGAAGTGTGCTGAGCCCTACTCTCGTATAGCTTTGTTGGGTTTTTATTGTGTTTATTGCTGTGTTTTACTCCGAACTACTCCGAAATACTCCGAAATACTCCGAAATGTACTTACTTTTGCGCTTTGTTGTTTGTGTTGTGATTTGTATCGCTGCGGTTTGCAAGCAAGATGCATAAATAATTACTGGCGATAGTAGGAGAGGAAGCTGGAGAGTTTGCCCATTGCGTCGCGAAGCGTTTGCAAGCGCGGCAAGTAGACTACGCGGAAGTAGCCTGGAGTCTGCCAATTAAAGCCTTTTCCGTGCACAATCAGCAACTTCTGATCGCGAAGCAAATCAAGCGCAAACTGTTCGTCGTCGTGAATGTTGTATCGACTTGGATCGAGTTTTACAAACATGTAGAAAGCAGCGTCTGGACGCTCAACGCTTACGCCATCCATCTCCTGAAGCGTGTTATAGCAATACTCGCGCTGCTCATACACGCGTCCGCCCGGCTCCAAATACTTCTCAACGCTCTGGTATCCGCCCAAAGCAGTCTGAATAATCGATTGCGCAGGAACGTTCGAGCACAAGCGCATATTAGACAGCATGTTAAGTCCCATAATGTAGTCGCGAGCCTTGGATTTATCTCCCGAAAGACTCATCCAACCAATACGGAAGCCAGCAATCATATGCGACTTAGAAAGTCCGCTAAAAGTTACGCAGAACACGTCTGGGGCAAGAGAAGCAATCGAAATATGCTTCTTGCCGTCCATAACAAGACGATCGTAAATCTCGTCCGCAAAAATAATCAAATTAAACTCGCGTGCAATCTTAACAATTTCTTCCAAAACTTCGCGACTATACAGCACGCCCGTAGGATTATTCGGGTTAATAATCACGATTGCTTTAGTGCGAGGAGTGATTTTAGAGCGAATATCGGCAATATCTGGGTACCAATGCGACTTTTCGTCACACATGTAGTGCACAGGAGTGCCGCCAGCCAAGCTCGCGCACGCAGTCCACAGAGGATAGTCTGGGCTTGGAATAAGAATCTCGTCGCCGCAATCAAGCAGTGCTTGCATAGAAAGATTAATCAGCTCGGAAACACCGTTGCCAGTGTAAATATCCTCCATTTGCACGCCTGGAATGCCCTTAAGCTGATCGTATTGCATAATCGCCTTGCGTGCGGAGAAAAGTCCGCGACTATCTGAGTAGCCTTCGCAGTCAATAAGCTGTTGCTGCATGTCGTAAATCACTTCGTCTGGAGCGCGGAATCCAAAAGGCGCAGGATTTCCAATGTTGAGCTTTAGAATATGCGTTCCGTTTGCTTCCATGCGGTTTGCTTCTTCAACAACCGGGCCGCGAACATCGTAAAGCACGTGCTCAAGTTTGCTTGATTTGTTGAAATTGCGATGCTTGAGTGTTTCGGAAAGTTCATCTTCTGTAAGCTGTGGCTGATTTAATTGTGATTCTTCTTCAGACTGGCAGTTTTGCTCAGTTTTTGCGCAAGAATGCCCGTTTTTGATTACATTTTCGTTATCATTGACGCTGATTCCAAGAATTTCAGCTAGCATGTTACGCACGTCTTTGCGAGGCTCAGTTTTGCCGCTTAAATACTGGCTTAATTGGCTTTTGCCAAGTTTATGGCCGTTTTTTGCTGCAAGCTCGATTACGTCAATCTGCTTGTACCCCTTGCGTTTCATAGCTTTCTTAAGCTCGTCAGCAAAATTCTGTGCCATAATCCGTCTTTCTTGTCGAAGCTTGTAAAATCAACATTTATAAATTGAACAAACTGAGAATAAACTAATAACAAAGTTCACAACAAAGTTCAAAGTATAAGTATTAAATTGAATTATTTGCCCAATATTACTCATGAAAGCCAGATTTGTACAGTAGTTTTTCAAAAAATAGTAGAAAAATTGAATTTTATTTGAATTTTAGTCGAATTTTGATTAAGTTTGAATTGAATTTTAGTTAAGTAATTGAACTAAAAGACATTAAATTGAACTTATTGTGATTTATTTAAATACGATTTTGTGCAATCTGTAGTCTTGTAATGCTTTTATTACTAGGTTTGAATGCTTTTGCTATAAGGTTTACTTGCGCATTTTGCTGTAGTGATACCATGAATTACATGTATTTCTTTACTCCGCGCAGATGTGAATCTACTCAAAAAATAATGTATACAAATAAAGGGCAGGCTCTTATTGCAGCGGATAAAAGTCTTAGAGAGCGTGGAGCGCAACTTTGGGTTTACAAATGCGAATATTGCAGTTGCTGGCATTTAACTCATTCAAATCCTGCAATTCGCAAATATTACGATACGCGCTCGCGTTTTGAAACCACTAAGCCAAAATCAAGAAAACGCGGATACAAACCTCGTCAAAGGTAGGAATCAGATTTTGAACGTAAAGCCTTGTTTGTTTAATTGCGTTTCGCAACTATGGTTTTTAGCGCCAGAATCCACGGAAAGCTTCACGATTTGAGCACTGAACGCGTCAACTGGCTTATCCGCATTGCGCAAATCGTAGTATTCGTGAACTCTAGAATCAAAGTCAGCTAGTTTTTCTATTAGAGCATCATCGCTGTTTGGATATTCGTTTTCAAAGAATTGCATGCTGGAATCCATGCGAGGCTTCAGTTCTGGGGATTGATCAGGTTTGCCTATTGCAAGTCCTAGTACGGGATATGTGTATTTTGGCAATTTCAAAAGTTCAATTAGTTCAGAAATATTATTCAAAATTGAACCGAGAATTACGCATCCGAGTCCAAGTGATTCTGCTGCTGTCTCCATAGCATGAAGTGCAAGAATGGCATCGTTTTGCGATTGAGAGAATCGATATCCTGTTTTAAGAGTGAAATCGTCGCCATCTACGTCTACGCCATTTTTGCGTGCGATTACAGCATTTCGATGCTGATCGATAACGAATACGTATAGGAGTGGAGTAGTAGCAATGTAAGACTGATGTCCAATTTCTGAAAGCTTTTGCTTTATTTCAGGATTAGTGATTT
Source organism: Gardnerella coleohominis (assembly GCF_002896555.1). Lineage (GTDB taxonomy): Bacteria > Actinomycetota > Actinomycetes > Actinomycetales > Bifidobacteriaceae > Bifidobacterium > Bifidobacterium vaginale_F. The sequence goes on from NZ_MNLH01000010.1 coordinate 20,565, forward strand.
TAATCGCGGACCAATCGTTTAAAAACTGGCTGCAAGCGGCGCGCTGAGCCACAGATTCAAGAGTTTTAACAATTTCTTCGCTAATCGGCTCGTCTTTAAAAGCGCGTATCGAACGACGATTAAGAAGCGTATTAATAGTATGGTTATTTGCTAATTCTCGTTCTTGAATTGAACTTTCTTCTAATATCATTGAACTTTCTTTTGACGCTTCAATTTGGCAATCTGATAAGTTTTGTGTTTGGTTCTGTGTCTGTGTTTGGTTTTGATTTTGGTTTTGGTTTTGCATATTACTTCGCGATTGTTTTCGTAGTCGGATTTATTTTCTTACAATATATTTTTATTTTTGCAACATATTAGTCAAAATGCAATTGTATAAGCCAGAATCGCTATAAAATAAAAGCTTTTTAATTATTTTCGTATAACTTGCGATATGAAAATTTCTATAAAATTTCTATAAAATTTTAAAAAGAAAATCATAAAAAGATGACGTAACAATGCAATAGGTTGTATCATAGGACGGTATAAAACGCGTGCACTGCGACGAAGCGGGCGTGCGCTAAAAGCAAGATTACTTAATAGTAGTATTGCTGCGGATTCATTAGTGTGATTTGTGTTTAAAGCAGAAGGAGTCACGATGACTGAGGCCTGCAAATTCGATGTAGCTCCAGATAGTTCAGTAGATCCAGATAATTCAGTAGTTCCAGGTAATTCATGTGTAGTGTCAGATAGCTCAAATGTATCTGCAGATAGTTCAAATGTAGTTCCGGCTATAGCGTCAGAAAATTCGTGTGCTTGCGAAGGAAGGCTTGTTTTGTTGCGTCACGGCCAAACTGCTTGGAGTGTGTCCGGTCAGCATACTGGGCGCACGGATTTGCCACTTACTGAAGTCGGTGTTGAGCAGGCAAAAGAGGCTGGTACTAGATTGCAGGATGCGTTCACAAAAGGTTTTGATGAGGATTGTGTGCTTGTAAGTCCGCTTCGTCGCGCGCAGCAAACAGCTCAGTTTGCTGGATTTGCTTCGTACACAATTTGCGACAGTGCGTTGGAGTGGGATTATGGTGCTGCTGAAGGTCGCACTAGAGGCGATATTGCGGCATTAAGTGGCGTTGAGGCGTGGGATGTGTGGAAGCATGGTCCTAAAGTTCTTCCTTCTCACATGGTTAGTGACGCTAAAGAGGTGCTTCCTAGTGGAGAAGCAGTGGATGTGCACAGGACTTCTGGAGAAAGCTTGCAAGAGGTTTCGGATCGTACTCAAAAGATTATTGACATCGCAATGCCTAAATTGAAATTAGGCAAGGATGTACTTGTTGTTGCGCACGCGCACGTATTACGTATATTAACTGCGCGCTGGCTTGGAGTAAGCCCAGATTTTGCGCGATTGTTGCGGCTTGATACTGCGCATTATTCTGTGTTGGGCACGTATAAAGGCGATAATGTAATTGTGCATTGGAATTGCTGAAATGCAGATTAGAATTTCAGATATTTTATTGTGATTTTCACAATTTTTATTGCAGATACATTTATATATTTGAGTCTTGCGTTTGCTGTAGTATTGGTTCACTACTGTGGTTTAAACAGTATTCAATAGTGGTAATTAGTTAGTTTGGAAGAGATTAGCAGTATGTGGAAAGGTTCGATGATGAGTCGTTCAGTTAAGTCGATTATTGCGCTAGTAGTTTGCGCTGTTTTGGCGGCTTGCGCGTTTACTGCTTTTGGTTTTTCTAAGTCTTTTGGTGCAAATACCGATAGGTCCGTTGGTGGGAAAGTTATTTTCTTCAACTTCAAGCCTGAAGGCAAGGATATTTGGGTAGAGGTTGTTAATAAGTATAAAAGTACTCATCAGGGGGCTGATATAGTTGTCCATACTCCGCAAAGCAACCAGTACGAAGGTGAGCTTCGTGATGCTGTTAAAAGTAGTCCTGATGCCATGCCTACATTATTCCAGATTAACGGTCCTGTTGGTTACGCTAACTGGAAGGATTACACTGCGGATTTAACTGATTCTCCTCTTTATACGAAACTTAGCAATGAAAAACTTGCTTTTACGGATAAAGGTAAACCAGTTGCTGTGCCATATGTTACTGAAAATTACGGCTTGATTTACAACAAGGCTTTGCTTGCTAGGTATGCGGATCTTCATAATTCAAAGTTGAAGCCGGAAGAAGACGGCGTATCTTTTGAAGATCAAATAACTTCTTTTGATAAGTTGAAGGAAGTTGCAGACGATTTGCAAAAACGCAAGGATGAGCTTGGAATTGACGGTGCTTTTGCGTCCGCAGGCTTCGATTCCAGCTCTGATTGGCGCTTCAAGACACATCTTGCAAATATGCCTCTGTATTATCAATTCAGGGATAATCATGTTGAAGGTCAGCCGCAATCAATAAATGGCAAGTATGTTGATAATTTCAGGAAGATTTTTGACCTTTATATTTCTGATTCCACAACTCCTGTAAGTCAGTTAAGTACTAAAACTGGCGAGGATGCTGTTTATGAATTTGCTCTTGGTAAAGCTGTGTTCTACCAGAATGGTACTTGGGCTTGGGGCGATCTTTCAAAAGCTGGCATAAAACGTGAAGACGTTGGCATGCTACCAATTTATATTGGTGTTCCTGGTGAAGAGAAACAAGGCATGGCTACCGGTTCTGAAAACTATTGGTGCATTAATAAAAAGGCTTCAAAAAAGAATCAAGAGGCGACTAATGAGTTCTTGGAGTGGCTGCTTACTAACAGCTGGGCTCAGGATGTTTTAGCTAATAGGCTGGGCTTTGCTACTCCTTTCAAAAATTTCCCTAAAGCAAAAAATCCTCTTGTTCAGGCTGCTAAAGATTACACTGCTAAAGAAGGCAAAGTACCTGTTACGTGGGTGTTTGTTACCATGCCATCTAACGGTTGGAAAGACGATGTTGGCTCTGATTTGCTTACATACGCTCAAGCAACAAAAGACGGTATGACTTCTACTAGTGCTAATGATGCATGGAATACTCTTAAGAAAGCATTCGTTGACGGCTGGGCTAAAGAGTATGCGATTGCTCACAGTAAGAGTTAGCCTAATCTGTAATTGATAAATACGTGTTATTTTACTATGTCATCGTTTGCGATTTTCCGTCAATTGATGCATAATAAATAACATCTGTAAGGGCGTCTATATGCGTGACAGTCCAATGGTTGGGTTGTTTGCATACGAGGAATTTCGATGATGAATCGTACATTTAAATCAACACTTGCGTTAATTACGTGTATTTTGATGGCATGCGGTGTTTTTGCCGCGTGCGGCTCAACTAACTCTAGCAATGGCAAGGGTAGAGTGTATTTCTTGAACTTTAAGCCTGAAGTTGCTGATCAATGGAAAGAAGTGGCTGAAGAATACACTAAAGAAACTGGCGTTGAAGTTAGAGTTGAAACTCCAGGTCCTGGCACTTACGAGCAGGTTTTGAAGGGCGAGATTAGTAAGGGCGATGATGCTCCTACATTATTCCAAGTGAATGGTCCTGTTGGCTATGCTAATTGGACGGATTATACGGATGATCTGAAAGATACTGAGATTTATAAGCAGCTTCACAATAAAGACATTGCTTTGAAAGACGGGGATAAAATCGTTGCCGTGCCGTATGTTATGGAAACTTATGGCTTGATTTATAACAAGGATTTGCTTGCTAAATATATTGCTATGCACAAAGCAAAAATAAAGTCCGTAAAAGAAATTAATAGTTTTGATAAGTTGAAGGAAGTTGCAGACGATATTCAAAAGCGTAAAAGCGATTTGGGGGTTGATGGAGCGTTTACGTCTGCAGGTTTTAATTCAAGCTCTGATTGGCGTTTTAAAACTCATTTAGCTAATATTCCTCTTTATTACGAGTTTAAGGAAGATAAAATCACTAAGCAGCCTGCAAAAATAAAAGGCAGCTATTTAGATGGTTTCAAGAATATTTTTGACTTGTATATTAAGGATTCTACTGTTCCCGCATCTGAGCTTGAGAATAAGACTGGCGATGATGCGATTGCTGAATTTGCTAAGCATAGAGCTGTTTTTTACCAGAATGGTACTTGGGCTTGGGATGAACTTTCTAAAGTTGGTATGCAAGCTAAAGAAGTTGGTATGTTGCCAATTTATATTGGTGCTCCTGGTGAGGAAAATCAGGGTTTGGCAACCGGTTCCGAAAACTATTGGTGTATAAATAAGAAGTCTTCTGCAATTAATAAAAAAGCTACTAGAGACTTTTTGAAGTGGCTTATTGAGTCGCGTGCAGGCAAGGAAGCGCTTTCCAAGAAGATGGGCTTCACTACACCGTTTAATACTTTTGCTGATATTAAATCAGATAATCCTTTAACAGAGGATGCGGTTGCGGACGTGCAGTCTGGGAAAATTTCTGTTAGCTGGAATTTCACCATGATACCTTCTGATAATTGGAAGAATAATCTTGGTTCTGCATTGCTTTCGTACGCTAAAGGCGACGCTAAGTGGAGTGATGTTAAATCGGCTTTTGTTGGCGGTTGGGCTAAAGAGTATGCACAATCGCATGCTTCGGAAGACTGATTGCGCAAGGTTATTTGTTGCGCGCCGTTTTACAGCATATTAATTACGAGTCAGACTAATTACGAGTCAGATTAATTTCGCATTAGGTTAATTACGTAATTAACTGTGCTTTTGGGGAATAGCCCTGCTTTTATGAAACTTGAGTCCTTTACTATAAAGTTTTTATAATTTTTTGCTATAAATATTTGACTTTTATAACTTGAGTGTAGTAGACTCAAGTTTTGGAAAACAAAAAAGGTGGTTGTTAATAATCCACCTAGTTAATCTTTAGAAAATATGAAGGAGATAATATGGGACGCGCAGTAGGTATTGATTTGGGTACAACTAATTCTTGCATCGCTACTCTTGAAGGCGGCGCTCCAACCGTTATCGTAAACGCTGAAGGTGCACGTACAACACCATCTGTTGTGGCATTCAGCAAGTCTGGCGAAATCTTGGTTGGTGAAGTTGCTAAGCGTCAGGCCGTAACAAACGTTGACCGCACGATTAGCTCTGTAAAGCGCCATATGGGCACTGATTGGTCTGTTGAAATCGACGGCAAGAAGTGGACTCCACAAGAGATTTCCGCACAGGTTTTGATGAAGTTGAAGCGCGATGCTGAAGCTTACTTGGGTGAGCCGGTAACCGATGCTGTTATTACATGCCCAGCTTACTTCAACGATGCACAGCGTCAGGCAACTAAGGATGCAGGTAAGATTGCAGGCTTGAACGTGCTTCGTATTATTAACGAACCAACTGCAGCAGCTTTGGCTTACGGCCTTGAAAAGGGCAAGGAAGACGAGCGCATTTTGGTATTCGATTTGGGCGGCGGTACTTTCGATGTGTCCTTGCTTGAAATTGGTAAGGATGACGACGGATTCTCCACAATTCAGGTTCAGGCCACTAATGGCGATAACCACTTGGGTGGCGATGACTGGGATCAGAAGATTATCGATTGGCTTGTTGGCGAAGTTAAGAACAAGTATGGCGTTGATTTGAGCAAGGATAAGATTGCTTTGCAGCGCTTGAAGGAAGCTGCTGAGCAGGCAAAGAAGGAACTTAGCTCTTCTACTTCCACTTCAATTTCTATGCAGTACTTGGCAATGACTCCTGACGGCACTCCAGTGCATTTGGATGAGACTTTGACTCGTGCTCACTTTGAGGAAATGACCTCCGACTTGCTCGGTCGTTGCCGTACACCATTCAACAACGTACTTGCTGACGCTGGTATTTCAGTAAGCCAGATTGATCACGTGGTTCTTGTTGGTGGTTCAACTCGTATGCCTGCTGTTAAGGATCTTGTAAAGGAGCTTACCGGCGGTAAGGAAGCTAACCAGTCCGTGAACCCAGATGAGGTTGTTGCAGTTGGTGCAGCCGTGCAGTCTGGCGTTATTAAGGGAGATCGTAAAGACGTTCTGCTTATCGATGTAACTCCACTTTCCTTGGGTATTGAAACCAAGGGTGGAATTATGACAAAGCTTATTGATCGCAACACTGCTATCCCTACGAAGCGCTCGGAAGTATTCTCTACTGCCGAGGATAATCAGCCATCCGTGTTGATTCAGGTTTACCAGGGTGAACGTGAGTTTGCTCGCGATAACAAGCCTCTCGGTACTTTTGAGTTGACTGGTATTGCTCCAGCTCCTCGTGGCGTTCCTCAGATTGAAGTCACTTTCGATATTGATGCTAACGGCATTGTGCACGTTTCCGCTAAGGATAAGGGAACTGGTAAGGAACAGTCGATGACTATTACCGGTGGTTCTGGCCTTCCAAAGGACGAAATCGATCGCATGGTGAAGGAAGCTGAAGCTCACGAAGCTGAAGATAAGAAGCGTAAGGAAGAAGCTGAAGTTCGTAACCAGGCAGAAGCCTTTGCTTATCAGACTGAAAAGGTCGTGAATGACAATAAGGACAAGATTTCCGATGAAATCTCCAAGGAAGTTACCGACAAGGTTAATGCTTTGAAGGAAGCTTTGAAGGGTGATGACGTTGAGAAGATTAAGTCTGCTCAGAGTGAGTTGATGACTTCTGCTCAGAAGATTGGTCAGCAGCTTTACGCTCAGCAGGGTGCTGCTGGTGCTCAAGCTGGTGCTGGTGCTCAGGCTGGTGCAAATGCTGGCGCTGGATCTTCTGCAAAGGATGATGACGTGGTTGACGCCGAAGTGGTGGACGACGACAAGGATGATAAGGACAACAAGTAATGTCCGACTTCAACGCCAACGAATATTTGCAAGATATGGAAGATGCTGACTCGCTGGGTGTAGGAGCTGCAGGTGATTCTGCTGAATCTTCTGCTGAATCTTCAGTACAAGATGCTGAAAACGCAAATCATGCAGAAACGAAAGCTGATGCAAAAACTGATGCTGACGTTTCTGCAGACGATAGCGCTTCTGCAGCTTCGGCAAATTCTACAAATTCCGTAAATTCTGAAGGGTCTTCGGATTCGGAAGATAGCCAAAATGCAGATGAAGGTAGTCTCACTCCTTTAGGAAAAGCTAAAAAAGAGGCTGCTGAATATTTAGAAGCATTACAGCGAGAGCGTGCTGAGTTCATAAACTTCCGCAATCGTGCTTCTAAAGAACAAGATCGCTTCAGACAGCATGGGATTATTGATGTTCTAACTGCTTTGCTTCCAGCGTTAGATGATATTGACCGTATTCGCGAGCATAGCGATATGGATGATTCTTTCAAAGCTGTTGCTACAAAGCTAGATAAAGCATTCGAAAAATTCGGTGTTGAAAAGTTTGGCGAAAAAGGCGAGGATTTTGATCCTACAAAGCATGACGCTATTTTGCATCGTCCGGATCCAAATGCAACTAAAGAAACTGTAGATGCTGTAGTTGAAGCAGGCTACAGGATTGGAGATCGTGTGATTCGCGCTGCGCGAGTTGTAGTCGCGTCGCCAAATAACAATTAATCCGATTAACGCATTGTAAATTTAAGCGTTAGTAGTGATTAAAAATTGATTTACATACTTACTCGTGTTGGCTTAATTCATAAGTCAGCACGAGTAGGTCATATTATGCAAAAATGCCACGTGTGCTGAAACTGAAAGGAGGCACAGATGGCTGAAAATGAATGGTTAGCCAAGGATTTTTATAAAGTACTCGGTGTCTCCAAAGATGCCGATGAATCTACTATTACTAAGGCTTATAGAAAATTAGCTCGTAAATATCATCCTGATTTAAATAAAACAAAAGAAGCCGAAGAAAAGTTTAAGGATGTTTCTGAAGCTTATGATGTTTTAAAAGATAAGCAAACGCGTCAGCGTTATGATGCTATTCGTCAATTCGGCGCAGGCGGTGCTAGATTTTCTGGCGGAGCCGGTGGAGCAGGATTTGACGCAAGCGGATTTTCTGACATATTCTCGTCAATGTTTGGCGCGGAAGGTATGGGCGCTGGCGGAAATACGCGAGTTCGCTTTACTACAAGTGGATCTGGTCCTGATATAGGTAATATTTTCTCAATGTTTGGCGGGTCTGGAGCTCAATCTGCAGGATTCCAAAGTGCGGGTGGCTTTGGTGGTAACCAGTTTACGCAATCAGCTCAATCTGAGTCAATGAATACGCCTAAACGTGGTGATGATATTACTTCGAAGATTACGCTCACTTTTAAGCAGGCGTTTAAGGGTGCTACGGTATCTTTGCGTTCAGCAGGAGAATCCTTTAAAACGCATATTCCGGCAGGCGTTCGTGATGGTCAAAAGATTCGCTTAGCAGGAAAAGGTAAAGCTGGCCAATTTGGTGGAAGTAATGGAGACATGTATTTGCATGTTAGCGTTACACCATCTGATAAGTTCAGTTTGCGAGATAATGATTTGGTAGCAAAACTGCCTGTTACTGTTTCAGAAGCTGTTCATGGCGCCAAAGTCACATTGCTTAATGTTGACGGAGAGCCAGTAAAATTCAATGTTCCTTCAGGATCCTCCAGTGGGGATGAAATTCGCGTTTCTGGCGCTGGTGTTCCGGGAAAGAATGGAAGTTTTATTGGAATAGTTGAGATTCATGTACCATCTAAGTCGACTATGTCTATTAAGCGAGCTGCTAAAGAATTTGATAAAGCTTGCGGAGATGCGTACGTGCAGTCTGTAGCTGAACTAAGACAGTAAATTTACTTGGGTATAAGTCCTAAGACAGTAGATTTACTTGAAATACAGCTTGGAATACCGCTTGAAATAACATTTGTAATAACACTTGGAATACCGTTTAGCTTAATAAGTCCACAATATGCTTAGAAAGGCGCGTTATAATGCGAATTGCGCGAGATACCAAAGTTCTCTATGAGATGTGTGCCGTAGCGTTAGTTCGCGGTAGGGCAACTCTCGATGGTGCGGATGAAGTAGGTTTTGACATTGATATGCCTATTTTTACTGTAAGCTATGTGGCAAATCTTACTGAAACTCACCCTCAAACTTTAAGACAGTATGATCGCTTGAATTTAATCGTGCCTAAGCGTACAGAAGGCGGAGCTAGACGGTATTCCTTAAGGGATGTTGCTAGGTTAATTCAAACGCAAAAATTAAGCCAGAATGATGGTATTAATTTAGCTGGTATTATGCAAATTCTTTCTTTGCAAGAAGAAAATCGTCAACTTAAAAGACAGTTGCGCCATATGGCTGAGCGCGCAGAATCCTCCGAAAGAAATATTTTTGCAGCAAACGCTCAGGGCGATATCGTTGAAATAATGCGTTCCAGAAATGCGCGTAATTGGAGATATGATATTCACTCTGAGCGCAGAGCTTTGCCTTCTTCTAATACTTATTCGAACGATACTAACAGCGGTAAAAACGTAGATAAATCAATTGTGTTGTGGCGTTCTTGGAATATTTAGTTTTATTGTAAAAACGTGTGTAATATCACACTTTAAACAGATGCAGCTTATATAAATCATGTGTAACATGTTAGAGAATTAAAATCTGAATTAACGAATATTAGAGTTAACAAATATTAAAGTTAACGAATATTAAAGTTAACGAATAGTAAAAATACGAAGGGTATTTAAATGGATTTTTCCACGCCACACTCCGAGCGACGACTACTTAAAGCTGTTTTCTGGGATATGGACGGCACTCTTATAGATTCTGAACCTTATTGGCATGAGTCTGAAATACGTCTTGCAAGTAATAATGGCGGTCATTGGACTGAAGAACTAGCGTGGCAATATTCAGGTGGTTCTCTTGTAACAGTTGCAAAAGCAATGATTGAGCTTGGAACTAAATTATCTGTTGAAGAAATTGGCCAAGGTATGGTCGATTATGTTGCTAAATGTGAAGAAAAAGAAGTTCCATGGGTTCCGGGCGTTATAGACGTATTAAATGATTTAGCTAAAGCTGGAATTCCGTCAATTCTTGTAAGCAATTCTCCTAGAAGATTAGTTGAAAACATTGTTAATCACGCCCCAGAAGGCGCATTTGTTGGATACATTTGTGGAGATGATGGTTATGCTACTAAGCCTAGCCCTGAGCCTTATATTGCAGCTGGTAGATTAGTTGGAATTAACGCTGATGGCACTCTTTCAGAAGAAGAAGTTAAGCGTGAAATGGCTTATTGCATTGCTATAGAGGATTCTTTCGCAGGTCTTAAGTCTGCTTATGCTTCTGGAGCTACTACTTTAGCTCAGACCGCATTTTCTAATATCGACGTAAGTAACGGCCCACAATTCGCGGAAATTGACGGATATAACAATATTAATTGGCGTACTTTTAATAATTTCGTTTCTGAAGCCGTCTCTTAATCTTTTTCTGTAGATTTTTCTTGGGATTTTTCTGATTTAGATTCTGAATCTGAGTCCGATTCTGTTTTAGACTTTGAATCAGACTTTGAATCAGACTTTGAATCAGACTTGGAGTCTGAGTCCGATTCTGAAACAACGCTTCCTAATCCCCAAGTTCCATCCGGTCCGCCAATTTTGCCATTATCTTTTGCGGAAGGGAAACTTTCTACCGGAACGTCAGATAAAGCGTTTCTCATATAAAGAGTGAATAAGTGTACCGGCAGAGCACTTCCGCTTAAACCGTATCCTCCTGGGAGCGTTGGTATAACTTGAGGGTTTCCGTTCGAATCCGGATACCACATAGCAAAAACAGTAACAACATTTGGCGTAAAACCAATGAAGCTTACTGCAGTTTGATCGTTTGCGGTTCCAGATTTTCCGGCAATAGGTCGCCCTAAGCTACGAGCTTCTGGAGCAGTACCGTGTTGAACTGTTCCCAGCATAGCTTTTGCTGCAAGAGATGCGTTATTAGATGAAAAAACTTGTTTTATCGTTATAGGCGTAGTGTAAATATCTTTATTCTCAGAATTTTTTACTTTAGAAACAATATGTAAGTCAGGTCGGTTTCCTTTATTCGCAAAAGTAGAATATGCCTTCACCATTTCGCTTACATGCACGCTATCGTTCCCTAGAACTGTAAAAGGATTGTCACCTGTAATTCTTTTAGGGCTAAGTCCTGCGGCTACAGCGGTTTGAGCTATTACGTGTGTGCCTAACTTTTGTTGTAAAGCCATGTATGGTGTGTTTACGGATTTAGCTGTTGCCTGATACATGTCAATTGTTCCGTAACTTATGTTCGCAAAGTTGTT
>NZ_MNLH01000011.1 GCF_002896555.1 Gardnerella coleohominis
CTGTTATGACAATGGTATTATGGAATCATTTTTCGGTAGGCTTAAAAACGAGATGTATTACGGGCATGAGCATGAGTATGCTTCGTTTGAAGAGTTTGATCGAGCAATGAGGGAATATATTTATTATTACAATAACGAGAGAATACAGAAGAAGACTGGGTGGGTGCCTCCTGTTAAATGCAGGAAAGCATCCACGCAGACGATATGATTAAGTAAAAAGGGATATGTGTCCAGAAAAAGGGGTACATATCAGCGCTCTAAGTCCACAAAATCAAGAACACTCCCCCGAATTTGTTTACTTATCTGGTACCTAAGTCCACAAAAGTAAGCGCGACGAGCTGGCTTGCTATTAATTAGGCAGAGATTTAAGATTTTTCGCACAGAGCGAAATGAACCTCAGCACGAAGTGGTGATTCATTGAGCGAAGAAGAAAAATTGAAAAATCTCGGTGATTAACCGAAGATTAAAAGACTAAACATGCCAAGAGCTGTCGAAGTTTCTCTTAGAGCAATGTAAAAATCTTGCGATGAGAGAAACTCCGAGAGCTCAGCAACATTGCATAGGAAACCCGTACCTCAATAGAGCGTAACGTCTGTCCTCACGGCTAATTGCCGCTCGGCTGAGCTTGCGTTGAAAGCGCACCGTGCTTTCAACTTTGAGCAAGCTCACGCTCCGAATTGCTTTTGCACACTACGTTCTAAGTGCAAAAGCAGGTCGTCGCGCTAGTAACACCAATCCCTCACCGCCAGAGTCATGCATTCTCTTGCGCCGATAGAAACTCCGAGAACTTAGCCCCAATAGAATGAATCTTAAAGCGCACTACGCGCTTTAGGCTGGATGATGATCGCCAGAAAACGTAATAAATACTGCGAACATAACAAATCCCATGCCGATGATATCAATTACTGTCGGTATTTCTCCAAAACCAATGCCGACAAGCGCAGCAATAGCAGGATACAATGCTTGCATTACTGAATACCTTGCAGAAGTTACCCTTTTCAGTAAAACCTGATCAAGCAAAGTAGGAACAAACGAAGCACATATTGCTATTACCACCATAAGAGCCACGAGCTTTAAAGCGCCAAATGACCCCAAAGCCCAAGTCGCACCTGGTTTAGGCCATATAACATGCTGAACAGCAGGTACAGCAAGCACTGAAGATTGCAATAACCAGCCTATTAAAGCCGCTACGCTAACTCGATCAATCGCATTATTACCTTTAGCCATAGCTCGCCCAGAAACGATATAAACTCCCCACATGGATCCGCCTATAAGAATCGCAATCAAGCCCATAAGAAAATGAGGACTTGACCCGTCTCTCATAGAAGTAAACGCGAGCAAAGTAATGCCGCAAGCCGCAATAATAATTCCTATCCTTTCGCGCCAAGTTTTTCCTGTTATAACGGCAACCATAAGTGGCCCAACAAATTCAATCGTTACCGCAACGCCAACAGCCATACAACTTATTGCAAGATAGAACATTGTGTTCATTAGAACAAGTGAGATTCCCAGTGCTACTACAATCCCCCACTGTTTGTAATTTTTAGGCAAAAATTGACGTTTTTTACGCGAAAAAGGTCGTCTCCATAAAAGAAGGAAAAGTGTCATGAAACCAACGCGATACCAAACTGCATAAAGTGGATCCAACTGACTAAAAGCTACTTTTGCAACAGAAGTAGCAATATACACCATCGCAGCTTCAATAACGATGATAAGAAGCACTGGCATGCGATTGAGAAGGCTCACAACAAATCGTTTCATATTCTCAACCATACACGACCTTAATACCTATTACACATAACTTAGCAAAATTGCAACACGCTGATAAAAATAAAAGAGGCAATATCGAACACTTGTTCTATTATTATCTTATGAGTACCGCACCTAGAGTATCGGCAGCAAAGCGTGATTGGGGGCACGACACCTCTGGCTGCAATATACTTCACATTGATATGGACGCTTTTTACGCATCCATAGAGATGGCACGACACCCAGAACTTTTAGGCAAGCCGATAATAATTGGAAACGGTCCACGTTCTGTAGTTTCAGCAGCAAGTTATGAAGCTCGAGCATACGGAGTTAATTCTGCTATGCCAACGTCTAAGGCACATAGATTATGTCCAAATGGGATTTTTCTTCCAGTTGACATGCCGTATTATCAGTTAATTTCCCAAAAAATCTTTGACGAAATTTTCTCTAAAATCACTAATCAAATAGAAAAAGTCTCAGTTGACGAATGCTATATGGATGTAAGCTCAGCACTATTGCACTGGAATTCGCCTATAAAAATAGGCAGTTGGATACGGACTGAAGTCGAGAACAAATTCCATTTAACATGCTCTGTAGGAATTGCTTCAAACAAGCTTATCGCAAAAATGGCTTCAACAAACGCAAAGCCAAATGGCATGTTACTTATCCCAAAAAGTCAAAATATTAATTTTGTTTCTATTATGCCTTTACGAGCCATACCGGGAATTGGCTCAACTCTGTCTCGCACACTATTGTCATGGGGCATCAACGATATTGCAACATTGCGCACTATTGATGAAACAACTCTTAAACGTGCAACTGGATCTTCTAGCTCAGCACACATGTTGTATCAAGCAGCGCGCGGAATCGACGAACGACCAGTCATTAATAATGCTCCAGAAAAATCTATTGGGACTGAAAGAACACTAGATTATGACACCACTGATATTGAATCAGTTAATAAGCTTCTTAGATACTGCTGTAATGAAGTAGCTAGATCTTTGAGGAAACGCGAATTAGTCGCATATACAGTAACGCTTAAATTACGATTTAGCGATTTGCACTACTCTACTCGCTCGCATACTTTGCGCAATGCTACAGACAGCGCGAATGAGCTTTACAAACAAGTAATTGAATTATTAAACTCATTAAATCCACAAATCAACAATGCTGCGCGCGATATTTCGAACACAAAGTCATCGTATTTTTCTAAGAATAAGATAAGCATAGAATCGCAACAGAAGCCATATACGCAAACAACATCTTTAGACAAACAATCAAAATCTGCACACGCGCAAATATCACCTGAAAATACACAAGCAACACCTGAAAATACACAAGCAACACCTGAAAATACACAAGCAGAAAAGAGATTACTAAGCCCTATAAGACTTGCTGGAGTAAGCGTTAGTAATTTAAAGAAAAGTATAAAAACATTTTTGCAGCCGTCTATAGACGATATATATGAAGAGCAAAAACGCGAGCCAAGTTTTAATAATTCAACTTATAACTCAACACATAACTCAACAAATAACTCAGCTCAATCGACTAGTAATTTGAATAAAGCTTCACGAATAAGACGCGCAGAACACGTACTAGATGCAGTTAAAGAAAAATATGGAGAAAATATAGCAAATTTAGGAATATAAGCTAAATATAGTAATTCTGCTTACTGCATACTACTTACTGTTTAATTTAGTATTACAGCTTGTTATCTGTTATCTGCTATTTACTATTTTCTAGGCGGAAGATCAGCCACACGCTGCTCATCCCAACCCGAAGGGCCGGCGTCTGTAGCTCCACCTAAATCTCCAAGCTTGTCGAAATAGTCAACAGCTGCATCTCGATACCATTGCCATTCTTCAGGAACATCGTCTTCGTAAAAAATAGCCTCAACTGGGCAAGCAGGCTCACACGCTCCACAATCAACACACTCATTCGGATTGATGTAAAGAGTGCGATCGCCCTCATAAATGCAATCAACAGGGCACTCATCAACGCAAGCCTTATCTTTTACGTCTACACAAGGCTCTGCTATGACGTATGGCATGAGTACACCTTTCTTTGCAAATCGTTAAATAAGCTAGTGCAACTATAGCAATAGCAAGTAGGGCTGGTATTTCATATTATCGAAACGCCAACCCTACTATTATACTCCATAAATCAGCTTATTAATTACAATAGCTATTTACTGGTGTCTTGACCGCTAGTACTATCCGGTGCGTCATTACTGCCTCGCGAGTTTTTATCGCCTCGCAAATCTTGCATATCTTTTTGAGCCAAATCAATATCTTTAGCAATAAGACTTTCAACCGGCACACCCATCTTTTTAGCAAGCCTTATCTGCTTACCTAAAATGGAATGCCTGTACGAATACGCAAAGTAAACCGTAAAACCTATAACAAGCCAAACTAAGAATCTCACCCATGTTAAAACAGAAAGATTTAACATAAGCCATAAGGTAGAAATAGCAGCAATAATAGGCAACCATGGATTCCCAGGAACTTTAAACGAACGGTTCAAATCTGGCCTACGCATGCGCATAATTGGCACACCTACTGAAACCATAAAGAACGCGGACAAAGTACCAATATTAACCATGTCTGAAAGTATCTGAATATCTAATGATGACGACACAATCGCGACTACAACACCAGCAATGATTTGTATTGTTGCAGGAGTTCCACGCTTGCCGACTTTAGAAAGTCCACGAGGAAGCAGGCCATCTCGGCTTACAGCAAATACGATTCGCGTAAGACCAAGCAAAAGTACCATAACAACAGTTGTTAAGCCTATTACAATGCCGAAAGATATGATTTTTGCTGCCCAAATAGCTCCAACCATTTTAAAGCTCGTTGCAAGAGAAGGACTATCGCTCGAAGCTAGATCACTGTATGAAACCATACCTGTTGTTACTACAGCCACAAGAATATAAAGAACTGTGACTAAAAGAAGACCTAAGCAAATACCCAAAGGAATATTCTTATGAGGATTTTTTGTTTCTTCAGCAGTCGTTGCAACAATATCAAAACCAATAAATGCAAAGAACACTAAAGCAGCACCTGAAAGAATACCTACGATTCCGTAAGTTTGCGGCTGCATGCCCGTAACCCACTGCCATAGAGGCTGCATAAGCTCGCCCTGCTCATGAATAGTCTTTATTTTTGAAACATCAGTAGCAGGCGGAATAAACGGCGCAAAATTGGATGCTTTAACGTAGAAGAATCCAACGATTATTACGAATAGCACGATACCAATTTTTAATATTGTAAGAGCACCATCAAATCGAGCTGAGAGCTTAGTACCCAATACGAGCATTACCGTAAAGAATAATACGATAAATGCTGGGGCAAAATCTAAGTCAAACGAACCTAGCTTTATTGTAGAGCTGAATGGGATTCCAAATAAGTTCATTAAATCATTTAGATAAACACCCCAATATTTTGCTATAACAGATGATGCCATAAGCATTTCGAGGATCATATCCCATCCAATAATCCACGCAATCAACTCACCAACAGTAGTGTAAGTAAATGTGTAAGCAGATCCTGCCACTGGAATCATTGAAGCGAATTCTGCGTAGCACATTACGGCTGTACCGCATACTGCCGCCGCAATGATGAAGCTTATAATAACCGAAGGGCCAGCATGGAACGCTGCAGCTTGAGCGCCAACAGAGAAGATGCCAGCACCAACAGCAACGGCGACACCCATAACAGCTAAGTCCCAAGCGTTAAGCGTGCGGTGGAGGCGTCTTCCGCCTTCCATTGTTTCAGCCAGCGTTTGTTCTACTGACTTCTTTCTCCAAATTTGCATAATAATACCTTTGCTTTTAAACATGCATAACTTGAATATTAAAACATGTTAAGTTAAAAAACTTATGTAAATTTTACACATAAACCATCTACATAACGCGTTTTCATAAAATTCTTACGAAAATAACAGGCTAATCAGTAGATAATTATTCTATTTAAGCTATAAAAGTTAAATTATACGACTTCGTTAAACACTGTTTTAGGCTCAAATTGTTAGGACTATAACCACAATTGTTATTCCCATAATCCAAATTATTTTGGAATACTATTGAGTATTTGTATAAATTATGAAGCTGACAGATTTTGCCTATAACCTCAGATTTTGTTTGCTTAAGAGCGCAAGTGTCGTGCTTCATTGTTTGCGTAGCGCTTAATATGCACGAAAAAGGTAATAAAAAAGCGGGGAGTGAAACTCCCCGCTCGAAGAATAATGCGGCAGCGTGCTAGTCTCCCACACCCTATCGAGTGCAGTACCCTCACCGTGTCAGGCCTTAGCTTCCGGGTTCGGAATGGGACCGGGCGTCTCACCTGAGCCATGACCACCGCAAACTTAATTATAACACTCACAGTAAACCATGAGCGGAATAGTGGCAGTTAGGGAACCGGACATGAACGCGAGTAACAATCAAACCAATCTCAACAAACTTAAACGCAGAATCTTTTAACACTCCAAGCTAACCAGAATATTAAACCATAAGCTTAAAAGAGTATATTACTATCGCCCGTTAGTACTGGTCAGCTCCACCCCTTACAGGGCTTCCACATCCAGCCTATCAACCACGTGTTCTTCATGGGGGCTCACACACTAAGTGCAAGGAATGCTAATCTTGGAGCAGGCTTCCCGCTTAGATGCTTTCAGCGGTTATCCCTTCCAAACGTAGCTAACCGGCAGCGCCACTGGCGTGACGACCGGCATACCAGAGGTTTGTCCACCCAGGTCCTCTCGTACTATGGGCAGGTCTCCTCAACATTCCAACGAGCGCAGAGGATAGAGACCAAACTGTCTCACGACGTTCTGAACCCAGCTCGCGTGCCGCTTTAATCGGCGAACAGCCGAACCCTTGGGACCTGCTCCAGCCCCAGGATGCGACGAGCCGACATCGAGGTGCCAAACCATCCCGTCGATATGGACTCTTGGGAATGATCAGCCTGCTGTCTCTTATA
>NZ_MNLH01000012.1 GCF_002896555.1 Gardnerella coleohominis
TCACGTCCTTCATCGGTCCTGTCTACCAAGGCATCCACCATACGCCCTTACCAGTAATACAAACTAATAAGACCTACCAGCAAAATACTCTAGACAACTAATCATCACACTAAAAGATCATAAAACGATCAAGACGACTCCACCAAAATGGAGCCGGTTGAAATTGATAAAAGTAAAAACAAGCAAAACCAAAAATAGTCTCACTATTCTTACTCGCGTCCACTATCCAGTTCTCAAACCACCACAACACCATGAAACACAACACTAACAAAAACACGTTAAAGCGCATCCCATGAGTCACAGACTACAACCCCAAAACAAGGGGGGTGGCAATCCGGGAACCCAAAAACATGCCCAAACCACTCAACAAAAAAGCTAACTATTGTTTTCCACACCAGTAACCACACTCAACCGAGCGTGCACAAAAACTCCGTAGAAAGGAGGTGATCCAGCCGCACCTTCCGGTACGGCTACCTTGTTACGACTTAGTCCCAATCACGAGCCTCACCTTAGACGGCTCCATCCCAAAAGGGTTAGGCCACCGGCTTCGGGTGCTGCCCACTTTCATGACTTGACGGGCGGTGTGTACAAGGCCCGGGAACGCATTCACCGCGACGTTGCTGATTCGCGATTACTAGCGACTCCGCCTTCACGTAGTCGAGTTGCAGACTACGATCCGAACTGAG
>NZ_MNLH01000014.1 GCF_002896555.1 Gardnerella coleohominis
TAAGAAGGAACTTCTGTTCTTGTAGCACAATCAACTGTTAAAGATAAATTTGGTTCTATTGTTGCTTTCGGCATAGCTGTGTATTCTCCAAGTTATGGAGATATCAAATTCCACTTGCATTCAACAAGTGAATGATTTTTAGCTTGAAGCGCATTTAAAAGTTAATTTCCAAGTTTTAGTATTGCAAGTTTTGCGATTACGCGCTTTACTATTACACACTCTACTATTGAACGCTTTGCTATTGAACGCTTTGCGATTACAAAAGAGCTGGTTGTTCTTACTTACCTAGTTATGGGTTAAGTGTAAGGGSWRTTCAGC
>NZ_MNLH01000015.1 GCF_002896555.1 Gardnerella coleohominis
GAGCATGAGTATGCTTCGTTTGAAGAGTTTGATCGAGCAATGAGGGAATATATTTATTATTACAATAACGAGAGAATACAGAAGAAGACTGGGTGGGTGCCTCCTGTTAAATGCAGGAAAGCATCCACGCAGACGATATGATTAAGTAAAAAGGGATATGTGTCCAGAAAAAGGGGTACATATCAGGCGTGTAAGTAAACAAATTCGGGGAGAAGCTCGCTTAATTTAGCTACTTCATAAATATGGCATCTGACTTTAGCTTTAGAAAGTAGACGCGTAGACTTCGGCAATTGCAGCTTCGTCCATATGCATGTAGGAATTCTTCAAAAGTCGCTGCTGTTCT
>NZ_MNLH01000016.1 GCF_002896555.1 Gardnerella coleohominis
GTATAAGAGACAGGGATAAATACCTTGCTGACGGGAAAGCATATAATGAATTACATAGAACCCCTAATCAATGTCGATATATCTATCGCTGTGGCACTGGATGGAATACCGATGGAACACCAGATGGTGACGGTGATGTAACTAATAGCAAATAGTTTCCATCTTTACTCATTTTCCCTTTACATAGTGGTTGGTTTTAGACKMMTKCYAAAASCAASSACCCCCCCCCCCCCCCCCCCCCCCCCCCCCCCCCCCCCCCCCCCCCCCCCCCCCCCCCCCCCCCCCCCCCCCCCCCCCCCCCCCCCCCCCCCCCCCCCCCCCCCCCCCCCCCCCCCCCCCCCCCCCCCCCCCCCCCCCCCCCCCCCCCCCCCCCCCCCCCCCCCCCCCCCCCCCCCCCCCCCCCCCCCCCCCCCCCCCCCCCCCCCCCCCCCCCCCCCCCCCCCCCCCCCCCCCCCCCCCCCCCCCCCCCCCCCCCCCCCCCCCCCCCCCC
>NZ_MNLH01000017.1 GCF_002896555.1 Gardnerella coleohominis
TTCCACTATCGACGTAGTGTTTTGCATTAATTATGGCGGTAGAGCAGAAATTGCAGATGCTTGTTCAGCAATTCTTAAAGAAGTACGCGAAGGATGTTCCTGATTGTGATTTAATGATTCGCACATCTGGCGAGCAGCGCACGAGTAACTTCTTGCCTTGGGAAGCATCTTATGCAGAGCTTGATTTTGTGCCTGAATTATTCCCAGATTTTAATCGTGAAGCATTGTGGCGTTCTATTGACCGTTATGCGCATCGCGATAGAAGATTCGGTGGAGTCGCAAATTAATGTGATTTGTTGATTTGCTAATTTGCTGATTCTTTGAGTTATTGAGTTGCTAAATTATTTGTGGATTGATTAATTTGTTAATTGATTAATTGATTGTCTTGTTGTTTTGCTGTCTCTTATAACACATCT
>NZ_MNLH01000018.1 GCF_002896555.1 Gardnerella coleohominis
GAGTACCTCTAGACCTAACAGCAAGTTCCTTAGCAGCTTGATCTACAAGTTTTATACCGAGAACATTTGATGATCTATTAACAACGTTGTGCGCAAATTATTCCAAATAAGTGGGATAGTAATTGAGAACAATTGTCTCGTTTTACTAGCTCCATCAATTCTTGCAGCTTCATATATTTGCGGATCAATTCCAGCCATCGAAGACATATACATGACCATGTAGTAGCCCAACGACTGCCAAAGCATTGCCAATCCTATTGAATAAATTACAATTTTTTGATCGCCTAGCCACATTATCTTAACTGCATCTAAATGCAATAAATGTAACAAAGCATTTAAAAGTCCATCTTTTTGATCATAAATCGAAGAGAAAATTGCTGCTACAACAACAATCGAAAGAACAGCAGGCACGTACAAAATAAAGCGTATAAGCTGTCTCTTAAACACA
>NZ_MNLH01000019.1 GCF_002896555.1 Gardnerella coleohominis
TCTTTATTCATGTTGATAGGCTTTTCCGAATCTTTAATATTTTTAGCTGCTTCGCGAGCTTGTGTTTTTGCAACCTCTTTCCCCCCCCCCCCCCCCCCCCCCCCCCCCCCCCCCCCCCCCCCCCCCCCCCCCCCCCCCCCCCCCCCCCCCCCCCCCCCCCCCCCCCCCCCCCCCCCCCCCCCCCCCCCCCCCCCCCCCCCCCCCCCCCCCCCCCCCCCCCCCCCCCCCCCCCCCCCCCCCCCMCCCCCCCCCCCCCCCCCCCCCCCCCCCCCCCCCCCCCCCCCCCCCCCCCCCCCCCCCCCCCCCCCCMCCCACCCCCCCCCCCCCCCCCCCCCCCCCCCCCCCCCCCCCCCCCCCCCCCCCCCCCCCCCCCCCCCCCCCCCCCCCCCCCCCCCCCCCCCCCC
>NZ_MNLH01000002.1 GCF_002896555.1 Gardnerella coleohominis
CGCTTGCGCCCTACGTATTACCGCGGCTGCTGGCACGTAGTTAGCCGGCGCTTATTCGAAAGGTACACTCACCCGAAAGCTTGCTCCCAATCAAAAGCGGTTTACAACCCGAAGGCCTTCATCCCGCACGCGGCGTCGCTGCGTCAGGGTTTCCCCCATTGCGCAATATTCCCCACTGCTGCCTCCCGTAGGAGTCTGGGCCGTATCTCAGTCCCAATGTGGCCGTCCGCCCTCTCAGGCCGGCTACCCGTCGAAGCCTAGGTGGGCCGTTACCCCGCCTACAAGCTGATAGGACGCGACCCCATCCCATGCCGCTAAACACTTTCCCAACAAAACATGCGTCAAGTTGGAGCATCCAGCATTACCACCCGTTTCCAGGAGCTATTCTGGAGCATGGGGTAGGTTGGTCACGCATTACTCACCCGTTCGCCACTCTCACCAACCAGCAAGCTGGTCAGATCCCGTTCGACTTGCATGTGTTAAGCACGCCGCCAGCGTTCATCCTGAGCCAGAATCGAACCCTCCACGAAAAAATTCAATGAAGAGCCAAAATAGGCTCCAAAAAAATAAGAAAAAGACGAGATATTCTTTAAGGAAAAAACATCCCACAAAACCTCACCATCATTTAACCATTTCTCAGGCACCCTGCAACCTGCAAGGCTGACAATGAACTGGCAATAATTAACTAAATAAGTAGTACAGACACGCTTTTGAGTTCTCAAACCACCACCACACCAGCCGGCCACAACCCCAACCGAGGAGAACCAGCCGCGCTGAGCAGCAAGAGATAAACTTACACCAAACCAAGATTAAATGCAAACCCAACCAGTAAAACAACCCCAAAACCATTGAAAACAAGCCAAAACACCGGCGTGTCGAAAAACCGCAATCAAACCGACTCAAGCCCGCAATCAATCAGCCTCAAACCGACTCAAACCGACTTGCGCCACAAAATTACGCGACACGCACTTCAACAACCACAAACTAACTAATCACTAACCACAAACTCACAATATCTAATATCTAATAACTAATAACTAATCGCCCGCATCCAGCGCCCAGCGCAAAGCGCACAGCCCAGCACACAGAACAGCAAAAGCACATCCACACCTAACTAATCGCACGCCCAGCACACCAAACATGCTTAACTGCCAAATCGCCCGCATCCAGCAAAAGCACATCCGCGCAATATCCTTTTTCAACTAATCCCAATGGATTACCAGTAACAGCATTCGACTTATCAAATCCAAACGCCTTCGCTGGCGTAAGCGTTGCTGCCTCAATCGCCTCAGGCAATCCAACTCCAAGTTCTCTAACCGCACGCATAACAGCCACCTCTAATATAAGAGTGGAACCAGCAATAGCTCCGTTAGAAACCAAACGAGCATGCCCATCTTTCACAGTCACATCCAAAGCGCCCAACTTATATGCGCCATCAGCACAACCCGTAGCAGCCATAGCATCTGTTACGAAAGCAATACGATGACGAGCAGCGCCAATAATCATCCTTAATACAGGATTATCAACATGGAAACCATCGTTAATTAACTCAATAGTGACTCTACTATCTTCTAAAGCTGCAGGAATCGGCCCAGGCTCACGGTGATGAATCCCATTCATAGCATTAAATACATGGGTCATCAAAGTAGCACCATTATTAAAAGCCTCGCGCGCCAAATCATAATCTGCATCACAATGCCCAACAGCAGGAATCACTCCAGCCGCCACAAAACGCTTAATAGCCTCAATGCCATGCTGCCTTTCGGGAGCAAGGGTAATTTGTCGCAAAGACCCATCAGCAGCCTCTAATAAGCCTTCTACGTGTTCAGGAGTAGGATCTACAAGACATTTAGGATCATGCGCGCCTTTACGAGACAAAGCCAAAAATGGCCCTTCCAAATGTGAACCAAGTATATCTGGGCGATTACTCATAGCTTGCTTTACGTTTCGCAAATTTTCTTGCATAACATCTAAAGGATTAGTAATCAAACTCAAAACTTGGCGAGTAGTTCCATGTAACAGATGGTAAGCTCTAGCAACACGAATTCCATCAATGCCGTCATCAAACGAATGTTCCCAAGCGCCGTGAGCATGAACATCTATATAACCAGGCGTTAGAAAATCACGATTTGCATTAATAACAGAAATAGATTTCGTAGAACTAACTTTGCTTTCCAGCCCGCTAGAGGAAATAAAAGAGGTGAGATCCGTGTCTCGAAAACCTGTTTGCTGAATTACACCATCTACGACAACAATCCACGCATTAGGCACGATGCCGCGAGCATCCACGCGAGTTGCATTCTTTATTATATATGTACGATTTTCACGCGATGCGAATAAATCATCAATCTTCTGTGCAGCTTCAGCATAAGTATTTTTTGACATTTCACTCACCTAGCACTTATTAACTTATTAAATTATCAAATTATTTAATTATTAAATTTTAGAACATCAAGTTAAATATTAGGTTGTTAGATTGTTAGATTATTATCAGATTCCTTGCCATGAAGGCTTATTTGCATACACAAATTTATAATAATCAACCAATTTAAGATGACTTGCTGCAGCTTCATCAACAATCACAGTAGCGTGAGGATGCATTTGAAGCGCTGAAGCAGGGCATAACGAACTAACGCCACCTTCAAGAGTGGCAGCCACCGCATCTGCCTTATTTTCGCCAAAAGCAAGAAGCACAAGATGGCGAGCGCGAAGAATCGTACCAATACCTTGAGTAATGCAATGAGTAGGAACTTTACTCATATCGCCATCAAAGAAGCGGCAATTATCAACGCGAGTTTGCTCTGTTAAAGTCTTAACGCGAGTTCCAGAAGCCAACGACGAACCTGGCTCATTAAAACCAACATGACCATCCGAACCAATACCAAGAATTTGCACATCAATACCGCCAGCTGCTTCAATAGCGGCATCATATTCTACACCAGCTCGCGCAATCTTTTCGCCAGCACTAAGCGGAGCGCCATTAAGCACATCACCTGGAACATGCACTAAATCAGGATTTAATCCAATTAAATCTGTAACTGTTCTTCGAATTGTACTGTGATACGACTGCTCATGTTCAAGAGGCAAACCTATATATTCGTCAAGAGCGAATCCTTGAACCTTACTCACATCAACATTTTCAGCTTTAACCAGATTTGCCAAATGTTCATATGCTTTCAATGGGCTAGACCCAGTTGCCAATCCAAGTACAGCATTAGGTTTGCGTTCGATAAGCGAAACAACACTTTTAGCGTACAGCTCTCCAGCTTCATCTTGATTTTTCACGATAATTACTTCAGCCATCATTGCCTCCTTCAAAGCGCAGATACAAGATTTGCGCAACTCGCACATATTGCGCAAGTACAGTCTTTGTGCTCCTTTTGTACAGTCTTCGTACAAAAACGCTTAACGCATTACTAGCGATAATTCACATTTTATAAAGAAAGCAAATTATCTTGACTATTATTTTGTTTACTTTCTTTACAATTAAAAATACACCAAAACACAGACTTTAACAATGCAAAAAAATACAAAACAATACAAAAATTTCAAGTAACAAGTAGAACTTTTAATACAACTTAAGCGCAACGTACCAAAATATGCGGCATCTAATCGTTATATCAGCATAAAGAAAAACAAAATCACAGAATCTTGCACATTATTTGCATATTTAACCTATTTTTAAGGCGTAAAAACAAGCCAAAAACATTGATATACCAACGTTTTCTACATGGAGCGGATGACGGGAGTCGAACCCGCCTCTGAAGCTTGGGAAGCTTCCATTCTACCGATGAACTACATCCGCACATAAACACTCAAGCAAGCTCAAGCAAACCATTTAACAATATCATGCATCATGCACCATTTATTATTGCGGCAAGTTTTTATTTAAAAATCCGCCAAAATACGTCCAAAATCCGTCCAAAAACATCAGTACAAAGCGAGACGCGACTTAATATCAAACACTTAAATGAAGCTCATTTTCCATATGCATCAACTTTTCAATTCGATCATCTGATGAAGTATGAACGGAAAAGAAACGAGAAAACATAGTAGAACGCTTTTCATACGGGTCAATAATCATAATTGAAGCCATAATATGCGAGCCTGCGCCAAAATCCATCTTATGCAATTCAGAAACATACGCAATTTTATTCAAAGCAGACGCGAGCGCAGACGGATCACCCATAAGTTTACTTGCATCTTCATCAGCACTAAATTCGCGATTTTTAGATAATACTAATTTTATAAATAAAGCGCCAAGCGAACCAAACACGCAACTTAAACATTTACCAATAATCGTAACAATGCCGAAAGCGTGGAATTTCAAAATATCTCGTAACTTCTCCGCTGTTTTTGACTTTTGTTTATCTGAATTGGATTTAACAACTCCAGCATCGGAAGAATCAGAATCGGAATTATCCACGCTAGAGCTACTCAGACTAGAACTATCCCCACTAGAATTATCCCCACGAGAACTATCTCGTTTATCCCAACGATTTTTGTAAATCCGCGCGTGCGTTTCCCCTACGTACATAAGCCAATATCCGAAATAAGAAACAATCGCAGCCATAAAAGATGCTAGAGCAGATACAAAAATATCATTATTGTATACGTGCATCAACTCATGCGAAACTACGCTATGCAATTCTCGCTCATTCAAAATATTCAAAAGACCACGAGTGCAACACAGCACAGCATGACGCTCGCTACGACCTGTCGCAAACGAATTAGGGCTAGAATAAGGCGCAACATATATAGCTGGCATTGGTTTTTCTAAGCGCGCCGATATCTCTCTAACTACCGAATAAAGCACAGGCTCTTCTTCTTCAGTTACTTCACGCGCATTCATTATTGCGATAACAACTTTTTCAGACAGCCAATACGAAGCAAAATTAATAGCAATGCCAATAAGTATGAACCAAATTAGAAACTCTAACTTTGAACCTAAAATAATCCACAACACAATTAGAGGGATCCACATAATTGCGAAAAGCAATGCAACCCTCATGATATTGCGATATTTCTTACCTTCATTGCTAAACATAATTATTATTTTAACTTACACTACTTGAATTCTACATAACATAAACTGAATATTACTTTAGAAAAATCTGGGAATGCCGAGAAATCCCAGCAATAATCTGAAAAATCCCGGCAATATTCTAAAAAATCCTACAATCTAAAAGATTCAAATAATCCAAAATCTGGTAATCCAAGATTCGATAATCTGAAAAATCCAACGATACCTAAGATTAATTATTTCCTAAAGCAGCAGCGCATAAATCTTCAGCTGAAACAACTTTCTTTCGAGTTCTCTGCTCATTGGCTCCAAGCTCACGCTCATAAGAGTCAACTCGCTTCCAACCAGCGTAATCAATTGGTTTAATGCCTTTTTCTGCTAATAATTTATCTATAGATTTTTCATCGCGATCAGGTGCGATTCGCCCAGCATTGCCAGCCTTAGATAAATCCTCAAGCATATTATTAACAATCAAAAGAGCATCAGATTTTGTAGAGCCGATTAATCCTACCGGCCCACGCTTAGCCCAGCCAGTTGCATACAATCTATCACGAATTTCGCCATTTTCTACAGACGTCACTAAGCGACCATCAATATTTGCAAGCAAAGTACGCTTTTCGTCGTAAGCAATACCTGCAACTTCTGCAGGATGATACCCAATCGCGTGATATACAGCTTGAACGGCATACTCCTCGAACTCTCCAGTACGAGTCATTGTGCCATCCGCGCTTGTTACAGTTCGCTCAACTCGTATTGCTTTCACATGCCCATCTTCTCCAAGAATTTCTACCGGCGCGCAGTTGAAGTGGATAATATAACGTTTGTTGGCTGGATTTCCCTCAAAATCAACGTTTCCGCCATCTTCCATATCTTCAGCCATATCGCGAATAGCGAAAAGCTCCTCAACCATTTGACGAGTTAGCTTATCATTACCAGCTACTTCAATAGTCTCATCATCTAGCTCGAAATCGTCTTCGTTAATAATTATTTGCACACCCTGCAATTTTTCCATTTCACGCAATTCTTGAACAGAGAATTTTGCTTGTGCAACTCCACGACGAATAAATAAATGCAAGGTTTGAGTTTGATTTTTTTGCAATCCCTCATACACATCATCTGGAATATCCGTATTAGCGCGCAAATAATCAGGATCTCGTAAAAGCTCGCGAGCAACATCCATTGCAACGTTTCCGCCGCCAATAACAGCTACTTCTTTAGCTTCAAGTGGCCATTCTCGATTGCTAGTTGGATATCCGTCGTACCATTCCACAAATTTTGCGGCACCATATACTCCAGATAAATCAACACCAGGCACACCTTTAAGTGGACGATCCGCTATAGCTCCAGTCGCAAAAAGAACTTCATCATAGCGCTGTAACATTTCTTCAATATTTATATCTTTGCCAAATTCAACATTTGCATACAAATGAATATTTGGATTATCAAGAGTTTTCTCAAGCGCATCCGCAATAAATTTGATACTTGGATGATCCGGAGCCACTCCGTAACGCACTAATCCGAAAGGCACTGGCAATTTTTCAAAAAGATCAATGCGAGCGCTATTACCTAATCCCAATTCTTCTCCACGCTTAGAAAGCTGGCGTAAGAAAATATCCGAAGAATACACTCCAGCAGGACCTGCACCTATTACAGCAATGCGCAGCTGAGATGTTTCGCGTGAAACATTTTCGTTTAAGTTATTTTTTTCCATTATTATCCCCATATTGAGCTTTAT
Source organism: Gardnerella coleohominis (assembly GCF_002896555.1). GTDB lineage: Bacteria > Actinomycetota > Actinomycetes > Actinomycetales > Bifidobacteriaceae > Bifidobacterium > Bifidobacterium vaginale_F. The sequence continues at coordinate 6,759 of NZ_MNLH01000002.1, forward strand.
CTACGGCACTTTTCACCGTTTTCGCGCTATTTCGCGCGGCCTACAAGCATAGGTTGCCTCAATCACTCAGCAACGTAACTGTAAAGCATTTATATGTAATTCTTCGCCAAAATAAGTCACGTACAAGCTTGAGCCATTACCGTCTGAAGCTAACTCGTATGCTTTCATAATTAGACTAGCGCATTACTTCGTCTTACAACATGCTCAAACAATAAAACACTTAAATAGATAAAATGCTCAAACGAATATTGTTAAAGGTGCCGTAATGAATATCGTAAAAAATATTGCCAAAAAATCTTGATTCACCTGCGTTCGCGCAATGCTGTTAAAGCCCACATAATAGCAACAACATCAATTGCTTCTTGCATCATTGCGCCAATAACAGCTGGAATAAACCCAAAGGCCGCAAAGAGCATACTTATAATTGCCAATCCAATGCCCATCAATACTGACTGAACCATAACGCGTTTAGTATGCTTTGCTACTCTTATTGCGCTTGCAACAGAAGAAATATCGTTGTTCATAATAACTACCTGTGCGCATTCAGATGCTGCAGTATCCGTACCATCCGTTACCGCTACGCCAATATCGGAGGCGGCAAGAACTGGAGCATCGTTTACACCATCTCCAACCATCATTGTTACAGTTGAATTTTTCTTATTTTTAGACGAGCCATAAATTTCTTTTTTTACGTGCGCTAATTTATCTTGCGGAAGCAAATCTGCATATATTGTGTCAATTCCAACGCTTTTACCAATTGTTGTTGCAGCTTGCAAACTATCTCCGGTAAGAATAGATATTGAGCGCGCACCAAGCATACGCAATGCGTCAATAGTTGATTTCGCGTTATCGCGAGGCACGTCTTTTAACACAATCCGACCAACCAGCACTCCGTCAAAGGAAACGTAGGTTGCCATTTCGTCTGCAGCGAGCGCATCAGGCATAGATTTAACAGCAGTATGCTGATCCGCAATCTGACTCATGCCCTGTTTATTAATATCAGTTTGCTCAGTAACATACTTTCTACGCCCAACTCGCACTAGAACGCCGTCTACAACGCCCTGAATACCCTGTCCAGCAGTTTCTTTCACGCTATGCACTACTGGATACTCACGAACACTAGGCAATTGCGGAGTTGAAGATGGATGCGTGCGATCCCACAAAACTGAACCCGCTTTAGCAATACCACCTGCAAGTATGTGCTGAGAATACGTTTCTAGAACGCCTGCGAGCATCACAATACGATCAGCTTTCTGCGTAGTATCAATTATTTCTACGTTCACAACTTGCGGCTGTTTAACCGTCAACGTGCCAGTTTTGTCGAAAAACACGTCTGTTACGCGGCTTAATTGCTCAAGCACATCCTGACTTTTTACAACAATTCCAAGCTTTGCTAAACGCCCAGTACCAGCCATGCACGCAACTGGCACTGCGATTAACAACGGACACGGAGTTGCCAAGACTAGCACTTGTGCAAATCTAAGAACATCTCCAGAAAAGCCCCAAGCAAAACCGGCGATTAAGAAAGACAGCACAGTAAACGGCACAGATAGCATATCTGCAAAACGAACTACAGCTGCCCTAGAAGACCTAGCTGATTCAACCAACTGCATTATTTTTTGGTATTGAGAGTGTTCAGATAACTTAGTTACGCGCATAATCAACACAACGCCGCCATTTACGCAACCTGAAAGCACTGAAGCTCCTGCAAACACTTCTCTAGGCACAGATTCGCCATTTATTGCGCTTGTGTCTAGAACAGCAGAACCGCTTAAAAGCTCACCGTCAACTGGCACTGTTTCGCCAGGAAGCACAACTATTACATTGCCGATTTTTAGATCTTCAACAGGAACTGTTTTGTATCTTTGTAATTGGCTAGAAGACTTTACATCTTGCAATATTGGGCATTCTTTAGAGTTATTGTTACATTTTTTACACGATTCACAATTAGTAAAATCTTTAGGTTCTTGCAATGCCCCTATCGAAGATTCATTGCTTACTTTTCTAAAATGACTATGATCAAGCAGAGCACATTGCTCACAAGATTCACCGCACACTATTCCAGGAAGTGTCATTAAATGTGCGGTTTGAGGAGATGCGCTTACTAAAAGAGACAAGTTGCGCTGTGCTTTCATATGAGCAAAATCTTCAATTGCATCCCCAGTAAAAACCATTACTACAATCAAATAGCTTGCCCAAAACTCACCAATACAAAGTGTTGCAAGCAATGCAACAAAAGCAAGTAAATCAATGCCCAAAGTTCCATGCAGTAAATGTTTAATCATATTACGCAAAGAAATAACGCTCGTATATAAAACGAGAATAGCAATAATAGTTTTGCCGATACTAAGGCTTATGAAAATACTGCAATTAATTTTTAAGAAATCAAAGATTTGTTGCGAAAAATTAGAAATTTGCTCACAGAAAGTAGTTAATATAGGCAAATTATACGAGTACAAAGCAGCAATAAACGGAAAAGCAAGAATTACGACTGTTAATTGTGGTGCACGACGGCAATATGCTAAAAGTTTACGCATACACTTTCCTTACGCTGATCAGGTTAACTACGCTTAAAACGCTGCTAACACACGATTTCACGCCTTGTTAACCCATTGGGAGCAGATTTGATTTAGCTGCACTCAATACACGGCGTAAAGATTTATATTTAATTTATATTTGTATTTATTTATATTTATTTATATTTAGTAATCATACCAATAGGCCTTGATGAGAAGCATTCTCATAAACTAGCCAGCAAAACCAAACAGCAAACTAATCAGTAAATTAATCAGTAAACTAAAGCAAATTAGCAAACCGACAAAACCAGAAACAGAAACAAAAACAAAAAACAAAAAATCCCAGTCGAAAATCGACCAGGACTTTGTTTGTGGAGCTAAGGAGACTCGAACTCCTGACCCTCTGCTTGCAAAGCAGATGCGCTACCAGCTGCGCCATAGCCCCATTCGGTATTGAATGAAATATTCACTCAATTCCGTGGGCCCGGGAGGACTTGAACCTCCGACCTCATCCTTATCAGGGATGCGCTCTAACCACCTGAGCTACGGGCCCGCTGTATGTTCGAAAACACACAAGTAGATAGATTAGCACAGGAAAAAGAAAAGTCAAATAATATTAACTATTCTAAAACTTCTTGGCGTGTCGCAATCTATTACTCAAGGTGGCTACGCATAAACCACTGGAACTTTTCAAGCCCTTGCACATGATCCTGAATAATATTCGAGCTAATAACATCCAATTCATCAAGCTCAGAAATAGCCTTACGATCATCAGCAATCATATCGCTGTAATACTCAATTAAAGCTTGCAAATATTCCTTAGTTGACTTACGTCCAGTTAAAGCAAAACGCTTCCACGTACGAGAAGAAATAACGTCATCTGCACGTCCAAGTGGAGATCCACCTAAAGTAGCAATGCGCTCAGCAGTCTCATCAGCTTGAGCTAAAACTTCAGCAACCTGAGGATCAAGCATTTCATGAACCGCAATAAAATCAGAGCCAGTCACATTCCAATGAGCATGCTTAAGTACTAAAGCAGCTTCCTGCTCATGGCTTAAACGATTTTGTAAGATTGCTATAGCTTTCTCACTAGCCGATTCGTCAAGACCTGGAACCATGTGCAACAAAGTCATTTTATCCTCCCGTAATCTTTGTTAGTACAGTTTCTTATATTACCGCTATGCCTCAAGTTGTGCTCTACGACGAACCTCAAGCGTAGCAATACGTCTTCCTTCCACCTCAGTAACAGTCATATCATAGCCGTCCGCATCATGTAACACAGCACCGACCTCACCCATTGCGCCAGTATGAGCTAAGAAGTAGCCTGCAACAGTTTCATACGGACCATCCTCTAACTCAATACCAGTTATATCCGCAAAATCTTCAATAGTCATGCCACCGTCAATCGTCGCAACACCATTAACAAAAGCAGTTGCTTTATTATCATGACCCTGATTTGTTTCCGGCGGCAAATCATACTCATCACGAATATCCCCAACCAGCTCTTCCGTCATATCCTCTAGTGTCACAATGCCATCCGTGCCACCATATTCGTCTATAACAACAGCTAAATGTATTCCACGCTTACGCAACAAAGACAAGCTAGGCAAGAGCTTAGAAGTTCCAGGCAAGCTAATACCCTCGCGAGTTACGTCTGCAACAGTTTTTGCATTAGGATCTCGCACATCCAACAAATCTCGAACATGCACAAAGCCAATAACATCATCGAAATCTTTGCCTGTTACAGGATAACGAGAATACGGAAGCTCACGAATTTTTTCAGCAGCCTCTTTAAGACTTAAAGAACCCTCTAAAAATTCAACGTCAGCGCGCGGACGCATAACCTCAGCAACAATTGTTTCCGAAGCGTCAAAAACATCATCCAAAATAGTGCGTTCATCCTGACTTAAACGCTTATTTGTATTTACGAGTACGCGCAATTCTTCGTCAGAAACTTCGCTTTCCTTCTCATTCGGATCAAATCCCAAAAGCCTTACGAAACCATTAGTATTCTTAGCGATAAGCCAGATTATAGGCTTGCAGATTAAAGAAACAATATCTATAGCAGGAACAACAGCGCGAGCAATTTGCTCAGATCTTTGCATAGCGATACGTTTAGGGACAAGCTCAGAAATAACAATAGAAAAATAAGATATTACAAGCGTTAAAACAATAGTTGTCAAAGGACCTGCAATATGCGCTGGAACACCCCAAGATTTAACTTGAGGCACAATATATGGCGCTATTGCCGATTCACCAAAAGATGCTGAAAGAAAACCAGAAAGAGTTACGCCAATCTGCAAAGTAGACAAAAAAGTATTAGGATCGCGAGCAATACGTGCCACACGAGCACCGCGCGCATCTTGCATCTCCATGCGATCAATTTGCGAAGTGCGCAAATTGACTAGAGCTAATTCTGTAGCGGCAAAAATCGAACCGCATAACAGAAAAATTACAATAAGCACAATGTTAAAAGCCAGCGACATACTTGCTATATTAGTTGACTTCGCTACGATATCAACAATCATACGAAAAATTAATTTTACAATTCCAAAATTCCAATTAAATTCCAATTCGCAAGTTCTAATTAAGCTCACAAATTCCAATTAAATTTCTAAGTTCTATTTTCTAATTAAATTCACAAGTTCTAATTAAATTCACAGAATCACAGAATCACAAACTCTAATTATACTGACGAAACGCAAATCACATAAAGCTAAATAAACTAAAACTAAATAAACTAAAAGCTAAATTACGGCCTATAGAAATATCCGATAGGAGGATCAACTTCAGACATTTTGTAAATTTTCAGAATCACGCCCATACGCTGATTTTCTTGTTTACCGATTTTACCAACGTCAATTCGAGCATGCACACGCACCCATTGATGTTCTTTAATTTGCGAAGAATATTTTTTACTCGAAGCAGCATCAGAAAGTTCGCCGACAAATCCAAACGGAGACATATCGAGAATACAGCAAGACATTAAATGGCGAGCTACATAAAATTGTTTAGAAGTAAGAGAGTTAGATTTACTTATAAAACCATTAACTATTACTTCATAGCCCTTATAGCGCTCCAAATTATGATCAATTTCGTCATACCAAGTTCCAAAATCATCATCAGATATTGTAATAACGCGATTTTTAGAATCCAATCCCTGAGGATTTTTATAATTCTGAAAACTTTTAATAGCTATAGCTCGACCGCCAGCATATTTATCAAATCCAGAATTCATAGAATCTTGATTTTGTAACGGAATTACAATAAGCAAAGCCGGAATAAGTATTGCAACCAATATGCGCAGAGATTCGCTTGGAGATACTTTACATACGCCAAAAATAGCGCAAAAAGCTAATAATACGAGCATTATCGAAGCGAGTATCAAATACATAAAAGCGCGCGGAGTAGTAAGCGTAGTGTAACTTCCACTAAAAGCCGACCATGCTATTACAGCTGAAAGAAAGCACAAAGATGCCGCGAGCAAAATCCTAGAAAATATAGGATTTTTATGAGATTGAATTCCTATATTCCTACTAATTCTCGTCCAGGTTTTGAAAATCGTCCCGGTTTTAAAAATCGAATTCATATCGCTCCACCCCATGCAAAGTGAATAAGCAATGAACCTAATAAGCATAATACTGTAATTGTTAAAGTGATGCGCAAAACAAACTTAGCTTTGCAATCTGAAAGAAGCATAAGAGTGTTTTTAATATCTAACATTGGTCCGAAAATCAAGAAAGCAATCACAGAAGATATAGGCAAAGATGCTGCTAAACTCCTCGCAATAACAGCATCTGAGCTTGAACAAAGTGAGCTGGCGTAGGCAATAAGCATCATCATTGGTATAGATATGAGCACGAATGTCGTATTTAAACGAGAAGCAGGATCGTTACCAAGCCAAGCTCTTATTACTGAGGCGACTATTGTTCCGAATAAAATAATCGGCATTAAATGAACGAAATCTTCATAAACATGATGGAAATAATCTAATAGCTTTAATCCGAATGATAAATGCTTAGAAGACTCAGAGCAATTCTCGCAAGCATCTTTACTATCGCAAGCATTTTCACTATTGCAATTATTTTCGATATCACAAGTATCTTCACTATGAGAACAAGCATCCTTGCAACCGCACGAAAGGCCACTAGCGCCTTCTAAATTCTGCCTTAAAATAAAATTCTGCTTAAGAATCTGGCTTTTTTGTGGAAAAATCACGAAACTTATTCCAGCAAGAAGAGCAATTACAATTCCTAACGCAACGCGAATAACAACAACAGCAGGAGCATCAGAAAACGCGTACCAGGTAGCTAAAACAGATACCGGATTAACAACAGGCACAGCGCAGAGAAAAGTAACAGCTGCAGGCAAAGGCAACTTTTTTGCAATTAAACGAGAAAAAGTTGGAACAATAACACAATCGCAAACAGGCATACAAAATCCGGCTGCGATTGCAACTAAAAATCCGTCAGAAGTGGATTTAGGCATATGCTTTTCCACAAATTGCGCTGTGACAAATGTTTCAACAGCAGCTGAAACTAATACTCCTATAAGAGTAAAAGGGACAGCTTGTAAAAGTAAGCCTGATATTCCGCGAATCGTAGTGCTTATAGTAAACCAAGGAAATCGCGCTTGTAATGCTGGAGCCATAGCAATGAATATCGCAATAATAGGCATGCCAATAATCACATATAAATAATGCGCGGAACCTGTTTTTTGTAAACTCGTTTTTTGTAAACTCGTTTTTTGCGAATCCTGTTTCATACCTAAACCATTTACAAAATCTGTTGCCAAACCTAACACAAAAACTGATACGAAATCTAATACGAAATCTGATACGAAAGCAACTTATTTAGCAGGATAATACTTCAACTAATCCATCACTCATGCGATATCTAGCTCCAACAATCATAAGCTTATCGTTATTTACAGCTTCACGAATAATTTCAGATTTATCACATATCTCCATAAGCATATTAGCAACATGAATACGCTCAATATCGTCAGTTTCCAAAGACTCTTCAACTCCAGCTGCAGCAGCAGGACCTAAAGCGCGAAGCAATATTGAGTCTGAAGATTCAAGCACATCATAAATATCATCCTCTTCATCCAAATCGCTCATCATCTTCTCAACTTGCGGCAAAACCGCTTTAACAGCACCGCAATGCTCATGGCCAAGTACAACAAGAACTTTCACACCCAAATCACTAACGGCATATTCCAAAGATGAAATAATCGCATCATCAACAACTTCCCCAGCACTGCGAACTGAGAAAATATCGCCCAAACCGGCATCAAATACAAATTCTGGAGCCACTCGCGAATCAGCACACGAGAGAACAACCGCTGAAGGATTTTGACCATCAATAAGTGATTTACGAGTTTCAACATCTACTCCAGCATGCTCTGATTTACCTTCTGCAAAACGACGATTACCCGCAAGCATTGCGCTTAAAACCGATGTAGCTAACGTAGAATCATCATTGACAACTTCTTGCATTACAACCCCATTCGTCACTTTTTCTCGAACTTGAATTACAACTCTAATTCGAACTTGAATTACAAGTACATTGTATATTTACCAATACGAATAAAGAAAGATTACATCAATCAACTTTAAAGAAAATACAATTTGAATTTGAATTTGAAAACTTACAATTTGCAATTTGAAAGCAAAAATTTGAAATCCAAAAAATAAAGACTTACAAACCAAAATAAATAAAATAATAAAAAAGAATAAATAATAAAAAAGAAAACCTCCAGTAACAAAAGTTACATGAAGGCTTTCTTCACTAAAATTGCTAAACTTTACAAAAATCATCCAGTATTCTGCAAGCCTGCAGCAACACCAGAAACAGTGCACAAGATAAGGTAGATAAACTCTGCCTGCTGGCTTTCGCTCAATTCTTCCTTATCTACTTTGTTGCGAAGCTTTCGCAAAGCAAGAGACTGAATCACAGACAAAGCATCAACATACGGCGAGCGCACACGAATCGCTTGACCAAGCACGTGACGATGCTGCAAAGGCCACTTATCATCAACTATCTGCAAAACCCACTTACGAGTAAGTTGCATTTCCGAAAGCACTTTATTGCTCAAATCTTCGCGATCGCCGAGGCTTAAGTACATGCGAGCAATACGCTCATCTGTCTTAGCTAACGACATCTCAATATTGTCAATAAAAGTACTAAACAGAGGCCACTCTTCGTAAGCGCGACGCAAAGTTTCCAAATCGCCAAACTTTTCGCAAGCTGTGCCCAAACCGTACCACGCAGCAAGGTTAATGCGAGCCTGCGCCCAAGAGAACACCCATGGAATAGTACGCAAATCATCCAAAGACTTTGCTCCCAAACCGCGCTTTGCAGGGCGAGAACCGATTGGAAGCAAACCAATTTCACTAAGCGGCGTAACTGTAGAGAACCACGGAGTGAAATCATCTGTTTGAAGCAAATCAAGGAAACGCTCATGAGCTGCAACATCAAGCTTTTGTGCCATATCAGCATACTTGTGTGTCATCTCAGTATTTGTTTTCTCAACGCTTGGCGAAGACTGAAGCAAAGTTGCAGCAGCAACAGACTCCAAGTGACGGATTGCCAAAATTGGATTACCGTAACGCGCAAAAATAACCTCGCCCTGTTCAGTTAACTTAAATCGGCAATTTACAGAACCGACTGGCTGAGCAAGAACTGCACGGTTTGCAGGGCCGCCACCACGACCAACAGCGCCACCACGACCATGGAAAAGCGTCAAATCAATATCATGCTTCTTAGCCCACTTAGCTATACGCTCTTGAGCAGAGTGCAAAGCCAAAGTTGCGGAAGTAGGACCGGCATCCTTGGAAGAATCCGAGTAGCCGAGCATAACTTCCATCTTGCGGCCAGTAGACTTAAGACGAGCCTGAACTTCAGGAATCTTAATAATCTCCTCAAGCACGTTCACAGAGTTCTGCAAATCTTCCAACTGCTCAAACAGTGGAATAACGTCGAGAGTTGGCGCATCCTGTGGGTGAGCGAAAGCAAGACGATTTAATTCAAACACGTCACGAACATGCTGAGCAGACTTTGCGAAGGAAATAATATAACGACGAGCAGCACGCATGCCGTTACGCTTCTGAATTGCTCCCAAAGCGCGGAAGGTATCAAGAACTTCACGAGTCATAGGCTGAAGAGGTCCACGTTCACCGTGCAATCCGTGCTCACGAATATCTTCCAAAGCACGAGAATGTACAAGAGAATGCTGACGGAATTCCATTTCAACCATGTGGAATCCAAAGGTTTGCGCTTGCCAAATCAAATCTTGCAAAGGACCGTAAGCTGCGCGAGGATCTCCACCTTCAGCCAAGGAACGCTGAACAATATGCAAATCTTCAATAAAATCTTCGCAAGAATGATACATCAAATCAGTATCGCGACTAATCGTACGATGCAAACGATCGGCCATAACAAGCATTACAGCGCGATGTGGCTCACTCTTAGACACGTCTGAAGCGCTTTCAGTAAGCTGCTCGCTCATTTCGCGCTGACGATTCCAAAGCTCCAACAACTCAACATTTGGAGGCGTTGTGCGCGTTTCCATAGTCAAGCATTTTCCAACTTCACGAGTACGAGCCTCTAAAGCTGCTAACACATGGTTGCTGAATTTACTAGCTACTTGACGGCTTACCTTAGCAGTAACATTCGGGTTTCCATCACGATCTGAGCCAATCCAGCTACCAGGATGGAAGAACGCAGGGCAACGAGGTGGCACGAGACCAGCTTTCTTGCCAAGCAGCCAATCGTCAAATCTGCGATATACAAGCGGAATCGTATCGAATAAAGTAGCGTCGAAAATCTCAAGAATAGTATCTGCTTCTTCAACCGGCGTAGGCTTCTTCAAAGCAATAGGCGATGTACGAAGTAAAGCGTCGATTTCGTTATAAAGACGGCGATAATTTTCACGCTTATCAGATCCGCCTAAACGATGATGCTCACTCAAAAGCTTAGAAATACGACGAATCTTGCCAGCAACAGCTTTACGACGAGCCTCAGTTGGATGCGCTGTGAAAACAGGATGGAACTCTAGCTTTGCCAACAATTCTTTAGCTTCAGCAGGGCTCATTTCAGTTAACAATTTATGATAAGCGCATGTTAATTCATTAACAGGGTCAACTGGATTCGAATCAGCAACATCACATTCACGCTGATGCAATACTGAAACGCGATAATTCTCTTCGCAAAGATTAGCTAAATGGAAGTAAGTTGCAAACGCACGAGCTAAAAGCTGAGTATCGGCCAAATCCATGCCGTTAATTTTTTCAACAGCTTTACTCAAACCATCATCAACAGTTTCTTGCGCATCAACCATCTGCGCAAAATGAGCTGTACTAGCTTCAACTGCATTCAAACGCACTTCGTCGAATACCGCTAATAATTTTTCATCAAATTCACCCAATACATCGCGTAAAATATGCAAGCACAAATCCATATCTTGCTGAAGCGATGCTGGTAATTCACGCTCCTCAGGACCTTTTCGTCCTAATCCAGACGTCACAATAGTGGCGTCTGCTGGAGTTACCTGTTGATTCTTAGTTGTCATCAGACCTCCTTGTGCTGGTTGTCAGGTTGCTCGGTCATCTAACTTCCGCGGCTCCTCCGCGGTTATTTGTTTAGAAGTTGCAAGCCCATAGCCTTGGTACCAGCGAGATACCAAGACAATTGTGAACCGACCATAGGACTGATTTTTTTACAACAAAATACCCACATAAATGGCCTCAATAATACGTTTATAAAAGTAGGCAACAGGGGTGCGTATACTAAAAACTGTGAGTACAGCAGAGAATAGCACTAGTGCTGATAATAGCAATAACAACTCTAAAACAAGCGATAACAACGCTAGCGGCGATAGTAGCGATAATAGTGATAATATCGACAGTCTTTTTAAAGATAGCGTTCCTTCAGATAGAGAAAGTTATATCAATAATAAAGAATCGAAAAATAATCCTAAAATTTTGCCTAATGGCCATGTTGTAGGAAAACCATCCGGCAGATTTTTCACGCACGCGATTCCTCTCGACATGGATGACGTTGAAAAAGATTGGGATAAACCAGTTACGGAAGCATGCATAGCTGCAAAATCAAGCATTATCATTCGAGTTGGTGCTCTAGGATTAGGCGCTGGAACCGGAAGCTATAGGGTTAGAGAGCTGATGCACAGTGTCGGCGAACCAATGGGAGTAAGCGTAAGAGCAGACGTAAACCTCACAGATATTGAAGCCACTTGCACTGATAAACATTCGCGTATTACTGAAGTTGTTGATTTGCCTTCAACAGGCGTAAATACGGAGAGAATTTGGCTTCTTGAGCATTTTGCAGACTGGTTTAACGTGAAACTTGGAAACGATGCGCTTTATCACTCTAAAGCGACTGTTTCTAAAGAATTAGTAGATACTTTACAAGTTTCAGACGATGAAACAACAATAGTCCAGGCTGCTAAAAAATCTGAAGAAGATGAAACTAAACGCGCTGAAAATAAAGCGATTTGCGATGCTATAGCAAAAGAAAAACCTCGAGGACTTTTTGCTTTAAAACCAGAAAATGCTTATGAGGAACATTTCTCGCACGTTAATAATTCACAAAATTTGGATGAAGAAAAACATAAGCCTCTTACTGTTAGAGAGGTACACGATCGACTTGACCTCATTAAAAACCGTAAACCTTTGTATAAGCCTTGGTTTGCAGGGATTGCTTCTGCTGTAGCATGTGCGTCATTCGCATTCCTTCTTGGCGGCGGCATTTACGATATGATTGGCGCATTTATTGGAGCAGGAATAGGTCACTGGGTTCGCAGAAGAATGTTCATGCACCATTTAAACCAATTCGTTGTAACATTCGTTGCCGTTGCTATCGGCGCATCCGCGTGCATTGCTTCATTACAGCTTATAGGCTTATTTGACCCTAGTGCGCCATTACACAATACTGCTTATATTGGTTCAGTATTATTCGTTATTCCTGGTTTTCCGCTTATCACAGGTGGATTGGATATAGCGAAAATAGATTTCCCTTCCGGAATACAACGTCTTTCTTATACGGTTGCAATTATTCTTATGGGAACTTTAGCAGGCTGGATGGTTGCAAGTCTTATACAACTAAATCCTCAAGGCTTCACTCCTTTAGGATTAAACCCATGGCTAAATGCTGTTTTAAGAATGATTACAGCATTTGCTGGCGTGTGGGGATTCTCCGTGCTATTTAATTCTCCACAACGAATGTGTGTTGTTGCCGGAGTTATAGGAGCAATAACAGATACGCTTCGTTTAACTATGGTTGACTTTGGAATTTCTGCAGAAATATCAGCCTTTACAGGAGCACTTCTAGCAGGACTTTTAGCTTCAGCCTGGAGATCTATAGTTCGACACGGATGGGCACCACAGTACTTGGGATATCCTCGAATAAGTCTTACCGTTCCTTCAATCGTGATTATGGTTCCAGGACTTTATATGTACAGGGCAATGTTCTATCTTGGGCAATTTAACACTATCCCTGCTTTAAATTGGGCTTTTAAAGCTTTTATGGTGATTATTTGCCTTCCAATAGGACTTGCCGTAGCTAGAGTTATCACAGATAAAAACTGGCGTTACGACGTGTGATGTTCTAAGTTTCAGCCCGTTAATTTTTAACAAAAAGCCGCTTACAAGTTTTCTTGCGAGCGGCTTTATTGTTTATTAATTTACTTATTGAAATTTAATTAGTACTTCATTCCCATAGCTTCACGAACTTGAGCAAGAGTCTCCTCCGCAATAGCATTTGCGCGCTTATTGCCATCGTGCAAAATATCGCGAATAGCATCCATATCTTTTGCTAATTCTGCTCGACGCTCTCTGTGAGGTGCCAAGAAGTTATTCACATTTTCAATAACATAAGCTTTAAGAGCCCCAGCACCAGAGTTACCAATTTCTTCCGCGATTTCTTTAGGGTCTCTTCCTGTAACCAAACCAGCAGTAGTCAAAAGTGCAGAAACTTGAGGACGATTTACTGGATCGAACGTAATCATACGCTCAGAATCAGTTGGACTCTTCTTAATTAACTTGGCAGTTTCTTCAGCAGTAGCTCCGAGCATAATTGAATTACCATAAGATTTGCTCATCTTACGACCATCCAATCCTGGAATTTCAGGAGCATCAGAAAGTATTGCTGCAGGCTCTGGGAAAACCGGATTTTTCTTCGCGTATCTTTCGTTAAAACGGCGTGCAATAGTACGAGTAATTTCAATGTGAGGCAAATTATCTTTACCAATCGGCACTACATTTGCTTTGCAGAATAAAATATCGCAAGCTTGATGAACTGGGTAAGTAAGCAATAAGCCTGTTAAAGCGTGGCCAGAAGATTCCATTTCAGATTTTACTGTAGGATTTCTATGCAATTCCGCTTCTGTAACTAAAGATAAGAATGGCAGCATAAGCTGATTTTCTGCAGGAACAGCCGAATGAGTAAAAATCATTGTTTTTTCAGGATCAATTCCGGCAGCCATGTAATCAAGCACGAGATTTAGCACATTATCTTCAATATGTTCTGTTGTATCTCTATCTGTAATTACTTGATAATCTGCAATAATAATATTCGTTTTTACGCCGCGCTCTTGCATTGCAACACGCTCTTTAATGGAACCGAAGTAGTGGCCTAAATGCAATCTACCTGTAGGACGATCCCCAGTAAGCATAGTAAACGACGACGGATTGGTCTTCAATTTTTCCAATGTAGCATCTGAACGTTTTCTAGCTGCCACAAAGCTTGCACTCATCTCATTACCTACAGCTGTTACCTGTGCTTCTTGCGCCATTTACAACTCCTTGCACACGCGTTTTCACGCTTAAAATATGGCTTTTATCGTAAAAGTTTGCTCAGACAATATACGCGGTTGCGGTTAAGTGGTACGCTCTTGTGTGATGAATTGATTGTTACAGAATTTTTAGAGGGGGTCAGATGGGCCGCGGACGACAGAAGGCAAAGCAACAGAAAATTGCCCGTAAGCTCAAGTACCTGACGACCGATACGGATTATGACGAGCTTGCTAAAGAGCTTAACGCTCATGAGCTTGAACAAGAATCCGTCGATCCACGTGAAACAACTGAAAACTACGAAGGTAGCGGCGAGTATCTTGATAACGAAGATACTACATCTTCTACTCAGTATGAAGCTGTAGATGATGATTTAGACGAGTATGCTAAATGGGCTGCAGAATCAGCTGCAAAGGCGATGAATAGTGAAAAAACTTCATCGTCTTCAAATACGCACTCTGCTATCCACCATCACATACCTATGCCTGTACCAAACTTTATGCATAAAAGTGAGAAGTAAGAAGTAAGTAAAAGTATTACGCGACTTTTGCTTTTTGCATAGTATTGTTGTTGCAATTCGAGCGCAGTTTACCCGAATTTTATAATTCTAGCGGTAATATTGCGCTCAAATTGTCTCGTTCGCCCATTGCGCTTATATTCCCAGCTTCTTTTTCTTCATCCCATTTGGTTATTCCGCAAACTAATCGCAACCAAACACTTGGCTCTAATTCAATAACATCTGGAGGAGTTAAGTTGTGGGGGTCAGATTCTGGGCCTTCTAGGATTTTTACAGCTCCCCAAGGAGCGACTCTTACTTCAACGCCGCAGCCGGGAACTTTATTTTCAAGAACATACAATGAATATCTAACAGCAAGAGCTTCGTCAGTACGGCTAATATTCAAAATATTGCTATTTATTTTCATTGCATTAACTTCATTATTAACTGCTTTTAGCGCAAGATCATTCCAAATTTTTAAAGCACTCTGTCCTCGTGCTATATCACGTTCAAGTATTACTGACACGTCTTTTATTATCTTCTAAGCAACATACTTTCAGCAATATATTTGTCTTAAGACGTTATATACCAACATTTAAGGGATTGGGGTTGTGGTATTATTGGGTTTATCGTGTGCATTCACATGCCTCTTGTGGTTATCTGAAAAAGTTATCTGCAAAATGGTGATGGTTTAATTGCCTAAACACAAAGTTTTAGGCTGCACACTTTTAGGAAATATATCAAACGGCACAAGGAGTCAAATATGACTAAACACGTCGCGCCGAAAGCCAAAACTACTGCGACGGCATTTGCCAAAGAACTTCAAGAGCACCTCAAGTACACCCAGGGTGTAACGCCAGAGCAGGCCACTACGGCAGATGTGTATGTTGCCGCTGCTACCGCAGTTCGTCGTCACTTGATGGACTCTTGGATGCAGACTCAGCATGACATGGTTAATGGCAATACCAAGGCTGTGGGCTATTTGAGCGCAGAGTTCTTGATGGGCAAGCAGCTTGAGAACGCTTTGTTGAACGCTGGTCTTACTGACCAATTCAATAAGGCTGTTACTAAGCTTGGCTTCGATCCAAAGGCTGTTATCGATGCTGAGTATGAGCCAGGTTTGGGTAACGGCGGTTTGGGTCGTCTCGCAGCCTGCTTCATTGATTCACTCGCCTCTATTGGCGTTCCAGCATTTGGCTACGGCATCCAGTATCGTTACGGCATCTTCAAGCAGCGCTTTGATGAAGAAGGTAAGCAGGTTGAAACCCCTGATTACTGGCTTAGCAATGAAGAGCCATGGGGTCACATTGATTATGGTCGTGACCAGCGCGTCAACTTCGGTGGTGAAGTTGTAGAAGAAAACGGCAAGCGCGTATGGAAGCCAGCTTGGTCTGTTCGTGCAGTACCAGTTGATTACATGGTTCCAGGTTATAATTCTGGTCGCGTAAACACTCTTCGTTTGTGGACTGCTAAGTCTTACGACGAGTTTGATTTGCTCACCTTCAACAAGTCTGAGTACTTGGATGCTGTAAAGCCACAGGTTGCAGCGGAAAACATTTCTAAGATTCTTTACCCAGAAGATTCCACTCCAGAAGGTAAGGCTTTGCGTCTTGAACAGCAGTACTTCTTCGTAGCTGCTTCTATTCATGATGCTATCCGCGTATTCTATCCAGGTCAGGATAAGCCGGATCTCACCACCTTCCCAAGCAAGATTAACTTCCAGTTGAACGATACTCACCCAGTTATCGGCATTCCAGAGCTTATGCGCGTTCTTATGGACGAGTACGGCTACGATTGGAACACCGCTTGGGGTATCACCACCAAGACCTTCAACTACACTTGCCACACTTTGCTCCCAGAAGCTTTGGAAGTTTGGCCAGCCAAGCTTATCGGCGAACTTTTGCCACGCCACCTTGAGATTATTCAGGGTATCAGCGAGCAGTTCCGCAATGAGCTTCGCGGTAAGGGCGTTGCTGAGGATCAGGTTGAGCGCATGCGCATCTCTACCGACGCTGACGAAAATGGCGAAGGTGCTGTAGTTCGTATGGCTTACTTGGCTACCTACGGTGGTTCTTACGTTAACGGTGTTGCTGAGCTTCACTCTGAGTTGTTGAAGGATGTCACTTTGAAGGACTTCTCCAGCGTTTACCCAGATAAGTTCAAGAACGTTACTAACGGCGTAACTCCTCGTCGCTTCGTGCGCTTGAGCAACCCACGCATGTCTGCTCTTATTACTGAGGGCTTGGGCACCGACGCATGGCAGGGTGATTTGGAGCTTCTTGAAGGTTTGAAGCCATTGGCTGACGATCCTTCCTTCGTTAAGAAGTTTGCTAAGGTTAAGCAAGAGAACAAGCTCGCCTTCGTTGATTTCGCAAAGCAGAAGTATGGCTTTGAAATCAACCCAGACACTATGTTTAAGTTTGCACGAGTACAAGCGCCAGTCCATGAAGATCCTCCAGGTTATCTCCACATACGCTGGAATCAAGAATGGCACAATCGACGTAGACAAGATGCTTCCACGCACCGTGTTCTTCGGCGCTAAGTCCGCTCCAGGCTATGCTATGGCAAAGCTCACCATTCAGCTCATTAACAATGTTGCTCGCGTGGTGAATAACGACCCAGCATGCAAGGGCAAGCTCGCAGTGTTCTTCCCAGAGAACTACAACATTGAACTTGCTATGAACTTGATTCCTGCCACCGATTTGGATGAGCAGATTTCTCAAGCCGGTAAGGAAGCGTCTGGCACTGGTAACATGAAGTTCGCTTTGAACGGTGCTTTGACTGTTGGTACTCTCGATGGTGCAAACGTTGAGATTCGCGAGCGCGTTGGCGCTGAGAACTTCTTCCTCTTCGGCATGACTGTTGACGAGGTTGAGAAGCTCTACGCTGAAGGCTACGATCACGGCGGCTCCCGCAAGTACTACGAGTCTGATCCTCGCTTGAAGACCGCTGTGGATATGGTTGCCGACGGCACCTTCTCCAACGGTGACAAGAGCGTGTACGAGCCACTCGTCAACGATTGGCTTACCCACGATTACTTCATGGCAATGGCTGACTTCAGCTCTTACATGGATATTCAGGCTCAGATTGAGGAAACTTACCGCGATCCAATGAAGTGGGCTCGCATGGCAGTTTTGAACGTAGCCAACTCTGGTTACTTCTCTTCTGACCGCTCTATCGAAGATTATCTCGATCGCATTTGGCATACTGGTGCTCTTCCAGCACACGTTGCTGAGTAATTGAGTATTCTCTAATAGCAATACATAAAAACTAAAAAGGCGGAGGCTGTTAATCAGCTTCCGCCTTTTTAGTTTTTTGTTTAGTTTTTATTTAACTTTTATATAGACTTTTTGCGTAATCTTTTACGGATACTTTTTGGGTATACTTTTTGCATACCCTTAGCTTTCTTGTGAATTCTTCACGCTCTGGTCAAAAACGACTTATAAGCAAAATACGCAACAAAAATGGTGACGGAAGCTAAAAGTATCCATCACCATATTAGATATGAAATATATTCTTATAATTACTAATCTTCAGAGGCAACTTCTTCATCTGTTGTCTCAGCAGTTACCTTCTTTGGCGTAGTTCCCAAATCGATTGGTGAAGAGCTGTTCTCCCATGGCTCCTCCCAAGGATCATAATCAGGATTATGCTTCTTATAAATGTAATATGCGGCAACACCTGCGAGCAGTGCTCCGAAGAGCAGTGCAAAGAACTTCCAACCGCTGGAGGATTTGTTCTCCATAATGGCTCCTTTCGGGTCGTGCTGACCTGCTCATCCAAGTCAACTATTCCTTACCACGATTTTTCGCTTATGTCTAATAATAGTAACTTTACGTGACAGTACCAGTACTATATTCAATAAATTTTGTATATTTGTGCAGCCACATAGTTAATGTTATTTCATGAACAATTTACCAGTAAAACATTTATTAGAAAAATTAAAGATAAATGGAAAAAGTGCCACGTACATAATTATTTATGCATGCGTGTTGGTTTGGATTGTACAAATAATTCTTAACACATTCTCACATAATGCTTATGAAATATTCATAGAAAATACAGCCTTATCTCCTTATCTCATTACTAAAACAAGTTGGACATGGTTTACCTCCATGTTCGTACACTCATTGTCAATAGGACATATTTTCTTTAACATGCTTTGCTTATATTCATTAGGATTAGAACTTGAGCATTTCTTCGGTAAATGGAAATTCTTCTTCTTATATACCCTTTC
This sequence comes from Gardnerella coleohominis, assembly GCF_002896555.1. Taxonomy (GTDB): domain Bacteria; phylum Actinomycetota; class Actinomycetes; order Actinomycetales; family Bifidobacteriaceae; genus Bifidobacterium; species Bifidobacterium vaginale_F. The sequence continues at coordinate 25,820 of NZ_MNLH01000002.1, forward strand.
TGGTTTGGGCGGAAGTGTAGCAACCGTTTTATATTGCACAATTACTAAGAACTTTGCGATTGCGTCTGTTGGAGCCTCAGGGGCTATTATGGGGCTTATAGGCGCGCTTCTAGTCGCACAGTGGAAGTTAAGGCAGGATGTTAGAGGCACGCTTATTTGGATTGCTATTACTCTAGCTTTGCCGATTATTGTTCCTAATATAGCGTGGCAAGCTCATGTAGGTGGATTAGTAGTCGGATTTGTTTTAGCCGCTTTGCTTAGTCTAAACAATCATATTTTTAAAAATCTTTCTTTAAACAAACGTTTCGCTATTTATGCGACCCTGCTTTTAATAATTCTCGTAGCTATAGCAGTGGCATGCTTCTATTTCGCGTATGGATTAGATTTATTTAGCGACTTAACCGTAAATCAAATATAAATATTTAAATTACACGCATTCCGCAGGATTTTCCTGTCTAATGTTGCTGAGCTCTCGGAGTTTCTCTCATCGCAAGATTTTTACATTGCTCTAAGAGAAACTCCGACAGCTCTTGGCATGTTTAGTCTTTTAATCTTCGGTTAATCACCGAGATTTTTCGATTTTTCTTCTTCGCTCAATGAATCACCACTTCGTGCTGAGGTTCATTTCGCTCTGGGCGAAAAATCTCAAATCTCTGCCTAATTAGTAGCAAAACGTACTTTATAAATAAAATTATAAATTAAATTACACGCGTGTAGTTTTCCACACCTGTGGATAGCAATGTGGATAACCTGGGCATAAGTTGGGACTAAATCCACAATATATGCAAAAGTTATCCACATATTTATACACAAACGTTGATAAGTCAGTCTTTTTTGCCTTGTGCGCATGTGTATAAGAAGTTATCCACAATTTAAACTTATCGTGGATAAACTAAATGCTGCTGTTTTTAAATCTTTTACATCCATGCTTCAGGCAAAAATAATATTATGTTTTCAGAGTTAGATGCCCCAAAAGAAATAACAAAGCCGACGCTTAAAACTCTTAATTTTATTAAGGAAAATGCAGCTTTAACTTCAGATCAGGCAGCTCTTAAGGCATCGCGAAATCCTGAAATAGATGTTCACTATGCTATTAATCAAATCGCAGGCCGCAAAATAGCGCAAACGAAATTGCCTTTATGGGCAAAATATGATGACATATTTTATCCAGTGCATCTTTCTTTAGAACAATGCTCATCACAAGCAACAGCGCAATACAAAGCGTCTATAGTTAAAAAATTGATTGATTCCCTAGGCAAAAACGATGAAAACGCGCGTACGCTAGTGGATTTAACGGGAGGTTTTGGAGTAGATTGCACTATTCTTTCTGATTTATTCCAAAAAACTATATATTTTGAGCAGCAGCCAGAATTAGCAAGTATCGTTCAGCATAACATGCGAATTTTAGGCAAAAATAACGTGTATTGCTTTAATACAGACAGTACTACAGCTATATCTAGCGTATCTAGCGCTCCTAGCTTATCTGCCAATCAAAACGCTCAAAACACACAAAGCGCTCAAAGTACCCATAAAATAACCATGATTTATGTAGATCCAGCAAGACGAAATTCACACGGATCTCGAACTTACGCAATTGAAGATTGCACTCCAAATGTCTTATTACTTAAACAGCAGCTACTTAGCATTGCTGATTTTGTTATGATTAAGCTTTCTCCAATGCTCGACTGGCGCAAAACTATAGCAGATTTTAAGGGTAACGTTTCACAGTTGCACATTGTTTCGTGCGAAAACGAGTGTAAAGAATTATTAATAATTTTAGATAACGATATACATACAAATGTTGTTATTAATTGCGTTAATGACGATCAGCTTACAACTTTTTACGCAAAATATGATTTATCATCAAATCGCATAGAAATTATCTCAAGAAATATCTCAAACGAAAATAACGATTACGAATCGCGTATAGTAAATGATTCTTCTGTAAATTCCTTAAACGATTACTCAAACAATTCTTTAGAATATTTAAAAAACTATGCGAGTTACGTTTACGAGCCTAATGCTTCTATTATGAAATCTGGCTGTTTTGAACTTTTAACGCAGCTATACGAAGTTAAGCAGATTTCGTCTAATAGCCACGTTTTTGTTTCGCAAAATCCAATAAAACAATTTCCTGGAAAAATGCTAACTATTACGCATATATGCAGCATGAATAAGCGCGATTTGAAGGAAGCTCTTAACGGAATCACATATGCGAATATTGCGGTAAGAAACTTCCCTATGTCTGTAGATGCTTTACGAAAAAAATTGCGCGTTAAAGATGGTGGGCAGACTCGTATTATTGCGACTACTGATTCAACTAATCGGCATATTTTGATTTTTGCTAAAGCAGAATAAACTACAGCAGAATAAGATTTTTAAATAAGCAAGAAACAGCAAAAAAAAACAATAAAAGAATATTAAAAAAAATTAGATTATATAGAATTGTGGCGTTGAATTAACCTCGAATATCAGAGAATATCAAAGAATATTAGAGTACATCCAACGCCACAAAAATCTAAGCATCAGCGCCAATACATAGTCATAAGGAATCCTGCCATCGCAATAAGAACAGCAATAAGTAGATTCCAAGCACCAATACCAGGAATTGGATACATAGGGTTTAAGTAATAAACAACTGCCCAAAGCAATCCAACTATCATTAACGTGCAGAAAAGCGGAACAAACCACGATGCATTCGCTTTAGTGCCCTTAATACTTTCCTCAACACGACGCGTATTTTCAGCTTGACGCTGCATCATACGCTGCATCTGCGGAGTCAAAGTAGACTTATCAGCAGTAGCATTCAATACAGCTTCTACCTTATCCATAGGGACGCCATAAAAATCGTCATGAGATTCCTCATTATTATTTTCGCTTGCCCCAGCAGCGTCATCAGCTGCAGTCGTGTTCAACGCTTTTAATTCTTCGTCAGCCATAACTGTAACTCTCCAATCAATAGGCTACACGCTATAATAATAGTTACACTCGAACGCGGAAAGAAACGAAGTATTATGGCAAAGCAAACAGGACGGCATGCAGCAAGAAAATCCATGCTTAGTAGCATTGCTGTTGCAATTGCTGTTGCTTTCACAGGGTATTTATTTGTCACGAATTTACGTGTTAATCGCACTGCTTTTATAACTTCCGATACTGGTCAGATGGTCGAACGTAATTCTCAAAGAGCTAAAAGTTTAAGAGAAGATGTTAAAGAACTAGATTCGCAAATAAATCTGTTAAATAAAACTCTGGGAAATAATAGCGAAACAAATTCTATTTCAGGTGCTGAAAGCAGTACTGTGCTACCAGCATTACAAGGTCCGGGTATAACCGTAACTCTTAATGATTCACCTTTATGGAAATCTGCCGTAAACGGATCTGGAACTTCTGCGAATATAAACGATTACGTAATACACCAACAAGATATTGAAGCCGTTGTTAATGCTTTATGGCGCGGAGGCGCTGAAGCAATGACTATACAAGATCAGAGAGTATTATTTAATTCTGCTGCTATTTGTATAGGAAATGTTTTGATGTTACAAGGACATCAGTACTCACCACCATATAAAATATCTGCTATTGGCTCTACTGAAAATATGATAGAATCGCTGAACAATTCTCCAGCGATTCAAACATATAAAGACTATGTAAGCGCTTTTGGTTTGGGGTGGAAAGTAGAAAAGATGAAGAAATTAAGTTTCCCTGAAGCTTCAGCTTTACTACAACCATTACGATATGCGACTGTTCCACGAAGAACAGATATTAAGGCCAATGATTTACAGAGTCATTTTAGAAACAACGAAGGAGTAGCATGAGGCACTCTACGAATATGCAAAGTAATCAATACGGGGTTGTTAAGAAGCGAACTAGTCCTTTTTGGCAAGCTGTAAACGTACTCAGTGAGATTCTCATTGCTTGCGCTGTTATATGCATACTTTATATTGTTTGGCAATTGTGGTGGACTAGCGCACAATCAGAGCATGCACAAATAGCAGCACGTTCGTCAGTTTCTTGGACTAATCCTGACCAAGGTAATAAAACAAAAATAGCTCCAAAACAATCTGGTGAACCTCCTGTAGAAGGAAAAGCAAAGATTGGCGAATTATTTGCTCGCGTATATATTCCACGCTTCGGTAATCAGTGGGAGCGAAACCTTGTAGAAGGCTCTACTCTTGAGCTTTTAAACCGCTCAGGACTTTGCCATTATGAAAACACGCAGTTACCTGGCGAAATGGGAAACGTTGGTATTGCAGGCCACCGCGAAGGTTATGGTCAGCCTTTAGGCGATGTTGATAAGCTCAAGGCTGGAGATCCGATTATTATTCGTACTAAGAATTATTGGTATGTGTACAAGTACACAAGCTATAAGATTGTGACTCCTAGCCACTCAGAAGTTATTGCGCCAAATCCTGAGCACCCTGGTAAGGACCCTGTTAAGCGCATGGTAACCCTAACAACTTGCGAGCCAAGGTATTCTACCCCAACTCATCGTTGGATTAGCTACGGCGAATTTGACTATTGGGCTAAAGTTTCAGATGGAATTCCAAAAGAGCTTTCTACTGTAGATTCAAACGGAAAAATACGTTTCATTAACAACGAACAGCAATCTCTTATCTCTCATCTTGATTCTTTGGTAATGCCAATAATTGTTACTGTTATTTTGTATGTGCTTGTGTTTATTGCTAGCGCAGTAGCATGGCGTTGGCCGTTGCTACGTAGCATTCGCGCTGGTTTAAAGCCTAAGCCAGATTTCAGCATCTTTGGAGGAATCGCTAGGATTCAACCTGGTATTTTACCAATGAGAATACTGCTTCAACTATTGCTTTACTTGATGATTTCTATGGCTCTGTTGCAGTGGATATTCCCATGGCTATCTTCAACGGTTCCATTCTTGCAAAGCATGTCTAATTACACACCAATCTAATATTTAATAAAACATGCATAACAAAGAAGGCGGCTTGTAGGCCGTCTTTTTTGTTACGTCTCACTAAAGATATCTCTAAACATATGGATTTATTTACCAAACATGCTTTGCTACCGATTAGGCAGAGATTTAAGATTTTTCGCCCAGAGCGAAATGAACCTCAGCACGAAGTGGTGATTCATTGAGCGAAGAAGAAAAATCGAAAAATCTCGGTGATTAACCGAAGATTAAAAGACTAAACATGCCAAGAGCTGTCGGAGTTTCTCTTAGAGCAATGTAAAAATCTTGCGATGAGAGAAACTCCGAGAGCTCAGCAACAACAAAAAGGAACTTTGAACAAGAACAGTCGATTCGCAAAAAATAGAGCGCGCGAACTTTTATTCACACGCTCTAATTTAAGCAACTGTCATCTGCTTAGCTTAGCTAATCTTAGGCTTAATTGCCGCCGCCATTTGAAGACGAATCAGACGAGCCAGGACGCGATTCTCCATAGTCATCTGAAGAGCCAGAGGACTTAACTGTAAGCGTAATCTGGCTACCTTTGTCAATCTTATTTCCTTCAGTAGCAGACATTTCAGATACAATATCATCATCTTTAGCAGATGGCGAAACTACAACCTTAAAGCCTTTAGCTTCAAGAATCGTCCTTGCTTGCTTCACAGTTACAGTACCCAAAGCAATATGAGGTACTTCAACCTTTGATTTACCAGAGGAAACGTAAACCTTAATTGAACTATGAGGCTTTACAACAGTTCCCGATGAAGGATCCAAACGAATTACAGAACCCTCATCTACAGAATCAGATTCCTCAGTAGTGCTATCTGTACTAAATCCAAGATTTTGCAATTCGCTGATAACTGAATCCTTAGGACGTCCAACCATTCCATCTGGGACTTTAGTCATTCCAGAAGAAATGTACAAAGTGATTGCAGAACCTTTATCTGCAAACGCTCCACCCACAGGATCAGTTCGAGTTATATGATTCTTCTTAACATCCGCACTATCTTCCACGCTCACGCCTGCAACCTTAAATCCAGCGCGCTCTAGCGCTTTACGTGCGGCTTGCTGAGAAAGATTAGTTACATCTGGGATCTTAGTGGATTGAGGCCCAGCAGAGAACCACAAAGTGACTTTGGATCCTGAAGAAACATGCTCTCCACCCCTTGGAGACTGCCTTATAAGAGTACCTTCAGGTTTAGTAGAATTATTATCGTAAATAACTTCAGCTATCAAACCTAGAGAACGCAACTTTTCACGAGCAGCATCTTGAGTTGTGGTTTCTCTGAACTCCGGAACAACAACATCCCCAGAATTCCTAGTTATCATGAGGATAAACATTAAACCGACTATAACTACAAGCGTTACAATAACACCAACTACAGCGGTTATAACTGTCTTCTTACGTTGCTTAGCTTGAACAGCAGCACGCTGAGCTGCACGAGTCGCAAACATTCCAGTATTACTAAAATCATCACCATATTGAGCAATAGGATTAAAAGTTTGCGTAGATGCAGTATCAAAAGTATTCGTGTTTTGGCTTGCAGACATTTCTGCTTGCTTACGTGCTTTCATATTTGCAAGATCCGTTAGAGGATTAAAAGCGGCAGCAACAGGGACACCACCGTTCATGAAAGCAAGAACATCATTTTTAAACTCAGCGGCAGTAGCATAACGATTTTGACGATCTTTCGCCATAGCTTTAGCGCAGATTTTATCCCACATAACAGGCAAACCTGGAACCAAAGTACTTACTGGAGTTGCAACTTCAGAAACATGCTGATAAGCGATAGAAACTGCGGAATCACCTATGAAAGGAGGTCTGCCAGTAAGCATCTCATACAATACGCATCCTGCAGAATACAAGTCAGATCGCATATCAACTTGCTCTCCACGAGCTTGCTCAGGAGATAAGTATTGTGCAGTACCAACAACACCTTGAGATTGTGTCATAGTTGTTGCTGAATCATCCAATACGCGAGCAATACCAAAATCCATGACCTTAACAACGCCCTGTTCAGAAATCATGATATTGCCAGGCTTAATATCCCTATGGATAATTCCCATTCGGTGCGAATACTCTAAAGCATTCAGCACGCCAAGAATTATTTGCTCAGCATCGCGTTGACTTAAAGCACCATTCATTTTAAGAATATCGCGAAGAGTTTTGCCCTTAACGTATTCCATAACTAAGTATGGCAAGCATTCTTCAACACCATTGTCAGTAACTACTGATTCTTCTCCAGAATCATAAATATTAACAATGTTTGGATTATTCATTTGCGCGATTGAATGAGCTTCCCTGCGGAATCTCGACAAGAAGATTTCGTCAGTAGCCAAATCAGAACGCATTATCTTCACAGCAACAGTTCTTCCAAGGCGATTATCTTCCGCTATCCTCACTTCAGCCATTCCGCCGCGGCCAATAAGCTCTCCTAGTTGGTATCGGCCATTCGCTAATGAGGTGGGCATTGTATTACTCATTGCTGCTCCTTGAGATTATTGGTATCAAAAATGTTTATTATATTTACTTTTGTTTGAGGTTCACTTTTTACACGACGAGTAGGCCGTGAATTATGGGGATTAAACGTTGAATTTTTATTTTCAAAAGAAGTCTGCTGATCTAACAATCTTCTCTCAATTTTTGAAAGAACTTTTGCAACTGTAAGAGCATCTTTTGGACGATCTTTAGGATTTTTAGCAAGCATTGACATTATGAATTGTCTTAGCTGCAAATCTATATTTTCCGGGAGCGGAGGAACAGGGTCATTAACATGCGCTGCTGCAATATCAACAGGAGTAGCGCCAGTAAAAGGCCTATGTCCGCAAAGACCTTCATATGCAACAATTCCAAGAGAGTAAATATCGGATTGCGCAGTGGCTTGCTCTCCTTGTGCCTGCTCAGGTGAAATATATTGTGCAGTTCCAACAACCATTCCATCCTGAGTAATCTGCTCTTGATCGTTTGAATACGAAACACCAAAGTCTGTAATTTTCACGCTGCCAGTTTTAGAAACCATAATATTCGCAGGTTTCACATCTCTATGTATAACGCCATGTGAATGCGCAACGAAAAGACCTCTAGCAGTTTGAATAAGAATAGGCAATAATCGCGTTGGCTCTACTACTTTTTCTTTATGATACAAATCAGCCAATGACTTACTTGGAACGTATTCCATAATTAGGAATCCAATTCCATCATGCTCATAGTAGTCAAACAAGGCAGCAATATTAGGGTGCGCAAGATTGGCAGAATTATGCGCTTCAGCACGCAAACGCCTTAACTTAGCCTCAACATTATTAGTATCAGTCCTTAAAGCCTTGATAGCGACTACTCGTCCTAGCTGTATATCAAAGCCTTTCCAGACTTCACCCATACCACCTTGTGCAAGACGATGATCGAGGCGATATCTATTATGAACTAATTGTCCTTCTACGAGTTTCATCGAGTAAGCGCCTCCTTCATCACCGTTTTCATAACTGGCCCTGCAGAAAAAGTTCCAAAAGTATTGGCGTTATGAATAACAACCGCTATAGCTATTTTAGGGTCTTCTGCCGGAGCAAATCCAATAATCCAACCATTTAATGCTTGATTCTTAAAACCAATTTGTGCAGTACCTGTTTTTATAGCAACATTAATATTTGGTATAGCAAGATGAGGATTGCCTTTTGTAACAACAGACTGCATCATATGAGTTAACTTTGTAGCATTATCAGCACTCATAACATCACTCATAACAGTTGGCTTAGTTTGTGAAATAACTGATAAATCACTAGATCTTACACAATCCACTAACGTTGGCTTCATAAGAACACCTTTATTAGCAATTGCCGCAGCAATCATTGCACTTTGCAAAGGAGTTACAACTACGTCTCCTTGGCCAATTGATTCTATAGCTAATTTATCCGGTGTTGGTTTAAGAGGAATTTTAGATGTTACAGCTCTCATAGGGAATCCTGAAGAGTCTGATCCATCTAGAGTAATAGAACTAAAGAAGCCGAACTTCTTTGCTTGCTGAATAATAGCGTCAGATCCTAAAGATACGCCAAGCTGAGCAAACGCAGTATTAGACGAGTACGCTAAAGCATCTTCAAGCGTAATTTTACCGTCTTTGCCGGCTGCTTGATAAACAACATTAGTTAATTGAGTATTAGTTCCTGGAAGTTTATAGCTAATACCAGCTGGAATAACAGTATCTGGCTTATACTTACCAGATTCCAAAGCTGTTGCAGCTATAACAGTTTTAAATATTGATCCTGGAGCATAAAGTTCTGAAATAGAACGATTAAGCATAGGATTGCCAAAGTCTGAAGTTAGGTCACTATAAGCTTTATTTACTTTAGCAGTGTCATGAATGGCTAAAACTGAAGGATCGTAGCTTGGCGTACTAACCATTGCCTTAATTCTGCCAGTCTTAGGCTCAATCGCAATTAATGCAGCGCTTTTATCTTTAAGCAAATCGTATGCGACTTTTTGAAGCTTTGGATCAATAGATGTTTCAATAGAAGCACCTTTATCTGATACGCCAGTGAACAATGACTTGAATTTTTGCCAGAATAAAGCGTGTGATTCTCCACTTAAGAATTCATTTCGAGAAGCCTCAATACCTCTATCTGCTCTTTGGCTTATTGAGAAATATCCTGTTATAGGGGCATAAAGATTTCCTTCTGGATAATATCTTTGATAAGCAAAAGCGTCTTTCGAAGGCTCAGATTTTGCCAATACAGTTCCGTCTGAAGCTAATATCGGGCCTCTAGGAGCACCAAACTCATTATATAAAGCACGTCTATTTCTAGGATCGGAATTCAAAGCTTTAGCTCTTATAGAAGTCATCATCATGCTTGAAATTCCAAGAATAACAAACAAAATTACGACTGTAATAAAAAGCTGTTTCAAGCATTTATTCATTTCTATCACCCCGATTTTCAGAGTGAACATTCGTGTTAAGAGAAGGAACAACCAATTCAGGCCAAGACTCATCATCTATTTGAGTATTAAGCGAATTATATGAATAAGATGAATTATTGTAAGAATTATTATTTACATCGCCTTCTGAATTTTCTTCAGATTCTTCAGAATACTCATTACCTTCTGAATCCTCGCTATTAGAAATATTCCCACCCTTCTCTGCGCGCTCTTGCAATTCACGTTCTCTTAAAGCAGCCAGAGCTTCATATTGGAATGATTCAGAAAGCTTTGTAGATTCAGGCTTATTGGCCGAATGCGAAATAATGATAAGTATTGCAGCAAGTAAGTAATTTGCTACTAATGATGAGCCACCTGCAGCCATATAAGGCATAGTTAAACCAGTTAGTGGAATAACTAATGTTATGCCTCCAACAACAGTGAAAACTTGGAAAGCCATCGTGAAAACTAATCCCGATGCAAGTAGCTTTCCAAATCCATCTTTAATTTTCATAGCTGTAATAATGCCGGAGGTGATAATAATCAAATAAAGCATTAATATTGCCAATAATCCGGTAAGACCTAGCTCTTCTCCAACAGAAGCATAAATAAAATCAGAATTAGCTAAAGGAGTAATCGCAGGATGGCCTTTACCTAAACCTGTTCCCATTGTTCCGCCAGAAGCCAAGCCAAAAAGACCACTTACTATTTGTGCAGAACCACCAGGGAATCGATTATAAACTTCTGAATCAAATGGATGAAGCCATGCGTCAACCCTGTATTGAACGTGCGCGAATAATTTAGTTGCAACTAAGCATCCGATAACAAAAGCTATGAATCCTATTGCAAGCCAGCTTTTTCTACCTGTTGAAACATACAGCATAGAAACAAACATTGCGAAGAACATCAATGACGTTCCTAAATCATGCTGTATTACTAACACTCCCATTGAAACTGCCCAAATTATTGCAATAGGACCAGTGTCTTTCAATCTAGGAAGATGAGCTCCAAAAATCTTAGCTCCGCCAACAGCAAGACGATCTCTATGATTGAAAAGATAAGCTGCAAAGAAGAACGATAAGAATAGTTTTGCAAATTCACTAGGCTGTAGAGTATGATCTCCGAATCCAATCCAAATTCTTGCTCCACCAATTTCTTTTCCTAAACCTGGAATCATAGGAGAAAGAAGAAGAACAAGGCCAATAATCATGCTCACATATGAGAATCTTCTAAGAATACGATAATCGTCAATGAACAGAACAAGCAAAATAGAAAGAACTAATGCTACAGATATCCAAATCATCTGTTTGAACGCAATATTCGTACCAAGTTGCTTATCAATACGAGCTATCATTACTGTTCCTATTGATGTTAAAAGCAACATACAAGGAAGAATAACCTGACTTGCAAAAGGCTTTTTAAATAGCAATATTACCCATAAAATTATGTAAAGAACTGCTATTAATACAAGCATTGATACGAATTTTGTTGACATATATCCGTCTATGCGCAAAAACATTTGGAAAAATGCTATAGCGGAAATAACCATAGAGAATACTAATAAAGCAATTTGTCTAATACGAGTCAAAGTCATGAGTTTTTACCCTCCTGACTTTTATCATCCTTGCTTTTATCTGAATTTTCTTCAGATTTATCAGAATCTTTATGAGAATCAGATTTAGAGTTATCGGAACTATCTTTTTTATCGGAAGACTTATCAGACTTATCAGATGATTTATCCGACTTATCAGACTTGTCGGAAGACTTATCAGTCGACTTATCAGTCTGAGTAATTTTATTATCATTACGCATTTTTTCTAATTCGCGAGAATACATTCCTCGACGAATCAAATCAGCATGCCCACGCGCTTCAGAAAGACTGCTTACACTAATACCAGATTTAAGTCTTTCTTGCCAAGATTTATCAAGATCTTTAATTTTAATATCCGTTGATTCAATTTCGTGAGACAAAGATAATCCAAATATATTCGTCGGAACACCTTGGTAAATAACAACATGATCATTGCTGCTTCCAACGTAATATTGCATTTGAGTCCAAACATAAACTCCATAGCTACTGCCGCACACAACGCAAATAGCAAATAATGTTGCAAGAACTACGCCAATACGCGTCCAACGAATACGTAAATGATTAGCTCTCTTGGCTTCTTCTTTTTCGCGTTTTACAGCGCGAGCAACATCAGGATCTCTAGGATCGCTGGAAATCTTACCATTCTTTTTAGTAACAATAGGAATCTCATTTGTATCAGGAGTATTTAACTCAACTGATTCTTCGCGAAGATGGGAAGGCTGAACTAACCTAGTTGTTTTTTCTTTATTAACATTTTCAGAAGATTGATCACTATTTTGGACTAAAGCTGCAGCCCTTTGAGCAGGTGATTTGTCATCGCGCAATATAGGCGTCGAAGAAACAGCCTTATTTACAATATCTGCAATAGATTCCAAATCTAGACTTGCAGCACCGCCAATTAATGGAGTTTGATGAGGCAAATCAAAAGCATCCGCATCTAAAGCCAAAGTAGCATCAGCTATTACAGCAGTAACATTATCTGTACTGCCAGCGCGCAAAGCCATAGAAACAAGTTTTTGAGCACATTCTTCCTGATTAGAAATAGTACTCATAACTTCCTGAATAGTTGAATCTTCAAGAACTCCACATAAACCATCAGAGCATAAAAGCCAACGGTCAGAAGGATGAGCCATTCTTATAGAAATATCCGGACGAGGATCAATATCAAAATCTCCAAGAACACGCATAACAACATTTCTTTGAGGATGATTACGCGCTTCTTCAGGAGTAATATGCCCCATATCAATCAAATGCTGAACATAGCTATGATCAGACGTCATTCTTATAAGACGATTATCTCGTAATAAATATGCTCTAGAATCACCTAAATGAGCTAAAACCCAATAACTATGAACTAAAGATAATGCTGTAACAGTTGTTCCCATTCCAGCTAATTTCCGCTCACGTTTAGCTTTCCCAACAATAGCGTCATGAGCAGCCATAATGGATGTTTCTAACATGTCTGAAACTTTTTTAACATCATCTGGTCTAGAATCTTGCTCAATATGCGCTAAAGATCTTATAGCAATAGTAGAAGCTGTATCTCCACCAGCATGACCGCCCATACCATCACAGATTGCAGCTAAATGTTCTCCAGCAAAAGCAGAATCCTGATTATTACTACGCACTGTTCCAACATCACTAACAGCAGTAGCATACATAAACAGAGTTTTGTCTACAGAAAAAACATCACTATGAAATTCTTTTTCTTTATCTGCTTCTTCAACTCCTGAAAATTGAGTGGAAATACTATTAGCAAGAGAATCCTTAGAATCCTGACTATTATTAACGTCACTAACTCCAGTTGTATTATCATCCATATTTGAATCAGATTGAGTCATATTACATATCACCTCAATTCAAACATGGTTGCGCCAATACGCACAGAAGTTCTAGGCTTCAATACAACTGGTTCTGTTACACGAGTATGACCAATCATGGTTCCATTTGTGCTACCCAAATCTTCAAGAACCCAAGATTGAACATCATTGTTAAAGTAAACGCGAGCATGATTAGACGATACAAATTCGTCGTTAAGAACTACCGTATTAGAAGGGGATCTTCCAAGAGTTACACCAGAAGCATTTAGTGGGAAAGAAGACCCAGCTAAAGGACCATCAATAATAACTAAAAGAGTTGGACCTTTATGATTTTGCGTAGAAGAATTATTGGATCTAGATATTTTACGAACCCTATTCCCGTTAGAACGCGCAGGTGAAGCATTTTTATCAAAAGACTTCTTTTTACGCGGACTAAAAACTTCAATATCCCTACGCAAAGAACGAACAGCACACCATACAAATAGCCAAAGTAAAGCTAATAAACCGTACTTTAATATTGCAAACGTTAACTCAGTAAAAATCATGTGCGTACTCGTCCCTTAGAATTTCTTTTACTCCTGATCCTGAGAGGAAGCCCAATAAAGGATACGAGTTCTACCAATAGTAATTGTATTTCCATCAACTAATGTAGCTGCAGGAACTTGATGACCTTCAACATAAGTTCCATTTGTAGATCCTAAATCTCTAGCAATAACACCATCAGAAGTGATATCAATACCTAAATGACGACGAGAAATACCAGGATCGTCAATAACAATATCGCAACCAGAACCGCGTCCTAAAATAGTACGATCTTTAGTCAGCAAATACTGGTTACCATTTATTTCAAGCATAGGGTGATTCTGTGATTGATCATCAGTAGTAACAGGAACAGCGTTACCCTGCACAGATTCAGAAGATAATTGGAAATTACCTTTTGTCAATTCCAAATCTTCTTCAAAAATAACTACTACTGGGCCAACAAAAGCATAATGCTGACTTTTAGCATATTGAGTTAAATTATCAGCAAGCTCATTTGCTAAAGCTTCACTACCCCATTGTTCAATATGATCAAAATCAGGAGTGCTCAACTTAAATCGATACTCGTTAGGAGCAACTGTATGATCCCTACCAATAGGCATAGCTTCAGAATCAATTTCACGTTCCAAAGCACTAGACAGATCTACAGGCTGTAAATCTTTAGAGCCAAATTTTGCGAAGACACCGTTCATTGCACCTTCAACGCTCTTCTCAAGTCTGTCAAGCACACTCATTATAAACCCTTTCTATCTTTTCAACATAGTACTCGTCACCGGGTACTGTATTCAACTTTAACTTTTTGCATACTTTTATTAACACTATTAAACATATTCTTTACACAACATACCATTTACTTTTAAAAGCACTAATCAATAATAAAAAATACGCCTTATACAATAATAACTGTCATACTAGCTGTAGTAATCTTAAATGATATGACGAATTACACTGATAATAAATCCGATAAGACACAAAAAAATCTGTCTTCACGAAATATAAAGATATATTTTCTTTATTCAATAACATTCTTATTAGCTATTTTTGTTCCAATAATCGGAAAACTCTTACTCGTTAAACAAGAAGAAAGAGAATTTGAAACATCTATAGTTTCTTTCTTCCACAATAATTCTCCAAGCTTTATTCTCTCAGCATCTAAAGTTCTTGCAATACTTTTTTCAACTAAATGTTGCATTGCTATATTAGTTCTTTTAGCATTACTTTCACTTTATTTGCACAAGAATTACAAAACAACTATTGTTCAGCTACTAATATCATTGCTACCAATGGTATATGTGTTCGCAATAAAATTCATAGTTCACCGTCAAAGACCAAATCTTGTTACTGAATTACCACCTGATCCAAGTTTTCCTAGCGGACACACAGCTGCTGCTGTAGCTATTCTTACGATGATTATGCTTATGGTTTATTTAAAGAAGCCACTTTTTATTCATTTTGAATTATTAATTAGCGCAATAGTTGTTATTATCGTAGCTTTATCAAGACTTGTTGTAGCAGCACATTTCCCTACAGATGTTCTAACTTCTGCGATTATTTACCCATTATTATCGACAACTATTTTTTACATATTCCAAAAACATAATCTATACGAATTTGTTGAAGTAAAGAATATAAACGGATCAGATATATTAAATCAAATAGAAAATTAAATAAAAATAAAATAAAAATAAAATAAAAATAAAATATTTAAACAAACTATAAAGCTTAAGCGAATATGAAGATTCCCCTTCTACTTTTAAAAGTACTAGGGGAATTTCATTATTAAAAAATGCAATTATTAAACACTGTAATTATTAGAAAACCGTAATTATTAAAATATTTAGTTTTAAAAATTAATTATCTTTTGAAATCTGATCTCTAATATCTTTCAATAACGAGATCATTTCTCTTTCCCTATCAGCACGCTTTTCTTCTTCAGTTTTTTCTTTATCAAGTTGCAATAAATTAACTCCAACTTCTCGCAACTTGTTTATTGGAAGAACTATGAAGAAATAAACAGCAATAGCGACAATTAAGAAATTTAAAATAGATCCTATAACAGCTCCAAAAGATATTGTTGCTTTATTAAAAGTAATAGTCAAAACGCCATCTAATTCAGGTTTTCCACAAATCATTGCTATTAGTGGATTAATAATATTTTTCACAATAGATGTAACCACAGCGGTAACAGAACTACCCATTACAACACCGACAGCCATATCAATAACATTCCCACGCGAAATAAATTTCTTAAATCCTTTTAGCATTTTATTTCCTCTATGGATATGAATTATTTAATTGACTAATTTATAACCACTACTAATTTCTATTAATTAATTTCCTATTAATCAATAATTTTTAGTCATCGCCCAAGGTTATGTGAATACCACCAACTAATGATCCAACAACGTTATAAAGCAGTGCAAAAATCACAGAAAGAATAGTAAGAATTAATATTTCAACAACGGAAAATATTGTTACCGAGCTTAATACAGTCGATAGCGAGAATACATCAGCAAGATTCAAACCATTACTATCTAAGCCTGTTGAAGAAACAATTTGAGTGACTTGATCAAAAACACCAACAATGTTCATGAATACCCAAACTAAGCCTGATGCAATAATTTGAATAATTCCAAGAGCAAAGCTCAACAAGAATGACACTTTAGCAACAGACCATGCGTCAACTCTTACTAAAGATAAGCTCATTCTACGAGCACGAGGATGGTTAGCTGAGTGAGTACCTCTTTTTGCTGATGAAGCTACTCCTCCAATAGTGCGAGGTTTAGCACTACCACCATTTTCAGCTACATAATTTCCAGAAGAAGCCATACGCGCTGGTTCGTAATCCTCGCTCATTAATTATTTCCTTCTCTTATATTCGTTTAGTCAGTACAACATTTTACAAATACATAATGTGCTGATTAAGCCTATTTATTGCTTATCCTTATTAAAAAAGAGTATCAGTCGAAAAGGACGATGCCATACGACTAATACTCTTTTATTTGAATATTTTGCTTAATTATTTTACAAAATACTTCATAAAATAAATTTATTTAATTTTTATTATCTTGGGTAATTTTTTACTCAAAATTATTTATCATTACTCATCTGAATTTTCTTCAGATTCATAATTGTTTTGAGATTCATTAATTTCTTGACTTTCTTGAGAATTAAATTCAGAAGATTCTTGACTTTCATCAGCCTTAGAATTTTCGTCATCTTTTTCTTCATTACGAGCAATAGAAATAATTTCATCACCCTTATCTGGCTTAGCTAAAGTCACACCTTGAGTTGTTCTACCAGTGCGCTTCACTTCATTAACATCAGAGCGAATTACCTTACCGGACTTCATAATTGCCATTACTTGATCTGTTTCTTCAACAATCAAGGCACCAACTAATGAACCGCGACCCTCTGCAAGTTGAACAGCTTTAACACCATAGCCGTTTCTTCCTTGCAAACGATACTCTTCAATAGCAGTTCTCTTAGCAAAACCTTCATTAGTAACAACAAGAAGATCTTTGCTTGTTTCAGAAGAAACAACATCCATATCAAGCAATTCGTCGCCATCTCTAAATCGCATACCTTGAACGCCTGCAGTTTGGCGACCCATTGGTCGAAGTTGTTCATCATCTGCTCTAAACTTCAAACTCATTCCAAGCTTAGAAACAAGAATAATGTCATCTTCTGAATTGCACAAAGCTGCGCCAATAAGCTCATCAGTAGGTTCGCCTGTTTCTTCATTAGTCATTAATCGAACAGCAATCAAACCGCCTTGACGTGGAGAATCATATTCTTGTAAAGCAGTTTTCTTAACTTTTCCAGAACGAGTTGCCAAAACCAAATACTTTGCTACATCATAATTTGGAATCGATAACACTGCTTGAATTGTTTCTCCAGGAGCAAACTGAAGCAAATTAGCAACATGCTGACCTTTAGAATCGCGAGATCCTTCTGGAAGTTCATAAGCTTTAATGCGATAAACTCGACCACGATTAGTAAAGAACAACAACCAATTGTGTGTAGAAGTTAAGAAGAAGTGATCAACTACATCATCTTCACGCAATTTAGCGCCTTTAATTCCTTTACCACCGCGATGCTGAGCACGATACTCGTCTGCCTTAGTACGCTTAATATAACCTGCGCGAGTTACGGTAACAACAACGTTTTCTTCAGCAATAAGATCTTCAACATTCATTTCACCAGAGAATGGAAGAATCTTAGTTCTACGATCATCACCATACTTAGCAACAATTTCATCAAGCTCATCGCCAACAATTTTGCGCTGACGTTCTGGACTTGCCAAAATATCGTTATAGTCAGCAATCTTGCGCATCAAATCTTCATGCTCGTCGAGAATCTTCTGACGTTCCAAAGCTGCAAGTCTACGAAGTTGCATTGCAAGAATAGCATCTGCTTGAACATCATCAACATCAAGCAAATTCATCAAACCAGTTCGAGCAGTATCAACATCTTTAGATGAACGAATTAAAGCAACAACTTCATCGATCATATCCAAAGCTTTTAAGTAGCCTTGCAAAATATGATCTCGCTCTTCAGCCTCACGCTTTAAATAACGAGTACGACGATCAATTACTTCAAGCTGATGAGTTACCCAATGACGAATAAACGCATCCAAGCTCAAAGTTCTAGGAACGCCATCAACCAAAGCAAGCATATTTGCGCCGAAAGTTTGCTGCAATTGAGAATGCTTATACAAGTTATTTAAAACAACTTTTGGAACAGCATCTCTTTTAAGAACAAGAACCAAACGCTGACCAGTACGGCCAGACGTTTCATCGCGCATATCTGCAATGCCTTGAATCTTGCCGTCTCGTACAGCTTCTCTAATAGAAGCAGCTAAGCGATCAGGATTAACTTGGTATGGAAGCTCGGTAACAACCAAGCACATACGTCCCTTAATTTCCTCAGTATTAACTACTGCTCGCATTGTAATTAAGCCGCGACCTGTACGGTACGCTTGCTCAATTCCTTTGTGACCTAAGATCGTTGCTCCAGTAGGAAAATCAGGTCCTTTAATTCTCTGAATTAAAGCTTCAAGAAGTTCTTCCCTGCTTGCATCAGGATGATCCAAAGCCCAGTGCACACCATCAGCCACTTCACGCATATTATGAGGTGGAATATTGGTTGCCATACCAACAGCAATACCAGCAGAACCATTAACTAAAAGATTTGGGAAACGAGCTGGCAAAACAGTAGGCTCTTGAGTTTTACCATCATAATTTGGCAGGAAATCAACGGTATCTTTATCAATATCTCGTACCATTTCCATAGCCAAAGGTGCCATACGGCATTCCGTATAACGCATTGCTGCTGCAGGATCATCACCTGGAGAACCAAAGTTTCCTTGACCATCAACAAGCATATAGCGCATTGACCAAGACTGAGCCATACGCACCAAAGTGTCATAGATAGCAGAATCACCATGAGGGTGATACTTACCCATAACATCACCAACAACGCGAGAGCACTTGTTATATCCGCGATCAGGCCTATAACCACCGTCATACATAGCATAAATAACGCGGCGGTGAACAGGCTTCAAACCATCACGAACATCTGGCAAAGCACGCTCAACAATAACGGAAAGTGCATAAGCAAGATATGATTCGCGCATTTCCTGCTGCAAATCCATATGCTTTACACGAGCACCCTTCATTAAGCCATAATCAGTATTATCTGCTTCCTGTGGGCTTTGAGGCTCCATTGATCCGTCCGGCAGCTGCTCTTCACCATCATTATTGACGGAGTTCATTTCATCTACCAATGTAATTCCTTTTTCTTACGATATCGAAGTATTTTTTATGCTTATAAAATATTTTTAATAATATTTTTAAGGTTTAAGCATCGATGAATCGCGCATCATGAGCATTTCTTTGAATGAAGAGTCTACGAGGCTCTACTTCATCGCCCATAAGCATGGAGAATGTTTCATCAGCACGAGCAGCATCTTCAATATGAATTTGCTTTAAAATACGATGTTCAGGATCCATAGTTGTTTCCCACAGCTCCTGATAGCTCATCTCACCCAAGCCCTTGTATCGCTGAATACCTTCCCCTTTAGGAAGTTGACGACCAGCAGCTTTACCTTCTGCCAAAACTCTGTCTCGCTCAGCATCCGTATAAACAAAGTCATGTGCTCCCTTGCTCCACTTCAAACGGTAAAGAGGAGGCATAGCAACATAAACGTATCCTGCTGTAATCATAGGACGCATATAACGGAAGAATAGTGTCAAATTCAAAGTAGCAATATGAGCACCATCGACATCAGCATCAGCCATAATAATAACTTTGTGATATCGAACCTTGCTTAAATCGAAGTCTTCACCATAACCGCCACCAACAGCAGTAATCAAAGATTCAATAGTTTCAGACTTCATCATTCTGTCGATTGAGGCGCGCTCAGTGTTCAAAATCTTACCGCGCAAAGGCAAAATAGCTTGCGTAATAGGATCACGACCTTGAATTGCTGAGCCACCTGCAGAATCACCCTCGACTATGAATAATTCGCATTCTTCAGGATTACTTGACTGGCAATCCTTCAACTTATCTGGCATGCCAGCAGTTTCAAAAATAGACTTACGACGAGTGTTTTCGCGAGCTTTTTTAGCAGCAAGTCGAGCACGAGAAGCTTCTATAGCTTTTTGAATAATATTTTTTGCTTCACTTGGATGAGCATCAAACCAATCTCCAAGCTTTTCTGTCATAACTCTCTGCACAAAAGTCTTAGCTTCAGAATTGCCAAGCTTTGTTTTAGTCTGACCTTCAAACTGTGGAGTTGTAAGCTTTACTGAAACAACTGCTGTTAAGCCTTCGCGAACGTCATCACCAGAAAGATTAGTATCTTTCTCTTTCAAAATATTCTTTTCGCGAGCATAACGATTAACTAAAGTAGTAAGTGCTGCACGGAAACCTTCTTCGTGAGTACCACCTTCAGTAGTTGAAATAGTATTAGCAAAAGTGTGAACTGCTTCAGAATAAGCAACAGTCCATTGCATAGCAATTTCCGCAGAAATACCGATTTCAAGATCTTCAGCCTCAAAATCAATAACATCTGGCTCTACTGGAACAGCTTTTCGAGATTTAACCAAGTAATCAACATAGTCTTTAATGCCATGTTCATACTGATAACTCACACTTCTATGCTTTTCTTCACTAGAAGATTCAGAATCTCCAGCAACCTCATCACCAGCTTCATCTGGTTTACGTAAATCGGTTAAAGAAATCTTCAAACCTTTATTTAAGAAGGCCATCTGTTGGAAGCGAGAACGCAAGGTTTCAAAATCATAAATAGTTGTTTCAAAAATCGCGCCATCTGGCCAGAAAGTCACAGAAGTTCCAGTTGACTCTCCTTCTGCCATTGGTTCACCTTTAGCTAAAGGAGCAGTCGGATGCTGATCAATATAAGTTTGAGTCCAGTGGAATCCTTGACGACGAACTTCAATATCTACTCTTGTAGAAAGCGCGTTAACAACAGAAATACCAACTCCATGTAAGCCACCTGAAACAGCATAACCGCCGCCGCCAAACTTACCACCAGCATGAAGCTTAGTCATAACTGTTTCAACACCTGAAACACCTTCACCTGGCACTTCATCTACTGGAATACCACGTCCATCATCAACAACCCTAATTGCATTATCTGGCAAAATCGTCACTTCAATGTGAGAAGCATATCCAGCTAAAGCTTCATCAACAGAATTATCGACAATTTCATAAACTAAATGATGTAATCCTCGAGGGCCTGTTGAACCTATATACATACCTGGACGAATACGTACTGCTTCCAAACCTTCGAGTACGCGAAGATCACTAGCATCGTAATGTTCAGGAGCAAGTGAATCATCAAGCTGAGCATCATTTAATTTATGCTCATCATTGATTTTTTCCATCGAATCGTCTTCCATATTTGACAACTTCGATCCCTTCCCGTATTGCCTCGCAAAACATGGTATTTACAAGGTCGATACACGCTAGAAAGCACATAAAAGGGGTTTCTAGCGATTGAACTATAACATACGACATTCTACACATATACCATGACGGCATCAGAGTAAGAGGCCTTGGAAAGATTTGGCTATATCTAGCCAATTAAATAATAAAAATAACAATAAATTTGATACTAAAATAATATCATTAATAACTTTTATCAGTAGAAATAATTAGCTTAATATCTTTAATATTTTTTATATTATTTTCTTTTATTTTGTCAAGAATCATATTTTTTGAAGAATTAATTAAAAACTTTGTAATCGTATAAGCAGACTGATTGCATGCGCTTACAATTAAAGTCTTATTATCTATATCTTCAACTTTACTAAATTGAGAATTATATTCGCCAACAATTTTAGGCCATAATGAATTTATATTGGCTATTAATAAGAATTTATCCCAATGATTATTATGAGCAAATAATTCTAAAACTGAATTTAAAGTATTAGGATCTCTACCAGGTTTTCCAAAACTTTCCCAAGAATCTTCTTGCTGTTGATCGCGTTTTTCTAGCTTCTCTCCCTTTAATTGAATAGGATCAAAAATAATAGAAGGAAGTTTTCTAGTATCAATATTTAAAATTAAATGCACAGGTTTTTTCATGATATTTCACCACTTTTTTCTGTACAAATATTTTCAGAATCATCTATAGAATAATCAATTTTATTACTATTTAAATCACTATTCGAAACAGTATTCGAAACACTATTCAAATCACTACTTATACTGCTATTACTAACGCTTTTATTTACGCTGTTATTTACGCTACTATTCAAGCGTTGTAGCAAAATATCATCAATAATACTTTTATGATCTTCATCAATATTTTCATTATTTTCAAAACTATTTTCTGAAGAAGGAATTAATGAAGATACATCAATAAAAGAATTATCAGATAATAAACTGTTTTGAGGTATATCATTCAGCGACGCAACAGTTATAAAAACCTGACCTTGATTTTTTATAAATTTTAAAATTTCTAATCTACGATTTTCATCAAGCTGAGCAAAAACATCATCTAAAATGATAATAGGTTTTTGTTGATTTTTATTTTCTAAAGCTTTTAGTAAAGACATTTTCAAAGATAAAGCAAGAGTCCAAGATTCACCATTAGAAGCAAAATCTTTCGCATCAAAACCATCAAGCAATAGTGAAAAATCATCTCTGTGAGGTCCAATAAGATTACATCCCCTAGAAACCTCACCAGCATAAAGACGCTGAAAATGCTCACTTATTTTAGAAGCATAATTTTTTAAAGAAATTTCATCATTATTTTTTCCAACTTCTTCAAAAGAAGGATTATAAACTATATTCGCTTTTTGCTTTGAATAGGTTATGTTTTCAACAACAGAAGAAAAATATTTTGAAAGTTCATCAACTACTTTTTGACGACTTTGAGTTATAAAAATACCTACTTCAATAAATCTTCCAGTCCAAACTTCTAATCCAGAAAGAGCATTATTTAAATAAAAAGAAGAATTTTCTGAATTATTTTCAAAACTATTTTCGCTATAACTATAATTTTGCGAAGAATTATTTCCTAATTGTTTTAATAAAGCTGTACGCTGCTTAGCAATATGTTTATATTCTTGAAGATTTTTAGCATAACCAGGTACTAATAGTGAGCAAGCTTGATCTAGAAAAGTACGACGTTGAGAAGGATCTCCTGATACTAAAAATTGATCTCTAGGAGTGAAAGAAACAGAAGGAATTATTCCAACAATATCTCTCATATAAACTGATTTTCCTGAATTTATACGAGCTCTATTAGCTCCTCTATTCGTAAGAGTTGCCTCATAAGTGTTTGAATAGTTCGAATCAAAATTATCTGAATCAATACTATCTGAATTACAACTATCTGAATCATTAAAATTCAAATTTTCTACATTCAAACGAATAGTAGCAGAAGTAAATCCACGTTCTATAAGAGGTAAAGTAGCAGAAGAACGATGACTTGTGCCAGTAGAAATAACTTCAATTGCTTCAACAATATTTGTTTTGCCTAAACCATTTATTCCATAAAGAATATTTAAAGTAGGATTGCACTTAATAATGCAATGGTTCCAAGAACGAAAATGATCCAGAGCAAGAAGTGAAATATACACTATTTCTCCTCCAAATCTTTAAAAACAAATGTAAATTAAAGCCAATAAAAGCAATGATATTTTATAAATTACTTTATAAAAATTACTTCATAAGTTATTTTATAAAATATTCATATCTACCTTTGAAAAGTAATAATTTAAAAAATAAATTAAAAATTACTAATCAAAGGCAGATATAAGAAAAGTAAGTAAATAAGCAATTAAAAGAACTATTCTTTTAATTTAAGATTTTACTTTTTATTGCTACTTTTAATTTTTACTTTGATTACTACTGCTGACGCATAGGGACAACCAAATAGCGATAATCTAATGATTCATCTCCATCTTCTTCTTGTTGTCCATTAAATTCTACAGGTGAAGTTGCTGTCTTGATTTTTACATGAACAAAAGGTTCAGTAATATTATTCAAACCTTCAAGTAAGAAGTTAGGATTGAATTTTACTTGAATATCTTCTCCGTCCATGTCTATATCGAGATTTTCTTTTGCTTGAGATTCATTAGAATCACCAGCAAAAAGAGTTAATTCTTGGCCTGAGAAAGACAAAGTAATAGAAGGATCTCTTTCAACAACCAAAGAAACTCTTCTAATAGCGTTAAGAAGATTTTGCCTATTAATCACAGCGTGAATAGGATAATCTTTAGCAAATAAACGATCTACAGATGGGAATTCACTATCTATAAGTTGTGCAGTACTAGAATGTCCCGAATTTTCAAATCCTAAAAGCGTTGGATCTTCGTCATTCAAATTAATGATAACGTTATTTTTATCATTAACAGATCTTGAAACGTCTTTAAGAAGATTTCCCATAACAAGCGTATCAGCATTAATATCTTGCTTTTCAGGAGTCCACTTAAATGTAGTTCTTGCCAACCTATATCGATCAGTTGAAGTCATTGTAACAGAATCATTTTCAAAATGAATATGGATTCCTCGCAAAACAGGTCGTTCATCTTCGCGAGAAACAGCAACAGAAGCCTGATTAACAGCCTGAACAAATGTTGGAGCATCAACTTGACCCAATTTATTAGGCATAGCAGGTAAATCAGGGTATTCTCCATTAGGCATAAGTTGCAAAGTAAAAGTTGATTTTCCTGAAGTAATAGTAAGCGTCGTTTCATTAGAGCTTAAATAAGTATTTTCTGCAGGCAGAAGTTTTGTAATGTCTGCCATAAGTTTTCCAAGAACTAATACGCTTCCTGTTTCATCAATGCCAGCTTCAATATGATTTCTGCTTGAAACTTGATAGTTAAAAGCTGAAAGGTTAAGCGTACCATCTTCTGCTTCAATTTTTAATCCAGCGAGAATAGGATTAGCTGGGCGAGAATCAATAATTCTTGTAGTCCAAGCTACTGCTTCTGCAAAAGCTGCAGAATTAACTTCTACTTTCATGCTTCCTCATTTCTTAAAAAGTCTGAATTTAGTTTACAGTAAGGTGCTGCCCTAATTGCTTCCTAAATAAGCAAAAAGACTAACCCTTCTTTTTAATGTTTTTATTAAATAAATATAAAAATAATAGAAGTAATAAGCACGGTTAATATGTGGATAACTCTTAAAAGACAAGAAATAAGAAGGCTTATCAAGAATAAGAGCTTGTTAATAACATGAGGATATTAATGTGCATAACTCGACTACTTATCCACAATAAAAGCTATTTTTTAGCTTGTCCACATTTGAAAGGCGCTTACTAACAGCTTATACACATTTTTTAGCGGCGTTTTCCACGAGTTATGCTCAGGTTTTACCCACATTTGTGAATAAGCATGTGGATAACTTTTTTATTTTTTATTAACAGAATGCGCATAATCTTGTGGAAAAATAGTTTTTTAAAAATAATAAAAAAGAAAAAGGCGCTGTGGAAATAAAAATTAATTATTTTGCTGAGGCTTTTCTTGCTCTTCAGGATTACTATGTTGCTTCAAGCGAACAGTCAACTCAATAACATAGTTATAGATTTCCTGCTTTTCCTTCATCTCATCGCTAATTCTCGTGTAAGCGTGCATAACGGTAGTGTGATCCCTGCCGCCAAAAACTTCACCAATATCAACCAAACTCATGCTCGTCATTTCTCGAGCAAGATACATGGCAATTTGACGAGATAAAGCAACATTCTTAGTACGAGTGCGTCCAACAATTTCATCAAAAGTTAAATGAAAATATTGAGCAACTTGGCCAATAATATCCGTCGGACGAACTTCAATGTCAGAAGCAAAGAAATCCTGAAGAGCTTTTTCTGCAAGAACTCTACTAACAGGCTGATTACTTAAAGAAGCAACAGCAGTTACACGAGTTAAAGCACCCTCAAGCTCTCTAATATTTTCCGTAAAACGTTCCGCAATAAGATCAAGAACATCAGTAGGAATTTTTACAGCACTTATAGAAGCCATCATCCTCAAAATAGCGATTCTGGTTTCCAAATTAGGCGGCTTAATATCAACAGTCAAACCAGATTCAAACCTAGAAATAAGACGAGATTCAAATCCTCTTAAATTCTTAGGAGCAACATCTGAAGCAATAACAATACGCTTATTGGACTGGTAAAGAGAATTAAAAGTATGGAAGAACTGCTCTAAAGTAGCCTCTTTACCGCCTAAAAATTGAATATCATCAATAAGCAAAACATCTACTTCGCGATATCTCTTATTAAAATCAGCAATCTTATTTTGGCTCTGATTAGGCACCTGCAAAGCTTCAATAAATTCGTTAGTAAATTCCTCACTAGTCACATAACGAACTTTAAGAGAAGGATCTTTTACCAAAGCATAATTTCCAATAGCATTAAGCAAATGTGTTTTACCTAAACCAGATCCGCCATAAATACATAAAGGATTAAAATCTCTTCCTGAACCCTCAGCAACAGCTAAAGCAACAGTGCGAGCAAAACGATTAGAATCACCCGGAACAAAAGTATCAAAAGTAGCACAAATATTAAGATGAGTCTTAGGATCCCTCTTTACAGAAATAGAGATTTTCCCATTACCAGTGGTATCCGGATCATGTCTAACAATACTTTCGTTCTTCATAGTTGCTAGACCGGTTGTAAGACCATCAAAATCAGGCTGAATAGGTGGTAAAGATACGTCAGAATTATTATTTTTGGATGCAAAACTTGGATTAGACATATAATCTTCAGTTTTATTCCACAAATTAGAACTATCCCAAGAATCTGAATTACCATTCAAAAAATCACTTTGAAAATTAGAGTTTTCGTAAGAATTCTCATAATTTTCATAAGTATTTTCATAGTTTTCGTAAGAACCATTATCTAAATCATCATTAATAGATTTTTCAGACAGACTATTATCTTGATCGTTCGAAGATGAATCCTGCTGTGAAGATTGGTTCGTATTATTTTGAGCAAATTGTTGTATGCTCTGTTGATCATTCTGTTGAATATTCTGCGCGTAATGCTGAGTACCTGTATTTTGATTATTAGAATTACGACTATTGGAATTAAGACTATTAGACGGAAGATTTTCATTAGATTTTACAATCTTAAAAGCTGGAAACATATCTTTTCCAGTGCAAATCTTCAAAGCAGTTAATAAAGGCTCATTTAACTCATTTTGAAGAGCCTGCTGTGCTGTGGGACTATTTACGCATAAAACAATAGTAGTTCCATAAATAGCTTCAGGGTGAACTCCCTCAAACCATCCTTTATCTCGAGTACTTAGCAATGCGTTATGTTGTAAAACACTAAGCGTATTGGACCATACAATGGCGGCCTGTGTAGCCGGGTCGCTGAAAGTATCAGACATACCACTCCAATCCAAACGCGTAATAAAAGAATAAACTCTAAATTTACCTCATATGATTTACTCACAAAAGGCGTCAAAAGAATTATCAATAGAACATGTTTACTCTAACCCTAAGAAGTTATCCACAGCCTCGCGTGTTGAAAATACTTAATTGTTAATAACATGTGTGTAATTTGTGGATAATTTTTTTGTATAAATTTTGGATTGATTTATCAAGTTTATTAAGATTCAGTTATTTATTGACAAAAATACTATTTATTTTGTTTAATTGAAGATAGTCTCACAGATTACAAGCATTTTGTTCACAATATAAACAAAATGTGTAATAATTTGTTGAGTTTTTGCCTTTTGGTGAGGGGTAAGAGTATTTTAGTAGAGCTTGACTCATACGGGGCCATGCTTTTGCATGGCTGAATACAGGAGCATTAGTTATGAAGAGGACATTCCAGCCAAATAACCGTCGTCGTCACATGAAGCACGGCTTCCGCGTTCGCATGCGTACGCGTGCTGGCCGCGCAGTGATTAACCGTCGTCGTGCCAAGGGCCGTAAGTCGCTGTCTGCCTGAGTTAGGGTAGCGTCGTAAAGCATGGAAAGGCTGAAAAGCCATCGCGATTTCGTCGCGGTACTTAAAAAACGACGCAAAGTGAGTTCGCGGGATATCGTCGCGCATTATGTTATGCGTGACGATATGGCCGTACATAACACACTTAACGAAAAAGGTAGCGAGTGTACTAATCAGGAAACCACGGGATTTAATAGTAGTCCCGCGGAATTTTTTGATACCTTAATACAGCAAGAAAAGTCATGTGATTGTTTAAACGATAATTTATCGCAAGAAAAATCACAAAGACTTGGACTTGCTGTATCTAAATCTGTTGGTAAAGCAGTGGTTCGTAATTTAGTAAAGCGTCGTTTTCGCGTACTCGCACGAAAATATGAATCATTGTTACCGCGTTATTGTGATGTTGTATTGCGTGCAAAACCTAGTGCAGCCACGGCAACGTTTGCTTCTTTGAATCATCAAATTGAAAAGTTATTTACTGACATAGCTGACATAGCTAATCATTCAGATTCATAAGCAGAAGGATTTTTATCTTCTAATTGCTAGGTGTTTACTAGATATTAATTGACGCTGATTTTTTGAGAGAGGTGAAAAGATATGGCGAATAAATCTAATTCGATTTGCAGTGCATTTAATGCGAATAAAATGCAAAATAGTTTTTCTCATACTTTTTCATTGTCTTCTCTAATGATTAGGTCTATTCGCTGGTATCAACGAGTTATATCTTCTAAAAATCCTGCTTGTTGCCGTTATTACCCCACTTGTTCCAGATATGCTATTGAAGCATTAGAACGTTATGGAGCATTTCGTGGTGGATTATTAGCTTTATTGCGATTATTACGCTGTAGACCTTGGACGAGTTGCAGTATTGACGATGTGCCACGGAAATATTCAATTTTTTACAGATTTGCTTGGTCTAAAGCGCATGAAGAGCCACGGTTAACTCCCTTGGCTGAAGAAGACAAGGAAAAATAATGTTTAATCAAGATAAGTTCGTGCTTGATAATGGATTTTTTGGATGGTTCTATAAAATCCTCACGCCAGTTGAATGGGTTATGACTCAGATAATGGCGTTATTCCATAAGTTTTTAGTTCTTATAGGAATGAACGAAATCGGATTTTCATGGGTTTTCTCAATAATCTTTTTGTTGTTAGTCGTTCACGCATGCATTTTCCCAGCATTTGTTAAAAGCATTAAAGGAATGCGCCAAATGCAGGCTATTTCCCCAAAAATTAAGAAAATTCAACAGAAATATAAAGGGAAAAAAGATCCTGCTAGCAAGGAAGCTATGCAGCGCGAAATGATGAAGCTTTATCAGGATAACAATGCGAATCCTGCAGGATCTTGCTTACCTATGATGATTCAAGGCCCAGCGTTTATGAGTGCGTGGTACACGCTTTCCATGATTCCATTTATAGCTCGTGGAAAGCATGCTGCTCTTGGTGCCTTTGATGTTTCTGTTGCACAGCAATTTGTGAAAACTAAGGTATTTGGTGTAGGCTTATCCGACACTTTTATTACCGTTGGCACAACAGGGAAAATAGTAATCGTATGCGTTATTGTGCTTATGTGTGTTGCAATGTGGTACATGCAATTTAATAATATTCGCAAAAATTTGCCTCCTGAAGCTAAGCAGGGCAGTCAATATACGATGCAGAAACTTATGATGTGGGGATTCCCTCTGATTTACGTTTTCTCTGCTTTTGCACTTCCATTTGCAATGTTGATATATTGGCTTGTAAACAATATTATGAATATGCTTCGCTCAATTTGGCAGGTTTATGCTTTCCCAACTCCTGGTTCTCCGGCTGCTGAAGAAAAGGAAAAGCGTGAGCACGATAAGGAAGTTAAGCGCCGTGAACGTGAAGGATTGCCTACATTAGAAGAAGAAGCATTGCAAAAAGCTCGTGAGGACAACGAACGTCGTGAAGCTGAAGGTTTCCAGCGTAAGCAGCCTCAACGTAAGCGTAAGCGTGCTTAATTTAAGTTTTTGAGTATGATGTGTGAGTATTTAAAGTTTGTACTTGCACATCATACAAAATGCATAATTTAAAAAAGATAATTTAATAGAAGTATTATTATTTACAACGTTCACATTTTTTGCTTATATAATCTGTTGTTGTAAGTGATAATCTAAGTAATATTGTGATTTCATTTTAGTTAGACTTATAAGATAAGTGCGCAACGCTTGCAATAAGGAGTAAGCATGGTACAAGAAGAGGATAGAACCGTAGATCAGCTCAACGAAGAAGCAGATATCGCAGCGGATTATTTGGAAGGTTTGCTTGATATTGCTGATTATGAGGGTGATATTGAGATGGGCGTTCGCAATAATCGACCAATGATTCAGATTGTTGCTGATGATGATACGGATATTAAGAATTTAATTGGCCGTAATGGTGAAGTTGTTGACGCATTACAGCAATTAAGCAGGCTTGCTATTCAGCAGAAAACAGGTGAGCGCTCTCATTTAATTGTAGATGTTGATGGTTTCTTAAAGCGTAAGCGTCAGCATTTGCGCGATATGGCCTTAGATGCTGTTGATGAAGCTCGTGAAACAGGCGAAGTTGTTAGCTTGCGTCCTATGAATTCGTTTGAGCGCAAAGTTATACATGACACTGTTCGAGATGAAGGATTACGCTCTAGATCTCATGGTGAAGAACCTCATCGTTATGTGACAGTTTACTTGCCTGCAAGTTTGTCTGAAGATGAATCTTCTGATGATTTAGATGATGAAGTTGTGTACGTTGACGAGTAAAAATCTCTGAAATAAAACAAATCATAAAAACAAATCATATAAAAGTTACATAATGAAACAAAAATGTTTTGTTATGTGACTTTTGTTGATATTAAAGCAAATATTAAGGTTGCGTGCGTGTAAGTATGGAAGATATTTCACTTGTAGAAAATTCCGGAGATTCAGTAAAATCTGTGGATTCTGCGAATGCTAAAAATTCGGAATGCAATTCGGAAAATAATTCTGAAGGCAATTCAGAATGCAATTCGGAAGGCAACTCGGAAAATAGCATTGATGGAAACGTTATAGACGAGTTAGAATCTTCGCCATTATTGTCAGAAGTTCTTGGCGAAGCTCTTCCTAAATGTAGACTGTTTCATGTGAAACTTTCTCAGGAAGGTTTATTGCGAGGTTTAGTTGGCCCGCGCGATATGGGTATTTTATGGGAAAGACATATATTAAATTCTGCAGCCGTAGTTCCATTTATTCGCAAAGTAACAGCTAAAAGTAAAAATAAAACAATTGCTGATGTTGGCAGTGGCGGAGGTTTCCCCGGCATAGTTTTAGCAGCATGCTTGCCTGATTTTCAGATAACATTAATCGAGCCAATGGAAAGGCGCGTAGCATGGTTGCAAGAGTGTGTTTCTTTGATGCAACTTGATAATGTAACTATTTTCCACGGTCGCTCTGAAGATGTAATTGCTAAAGTAAAATCGCATGAAATTAAGCCGTTTGCTGCAGTAACATGCAGAGCTGTAGCGCCTATGACTAAGTTAGCTGGATGGACAATACCACTTTTAGAGCAGCATGGCAGTCTGGTTGCTCTTAAAGGTAAATCCGCTAAACTCGAGATCGAAAAAGCTTCTAAAATGATTCGCAAAGCAGGCGGTGTAAATCCTCAGGTTGTTGAAGCACCTGTTGCACGTGGATTGCAATCAACAACTGTTGTGCTAGTTGAGAAAGCATAATTTTGTGAATAAACGTATAGATTTATTTACAGAACCTTCCTACTTGTTGGTGCTTGAATCGACTGAGCTTGCTCAAAGTTGAAAGCACAGTGCGCTTTCAACGCAAGCGAGGGTATGGATGTGGCTGTGAGGAATAAGGGTTGCTAGCGCGACGACCTGCCTGAGCGCTTAAAGCTCACAATGATATTAGTTAGGCAGAGATTTGAGATTTTTCGCCCAGAGCGAAATGAACCTCAGCACGAAGTGGTGATTCATTGAGCGAAGAAGGAAAATTGAAAAATCTCGGTGATTAGCCGAAGATTAAAAGACTAAACATGCCAAGAGCTGTCGGAGTTTCTCTTAGAGCAATGTAAAAATCTTGCGATGAGAGAAACTCCGACAACTCAGCAACACTAGAATGGAGCTTAAAACGCACAATGCTGCGCTCTAAACGCGAAATCACGTCATCAGCGCGTATTTGGAACAAATTCAATCCTGCAAGTTGTATTCAAAGCATTCGCAATACGATTCAAAAGCGCAATAGTCGGATTCCTCGAGCCATTTTCCAACCTGCTAATATCCGACTGACTTATGCCAGTCTTCTCCGACAACTCAGCCTGAGTCAAACCAGCCTTTTTCCTGGCCATAACAAGAGACATAGTCAGGTCTCTTTCAGGCTGAAGCGCATCATACTCTTTCTTAAATTCAGGATCCTTAATAAGCTCGTCAGTGAGTTCATGTAAATCATTCATTCGTTTTCCCTGCTCTACTTGTTTTCCCTGCAACTCTTGCTTTTTCATTACAAGCCTATCTTTCTATTAAAATATTCAGCCCTTCTTTGCATAGCTACCAATATTTCACTACGCGGAGTTTTTTGCTGCTTTTTAACAAATCCGTTGGTGGCAACAATAATCTTATTCGCATCAAAAAAGTATAAAATACGCACTATGTTGCTACCTAAAATAGTGCGAAGTTCAAAAATATGGTTGCCAACATGTTTACTAAGCGGCTCCCTTGCATCACTTCCTAACATCTCCAAACGATGCAAATCCGAAACCACTTTCGCTCGCAACTTAACGTCTAAACTTTTAATAAACTCACGTACCGGCTTATCACCATCCTCGTCAGTGTAAAAAATCACATCAAACAATTCCCTGCACCCCCAACTTTTTATGTTATATATAGCATAATCGTTTGTGTATATATCGTCAAACATGTCAACTAGAGACACTCTCTCCAACGCGACGGCCTGCTTGAAGCGCAGCATTGCGCGCTTTAAGCGTAGTTTTCTTACGACTTAGCCGTTCGGCTGATTTGTTGATGGAGGTATAATAAGCTGACAGTTTTGCTGGATTGTTTTATCGTCTGACTGTTTTATTAGAGAGATTTTTAACAGTGAGTGTTAGATTTGGAGGTTTGCTATGAGTGATGCCAACAATGGTATTGATGATTATCGGAGCAAAAATCAGATGAA
Organism: Gardnerella coleohominis; assembly: GCF_002896555.1. Classification (GTDB taxonomy): domain Bacteria; phylum Actinomycetota; class Actinomycetes; order Actinomycetales; family Bifidobacteriaceae; genus Bifidobacterium; species Bifidobacterium vaginale_F. The sequence continues at coordinate 59,194 of NZ_MNLH01000002.1, forward strand.
TGGTACTTCTGGTAATAATAATTCCAGTAGTGGTGCTTCTGCTGGGAATCAGTATGTTATGAATCAATCTTCTCAGCATCAGTTTTCTGGTCAGCAGTATCCATATGGTCAGCCAGTTCAACCGCAAATGGGTCAGTCATATGGTAGGCATGCCCAGCCTCAGATGAGCCAACCGCAGTTTGGTAAGCAGCAGTTTGCTCAGCAATACTCATACAGTCAGCCGTATGGTCAGCCTGTCCAGCCGCGTATGAGTCAGCAGCCTCCGTATTGTCAGCCTCCTATGGGTCGCCCGTATGGTCGTCCTCAGTATGGCGGTGCACCTTTTGCTGCTAGAGCTGGTTATGTGAATGGTAGATTTAATCCTGCTTATATTGAAGAGCAGGCTCGTAAGTTTTCTTTTAGGTGGAATGCTAAAGAAATTATTTCTGCAATTATAGTTGTTGTTGTAGCAGCGATTTTCGCATTTGTTTTTACTTTTTCTGCTGAGTATGGTTTCGATTTCTCTTTTAATATATCGCAAATAATTAGAAGTATTGTTAAGTATCGTGATGAGTTTTATATTTTAGAAAATGTTATATCTTATATGCAGCGTATGTTCCCGCTTGTGATATTGCTTAGTTTTGCTCAAGTCTTACGTAAAAGATTCTTTACTATTGCAGGTGGCTTCGTTGTTGCTACTAGTGCATTCTTGACACTATTTTTTAATCGTTATACTTTTGGGAATAGTAAATGGATTTTGGGATATTTGCTTGAATGCGCCACTATTGTTGTTTTCTTTGTTTCCGTAGAAATATTGCAATGGCTTATAACCAAATATAAGCCTGAAAACGATTTAAAATATATGCTTGTTAATTTCATATCAGTTATAATTTTCTGCATTGCTAATGCTATTTCTACTTATTATTGGCTTACTTTTTGGGACTCATCAACCTTGAGGCTACTATTAGATATAGTTGAATCCTTTATTGTTGCAATTCCTATGTTGGTGTTTTTGCCATGTCTCGTAGCTTTACTGTTAAAGGCTGTAAAGTTCACGAAGTTCCTTAATCCAGAACGTGAGATGATGCATTTATAAGAGTTTGCTTATAGCAAGCATTTATAAAGCATACATCAGTGCTATGTGTCCAGAAATGGGCACATAGCACTTTTTAATAAACAAATTATGCGTAATGAAATCTCAGTGCTTAGTTAGTAAGAGGCATGCATATTTGAAATGTTTCACATGAAACTAAGAAGTTTTTATGTGTTTTATGTCCATAGAAGAATAGAAACTTGACACTACGTGCTTGTAAAAAAGAGGGTGGGGGTGATACGGAGTGGTAGAGTCTGCAGAAGAAACTATTAAACGTATTTTTGGAGATTCTGGATCTTCTCTCGGCAGTGAATTAGCTGATGTGGCTTCACGATATCATGCACTTGAAGGAGTTGAATATCCGCATCCTGCGCGAACACGTTTTATTGCAGTAGCTAATCAAAAAGGTGGAGTTGGCAAAACAAGTTCTACTGTTAATCTTGCTGCAGCAATGGCAATCGGAGGATTACGTGTACTCGTAATTGATATGGATCCTCAAGGTAATGCGTCTACAGCATTCAACATACCTCATCTTTCAGGGGATTTATCTGTATACGATGTTATTGAAGGCCGTAAAACAATAAGTGAAGTTAAGCAGACTTGCCCAGATATTCAGGGTGTAGATGTAGTTCCAGCTTCAATTGATTTAAGCGGTGCTGAATTAGAACTTGCAGATATGGATGATCGCAATAATTTGCTTAAAAATGCTGTGAATGAATTCTTGAATAATAGCGAAGAGCATTACGATTACGTATTTATAGATTGCCCTCCGTCTCTCGGATTGCTTGTTATAAATGCTATGTGTGCTGCTCAAGAAATGTTGATTCCAATTCAAGCAGAATATTATGCTTTGGAAGGATTAGGTCAATTAATTCGCACGATTGGATTAGTGCAAAAACATTACAATCCTATTCTTGTAGTTTCAACTATGCTTGTAACAATGTTCGATAAGCGTACACTTTTAGGCCGTGAAGTTTATCAAGAAGTTAAAAATCACTATCCAAATATTGTTCTTAATACAACAATTCCGAGAACTGTAAAAATATCTGAAGCGCCAAGTTTTGCACAAAGTGTTATTACATATGATTCACGTGGAACAGGTGCAGTTTCATATCGTGAGGCTGCGTTAGAAATAGCGCGTCGTTCTGAAACAGTATTATCAGTCATCGCTGCAAAAGAAGAGGAGAATAACAAACGATGAGTGGAATGAAGTCTCGTTTAGGTAAAGGCTTAGGCGCATTATTCCCAGCATTGCCAGGTGAAGAGGAATTAGTATCTCCTCAAGAAGATAATCAAAATGTTTCTCGTGAAACAAATGGCAATTCATCGTTATCTGTTGCAAAATCTGCTGAAATAAATAATGGCGATAAAATTAATGGCGATGAAAATAGTCGCGAGCACGAAAATAAAGACGAGTACAATCCTGAAAACAAAAATGCAGAGAAGCAGGAAAATACTCAAGATGAAGATAAAAGTGTAAATCATTTTTCCAGGTCTAGTGTTTCACATGAAACTAAAGTGCCTAGTATTACGCATGCTATTGCTCCACATAATAATGAACTTCAGAACAACAATACAGTTTCACATGAAACAAAATCTTATGACAATAAAAGTTTCAAAACTGGTAAGAATAATAAAAGATCTGCAATGCCCTCTTTAGAAGATGTGACAAGACCTATTGATTTCTTCTTCGGTGATTCTGCTGAAAGAACATTTGTAAGTGATAAAAATAAGAGTGTTTCACATGAAACGAGCAATAATAACAATGGTTCGCTAGAAGATAAAAATAATACAGAAACCGCAGAAAATCAAGGATTAAAGCCTGTTGAAGGTGGATATTTAGAGTATGTTAAGCCTTCGGATATAGTTCCAAATGCTCAACAACCGCGATTAATTTTTGACGAAGAAGAACTTAGAGAACTTGCTGCTTCTATTAAAGAAGTTGGAGTTCTTCAGCCAATCGTTGTTCGTAAAATCGATAAAAATAATTCCGAAAGCACTCTGCAAAACAATAGCTCTGCTCATTATGAATTAATAATGGGTGAACGACGCTGGAGAGCTTCGCAACTTGCAGGTTTAGATGTAGTTCCTGCAATAGTTAGAACAACGTCCGATGAGCACATGTTGCGCGATGCATTACTTGAAAACTTACACAGAGTTGCTTTGAATCCGCTAGAAGAAGCAGCAGCGTATGCGCAAATGATTGATGAATTTGGATTAACTCAGATTCAACTTTCTCAGTCTGTATCTAAATCTAGACCGCAGATTGCAAATACTTTGCGACTTCTTAATCTGCCTCTATCGGTACAAAAACAAGTTGCTTCAGGATTGCTTTCATCTGGTCACGCTCGAGCGTTGCTAGGCTTGGAAAATGCTGAAGAAATGGAAGCAGTAGCGCAAAGAATTATCAACGAAGGGCTATCAGTAAGAACTACTGAAGAAATCGTGTCTCTTAAAGGCGTAGAAACAGGTCGTAGATCTGCTCCTACTCGTAGGCAGCGGAACGATAGGTGGGCTTCATCTCCTATACGCCATCAGCTAGAAGAGCATTTTTCTACTAAGGTTTCAATCAAGGGAACACCTAAACACGGCCATATTGAAATCGTGTTCTCGTCTCCTGAGGATATGCAGCGAATAGTAGATATGCTGATGTTGAAGCAAGAAAATAAGTAGTTTGATTTACAAAGTATGCTTTGCTACCGATTAGGCAGAGATTTGAGATTTTTCGCAGCGAAAGAGGCGAGCCTCAGCGTCGCTAGATGGTGACTCGCCGAGAGAGCAAGAAAAATCGAAAAATCTCGGTGATTAACCAAAGATTAAAAGACTAAACATGCCAAGAGCTGTCGAAGTTTCTCTTAGAGCAATGTAAAAATTTTGCGATGAGAGAAACTCCGACAACTCAGCAACACTAAAACGGAACCTAAAGCGCGCTACGCTTTAAGCTCGGTCGATTCGCAGCAACACTAGATAAGGAATTTTGTAAAAATAGTCATAGGCTTTTAAAAAGGGAATCGCGACTAAAATGTTGTAATTCCCTTTCTAAATAGCTCCGAGTAATTCGAAGCAAGTCTAGTTAACTCGAATTAACTATAGCCAACTTGAGTTAACTAGATTAGTCCTTAAGAAAATCTCCTTTTAGATTATTTTTCCTCAAGTTCTGTTAAATAAGACTGCGCATCAAGAGCTGCATGGCATCCCATCCCAGCTGCAGAAATAGCTTGACGATATACGCTATCTACAACATCTCCAGCAGCAAAAACTCCAGGAATTGATGTTTTAGTAGACGTGCCTTGAACAGCAATAGTCCCATCTGAATTAAGCTCTAAAGATCCATGCAAAAACTCAGTAGAAGGAGTATGACCAATTGCAACAAATATTCCTTCAGCTTCGATTTCACTAACTTCGTTAGTTTTCACATTGCGCACGGTAACTGATTTGGCTTCCGTATCCGAGCCGTTTACAGACTCAACGACGCTATCTAAAACGAAATTAATTTTTTCGTTTTCCTTAGCTCTATCAACCATAATTTTAGATGCGCGGAATTCATTACGGCGATGAATAATAGTGACGGAAGATCCAAAACGAGTGAGGAATTGTGCTTCTTCAAAAGCGCTGTCTCCGCCTCCAATAACAACAATCGGTTTTCCGCGGAAGAAGAATCCATCGCATGTAGCACAGTAAGAAACCCCTCGGCCAGAGTATTGCTGCTCTCCTGGCACGCCCAATTTGCGTACCTGTGAGCCTGTAGAAACGATTACAGCCTGAGCTTCATACAACATTCCGTCTCCGGTTGTAACGCTTTTTATAGGCTTATTAAAATCAACATCCTTAACATCGTCATAAACGATTTCTGCGCCGAATTTTTCTGCCTGCTTTTGCATAGCGTCCATAAGATCCGGCCCTAAAATTCCATCAGGGAATCCAGGATAATTTTCTACTTCAGTAGTATTCACTAATTGTCCACCTGGAGTAAGCGCTCCTGCGATAACTAGCGGATTGTATCCTGCTCGCCCTAAATAAATTGCAGCAGTATATCCGGCTGGACCTGAACCAATAATAATTGCCTTGCGTGGTTTATCTGTCATAAATCCCCTCATATCTTTAAAACGCGCCTGAGCTTTGTTTAAATACTTCGTTTGAATGCTTCGTTTAAGATTTTCGTTTAAGATCTTCATTTAGATGAAGCCTTATAAAGCCTCATGAAGCATTATCAATCATTATTAGTAAATCTTTGCATAATTAATATACAAACTATTATTTGGCATACTTTCCCTAGGAACCCACAACAAGAAGTCCTGAGCCTTAACAGGATGCGTAAACTTGACTTCAGTCTTACCACTTTCATCAAAAGTGAACTCTGCTAATTTATCACCGCTATTTGGGTCGTCTTTAGTATTAGCAAAGAGATATCCGCGTCCTCCGGAAGAACGTATTGAAATAACGAATTTATATGCCAGTTGAGGCTGAGTTAAATGCATGTAATATCCGTAGCCGTCCATATTAGAAGGCCTGTTTAAGAATTGACGAATATCTACTTCATACGCCGTTTTGTTAACAGGAATTGCAGGAGCTGGTACAGCTTTAGCGTATTTGCGGCCTTCAGGAACCTTACGACCTTTAGCTTTTTCTTCAGGCAAAATGCCGCGACTGCCAAAAGGCACGCTGTTAATGTTTTTACTATCCCAAGGATTCGCGTCTATGAAAGAAGACGAAGAATCCCCATGGTTTAATAATCCATGTAAAGCTAAGAATGAGCCAGCAACAAGAATTATGACCATTGCGCCAATTGCTATGACTTTAGTAGATAAGCCACCAAAAATCTTAGCGTCAGCAATATCGTTCGCGTTTTTACGAAGTTGATTCTGTTTGTTTAAGCTTGCAGTATGCTCGCGAGGCTCAAAGCTTGGAGGCAAGGATGAGAACGAGGAAACAGTGTGCAAATCCGTATCCGTATCTTCAAGAGATTCTTCTCGCAAAGCTCTAGCTGACTCTTCTCCAGGAGCTATAAAATGACTTTGATTGTCGACCACAGGAACTCTGCCTGTCAGTTCAGTTTCTTCGCCGATAAGCGCATTTACGCGTGATAAAGGTTCGGTATGGCGAGCGTTTTCAGTGAGCAAATCTGAAAAATCAAAAACATTAGAAGCAACTGTTGAAATATGATCTAAATCTGTATTTTCGTTGCCTTCAGTTGAATTTCCTGAATTTCCTGAATTGCCTGAATCACTAGACGCACTTGCATCATTAGAATAGTTAGAATCGTTAGAATTATTTTCATCGACCCCATTATTTGAATTCTTATTTATAGGATTTTCGACGTTATAAGAATTACCTGCGTTAGAATCAGAACTTTCATTGTCAACAGTCTCAGAAGATTTCTTGGCTAATTTACGGTAATCTTCCTTTATAATTTGAGTTCTTTGCTCAGAAAGAGGGAATAAGGAATCATCCGCATCTAACTCTGTAGGAGCCAAAATACTAGCCATTTCTGCAGCTGCAATATCGTGGAAATCTACGTCAAAACTGCCAGTGCTTGTAGTATCAACTCCAACTTCATAAGAATTTTGTGTTTCAAAATTATCAGAAGATTTTTCAGACTTTTTATGAGAATTACGTCTGAATAAAGTTCCAATAGTTTTTCCTGCTTTTCTAAGACCTGTTCCAGCTGCGGATACAGCAGCAGAGTGTATAGATGAAGCAGCGTTAGATGCAGATGCAGCAGACTCTATTTCTGAAGCTTTTGCAGATGTAGCTGAAGAAGCTGTGCTATTAACACCATTAGCAATACTTACGCCCAGGAAACCTTTTTTCGATGAAGATTTTCCAGCATTCCCTTTGCTTGAGCTACTGTCAGATTTATTATCTGAATCATTTGAGTTAACAAGCATAGAAGGAATATCTTTAGCGTTTTCATAAGATCCGATTGATTCAATTGCAAAATTTTCATTTAGCAATCCAGAATTTTCAGCTTGCTCTAATGCTGAATCAAGTTCATCTTCGTTTTGTGAAAGACCTTCAGGGAAAGGCAGAATAGTTTTTTCGTCGCTTGGTTTTAGCTTTACGGAATTAATTGAAGCTTCGCCTTCTAATCTTGGTAACAAAATGTCTTGAGCGCTTAAATTGCGAAGCTGAGTATATGTGCCAAGCAATGCAGAAAGTTCAGCTATTGAGGCCATTGGGATAACTTTTGAATCCGCTTGGCTGTTGTTCTGATTGTTAACTTTCGCTAATCCTCGCTTGCAAATCATACGAAACTCGGAAGGTATGTTTTCAGGAAGGCGAGACATGGAAAAATCTTGCAAATTTTGTGACTTTGTGCGCGTAAGAAGTGCATAAAGAAGTGCTGCTAATTGACGCGTTGCAACTTGCTCATAAAACTCAGGAGATGGAGTTTGTATATTTTCCGCGCTGTTTGACTTGTTATCATCCGCAGAATCAGATTTATTTTGTAGCAAAGTTACATCTTTAATCATAGGGCTAACAGGAGTATCTGCTAGCTCAATTCCGCGTGCTGTGAGCCTCACTGTGTCAGTAGAAATAGCATGATGTGTTATGCCATTAGCAATCATTTTGCTTACAATACTTGCGGTTTCCGAAACTATAGTGCGTATTGCTTCGTAGCTTAAAGGATTTAATTGGACTTTTTTCTTTTGTTTGAAATTATCTGAAAGATAGTCGCTTATGCTTAATCCAGAATCTAAAGCTGTAATAATAATCGCAACATCGTCAATATGTTGAAGTTGTAAAACCTGAGTGAATTTACTGCTTCGAGCAAGTGCAAGAGTTGAAGAAATAGTGTTAATTTCAGGCAGGAATCTGGAGTCTCTTACGATGAAAAGCTGGCAATCGCGAGCTAAAATATTGTCGCTTGTCTGCCAAACCTGAAGTTCCTCGTCATTACGCAATGGAGAAATCAGTGCGTAACGGTTTAGAACTACATCTCCTAAACAAGGTTTCATCTATTGCTCATCTTCCTAGTTTTAAAAAATACATATGCCGATATCAATATTCTAGTGGTGACGTGCCATAAGTGCATCATACTTTTTGTGGATTTTGTAACAAATATATTATTAGTGGCGTGTTTATTACATTTTTGCCGATTTTAAAATTATCTAAGTTATTTTGAGCTATGCGATCTTATTATTCTCGGCTTACGAGGCGTATCGCTATTGTCTTTTGTTTCAACGTTTTTATTTGTTTCAACGTTCTTCTTAACAAATCCAAATGAAGCTAGAGCTGGAATTTTAGAAGATATTTTATGCATGAAAGAGTTATATATTGCAGTAAGCTCTTCAGTCTTCAAAACAATTAAAGCGCCAATGTAAGAGACAAGAATTGCAATGGTTAAAATAAAGCAGATAAGAATCGCGTGAATCCATCTTAAAGCTCCATGAAGCTGAGAAGATTCAATGTTAATTGCATGCATAACAGGTTTTCTTACTAGCATCGTAAAGGCAATAGAAACAACAGTAGCAATCGCGATTTTAATATGTGCAGTAAGCAGTCTTGAATCATCTAAATCGTTGTTAAAACGTTTCCTAAGCACCCATATAAGTGCTGGGAATGTAATAAGAAATTCAATCGTAACTGACGAACTTAAAACTTCCACCCATTTCATAGGTGGGAATATCTGTATGCATGCTACAAGTATTAAAAGCTCAACTATTACTCCAGCAAGAGCAAAAATAAACGGTCGTTTTCCATCTTCAAAAGCGTAGAAAGTACGTTGAATAATTAGATATGCGCTCGCGAAAGGCAAACTAAAAGCTAATAACATTAGCGGAGGTGCCATAAGATGCGCTTCGTTAATATTTATAGACGGCAACAATGCTAAAGAAAGAGGTAGCGGCATAGTTACAAAAGCAATCAAGAAGAAGCACATAAGAAGACTTACATGTCTTAAAGATTCACTCAAATCTTTTCTTGCTAAAGCTATATTATGCTCTGCGATTGAGCGTGAAATCTTAGGGAATATTGCTGTAGCTACTGATACTGCTATAAGCGAATACGGGAGGATGTATATAGTGTACGCATTTTGATAAGTAGCATTACTAGCTACGTAAAATTGATCAATCCCAAATCTAGTTTTTGCAGCAAAAGGCGCGCTTGTGATTATATGCGTAGTGGCCATAACTGATAGCTGAGTTATAAGAACAATTCCTGCGCTCCAAGCAGCAACAGGACCCATAGAACGCAATCCGATACCTTTGATTCCCCAGCTAGGCTTGTAAACAATACCTACTTTTGTTAAAGGTATGAAAAGTAGTAAAGCTTGTACTGCAACGCCTAAAGTCCAAAATCCTGCTGTTAGTAAAATACTGCCGCCGTTCCAAAAACTTAAAGGTTTTGTAGTAGCTCTACCAAACAAGATAATAAAAGTTGCAAAGCCAATGCAGCTTACTACATTTGCGGCTACAGAGCTCCAAGCGTACATGGCAAATTTGCCTTTAGCTGCTAAAATCTGCCCTAAAACTGTGTATAAGCCATAGAAGAATATTTGTGGTATGCACCACAAAGTAAAAGCATTAGTTAAGGCAAGCATTTCAGGACTGCCACCTGCGTAAAGCCAAGTTAACACAGGCGTTGAAATGCCCATAATAATCGTCACAGACAATAAAAGAATAATGGCGAAAGTAATAAGTTTGTTAAGGCGATCTTTGGCATCTTTTTTCTCTAAAGTTCGTACGATTTGAGGTACGAGAACGGCGTTGAAGATTCCTCCAGAAACAAGAGTGTAAATAAGCTGCGGAATCATAGATCCGGCTTGATAAGCATTGGCTGCTAGGCCAGTTGTTCCTAAAGCTGCAGCAAGTAAGATTGTGCGAATTTGGCCCGTAACTCGCGAGGCTGCGGTGCCACTGGCCATAATAACTGAATTTCGACCTACTGAGCTCATTCGTTTGGATCCTTCTTACGGTGGAATTGCCTCCAAAGCCCCCATATTCCAAGAGCGAAAGCAAACATTATAATAATCGTACCGCTTTTATCGCTAATCTGTAGAGTCCCTGTAATAGTGGTGAATTGCGATTGTGAAAAAGTATCGTGTTGTCTATCTTCTAAGCTTAATGTCGCTTTAGTTTGCGTTGATGTAGTAACTCGAACAGGCAAAGTTACTTGAGTTTCGCTATTGGCTGGCACGCTAACAAGTGTTTTTCTGGCTAAAACAATTTCCATGGATTGCGTTGTAGCAGCTACATAAACTTTTATAGGATAAGGATGAGAGTTGCTGACAACAACAGGCAAAGATGCTGTTTCGCTAACGACCGTTATATTTTTAGGCGGAATAATACGAATTCCTGATACAAGGCTGTTAACAAGAGTTCGTGTTGTAAATTCGTTTTGATTGCTGTTGTCGTTTTGTTTCGACTTTTCTTTATCTGCTTGGTTTTTGTTTGCTTTGTCTGTACTTTTATCAGTGTTTTTGTTGGCATCTTTAGCAGTTGCGTTTTCGTCGTTTTCGTCGTTTTCGCCGTTTTTACTATCTTCGCTATCTTCGTTGTTTTCGCTAATGCTATTCTCTGTGGTTTTATCAGGAAGCTTAGATTCTTTTCGTACAGAACTATTCTTATTTTCTTTTGATTGATTATCAGAAAAATGCGATTTTCCGCTATAAGAAAGTATTTCTATTAATGCCATTTCGTCAAAAGCATTAATAAGTTGATTTCCCCAAGTTTTTGAGTTTATTGCTTTATTAAGATTACCCATTTTTGCGTGCTGTTTTGCTAAAGCCTGGGCGTCTCCAGCGTCGCTTTTTTCTTTATTGATTTTTTTATCGTCAAGAATATTGTTATTAAAGTTCAGTAATTTTTCTCTATTTTTAGTTAATTGCTGCAGCTTATTATTTCTTAATTGCGTATCCTCAGAGTTTAGTCCACTATTATCTGGAACTAGCTTTCGTAAAACGTTATTTTCAAATGGCTCAGATGAAGTAAGAGATTCAAAATCCTGAAGATTAATCCACGGCGATTTTTCCAGAGCTTTCATTACTGCATCAACCGTATCGCTGCTAGTTTCAGAATCAAAAGTGACTAGTAAGTGACGCGATGCGTAAGGCTGTTCCATCTGATAAAACGCGCTTTGTGCGACTAATCTAATAATTCGTCCTGCTTCTGTGGATTCAGCTGTTGATAATTCGTTTGTTGCTTTACCGTTCGCTAATCGCGTTAAAACTTCTTGTGAAGAAAGAACCTTAATTTCTCCAGCGTTAGTTGGGATTTTGTATACGCCAGTGTTTATAGCAAAACGATTTGCGTTAGGGTCAAATCCATTTGTGGAAATAACAGTATTGTATCCGTTAATTTTAGCTTGCGTTAAAGCGTTAAGAGTCCATTGTCCACTTGTTTGCCAAGCGATAACAGGTGTTTTGAGATCCTTGCAATTTATTTCGTTATGAGATTTCTTTTGTGAATCTTGTAGTGATCCAGCTATTTTGCAAGATTCTTTAGCTGACCATTTTTCTGGCGCGATTCCAGCAGATTTATATAGGCTTGGATAATTATCTTCTGCGTAAGAGCTTATATCAAATCCATCTTTCTGCATAAATAAGTTTGGCGTATAGAGGATCTTTGATATTTTTAGCGTTTCAGGATCTGCTATCGTCTGTAATTTATTATGTTTTACCGCAAGATTTACCTGTTTAATAATTCGCTTATCTTCGCTTTGATCTAGTGAAAGTGTTGCTTTTATTTCGCTAGGGAAGTTGAATACAGAATGATTTGCAGAGCTATCTTTTGAACTATCTTCTTTTTCTTTAGTTTTCTCTTTAGAGTTATCGCTAGATTTGTTATCTTTAGTATCTTTGTTATCTTTAGTATCTTTATTTTTATTTTCAGTTTGACTATTTCCAACGTTTTCTTCTAATTTATGTGCTGGAATAGTTACTTTCCACTTGCGAGGATTTGCCAGAATTGGCATAACAGCTGTTATATCGATAGGCGGAGTATTAGGATTTGGTAAGCCATCGTTTGATCTAGTTAAGAAAGATGTAAGTGAAATATAGTGCTTTCCATCTTCAGAAGTATATGTAATTAATAGCGGCTTTGGTCCCCAATGGCGTATCGCCTTAATATTAGCGGAGTCTGATTTTACGTCAACGTTAATAGTTCGCGAGCTATTAGCTGCCATAGTTTTTACAGATGCTGTTCCTAAAAGCTGCATAGTTGGTATTCGAGATTGGCCTTCTGACCACTTTTGCATATCAGTTCGAGACACAAAAGTGTGATATGGGTTCACGAACACATTTACTGTTCCCTTAGGAAGAGTCTGATTTTTAGCAGTATAAAGAGATACAGATAAGTGATATCCGCTTGTTTCAGTTACTACAGGTGTTGCTTGGAGAATTTTTAAAGAAAGACCTTTACTTAGCAGATTTGTGCGTTTAAAGGTATTAGTTTTGTGTTTGGCTCTAAAAGAGTTAATATTCGATTTTTTACTGTTGTTGGCGCTGTTATTAGAGCTGTTATTGTCGTTTTTGTTTGTGCTATCGCTTGCACTATCGTTTGCGCTATCTTTGGCGCTATTGCCGACTTTGCTATCGCTTCCGCTGCCATTATTGCTTGTATTACTGTTAGCGTCATTGCCATTACTACTACTATTTGATTCAGCGGCTATAGCATTACGATTCGGATTAAAAACATGATTGAAAAGTTGGCAATCTGCTATGCTAACTACGCATAAAGCGAGGCACAATATAATAGCGCAAGCAATATCGCCCAATCGTTTGATGAGTGATGTTGATTGTTTATTCGCAATTTTCATATCTGTTAGACCGCCTATTCGACTTTCTAGCATAAAGCCACGCTATTTTGCGTTCGTTTGGATAACTAAGAATATTATTAAGCTCGGAAAAATCAACCCAACGAGCTTCTTCAGCTTCATGATCCGGATCGCCAAGTACAGATATTTCCCCACTTAAATATCGCAAAGCAAAATGATGCACTAATTTATGTACTCTCTGACTTGTGCCAGTAAACCAATAATCAATAGTGGCTATTGAATCAACAATCTCGCCTAATATACCTGTTTCTTCGCGTATTTCACGAACAGCTGTTTGTTGAGGTGTTTCGCCCTTCTCTATATGACCTTTTGGAAGACACCATTCTAGGTGTCCGCTTCTGGAATGTCGTGCAATAATCGCGACACGCCCGAGTGAGTCAAAAACAAGACCTCCGGCTGAATATTCTCTCACAATTGGTAATTCTTGTGAGTCTAAAGAAGCAAAAGTTTTTGGTATTTCCGAGCTTCTTCTTTGAGGCATCAATGCTGGAGAAGGAGTGAAAGAAATTTCTTCACGCAGCAAAGATTCTTCAACTCGAATCACATTTTCTTCTATGTCTTCACCTGCTGAAAATACTGGTATATCAATGAAAATAGACGAGTCTTCATCTATAATTTTCTGCTGTTGCAAGTATAGCGATTTCGCTACATCCAGAGGTGTTACAGACTGTTTTTTAGGTTTTTGAGCATGGTTACCCGCGCTCTTGGCGAGCATGCGTTTCAAATCTGCGGGAGTAACCATACTCTCAACCATACTCAATCCGCTGTGCATTGGGGTAACGGTATGCTGGAATGTAGTTTGTTTGAATGCTGAAAGGGTGTCGCTAAGCGTGTCTGGAAACTTTGAAGTTTGGCCTGAAGCCATAGAATTAGGACGTTTATTTGCCGAACATAATTATGAGCTTGCATTAGTAGGTGGGCCTGTCAGAGACATGCTTCTTCACAGAGTGTCGCATGATCTTGATTTTTGTACTTCTGCTAAACCAGAGGAATTTGAGCCTATTCTCAGATCTTGGGGTCACGATGGCTTTTGGGATATGGGGCGAAAATTTGGCACTTTAGGTGCTGTTAGACGACGTAAAGATGGTACAGAAGTAAAAGTAGAAATTACAACATATCGTTCAGATGTTTACGATGAGGATTCACGTAAACCAGAAGTTCACTATGGAGATACTTTAGAAGGGGATCTTTCTAGGCGAGATTTTACTGTTAACGCAATGGCTTTGCGTGTGCCAGATATGGAATTTATAGATCCATTTGGTGGAGCAAATGATTTAGCTAAAGGTGTATTAAGAACTCCTGTAGACCCTCGTCAATCGTTTGACGACGATCCACTAAGAATGATGCGTGCTGTAAGATTCGTCGCTCAACTCGGTTTTACGATTGAAGCTAGTACCGCTGAAGCCATTCTTGAAATGGGTAGCCGATTAAATATTGTTTCAGCCGAACGTATTCGCGATGAGTTAACTAAAATGCTACTATCGGATCGTCCTCGTAAAGGCATAGAAGCTTTTGTTGATTCAGGTCTTGCAGAATATGTTTTGCCAGAAATTCCAGCTTTGCGTTTAGAAATAGACGAACATCATAGGCATAAAGATGTTTTCGAACATACGATGATGGTTCTCGAACGCGCTATTGCATTGGAAACTGATGAAGATGGAGCTGTTCCTCGACCAGATTTAACACTACGCTTAGCAGCGCTTATGCACGATATCGGCAAGCCGCGTACACGCAAGTTTGAAGACGGAGGGAAAGTAAGCTTCCACCATCATGATGTAGTCGGCGCAAAAATGACAGCCAAGCGTTTGAAAGCCTTGCATTGCGATCATCATCTTATTGAAGATGTAAGCGAGCTAGTGAATCTTCATTTGCGATTCCACGGTTATGTTGATGAGCCTTGGACTGATTCTGCCGTAAGAAGATACGTTAAAGATTCCGGCCATTTATATGAACGATTAAATCGTTTAACTAGAGCGGATGCTACTACTCAGAATCGTCGTAAGTCTTTGATGTTTGAGCATGCCATGGATGAGATGGAAGATCGCGTGCGACAACTAAAAGCTCAAGAAGATTTAAACTCTATTCGTCCAGATTTAGATGGCAATGAAATCATGACTTTGCTTAACGTAAATCCGGGGCCTGTGGTTGGATCCGCTTATAAGCATATGCTTAATTACCGTTTAGATAATGGTCCTGTTGAACATGATGTTGCTGTTCAAGAATTGTTACGATGGTACAACGACGAGTATTTAGGTAAGTAGTTATCGCGACGACCTGCTCGAGCGCCTATAGCTGCATAGTGCGCTTTCAACGCAAGCGAGGCATGACTCTGGCGGTGAGGAATAAGGATTACTTGTCTCGCAGACGTTACGCTCTCGTACAGTACATGGTTTTTATGCTTGTGCTACTAGTGTTTGGATTCTTAGTTAAGTTTTGATTCCCAATAGGATTGGATTATGTGGGAATTTATTTAGAATCGCTCCACTCTTATATTGCTCGACCAAGCAATCCTTATCCCTCACTAGTATCTGGCGAATCGAAGGGGCTTAAAGCGCGCATGTCGTAGGCAGAGATTTAAGATTTTTCGCCCAGAGCGAAATGTATCGCTCGCGCGTTACAGCGCGCTCACGTCTTCGCTTGCGTTGAAAGTCCACTGGACTTTCAACTTTGAGCAAGCTCACTCATCGAAGTGCATTCGCGCGCTACGCTTTAAGCGCTCATGCAAGTCGATTCGCAGCACGAAGTGGTGATTCATTGAGCGAAGAAGAAAAATCGAAAAATCTCGGTGATTAACCGAAGATTAAAAGACCAAACATGCCAAGAGCTGTCGAAGTTTCTCTTAGAGCAATGTAAAAATCTTGCGATGAGAGAAACTCCGAGAGCTCAGCACCATTTGTTAGGAAAATCTTATAAAATAGGTAAGTCTACGCGCATGCTTATGCGCTTATGTAGTGTTTATCTATCTTTATTGTCGACTTTGTGTTTTGCGGCTTTAGGCAAATTTGTAATTGAATCTGCATCCTTGCAATTAGAGATAGGCACTATTTCTGCGCCAGCTGGAGGAACATCCGCCTTTGGTCGCAAATTCCTAAAATCTGATCCAAGTACAACGTCAACAAGGTCATCTTCGCGATCATCCATGCGCAAAATAACATTGTTAAAATTACTGCTCAACGTATAAGCGTCATTTACAGCTTTTTTCCCAAAGTAGATTGTTGTTCGCTTTACGCCTTGAGTATTGTTATTGCCGATTTCAATCAAATTAAAACCGCGAAGTCGTAAAGCCTCACCGACAGCGCTTGCAAAGCCTCTGAACTTAGTGCCATTTAGCACGCGAATTCGCACTATACGCGAATCTAGATAAGAAATCTTATCCCCATTCTTACTTCTCACTGGGCATGGGGCAATGAAGCCATAATTTTGATTATCGTTTTTAGCTTTTGGAGCGTTTAATCCAAAAATATGAAACTGAATCAGAAAAGATATGAATGTAGCTACAATTAGAACAATTCCAACAGTAAACATTACGGATTTAGTCTTCTGATACATGAACTCTTTGCGAGCAATGCGCTCATCGTAATTTTGCGCCATGATACTCCAAATCTATCCGTATAAATGTTTCTGCTATATCTAATATATTCAATGCTCGTGTATTGCTCATATTGGCTTATATATTCCGTTATTGAATTTCAACAGTTGCGAAATACTTTTAAGTTATTTAAGTCATGAGCAAAACACATCACTTTACCCGCATTTTACTTACTATGCATGACCTAGAGCTACTTGAGTATAACTTGCTGCTTTTGCAAGAGCAAAAAATTCGTCGCACGTAAGTGTTTCCCCTCGCCGAGTCGGATCTATTTTCGCAATTTCATAAGCAGATTGAGGCACGCGATTTTTTAGAGCGGCATTTAGAGTCTTCCTACGCTGCTGGAATGCTGCGTCTACAAGTGCAAAAACGTTTTTTCTTTCGTCTTCGCTCCCCTTATTATCGCAGTATCGAGTGAATGACACTAAAGCAGAGTCAACATTCGGTGCAGGCCAGAATACGTTTCGTCCTATAACGCCAGCTTTTTCTGCATTACCGTACCAAGCGAGTTTTACGCTTGGGGTTCCATAAACTTTGTTTCCAGGTTGCGCGCATAATCTGTCTGCAACTTCCTTTTGAACCATTACTACGAAATGCTTCAAGTTATTAAACTTTTCCAATAAAGTCAAAATAATCGGTGTTGCAACGTTATATGGGAGATTAGCTACGAGAGTAACAGTTTCAGCGTTAGCAATGGCAGGCAAATCTTGTGGCGTTACTTCAAGAGCATCTTTTAATAGCACAGTAAATCTATTAGTTGCCTGAGGCATAAATTCTGCAACTGTATTAGGTAATCTTTTTGCTAAAGGTGGGTCGATTTCTACGGCTGTAAGATTTGCTCCAGTTTGCAAAATAGCCAGTGAAAGGGAGCCTAAACCAGGTCCAACTTCAAGAACTGTGTCTTTTTCGGTAATGCCTGAAATATGGACGATTTTTCTTACAGTACCAGGGTCGATAACGAAGTTTTGTCCAAATTTTTTAGTTGGAGTAATACCCTCTTCAGCTGCGATTCTTCTTATATCAGCTGCTCCGAGTAGTTGTCCTTCGTTCGCATCGTTGAATTGTGTCAATTTAATACCGTCCAGTTAATGTAATCAAATTAATGTCGTCCAATTTATATTTAAAAACTATTAGATTTTTTATTTTGCTTTTGTTTTGCTTTCTAACTTTGTTTTTTGACTCTGCTAGTTTTAGCGTTAATTTTGCTTTTAATTTATTGGGCTATTTAGTACCAGCCAATCTTACGCGAATGTTCAACAGCTGCACTAGGGCTTCCGTATCTATTTAGTATGTAATTTAGTCCCCAATTGATTTGTACAGAAGCATCATTTCGCCAGTTAGGGCCGCCTCCGCGCGATACGTCACCGAGTTTGTCAGCAGGATAAGCTTGCGGTATTCCGTATGCGCCAGAGCTCTTGTTTTCAGCATCCCATCTCCAGTGCGATTCGCGATTCCATAACCAAACTAAAGCTTCCCAATCTTTTCCAGTCCAACCTAATTGTGCGCAAGCTGCCTTTGCATAGAGTTTAGCTTGTTCAGGAGTTGCATGAATCATGCTATTGCTATTTTCTGGCGCTGGAGCTGGTGCAGGAGCGTTTGAAGCAGGTCCATTTGCTGTATTATCTGCAGGCTTTTGAGTTTGCGTATTTTGTGAATCATTCTTCTGCCCATCGCTCTGGCCTTTATCTTTGGATTGGCCATTGGATTGGCCTTTGGATTGACCATCGCTCTGGCCTTTAGCAGAGTTTTCAGAGGATGTGTTAGAAGAATTATTATTGGAATTATTTGAAGGATTTTGTTTGTTAGTATTTGTTTTTGGCTTATTTTCGGACGTCTTTTCTTTTAGGCTTTCAGAATTATTTTTATTATTCTTTTTAGGCTTACTCTGATTATTTTGTTTAGGATTTTTTGTTGTAGTTTTATTTGTATTAGCATGATTAGTTTGTGCTTTTCCGCCCACTAATACTACAGAATCTATAACAGGTTTAATAACTTTTTGAGAAGCAAGAGTAGCTGATTCTGCTTTGCCATCAACGTATGTGACGTTATAGACGTCTTCTCTCTGCCCATTTACGCCAGCTGTTTGTACAATACGAGTTCCTATAGGAAGATTTGTATCTGTGATAGTTTGCGTATCAAATGGTATTGTTACCGTGCGTTTTTCTTGTCCGTGAGTTACTCGCAATATACGCAATATTGTTTTATTATTTTCGTTTTCTACAGTAACTCGATCTTCTCCGCCTAAAACAATTCCTAAGGAATCGAGTATAGAGCTAACTGGAAGTTTGCCGTTAGGTGCAACTCTTGTTTTCCCATCGCAAACTACAGTTACTGGACCTTCTTTATTTACTGATAAACCTCCTGAAAGCTTGTCGTAAATATTTTGAAGATTAACTGTTATTTTTTCAGCATTTTTTTCGTTTGCTCTAAAGAATCCAATAAGCTGCTCTATGCTTGTAGCAACAGTCCAGAACTGTATTGTTACTCCGTCAACAGTAACAGTAGTTTGATAAGAGCTTCTCACAGTAACAGTGCTGTGATCTGTGAGTATTCCTCCGGAAGATGTGATTACTTGGTCGTGGGTTTTTACGTGTATATTTTGTTCTTCAAGAAGACGCTGTGTGCTCATTGCATAAGTCGTTACTATTTTCGACTTTCCATTTACAGTAAGCGCAACTGCTTTTCGAGAAGAAAAAACGAAGAATCCTGTGCATATAAGAGCGATAGTTATTACGCAAGCTATAACTCGTGCTCGTCTAAACACAACAAAGCGTTTTGGGGTCCATCGACGTATCATGCAACCTCACTTCCCGAAATCAGAATTTAATTATAACTAACTATTAATATGAATGCGATTGAAAATAAAGGCTTTAAACAAAAATAGAGTGTTTATTTTCAAAATATAGCTAGTTTACGAAAAAATGAAGTCTGCAAATCAAAAAATAATATAAATTTGCGATATTCGAATTAACTTAATCAACCTGAATTAACATGGGCTAATTTGAGACAACTTGAGTCAGTTGGATTTCTTCTGATATTGGGTATGAAAAAGGGGCGGGAGAGAAGGGGATTTTCCCGCCCCTGCGAGGTGGAGCAGGTTGGGGGACGCTCCACTCTCGATTCTCGGAAACCCTGAGTTGGGGGAAGGTTTCCGAGTTCTTACTCGCAAAAAGACTACTTCTGTATTTATGCATTGTTTACGTATTTTCTATGTTAACGCGTAATTGTTGTAATTCAAGCTAGCGCAACATGTTAATAACGCATATTTGCAAAATATCGCAGTATCAAGACAGCGTATATTTTAGTTATATTTTTTGCTTATGAAAATAGGCGAATTTAAGCTAAAAATTCAGAAAATAAGTGCTAATTCTCAAAATAAAAGGGAAAAAGATTAAAACAAGCAGAAATTTTAGGATATTTTATTATTTAAGTTATTCTCGGAGCCTTCTGTCGGGATCGAACCGACGACCTGCCGCTTACAAGGCGGCCGCTCTGGCCATCTGAGCTAAGAAGGCAAAGCGCATAAATATACGCGTTAGCAAAACATTGATTAGTGTACCAGCACCTCCTGCCAGTGGCAAGTGTGCACGTGTCATATTTAAAAAGTATTAAATCGTGACGGCTATGTTTTACTTTGCTTAATACTTATGCGCGATATTTATTTATAAATGTTTATAAGTCATTTGGCTTGTGAGAATCGTCAAGCTTTGGCTTTACTGTGCTTGAACCGATATCCTTCTTATTCAATCCAATAGACTTCAAAACGGCATCTATTATTTCAAGATTCTTTTTGCTTGCTGCAGGTATATCAACAAGTTTTCCGTTGATTGTGACTGTTGGGGTAGTCATAGCGCCTGCGTTTGAACCGCTAACATTCCACAATTCCTTACGATCAGGAGTTGTGCCGTTCATGATTTTTTGCCACTTCAAGTAATGACGGTTAAATGCGACCTTCGCTACATCTTCTGGGACGCCAGCTGCCACAGCTTGCTCAGCGAGTTTTTCATTGCTTACCGGCTTGTAATCTTCGCCTTCGCTTGGCTGGAAGTTTTCAGCGAAAATCTTGTTGATGAATTCAACAAGATGTTGTGGGTTGCTATCGTGATCTGCAATGTAGTAAATGCCACCCATAACTCTTGAGGAATAATGATCGCTAGACAAAGTGTCGAGGAATGACATTGGATAAATTTCCAAGTTAATTTGGCCGGCTTCCATCATTGATATAAGTTCTCTATCTGCAGAGCGGTTGAAGCTTCCGCATCCTGGGCACAGGGAATCGGAATAAACGCCAATAGTAGGAACTCCACTAACAGGATTGTTATATCCGTTTTTGCTGATAGGAATACCGCCATCTTTATTCATGTTGATAGGCTTTTCCGAATCTTTAATATTTTTAGCTGCTTCGCGAGCTTGTGTTTTTGCAACCTCTTTTGGATGATTTGAATTAGAAAGAGTTGTAGAAAGAATAACTCCTACAAACATGCATAAAATCACTACTACAGTAACGATTAATGCTACTAATTGATTTTTGTTGGTTTTTGTTTCCATATTGCATATCCTTTCGATTTTCTTCTGCTTTTCTTTCGCTATCCCCTTTGTGCGCAACACAATTGCGAAGTATTTATTTTTTTGTAAGGAAGTGAATTATTTAGCTTGGAACATTAGTTTAATGTACGGTATCAACGGGATTAAGTTATTTTGACCTAAATATTGCACCTAATCCTAGTCGAATTATTGCAGATTTTCTAAGTAAAGCTATTATTATCCATCCGATTAAGACTCCTATTGTGTAGCCGATTGATGTAGGTGAAAGTATTTCTGGAGCATACGATGGGAATAGTATTGTCAAGTTTTTAATTGATAACCATTCTGGAAGATTAATATAAAATGCAATAAGTTGTGAATTAGATTGAGTTAAAAATGGGTAGATATAAGCTCCAAGTATTGATGTTAAAAGAATTATAAGCATTGAAGGAATTGTGTAAATTATGGCTTTTATAAAATGCCATGGTATTGAAAATATGCGTACGAAGTTATCTTTACGCATTGTGCCGTTTATTGTTTGACGATGTATATGGGATGAAACGTTATAGCCTACTGTTGCCGATATAAGTAGTAGTAATACGTGCAAGCAAAGTGATGTTGTTAAAGATAAACAGGTTATAACTAGAAGTATTGGAATAAAGATAAGAAGGAATATTGTTCCTCTGAACATGTATGAGCTAGTTAATTGTTTAAGATTTTCTTGATATTGGCTATCTGCTTCAGATTCTGAACCAGATTCTGAAGCAGATTCTGCTTCTTGTGTTGCTTCTTGTGTTGGTTGGATTGTTTCTTGCGCGTTTGTTTCTTGCGCTTCTTGTGAGAGTGTTTCTTGTATTGGCTGAATTATTGTTTGTTCTAGTTGCGTGTCTTGCAGTTGCGCATTTTGTAATTGCGTTTCCTGTAATTGCGTTTCCTGTGAGAGTACTACTTGCGCGAGTGTTTCCTGAGTATTTGTTTCGCCAGCATTTGCAGCATATTGCCAACTTTTTCTAACGTTTTTTGTGCTATTAAGATTCCCGATAGCCGTTGTTCCTGATATTACTGTTTCATGTGAAACACTAGCAGTTCTCAAAATATCAACTGTTTGTGAAGTATCGAAATCTTGAGCATTGTTAGAGAAAATAACTGTTTTCGGAGCGTCTGATTTATATGCGAAATCAGCGTCGTTATTTAAATCAAAAGGGTGCATCGCCTCCTGCCAAGCAAGAGGATCTTCTGCATCTTTTGCAATAGCTTGTTCTAGTTCGTCTGGAGTGCATCTTTTATTGCGATCCGGGTTTAATGCAGATCGCAACGCATCCATAGTTAATGGAGGTAAGCCATTAAGATTTGCATTTCCTGAAGCAGCTCTTTCTAATACAGCCATCATAGGCTTTGTGCCAAAAACAGGTTTTCCTGTTGCTGCGAAAGCTAGAACTGCTGCGAGTGACCACCAATCTGTGAATTCGTCAGAATCTCCGCCTTCTATGATTTCAGGAGCTATAAATCCTGGTGTTCCCATAACTAGACCAGTTCTAGTAACGTGGCTTTCGCCTTCTCCCATCGCAATTCCAAAATCGACTAAAACTGGTCCTGTGGCTGAAATCATTACGTTTGTTGGTTTTATATCTCTGTGAATAATGCCTGCTGCATGTACTGCTTTAACAGCTTCAATAAGCTTGTGCGCAAGTCTTTCTAAATCGTCAGAAATATAAGGGCCATTTTCTGATACATCTTCTTTTAAATTTAAACC
This sequence comes from Gardnerella coleohominis, assembly GCF_002896555.1. GTDB lineage: Bacteria > Actinomycetota > Actinomycetes > Actinomycetales > Bifidobacteriaceae > Bifidobacterium > Bifidobacterium vaginale_F. The sequence continues at coordinate 81,907 of NZ_MNLH01000002.1, forward strand.
GTCAATAAGTTCTGTGACTATAAATGCGATTGACGCATCGAGTTCCATGTCTACTATTGAGCAAACTCCACTATTGTGAATTCGTTGCAGTGCAATCGCTTCTCGACGTAGACGCGTTCGTGCAAGATCTTGATCATTATCTGAGTTATCTTCAGTGTTGCACATACTTGCGCGCAAAATTTTCATGGCATATTCTTGGCCGCCGTCGTCGCTAACTCTCCACACTGAGCCCATAGCACCGCCGCCGAGTCTTTTTATAAGTGTGTATCCGCCAATATTTTGACCTTGGCTTAGATTGAACATGCTAATTTCGTCCATGGTTATTATGGTAAACCTACTCCGAGCTTTACTGTTAACCATAAATTATGCGTATTTATTTATATTATTTGCGACACGCCGAGAAAAGTTAATAAAAAATTTGGTGTTTTGTCACCTCGAACATGTTATATTGGATTATGGCTCAACGAAGAGAACCTTCAATGGACCAGATAAGTAATGTGTGCGTAAGGCCTCAGCCGAAGTTGGAAGCGGGCTTGTGTGCACACCCTTCACAACGGATCGTTCGGCACGTACCTGCCGATGAAAGGAACATATCATGGCAGAAGTTATATTTGATCATGTCACTCGTATTTACCCTGGCAACGATAAGCCATCGGTTGATAATTTGTGCATGACTATTAAGGATGGCGAGTTTCTTGTGCTCGTTGGCCCATCCGGTTGCGGTAAGTCTACTACATTACGTATGTTGGCAGGCCTTGAAGAGGTTAACCGCGGTCGCATCTTCATTGGTGGTCGAGATGTTACTACTATGCAGCCAAAGGATCGCGATATTGCAATGGTCTTCCAGAACTATGCGTTGTATCCACATATGACTGTTAGACAAAACATGGGCTTTGCCTTGAAGATTGCTAATGTACCTGCTGCAGAAATTGAGAAGCGAGTTTTGAAGGCAGCTCAGGTTTTGGATTTGACTGAGTATTTGGATCGTAAGCCAAAGGCTTTGTCTGGTGGTCAGCGTCAGCGTGTTGCTATGGGTCGTGCAATCGTTCGTCAGCCAAAGGTCTTCCTTATGGATGAGCCTCTTTCCAACCTTGATGCAAAGCTTCGTGTTCAGACTCGTACGCAGATTGCAGCTTTGCAGCGTCAGCTCGGTGTTACTACTTTGTACGTGACACACGATCAGACTGAGGCTCTTACGATGGGTGATCGTATTGCTGTAATTAAGCTTGGCGTTTTGCAGCAAGTTGGTGCTCCAACAGAACTTTATGATCGTCCAGCAAACGTCTTCGTTGCAGGCTTCATTGGTTCCCCATCCATGAACATTAATCAGCATCCAGTCGTAAATGGCCGTGCTCAGATTGGTGAAGATTCTATTGTTTTGCCTCCGGAAGCTGTGAACATGCTTACTCCAGAAGATCGTGGACAGATTATTGTTGGCTTCCGTCCAGAAGATGCAAGCTTGGCTACTTCAGACGATCCAAACGCATTCTCCTTGAATGTTGTTAACGTTGAGGATCTTGGCTCTGACGGTTACATCTATGGAAACATCGTAACTGATGGTTCTCCTGCAGAAGTATCTACTATGATGTCCGATCAGAACAAGCTCACTACTATTCGTGTGAATCCTCGTGCGCTTCCAAAGGTTGGCGATATAGTAAAGATCAAGATCGATCCAGCAAAGATGCATTTGTTTGCACCTTCTACTGAATTGCGCTTGAACTAATTTCTGTTTTGCATGATTGAAATGTTAATATAATGCAATGTGATGCGGGGTTTGCTTAACGCTGCCCCGCTTTTCACATCATTATATGAAAGCAAATTCTCTTATTATTTGTTTAATGTATGGGGATTTTGCTTAACGGCATTAAAATATTTGTGCATCTTATATGAATATCAAATACAAAGCGTAGCTATAATTCGAACTGATGGGTATATTAAACAATATGGAATGGAATGAAGCTCCTCTTATGGATCCGCGTGCTGTTCAAGCAACATCTGTTTCGGCTCAGGATGAAGAGTCTACAAAGAAAGAGCCTTCAGCGTTAAAAATTACTGCTGCAGTGTCGAACCCTCGAATGTTTATGCTTCCGTGGGAGCTTCCACTTTCACAATGGCCTAAAGATTTGTTTGTTAATCTTCCTCGCGGTATTTCTAGGCACGTTGTGCGATTCGTTCACGTTGGCGACGAAGTTTATGCTATGAAGGAAATCACTAGGCAAGTAGCTGAACGAGAATATGAATTGCTTCGTCGTTTGAGGAAACTGGAATTGCCAACTGTAACACCTCTTGCCGTTGTTGCAGGCCGTAAAGATGCAAATGGTGAGCCTTTAGAGGCTATGCTAGTTACTCGTCATTTAAAGTTTTCTCTTCCTTACCGTGCGTTATTTGCTCGCACTTTAAGACCAGATACTGCAGAAAGACTTATTGATGCTCTTGCAGTTTTAATGGTTCGTTTACATCTTTCTGGTTTTTATTGGGGTGACGTTTCTCTTTCTAACGTTTTGTTCTTGCGCGATGCAGATGCTTTTTCTGCGTTTCTAGTTGATGCTGAAACTGGTGATTTGCATAATAGTTTGACTCAAGGCCAGCGTGAGTATGATATTGATTTGGCTCGAACGAATATTATTGGCGAGTTAATGGATTTGAGTTCCGGTCAATTATTGCCTGGAGAAGTTGATGAAATTAGCGTCGGCAATCGTTTGGTAGATAGATATCATTCTCTCTGGAGTACTCTTACAGATGTTGATAAATTTAGCCCTGACGAAATGTGGCGTATCGAACGACGCGTTAATCGTTTGAATGAATTAGGTTTTGACGTTGATGAGCTTGAGATGAAAACATCTGAAGATGGCCGTCGAGTTTTGGTTCGTCCGCGAGTTGTAGATGCTGGGTATGCATCGCGTAAGCTTTTGCGACTAACAGGCTTAGATGTGCAAGAAAATCAAGCTCGTCGTTTGCTTAATGATTTGGATGCTTACAGGACTTCTACTTGGAGGCAAGGAGAAGAGCTGGAAATTGTTGCAACAGATTGGATGCGCGAAGTATTTGAGCCAACTGTCCGCATGATTCCGCCTGAATTCCGCTCTCAAATTCAGCCTGCTCAATTCTTCCATGAAGTTTTGGATCATCGTTGGTTTATGGCTGAGAAAGTTGGCCATGATGTTTCTATGCAGGATGCGGTGACAAGTTACATTAAAAATGTGCTTCCTCAATACAAGATGGATAAGGGTGTGCTTGCTGCGATTAATGCTGATGCTGATTCTGGCGTAGTTGATGATGAATATACGTATTCGAAAGCTGCATACAATCCGGATGAAGATGAAGACCAAGATGCAAGCGTCTGGGCAAGCTAAAAATATGTAATTTTTTCGCAGTTTATCTATTAAAACAGCAGCTATTTTTGTAAACGTAATTTACGATATGAAAGTAGCTGCTTTTATTATCCTTATAGCATCTTCAGATTTTTATTTTTTAATTAAATTAGGTTATTTTTCTTATAATTTCTCGCATTTTATAATAATTCACTATATTTTCACGTAGTTATAATTTGTGCCTCTTTTTTGAAGTAGCTTATTTATTTTCTAGCGTATAAATATGAGGCATTTTTGGCTTATAAATATATTAAAAGTAAGGAATAAGTATTAAAATATTTTCCTCAAAAACAGAAAGGTAATAGGTAAAAAACGCTGTTATATTACAAATAATTAGAGTATACCCCTGAATAGTATAAAAAATATTTATTTTTTATTTTACTTTTTGGAAACTTCATGTACAATTATTTTTACTTAATATTTATTCATAATGAGTTTAAGGCGCGAAGTTGCACAAAACTCAATGGATAGAAGGAGGTACAAGCTCAAAATAACAGTTTTACCGTGATTAAAATATTCGTAATATTCGTGTTGATTGTTAAAGCGAGCTCATTGAAGAGCTCGCAATAATAAATGATAAAAATTAATTAATTATCAAAATTTTTTATCCAAAATTTCACTGGTAGAAAAGGTAAAATATGAAACGATTGGTGGCTGGCACTGTTGCTGCTACCCTATCAATAATGCCATTGGTAGGTAGTTTTGCTTTTGCTACTCCGGCGTGGGCTAATGGCTTAAGTGCCATATCGCAAATAAGCACAGGTGCAAAAGAAAATCCGCAATCTGATTTTGATTGGTCCTTAGATGAATCAACAAAAAAGGGTGGAGAAGTACTCGAAAAAAAGTATGGCTGGTATCATTTTAAATCCAGCAGTCAGAATGGTAATTCGGCAGAAAATCCTTTGCAATACCCTGCAATAGCTGTTAATAAAGCAGAATATAATTTTGCGGATTCTTCTGGAGTGTTCACAACTATTATTAAAACCAAAGAAGATGGAGGTAAGAATCGATTCGGATTCTATCTTGGATACAAAAATCCTAATAGCGGCCTTTTTATAGGATTTGACGCTCAAGGATGGTTCTGGCAAAGGTATGGCGGAGACGGCGAATACTTTAACGGGAAGCGCGTAGCTCCTCCACAAGCTGGTAGAAAAACCGAAGTAAATATTCGCTGGGGCGAAAACAAGGCTGTAGTTCGCGTAGATAGACGAATTGTCCTCCAAGTTGATTACTCAAGCATGAAAGATAAGCTTTCAAATAAATTAGCTATTAGAGCAGGTTCCTACGGCAATGAAATCACGGATATAGAAGTGAGAGATCCTAATGCTCCTAGCCTCACTTATAGCGTTTCTGGAAAAATCTTAGGACAAGATAATGCTCCTCTTAAAAATGCTCGAGTTCAATGTGCTAATAAAGTTGTTAACACTAACAATAATGGTGAGTTTTCTATTAATGATTTAGAGCCTGGTAAATTCACTCTTTCTGCCATCGCTGACGGATACGATGAATTCACCAAGGAAATTTCAGTATCTGATTCAGATTCTAAATTAGGCGATATAACGCTACAAAAAACAGGCGTATTTGATACTGAAACACTGAAAACTGAAGATATGGAAGCTGTTCTCCATAAGAATTTCCCAGCTGTTTCTTACTACAAGATGCTAAAGCTTGAAAATCGCATAATGGAAGCCCAGCGCAGTGACATTCGCACTGTTTCTATAAATGGTGTAAATGTTAAACTACAAGATTCTGACGTTACATTTAAGAAAATCGATAACACTAAGGCTCAATACGTTCTTAAAGTAAAAAATGCAGATAAAAATATTGATGCAGAAATTACTGTTGATATGAGCGTTAAGGCAAATCAATTACACTTCAATGTCACAAAAATCGTTAATAATGCTGGCGAAAGTCATCCTATTCAAACGCTTTATTTCCCTGGAAATAATTTAGTTTCTGTAACCAGCTCTCAAGAAGGAGCTACATTTACAGGAGCTCGCATGTCTTCGAATACGAATATTCCTGGAGATAAAACTGTTGCAGTTACTAACGGATATTCCATAAGGGATAAGGGCGATTACACTTATGGATTTGTTTCAAATAATCAGCTAAGCGCTGGTTTGTGGAGCAATTCTGAACATAATGGAACTGCTGCATATTCTGGAATTGAAGGTGGTTCTAAGAATACTCGCGTTATTGCATCTACTAAATCAGAATTTGCAGGAACAAGGCTTGGGTTAACTAGTGCACCATGGTATTACCATCGAGTTGTCGAAGACAGCAAAGGACGTAGATATACTGTTCCAGAAACAGATATGCCAAAAATGTCTGTGGCAATTGCTGGCGATTTGAATGGTGATAATTCTATTACGTGGCAGGATGGAGCTATCGCCTATCGCGATATTATGAATAATCCGTACAAGTATGAAGAAGTTCCAGAATTAGTTGCATGGCGAATTGCAATGAATTTTGGTGGACAAGCGCAAAATCCATTCCTTACAACTCTCGATAATGTTAAGAAAGTTGCTCTTAATACTGATGGTCTCGGACAGTCAGTGCTATTAAAGGGTTATGGCAATGAAGGTCATGATTCTGGTCACCCAGATTATGCTGATATTGGCAAGCGACTTGGCGGCGCAGATGATATGAATACCTTAATGAAAAAGGGTAAGAAATACGGTGCTCGCTTTGGCGTACATGTGAATGCTTCGGAAATGTATCCAGAAGCTAAAGCTTTCACTGAAGATATGGTTCGCCGTAGGGGAAGTAGCTTGAGCTATGGCTGGAATTGGCTTGATCAAGGTATTGGTATAGACGGTATTTACGATTTAGCATCTAATTCCCGTGAAAAGCGTTTTGATAAATTGAAGGAAGAAGTCAAAGACAATATGGACTTCATTTATCTTGATGTTTGGGGAAATCTTGTTTCTGGCAGTCGTGAGGATTCTTGGGAAACTCGCAAAATGTCTAAGATGATTAACAAGAATGGCTGGCGTATGACTACTGAATGGGGTGCTGGAAACGAATATGATTCCACATTCCAACATTGGGCTGCTGATTTAACTTACGGTGGATCTAAGATGAAGGGAGAAAACTCTCAAGTTATGCGCTTCCTTCGTAACCATCAAAAAGATAGCTGGATCGGCGATTATCCTACCTACTACGGCGCTGCAAACGCTCCGCTGTTGGGTGGATACAATATGAAGGACTTCGAAGGCTGGCAAGGACGTAATGATTATGATGCATACATTAGGAATTTGTTCACGCATGATTTGTCCACTAAGTTTATCCAGCATTTCAAGGTATCTCGTTGGGTAAATAGCCCGCTGGATTCTTCTTCTGTGCGCGATCGTAATACTAATAACGGTAGCGAGCAAATTGATTTAGTAGATAATCATGGCAATAAGCTTGTTATTGCGCGCGGATCGAATAATTCTGGCTTAACTGCTTATCGCAATCGCACTATTACATTAAACGGTAAGTTAATTGCGACCGGTGCTGTAACGCCTGGAGATGGTAAAGGTGTAGGAAACGAGTCTTATCTTTTGCCGTGGATGTGGGATGTCAATACAGGAAAACTTGTGGATGATTCAAAGCAAAAGCTTTACCACTGGAATACTGTAGGCGGTACAACTACATGGAAGTTGCCGAATGGCTGGGAAAATCTTGCTAACGTAAGCGTTTATAAGTTAACAGATCTCGGTAAAACCGAGCGAACTGTTGTAAATGTCGCTAATGGACAAATTACGTTAAACGCTCTCGCTAAAACTCCATATGTTATTTACAAGGGTGATGCCAAGGCAGAACAATTGCATGTAACTTGGAGTGAAAATATGCATATTGTAGATGCCGGATTCAATGGCGGTGAAGAATCGCTTAAGAAGAATTGGAATATTGAAGGAAATGGCACTGCAAGTATTGCTAAGAGTCAGTTTAGTAATCCTATGCTTAAACTTACAGGAAAAGTGAAGGCAACTCAGAAGCTAACTGATTTGAAGCCTGGTAAGCGTTATGCTCTGTATGTAGGCGTTGATAATCGTTCTGATGCTGCTGCTCGTATGACAGTTCGTTCTGGTGGTAAGGTGCTTGCAAGCAACTCAACTATGCGAAGCATAGCCGCGAATTACGTTAAAGCTTATTCTCATAACACTAGTTCTGCAACAGTAGGAGGTAGTAGTTACTTCCAGAACATGTATGTGTTCTTTGATGCTCCGCAAAGTGGCGAGACTACTTTAGAGCTTGAGCATCTTGGCGCTGAAGATACTTATTTCGACGACGTTCGTGTTGTTGAAAATGAGTATAAAGGTTTGAAGTTTAACTCCAAGGGCGAGGTAATCGGTCTTGAAAACGACTTTGAACATAATGCTCAGGGTATTTGGCCATTCGTTATCTCTGGATCAGAGCGTGTAGAAGATAATAGAATCCATCTTTCTGAAAAGCACGCTCCATTTACTCAAGCTGGATGGGATGTGAAGGAAGTAGATGATGTTCTTGGCGGGAATTGGTCTGTTAAAATAAACGGTTTAGTTCGCAAGAATAATCTTGTTTATCGCACAATTCCGCAGAACTTCACATTTAAGCCAGGTAAAAAGTACACAGTTGAATTTGATTACCAGTCTGGTAGTAATGGCACATATGCTGTTGCTATTGGCAATGGTGATTTTGCATCTGATAAGGTTTCAAAGATTCCTCTCGATGAAGCTAAAGGTACTACAAAGCATCATAAGTTCACAGTTATTGGTGGAGATGATGGTGATACTTGGTTTGGTATTTTCTCAACAAGTACTGCAGAAAAATTACCTAGCGGCGTAAGTCCAGATTCTGCTAGAGCAAACTTTGGCGGTTATAGGGATTTCATTCTTGATAATCTTAAGATTAAAGAGGATGATTCTGTAACAACACGTGAGCAGGCTCAGAATAAATACAATGAAATTAAGCAGAAGTGGGATTCAAAGCGTAAGAATTTTGCAGAGTCAGCACAGCGAACATATGTTGAAAAGATGGCACTTGCTCACTCTATTCTTAATCGAAAGGGAGCAAAATCTGAAGACTTTGCGTCCGCTGTAGCTATTCTTGAGTACTTGGATTCATTTATGAAGACTGCTCCAGCTTTGCCATTAGACGATAAGTTTGACGTTGCTCGCAACGAATATGACATATCTGTTGGAAGCGCTCAAGAAAAGTATGGTAATGAAGGACCTGCAGAGTTTGCTGTCGATAATGACCCTAATACTTGGTGGCATACCGCTTGGGATGAATCTGCGGTTCATCAAGGTGATGCGTGGTTTGAGTTTACTCTTAAGAAGCCTATGACTATTAGTGCTTTGCGATATCTTCCTAGAAGTAGTGGAGATAACGGAAAGATTATAATGTATAAGGTTACTATCACTCCTACTGAAGGAAATCCAGTAATAAAGAGTGGTACTTTTAAGAATAACGGTAACTGGGAAAAGGTTGATTTCGGTAAGCAAATTGAAAATGTCAAGAAGGTACGTTTGACAGCGTTGTCTTCTAGCGGTGCAAAAAGCGATGAAAGAAATAGATTTGCATCTGCTGCTGAATTGCGTTTGACAACTAACCGTGAGATTCAAGATATTAAGATTGCTGCTGATAAAACAGAGCTAAAGTCAGTTATTAAGAAGGCTGGCGGCCTTTCTGAAGCTGATTACGCTGCAGATAAGTGGAGTGCATTGCAAAAAGCAATCGAATCTGCAAAGTCTGTAGATAAGAATGCTGATGCATCTGTTGAAGATGTACAGAAAGCTATTGTTGAGCTTCGTGCTGCAATGAAGGAAACTAAGGCTGCGGAATCTATTAATGGTAACGCTCCGGTTGATCCTTCTACAACTGTTCCTGACCCAGCAAAGCCGGCTCCAGCGGTGCCAACTCCTACGGTACCTGCAGTGCCTACAGTTCCTGCAGTTCCTACGGTTCCGTCTCCAGTAAAGCCAGCTCCGGCAGTGCCATCTGTTCCTCCTGTAGAAACTGTTCCTTCGAAGCCTGCAGCTCCTGCTCCTGCTGAACAGCCTGCTAAACCGGCTCCGGTTAAGCCAGCTACTCCAACGGTGCCGACTCCTGCTCCTTCAGAGCAATCTCCAGCTCCAGTTCAGCCGGCTCCAGCAAATCCTGTAGCTCCAACAAATCAGCCTGCTCCAGCAGAATCTACTCCTGATTCGGTAAAGCCAGCAGAATCTGCTCCTGCTCCTGCAGCTCCAGCAACGGTGCAGCACCTTAAAGCGGAATTAAATGGCAAACTTACTGTTGGCAATGATAATGTTGCGCAGCCGGGTGCGGTAAATAAAGTATTGCTCAATATTACGAATTCTGAGTTCTATGAAACTTTGAAGCGTGATGGTGTTGCGTATGCTTATGCCTACATCTACTCGTCTCCGCGATTGCTTAAGGGCGCCGATGGTTCAAAGTATGTAACCGTTCGCATTGTTAACGGCAAGCCTCAGTTTGATGCCATGTTCCCAGCTGATTATTCTGGAAAGCATACAGTTGCTTTGGTTGATAAGAAGGGCAAGCAGATTGCTTGGACGAATATTGTTGTGGCTAATTCTACGAAGAAAGCTACTGGAAGTAAGGAGAGTGCCGCAAATAATGCTACTCGCCTTACAAACAGTGGTGTGAACGTGATTAGTGTTCTCGCTGTTGGCGTATTGCTGATTATTTCAGCTGGCGCTATTCTCGTTCGCCGCGCAATCTGATAATTAAATGATGCATAATTAAATGATGCATAATTAAATGATGACGGCTTTACGCCGTTATTTGAGGGGTAAAAGTTTGTGAATTATAGCAATCTTTTGCCCCTCTTTTTATGTAAGGATAGATTATTATGAATCCAATAATGCTTTAGGTCTTTGTTTAAATGCGATGGTTTTAAATTACAATTATGTAATTTTTGTTTCAAAATCGCCTGTCATTTTCCTTATAAATGTTGATGTTATTAGTTAAATGTGAGTGTAAAAAATATTATTAAAACTTTTCTGATTTTTTATTTTGTTTTTTGGAAACATAGTGTACAATTAAAAATGTGTGAGGAAGCACATACACAAACGTCGATCAGTTGAAGCAAGGCTGCTAAACCGGTTCGGCATAAATAGGAGGTACAAGGATGTCTTGTTTTAATAAAATAACGCGTCTTGTTGCAGCATTAGGCGCCGGCGCGATGTTGCTCGGTGTTGCTGCCTGCGGTACTAATTCAACTGGTGCCAACGGTAAAGTAACGCTTAAGTTTGCTGCATTTGAGGGCGGATATGGTTCTCAGATGTATAAAGACGTTGTAAAAGAATATGAGAAGCTGAATCCAAATGTCAAGATTGATTTAGTCACTTCTAAGAAGATTGAAGATGAAATCACTCCTGGTATGAAGGCTGGAAATTATCCAGATATCGTTGAGCTTGCCCAGGGTACTCCTTCTGGTTTAACAGAAACTCTGTTAAAGGATAAGGCCTTGGATAAGTTGAATGACGTTTTGGACATCAAAGTTCCAGGCGAGTCTAAGACTGTTAAAGAGAAGCTTATTGATGGTGTGATTGGTTTGTACACAAATCCTTACGGGAACAGTGATACTTATCTTATGCCAATGTATTACTCTCCATCTGGCTTAGTTTACAATAAGACTCTGCTTGAGAAGAATGGTTGGAAAGTTCCAACAACTTGGGATGAAATGTTCAAGCTCGGCGATCAAGCCAAGGCAAAGGGTATCTCGCTGTTCACTTACCCAACCGCTGGTTACTTCGATGGATTCTTCAATGCTCTTATTGCTGATATCGGTGGTCAAGAATTCTTCAAGGATGTTATGACATACAAGAAGGATGTTTGGAAGACTGATAATGCTAAGAAGGTATTAAGCATCGCAACAAAGCTTGTTACTGAATACCTCAATCCTAATACTGTTGGTTATGCTAATGCTCAGGACTTCACCAAGAATCAGCAGTCCATTTTGGATGGCAAGTCGCTGTTCATGCCAAACGGTACTTGGATTGTTAATGAGATGAAGGATGCTCCTCGTATGGATGGATTTGAGTGGGGATTCGCTCCAGTTCCTACCTTGAATAAGGATGGAATCCGCCATATCAATACCACGATTGAAGCTGTCTGGATCCCATCTAAGGCAAAGCATAAGGAAGAAGCTAAGAAGTTCATGGCCTTCTTGTACTCCGATAAGGCTGCTGAGATCTTCGTAAAGACCGGTGCTGTACAGCCAATCAAGGGTATGCCTGATAAGGTTGATCCTAGCATGAAGTTCTTCTATGACGCTTATAACGAGCCAAATGTTCACGCTGTTTCAGGATCGTTCTCCACTACAGCTTCCGTAGAAGGAAAGAATATTAAGGAAGATCTTTACAACGCTGTCGATTCTATTGCATCTAAGCAAAAGACTTTGAAGCAGTGGATTGATCAGTTGAACGATACAAGCAACGCTTTGAATGCTGCTGCTGCTCAGTAGTGAGTTCGTCCGTTAAGCATGTGAATTAATTCACCTAAAATAGGCGGGCACTGCAGTTACCGCTGTTGGTGCCCGCCTTTTGCCGATAATTTCTAGTTTTTATAAATTAATGGCATTGATACTTCAGGCTGCTCAAATAGTTACTTAGATGAAATAACAAGGTTGTTATGCTAGTCGTAATTACATGCAGTAGGGGTTATTTATTTACACACAAAGGAATTTATAATGTTAAATCTTAAGCAATCGTTAAATCGTTTGCGCAACAAAGGTGTTAGCACCGATTTGGATAAAAAGCGTGCGAGGTTTGGCCTGCTGTGTTCTTTGCCTACAGCAATTCTGTTGTTAATATTTATCTTCATCCCAGCGATAAATATTTTCCGCATGTCTGCATATAAGTGGAGCGGATATTCCGACGATAAGAAGTTTGTTGGTTTAGCTAATTTCCAAAAGCTTCTTGGCGATATGAAGTTCATACACGTATTCCAAAATACTGTTTTGCTATTGGTGGTTGTTACGTCTGTTACGTTGCCTTTAGCTGTTATTTTCGCCGCTATACTTATGCAAAATCGAATTATTGGAAGCAGTCTTATACGCTTTATTTTGTACGTGCCTGCTGTTCTTTCGATTGTTGTTGTAGCAGCAATTTTCTCTTCGATTTATGATCAAAAAGATGGACTTTTAAATGCTTTGTTACATTTATTGCATTTAGATGCAGTTAAGATAATGTGGCTAGGCGATCAAAAAATTGTAATTTATTCAATAGGATTGGCAATGCTTTGGCAGTCGTTGGGCTACTACATGGTCATGTATATGTCTTCGATGGCTGGAATTGATCCGCAAATATATGAAGCTGCAAGAATTGATGGAGCTAGTAAAACGAGACAATTGTTCTCAATTACTATCCCACTTATTTGGAATAATTTGCGCACAACGTTGACGTTCTTTATTCTAAGTTCTGTTAATTTAAGCTTCGTTCTTGTAATGGCGTTGACTAATGGTGGTCCTGATAATGCGTCACAAGTTCTTCTTGGATACATGTACTCGCAAGCTTATACGAATTCTTCATATGGATACGGTATGGCAATCGGCGTAGTTATCTTCGTATTTAGCTTTGTCGTGTCTCTGATTGTGAACATGGTTACAAAGAGCGAAGTTCTTGAGCATTAAGGAAGGTATGTGATTATGAAATCTAATAATAATCTTAGGGCTCACGAGCAGGGCAATAGTTGGAATTTTGGCCGCATAGTCGGTCAGATAGTGCTCGTTTTTGCTGCATTAAGTATTGCTGTTCCAACTATATGGGTATTTATTGCATCGTTTAAAGATAAAAGCGAGTTTTATGGAAGTCCTTGGACTTTACCAAAAGGTTTCCATTGGCAGAATTATGTTGATGCTTTCGTAGATGCTCATTTAGGCCAATACTTCGGAACTTCGGTAATAGTAACTGTGCTATCAATGATTTTAGTTTTGGTTATTGGCTTGCCATGCTCGTACGCTTTGGCTAGATTTGAGTTTCCTGGACGAAGGTTGCTTAAACTCGCTGTTCAATGCGGACTGTTTATTAATGCAAATTATATTATTGTTCCAATCTTCTTGATGTTTGTTGGAGCAGACAAAATTGTTATGGAATTTTTGCCAGAAGGCATTTTTGTAAATAATATATTTGTGTTGTCGCTTGTTTACGCAGTTATGTCATTGCCTTTCACAATATTCCTTTTGCAAGATTATTTTGCGTCAATTCCTAAAGCATATGAAGAAGCTGCAATGATTGATGGCGCATCGCAATTTAAGATTATGGTTCGAGTGTTCTTCCCTATGGCTAAGCCTGCAATCGCGATGTCTATGCTTTTCAACTTCTTAAGCTATTGGAATGATTATATTATTTCCATGACTTTGATGCCTGGCGAAAATCATACTGTTCAAGTTGGCTTACTAAATCTTATGCAAACGCAAAAGGCGGCTACAAATTATGGTCGTTTATATGCTGGCATGGTTATTGTTATGGTCCCTGTTCTTATATTCTATGCAATCGTGCAAAAGCGTTTGCTTGAAACCTCAAATATGGGAGGTATCAAATGAGTGAGAAATTAATTAAAGCATTAAGTGTCTTCTTCAAATTAGTACTTTATTTGGCTTTTGTTGTGCTGACAATTGTGGGTGCAAGTAAAACAAGCTTATTTAATCTCGGATTGGAGTTAATTGGCTTGATTGGTGTTATTTGCATGCTTTGGTGGTACAACTTGCGCAATAAGTAGTAAGTAACAGATAAATAATTGATAACAGTTGATACTACTCGATAATTAATCGATAAGTACTCAATAAGTATTCAATAATTAAGTATTCAATAATTAAGTATTCAATAATTACATAGCATTGACTTGCAGTGTGTACGTTCTGAATATTTGGATTTGTATTTATACGAATATGAATATTTAGCTAACGTGCATTGCAAGTCAATGTTTTTTTTGGGGGGGGGGTATAACCCGGGATAACCCCGTTTTGATTTATGCGTGTGTAATAAGTTTTTTGGGAAATAATCCGAACAACCCCTAAATAACCCGTAATCAAGGCATAAAAAAGTGCCCCCTGTGGGACTCGAACCCACAACCCAAGACTTAAAAGGACTCTGCTCTGCCAATTGAGCTAAAGGGGCAACAGCTGATAAGTATACTACATTCAAACGACTATGTGAATGCAATGTGTTGCGCGTGTTGATTACTAACAGTTAGGCTCAAGTTTTGTTAAACACTCAAGCCTTTTAAATCGCTCGCACTTTTTAAAAAGCTGCTATTTAATTATTCAAATTATTTTAATTATTCAAATTCGTCTGATTTGTCTAATTACTTTAAGGAATCTAACTTTTCCTTAATCTGCACAGCAGAAGGCTCAACCATAAATGAGTTATCTGGGAAAATTACTACAGGTATATGTTTTTGTCCGCTAATTTCTACAGCTTTTTCTGCGGCACCTTCCTCGGATTCAATGTCATGCCATATAAATGCAGCTCCGTATCTGTTAAGTGCAGCTTTGGCTCTAATGCAATCTCCACACCAATCGGCTCCATATACGTGAATGCTTGCGCTATTGATTGCATTATTGTTTGCGTTTTCCTGCTCTGCGTTTTCAGTAGATTCAGTGTAAGAATTCATGATCCTTCTTTTCTTTATTTATTTTCGGATTTATAGGTAACTTATTCGATATTACGACAACATAAATAAATTACTTATCTTCACTTATTTAATCAAGTTTAAGTAAATTTAATTTAGTCTATATAAGTCTGATTGAGTTCATTTAAGTTTGATTGAGCATCAGAATCGTAAATAATAGACAGCAGATTTATGTGATAAATAATTGTTTATGCCAGTAATTTCATTGTTCAAAATGTGAAAAAGTAATAAAAAAACTTATATATTATATTGTTCATGTACTTTGAGTTTCATATGCTTGATGTATGTTTAACTTGTTTAGTTTATTTAGCGTTTTCGACTCGGAAAATTTTTTTGCGTATTCCGTTGTTGCTGTTGTTCTTATCGTAATTTGTTATAGCTTTGTTCGATTCTTTAAGAATAAAAATAAAAAAAATGAAGAGAATAAAGATAATAATATTGAAGAAGCTGTCAGAAAAGAATCTTTAGAAGGTGCGTCTGAGGAGCGTGCGTCTGAGAAGGCTGCGTCTGAGAAGGCTGCGTCTGATAAACCAAAAGCTGATCAGCCCGAATCTGAGATTAAGGCAGATTTAGTTTCTGAGCCAGAGATTGAGCGTGAATCAGAGCCTGAGTCGCAGGTAGCTTTGGAGCCTGAGATTGAGGAAGTGAAGCCTGAGCCAGAGCCAGAACCAGAGTCTGAGCCTGAGCCAGAGCCAGAACCAGAGTCTGAGCCAGAGCCAGAACCAGAACCAGTTTCTGAGCCTGAGGCAGCTTTAGATTCTGAATCTGGTCTTGAGCAAAATACGAAAGAAGCTGAACCAGAGCAGGTCCAAGAGTCTAAGCCTATTAATCTTCCTGAATCTACTCCTTCTCGTTTAGAGCGTTTGCGCGCGCGATTATCTAAGAGTGCAAATCCTTTTGGCAAGGCACTATTTGCGATTCTAACTAAGGATCGTATTTCGCAATCAGATTGGGAAGAAGTTGAAGATACGCTTCTTCTGGCTGATGTCGGCACTCAAGCAAGTGAAGAGCTTGTTGAATCTTTACGTAAAGACGCTCGTATTACCGGTGTTTCAACTTCTAATGAAGTGCATGATGCTTTGCGAGCTAAGCTTTTAGAGCTTGTTGGTGAGCATACGGATCGAAGTTTAAATATTGATAAGCCTAGTGCTCATCACCCAAGCGTAATCATGACGGTTGGAGTGAATGGAACAGGTAAAACAACAACTGTTGGCAAGTTAGCTAGGTTGTTTGTATCCAAAAATCGTTCTGTCATGCTTGCAGCTGCTGACACATTCCGTGCGGCCGCTGCAGATCAGCTTTCAACATGGGCTGCTTCTGTTAATGTCCCAGTGGTACGTTCCGCTAAAGATGGAGCAGATCCAGCTTCTGTGGCATTTGATGCGGCTGAGCAGGCGAGTAAAACAAACGTTGATGCGTTAATAGTAGATACTGCTGGACGTTTACAAAATAAGTCCAATTTAATGGATGAGCTAGGTAAGATTCGCAGAGTTATAGAAAAAACTATGCCTGTTGATGAAGTATTGCTTGTGCTTGATGCAACTACTGGTCAAAACGGAATGGCTCAAGCAAAAGTATTCGCTGAAGCTATTGGCATAACAGGTGTAGTTTTAACTAAACTTGACGGATCAGCTAAAGGTGGAATCGTAATTTCTGTTCAACGAGAATTAGGCGTTCCGGTAAAACTTGTTGGATTGGGAGAAGGACCAGATGATTTAGCTCCATTTGAACCAGAAAGTTTCGTAGACGGAATACTTTCATGAAATTACAGTAATTTGCAAGATTTTGCATAAATTTATTGTCAATTTTCTTGGAACGATAAAAATTGTATATCGCTTTGCAGGTACAATAAATAAGGTATAAGAAAGTCAACAAAAGTAAGTCAACAAGAGTAAGTTGCATAATCGTGAACGTTTGAGGTGATGTATATGGATCCACAGTGGGCATTACTTGCTGCAGCTTTAGTGTTTATTATTACTCCTGGTATTGCACTATTTTATGGAGGTCGCGAGCGCGCAACTTCCATGGTTAATATGATGATGCTTTCCGCGGGCGCTATTGCTGTAACAACTATTGTATGGACGTTATGGGGGTGGTCTCTTGCGTTTGCTGGGAAAGATATGGCAGGTGGAATTTTCGGTGATCCTATGAGCGGATTGTTATTCCGGGATTCCATGGTTCCAGATAAGGGAATGTTTACATCCGTATATAAGAATTTAGGTGTATCGGCTGAGCTTCCTGCTGCTTTTAGATTAGCGTGCGCAATTGTTGCAGTATCTTTAATTACAGGTGCGCTAGCAGGTCGCGTTCGTTACGCTATTTGGCTGATTTTCGTTGCTTTCTGGATTACCCTGGTTTTTGCTCCAATCAGTCATATGGTTTATGGAGGCGGTTTGCTTTCTCCTAACGGTGCTATTGCGCAGGCAATAGGGGTTTCGCCTCGTGATTTTGCAGGTGGTTCTGTGCTAAACATTACAGCCGCTATTTCTGCGTTAGCTATAGTATTTGTTATTGGAGGGCATGCTAAATTCCCACTTAAGAAGCCATTAACGAATCTTATTTCTCAAGCTAAAGGCGTGTTTAATAATTCTCGCGCTGGCATGAAATCTAATTCTGTAAGCGATTCTAAGAATTCAAATAAGGGAAAATTAGAGCGAGCTTTATGGGAAGATGTTGCTCGTTCTAGCGGTAATAATACGACTGTTGAAAATTCATCACAAGAATTAATGAGTAGTGATGCTTCTTCAGCTAGTATTCGACATCCACATAACGTTCCTTTTGTTATGCTTGGTATTTTCATTATTTGGTTCGGTTGGCTGGGTCTCATGATTGGCTCGTCTACAAATCTTCCTTTTGTAGCCGCTTACGCTTGGGTTTCTTCTACTATCACAGCTTCTGCGTCTATGCTTGCTTGGGGCGTCACTGAGCGTTTGCGTTATGGTCGTTTCACTGGACTTGGTGCAGCGTCTGGAGTTATGGCAGGTTTGGCTGCAAGCTCTGCTGCGGCAAATGTAATTTCACCTTTATGCGCGCTAATTCTTGGAGTTGTTGTTGGTGTAGTTACATCGCTTGTTTCTCATTCCAAGACTTTTTCGCGTTACGATGGCGCTTTGCACGTAGTTAGTGTTAACGGTGTTGCTGCTGTTATTGGTTTGATTACAGTAGGTTTATTTGCTGATTGCTATGGGTTATTTATCTCTTGGGATTGGCATCAACTTGTTGCGCAATTATGCTTGATTGGCATTACGATTCTTTACGCTGGCGCTGTAACCGCTGTTGTTGCTTTTGCTCTTGAAAAGCTCTTTGGATGGCGCATTTCTGAAGCTAAAGAACGCAAGGGAGTTGATTTGGCAGATCAAGGCGAAAGAGCTTATGATTTTTCAGCTATTTCTCAAGTGCGTGATGTAGTTACAGCGGAAGCATCTGATGAGTCTGCTGATAAAACTCAAGTAGCAGTATCGGTTCCTGCTGATTTGGCTAACGAGGCTGTTGATGAAGCTAGTGAAGTTAGCGAAACTGGCGCAGCTAGCGGAGTCGATAATCCGGATTCTGTAGCTGCAGAATCTGTAGTTGACGATTCTGTGTCTGCGGAATCTGAAGGTGATGTTGCTAAGTCTGATGTTTCTGGGGGCGATGTTGAAGATTCGGATATTGAAGTAAAAGAATCAGAAACAGATTCTAAAAAAGACGACACTGAATCCGATGATGATTCTGAAAAAGAGTCTGATGAATCTGAATCTGAGGAGTCTGAGACCGATAATGACGAATCTGATAATGAAAGTTCAGATGATAATAAATCGGAATCTAAATCACGAAATACTGATAGCAAAGATTCTGAAAACAATAATTCTCAGAATAATAAAAATACTAGGTATAGGAAGCGCAATAACAAGAGAAATCGATCTGATAATAATTAAAAATATCAAATAATTTAAAATATACATTAAAGCCATCAGCTTCTTTGAAGTTGGTGGCTTTTTGTATATCCACAACACGCACGGAGTTTGTAGTGTGGATAAAAAAACAAAGTTATCCACATTCTAGGCGTGTCTGCGTGGATATCTCGCAATTTTATCCACATGTTGGGGATAAAGGTGTGGATAACCTGCGAATAACTTTTAATTTTAAAAACTCGATTTGTGTTTTAGTAGATTTTGTGTTACTAATCTGCTCTAACTTAAAATTTATAAACAATGCTATAAATAACGCTAATTGCAAGGCTATAGAATAAAACATTATGAAATATCAACAGCAAGAAAATGAGATTGACACAGAGGCATCTAGAGAATCCTCTGAAATTAATCAAGCTAAAGTTAAATTACCTAAAACTAATGAAGAAAATGATGAAGGCATTGCATCTGAAAATAGTACATCTAAAGACAGTGCATTTGATAAGCGCGAAATACTTCATAGCATATGGATTCTTGCTGTTCCTACTTTCGGTCAACTTATTGCTGAACCTGCATTCGTGCTTATTGATACCGCAATCATTGGGCACATTGGTCGTACTGCTCTAGCTGGTCTTTCAATTGGATCAACTGTACTACTAACTATTGCGGGATTATGTTTGTTCCTTGCGTATAACACGACTTCACAAGTTGCTAGGCTGCTTGGATCAGGCAAAAAACGTGAAGGTTTTAGCATTGGAATGGATGGATTATGGTTGGCGCTGTTTTTAGGCGTTGTTCTTACGGCATTATTAATGATTGCAGCAGAACCATTATGCTATGCAATAGGAGCTAGAGGCGAAACATTACAGAATGCTATTGTTTACACACAAACAGTTATGCCCGGATTGCCGGCTATGCTGCTAATCTATGCTGCGAATGGGATTTTTAGAGGTCTTCGTAAAGTGCGGATTACTTTATTCGCAGCAGTAAGTGGAGCTATTGTTAACACTGTTCTTGATTTAATAATGGTATTTGCTTTGAAATGGGGAATTGCTGGGTCTGGAATCGCTACGATGATTGCACAATGGTATATGGGATTAGTGCTAGTTGTCCCAGCTGTATTTTGGGCTGCTAAAAGTGGAGCAAGATTAAAGCCTAATTTCCATCACATACTTCATTCAGCTGGTAGCGGAATGCCATTATTTGTTCGTACTCTTGCGTTACGAGTTTGCATGGTAGCTACAGTAGTTACGGCAACTCGTTTAGGAACAAATACTCTTGCTGCTTATCAAGTTGCTAACTCTTGTTGGAATTTTGTAATGAATATTCTTGATGCAATTGGAATAGCAGCTCAAACTATTGTGGCTACAGCGCTTGGAGCAAATTTGCGTAGGCGTGCAAGAGTAATCACTCGTATGTGCGCTAGCGTGGGAGCTTTAAGCAGTGTAGTTGTTGGAATATTCATGATTGCCATTGGATGGACTTGTGCGCCTTTATTTAGCAATCATCCTTATGTTCAACTTCTTATTTCTGTGAGTATGACAATTCTTGGAATATTCCTTCCATTATCTGGTTGGATGTGGGCTTTAGATGGAGTGCTAATCGGAGCTGGAGATCACAGATATCTTGCAAAAGCGTGCTCAATAATGGCTGTTATTTATATTGCAACTTTAGTATGCACAGGATTAACTGATATTACGTTTGGCGTTAACGATGTTGTAAGAACTATCACATTATGGCTGGCGCTGAACGTTGTGTATATTGGTGGGCGTGCTGTAGGAAATAGCTTGCGTATAGGCACAGATGAATGGATGGAATCTGCTAAGCATATTTAATTGTGAATTTAATTGTGAATTTAGTATAAGAGTTTTATTTATAATCGTTTAACTTTAAAAAGTTAGTATTATTCTTAAAATGGCTTTAACGTTTGTATGTATCGCGTAATACTTGCACACGTTTATACTCGTTTCTATAGGAAATTGTGCGTAGTAATTTTCGCGAGGAATACAGCGGGGAATACGTATTGCACATGAAAATTTAGTGCCAAATAATAGCACTGCGGGGTATGGTAAAACTATGAATCAAGATTCTTCATCATCGGATGCTCGTAGCATATTTGATCGCGTGCCACCGCACGATGTTGATGCAGAAATGGCTGTGCTTGGCGGAATGCTTATGAGCAAAGACGCGATAGGCGAAGTTTCACAAGAGCTTGAAACATCTGATTTTTATTTGCCTCAGCATCAAACTATTTATGATGCAATCATTACGCTTTTTTCTGCTTCTCAGCCTGTAGATTCTGTTCTTGTTGCTAATGAATTGTTAAAAAATGGCAATTTGGAAAAGGTTGGCGGAGCGGATTATTTGCATAGCTTGGTTGCTTCTGTTCCTACAGCTGCGAATGCAACGTATTATGCGGATATAGTTCATCAAAATGCTATTTTGCGTAACGTAATTACAGCCGGTACAAAAATCGCACAAATGGGATATTCTGCAGACGGAGCTGTTGCTGAAGATATTGTTAATCTTGCACAATCTGAAGTATATGAGATGAGTACGGGTAGAGTGCGTCAAGATTACGTGTCAATTGGATCAGTTTTAGAAAGCACATTGAACCAGCTTGACGATATACAAACTAATGGTATATCTCGCGGTATTCCTACAGGTTTTAGAGATATTGATAATGTGACTCAGGGATTGCAGCCTGGTCAAATGATTGTTGTTGCGGGACGTCCTGCTATGGGTAAGTCGACTCTGGGTGTTGATTTTGCACGTTCTGCTGCTTTGCATCATAATATGACTTCTATTATTTTCTCTTTGGAAATGAGCAAAATCGAATTGGCTCAGCGTATTATTGCTGCAGAAACAAATATGCCTTTAACCGCATTACGTCATGCTGAAGAAATTACTCCTGATAGGTGGAATCAGCTAAATACTTTTTGGGATAAGATGAAAGATTCCCCATTATTTATTGACGATAGTCCAAATATGAGTTTGATGGAGATTCGTGCAAAATGCCGTCGTTTAAAGCAAACTCATGATTTGAAATTAGTTGTAATTGACTATTTGCAATTAATGACGTCTGGGAAACGTGTTGAAAGCCGTCAGCAAGAGGTTTCTGATTTTTCGCGCGCGCTAAAGCTTTTAGCAAAAGAGCTTGAAGTTCCAGTTGTGGCGTTAAGCCAGCTGAATCGTGGCCCTGAAATGCGCAATGATAAAAAACCGCAGCTTTCAGATTTGCGAGAATCTGGTTCCATTGAGCAGGATGCTGACGTTGTGTTCTTAGTGCATAGGCCTGATTTCTATAATAAAGACGACCGTCCTGGAGAAGCTGATATTATTATGGCTAAGCATCGAAATGGCCCTACAGACACATTTAAGCTTGCTTTCCGTGGAATTAATTCGAAGTTTGAAGATATGGCTCAAGAGCAGCCACAGGCGGTGTGATTTAAATATGAATAAAAGTCATTCGCGTAAATCTTCTGATCCTGTTACTTACAAAAAGTGTTTCTATGGTTTTGCTATGCCCGCAGTAGGCAAATTCGTTCGTGCTGTTTCCAGAGCGTTGCATCATGGCGGAAGCGCGTTGCCTGGTAAAGTCGTTGAAATGCTGGATTCAGGATTTTTAGCAAGAATCTTAGGGCAACTTCCTTATGGAGTAGTTCTTGTTTCTGGTACAAACGGTAAAACTACTACCACTCGCATGATTACATCTATGCTTAGAGATGCAGGATTACGTGTTTTTACGAATCCTACAGGATCTAATTTTACGCGTGGTGTTGTGGCAGGTCTTGTGCAAGAAATGCCTGCGTTTAGTACGAAGCTTGATGCAGATATTGCAGTTTTGGAGCTTGATGAAGCCTACGCTGTTCATTTTGTTCATCAAATTCGCCCGAGGTATTCACTGTTATTAAATGTTATGAGAGATCAGCTTGATCGTTTTGGAGAAATTGACACTACAGCAAAACTATTGAGCAATGTTTCACGTGCAACAACGAATACTCTTGTGCTTAATCGTGAAGATTCTCGAATTTCTGCGCTCGCAGCGGATGTTCTTCCTTCGTGCAAAGTTAAATATTTTGGATTAGATCCTGAAGTACGAAATATGTTCCCATCCGATGATGATTTGCATAGTGACGATAATCAGGAAAATAATGATAGTCAAAAATATGACGAGAATAATCTACCAAAAGCAGATGTTGTTTTAGCAAGAGTTGGAGATCATGAAGCTGACTTCATAATAGACGGTAAGCGCAAAACTACGTCGTTAAAACTCGATGGCGCATATAATATTTTCAATGCTGCCGCGGCTGCAACAATTGTTAGAGCGATACTAGAAGATGTAGCTGCTAAAAGCGAAAAAGGTTTGAAGCCTGATGACAATTCTTTAATGCATTCGATTTCGCGCGTAACTCCTGCATTTGGACGCGGAGAAGTCATTAAAGTAAATAATGTACCAGTAGAATTAGTTTTAGTGAAAAATCCTATTGGATTCAGGCTTGCGCTAGCTTCAGATCATCCTGAAAAACACAATACAATGATTGCAATTTGCGACGAATACGCTGATGGCCGTGATATGAGTTGGCTATGGGATGTTGATTTTAGCTGCTTGCGCAGAAGTGGCGTGAAATGTGTTTCAGGAACTCGCGCATGGGATATGGCGTTGCGTTTGCAATACGACAAGGTTTCAGCTAATAACGTAAATACAGACTTGGAAGAAGCTGTTCGAGCATTTGTAAACGGCGATTATGGCGATAAGAAGAAAGCCAAGCGAATATATTGCACATACACTGCCATGCTTCGAGTACGCGCTACTTTAGCTCAACTTACTGAAGTTAAAGATGTTGGAGTTGGGCGCTGAAACTCAAAATAATAAACTCAAAATAATAAATAAAAACGGATAAAGTCGAAAACGGATAAAATAAATGAATAAAATCGAAAACGAATAAATAAACGAAAATCAAAAATAGTATTATTTATAAAATATTTAATACGGAAGCGCTTATAGTTTTCGATAAGAAATTTTAAGAAAATAAGGTAAGTGACGTATGGGAAAAACAACAAAATCACGAAAGTCCACGAAAGCATATGCTGCTCGTGTACTTGATATTATGTCGCTGTACCCGAAAGACATGAATATTTACGGCGACTATGGCAATGTGCTTACAATTATGCGCCGAGCGGAATTGTACGGTTACAAGCCTGTGCTTCACGAGTACAATGTTGGCGATGATTGGCCAAAGCGAGTAGATATGATTCTTGGCGGCGGTGGCCAAGATCATGGGCAAAGTAGAGTTACTGAAGATTTATTTGCGCGCGCAGACGCGATTCGTGAGCTTGCAGAAAATGGCGTTCCAATGCTTATGATTTGCGGACTTTACCAGCTTTTTGGAGAGTATTTCGAAACCGTCGAAGGGGAAAAGCTTCAAGGAATTGGAATACTTGACGAGCATACGGTTGGTCAAGACGTGCGCATGATTGGGAATCTTGTGGAACATAGCGACGATTTTGGCGATATTGTGGGCTACGAGAACCATTCTGGACGAACAAGCTTGGAGGGTGATACTCAGCCGCTCGGCTCTGTTGATGGTGAAAATTGCGGAAATAATGGCGAAGATCACACTGAAGGCGCTCGCAAATACAATGTTATCGGCACTTATATGCACGGATCAGTTTTGCCCAAAAATCCACGTTTAGCTGACTTTTTAATTCGTACAGCTGCACAAAATCGTTACGGAGAATTTGCGCCAAAACAGACTAATGCTCAGCGCGCGGAGCTTGAGAAACTAGACGAATTAGCAGATCGCGCTCGCGAAGTTGCCATAACTCGTCCGCGGTAAATGAATATAGGCATATGCATGATTTAGTAAAAATTTGATTGATTATTTTATTTTATGCGCATAATGTGTATAATCTTTTTATGAGATACAAAGAGATTGAAAAACGTCTTAAGAAGGACGGCTGGATACTTTTTGCACAGCGTGGAAGCCATTGTCAATTCGTACATAAAACTAAAACGGGTAAAGTCACAGTACCTAAACATCCAGGTGATATTAACCCGTCGGTTGTTAAGTCAATCTGGCGCCAGGCAGGAATTAGTGAGACAAAGGTGAAATGATGAAATTAGCGTATCCTGTTATTCTTACTCCATATGAAGATAATAGCGGAGGTTTTGTTGCAGAAGTTCCTGATTTGCCAGGGTGTGTAACTGGCGGTAGTAATCTTGCAGAGGCTCTGATTATGGCAGAAGACGCAGCAAGTGGATGGGTTCTTACAGAACTTGAAAGCGGAAAGCCTGCACCAAAAGCTAGTGATATTAGTGATATTGTTGTAGAAAATCCTAATTCAAAGTTATCTATGGTTGCGCTTGATATGGATTCTTATGCTGCAAAATACGGTTCTCAGTCAGTTCGTAAAAATGTTACTCTTCCAGCTTGGCTTGATACTTGGGCACAAAAAGCTGGCATCAGCTACAGTGGGACTTTGCGCGATGCTCTAGAATCTTTATATGCTAAAGGCGCTGTAAATAAAGCCTAGTTATATTATCTGATTTGACGCAATATTGCGCAATGAATTAATGCAAAAGCCTGCTTAAATTGCAAAGTGTTGCAAATCAGCAGGCTATTTTGTAGTTTTTGATTCTAATTTTTGATTCTAGTTTCTATATTCTAGTTTTCGTTTGATTTAGCTAGTGACTATTAGTCAATCAAACCATACAAGCGATCGCCAGCGTCGCCAAGGCCTGGAACGATATAAGCCTTGTCGTTTAAACGCTCATCAACAGCGCAAACAACAACCTTAAAATCAATAGAAGGATCAATTTCCTTCTCCAAGCGCTTCAAACCTTCCGGAGCTGCCAAAATATTAATAGCTGTAACATCTTTAGCTCCACGCTCAGCCAAGTAATGAGTAGCAGCAACTAAAGTGCCACCGGTGGCAAGCATTGGGTCAAGAAGGAAGCACTGACGACCAGTCAAATCTTCTGGCAAACGATTGGCATAAGTTACTATGTCGAGCGTCTGCTCGTCACGCTTCATGCCAAGGAATCCAACCTCAGCGGTTGGAAGAAGACGAGTCATGCCGTCAAGCATACCGAGGCCAGCGCGCAAAACCGGCACAACCATTGGGCGTGGGCGGTTTAAATGCTTGCCAGTCATCTTGCAAATAGGAGTTTCAATCTCGCGATCGCTAACTTCCAAATTGCGGGTTGCTTCGTATGCTTCGAGGGTTACCAATTCGGAAACCAACTCGCGGAAAATGTTAGAAGGTGTATTCTTATCTCGCAAAACGGTGAGCTTGTGGTCCACCAGCGGATGATGTAAAACATGAAGATCCATACCTTCTAGGTTAATGCAAGCATGGCATGTAAAGCTATCGGCGTGCCGTGAGATTTATAACAAAATATAAACAAAATAACAGTTAAAAGGCAGTATTGGCTTCTAATCTCAAATATAAAACGCTGACTTGCGAAAGCGCCTGTCGGCGCAAACGCCGCTCGTAGCGGCAAAAAATGGAGCCCGGGGCTTAAACACAAGCCAGCGTCAACCTCGAGTATACATGTTTTTAATTTTCAGCGCGCCGCATAATTAGAATCCAATTCAAATCACAATCAGAATCCAATTCGAATCCGATTCAAATTGCCAATAATTTACTCAAGTTTCCCTAATCGCCATAATCCTGCGCAATTACGGAAAGTGTATGAAAGTGAATTAAGATTTGCAGAAGTGTGCAAAATATGTGCAATTTTTTCTGTATTAATCGAATTAGAATTTTGCTTATCCAACTTTTTCGCGTAAACGTGCATTCCGCGCGAAATGATAGAAGTAAAAGCTGAAGCGCGATAAAGTGCTACAGCAAAATCACCTGTAAAAGCGCCGGAAAGAATAGAATCTGCAAGTCGCGCAATATCATCTCCCGTAGGAGCTTCATCAATTCCTGTAATAGCTGATGCGCTCGTGGCTTCAGGTTCGCCAAGACGCCAATATTCTGCGTAAATTTCACGATTCTTACGCAAAGAGATGCGCAGTAAATAAAGTCTCCAAAGTATTCCAGGAAGAGATTCAGCTTCTGCATGATTCCACAGATCTGCAATAACTTCAATGCCCTCATTTTCAACTAAATTCAGCACGCGCTCAACGATTTCTGGCGATTGCGTTTTATGTACGCGGTTAAGTAGAACGGCCGCGGAAGTGTGGCTAATCTCATTGACAATCTGCGGATCTGTACCACCTTCTATTTGTGCGAGCATGGCTGGATCCATTTGCGCAGGTCTGCTTGGACGATTTGAACCGTTTGGGCTTGGCATAAAAGCAGATCTGCTTGAATGAATAGAACTTGATTGCGAATTTAAACTAGTAGACACTTGGAAGAACCTTTTCAATATCAATAATGCGAGCGCCTTTAGGAGTATTAATTATATGCAAAACTATTGCGCTTCCGGTAGGCATGTATGGAGATTTTTGGCTGAGTATGCGCTTGTGTGCTCTAGGTTTTGTTATTCCCCGCAAATAATCGAAGAAAGTGCCGATAACCGGTCTGTGCAGGCATATGACAGTTGAGTTTGTATTGTTTGTAACGCTTGCATTTTGTGCATTACGCTCAAGATTTTGTATTTCGTTCACAAGAACAGACAATGTAGATTTTGGTTTTTTCTCGTGATGATCTTCGGTAAGTTCCGCAGCCTGTTCTATAGAAAGCGAAGAATCGTTTGCAAAAGCGTCGAGCGTTTCTAAGCAACGCTTCCAAGGAGACGATATGATTTTATCCGGCGCGTAGCAGGCCAGTTCGCGGCCTAGAGCGTATGAAGCGGCAGCGCCCAGAGGTGTTATTGGCCGAGTCGCTTCGCTTCCTTGCCAAGTTTTTCTAGACTCAGCTTTTCCGTGACGCACTAAAAGCAGTGTGCTATATTCTGATTGACCTTCGTGGAGCTTCTCTAAGAAAGCGTCTAGCACTTCGCGGTCGCTATCGTGCGTAAGCTTTTTTCGCGCTTGTGAAGGAGTAAGCCATAACACATTGCCGATTTCAGTGGGTTTAGCAGGCTTAATTGGTCCGAAAGCGGGAAGACGTTTTGCTGCGGACTGATTGTCTATTAAGCGCATCATCCAGTAGTGGATTCGCTTTATTACTTCCGGTTGGCCATTGCGGTTCTGGCTGCTATTTGACGCGTTGTTTTTGGAGGATTTTTTGCCTTCGTGATCAAGCGGATACTCTATTTTAGCGATATGTGGGCCGAGCGTGACCGAATATCCTGTTTCTTCTCCAACCTCGCGAACTGCAGTGTGACGATGCGATTCGTTTAGCTCGTTTTTGCCTTTTGGCCAGCTCCAATCGTCATATTTAGGACGGTAAACAAGGCAAAGCTCAAAGTCGTCATCGCTAGGCTTTATTGCACTGATTGGCTTAGTTGCACGATTTGACTTGCTTGCATTGCTGCCTGTTTTTGTATTTTCGTCTGCGTTTGAGCTGTTTGTAATATTGCGCTTGCGATAAATAATCCCGCCAGCTGCTTCAACGTATTGCGTCGTTACTGCACTCATATTCACTATTTTAGCGGTTTTCTTTCGCAACTTTTAGTCGTGCCGTAATCTTTTACTTTTGTCACAGTCGTAGCAGCAACAAAAGAGCTGTTATTGTTTTATAATCCTTAAACCTCCTAAAACTGGCAAATGGTTTAAATATGTAAGTTTGTGAGATTTAGTGTAAGCAAGTGGCGCGTGCTGGAGTGTCACGTGCTGGAGTGTGGTGTGCAGAGTTTAGTATTGGCTTAGAACAAATCAGTTGCTGATTTTCGCATATTTACGCTGTCTACTTGTTGCTTTTCCTAGTGCTTTTACTTTATTTTCTGCAATTAGCTTACGCAAATGTCGTCTAATTGTTTCTGGAGACTTTTTAGTTAGTTCAGCTAATTCTGGAGTTGTTATTGTAGAGTCAGTAGGTATAAGCGCTAGTAAAATATCGTCATTTAATAGATTCCTTTTGCTATCCTCTTGTGCGCGTTCTTCTTGAGTGTAATTTTCCAACGTTTGTTTAGTATTAGCGAGTTCCTCAACATAGTTTTTGTTAGAATCCATTATCTCAGAGCGGTTTGTGTAATCTACGTAATTTACATAATTTATGTTGCTGGGAAGTTTTGCTTTTGCGCGCTGCAAAATCACGCTAAAAGAGCCAAGATTAGATATAAATTGTGGTTTTGGTAGTGACCATGCTTGCATTTCGTTAATCATAAACGCAATTCCACTACCTTGACCTTCAACTGGGCCTGCTCCAATTCTATTTGCTTCAATTGGAGTGTATTGTGCCAATTGCATAAGCGCAGAGTTTCTGCACTTTGATTCGCCGTCATCAATGTTGTCAAGCGTTTTTCCTCCCCATAATCCTCCAGGATTTGTTATAACAACCCTGTTGTGGAAAATGTCAACGCTTACAGGCTGACCTTGAAAATATTCGTGGTATTCTCTGTGAATTACTGCATTAGCTATGGCTTCGCGTAGAACTTCGCGCGGAATCTCCGATTCTTCTATGCGTTCGACGCCGTTAATAAATGTGCTAACTCGAAGATTTTTAATAACCGCGTTTACTGCATCCTCAATCATTTCTGATATTGCTCCGCTGCATTCTTCGCGGTCTATAAAGCGCTGTACTCCAGTCGAAGATTTTTCTGTTCCAGCGTGAGCTGTTACGTCAATAAATAATCGCGGGAAAAATTGCTGTGGATAATTTCCAAGAGTTAAAAGTCCTGCCATTCGTACGCGCCCTTGCTTATCTGTAATATTAAGACGCGTAAGTTTTTCATCTTCTGTTGTAGTTCCGCGCAAAGCTTTGGAGTTCGCTCGCTTTGTTATAAGGTTTTCGACTAAGTCCTTATTTAAATCAGATTTTGTAGCTTCTTTAACGATTGATAAATCTATATCGCTTGGGCGTAGCGCGTTTTCTATTTCGTAAACTTCGTCATTCGACATGCGAATGTCTTTATCATCAACGCGTTTGTAGCTTCCGCCTTTACTTCCTTTAGCTGTAATATAGCATGGCTTTTTGTCGGCAAGGTTCTCGTAGATTTTTATTGCTAGAATTTGAGAATTATCGTCTACGATTACTCTCTCTAAGTCATATCTTGGGGGATATGTTAGCCGTGCTCCGTTTACGCCGCCGTCGCCTATTCCTTCAATAAATTGGTCGCGAACTTTGTTAATATCAAAGTTTTTTGTTGGAGAAAAATTATTGCCTTCATCTAGTCCGAGTAGTAGTGTGCCGCCATTTGTGTTAGCGAATGCGCTTACTGTTTCCCACACGCTTACGCTGAGCTTTGCATCACAGCTTTTTGCCTCATAATTGGAGTCATCTGTTTTTTGCATGCGCAATCGCTCTATGGCGTCTTTGATTTGTTCGTTTACGATTGCCATTGCTTGCTCCTTGGTTAACTGTGATTAGGCGTGGAAGTTTTTTTGAATAATTATTTTGCTGATATTTTGTTGTTAGGTTTGTTTTCTCTATCACAATGTCACTGTTATTTTATCACGGTCGTGACTGTGATAAAAGTGTTGTGACTGTCATTTTTCTCGTTTGTGACAGTGATTTTTGTATGTATGACTGTCATTTTTTCGATTTTGACAGTCATCTACTATATTTTGACAGTGATCTTGGGTATTTTGACCGAGATGCGTAGACTTATGACAGTCATTTTGACTTCTGTGACTGTGATATTCACATTTATGACTGTGATGCAGATGCTCTGCGTAAATCAGATATTTTGTTACATAACCAAAACTACCCAAAACTGGCAAATGGTGTTATAGAAGATTTCGGCTATTGCGGGAACGCTTGAGATTTAGCAGATTATAAAGGGTTAATAAACACAACAAGAGCCAGAAACATGTTACTGAATCTGGCTCTTGCTTATCGTTTATTAGTTACTTGCGATTAATTCGCACCGCGAGGCTTGCGCGTGTGAGTGTGAATTAAGTAAGCCTGACTGTCTACTAGCGGACGACCTTCCTTATCGCGAGAATGCAAGGTATACGTGCCGTCGCCATCCATCCACCACGAGACCGTAGAATCAGCCATTTGCAAATCAATATACTGAATCAAAGCTTCAACTTGATCCGGTGCGCTTATACGAACCAGTGTTTCAACGCGTCGGTCAAGATTGCGGTGCATTAAATCAGCCGAACCAATCCAAACTTCTGGACCACTTGCAGGCCCGTCACCAATTTGCGGTCCGCAAGAATTAGCAAACGCATAAATGCGGCTGTGTTCAAGGAATCTGCCAAGTACTGAACGAACGCGAATATTGTCGCTCAATCCTTCAATGCCAGGTTTCAGTGAGCAAATTCCGCGCTCAACAATATCAATCTTCACTCCAGCTTGAGATGCTCGATACAATGCGTCAATAGTCTGTTCATCAACAACAGAATTAACCTTAATCTTAATCCAAGCTTCCTTACCTGCAAGAGCTGCAGCTTCCTCACGACGAATGCGAGCAATAATGCCAGTTCGAACTGTGCGAGGAGCTACGAGCAAACGGTGGAAGCTTGACTTTGGAGCGTAACCAGAAAGCTGATTAAATAGGCGAGTCAAATCCTGGCCGACTACAGGATCGCAAGTAAGCAATCCCAAATCTGTGTAAAGGCGAGCAGTCTTAGGATTGTAATTACCAGTGCCAACGTGGCAGTAGCGGCGTAATCCTTCGGCTTCCTGACGAACCACAAGAGAAAGCTTGCAGTGAGTCTTTAAACCGACAATGCCGTACACAACGTGAACGCCGGCGCGCTCAAGCTTACGAGCCCAAGCAATATTTGCGTCCTCATCAAATCGCGCCTTAATCTCAACAAGCGCAAGTACCTGCTTGCCAGCGTGGGCTGCGTCAACAAGAGCGTCAATAATTGGCGAATTGCTAGACGTGCGATACAAAGTTTGCTTAATTGCAAGCACTTTTGGATCTGCAGCTGCTTGAGCGAGGAATGCCTGTACAGAAGTAGAGAACGAATCGTAAGGATGATGCAGCAAAATATCATGTTCACGAATCGAAGCGAAAATATCCTGCGCGTGGCTAGTTTCAACTTCTGCAATCTGACGGTTAGTAGTAGGAATAAACGGACGATACTTCAAATCTGGGCGATCAAGCGCCTGCAATTCAAACAGTACCGTCATGTCAAGCGGCGAAGGCAAGCGATAGACTTCCTCAGGGCTTACTCGCAACTGATTAGCAAGAAGCTGCGAAAGGAATGGGCTAGCTTCGTCGGAAATTTCCAAACGAATTGGCGGTCCGAAACGACGACGAAGAAGCTCCTTCTCCATGGCGTTCAGCAGGTTCTCTGCATCGTCTTCCTCAACGTCAATATCCTCGTTACGCGTAACGCGGAATGAGCGAGCTTCCTTAATAATCATGCCTGGGAAAAGCGATTCCAAGTGAGCTGCAATCAGCTTTTCCATAGTGATGAAGCCGTAACGCTCTTCGCGGCCTTCTTCATCTGTTAAATCGTCAACTGGTACAAGACGATTCAAATTATCTGGAATTTTTACGCGAGCAAAATGCGATTTTCCAGAATTTGGATTTTCTACGATAACCGCCAAGTTAATAGACTTGCCTGAAATATATGGGAACGGGTGTGCTGGATCTACTGCAAGAGGAGTAAGGACTGGGAATACTTGCTTTTTATAGTAATCTGAAAGTCTTTCCTGCTCTGACTTTGTCAGCTTATCCCAGCTGAGCATAACTATGCGCTGTTTTGCAAGCTCCGGCAGAATGTGCTCAATAACATAGTGAGCGTGCTCGTCTTGGCGACGATGCGTAACTTCGCTTATAGCTCGCAATTGCTGACGAGGACTTAATCCGCTTGCTGCAGTTACCGCTATACCGGAATCAATTCGGCGCTTTAAACCTGCGACTCGAACCATAAAGAATTCGTCGAGGTTTGAGGCAAAAATAGCAGCAAAATTAGCGCGTTCAAGAAGTGGTAAATCAGTATTTTGCGCTAGCTCAAGCACGCGACGATTAAACTTCAACCAGCTTAGTTCGCGGTCGAAGAAACGATCTTTTGGCAACGGTAGCTCACCCTCACGAGCTTCACGTTTTTCTGCCTTTTCGTCTTCGGCGATATGCTCTGCAATTTGACCACGCAGAATCGCCTTTGAGGGAGCGTCAAAAATCTGTACCATAATCCGTAATTGTATGCGTTAGAAGGGATGTATGCGAATGAGTGTCGCCTTTAATTAAGCGAATAAAGCACACATTTGACTCGTGCAACACGCCGGTATTTATGTGATGTGAACGTAAGTGAACAAGAGTGCTATTTTATATGAACAAAATGCTTCAATAAAAGTGTTTTTATGAATGAAAGTTAACAGTTGCGACAATAATCTAACAAATTGAATTTTATTGGTTTTTGTTCTTGCCAAAGCAAGTTATTTTAAGCATAATAATAAGTACAAGAACAAATAAAAAGAGCGGTAGACCCACAAAGGTGTATGGATAAAATATCCGTGAACGTTGAACGGAACATGAGACTTTAACCGTTGCAACGATGTTGTTGTGAAGATGAGACCGCTGATATTGTTTTTGTGAATGAGAGGCTCGCCGAAATGGCGGGCCTCTTTTGATGTGAGGGCGATTTTGCTGCTCGTGCAGACTGTCGCGCGCATAAGGGAAACTATCAAAGAATAATTGTTGGAATTCATTTTCTTAGCTTCTTTGAAAATGAGGATGTATTGTGTTCCATGCTGTGCTAATCGCAATTGCGAGTTGCTAATTTATTGACGCGTGATTACGTGTGCGGAGTTTGAAACAGGTAAGAAGGATCGAAGGACCATGCAATATTCGTTTATGACGAAGTTGGCTGCAGAATTTATTGGCACTGCTATTCTTATGATTTTTGGAAACGGTGCTGTTGCAAATGTTGAATTAAAAAATACTAAAGGACACCATGCTGGTTGGTTAAATATTGCCATGGGCTACGGTTTTGGCGTGATGTTCCCAGTGCTAATGTTCGGAGGAATTTCCGAAGCGCATATCAATCCTGCTATGACGATTGCGCAAGCTGCAAATGGAATGTTTGAGTGGCAAAACGTTGCGCCTTATATTGTAGCTCAGCTTTTGGGTGCGTTGGTTGGACAGCTTATTGTGTACGTAACGTATTTGCCGCACTACAACGAAACTGAGGAGCCTGGAGCTATTCTTGGCACTTTCTGCACTACGGACGCTTATAACAACAAGCTTAATTACTTCCTTAACGAATTCTTCGGCACGCTTGTGCTTGTTTTGGCAGCTCTTTGTTGCCTTAAGTCTCCATGGGGTGAGAAGAATTTGGCCGGTGCTTCAATCGTTGTTGGCTTCGTTGTTTGGGGTTTGGTGACTTCTATGGGCGGCCCAACTGGTCCTGCTTTGAATCCTGCGCGTGATCTTATGCCGCGTTTGCTTCACGCAATTTTGCCAATTCCACACAAGGGATCTTCTCGCTGGGGTGAAGCGTGGATCCCAGTTGTTGCTCCTACTGCTGGTGCAATCTTGGGCGTGCTTATGTACAAGTCGTTATTTGCATAAAGTAGTTGCCTTTAAATGTGATTGATTGCGGTTGATTGCGGTTGATTGCGATTGATTGCGGTTGTAAGAAGCGCGTAATGCTAGTATGAATGCGTTACGCGCTTTTGTTTTGCTTTTTTACTTATTAAGAAAGACGAAATCATGTTTTCTAAGTCAACTATTGCAATTGGTCGTTTTGCGCCGACTCCTTCCGGGCGTATGCATATTGGCAATATGGTAGCAATGTTGGCTGCTTGGCTTTCTGCAAAATCGCAGGGTGGCCACATGCTTTTGCGTTTGGAAGATCTTGATATTGCTCGCATGCCGAAGGATGCTAGCGCGCGAGTTATTGACGACTTGCATTGGGCTGGGCTTGATTGGGTTGGTGAGCCAACTTATCAGCATGAGCGCACTGCAATCTACCAGGAAGCTCTTGAATCGCTAGAATCTTTGCAAGATGCTGACGGAAATTCGTTAATCTACCCTTGTTTTTGCTCGCGTTCCGATATTCGCGCAATTGCAGCTCCGCAAGAAGGCGACGGTTTTATACGCTACCCGGGTACGTGCAGAAATCTTCGCAAAAACGCGCAAGGTTTGGCGCAAATTGAAAAGTGTTTGCAAAATAATCAGCAACATTCTTTGCGACTTGCGGTACCGCCTGCTGATTTGAGTCAAGCGAATGTGAGTTTTGAAGACGCGATTTTTGGGGAGCAATCTTTTAATATTGATCGCGATTTGGGAGATATGGTGATTCGCCGCGCAGATGGCGTTTTTTCTTACCAGCTTGCGGTTGTTGTTGACGACGTTTTGAGCGGAGTAAATGATATTGTGCGCGGACGTGATTTGCTTCGTTCGGCGGCGCTTCAAATTTGGATTGGTGAGCTGCTTGAAAAATCGGGATTTTTTGCGGCTCATGGTGTGCATTACGTGCGTACGCAATTTGCGCACTTGCCACTAATTGATAACGCACAAGGCGAGCGACTTGCCAAAAGTAAGCACTCGCTAGACGTTGGTGCGCTTCGTGAATCTGGCTGGAGTGCAGAGCACATGATTGGCTATTGCATGTATCTTTTGGGATACAAAAAGCCTGGTAAAAATCAGCCTGTAGATATGAGTGCCGACGATGCGCTTGCGTTGTTTGAAAGCGACGAAACGCCGTGGGATTCTGTTCGTGCAAACCTAGCCGACAAATCCGTGCCCTTCCTCGACTAAACTATGTATTTAGAATGATAGATTGGGGGCAATAAATGGCATATATGACGCAAAAAGATTTAGCGAATACTGAGGTCGATTGTGTTCGTGCGCGTCAAATTGCCGACGGCGTACACAGCGTGCAAGATGCCATTGCTCAAGTCGAATCGCATTATGGTCGCAAAGCTGGATCTGTTACACTACTTGCTGCAACTAAAACGCGCGATGTTGGCGAAATCATGGCAGCGCTTCGTGCCGGAGTGAGAGTAATTGGGGAAAATCGTCCGCAAGAAATAGTTGCAAAAGCCGAAATTTTACGTGCGGAAGCTGCTCGCGAGAATTTAAGCGTTGGTGTAAACGGCGAAATTCCGCTCTACTTAATCGGTCAGCTGCAAAGCAATAAAATAAACAAAGTTTTACCACTTGCAAATGGTATTCAGTCGGTTGACGGAATTGATCTTGCGCAAAAAATATCTGCTCGTGCGCAAAATTTGGGACTTTGCACAGACGTTATGTTGGAAGTGAACGTTTCGGGAGAAGCTGCAAAATCTGGATGCGCGCCAGAACGTGCGATTGACGAAGCACTCGCTATATCTAGCTTGCCGGCGCTTAATTTGCACGGATTTATGACGCTTGGAGCGCGAGTGGATGATGAAAAAATAGTAAGAAGAGGTTTTGCAAAGTTGAGAGAAATTAGAGATTGTGTAAGTGAACAACTCGCGCAAGATCATGATGGAAACTCTGCAAAATTAGAGCTTTCGATGGGAATGTCCGGCGATTTTGCGTGGGCGATTGCCGAAGGTTCAACAATGGTCCGAATCGGTTCGGCAATCTTTGGCCCGCGCGCATTTGTGTAGTATTAAGTTTTGTCTAGCTTCTGATTCTTATTTTTTACTTTTATTGCTGTTACGCGTGCATAATCACATTACGCAGAGACCCAATGCCATCTACGTGTACAATCGCTTCATCTCCAGCGCGTAAAGTTCCGGCTGGGTACGGAGTTCCTGTCAAAATCACATCTCCTGGAAGAAGTGTTGAGAAGCTTGAAATTGCAGCGATTTGCTCTGGGATACTGTGAATAAGTCGAGCTGTAGTGCCGTCAGCTTCCGGAACATTTTCGCCATTAAGCGTAAATGAAATATGTGCATCGCGCCAATTTAGCTCGGTTGTAATCCATGGGCCTAGTGGGCAAGAAGTGTCAAATCCTTTTGCGCGAGCCCACATTGGGTCACTTCCTGCGCAATCACGCAAAGTCACGTCATTTACGCAAGTAAAGCCAAGAACGTAGTTCATTGCGGTATCTACCGTCACATTTTTGGCGATTTTGCCCATGACGACAGCCACTTCTGGCTCGAAATTCATGTCGTTTGAGAAAGCAGGAATAACAATCGGATCGTCTGGACCGACTACAGAAGTACTTGGCTTTGTAAAAATAACCATATCTGCAGCAGTATGCGAAGTTGCCGCAGGAGAAGCGTCGCGCTCTTCAGCAGAACGCGCATCGTAGTTTTTTGCCAATCCGTAGACTTTTGAAGGAATTACCGGTGCAAGCAGGCGCACACCATCTGCGTCTAGCTTGTAGCGCTTGCCGGTTGGTTTAACTCCTTGAGGGCTTAATGGGTGGCCTTCCAGTGCTACTAAATAATCCTTGCCGTCTGTTTCGTCTTTTTGAACAAACGCGTATTGAGGAACTTCATTATAGGAAAAACGTGCAATTCTCATATTTTTAAGATTACGACATATTTGATACTTATTAATTTCTTGACTTTTATTTGAGACTTTAAATCTTTTAGATTTGATTTGGTAATTAACAAGTTCACGGCAGATAAGTTGCAAGCGGAAGGTGCATAAGGAAACGCCACAGATATCTTGAAAACAAAACTTGAGTGTAGTAGACTCAAGTTTTAGAAATTGACAGAATGTGATTTGAGTGCAATTGCAAAAAATTGCATAAGAATCACCTAAATCCGCTAGATAAGCGGTGCAAATAGGGGGTAGATATGGAACAAAAGTTTACAACCTTAGCGCAAGACGCATTAAGTGATGCTGTAGAAAGTGCAGCGGCAGCTGGCAATGCGCAAGTTGATACGTTACATTTGGCAGATGCATTACTTCGTCAAGAGCAGGGCGTGGTACGCGCGCTTATTGCGCAAACGGGGGCAGATGCGCAACAAATCGGTGCTGAAATTCGTAACGCATTAGTGGCATTGCCTTCATCTACTGGCTCTACTACGACTAAGCCAGATGCAAGTCGTCAGCTTTTGGCTGCGCTAAGCCAGGCAGAAAAAGAAATGCGCGCAATGGGAGACGAATACGTTTCCACTGAACATATGCTTGTTGGCATGGTTGCGAGTGCGCCGAATGCTGTTGCGGATATTTTCAAAAAGTACAATGTTAGCGCGAAGTCTCTGCGTGAAGCCGTACCAAAAGTACGCGGAGGCGCGAAAGTGACAAGTCCGGACGCGGAAGGCAACTACAAAGCTCTCGAAAAGTATTCTGTTGATATGACTGCGC
The DNA here is from genome assembly GCF_002896555.1 of Gardnerella coleohominis. Lineage (GTDB taxonomy): Bacteria > Actinomycetota > Actinomycetes > Actinomycetales > Bifidobacteriaceae > Bifidobacterium > Bifidobacterium vaginale_F. The sequence continues at coordinate 120,009 of NZ_MNLH01000002.1, forward strand.
GCGCTCGCGAAGGAAAGCTTGACCCTGTAATTGGTCGCGATCAGGAGATTCGTCGTGTAATTCAGATTCTTTCTCGCCGCACGAAGAACAATCCTGTGCTAATTGGCGAGCCGGGCGTTGGCAAAACGGCAGTTGTAGAAGGATTGGCTCAGCGAATCGTTGCAGGAGATGTGCCTACGACTTTGCAAAACAAGCGTCTTATCAGTCTCGATTTGGCTTCGATGGTTGCAGGTTCGAAGTATCGCGGCGAGTTCGAGGAACGCTTAAAGGCAGTGTTGAAGGAAATTCAACAATCAGACGGTCAAATTATTACGTTTATTGACGAAATTCACACTGTTGTTGGCGCTGGATCTGCAGAAGGTTCAATGGATGCTGGCAATATGCTTAAGCCAATGCTTGCGCGCGGTGAGCTGCGCTTGGTCGGCGCAACTACGCTTAACGAGTATCGCGAGCATATTGAAAAGGATTCGGCGCTTGAACGCAGATTCCAGCAAGTGTTTGTTGGCGAGCCATCTGTTGAAGATACGGTGACGATTTTGCGCGGACTTAAGCAACGTTACGAAGCACATCACAAGGTGACTATTAGTGACGATGCAATCGTAGCTGCAGCAACGCTTTCAAACCGCTATATTACCGGTCGTCAGCTTCCAGATAAGGCGATTGATTTGGTGGATGAAGCGGCAGCTCACTTGCGTATGGAGCTTGATTCTCAGCCAGAAGAGATCGACGAATTGCAGCGCAAAGTTACGCGTCTTGAAATGGAAGAAATGCAATTAAAGAAAGCGGAAGATGCTGCTGCTAAAGAACGCTTAGAAAAGTTGCAAGAAGAATTAGCAAACTCGCGCGAAAAGCTTACTGGATTGAAAGCACGTTGGGATGCGGAAAAGGCTGGTCACAACAAGGTTGGTGATTTGCGAGCGCAACTCGATGCTAAGCGCGTAGAAGCCGACAAATTCACGCGTGAAGGCAATTTGGAGCAAGCAAGCCGTATTTTGTATGGCGAAATCCCAAGCATTCAAAAAGCTTTGGAAGAAGCGGAGTCCGAGGCTGCTAACGCTAAGAGTGAAGCGAAAGAGCCGATGGTTCCAGACCAGGTTGATGCTGATTCTATTGCAGGAGTTGTTAGCGAATGGACTGGCATTCCTGTTGGTCGCTTGATGCAAGGCGAAAATGAGAAACTGCTAAACATGGAAAAGGAGCTTTCTAAGCGCGTTGTTGGCCAAAGCGAAGCAATTCAGGCTATAGCGGATGCTGTGCGCAGAAGCCGTGCTGGAATTGCAGACCCGAATCGCCCGACTGGTTCGTTCCTATTCTTGGGTCCTACTGGCGTTGGTAAGACGGAGCTTGCTAAGGCTCTTGCCGACTTCTTGTTTGACGACGAGCGTGCAATGGTTCGCATTGATATGAGCGAGTACATGGAAAAGGCTTCCGTTTCGCGTCTAATCGGTGCTGCTCCTGGTTACATTGGCTACGAGGAAGGCGGTCAGCTTACTGAAGCTGTGCGTAGGCGTCCGTATTCTGTAGTGCTTTTTGACGAAGTTGAGAAGGCGCATCCAGAAGTATTCGACGTTTTGTTGCAGGTTTTGGATGATGGTCGTTTGACTGACGGCCAGGGTAGAACGGTTGATTTTACGAATACGATTTTGATTATGACATCAAACTTGGGTTCGCAATTCCTTGTGCAAGAGGGCTTGGACGATGCTGCTAAACGCAAGGCTGTTATGAATGCTGTTCATGCTGAGTTTAAGCCAGAGTTCATTAACCGTTTGGATGAGCTTGTTATGTTCCATCCGTTGAGCCGCGAAGAGCTTGGTGGAATTGTGGATATTCAAGTTCGTCAAGTGGCTGCACGCTTGAGTGACCGCCGCATTATCTTGGATGTGAGTGACTCTGCTCGCGCTTGTCTTGCGGAGCATGGCTACGATCCAGTTTATGGTGCTCGTCCGTTGCGCAGATTGGTTCAAACAGAAATTGGCGACCAGCTTGCGCGATTGCTGCTTTCTGGAAAGGTGCATGATGGCGCTCGCGTAGTTGCGGATTGTGAGAATACTAGCGACCATGTGACCCTAAAGATTGCGTAGTGCCTGCATTCTTTAATGTAGTCAAATAAAACAAAGCGTGCTGTTTATTGGATTATTCCCCAGTAGACAGCGCGCTATTTTTTTATCTAAATAAAAAATATTTGTAGAATGAACTTGAAATAAAAAGGTGGAATTCCCCCTTAATTTTTCGAGTTACTGCTGATAATTGGCATTATCGAATATGCGTATCTTTTAAAATTTTAATTGGTTTTTGTAAAAATCTATTTTTTTTTATATGAATTATTATAAAATACGTGTACGCATTCAAGGCTGAATACGTTATGAAGCAGATTGAAAATGGAGATACGAATATGTTCGCAAAGGAAGGATTTGCAATAGTTGCGCGTTCTACTATTGTTTATGCTATGCCAATGTCAGCTTATGCTCAGATGAGTGGTTCTGTAGTTGGAATAGACAGAGAAAATATACGAAGTTGTAGGTAAGTAGTCTAGTTATTAAGTGGTGAGATATGCAAGAATCATATACGGGCTCAGGTGTGCAACTTGTTAATGTGAATTTTTCGTATGGGAAAAAACAAATTTTGCATAATCTTTCTATAGATTTATCTTTTGGCATATGTGGTCTTTTGGGGCCAAATGGTGCTGGGAAAACTACTCTGCTTAACGTTATAGCGACTATTTATGCTCCCTCTAGTGGAAAACTTTTTGTTCATGGCTTTGACGTAACTGATCGTGCGGAAATGGCTAAAGCTCGGTCAAATATTGGTTATTTGCCACAATCATTTGAACTTATGAATGCATCAAGTGTGTTAAAAAATGTTCAATATGCCGCATGGGCGCGAGGTTTATCGTGGAGCGCTGCGTATCAAGCTGCTTGGAATGCTCTCAAACAGGTTGGCTTGGAAAAACAAGCACATCGCATCGTTGCTAAAATATCAGGAGGTCAGCGTCAGCGTGCTGGTATTGCTTGTGTGATTGCTAGCCAGCCTGCAGTACTAATACTTGACGAGCCTACTGTTGGTTTAGATCCTGAGCAGCGTATTGATATTCGTAATTTTCTTAAGTCTTATTCGCAAAAGCATACTGTTATTGTCAGTACACATTTAGTAGAAGATTTAGCAGTAATTGCGGATCGGGTTATAGTTCTTAATGAAGGAATTATATTGCTTGATGGGAAAATGGATAATCTTCTTCAATATGCTAATCGTGAAGATCTTATGGTAACTCCATGGGAATCAGGGTATAGGCATTTGCTATCTAAATTTCATAAAAATTAGTAATAGCAGTAACTAGATATGTATAGTTTCTTATTTCGTTAATGTGGTAGCAAATAGGGATGTGATTAAATATGCGTCAATATTCTAACTTTTTAACTGAATTCAGATTTTTTACGAAAAGTCATAAGAAATGCACAATTATTTCACGTATTATGTACCCATTATCTCTAATAAGCAGTTGTATTTTTAGCTTATTTTTGATTGCATATCCTATTTTTTTGGGTGTGGCAAATTTTTTAGCGCATAATAATAATTATGCGCTTTGGTTAAGAATTGATGTCACGTGGATGCATTGTTTGTCTGATATTGTTGCTTGCATTTTTGGCGCATGGTGTTCATGTAAAGCTTGCTCGCCTAGATGTTTGGTTAATCCTGCGTGGTGTGCAGGAAAATCAGCCAGTCGTTACGCTATTCCTATACTAAAAGGCGCTATACTGTGCAGTTTGTTATATTGCGTAAGTATATTGCCAACAGTAATTCAGAGTGATGTAAATATTACAAATTTCCCGTATTTTCCACTATTATGTGGAGGCGTGACGCCAAGTGCATTTTTTGCAATTGGTTTTACTTTAGGAGTAATTATTGGCAATCGTTGGGCAATTGTATTCTCAGCTTTATTATCTTTTGCAATAATTTGGTGCTGTATTTATGGCGTCATTATAATGCGTAATGGCGCCATACCTCAAGGAGATATTTTTCCTAGATATTGGGGTAGCAGTTTATACGCAATACTTCCAGTGTCGGACGCTGATATTGGTGCTGAGCCTGGTTTGCGCATGAACCCATGGTTGGTGGGTTTGCGCACATTCTTTGTGTGTGTTGTTATCGTTTCATGCATTCTTTGTTGCGCGCATATTAGATATTTTTGGCAAAAGGGATCTTATTGGTGCATAAAAGCAATAAGTCTTTCTTTAATTATGCCAATAGTGTGCGCTTGTTGTATAGCTATGTGGGGTCCAAAACCTTGGATTCGCTCTGGACCTTTTGTGCCTCAGTGTACGACGTTTAAAGATACTGCTTTTTCTGTTTGTGTACATCCTGAAGAAGCTTATATTCGTAAACTTCGTGCTGTTAAACATTTGAAAACTGTTGCTTCTTGGTTTCCTAAGAATCAGAGAGATTCGCAAGGCAAAGGAATTGTGCTTGTGCTTGGAAATGCGTTTACTCCAACAAATACTGAAAAATCTTGGAATCTTACTAATAGTGGTTTAATAAAGTTACGTAATCTTAAAGCTACTGTTATTCAACAACAAACAGATACATTTGTTAGGCGTTCTGAGAAATATGGTGATATGACTGGTATCGCTCAAGAAGTGTTACAAAGATTTGTGCCTGCAAAATGTGCATCAAGTGCTATGAAAGAAGTATATGTAAAAAAGAATCTTGATTCAAACGCTTCTGTTACAGCATTTTTGCTTGCTCAGCTTCCTTCTCGTATAAGTAATGATGTGTATGGGTCATATGGATTTATTCCAGGTGAAGCAAACGATAAAGTGGCTATGAGTATTAATAATGCTGATGATGCTAAGCTGAAACAATTTGTAAAAAATCATGTTAAAGAACTTAATCAATGCCTCATAACTCCACAACAAGTCTTATCGGAACTTGGTGATAAGCATGAAAAATAATTTTCGCGCTTGGCTTGAAGGTAGGCATTATATTGTTGCAATCGTTGCAATTTTATTGTCCGTAGTCCTTCCCTCTTTAATGCTTGTTATATTCAGATCATTTGTAACGCAGTTGCCAGTTTATGTTGGTTATATTTGTTTGCCAGATTCTGCTAATGTGCATAATGCGGTAGAAGGTATAACGTTCCAATGTCAATCTGGTAGTAGTGCTGTTAATTTTGTTGTTACTCTGTATGAAGTTATTGTAGTTGGGCTTATTGCCGCGGCATTCGTTTGCCTTGCTCCGATTATGGTATCGTGGGAACGTTTCGTGATGAAAAGGCTGCGAATATATGCATTGAGTGCTGCTTTATTGTGTTTGTTTGTTTCATTCGGCGCTTCAGTGTTAATTGTTCGTATAATAGACCTGCAGATATTTAGTACATTGCAGATGATCTTAGGTAATGCGTGGATTGATATCGTGCTAATAAAGATTGGATTAGCCTGTTTTGGAAGGTTTTACGGCCTTGCATTTGGTGTCTTTTTAGCGGTGATGAATATTGCCACACAAGGTTTGCAAAGTAAAATTGGATTGATTTTGCGATGGTATCCTTCTGGAACTTTGCCTGTAATTCCTGGACAATCCATATTGTTATATGTCGTTGTTGTGCTTACTGTAATTGCAGTTTGCCTGTGGAGTGGCACGTGTGGACGTGGATTGCTTTATTTTGAACGTGCTTAAAAGACGTGTTTAATTATGTGTTAAAAGTCAACTCAATAGTGTTTAATAGAACGTATGTTCGATAATATTGTGATGTTTGTTTTAATGGTGGTTGCTGTTGTAATAACCGCCATTGTTGTGCTGGCTATTGTTAAGCACAACTCTGGAACGCAAGGCGCTAATGGCGTAAACCAGCGCGAATTTAACGAATTGCGCTCGCAGTATGAACAAGCGCGCGCTCAAGCTCAAGAAAATGGCAATCAAGCCATACGGTATCGCACGCAAGCAGAGCAGCTTGCTGAGCGATTAAAGTTTGTTGAAGCAGAACTTGCTAAGGCGCAGCAGGCAGAGCAATTGCGAGTGAATCGCGAAGAACAATTGCGAGCAGAGCGAGAAGAACGCGAACGGTTAAATCGTGAGAAAACTTTGAAAGAGCAAGGTAAAGTTTTGGAAGCGCTTGCTCCAGTAAAAGACAATCTCGAAGCATTGAAGAATAAAGTTTCGCAGATTGAAGAAGGGCGTAAGCAAGAAATGGGTGTGCTGAGCACTCAGCTTAAAGGCTTAAGTGAGCAGCAAACAAGGCTTGACCGCGAAACAAGTTCGCTTTCTGCAGCATTGCGAAATAATAAGGTTCGCGGAGCTTGGGGTGAGGCTCAACTAAAGAATATTGTGGAATCTGCGGGTTTGCTTGAGCATGTTGATTTTGATACGCAGGTTGTTGTAACGGGAGTAAATGGCGAACAGCAGAGGCCAGATATGGTTGTGCATCTGCCAGGAGGCAAAACAATTCCAGTTGATGCAAAAGTTCCGTATGCGGATTATCAGCGTGCTTGCGAAATCCCAGATAATGCAAGTGACGAAGAATTAGCTAGAAGGAGCGAGCTTCTAAAAGCGCATGCTAAGGCTTTGCGAGAGCACGTTAGAGTATTGGGAGCTAAAGCGTATTGGCAGGCTTTTGAAACAGCACCAGATTTTGTAGTTGCATTTATTCCAAACGAAGCGTTGCTTCAGGCGGCTCTTGAAGCGGATCCAACGCTTATGGATGATGCTTTTGCGCAAAAAGTAGCACTCACTTCGCCAGTTACTTTGTGGGCTGTGCTTAAGTCTGTTGCGTACGCATGGCAGCAGCAAAGTCTTACAGATGATGCAAAAGAACTTTTCGATTTATCTCGAGAATTGTACGATCGCTTTGCAGTTCTTGGAGAAAATGCTTCAAAACTTGGCGTATCTTTGGCAAGAACAGTTGCAGCTTACAATAAGTTTGCTTCTTCGCTTGAGTCGCGAGTGTTGGTAACAGCGCGTAAACTTCAGAAGTTAGACCAAAGTAAAGTTATTGCTTCAATAGATCTTATAGATTCTGATAAAGCTGATGTTAAAGAGCTGAGCGCTCCGGAAGTATCAGTAGAAGATCGTTAAGCATAAAAACATCAAAGCATCAAAAATTGAAGAACTCTAAACGCTAAGGAGTGTAATAATGACGGAATTACAAGAGGAACGCGCGGAACTTAAGCGCATGCTTTGTGCGGATATGAGTGCGAAACCATTTAGTGAACTGTTTTCTGTTACATTTGTTCAGCGCGGCTCTAAGCTGGTTGGTGATGTTCTTTTTGATGCAATTGAGAAAGCTGGGTATTCGTTAGAACGCGATGTTGACGCTATTGGTGCGTTAACTGCTGCTGCAGTGCCTATGGTTTTTGCGCTTATTCATGCTGCAGAACGTAAAGGAATTGCACTCGACGGCTTCGTTATGGATTTTGTTTTTCCTGCAACAAAAGGTCCGTCAGTTAAAGGCAAGCGAGTATTGTTACTTGACTCTTGGCTTTCTGAAAAATCGTATGTTCAAACTTCTTCGCTTGTGACTTTACGACACGGCAATGAATTAAGTCTTGATTTTGGCATTGTTAATCAGCAAGGCGCGCAAATTCTTGCTATAGTTGCATTAATTGGTGGTGTTGACGCCGACGAACAAGGCACAAGGCATCTTCAATTAGTAAATCCAATAAGTGAGGAGAGTACTAAAATGGCATTTGTTCAAGCTTTCGATGAAGAAGAATTACGTGCAGATGCAGATCACGACGATTGCTGCAATGACAACTGCTGTGGTGGTCATTGCGAGGTTAAATGCACGGGTGATTGTGCTCATGATGGTTGCACTGAGCCTTGCTGTGAAGACAATTGCTGCGGTGGCCATTGCAAAGTAGAGTGCACGGGTGATTGCGCTAACGATGGTTGCACTGAGCCATGTTGCGAGGATAACTGCTGTGGTGGTCACTGCAAGTCAGGTTGCACAGGTGACTGCGCAACTGACGGCTGCCAAGACTAGCTGCAATTACTAGCTGCCAATACTAAGTAAAAGTATTAAACGGAGCAAAACTCACACATGCACGAACCGAATCCAATTACTTTGGCTGCAAAAGCTTCCGATGAGCCAGAATTCCGACCTATAGGAGTTGGCTCGTGGGAAGAAGAGCATCCAGGTGAGCCTCGTCCAGATAATCCAGAATCGCCAAATTATGATGCGCGGTTTAGCGCTGAATTACTAGACGAAGGTGACCAGCGCAACGTCCTAGACCGCTACCGATACTGGAAAGTAGAAGCTATAAAAGCGGATCTCGATTCTAAAGGACGCCACGAGTTTGAAGTAGCTGTAGAAAATTGGACTCACGATTTCAACATAGGCTCTATGGTTCGCACCGCAAACGCATTTACTGCGAAAAAAGTGTATATTGTAGGGCCTCATAAATGGAATCGTAAAGGCTCGTTAATGACTGAGCTTTACCAATACGTTGAGTGCTGCCCAACTATTGAAACTCTAGTAACTAATTGGCGCGAAAATATAGCACGAGAAACAGAAGAAGCGCATCAACTTTTGCTTAAAGCGCAAGCAGAAGGCAATAAAGAAGCCGAAAAAATCGCAAATATTAAGGAACAAGACGCTAAAAACGCTCGCGTTATAGCGCTCGATATTATTCCAGGCGCAGTTGCTATGGAAAACTACAAGTTCCCTAAACGTTGCCTTATGCTTTTTGGTGCAGAAGGGCCGGGGCTTTCTAAAAAAGCGCTAGAAATGGCGGATGACGTTGTTTATATTTCGCAATTCGGCTCTGTTCGCTCACTAAATGCAGGAGCTGCTGCGGCTGTTTCCATGCACGCGTGGATTGCGCAACATGCAGCACCAAATTGCTGATACAAGCTACAAACAAGCAAATATAAACAAACAATCGCAAACAAACGATTGCATTACAAAACGTAGTAGTTTGTACTCATAAACACTTACATAAAATGTGTATTTTTTTTTAATAGTGATAATATTGTAATATGTTAGAATTCAAACATATTACAAAACGTTTTGGCGCAAAAACAGCGCTTGAAGACGTTTCTTTTGTCGCCGAAGACGGCAAAGTTACAGGCTTCTTAGGGCCTAATGGTGCTGGCAAATCTACCTCTATGCGTTGTGCGCTTGAGCTTATTCATCCTGATAACGGTATTGTTTTGGTTGACGGCAAGTCATATAAGCAGATCTCGTCTCCAATGACAGAAGTTGGAGCAGTACTTGATGCAAAGTCCGCTCATAGAGGTCGTACGGCTTACAATCACTTATACGCATTGGCTTTAACTCACGGAATATCAAAGAAACGTGTAGATGAAGTCATTGATATTACTGGTTTAACTAGCGTAAAAAAACGTAAGGCAGGCTCCTTCTCGCTTGGTATGAGCCAGCGTCTTTCTATTGCTGCAGCTCTTTTAGCAGATCCACACAATCTCATACTTGACGAGCCGATTAATGGTTTGGATCCAGAAGGCGTTAAGTGGGTTCGTGAATTATGCAGATATTACGCAAGCCAAGGTCGTGCAATACTTCTTAGCTCTCACCTAATGAGCGAGGTTGCTCTTACTGCAGATAACCTTGTGATTATTGCGCATGGCGAAATTTTGGAGCGTACAACAGTTAAAGATTTTGTTGATGCACATTCGCAGCACGCTGTGAGACTTGTGACACCTGAAGGCGAAAAACTAAAGCAAGTGCTTACACAAAATCATCCTGAATGCAGGATTTTGCCAGATAATCGCACTCCTCAAGATGCTCAAGGAGGCGAGCTTCTTAGAATAACAGGATGCGAGCTCAATCAGCTTGCTCGAGAAATTGCAGATAATCAGATTTTGGTATATCAGCTAAATCAAGAGCATGCGTCGCTTGAGGAAGCATATTTGGCTCTTACACACGGCCAAGAGCAGTACGTAACAAAAGCATTGCCAAATACTACTTCTGTGACTGGATCGCAATATGTATATGGAGGGAGCAGGAAATGAGTGGGCAAATTAATCAATCTGTTAATCAATCTGTTAATCCAGCAGCAAGCAGCTCTTATAAAACCGGAAGAAGCATGAACGCTCAGCACTTACGCCTTACATTTATGCACACGCTTAAATCTGAAATTGTTAAGCTGCGTGGACTTGCCTCAACATGGTGGTGCATGGCATTAACAATTGTTTTGCCAGTAATTTTTAGTTTTATTATCGCGCTTGTGCAGAAAGCAATGTCTAAAGCTGACATTAAGAATGGAGCAAGTCAAGGTAGATCAAGTGCTGCGATTACTGTTGGACCGAGCGGTAAAAGTGACCTTATTGCATCTCAAGAAAGCATTTTCCGCTTAGTTATTAGTTTTGCTTCTATATCTTTGATTGTTTTGGCGATTTTTGCAGTGCTTGCTATAACCGCGGAACATTCTACGACTTCAATTCAGGCTTCTCTTACGGCTGTACCTAAAAGGGGTGTGCTCTTTACGGCTAAGTTTATTGCTGTTGCAATCTACGTTTTTGTAGCCCAACTTATTGCAATGACAGTTTCGTTAGCTGCTGCAGAATTAGCTTTTGTAGGAGATAATGTTTCTGGATTATCTGGAAGCAACGTGTGGAAATTGCCTCTTATTCTGCTTCTTGGATCTCCTGCAATCATGGTTGTTGTGGCAGCAATGGCGTACGGTTTCGGCATGATTTGCAAGTCAACTGCTGGCGGAATTATGTGCGTTATTGGAGCCGTGATGATTTTGCCTACAGTTGTTAGCGTTATTATGATTGCGAGCAATTTCGCGAAGTGGACTTCAATACTTATGCAGATTTTGCCAGCCAATGCTGTGAGTCAATTCTTAGGAAGTTCTGCTAATTCGGGCCCACAACTTCCGCCAGACGCAGTTGTTTTCACATGGTGGCAATCAGGCTTAGTGGTTCTTGCTTGGGCCGTGATTATGTATGTAATCGGCCACTTAATTGAAAGTCATCGCGATATTTAAAAACAATTTAATTTCATCATGCTTATGCGTTATGAATCATAAAATTACATAAGCTTGATTATTAAGCTTGATTATTAATTGTTTTATAAAAATATAAAAGATATAAAGATATAAAAGATATAAAAATTGAGGTATCCTAAGAATTTCTTAAGATACCTCAACTTTTTTCTGGTTTTATTTTAGAACTATCTAGTAACTAATAAGTTACCAAAGAATCATTCCACTGCTAATTTTAAAACTATGAGTAGAAAAATCAAGAAGCATAAAGAATGTCTACCACAAAGTACAGTGTGGAGTTCGCAGGAATCGTTACTTTTCCTTGCGCATCCTTCTTGTCTTCCTTACCGTAACCATCTTCTGGTGGAATTACCAAAAGAACTCGGGATCCCACTTTCTTACCAGCTAAACCTTTAGTCCATCCTGGGATTACCTGTCCGTCGAGTGAGAAATCTGCAGGTGTTCCGCGTGTCCATGATGAATCAAACTGGTGTAGCTTGCCGTCCTTATCTGTAGTCCATCCAGAGTAATGAGCGCTGACTGTGCTTTTCGCGCTCACCTCTTTGCCAGTTCCTTCAATCAAAGTTTGAGAAACAAGCTTTCCGTCTGGCACGTAGTTATTTTTATCTAAGCTTGGGGCTCCAGATTTATCAAGAGTTACTTTCGGCAAATTTGCTGGAATATCGGTAACTGCTTTACCTTCTGCTTTAGTTAAAGATTTTTGAGTAGAAACAATCGTCAAAACTATTACGTAAGAAGGATTCTTACCCTCGCCTTTTATACCAAAAGCAATAGTGCTATTTATTTTTCTACCTTTAAGCAGAGCATAATATTGAGGACTCGTATAATTCTTTTTAATTACCAAAGAGCAATCTTGACCATTAGGCTTATCCCAAGTGCTCATTATTTTTTTGCCATCTTTAGCAGAATAAACAGTTCCCTGTGTGCAAACACGGTCGCCTTCGTTAATTGCTTTTCCGTTTCCCTTTTGCAAAATAGCATAGGAATTCTTCTCGAAATTAAGTGGAGTCTTTAAAGTAACCTCAGGCATTTTACCTAGGGTTCCTTTGGCCTCTACGCCTGACATCACGTGCATTCCTGCTGCGTCTGCCTTAGAATCGGATTGGCTATTATTATTCTCTCCGCAGGATGCTAATCCTGCACACATTACGACTGCGCTAAAAATTGCTACAGCGCGTGTAATCAAAGATTTTTGTATATTAGTTTTCTTCATAGGCTTCACACTACAGCGTGATATTGATTTTATGTAATAAATTTGATTCGTAATATGTTATGTCTACAAAATTTTAGAGAAAATAAATAAAATTAATTGAAGATATTTATATATTGAGTGAGTCGTGTAGCATAAATTAATACTTGCAAAATATGTGTAAAATATTGGTATTTTAAGTCTTAATATTGGGATTTTAAAACTTGAGATAAGTAATATAACAAGCAAAAAATACACATAATACGAAAAGATAGTAAAATAGAAACGATATGGCAATTTTGTAAAGCAATAACGAAAGAAAAGAGTATTTATGCAAAAAGTAACAATGCGCGCTAAGATCATGCGTGGGATTGTAGCTCCTCTTTTTGTTGCGCTTGCCATAGTGAGTATTGTTTTAGGCGTACTTAATTCAACTATCTGGAAGCCAGATCCAGTTATAAACGCATATGGTCACATAGTAGGTAAACGTTATATTATGACTGATCCTGGCGTTATGAATATGGTTGATAATCATGTGCGAATCGATGTTGCTGTAGAAGGTACGCATAAGCCTGTTTGTATTGCATCGGCTTTAGCGAAAGACGCGCGAGGATGGGTATCGGGGTATCCTGTTCAAAGAATTACGGGTTTGAAAGATTGGAATAAACTTTCTTCTATACCTCAAGATGCTGAGGGTGATAAGGATCCTAATTCAAATAATGATTCGTCATCAAATGTAAGTAAGAGCAAATCTGATTCTAAGGATTCTGCTTCAGATGCGTCTAATAAAAATAAGGATGTTTCCTTTGAGAATTCAGACTTGTGGGAGCAAAGATCTTGCCAAGCAGGTATAGCAAGATTATCTGTTAATCTTTCAGATTTTATTCAATCTCGTTCTGGCGTATATATGCATACTGAGTCAGGTAAGCGGGATGCAGATGGAGTCGAAGCCTCAATAAGCCAGAAAAGTGGACGTACAAATTCATCAGATAACACTAGTGCTTTGCGCTCGCAATTGTCTAAAAGAGTATTTCTTATTGATTTAGGAGATAACTCAAAGAATGCGTATATTGAAATGCGTTGGCGCAGGCATTCTGTTCCTAATTTTGCAACTCCTTTGTATTTTATTGGAGCTTTATTTATTGTTATGGCAGTGCTTTCTGCAACCTTATTCTCAATGGCGCCTCATAAAAGGCGTAATAAGCGCTTTGTTGCAAGCAGATCGGGAGCCTTGGAATCTGAAAATAAGCGTGAAGAAGTTAGTATTTCAGAAGCGTTTGCTGGTACTTTTGTTGAATTGTTTGGTTCGCGGCGAAAGAAGAAATCATCTGGTTCTCATGCGCGTCATGGTGCTCATGCTCGTAAGGGTAAGAGGAATAATGAAATTAGCGCGGATAAACAAGATGATTTGAAGTATTCAGTTGTGATTAGTGCTGATAATTCTTCTCTTAATAGTGAAAATAATGGTGCTAGTGGAGCTAGTGGAACTAGTGGGGCTAAAAAGTCTTCTGAGAACATTAATCCACATGATTTTAATGATGAAACGAAAGTTATAAGTAGGGATGAATTGCAATCTTACTTTGCTCGTTTTGCTCAGGAAACTTATGAGGATTCTAATACTGACTTTTCTGGGGAGGAAGAAACAGGTGAAAATGCTGTTATCGGTAAGGATGCTGTTCGTAAATTAGTTAATAATGCTGATTTATCTGTTATACAAAATGGCAATAACGGTAGCAATAATCTGAATGACGGCAATAGCGGTAATGGCGGCAATGGTGGAACCGACGATAACGACAATGATGAAGATAATGGCGATGCTTTAGACGATAAGTCTGAATCTGAGTCTGAATCTGATGATGTTTCTTCAAGGAATAAAAATAGCGTCAAAGATGGCTCGCAATACAGGTCAAAAAATAATTCCCGTAAGCGCGATAAGAAAATTCAGTGGCCTTCTAGAAAATACAATAGCTCAAGGCAAAATAACACTAGCGAAGATAAGCGCAACACTGGTGAAGATAAGCGCAATAATAGCGTGAATACAAGCAATACTAGTTCTTCAAATAATGATTCAGACAATCAGAATCAAAGGAATAATCGAAATAATCGACGTACTTTCGTTAAATACAGAAAAGATAATTACCGATTAAGAAATAAGCGTAGAAGCCGCAATTCATCAGAAAATGATGGGGAGTAGTTGAGTATGCGTAATAAAAAACAAGTTAATAACAATACATATGGAAATATATCTAAAAATATATCTAAAAATATTGTGAGTAAAGCGTTTTTTAGAACGGTTACTTCAGCTCTTGCTTCTTCATTAGTTTTGAGCCCAGTTTTATGCTTATCTGCGTGCGATGGTCAAGTTCCTAAGCCTGTAGAAAGTCAGACTTCTAAAGAGCAGCCTGATTTAACAATGATTAAGGAGAAAGACATACGTTTTCGTGTTTTGTGTGCTCTTGAGCGCGCAAACGATGAGAAAAATGTTGATGGCTTAGATGAATATTTAAGCGGACCTGCGCTAGATGTGCGTACAAGTGAATTAACAGTAGCTAAAAAAATAGGCAAGTTGGATCCTAAAACCACTATTCCTAGAGAAGTAGCTCAGACGATTGTTCCAACTAATTCTTCATGGCCACGCGATGTCATGACTATTACTACTACGACTAAAGATCAGCAATCTAAGAGACTTCTAGTATTTAGACAAGATCGTGCTCGTACGAATTACAAATTGTGGGCTGTTGCGCGATTATTCCCAGGCGTTCATTTGCCTAAATTTGCTGTACCTTCTATAGGCTCTTCAATGGGCAAAGAAAACGATTCGGGGTTGATTATGACTCCGCGTGATGCAGTTGCCGCATATGCTGATGTTTTGCAAAATAATGATAATAGTAAATTTGCTAAACGTTTTTCTAATGATTATTTACGTCAAAAGTTAACTGAGCTTTCAAAAACAGTTCAGGAAGGAATGGAACGTAATAAGGGCACGCAAAATCAAACTTTTACTCCTTCTGCAGACGTTATTAGCGTAATGCGTTCAACCGATGGCAGTGATTTAGTAGTTGCTAGGATTGATTCGGTATGGATTCGTAAAGCTGGGGAAGGAAGGGAATCGCGTCCTGCTTCAGATGAAGAAAAAGCGCTTTTCGGCAATTCTAATCCAAAAAGTACCATGCGGGTTACTTATGTGAATGTAATCGCGCTTGTTATACCTCCTGCTGGTTCAAATATGAAAATTACTCCTGTTGGTGCCGAGCGTCAGCCTATTAAGGTAGAAGCACTTTAGTTAAAAGTAAAATAGCTGTTATATGAAAACGAGGCAAATATGGTGAATGAGAATGCACAAGGTATGAATCCTGGCATGTTTTCGCTTGCTGGAGCAGTGGATTTAGAAGGTGTAAAACGTAGGGTTGAAGCTCAAGCAAAGCAGTCAGAAAAGTTGGCTGCTGGTGGAAGTGTTCCTAGTGCACCAAAAGCTGGTGGATATGTTATTGATGTAAACGATCAGTCGTTCCAAGCTATGGTGCAAACGTCTGTAAGTTTCCCTATTATTCTTTTGCTTTGGCAGTCAAATGATGAAGCTTGTTATGACGTTGCTTCTAAATTGGCAGATGCGGTTAATTCACTTGACGGCCGTATGCAACTTGCGCGAATTGATGTAGATGATTCTCCTTCAATTGCACAGGCTTTGCGCGCTCAAGATTTTCCTGCTGTGTATGGTTTAGTTGCTGGAAGGCCTATGCCGATTGTTCAAGGTTTGCCAACTGATGAGGAAATGCAGCAGATTTGCACTGTTATTTTGCCAAAGCTTGTGCAAGTTGCGGAACAATCAGGTGTTGCTGGAACGGCTCCGTATATGGATAATAATGCTTCGGATTCTGCTGATAATTCTGCTGATGCTTCTGGTAATGCTTCTGGTAATGCTGGAAATTCTGATAATTTTGGAAAATCGGAAGAATTTGCGAATTCAGAAGATGCGAATGATTCGGAAAATATTCCTCCTGCTCACGCTCGTGCTCATGAATTGGCTAAGCAAGGGGATTATGAAGCAGCTGCACGTGAGTATGAGAAGCTAGTTGAAGCAGATCCACATGATTTGTTGGCTTCCCGTGAACATGCTAAAGCATTGCTTTTGGCTCGCAATGTTAATACGAACGTTGCTGAAGTTCGTAAAGCTGCTGGAGATAATCCTGGATCTGTTGACGCTCAGTTAGCAGTTGCTGATGTAGATATGATTGACGGTCATATTGATGATGCTTTTGGCAGATTGCTTGATTTCTTAGCAGAAGGGCATAAATCTGATGCGGATACTATTCGTGCCAGAATGTTGGAATATTTTGCAATGTTGCCTGCTGATGATGAGCGTTTGAAGCGTGCTCGTCGCAGACTCTCAATTTTGCTTTATTAATAAGATAAGAAAAAGCCGAGAACCACAACAATCGTGAGAAATTTGTGTGATTCCCGGCTTTAGTAGCGGGGCATGGATTTGAACCATGGGCCTCTGGGTCTTCAGTCTTGTGACGTCTCGTGGTAGCCCATGCTTTTTTCTCTAATCGGGACAGCTCTCTGCGAGTAGGTTCGCGCCCATTAGCCGCAATAAATTCTTGTGTGAGCCTATTAAGCTTTTGTTCAATAGCAAAACTTCTACTACTGGTTGCTCGTATGAGCTCGTCAGGGATTTGTTTCATCTCCCAGACTTTAGTTTTAGGATTTATAATGCTATGTCGCTGCTCCCATTCAATCCCCATATCACGCCGTAGCATATCGCGTAAAATTTGGGAATGGTACACGTTGATAGACTCTTTAACCGCGAGAAGAGTCTGGCCATCCAGTGCGACTGCTTTACCATCTTCCCGCAATGCAATATTACTGATGACAGCGTGTGTATGGTAGTTGGCTTCGCCATTACGGTTGGTGTAATGATCGTAGGCTGCTATGGCAAAACCAGTAAGCTTCACATTAGCGGTGCCTCCATGTCCTACACGTCCATAGCATCCTTTTTCCTCTAACTGGTGTATTGCTTCCTCTAATGCTTTATTCCATATATGATCAAGTTCATTTCGTGTGGGTTCGTCAGCAAGAATCCAGTACAAGCTAAAACTTTTAGGAGCTGCAAAAGTGGCATCAATGCTTGTCACGGTAGAATGACTTCTAGGGTTGCGTGGGTCAGCAAGCTTCACACTAATATGAGGCGCAAGCTTTTGACCTGTGACAGGGTTTTCCATTTTCTCGATGAGAGAGTAGAGCTCATTCTTGCCAACGATATCTCCACTCGTGTGGTTCACGAGTTGTAGTCCGCTACCAAGCCACCTGCCTGGAGGATTACCCTCATGAGTGTAGTAGCCAGAAGCGCCACCACTTTTTTGCAGTCGCATCGTGTCATTGACTGCATCCTCGAGATATTGAGCAAATCCTGCGTGGATAAATTTCACTGTCATACTCATAATGGGTAACCCTCCTGCGTCGGTGAGATGTGATTTCTAATTGGAATATCCGGGAATGAAATCAGTTTCAGGTTGCGTAGGATTCTCTTTTGCTGGAGACACGCTGGATATAGTCATTGTGGAGCTTTGAGAATCAATTCTCTCGTGCGTGGTAGGAGTGGTTTCTACCTCATCCTGTAGAATCGTAGTATCCTTCATGCTTGTACGAATCTTCTGGGTTAGGTTATAGAGGCTATCAATATTATTCGCTTTAGCTTCCATAGTACTTACCCCTGATGCGATAAGCTCATCGTACGCGTCTTGGTAATCACGCATAGATTTTTCGATTCGAGTAGCAATCTGGGTAAGCTTCTTTTTGTGCGTGTTAAATGCTGAGCGTTGAGCTTCCAGAGTTTTAATCTTGCTTTCCAACTCCTGCTTATAGCGGGCAATCTCTTCATCAAAATTGAGAACCATAATCTGTTACTCCTTAATCAAAATTTTATTATTGTATTGTCTACCATGGCAAATAATCAGCATCATTATCGAACTGAACAGGCTGTGTATTCTGTTCGTATTCTTGCTGCTCTTGAAGAAGTGTTGCCGTTTCATTCTGAATTTCTAGCGATGGCTTGTCAATAAAAGAGATGGGAACTGGTTTTAATAATTTGTCCCAATCCACATCTGATTCTTTGAGCGTATTCATCCAGTATGATGCCATGGTGCTGTTCTCATTGATAGTCAGGTAGCCTGTAGAAATCATACGTGGCAGTGTGATTTCAAGGAGAGAGATGAACTCTCTATCGGCGAGGGCTTGTGCTTCTAACTGCTCAACATGTTCACGTAAAGCTTTGAAATCTTTTTCTCTTTCATAATCTTTGAGAGTGAGTTGAGCATACGCATAATCGCGCGCCTGATCGCGAAGACGCTGAGTGCGTTCTTTGCATGCCATTACACGGCAGTAGCCACTACAAAACTTCTTATGCTTTGCGCGCTTATCAGTGATAGTGAATGATTTGTTACAGCGTTCACACTGACGAGTAATAGGTTCCATTTTCTCTCCTAAAGTGCTCATTAGTCCTCCTTTCTCTACCTGTACCTACTTAATAATGAGAAAGTAAAAAAGTTTTCTTTGATATAAAGAAAATCTCAAAGGCGTTATATAACGCCTTAAAACTCTTAAAGCCTTGAAATTATTGGCGTGAGCCAATAAAAACACCCGAAGGGTGCATTGGTTCCTTAAAATTAAAAAACTTTTATTTTTATGTTTCTGAAGAAAAATCTGTGGATAGTTTTAAGAAAAAATGGGTTAAAGTGTGGAGTGATTTTATGAAAAATTCTTAGAAGAATTTTTCATAAAAGAGAAGAAAAATTTTTGAAGAACCCTAGAACCTTTTTATGAAAACAGTGCCACGGAAAATCACGCGCACAAGAAACCACAGAGCCAAGCAAAACACGAGCAAAAATTTTATAGGGATAAAAGAAAATTGCCTCGACTTGTTTACTAAGTCGAGGCAAAATAAGATTTTTGTTTTTACAGTTCGTCGAGTTCATTCATGTGCTGTGCCATGTAGTCAGCGAGCCAGTTCATGCCGTAGGCTTCTTCAAAGGATTCGAGCAAGAGTGATAAGTCTGTATGGAATCCGTAACTGTGGAGAGTATCTTGTGCTTGTTTTACTGATGTGAGTTTGAGCCTGCGAATAATTTCAGCGCTATCGTGTTTGTCTCTTTCTCTGCCACTTTCTAGTTTCATACCAAGGATATAATCAAGCGGCGGCATGAGCACGGTAAGATGAGAGAATTGAAAAACAGGAGTGCAAATTTTGCGCGGTGGGATGCGGTTCATGTTCGCAACAGAATTATTAAGCCATAATTCATCTGGCTCGTTCGCGTTATATTTCTCACCGACCTGTTGAATTATGTTTCTGATTTTTTCATTTTCTGTATAGAAGGCATCAACGTCTTGCGTGCCTCGAAGATTGTAATACTCAAGAACGAAACCACCAGCACAAATAATTTCGAGTGTGATATTTTCGTTCGCAAGATTGTCATTGAGTTCAGCGAACAGTGGTGTCTTGTCCATAACGTCCTTCTTTGAAAAGTTGCAGAATATTTTTTGGTTGTGCTTTACGATTCGCTTGGAGCACGTGCTCTCTTGTGTGTGTGCCGTCAGTGAGTGCGTCTTGCAATGTTATTTTTTGGAAGGGAGTCAGCACGGTGCTGTTGAGTAACCGTGTGACATCATCACTGGTGAGTTTCGTGCCATTGTCTTGAATAACTTTGTACAGGTAGCGGAACCATAAATCCCCATCTCGTTCGCTATTCTTACTTGCTTGAATCATATACTCGTACCACGTGTGCATGTGTCGTCTCCTTCTGTGTATTACCTGATTCTTATTCTAATCGGACAACACACAAACTTTTAGTATGCTAGGCATAGGCATAAGCCGCTTGCCTTATCGAAGGTGAATGCTCTGCCACCGTCTTCAACTTCGGAACAATTCTGGGCAAGAAGTTCAATATCGATACTGTGATAGAGAAGCGAATAAGGAAGCTCACTATGCTGGGCAAGTTTGGGAGTTATCCACGTCTCGCTAAAGTCTTCAAACCATTCTTCGACATCGCACACGGTAAAGCAGTCAATTTCGTCAATGGTGTGGTGCGCGTCGAACCAATCTTTGAATTGTGGATATTCTTCGAGTACGTTTTCGATGTCGCTCCCGTCATACCATGTGCACATTTCATCTCTCCTTTTCCTCGGGGTGTCTGTGACATTTTTTTGTTCAAGTTCCTTGAACACTGAAGACATATCGCCGTGAAGTGACGTAGCGCATAAGCTGCGCGTGGACCTTTAGGGACATCGCGGGCGTTGCGTGGAGGAACGTGGCGATAGGATCGTAAGTGTCAAGGAAATTGACAAACCTTAAAGAAAATTTTTTGTACACCGCAGGTGTTCCATACGAAAAAGAATGGTTGTACACGCTTTAGCGTGTGCAACACAATATTCCTGTCTATTGAGTCGTCAAGTACATACGAAATAGGGGTGAAGAATATGAATCCTTCACCCCATGTGCTTTTATAGGTTTTAGTCTGTGGTGGTGTAATAGTAGTCAAGCTGGTCGCTTGTGAAGTTATCTTCGCACCATGCTGCCAGGGTCGTATACAGGTCGTTGTATACACGTGCTTTATCCTCGTTGTAGAAATGGTATTGCCAGATTTTATTGTTCAACACCATGACAAGCTCGGTCATCATTTTGTAATTGCTGTGCCACTCATTAAAAGCGCGCTGGTAAGTATCTTCGATAGCGTCGAGACCAAATGCTTCTGCTATGGTGAAGTCTTCCCAGAAAGTAGTGATTGGCGTGTACCCGTAGTCTTTGAGTGGATTGTAGATTTGTGGCATAGTGATTGTGGTGCTCATTGTGTTTTCCTTTCAAAAAGTGGGGAGAAGAGGCTTTTCTCTTCCCCGTTGTGTTTGTTTTGATGATTGCGTTTCACGTCCTGCCGGTGGATGCGTTTCACACCCTCGGGGTGCTTGACCCAGCTCGCGCGGCCGAAACAATTTATTGTTGAGAGACGCTCGGATGGGTTGACATGCGTCCGCTGGTAGGGCGAGCATTCATCGGTAAAACAAACACGGGTAGAGAAAACACGTGCTCCAGCTATGAAAAGGAAAAGAGTGAGCAGTCGCTCTTACTGAATGCGCATAATCTCCTCACTCTTATAAGTACACGGGCAGAGTAGCTGATGGTTTTGCGAAGGATAATAGTGCAGAGGATTGTGTGGTAGAAAAAGATTGTGTTCCATGCGTGCAGGGGTGGGTGCGGCTCATACACGTGTGATGGAGAGTGAATGTGTAGAAACTATTCTTCTGGCACCACTCTTACCAGTAGCGCGTAGACGTGTATGCGTGTGCTCAACCTATCGGTTGTGGGGTGTGCTTGTATATCCATCTGTATGAGCGTATTAATAGTGCATGGTTCCAGGTCTTTGGCTTATCGTCATGGGCATTCTTGTGAGAAGAAAACCGACACGAAAGCGTAGGCTGGCTTATACAAGAGAAATGAAAAGGTGGTGGAGCACCCACCTTTTTCGTGAGTGTTCCACCACGAGGGCTTTAGTGACCCATGTTGATAGACCAGTAGCGTTTCTCGTCTTCACGAGCATGCGTGCCTTGAGGGTCGTCAGGATTGAAGTACGCGTTGCTGAAGGTATTGATGCGCACACCGTACCGGCCTGGAATGTTCGTGTAATAGCCTGGCTGGGTGCGCTTACCCTTGAGCAGCGTATGGTGGCGCAAGTCGAAGAGAGTGACTGTTTTAGAGGTGACGTGAATGACTTCGTAATAATCCCAGTTGGTTTGGTCATACCCCCATGTTGCGACGAGGATGTCACCTTCCATAGCGCCGTGCACGTTAATGGAGTTGCGGGTTACTGGTGCTTCGAGTGTGGTAGTCATAATAATCCTTTCCGTTAAAAGTGAAACAGTGGTTGTTTCGCTTGGGTTTTCTTTTGTTGATGATTGCGGTTCACGCTACGACTGGCGGCATATGTCACACCCCTTGTGGGTGCGTGACCTGGCACGCGTGGCTGCAACGTAAGTGAAAGACACGACGGACAGGTTGACATATGTCGCTAGGCGCAGCGAGCATTCATCGGTAAACAAAAGAAGGCCTAAGCGGTAAACAGCCACTCACATTTTTTAAGGAAGGAAGTATTGTCTTACCACACGAGGCGCCTCGTATGCGTAATCCTTAGCTAAGTGCATAGATGCAAGGAAAAGGCCATGTCAGCGTGTGGGGTGTGAGAGAAACTATCAAGATGAGAAAGTAAGAAGGGCTACCCTAATGGGTAACCCTTCTAGTGGTATAGCGGTGCGTTTAGATGTGGTAGTCGCCGGTTACTGTAGTCATGATGTACAGGTCACGATAGTGAGGGTCGAGATAGTCAAGGCTACTTTCAAGGACTGTCCATGATAAGTTTGACGGGTTCATGATGATAATACGAGTAGTCGCATACGGTTGTGTAAGACGACGGTAGTCACGCATGACATGCCTGTCTAGCTCACTGTGCGCACCGTAGTGTGGCATGTACCCGTAATCGGTTACGATTCGTGCAGCGTGGTGGAATGTTTCCGCAGCTTCATGTGCAAGACTATTCATCTTTTCACTATCAGCGTGTAGGTGAACGATACCGTCATTCTTACTGGTAAGCGTGTATGGCATGTACTGTATTTCCAAGTCGACGATATCGCGTGGATTGTTCCATGTGTCGATGAAGTCAACATAGTCAGCTTCATCGGCTATGTCTTTTTCGAGGGTAAGGGGATCGACCGACTGGAGAAAAGTGGCGATGAGGTTGTCGTAGCTGGCATATTTTTTGAGTGCTTCGATAGCGTCTTTTTCACTGGTGAACGAGTAGAGAATGCTGGAGTGTCCCATAATAATTGTCCTTTCTTATGTGTGTCACTGTGTGCGTGACAAGCGTTAAGCAGCACACAACCCGTTGCCATAAGACACTCCGCCACCCCTCTAAAAATGATATGGGTTCTTGTGGGGCGCGCCCACACCCGTGGAAAGGCTTCCCTGTCTGCAATTTTTGCAGGCATGGGGAGCCTGAAAAACGATGGTGTCTGGCGCGAACTGCAAGAATCCTTATCGGGGTGGTGTGTGTGGATTGTGGTGGGTGTGTGCTTGTCTTGGCGCTGGCACGCACAAAGCTCATGTGGGGCGGCCGTGGTGCAGCATCTTTGCTGCACCCGTGTCATACAGACAACCCTTTAAGGGTTGGCATTAGCCCCACATGATATATAGGTCAGGAATATATGAGTAATGGTCGATCTCACGTGCGGTAATGTCGACCATTTCCATTTTGGTGGTGGTTGGTTTTCTATCAAAGGACAAGCCAACCACCCGATTTTTGGTCCCTTAGAGGGTGTTTACGCGTATGCAGGTTCTTTATATACTATGCCTTCTTTGTTCTTGTGATCTTTGGATGTTTCCTCTTCGTTTTCCTCTAGTGGACGTAGTGAGAGACTAAACCCGAGATTGTCAAGAACACGCATAAGAGTATCTAAACGTGGGTTGCCTTTGCCGGAAAGGATTTGATACAAGCTTTCGCGTGGAATTCCGGAACGCTGCGCAAGCTTTGTCATTCCCTCAGATTTTGCTACTTCGCCTAGTGCTTGAGTAAAGAAGTGCGCATCGTTAGCTTCTAATGCCGCATTAAGGAAATAAATGATAGATTCTGGGTCGGTTAGATAGTTTTGAATATCGAATTCTCGTGTCTTTACCATTGTCCTGCTTCTTTCATGTCTTTAAGGAGAGCGTCTGCTTTCTTGATATCCTTGTCTTGTGTGGATTTGTCTCCACCAAAGACAAGGAGAACTATCTTGTCTTGTTTTTGGGCGAAATACACGCGATACCCTGCATCGATATGGAATCGTGCTTCTTTGAGTTCGCCATGTATGGTTTTAACGTCTCCGAAAACCATGCTCTCATTTTTCCACTGGAAGAGTCGAGAGCCGATAGCTAGTTGAGCTCGTCTATTTTTAAGCTTTTCTAGCCATTTTGTAAATTCTTCTGTTTCTATTATTCTCACGCATCAATTGTAAGATATTTCTTACAGTTTGTCAATCTGAAGCAATAAGAGCGCGGGTCTCTCTACCTTTCTTCTAGGTAGAGAGACCCGCACTCTTTAACTTAAACTACAGCCTTTAGAATGGCATATCACCTGGGTCGTAACCAGTCATCCAATCGTCCTCTGATGAGGCTGGTTGTTCTGGAGCAGCTACAGGTGTGGTGTCGCGGTTTTGCCGCATAGCGAGCAGTGCGATATTGGTTGTAAGGTTTTCAGCATTAAAACTGACTTGGGCGTGGGCTTTGCCGTCTTTGCCTATCCATGCGGATGGGCGTGGATCGAACCGGCCTATCGCAATGACGGGCATGCCTTTACCCAGTTGCCCATTGTTCCATAGGGTTTCGAGGATTTCCGCAGACCTACCGAATATTTTTACCTGGATGAAGTCTGCTGGTCCGTCGACCCACTGCCCATTTTCCTGGCGTCTGTTTTGTGATGCGATGGTCAATTGGAGCATAGCGCGTTTACGGTCTGCTGGCGGGAAGTAGGTGTGATTGTCGGTGAGGTTTCCTTCGATAGTTTGAGCGATGGTCGTTTTCATCATTGTTCTCCTTTTTAGTTGAGGTTGTTGAGGCTTATTTCTGTGACTGGGTTTAAGACTTCGGGTAGGTTTTTGAGCTCATCGAGTCCGAATTGGCTTGTGATACGGTCCAGATCGTATGTGTCGGTCGCGTTGATGATCCACAGGACGCCTTGCGTGTTTCCGAGTTTGGATGCGCGGAATGCTTCAAGACGGTTCAGGATTGCCGCGATGTTTTTCGCTTTTTCTGGGGTGAGGATACTGGTTTTGATGAAGCTTAATTGTGGTGTCCACCCGTTACTGTCATTCATGTCTACGGTGTGGGTGATACGGATGACGAGGCGGACTTTACGTTCTTGTTCACTCATTGCAAGTCTTCTTTCGTCTTATTGTGGTTACTGGTGTATGGTTCTATTCCGTGTGTGGCTGCTATTTCTTTGAGGGATACCCGTTTTTCTGGTATCCAGGCTTGGTAGAAGTAGTAGTGGGCAAAGAATACCATCATACCGATGACACTGATTGAGCTAAAGATAATAAAGGTTTGCGTGTTTGTAGGGAGAAAACTGTTATAAAGCGCTGCTGCCAGTACGAGGGTTATGGTTACTGCGAGAACGCTTAAGAGTACTGTCCATGCGCGAATAATTGTCTGGTGTTGGCAATTGCGTACTCGACTGCTGTCTTTCCATAATCTATTTGTTTCTGTGTATGCTGTAGCAAGGAGGATCCAGCATGAGATGATACTTGCGAGTATGATTGCCCACTGTGGCATGCCGTGGCCTATTTGTGAGCATAAGGCAGGGGCAGCGGGTGCTAAGACGAGCCATAGAAGGTCACGCTGCCCGTTGTCTAGTGTAAACTCCATGATAATTCTCCTTTTAAGATTCTCTTGTTTTGATGAAGCTTAATTGTGGTGTCCACCCGTTACTGTCATTCATATCGATGGTGTGGGTGATACGGATGACGAGACGGACTTTACGTTCTTGTTCACTCATTCTTGTTCTTTCTTTTCGTTGCTCGTTTTGATTTTTTGATACATGCCACCTGAAAAGTTGCCGATAAGAAATGCAAAGGCTGCGAGAGTAATCGTTCGTATAGTCTGGTTGTCTGATAGTGTTTCTACGAGTACGCAGACGGTCACACTGGTAAAAATTAGTGCGAGTGTGAGTTTTTGCCATCGTGTTTTTGGCGTATGTGTCTTGTTCGCGCTCTCTTGCATGAGATGTGCCATGTAGGTTACAAGACCGCTGTATGCAATAAGTGCATTTATTAGGATGAATGCTGCGAGTATACGAATGAGCATAAAAGACCTTTCTTTGTTGTAGTTTTGGTTATTCTTGGAATAAGGCGGGCTCTAGTTGGGAGACATAGTCTTTATCGAGTGTCCAGTTGTGGATGAAGCGTAGGTCGCACGAGTTTTCGTATGTGTTTTCAAGCTCGCTTATGGGGTGGATGGTGTATCCGGTTTTTTGCGCGTCTTGCTCATCTTGTGTGTTTTCGCAGATGTAGATTTTGTGGCATCCGTCGTATGCGAAGCTTGTGCCGGTGACTGGCTTGCTGTTAATTTTCATTCTTGTTTTCCTTTCTACTTGTATATGATTTTTCTTATGGTTTGGTTTTATATAAAAACCCTGGTGTGATTATTTTTCGTTCGTGTTGTTGAACACTGGAAGGGACAAAAACGGAATGCGCTGGAGCCAACCCCTTGCGGGCCCTAGCTTCGCGCGTGTCCGTAACGCGAGTGGAGGACGCGGGGAAGTTGGCGGAAGTGACCCGTTTTTTAGAGTGGGAAGTGTCAAGAACACG
This sequence comes from Gardnerella coleohominis, assembly GCF_002896555.1. Taxonomy (GTDB): domain Bacteria; phylum Actinomycetota; class Actinomycetes; order Actinomycetales; family Bifidobacteriaceae; genus Bifidobacterium; species Bifidobacterium vaginale_F. The sequence continues at coordinate 146,535 of NZ_MNLH01000002.1, forward strand.
TCATAAAAAGCAAAAAATGAGAGTACACCGCAGGTGTTCCATGCGATGATAATGGGTCTGCCGCCATGATAGTGGTGGCAGATTCTTTGTCCTGCTGGTGGCGGCTGGTTCACACATCTTTGTGTGAACTTATGGAAGCATAGTAGCCACCCTTCTCGCGTGGTAATAGCGCGGCTTGCTCCTGGGGGTAATGCCCTAAAATTTATGGAATTTTGTTCAGGGCATGCCCTAGGGGTAAGACGCGCCCCGCGCGGGAGGGTGGCTGCGATAAGCCACCAGGGGCTGGCAGAAAAAGTTGCGCTTCTTTTTCTGCCAGCAAACCCTCTGCTTACTTCTGGCACCAGTGGGGTGTGATGTGGTGAAGGAGCGCTGTAGTAGTGATGCGTGCAAGCCCGTACTTCTCGTCTATCGTGAGTGCTTTCTGGGCTGTGATACGAGCGTTTGTCGTGTCATTTTTCAGCCAATACAAGTATGACAGTGTGCCATAGACTGTGACAGTTTCCCTCTGACTTAATCCTTTAAGTTCCAGCATGGTGGTCAGCAGTGCTATTGCACGATGGATGCGCCGTGTGTCGAGGGTGAAATTGTCATCTCTAAAAACCAGGTCGAGGCTTGAACGCACATAGTGGACAGTTTTCTCAGCGAATGGGTGCTCAACGTTATCGAGGAAGTCTTGCATGGTGCAGCCATGGAAACTATCAATAAGGAACATGTCACGCACGATGAGGAGACTGCTTAATGCTTGGATACCGTAGCGTAGTGTGTTCTCGTCCAATCCTTTCGTGGTAAAGCCTGCTAGGTAGTTGTGGAATGCTACGAGAGCTTCTACCTCTCCTATTAGGAGTGTGACCGTGTGGTCGCTGTTGATGGTAACCATTTTTTTTTATCCTTTCCTTGTGTGTTGGTAGTTCCAGGGCAGGCACACCCGTAAACCCACAAGAACACTCCCAGTCCTTGTGCGACGCTCCAGGCTCGACTCCGGTCAGCCCGTGGAACATGTTGTGGAATGGGCTGGCAGGGGTGAGCTTGTTGGGTGGCGTGACAAGGCTGGCGTGTGGTCTTTGGACTGGGTGTGCTAGCCTCTGGGCTACCAACACGAGAAAGTGGGGGCGGCGACCGGTGGCAGCATTCTTGCTGCGCCACAACAGTACAGTCTCCACGAGTGAAACTCGTGGAGACAATAGCCGCCCAGACTTTTTAGTGGATCCGGGTATGGTGCTGATATTTCTTTTAATTCTCATGATGTTAGTCAAAAGAATTTACAGACGGGACATCAGTTATAAATATCCTAGATATAGATGTTGGTGCTATTTGCTCACGGCACAAATGAACACTCTATGACAGATAAAGTATGGTTCACTCGGTTAACTTAGATGTCTGAATTGAAAGCGTTCTAATTTAAAAATAAGCTGCGCTGTGAAACTTCTGTAGTGAACTTTCACAGCGCAGCTTGTAGTTGTGCTCGTATTTACAATATTTATTGCATCTTATTCTGCTTTAATTGAACGCAATCGCTTATCGAATATGCAGATAAGCACCAGTATAAAGTGGATAAGAGCAGCTATGACAATTATTCCTGACTCTGCATGTAGAGATGGAATGGTCATGTGGGAATAAGCGTAATCCCATAGCGGATAGCTTACTGCTCCTATAGCGGCAACAACTGAGATGAATACAGACATTACCTGTCCAACGAGATTATCATCTACTGCATGAATAAATACTGTTTGGAATGGTGGATTTACTACTCCTTGGAAGAAAGCAAAAAGGAAACCAAACACGACTGCTGCTATAGCGTTAGGCGCTAATGCCAGTCCTATTATAGAAAGAGTCACTAGTATATGTGAAAGAGTGAGTAGCATAGAGAAGGACATTTTGCTGGACACTTTTGGCGCGATGAGATAGCTGAGGGCATACCCAAGTGACATTGCGCTTAAATACCAGCCATATCCTTCTGCACTATGTAGAACCATTGAGAATAAGAGGACTCCAGCAAAGCTTATGCCAGTAGATGCGATAGCTTCGAGTATTGCAAATGGAGCTAAAGTCCTGTACGTTTGGTTTTTTACAAATGTTGCCATTCCCCTAGCCCAAGTTGCCAAAAAGCCTTGAGAATATTCTGGATTTTCATCTGCGACGTCTGAAGTATAAATTCCGGTTCTAACTGCATGCTTGTAAATAAAATAAATAAAAATTATTATTCCTGCTAATGCGATAGTTTCTGTAAATAGAATTGGAATGTATAAATATTTACTACTCGCAAAACCTGCAACTGCTGGTCCTACTAATGTACCCATGAGGCTTGTAAAGCGAAGAAGTGAAAGAACATTAATAAGATCATCATTTTTTGTTACACGATTAACAAAGGAAGTAATAGCAGGAAAATAGAAAGTATCACATGCTGTCGTAACCATTACAAGTATACAAACACACCAAAATAGGAGCAACTTGTTAGCAGATGGGGTTGAGAAGGATACCGATACAATTGCGATAATACATAATCCCGCAATCATTCTTGCTAAGCATGCAGCAACTGTTGTCCTGAAAATTCCTACATGCTCAGCTAGTGCTCCTGAGAAAAGGCCTGCTACTAATTCACTTATTGCAGTGAGGGTGAGGTAAAGCGATAAATAATGGCTTGACTGCTGAAAACCGATAAAAAGTGAGTTCAATAGCCATAATTGAATAGTAGTTGAGGCTAGTGTAGTTGCATAGTTAGAAAGAAAATCACTAGCTGCTAAACGCAGATATCCGCGGTAAGGTTTAAATAGATTCGTCAAGGTTTGCTCGTTTCGTGAAATTACATTGCCAAATTATTGCTTGAGAGATGCTATCGGCACTAGTAGTGAAGTATGTTGTAAAGTCGTCGTTATCCCAAATCTGTTGCTGTAGGTTCTTGTCATCACGCACTGTGCTAAAGAGTTGAATAATCTGCTCGACGCAAGATAATGTTTTCTTTATATAGAAGTATTGTTGTGCGAAATCGACTTCTACTTGCTCTCCAGGGATAGTCGTATGTATTTCTTGGAATGTCCGTAGCAAATCAATTGTTTTAATAAGCGATATTTTACATGTCTCGAAATATTCTTGTATTGAATGGATGGTGGATGTTTTCGCTGTGTTTGTACTGACGATAGTGGCTTCAAGTGCAGCATTTGCTTTGAAAAAATATTCTGTTGCTTCAAATAGAGAAGCGCAATATGCTGCACTTTATTTCACATACTCATCAAACATTTCTTCGTACGAAGTCATGTTCATTATTAACCTTTGGTGTGAATATGTGCGGATAAATTATGCCTAAATCATATGAGGATATGGTCGAGGTCGTGGGTTGATTCCGCCGCGCTTGCTATTCTTGTTCATCTTTGCCTCCTTCATAAGAACAATGCTGTATCTTATTTGCATCTTCATCTATGAAGATACAAATAATCCTAATACAGGATTCGCATTCTTTCCAAGTGTGTCTCTTATTGTGGAATAATTTTATATAAAAATTAGTAGTACATTATTAGACCTTAACTATTTACCAGTCTCAGCTCGTAGTACGTGTTTTCTGATATCCCTACTGTTTGGCAGAGTCCGGCTATTCGTATGTCAGGATTCTTTCTGTGGAATTGGTGGATAAGGTGTAACGCTTGGCTTCAATCAAAACCCTCAACTCTGCTCGCCATCTGGTCGAGGAATATGCTGACTTGCTTGTGTACTTGTTCTGGCATGCCGGACTGTGTGTAGTCGGTGTTTTCCCGCCTGTTGATGCAGCGTTCAATCCTTTTGCGCCCGATGAGGGTGGACGGCATTCCAGTCTGTGCAAAAATAACAGACGGTCTGACACCGTTATCGTATTGCTGGACAGCGTCTTTGTGGAATTGGCTTGTGTAGTAGATTCGTGTGGCTGTCGCGTGTTTGATAGCTGGAAGACTGTTGAGATAAGCACGTTGACTAGGGGTAAAGGCTGTGTCTTTTCTACTCATGAGTATGAACCGTTACGTGTGAAAGATTAATAAGAAATCAATAGAGGAAGAAGAAAATATAGAGTGGGGGGCCACGCCATTGCACGGAGATAGTCCCGTGTGCATGTGCGACCCCTCGCCAGTTAATACTAAGCGTGTTTACGGGTTAATGCTTACGAGCATTTTCCTTGTTACGCTTAGTGATCATGATGCTTGCTCCTGCGCCCAGGGCTGCAAGAGCAGCGATAGCGATAGACACGACCGCGCTACCAGTCTGAGCCAATGGTGCAGCAGTAACACCGTTCCAATCATCAGAATCTTCGACTGGAGTGTCATAGCACACACCCGTATTACCACCATTACCATTATCTCCACCGTTTGGGTCGAATGGGTGATCGTTATGGGATGCGCATGGCACGATAGGTGTACCAGTCGTGTGACCACGGTCGGTATGATTCATCGTGTTCATACCAGTCAACGTGCCCTTGACTTCTACGTATTCGCCAGGCTTTAATACCAGGTTAGACCAGTTTGCTGGATACTCCAGATTAGTTACCGTACCGGAGCCTGCGATAGTCTTATCATCTAACGTGATCTTGGTCAGGTTGACTTTACCGGTGTTGATGATACGGAACACAATCTTGGTGCCGTTCTTGGTAGACTTCAAGGCTTCGCTTGGTGTGTTACGGTCTCCCGCTTCAAGACCAGATGCTGCGTCGTACTTGATGAGTTTAATAGCAGGGGTCTGGTCTGGGGTCTTGGTCCACACCATATTGGATTCGCGTTCAACATCATTCATGGTTTCCACGAACGTGTTTTCTACGCGATCGCTTACGCCCAAACGGGTCATTTGCACGTACGCTGTCCAGGACAAGTCACTATCCATAGCAGATGCAATATCAAGGAACTGTTGTGTTGCCTCTACAGTAAACGCACCATTAGCCTCGGTGAAAGTGAAATATCCGGCATCAACACCGCTACCGTCGATACGGCTACCCTTGGAGATCACAGTGCCGTCAGCGAGCTTAATGTCGTTGTTGACATAGACTGCCCACTGGCCGGTTAGCTTGTCAAACTTTTCATCATAATCATCCACGATGCGCCAATTCTTGATCTGCTTGTAGGCACGGTTACCAGCGATCTTGGAGCTATCGAGACGATACAAGAACTGATGATCCTTATAAATACTCTTACCATTCGCACTTTCGCCATTAACCTTAACAGTCACATCCTTCTTCGGGTTAATAACCTTTAACGGGTTAGTTACCGTGTTCGTTACATCCTTGCGATCGTTTGTAATCTGGGTGGCAGTGTTCTTCACTACATACCCGTCCTTGACCTGCTTGACTGTCATAGGAAGCACGATGGTGTAATCCTGACCAAGGAGAGACTGGTCGATTGCAGGATCCTTTGTCACATCCAATACCTTGCCAGCGTAGGCCTTTAAATCTGTTGGTTGTGGATCCCCTGGAAGAATATCTCCGAGATACTCCGTGTCTACGGTCTTAGCGAACACGTAGACGACACCATCCTTAACCTGGATATTGAACTTGTTGGTGACGTCCTTACCGGCTGCGTCTAGGATTTCGATATTCTTGTCATTGAGCTGCAAGTACTCATCATCATAGTCATCGATCATGCCGAGACGGTAGTTGATGCCTCAGGGATTGGAGCAGCATACACATGCACATCACTCATATCTGGATCCCACAAATAGTCAGCAGCCGTGTAATCATCAGACAGGGTGAATGTGTCGAGGCTATCTCCCAGGTTCTCGCCCAAGCTACCGTTAACCACAGAGCCGAGCTTGTCACCATCAAGGATGGTTTGGGTGTCTGCACCGGTGGTGTTGGTATGCTTCGCATCAATAACGGTTGCCCATTTGCCGTTAGAGTATTTTACCCAGGACTTATCAGGGGTAAAGTCCCACAGTTTAGGCTGGTCTTTTGCAAGAACGATAACAATCAAATCAGTATTTGGCGTACTCATACCCTGAGCAGCGAATGAAGCGAGTGTATTAGCTGAATCAATATCATCAAACACTGTGTATTCGCTACCGCCGTGATTATATTTTCTGGTACCGTTCTGTGTTTCGTTGTTCCATGCTGATAACCATTGAGCGCCAGTTGCTTGCGCGCTAGAAGTATTGTTATATTCCGGTTTTGTGATTCCTGGTCCTGCTGTTGTTGCGGTGAAGCCTACACCCCAGATGCGGCAGTCTGCCGAACCAGTGCCACCTCGCGCAGTATACTCTGTTTCACAATCACCGCGAGCCTTGGATAATGCAGCGTTAATTTGCGCTCTAGCTGCTGCTTCGCGGGTAGCAGAGCTACCGATGGCTACACCTTCTGATTGGATAGCGCGCACCACTGCTTCATTATCTGATGCGGAACCTAGGTTATCATCGGTAACCCAGAATGTATTCGATTTATATGTGCCAGATCCGCCAGTGTTTCCACCTGTCCATCCGGCACCGCCAGCGGCAAATGCGGATCCTGTCAACATTGTTGATGCGACAACGATACCAGCAAGAGCGCGATGTGAACCTTGTCGGATCTTGTCTCTCATACTTTTATGCTTAGCGAAAAGCGACATAAAAGTCTCCCTTTTTCAAATTGCTTATTATGAAATGCGAAACCAAAAAGTTTCACATTCAGTAATGAGAAAATGAAAAAATTTTATTTTATATCAATAAAAATTTGGTATTGATAAAAATGGTTGGTTTTAGAAGTCGTCTAAAACCAACCACTATGTAAAGGGAAAATGAGTAAAGATGGAAACTATTTGCTATTAGTTACATCACCGTCACCATCTGGTGTTCCATCGGTATTCCATCCAGTGCCACAGCGATAGATATATCGACATTGATTAGGTGTTCTATGTAATTCATTATATGCTTTCCCGTCAGCAAGGTATTTATCCCAGTCGACCGCACCCGAATTCTTATTCTGTGCTGGCGCACTATAAGAAGACCCACCACGAGTACTTGAACGAGGAGCTCCCGAGCTAGTACGAGCCGCAGACTGGGAACGAGCCTGCGGAGCTGCTTGCGCCGCAGGCGCTGCGGCAGCGTCTGCCTGCTGCTTCGCTTGTATACTTGCGTTTACACTGTCGATTGCGCCTTGGACTGGCTCAAGAGCCTTAGTCAAAGACTCGACGGTTGCTTTCTTATCATTCAACGCTGCGGTAAGCGTGTTTATCTGGTTTTGCAGGTTATCACGAGTAGCATTATCAGCCACTTGACCGTCTGATGAGGAGAGCAGATTATTCATCTCATCAAGCTTCGCCTTCACCATATTCTTAGCATTTTCAAGATCCTTCACATTCTTCGACTTTGTGACCTGAACGACTGAGTTTTTCAGAGCCTTAGTGGTCTTATTAAGCTGTGCTGTAGTCTTATCAAGACTAGACATGGTCGCGTTGAAAGCCTGAGTGTAGGAGATAGCACAATTCAAAGACTGCGCCTTACTTACCTTTTTACTCTTAGCATGCTGGGCTGTGAATGTGGTGTAGGTTTTAGCGTTTGCAACCTGCTCCACACTAGTCACAGTCTTAGCAGTTTCATCAGCATCCTGGCGTGTCTTCTCGTACTGTGCCCACGCTTTGGCGTACGCACTGTTTGCCTGGATGCACGCTTGAGTCTTGGAATCTCTTAAAGACTTCACACCCAGCATACTCGCAACCAGCAAAGCTATAACTACAACAACCGCAGTAGCAATGATGATAAGCTTACGCTTCTTCTTGCTCCCTGGCTTCTGGTCACCGCGACCAGAAATAGCATCTAGTCTCGTAATCTCGGTTTCTTGTTTAATAATCTGATTTTTATCCATATTAGCCATAATTATCCTTCGTCTTTCTATCTATGTTTTTACTATACGTAAATATTCAGGTGAAAGATATATACATACTTAGTGTCGTTCTAATTTTTCTTTCCTAATCTCGATAACTTTTGCTTTATACATAGTAGTGAGAATACGATTGGCAACTTTTTGATATAAAGTCAATATGCTCGTGTGCTCCCCTCATATTGTCTTGTTTTAGAGGCGAACAGCTTCTGTAATGGCACTGCTATCAGGGAATGTGAGACTGATATATATTTGAGTGGTTTCTACACTAGCGTGGCCAAGGAGTTTAGATACTAAGAGAAGGTCGTGTGTACTTTCATATGCCTTAGTGGCATATCGATGTCTGAGACTATGTGTGGAGTATCCGTTACCAAGAAGCTGAGAGATGTGATGCGCAATATAGGATGCTTCGACGTGACCGGTCCATCTGCCAGGAAACATGTATCCATGCTTGTTGGCGATGATTTGTGCGAGATCTGGCGCGATGGGGACAGTGCGTTCTTTGCGTCCTTTACCGTGTACAAGAAGCTGGGGATGAGTATTAAGCATCATAATATCGGATGAAGATACTTGTGCTATCTCACTACGTCGTAATCCACATTCTGCCCCGAGCCTGAGCATGGCTTCATACTCCTTGTTACCTCTAACTCGGGCTAAAGCACCACGAATGATGTAATCAGGAAATGGATGAGGTATTGCGTATTCTTTACGAATTTTAGGTAACTTTACTGTTGGATTGACATCAATAATTTCTTCTTCAATCATGTATGAGTAAAACGAGCGTATTGTTGAAGAATAACCTTTGCGCGTTTCTCGTTTCCAGTCTTGGTGTGCAAAAAGCTCAACAAGTTGTTGTCCTGTAATATCTTCTGGTGGCTGATTAAGTAGGCGTGCAAGCCGACTGATTTTGTAGTAGCGGCATCTAATCGTATCTTCTGTATATCCACTTGCTTCAAGATATTCCAGCCAATGTGTAACATATGTTTCCCAACTATTAGGGAGTAGTTTTCTTTTGATTTTTAACATAAAAACATAGACTAGAATACGTAGAGAAAAGATTTTACGTATTGTTTCGTTACACGGTTTCAAGTCCGTTTTTTTTTACAAATACATAATATGTGATATACTATATATGTAACTAACCGATAGGATGAAAAGGCTAGTTGGTTTTAGGAAAGAAAGATGAATGATAATGGATTTGACATTGAATCAGATTGTGACAATGAATATTCGTATGCTTTTGGCGGGTCAAAGACGTACGCAAAATGAATTGGCGGAAGTATTAGATATGACACGACCGTCGGTCAATATGAGATTAAATGAAGCCACTCCATGGCGTGTTCCGGAAATAGAAAAGGCCGCAGAATTCTTAAAAGTAGAACCTACGACCTTATTCGTAGCGGGGCATGGATTTGAACCATGGACCTCTGGGTTATGAGCCCAGCGAGCTACCGAGCTGCTCCACCCCGCGTCGGCTGATTTAAACAGCTCTATCTACAATAGGTGCAAATTTTGATTTGTCAAGTTTTTGGCGTGTTTTTTATAAAATATTTGTAAAAATGTAAACAAATGTGTTTTATAATAAACATATGCCTATTAAAATTCCTGAGGGTTTACCAGCCAGAGACATACTTGATTCAGAGCGTATTTTCGCGTTGGAGCGTCCTGAGGCTGAGCGTCAACGTGTCAGGCCTCTGCGTGTTTTAATTCTGAATCTTATGCCGAAGAAAATTGAAACAGAAACTCAATTGCTTCGTTTAATTTCAAAATCACCATTGCAAGTAGACGTTGATTTTATGAAAACATCAACGCATGTTTCTACGCATGTTAGTGCAGATCATTTGGTGAAATTCTATGAAAATTTAGAATCTCTTAAAGAAAATTACTACGATGGATTTGTTGTCACTGGCGCGCCTGTTGAGCATATGGAATTTGAAGAAGTTGATTATTGGCAAGAATTTACGAAGATTCTTGATTGGTCATATACCCACGTATTTTCAACAATGTATTTATGTTGGGGTGCTATGGCAGCTTTATATCATCGTTATGACGTACGTAAGCATGTATTAGATGAGAAAATTTTTGGCGTTTTCCCACAATTCCTACAAGATGAATACTGCTTTTTGACTAATGGATTTGATGAGATTTCTTTGCAGCCGCATTCGCGTATAGCAAGTGTTGATTTAGATGATATTAAAGAAAATAATAATTTGCAGATTCTTACATCTGGTTTTGAATCAGGACCTGGGTTAATTGCTACTAGAGATTTCTCTGAGGTTTTTGCTCTTGGACATTGGGAATATGGCAAGATGACTTTAGCGGATGAGTATAAAAGAGATATGAATAAAGGATTAAGTAACGTTCATCTGCCGAAGAATTATTTCCCGAATGACGATTATCGTTTAGAGCCTGTTTTTTCTTGGAGAGCGCATGCAAACTTATTGTGGAGGAACTGGCTTAATTGGGTTTATGAAACCACTCCGTACGATCTTAATGACATACCTAAATTGCGTTCTGCTGGAAAGCTCGGTACTGACAGATCCATACGGCATGCTCCTGCTAGTCCTCGTTTAGATTCCTATTCGATATTTACCGAGGTGGGGTACGGTTTGAGGTACTAAAATGAACATTTCCTGATGAACAATTTTTAGAAGGATAGTGGTATTTTTACGAAAATTAATGGCTTTACCTTAAAAAATTACGTATTTTATTAAATTTCATTGAAAAATAAATAAAGAGTCTAGTGTTGAAATGTGATAAAATGCAGGAGGTATAAGTTATGTACAATCCACGAGTAGAATCGAAATTCGAAAGCCGTATTTTCGAGTTGTGTATGCAATCTACAAAGACGGATTCGTGAAAAATGCAGCTCGTTTTATTCAAGGTGTGTCAAACTAGGAGGCGTCAATGATTGGAGTCATTGGAGGCTTTACTAATGCTGTTGCATTAGCGGCGAGTAAGCCGGAATTGCCTAGCATTAATGATTTTTTGCCTCCAGAGATTTTGTTCCCTGGTACTCCGTTTGCAATGAATCGCATTATATTAGTTCGAGTATTAATGACGATTATTGTTATGCTTGTATTCGGCATTAGTGCTATTCGCGCGAAGTTAGTTCCGTCTCGTTGGCAGAGCTTGATTGAAACCTTAATGGATTTCGTGCGCTATAACATTGTGTATGAGATGATTGGTGAAGAGCGCGGTAAGCGTTACATTCCTATGATGTCAACGTTATTCTTAACAATCTTCTTCTTCAACTTATGCTCTGTTATTCCAGGTTTTAATATTGCTGCAACAGCATCTATTGCCGCTCCTTTGGTTTTTGCTTTATGGGTTGTGTGCCAGTATCTTTATGTCGGCATACGAGAAAAAGGATTCCTAAGATTCTTCCGTGAAGCGTTATTCCCAGCTGGGGTTCCTTGGCCTATTTACTTCATTCTTTCGCCGTTGCAATTAATAGAGCTTATAATCGTGCGACCACTTTCTCTTACAATACGTTTGTTTGCGAATATGGTAGCAGGGCATTTACTTGTTGCTACATGCTTAGTTTTCACTAATTTTTACGTAGTTGATTCAAGTAATAAGCTTCTTGCTTTAGGCGGCGTTCTGTGGCTATTAGGCGGAATCTTATTCACAGTGTTTGAAATTCTGGTTGCAGGATTACAGGCATTTATCTTCACAGTGCTTGCATCCGTTTATGTTTCTGAAAGCTATCCAGAAGAGGAAGAAAAGAACGCGGTCGAAGCTGCGTAGATTTGTTTACAAAGTAGCGTTACGCGTTTAATGATTAGGTTTGATAAAAATTAATATTTTGAACTGATAAAAGTTGCAATAACTTGAAGCAGTTTATAAAGAAAGGATCAAAAAAATGAATACTATAGTTGCTCTCGCAGGTTTGACTGGTAACCTCAGCATTCTTGGTTTTGCTATTGCAACCATCGCTCCTGCTCTTGGCATGTCCTTCGTGGTATCCAAGGCTATGGAGTCCACTGCTCGCCAGCCAGCTGTTGGTAACCGTGTACAGCTGTTTATGTTTGTTGGTTTGGCATTTATCGAAGTTTTGGGCTTGCTCGGCTTCGTTTCATACATCATGGGTATGAACGCCTGATTAAGACTTTTATGTGCAAACACAAAAGTGTAATAAACAATAAAGAAAGGACAAGCCATGGCTTTTGCAGCCGGAGATAGTAAATTGGCATTGTTCTTGCCTGAAGCTTACGACCTTGTTTGGTCTCTAATTATCTTGGTGATTCTGGCCGTATTCTTCTACAAGTTTGTTATGCCGAAGTTCCAAGCGATTTTCGACGAACGCGCTGAGAAGATTGAAGGCGGAATTGCTAAAGCTGCTGAAACGCAGCGTGAGGCGGATGAGCTTAAAGAGAGGATTGAATCTCAAGTAGCTCAAGCTCAAGCTGATGCTGCAAAGACTCGTGAGCAGGCTCGTGCGCAGGCTTCAAAAATTATTGATGAAGCTCGTCAGCGTGCTGAACACGATGCTGCAAAGATTATTAGCGAAGCACAAAGTTCTATTGAAGCTCAACATAAGCATGCTATGAATAGCCTTCAGGGCGAGGTTTCAGTATTGGCCGCTGCCTTGGCTGGTAAGATTCTTGCATCAAAATTGGATGATGAAAAAGTGAGCGCTCAGATTCTTGACCATGTTATTGATGATGTCGAGAATTCAGAAAATTCAGATCACGAGGAGTAGGAGGTAAAAGATGCAGGCAAAGGCATCGCGAGTTAGTGAGAACCTATCTCGTACTTCGCTTGTGCAGGCCATTACGGATGCACATGATGAAGCGCAACGTATTGCCGATGAGTTGTCATCTATAGTTGAAACTCTTGATCAGTATCCTGAGCTTTCTGACGCAATCACCGATCCGAATAGATCTTCGGATGATAAGTCTCGTCTTATTGACGAACTTATGAGTGATAAAGCACATCCAGTTGTGTTGCGTATACTGCATTACCTAGTTGGTTCATGGCATGGCGGCGAAGATACTGGTAAGAAAGGTAGCTTTGGTGGAGCGTGGTCTGGTTTCGAACGCGAAGCTGGAGAAACGCTTGTTACCGTTACAACAGCTCAGCCGCTTACAGATAAGCAAATCAAGAGGTTAATTGAGATTTACACTAAGAAATTGGGGCATCGCGCTTATATAAACCCAATTGTTGATCCCAATGTGCTCGGCGGTATGCGTATTTGCATAGGAGACAAAGTAACTGATCGAACGATGCTCATGCAGTTGAAGCAATTACAGCGTTCAGCTCGTAATGGTGCATGGACTCAGGCGATTAAATAACGCTTATAAAAAAGTTTTCTTGTAATATTCGCGTTATTGTTTATAAAAGCTGAATCTTAGAACTAATTAATTCTAAGAACGTACATAATGTACATAAGGAGAATTATGGCGGAACTATCTATTGATCCCGCCCTGATACGCAAGGCACTCGACGGTTTCGTTGAATCGTATAAGCCGACAGATATGCCAACTCAAGAAGTTGGATATGTTGTTACGGCAGGCGATGGCATTGCTCACGTGGCTGGTTTAACTGGCTGCATGGCAAACGAGTTGCTTACTTTTGAGAATGATACCTTGGGTCTTGCGTTTAACCTTGATGCTCATGAAATCGGCGTTGTTATTCTAGGCGATTTCACAGGTATTGAGGAAGGGCAGGAAGTGTATCGCACCGGTGAGGTGTTGTCCGTGCCAGTGGGTGATGCCTACCTTGGTCGTACCGTTGATCCTCTGGGTAAGCCTATTGATGGATTAGGTGCTATTGAGTGCAAAGAGCGTCGTATTCTTGAGGCTCAGGCACCAGACGTTATTCACCGTCATCCTGTTGATGAACCACTTTCTACTGGTTTAAAGGCTATTGACGCAATGACACCAATTGGACGTGGTCAGCGTCAGCTTATTATTGGTGATCGTCAGACTGGTAAGACTGCAATTGCTATTGATACTATTATCAATCAGCGCGCTAATTGGGAAACTGGAGATCCAAAGAAGCAGGTTCGATGCATTTATGTAGCAATCGGTCAAAAAGGTTCGACTATTGCTGCTGTGCGCCAAAGCCTTGAAGAAGCAGGAGCTATGAAGTACACGACGATCGTGGCTAGCCCAGCTTCCGATTCTGCAGGTTTTAAGTATATTGCGCCTTACACCGGTTCTGCAATCGGCCAGCATTGGATGTACAACGGTAAACATGTTTTGATTGTTTTCGATGATTTGTCGAAGCAAGCAGAAGCATACCGTTCAATTTCCTTGCTTTTGCGTCGTCCACCTGGGCGTGAAGCTTACCCTGGTGATGTGTTCTACTTGCATTCTCGTCTGCTAGAACGTTGCGCAAAGCTTTCCGACGATTTGGGTGGCGGTTCCATGACCGGCTTGCCAATTATCGAAACTAAGGCAAATGACGTTTCTGCTTACATTCCAACCAACGTGATTTCTATCACTGATGGTCAGATCTTCTTGCAGTCTGATTTGTTCAACGCAGGTCAGCGTCCAGCAGTTGACGTCGGTATTTCCGTGTCTCGTGTTGGTGGAGCTGCTCAGGCTAAGGCCTTGAAGAAGGTTTCCGGCATGTTGAAGATTTCCTTGGCTCGCTATAAGTCTTTGGAATCCTTCGCAATGTTCGCTTCAGATTTGGATGCAGCTTCAAAGGCACAGCTTACTCGCGGTGCTCGTTTGACTGAATTACTCAAGCAGAAGCAATTCTCTCCTCGCTCTATGGAACAAGAAGTTGTTTCTGTATGGGCTGGTACACACGGAAAGCTTGATGATATTCCTGTAAAAGATGTTTTGCGTTTTGAAAGCGAATTATTGGATTACCTTGATAAGGGAACCGATATTTTGCAAGTAATTCATGACACAGAAGATTTTACTAAGGAAACTGAAGCCAAGCTTGATGCTGCTATTGATGACTTCCGCAGAACATTTAAGACTTCTGCAGGTAAGCCTTTGATTGTAAAGGATTCGTTGCCACCTGCTGAAAATCCTGCTCCAGTGGAAAAGGAACAGCTCGTAGCTAAGAAGTCTGAGCAGCATAAGTCTGATACCAAAAAGTCTGGGGAGAAGTAACTTATGTCCTCCCAACTTGCATTGAAATCGAGAATTATTTCCACTCAGTCTTTGGGTAAGATCTTCAAAGCTCAGGAAATGATTGCATCATCACATATCGCTAAATCTCGCGATATCGCTTTAAATGCGAAGCCTTATAGTGATGCGATTTTCGATGCCGTGCAGGCTCTGGTGGCTCATCATGAGGAAAATATTAAGCATCCTATCTTTGGTAAGGAACATCCAGGTAATCGTGTAGCGGTGCTTGCTTTAACTTCTGATCGTGGCATGGCTGGTGCTTTTACGTCTTCGATTATTCGTGAGACGGAAGCATTGCTATCCAAGCTAGATTCTGAAGGCAAGCATGCTGAGCTTTACGTTTATGGTCGCCGTGGAGCAACTTATTACAAGTATCGCAATAGAGATGTTGCTGGTACTTGGGAAGGCTCTACGGATCATCCTGATGTGACTATTGCAGAAAAAATTTCTGATACCTTGATGGATGCTTATATGAAGCCAGAAGATGAGGGCGGTGTTTCTGAACTGTATATCGTTTTCACTGAGTTCATCAATATGGTGAGGCAGAAGGTGCGCACTTTGCGTATGCTTCCAGTGGAATTGGTTCCGTTAAAGGATGGCGAAGAGTTTTCTATGCACCGTCCTGATTACGAGGCAGCTTCAGGTCCATCTGCATCTCTTTCTTCTACTGGTGCAGTGAATGCTCGCGTAGAAGCAGTAAGTCGTAGTAATCCTGATGCAGTTGAATATTGCTTTGAACCTAGCTCAGATGAAGTTTTGGACTCTGTTTTGCCAAAGTATATTCAATCGCGTATTCATGAGTGTCTTTTGACTTCTGCTGCTTCAGAAACTGCAAGTCGCCAGAATGCTATGCATACGGCTACAGATAACGCACGTAATTTAGTGGAAGATTTGACGAGGAAACTTAATGCTTCTCGTCAGGCTTCTATTACGCAGGAACTTACCGAGATTATCGGCAGCGCAGATGCGCTGAATAATGAGGAGGATTAGGGGCAATGGCTGAAGATCAGACCACAGCACCTCCAGAGGCTAAAGAGGAAGTCGACCCAACGGCCGGTCACGTAACGCGTGTGCAGGGTTCCGTTATTGACGTTGAATTCCCAGTCGGCTATCTGCCAGATATTTATAATGCTCTCAAGGTTGATATCGCCACCGTTGGAAATACGGAGGGAGATACCGTTCATGAGATTACTTTGGAAGTTGAGCAGCACCTTGGTGATTCCACTGTACGTGCAGTAGCTTTAAAGCCTACGGATGGTTTGGTTCGTGGAGCTTTGGTTCGTGACACTGGTGGTCCAATCTCTGTGCCGGTTGGAGATGTTACTAAAGGTCACGTTTTTGACGTTACTGGCAACATTTTGAATGCTAAGCCTGGCGAAAATATTGAGGTGACCGAGCGTTGGCCAATTCACCGCAACCCACCTGCTTTCGATCAGCTTGAGTCTAAGACTCAGATGTTTGAAACAGGTATTAAGGTTATCGATTTGCTTACACCTTACGTTCAGGGTGGAAAGATCGGTCTGTTCGGCGGTGCAGGCGTTGGTAAAACCGTGTTGATTCAGGAAATGATTCAGCGCGTTGCACAGAATCACGGTGGTGTGTCTGTGTTTGCTGGCGTTGGCGAACGTACTCGTGAAGGTAACGATTTGATTGGCGAAATGGCTGAGGCTGGCGTTTTGGAGAAAACAGCGCTTGTCTTCGGTCAGATGGATGAGCCTCCTGGGACTCGTCTTCGTGTGCCTCTTACTGCTTTGACTATGGCTGAGTACTTCCGCGATGTGCAGAATCAGGATGTGTTGCTGTTTATTGATAACATATTCCGCTTCACTCAGGCTGGTTCTGAGGTTTCCACTTTGCTTGGTCGTATGCCTTCTGCAGTGGGTTATCAGCCAAACTTGGCTGATGAAATGGGTGCGTTGCAAGAGCGTATTACTTCTACTCGTGGCCATTCCATTACTTCGCTTCAGGCTATTTACGTGCCTGCAGATGATTACACTGACCCTGCTCCTGCAACAACATTTACGCACTTGGATGCAACTACCGAGCTTTCGCGTGATATTGCTGCTAAGGGTATTTACCCGGCTGTTGATCCTTTGGCTTCTACTTCGCGAATTCTTGATCCGCGTTATGTTGGACAGGCTCATTACGATTGCGCAAACCGCGTGAAGGCTATTTTGCAGCGCAACAAGGAGCTTCAGGATATCATCGCTTTGATTGGTATTGATGAGCTTGGTGAGGAAGATAAGACTACTGTGAGCCGTGCTCGTAAGATTGAGCAGTTCCTTGGTCAGAACTTCTACGTGGCTGAAAAGTTCACTGGTCGTCCAGGTTCTTATGTGCCAGCAGACGAAACAATCGAAGCATTTACGCGCATTTGCGATGGTGTTTACGATGAGATTCCTGAGCAGGCGTTCTCTGGTATTGGTGGCATCGATGATCTTGAGCGTCGTTGGCACGATATGCAGCAAGAGTTTGGTGCGTGATTATGGTAGATAAGCAAGTAAAAACGCTGCACATTAGTGTGGTGGCAGCCAGGCATCCTGTGTGGGAAGGTGAAGCTAAGTTTGTGGTTATTCCTTCAGTGAATGGCTCAATGGGTATACTTCCTGGGCATGAGGCTGTGCTTGCGTTAATTGATCACGGTTTAGTGAAAGTCGATGATGCAGAAGGCGAGCATCATGTTTTTAATGTGACTGACGGCTTCTTCTCTGTTGACTCTGATCACATAACGATTGCTGTTGAACACAGTTGCAACGTTGATAAAGACGGCAACGTTTTGCCTAACGCTAAGGTGATTTAAGAAGCTTACGTATAAATAAAGTAAGCTACTGAAAAGGCAGGAGTTTGGGTATTCTCAATCTGGGTATTCTCAGGTTGGATATTCTCAAGCTCCTGCCTTTTGCTTTATTTTGTTGTTAAATCTTGTATTGATACTTACGTTGTTCGCATTTTATTTTTGGGAATTAATCCTTTATTTTTCTTTTTATTTAGCGGCTTTGGGGCCTGATTCTCGTTTGTGAATATCTTGATTTATTAAGAATTATTTTATAGACAAAATTATATACATACATTACGGGGGTAGGGTATCTGTATACTTAGTGACGATTTAATTTAAGACTAAGTTGAATTAATTCTTATGCTGTTTTGTAAACGGTCTCCTCGCGCGATAATTCGCGGCAGGGGAAAGGAAAAGTATGTTCAATAAAAAAGCGATTGCCGCATTTGCAGCGGTGGTGACTTTGGCTTCGGGAATTGCATTCGCTGTTCCAGCTGTTGCTAGCAATGATCCTAAAGTTCAGAAGAATGGCACTGAAGAATCTGCTAAACTCTCTCCTCTAGATACACTTAAAAAACGTGTGAACGGTTCTCGTCTTCTTAAAAGTGAAATTGATGAGATTTTAAAATATGTCAGCAAAAACGAGTCGAAGGTTACCGGTCATGGTGACGATAACGCTCTTGTTGTTAAGCACGTAGACGACATGATTGTTAAGTATCGTGCTAGGCATCTCGATGTTATTGGTTTGCATAAGCTTGCTAATGAGATGCGTAATGCTAAAGGCTTCAATTCGGCGAATGAAATTTTCTACGGTAGTAAAAATGAGCGCAATAAGGCTCAAAGCGCATACGTTAATGGCAAAGCTGCTTTAGCTAAAAAAGCTGAAGATGAGGGTCTTACTTTAATTGCTAACAAGATTAAAGAATCTAATTACAGTTCTTTAGCTTCTTTGGAAAATTTGCTTAATGAATCAGAGAAGTATGCTAAGGAAGATTTAATTAAGCAGGCAAAGGCTAAAAATTTCCACTTTACTGCTAAGCTGATTAGCAAATCTGCGACTTTTAGTGGCGCTCGTGCTTTGTTTAATGAAGCTCAAAAAACAATTACAGATAGCGCAATTAAAGTCATAGTAGACCTCGGAACATCAGAGGAAGATTTTCTGGAGTATTTAAAAAAAGTTGGTAAAACGGCTACGCCTTCCCAGATTGAATTATTCAGAAAAGAATCGCAGAAGCGTCGCGCTGCACAAGAAAAATCTTATACTGATGCTGTTGAATTAGCTCAGATAGCTAACGCAGGAATGTTTACTGCTACTGGCGGTGAAAAGGCTGCGATTGCAAAGTTCCTTGCCGTTGTAAATAGTTTTGGCAATAAGACTTTCGAAAAGTTTAATACTGCTGAAGCAAATCGAGCTGGTGCTGCTGCCGTAGAATTTAATAATAAGATTTCTGTAAATCTTAAGAACGCTATTAAAAACTACAAGGAAGAAAAGGAAAAGTTAGCTAAGCTGGCGGAGGATGAAGATTTAAGCTTTATAGCTAATTTGATTCGCAACTCTAAGAAGTCTAGATTGGTTTCTTTTGAGAATCTTATTTCAGAAGCTAAGAAGAGCAAGAATAATAATTCACCAAAAAATCCTGGTGCCGAGAATATTCCATCAGTGCCTTCATCTCCAAATCAGTCTGAAGGCTCATCTGACAGCAAATCTGCTGGTCAGTCCGTAGAAAAAGCTCCAGCTGCTCCTGCAGGTCCTGATGCCAACGTTACTTCAAAGACTTCTTCTAAGACTGGATTAGCAAAGTCTGAGTCTGCTACAAAGACTGAGTCTGCTACAAAGTCAGCTCAAACTAAAGCTGTAGTTCCTGCTGCTCCTAAGACTGTTAATGATCTTAAGCCAGAGGTTAAGGGCAAGATTACTGTCAGCAATAATAATGTTGCTAAGGCTGGCGTATCTAACAGGGTTACTGTTCATGTTGATGATGCTAGGTTTAATGCTGAGTTGAAGGAAAAGGGTTCTGTTAAGGCTTACGCGTTCATTTATTCCACTCCTAAGCTTTTGCGTAGTGTGGATGGTAGTGATTATGTGACTGTTAAGCTTGGTTCTGATGGTGTTCCTTATTTTGATGCTAAGTTCCCTGATGGTTATTCGGGTAAGCATACTGTTGTTCTTGTGGATGAGAAGGGTAATCAGCTTGCTTGGACGAATATTACTGTGGTGAATAATGCTGTTAAG
This sequence comes from Gardnerella coleohominis, assembly GCF_002896555.1. Taxonomy (GTDB): domain Bacteria; phylum Actinomycetota; class Actinomycetes; order Actinomycetales; family Bifidobacteriaceae; genus Bifidobacterium; species Bifidobacterium vaginale_F. The sequence continues at coordinate 166,433 of NZ_MNLH01000002.1, forward strand.
ACTAGTGTGACTACTGCTGCTTCTAATGTGAATGCTTTGCCTGCTACGGGTTCTAGTGTGGTGTTGGCTGTGTTCGCTGTTGTTGCGTTTGTTGCTGCTGGTTTTACTTTGCGTAAGGTTCGCCGTTAGTAATTGGCTTACTAGCTTACTAGCTGAATAACTGAATAACTAACTGATATTGCTGTTATGTGTTAGTGGCAATAGTTTATTAAGGGCTTTCGTTCGTGCTCGCTTGTTTGCGTTCGCGCGTGAAGGCCCTTTTATATTGCATGCTGTTGTTTGCTCAGTCTGCGTTAAGCAGCCATTGAGCTATGTCTATTACGCGGATTCCTTCAATGTCGTAAGAATCGTGTCTAGTATTTGCGAGCAGGATTTTAGGATAAGAATCTTTTATCGCTTTTAGTGGCGAAAGTTCGCGCTTCAACGTGGAATCGTCGTTAATATTGTCTGAAACTTGAATATAAAGCTTCTCACTCGCTTTTACTGCCACAAAATCTACTTCTTTTTGGTAAAGTTTGCCAACATAAATTGAGTATCCTCTTCGCATAAGCTCAAGTGCAACAATATTTTCGTATGCTCTTCCGTAATCCATGTTGCGAGTTCCCAGAATTGCGTAGCGAAGTGCAGTGTCTGCCAAGTAGTATTTTTCGTTTGTTTCTAAGTATTTTTTGCCGCGAATATCGTAACGTTTTACTTTATAAAACATGAATGCATTGCATAAATATTTTAGATAATTCCCAACTGTTACGTGCGTTGTTTCAATCTGATTCTGCTTAAGTATTGAGCTTACATTGTTTGCGGTTGTGAGATTCGCAATATTGTCCATTAAAAATTCGCATATTGAGTCAAGAAGTGATACTTCCGATATTGCGTATTTGTCTACTAAATCGCGTTTAACAAGAGTTGTATACACGTTTTTTATGTACACTTCCGCATCGTCTTGATTTGCGTAAACGTATGATCCTGCAAGCCCGCCCTGTTGTAAATACTTTTGCAGAGCATCGTTAAAGTTGCTTGTGATTTCAAAGTATTCGCAATATTCTGCAAAACTAAACGGGAATACTGGTATTTCAATGAATCTTCCACTGAACAGTGTTGCAAGGTCCGAGCTAAGTAAGAATGCGTTGGATCCAGTTAAATAAATATCGTATTTATTGCTATTGTGAAGGCTGTTAATCGCAAGCTCAAATTTTGGGCATAATTGCACTTCGTCAATCATAAGAACGTTGTACGCTTCGGGCACGTAACGGCTTTCAACGTATGCAAAAAGGCTTTTGTAATTTTTTAGATTTTCATAATTTAGGTTATTAAAGTCGATGCTGATTATGTTAAGTTGCTGGTTGTTTGAATTATCTTGTTGTTGTAGTGCGTTTGGCTGCTGTGCGTGTTTGGCTGATGCGTAAAGTTTGCTACTCTGATTGCCATAAGTGTTTTCTAAATACGTACGGTAAGCGCGCAACAACTCCGATTTTCCACTGCGCCGAATACCAGTAATGATTTTTATATCTGGCGTGCCTTTAACGCGTTTGAGGCGATTTAAGTAATCTGTTCTCTCAATGAGCTTCATTGCAATCACCTTTTGTCTTCAAAATCGTAGTATTTTTCACTTTTGAAAGCAAACACGTATTTCTACTTTCAAAACTTTAATTTTATTTTACTTTTGAAAGTATTATATCATTTTCACTTTCAAAACTGTAATATTTTTTCACTTTTGAAAGTGTAGAATCTTTTTGCTTATAGTTTTGCGAATCTTTACTTTTGTGTGTGCCAAATCGTGATTATCTTTACTTTTGATGTTGATTATGGGAAAATAAGTAAAGATTTTAGTGCGTGAGTATTTAGATTCGTCATGATTTATCTCAATTAAAACTATGCAAGCGGAAGAAAGAGAACCGTTAAAATGTATGATTACACGGGATTTAACAACAGGCTGCGAGAAAAAGGCGTTAAAAAATCTCAGTTAGCAGCCGAGCTGCATATTTCTTCTCGTACGATTGCAAAAATCTCAAAAGGCGAAAAACTGTCAAATTTAGTAATTGCGAAAATCAGCAACTATTTACAATGCAAGCCTAGAGAATTGTATCGCGTAATCTCTGGTAACCCTATTTTGCAACGGCTTAGGGAAGAGAAGGAGCATCGTATTCCAGGCGGAATTTACCACGAGCTTCAAATTCGCATGACGTACAACTCGAATCATATTGAAGGCAGTCAGCTAAGCGAAGATCAAACTAGGCGAATTTTTGAAACTAACACTATAGGTTCCGAAGAAAAAGTGGATGGTGTAGTTGATGGCGCGGATTCAAGTGTTGGTGTAGTAGAGAACACAAGTATTAAAGTTGACGACATTGTTGAAACAGTGAATCATTTTCGCGCGATTGATTACTGCATTGACGTTGCTGAAGAGCCTCTTAGTGAAGAAATTATTAAGCATTTACATTTGCTACTTAAGCGCGGAACAAGCGACGAGCTTCTACCTTGGTTTAGTGTGGGTGATTACAAGTTGCGTGCGAATGTTGTAGGCGGTGTGCAAACTTGCGAGCCGCAAAAAGTGCATGGTGAGATTAGCAAGTTGTTGGCAGAATATCTTGCTAAAACTGATTTGTGCCTAGAGGATATCGTTGATTTTCATTACAGGTTTGAGCGAATACACCCATTTCAGGATGGCAATGGCAGAGTTGGGCGTTTGATTGCTTTTAAGGAATGCTTAAAGCATAATATCGTGCCCTTTATTATTGAAGATCGAAAGAAATATTACTATTATCGCGGTCTTAAGGAATATAGCAATGAGCGTGGGTTTCTAGTTGAAACTTGCTATGACGGTCAAGATACGTTCCGTGCGTTGTTGAAGCTTTTTGGGTTGTGACGCGTTCTGCTTATTGGGTTTTTAGGCTTGTGTGAATATCGTTTCATTTCGCAAAATTAAAAAATTTTCAAATTTGCGAAATGGGATTTGTGTGGTTTTAGTTATACTAGAAGTAGTGGGAGGTGTGCTATGAAGCTAATTGACAGGGATTTTTACTTAAATAGGCTGCAAGAACTTAAAGATGTACCAGACATAAAGGTCATTACGGGAATTCGTAGAAGTGGTAAATCTAAACTGTTAGATGCTTTTAGTTCACGTATCCAACAAGATGCTAATGCGAATGTAATTCGAATAAATCTAAATCAGAAAAAGTATCAAAAACTTTTAGAAGAGGATGCTTTATATAACTATATTGAAGAACATTGTGTTGAGGGGAAATCAAATTATCTTTTTGTAGACGAGATTCAACTTTGCAATGGCTTCGAACGTGTGATTAATAGCATTCATGATGAAGAATTATGTGACATATATGTTACTGGCTCTAACGCTTTTCTGCTTTCAAGTGATCTTGCTACTTTGTTTGGCGGTAGGGTATTTGAAATTAGCATGTACCCATTTTCTTTTGCTGAATTTTGTAAATATTATTCAAAAACAGATAATGATGAAAATTATATCGATAAGAGTGATATAGATAAGTATTTCGATGAATACTATGTACGTGGCGGAATGCCTGGATCTTACTTATATAACAAAGATTACGATGCGCGAAAGTATGTTGAAGGAATATATCGTACAACTATAGTAAAAGATATCGTGCAAAAATATGGCATAGAAAATGAAGATTTACTTGTTATGATTGCGAATTTCCTTATGGACAATGTTGGTAATTGTACTTCGATTCGCAATGTTGCTTCTGTACTAACGTCAAAAACTTATAAAACTAATGATAAAACAGTTGGTGCTCATATTAGTTATTTATGTAAATCATTCATGTTCTATCCAATACAACGTTATGATATTAAAGGCAAAAGGTACCTTGAGTCAGATAAAAAGTACTATCTTGCCGATTTATCATTTAGGTTTTCGGAATTAGGTACTAGATATTCTGATGTTGGACATTTGTATGAGAATCTAGTGGCTATTGAACTTTTAAGACGCGGGTATGAAGTGTATGTTGGCAAGCTTTATACTAAGGAAATCGATTTTGTGGCAAAGAAGGACGGAAAGCTGACTTATATTCAAGTTTCTGACGATATTTCGCGCGATGAAACTTTTGAAAGAGAAATTAGTCCGTTGTTATCTATAAAAGACGCTTACCCAAAGATGATTATTGCTCGTACTCGTCACGATGAGATGGAAAAAGACGGTGTAAAAATAGTTGATATAGCGCGATGGTTGTATGAGCGATGATTTGGACTGAATGCGCGTAATAAGGCTATTTTGTTCTTACACTATTCTTCTCTTTCGCATATGGTTTAGATTATTAGGAGGGTTTATTTCGCAAAATTAAAAAATTTTCAAATTTGCGAAGCGGGATTTGATTGGTTTACGAAGTGGTATTTGCTCGGTTTTAACGCGCGCAAAACATATTACACTGAAACGAGTGGCGTGATGTTGCCGATGCTTTTTGCGTTTGTGTGGATTCGTCAAATCGCAAAATGTGCTGTAAGCAAAGTGTGCAGTAAATAAACTGTGCTGTAACAAAAATATGCCATAAGTAAAATGTGCCATAAATAAAGCGTGCCGTAAATAAAATGTTCTGTGCCGTAACGGAAATGTTTGGTAATCAAAATGTATTGCGCATAGTAAAATAGTTAACAGTTGTTTTTGATTTGGGTGCGTGTGTTGGTAGGTAGAAGAAATGATTGATAAAGAAACGCAAAAGTTCCGACTAGAAAACGTTGCAATAGCATTATCTTCAGCAAAATTAGAAGGTGGCACTGTATCTTCTGCATGCTTGGCTGATACAAGAAAATATATTCGCGGTTCTATAAGCGCAGATGAGCTTATATCTCTAACTCGTAAGCGTTACGGTCTGAAATAATCAATCCTAACTTGTTTAAGTATTAATTATGGTTGATGAAGTTTTTGACCCATATCTTATTCCTCATACGCGAGTGCTGAAGAACAAACTGAATTTACAAACTCAGGAAAATCTTGATTTCTTTGAAAACGATTTAGTTTCAGTTCGTAGCTATAAGTTGTACGAAAACTTGCCACATGCTGAAGGAACTGTTAAGCAATTGCAATGGATTCATCATTATCTTTTTCAGGATGTTTACGATTGGGCTGGTCAGATTCGCACTATAGACATGACTAAAGGCGGCGGCGAGCCGTTTCATCCGCTTGAATACATGGGCGTTGGGATTCGCTACTGTGAGCAAACGCTTAAAAATGATAATTTATTGCAAGGTTTATCTATTGATGAGTTTATTAGTAAGCTAAGTGTAAATTACAATAATTTTAATGTTTTACACCCATTTCGTGAGGGAAATGGTAGAACACAGCGCGTTTTTTGGGATATAGTTGCGCGAGATGCTGGGTATCATTTCGATTGGGGATTAATAACTCAGAGAGTTAACGATGAAGCTTCAATCCAGGCTAAAGACACTAACGATACAAAGCTTCTTGAAGACATGTTCCGCATTATTACAAAGCCTTTGCAGGTTGAGCTTTTAGCACAGCAGCAGTTTGCGCATCTTGTTGAAGAGGAATACGAATACGCGCCGAATGTGGCTAGTGTTTTGCAAGATAAGGATTATGCTGCGTATAAAACGCGTTATGGCATAGATTGAATTTAGCGATTGCGTATTGTTATAGTGTGCAATCTAAACTTCTAAAAATACAAAGTTTGAGTTATTGATAACCTAAACTTACGAAAAATAAAAGTTTAGGTCATGAATGACTTAAACTTGTAAAAAATCGAAGTTTAAGTCATAATATTTATAAGATTCGTAAGATTGTAAGATTAATAAAATTTATGACTTTGCAATTTTGTGACTGTGCAATCAACGTAAGCATTGTTTTAAGAATTCCTAAACTATCTAAAGCGGAGTAGAGGCTTATTATGGTAAATTCGCAAGATCAGCTACTTGAAAGCGCAAATATGCCAATGCATAGTAATCGCCCTGCTATAGTCGGCAAAAATATTAAAAATCGCGATATTTATCTTAATCAGCTTATAGCTTTCAAAGATACAGAACCTGTGAAAGTTGTGACGGGCATTCGTCGATGCGGCAAGTCAACTTTGCTTAAGCTCATGCAAGAATACCTTATTAACTCTGGAGTTGAGCAAAATCAAATTATATCTATAAACTTTGAGTCGCTCGAGTTTCAAGATATGAGTTATAAGGACTTGTACAATTACGTTAAAAATAGGATTGAATACAACAGTATTGAATCTGCTGATAGTGAATCTTCTAGTGTTAAGCATACTAAAAAAACGTATCTTTTCTTTGACGAGCTTCAGCGTATAGATCGTTGGGAAGATGCAATTAACTCGTTTCGCGTAGATTTTGATTGCGATATCTATATAACTGGCTCTAACGCATACCTGCTTTCCTCGGAGTACTCAACATACTTGTCTGGTCGGTATGTGGAAGTGAAAATGTATCCGCTTTCGTTTAGAGAGTTCGTTGATTTTCAGGATTATTCCATTGAAGAATATAAGTCTCCGCTCGGTGATCTGAAAAAAAGAGCGGTGAATGCTAATGGCGGTAGTGTAGAGCTTGATGACTTGTTTGCAGCTTATATGCGTTACGGCGGTATGCCTGCAATCTGTGATATTGCTTTAGAATCAGGTTTTAATCAGAGTAGTGCAATGACTTTGCTAGACGGAATTTATTCCACTGTAGTAGTTCGCGATATACTCGAGCGCGAGAAGCGCCGCGGGCAAAGGCAGATTACAGACGCAGATCTTCTTAGAAAAATAATTATGTTTTTGGCAGATAATATTGGAAACAATACGTCTTTAAATTCTGTGTGCAATACGCTTTCTTCTGAAAATCTTCTTGATGCTGCTGATAGTAATTCTCGCGTCTTGCGCGCGCGTGGCGCTAAACCTGCAACTCAAACTATATCCGCTTATGTTAGTGCGTTAAAAGAATCTTACATGTTTTATGACGTTAAGCGCTTTGACATTAAAGGGAAAGATTATTTGCGCACTCTTGGCAAGTATTACATTGTTGACATTGGGTTGCGTAATTATTTGCTCGGTTTTAGGGACAGAGATAGAGGGCATGCGTTAGAAAATGTTGTGTTCTTTGAGCTTTTAAGGCGAGGCTACGATGTTGCTGTTGGCAAAATAGATAATTTGGAAGTGGATTTTGTTGCGACTTCTGCTTCCGAAAAACTTTATATTCAAGTAACTGAAAGCATGATGGATGAGTCTGTGCGCGAGCGAGAGTTAAAGCCGCTTCGTAAGATCCAAAATAATTACGAAAAGCTGGTTATTACTTTGAGTAAGGCTTTGGATGATGATTACGACGGCATTCGCGTTGAAAACATTGTTGATTGGTTGCTTAAGTAGCGTTGTTACTGGGTTTTTAGGCTTGTGTGAATATCGTTTCATTTCGCAAAATTAAAAAATTTTCAAATTTGCGAAATGGGATTTGATTGGTTTACGAAGTGGTATTTGCTCGATTTTAACGCGCGCAAAACATATTACACTGAAACGAGTGGCGTGATGTTGCCGATGCTGACTATGTTTCTATAGTGCGTTTTTTCAAAAATGTAGGTATAGATGAGTATTTGTTGCGCGCTATGCCTTCATTTTGGCAAAATGTAGGTATAGAACATGACTTTCTATAAACTATGACGACATTTTTCTATTTTGTGGCTTTTTTTTGGGGGGGGGGGGATATTGTTGCGGGTTTTGATGATTGGTAGAGTGTTTGATGTTGTGAGTGAGGCAAATGATGTTTAGGAATGTTGTTGCGTTTGATTGCGCGCTTGGAACGGGGATTATTATCTCTAGCAGCAAGCCGATTTCGCAGCGCGTGCAGAAGCGGATTCGCGCGTTTATTGATGATTATGAACGCACTCTTTCGCGCTTTCGTGAAGATTCGCTAGTTTCGCGCATGGCTCGTGCGGAGCATGGCGGCGATTTTGAGTTCCCGTCGTGGGTGCAACCGCTTTTTGCAATTTATGATGAGTTTTACAATGCTACGCGAGGAGCTTTCGACGCGTGCGTTGGTGCGGATTTGCTTGCGCTTGGCTACGATAATTCTGTGCAATTCGTTCCGGAATCGGCTGGAAGTGCGAGTGAAGATAGCGGCGGTGGCAGTTGGACCAATTATCGTCGCTTGTTGTCAGTTAAGTGGGGAGATATTTCGCGAGATGGCGTCGGCACAACGCTTTGCACAAATCAGCCAGTACAGCTTGATTTTGGTGCAGCTGGGAAAGGTTATTTTGTAGATCTTTTAACGCAGATTATTAAAGAGGAGCTTAGTGGCGATTCGCCTGCGGATAGTGATCTACATGTGGATAGCGATTCACCTGCGGATAGCGATTTACCTGCAGATTGTGATTTTCTGGTAAACGCTGGCGGTGATATGCGCGCTTGTTTTAGTGATGAAGATTATCAAATAAAAGTTGCTTTAGAAAATCCTTTTGATACGACGCAAGCAGTTGGAGTGGCATCAATCGCAAGCGGAGCGTTGTGTGCGTCGTCTAGTGCAAGAAAACGCTGGAAAGTAAGAGATGAGAATTGTCTTGCAGGTAATGGTTTTGAATCAAATTTAATTGCAGCCCATTTGATCAACGCTTTAGATGGCATTCCAGTGCAAAAACTTTCTGCAAGTTGGGCTTACGTTCCTGCTAAAACGTGTGATTTTCCAACTGCATATGCCGACGCATTAGCGACTGCGCTTTTCGTTTCGTCAGAAAGTGATTTGCAAAAAATCATCCAAAGTAAAGGCGCTGAATTTGCTGTAACACTTCCAAATCACACAATGTGCGCAACGAAAAACTTCCCTGCACAGTTTTTCGTATATAACTCATAAAACCATTTCCGTCTATAAGCTATAACACCTATAATCCGCTAATCTTATGAATTTTCTAATAATTAATGGCTTAATAATTAAGTTCTTAATAATTAAGGGCTTTATCTCGTAATTATTTACGAAACAAAACCCTTAATATATCAATTTGTATTAACTTATATCTATCTACTTTAAAGTTCTAGCTTTAACTTTTAGGATATGAACTAGTCATTCTTAACAGTTTCAGCAACGCGTGGCCACAATGTAGTGCCCCAGTTCTTGATTGTGCGCTGACGAACGAGCGGCAAATCAGAACGGTCATACACTGTGCGCCATGGTTCCCATGCCAAGCCGGTCTTCTCTACGAGCTTGATTCGAAGATTGCGTACATTTCCCTTGAACTGAATAGTGGTATTGAAGTGAGCGGTACGATACTTTCCGTTGCCTTCCCAAGCGCGAGAACGAACGTAAGGAGTTCCGTCAATTTCAGTTCCATATTCATCCCAGTAGATGTAATAGCGAGCTACGTAAGCTCCGCGGTGATCTAAGGTAAGATAACCGTCGCGGTAAGAGGAAACTTTCGTTTCAATGTAATCACTGTTGGACTGTAGCGTAGCTACTTCGTTATCTTTTACGAAGGAAGTAGTGTAAGCAATTGGAACTGCTGGGCTGGAGGTGCTCATGTTGGCACCTTCTTGAATCAAAGCCTTAAGTGTATCAATGTTTCCAGTGATAACCTTAGCTGCGCCATTTGCGCTACCGCCAAGAATTACTGCAGTTACAGAAGTGTTCTGGAGGATGCGATGGAATTCAGTATTTGGCTTGATTTCAACGCCCTTAATAGCAGCTTCTACTGCAGCTTGGAAGTCAGTGCTCTTACTGTTGGTGTCAAACTTTACATACATTGAGCGGCCATAAGCAACGTTAGAAACGTATACTGGTGGATGCTTTTCATCAACTCCACGCCTCTTCAAGCTTTCTGGGCTTGTGCATGGTGCGAAGAAATCAGATGGGCTATCTGGAGCATCTACGCTCACGTTGTAGTAAGTTTGCTTGAAGTTTACAATCTGAGTTTGCTTTTCACCTCTATGTACAGCATCAAAGTCAATCTTAAGAGGTACGCCGATCTTTGCGAAATCAGCGCCGAACTTTGCTTTAAGTTGATTCATGCTCTGTGCGCTTGCGGAGTCATATTGCATTTTTGCTGCAACGTGATGAGTTGCTGCGTACTGAGAATTCCACTTAGATACAAGGTCGTTTACTGCTGAAGTCACAGTGCTCTTGGTTGGGCGGGTTACTGTTGCAACGCTTTCTCCGTTATGGAATCCTGGTAAATCAACGCTTAATGTTAATGGACCGCGATTTGCGGAGATTAACGTTGGAACGTTGTCCATCAAGTTCTGGTCAGCGCGGAATAAAGCGCCTGGGTATACGCGAGCATCGTTTGAGGAAGTCACAGACAAATTAGAAGTTGTGTTTGTGATGTTCTTCTTTTGATGTTCAACAACAACAAATTCGCCGCCTTTGTCAAAGCTGTCGTTTGAGAACTTATTGTCGATTGATTCGCCGTGACGGGCGAGAATATTAGTTTTATCGTATTTCAAATCCCAGAGGTAATCATTCAATGCGCTTTTCTTTACTGCGCAAGAATTGTTTTCTGGGGTCTTTTCAGCAGGTGATGCCATTGCTGGAATTGCTAAACCTTGTGGGATAACAGTTGCTCCTGCCAGCAACATCATCGCTACATTGCGATAGAACTTTGAGTTCACCATATTCGAACCTTCGTTAGATTGTAGATAATTGATTTGAAACATTTGCTAATTTCGCTTCTTTGCTATTTGTGTAGACTTCAATGTGCAATTCACAAATGCTTCAATTTGAATATTATTCCTTTTATGATTTGAAAACAACTTTTGAAGTGAAAAATTTATTCTAAACTAAAGTTTAAATTTAAAAAGGTTGATAAATGAATTATTTTGCGTTATCAAGATTATTCTTATCGGCGTGTTGACTGTTAAATTAAGGATTTTTGCTAATAAATATCAACATTTGTTACCCAATGCAGATTTTTGTTTAATTCCTGCTTAATTGCCATTTAAATCCTGCTTTGTAATGGATAACTTAATTGCTTATCTCTGAATATATATTGTATAAATTGAATATATATTCATAGTCAAACTCTTAATATTTGCAGTTTTAGATATTAAATTGTTTATGTTTTATTTGTTACATATACTTTTTTGTATTTATAAACTTAACAAAATAATCATGTTAAATTGCAAAATTGTGTAACGCGTAAATCTTTTGCCAAGTGCAACGATTGTATCCGTATAGGTGATTGTATTAGTCTTATTGATTGTATCCGTAAAGTTTGCGAATACAGCTTAGTATGCGGCATTAAAAAACGCTCACACAATAAAGTGCAAGCGTTTTCTTAGTGGGCTTCCAAACACGAAATAACTGCGATGCCAAAACTGGTTCCGTGTTATTTTACGATGTTTCTCATTCTTTCTATAGCGTGCCCGATGCCGTATGAAATTACTGCCCAAGCAATTAGAGAAACAAATGATAAGCCAGCGTTCGGAATATAAATATTTGATTCCGTCGTATGAAGCGCTACTGCAGATATAAAATTACTTGCAGCGTTTAACGGAATCATACCTATTAAATTAATTATTGTTTTGAAGACGGGCTCGTGTATTGGGGTTTGCGGAGCATAAAGGTTTAAGAATGTTTCAATCTTTTCACCTTGAATCATGGTAATAACATAAATTGTTAAATAAAAAGACACTATCATTTGTATTAAAGCTTGCGGGATTATAAATATTGGTGTGATGATTCTCGAAGACTTAAATATAAGTCCCAATCCGTAACCCATAATTGCAAATAAAGCCACGCATATTGCTGAAAGAAATACAATTGTAATAGATGTGTTAAAAGGACTTTGACTACCGAGTCTGCTTGTAATGTAATATCTTGAAAGTGTTATTGCAGATATTACGCTTACTGGGATCATAGAAATTATCTGTATGACAAATACGTACAGTACTACGACAACTAATTTTGCAAATATAAGGGAATCACGTTTTGGAACAGCAACGGCTAATCCGCTTAGTATTTCTTTTTCGCGATCGCGTGATGCTGCAATTGCTGCAAAGGCAATAGAAACTGCTACTGCAGACAGCGATATAATTATGTACACTCCGGAAATCGTATTTTTTAAAATATTGATGTACTGGCCCATATCGCAATTGCTGTAGTAACGCCAAAAGCCTTCTACTTTTTGCACTCGCATTGAACAACTTTGTCTATATGCTTCAAAAATTACTGCTGATAATGAAACTGAGGCGCCCCTATTTATCTTCATGGTAAAGACGTTAACGATAAATGAAAAAAATGATGTTAAAGCGAACGGAATCAGTATAAATAATGCAGTACACCACCATGTGAATTGCGCGCATAATAGTTTGATTATTTCAACTTTAAGTATGTTAAAGAATGTTAAATGGTAGCGCGTGATGCCTCTTGAAGATGTAGGAGTCTGCATTCCTGGTTGCATTTGGTTCATAGTTTGTGCATTCATCGTACTTCTCCCTGAGTGTTATATTGCGGTTGCTGCGAATATGGTTGAGCTGAATATGATTGCGGATTGTACTGTGCCTGTTCGTACTGTTGCTGGTACGGCTGTTCGTACTGCGGCTGGTATTGCTGAGTGTACTGTGCCTGTTGATATATAGGTTGATTTTCAACATTGCTTGGCATATTTTCGTATTCACTTGTAGGAATAGAAACATATTGCGTGTGATTTTTAGTAAGCGAAATGTATGCAGCTTCTAACGAAGGACTTTCCATATTTATTTGATATGTGATTAATTGTTGATTAGCAAAACTACGAGATAAATCTGTAATATCTGCATTTCGTATTACGAAAGCTACACCTTCTTGAACATCGTCATTTTTGTTATCAACTCTAGTGACAGCGCACTCTCTATGTTGAGACTGCATAATGTAAAGAAGCTTTTTAGGTTCTGGTGTAATCACTCGAATTGCTGAATAGCGTGAGTAGTTTTCAGCAAAGTTCCTCACATTATCTTGTAGCAAGATATTTCCATGAGCTATGATTACGATATCGTCTGCTACATTTGCAATTTCGCTTATTGTGTTTGAACTTACTAATACAGATCCACCTTGTTTTGCATAATATTTACACAAATCTCTAATCCAGTTGACTCCCTCGGAATCTAAACCATGGAAAGGTTCATCTAGGATAAGATTGTGAGGGTTTGCTAGAAGTGCTATTGCAACTGATAAACGTTTACGCATGCCGGTTGACATTGCTCTAATTTTCATATTTTTTATATATGCAATTCCGGCAAGATCAATAACTTCTAATACGCGACTTTTCTCTATACCATAAGTTTCCGCAATTCTATTAAGGTAGCTAATCGCGCTTTTGCTATAATCCTCAATTTTCATATCTAATACTGAACCAACTGTTTCAATTGGAGATCGAAGATTCTTATACGGAACGCCATCAAATAGAACTTTTCCGCTTGTTAAATTTGTGAGTCCCAATGCGCAGTGTATTAATGTTGACTTTCCGGATCCGTTAGGCCCTATTAATCCTGTAACTCTGCCATCTTCTGCTACAAAGGAAACATTGTCTAGCGCACGTTTACCGTTATATCGCTTAGTTATATTTCGTATCTCTATCATAATTAGATAATACTGTTAATATCGCTGTAATCATAAGGTGAAAATAATATTTTGTAATAATTATTAAAAATGAATTTATTAACTTTATTTTGTAATTTATTTCCACGCATTATCTTTAAATATTTGCTTTTACACTCGTGTATTTATTTGCTTATACAGATTTGTAGGCAGTATAAATTGCAGTACAAATTGCAGTACAAATAGTTGTATAAACAGTTGTCTGCATGGATTTGCAATATTCGTAGTTTTTGTTATCAAATTGTTTGGGTTTTATTTGCTATATATACTTTTTGCGTTTAGAAACTTAGCGGTAATAATCACATAAATTCAATATTTTAAAAAGCATTAATACTATTATTTTCAGCTTTGAAAGGTCACGTATCACTCATATAGTTGAGGTTATGCCTACATTCACACGCGAAGAAATTGAGCATTTGGGCGTTTTGTCCCAGATTGCTTTAAGCGACGAAGAAATCAGTCGCTTGCAAGGCGAATTAAACGTCATTGCAGAATCTATTAATAAAGTGCAGGAAGTTGCTGGCGAAGATGTGCCACCTACTGCAAATCCAGTGCCTTTGGAAGCTTATTTGCGTCCAGATGAGCCTGCTACACCTTTGACTCAAGAAGAAGCTCTTTCTGGTGCTCCTAGAAGTGAGTCTGGCATGTTTGTAGCGCCTCGAATTTTGGGGGAGGAATAAAACATGACTAATACTCAAGATTTAGTAAAACTTTCTGCTGCCGATATGGCAAAGGCTGTGAAAGCTAAAGAAGTTTCTAGCCGCGAACTTGTTGAAGCTCACTTGGCAGTTATTGAGTCTGCAGAGCCAGAAATTAAGGCATTCTTGCATGTTTCTGCAGATATTGCTCTTGAGCAGGCAGATGCTTTTGATGCCAAGAACGCTAAGGGTGAGACTGAAGGATTGCCTGAGTTGGCTGGTGTGCCAATTGCAATTAAGGACATGATTGTTACTAAGGGCATTCCTACTACTGCGGCATCTAAGATTCTTGAAGGCTGGGTTCCACCTTACGATGCTACTGTTATTGAAAAGCTCAAGGCAGCTGGCATGCCAATTCTTGGCAAGACTAATTTGGATGAGTTCGCTCAAGGTTCTTCTACAGAGCATTCGGCTTATCAAACTACTTGCAATCCTTGGGATACTGAGCGTGTTCCTGGCGGTTCTGGTGGCGGCTCTGCAGCTGCTGTTGCTGCATTCGAGGCTCCTATTGCTTTGGGTACAGATACTGGTGGCTCTATTCGTCAGCCAGGCGCTTTAACTGGTACAGTCGGTGCAAAGCCAACTTATGGCGGTGTTAGCCGTTTTGGTGCAATCGCTATGGCAAGCTCTCTTGATCAGATTGGACCTGTTTCTCGTACTGTTCTTGACTCTGCACTTTTGCAGGAAATTATCGGCGGTAACGATAGGCGCGATTCTACTTCTATTCCAGCTCCTGTTCCTCCAATGGCTCAAGCTGCTCGTGAGGGCGCTCGCCGTGATTTGAAGGGCTTGAAGGTTGGTTTAGTTAAGGAGCTTAGTGGCGACGGATTCCAGCCAGGCGTTGAAGCACGCTTTAATGAAGCTGTGCAATTGCTTAAGGATATGGGTGCAGAAGTAACAGAAGTTTCCTGCCCTCATTTCCCTTATTCTTTGGCTGCTTACTACATTATTATGCCTTCCGAAGTTAGCTCCAATTTGGCTCGCTACGACGGTATGCGCTACGGTTTGCGCGTAATGCCGCCAGCAGACAAGCCTCAGACTGCTGCAAATATGATGGCTGCAACTCGTGAAGCTGGTTTCGGTGACGAAGTAAAGCGTCGTATTATTCTCGGTACTTATGCACTTTCCGCTGGCTATTACGATGCTTGGTATGGTTCTGCACAAAAAGTTCGTACGCTTATTATTCGCGATTTTGAAGAAGCGTTTAATAAGGTAGATGTTCTTATTTCTCCAACAAGCCCTACAACGGCATTTAAGTTTGGTGAGAAGATGAACGATCCGCTTTCCATGTACATGAACGATATTGCTACGATTCCTGCAAACATGGCTGGCGTTCCAGCTTTGAGCCTCCCAGCTGGCTTAAGTGATGATGGTTTGCCTGTTGGTATTCAGATTATTGCTCCGCAATGCCATGATGAAAAGATGTACAAGCCTGCAGCAGCGTTGGAAGCTGCGCTCGAAGAGCAGTGGGGCGGCCCAATCTGGAAGTCGCTTAAAGCTGGTTGGCTCGATTCATTGGCTAAGTAAAGTGAAGTAAAGCTTAAATAAGAAGGATTCTCATGGCTGAAAAACTTATGAAATATGCCGATGCTGTGGAGCAGTTTGATCCAGTATTCGGTTTGGAAACTCACGTTGAGCTTTGCACTCGTACGAAGCTGTTCTGCCCAGCAGAAGTATCTTTTGGTGGCGAGCCAAATACTCAGCTAACTCCTGTAAGCCTTGGTTTGCCAGGCTCTTTGCCAGTTGTAAACAAGACTGCAGTTGATTACGCTATTAAGCTCGGTTTGGCGTTGCATTGCGAGATTGCTGAGTGGAGCCAGTTCGCTCGTAAGAACTACTTCTACCCAGATATGCCTCGTGATTACCAGATTTCCCAGTACGATAAGCCTACTAATGGCAACGGTTACTTGGATGTTGAGCTTGAAGATGGCACTGTGTTTCGCGTGCCGATTGAGCGTGCTCACATTGAGGATGACGCTGGTAAGAATACTCACGTTGGTGGTGCTGACGGTCGTATTGAAGGCGCAAATCATTCTTTGGTTGATTACAATCGCGCAGGTGTGCCTTTAATTGAGATTGTAACTAAGCCAATCGAAGGTGCAGGTAGCCGCGCTCCAGAAATTGCTGGTGCTTATATGCGTGCTATTCGCGATATTGTTCGCGCTCTTAACATCTCCCACGCTCGTATGGAGCAGGGCAATATGCGTGCTGACGTGAACGTTTCGCTCCGCCGCAAGCCAACCGATCCATTTGGTACGCGTTCAGAAACTAAGAATGTTAACACATTCCGCGGTATTGAAAAG
The DNA here is from genome assembly GCF_002896555.1 of Gardnerella coleohominis. Lineage (GTDB taxonomy): Bacteria > Actinomycetota > Actinomycetes > Actinomycetales > Bifidobacteriaceae > Bifidobacterium > Bifidobacterium vaginale_F. The sequence continues at coordinate 182,952 of NZ_MNLH01000002.1, forward strand.
ACTCTGCAATATGAGATTCGTCGCCAGGCTGCTATTTTGAGCGAAGGCGGCGAGATTTTGCAGGAAACTCGTCACTGGGATGAGGCAACTCAGACTACTGCTGGCGGTCGCGTGAAGTCGGATGCTGACGATTATCGCTACTTCCCAGATCCTGATTTGGTTATGCTTCACATCACTAAAGAGCATATTGAGCGCATGAAGGCAGAAATGCCTGAAATGCCTCGCGAGCGCCGTAACCGTTTGCAAAGCGAATGGGGTATTAGCGATCTTGAAATGCGCGATATTTTGAACGCAGATGCTCTTGATTTGGTTGAAGAAACTGTTAAGGCTGGCGCAAGTGCAGCAGGTGCTAAGAAGTGGTGGCTTGGTGAGCTTGCTCGCGAAGCAAACACTCGTGGCGTGACTTTGGAAGAATTGCCTATTACTCCGCAAGATGTGGCTGAAGTTGAAAAGCTAATTGCAGACGGCAATCTTAACGATAAGCTCGCTAAGCAAACTGTTGCATGCGTTTTGGCTGGCGAGGGTAAGCCTGATGAAGTTGTTAAGAAGCACGGATTCAAGGTTATGAACGATGACGGCGCTTTGGAAGCTGCTGTTGACGCTGCTCTTGCTGCTGATCCTGAAGTTGCAGAAAAGCTTAAGGCTGGAAATATGAAGCCGATGGGTGCAATTATTGGCGCTGTTATGCGTGCAACTAAGGGTCAGGCTGATGCTAAGGCTGTTACTAAGATTGTGATGGCAAAGATCAAGGCATGATTTTATAGGTTCTGTACGTTTGCGTTTTGTTTATAATTATTAGCATTTCGTAAGCGTGCAGAACCTTTTGCATTTTTACGCGTGAATATAAATTATTTAATGCAATGATGCAATTAAATTTTGTATTTTAAGATTTTGTGTGGGCTATTTGAAATAATAACAAGTGATTGTAGATTTATATAGGTAATTAAATATTGCTAGCTAAATATTGCTAGCTAAATATATGCATGTGATACATAAATATATGCAGGTGATAGAGTAAGACTATTATGAATTTATTGTGTGAGTTGGGAAATTGTTTGAAGAGGTGGATATGCAGGAAATGAATTTGAGTATTAATAACGCGTGTGAATCGCTTGATTCTAGGACGCTTCCTGAAAATATAACTATTCCGGAAATTCGTGGCGAAATGGCTAGACTTCGTCCTGCGACAATAGACGATTTATCTAGAATGGATGATTTGCATGCTTTTGATGGAGCTGCTCTGATAACTGGAAAAGATTCGCAATCTGAACGAGCAATGGTGCATGCGTGGGTTGAAAGATCTGTACAGTGGTCTAGCGGTGGTCGCATTGCAGATAATCCTTCGGATGTATGCCGTTTTGCTGGGGATATTCAATCGCGCCCTACTATAGCTTGGGCGATTGTGCCTGATGTTTTAGATGATGAAGAAAACAAATCTTCAGCTATTATTGGCATGATTTTCCTAATTGACATTGACGGTTGGTCATGTTCTGCTCGCATACAGGTTGTTTTAGGTCGCGATTACCGAGGACGCGGTTATTCTCGTGACGCTATGCCTCGCGTTATGACGTACGGCTTTGCTGCAACTCCTATTGGATTGGGAATGCACAGAATTTGGGTTGGAGTTCCTGCCACAAACACACGATCTCTTTCCGTGTATCAGTCTTTAGGTTTTATGCGCACTGGTACTGCTAGAGATGCTTTGTGGGATTCGTACAATCAAAAATATCAAGATTTTGTAGTTATGGATACTTTGGCAGACGAATACGATGCGATTCGTTCTCTAGATGCTTTTGGATTGCATGTTATTGAGGAAAATCCTGGTGTTCGTGAAGCTTTAAGCGCACATGAACATTCTATTGCTGTTCCAGTTAAAGACGCATCTGCTATGAGTTTTGCTACGAGTTTTACTACCAGTTCTGCTGCCAGTTCTACTGCAGGTAAAAATAACGATTCTAATCCAGATAAGTCTGGTGAATCCGATGTTGCTGCTGTAAAAAAGCCATCTAAGCGCGCTTGGTGGCGATTCTTGGGTAAAGATCGTAATAATCATACGAATGATGACAAGAATGATAACAAGAACGACAAAAAGAACGACGACAAGAATGACAAGAACGACAAGAATGACAATGCTACAGCGGAGGTTTAATTATGAGTGCTGAAGATCTTGATAATTATGAAACTGATGCGGAACTTGCGTTGTACAAAGAGTATCGCGATGTCATAAAATTATTCACTTATGTTGTAGAAACTGAAAGGCGTTTTTATTTAGCCAATAAGGTTGATTTTAATGCTTGCGCAGCCGGACAAGACGTTTATTTCGATGTGAAACTCACTGATGCTTGGGTTTGGGATGTTTATCGTCCTACGCGTTTTGTGAAAACTGTGCGAATTGTTACGTTTAAAGATGTGAATGTTGAGGAAGTTCAAAAAAGCGATATCGATATTCCAGAATCTATTGCGTAAATAAAACTATTTATGCAATAAACGCAACTATTTAGTAAATTCTATGAAATGTAGCTAATTATCTGGCTTATTGCAATATTATTTTCATTGCTAATTGTAGTTTGCTGGTAAATTTACCCAAGAGAATTTGTGCAATTAAACCAGAATTTATATAATTTGCTATCTTAACTTGAGTGTATGCTCTTTATGGGTATTTATTAAAACTTGTGCGCATTTGCGTAAAGTTTGTTAGTTTTGTGGAGCTTAGTAAAAACACATATTTAGGTATGGAGGACAAGTGTCAGATACGCAATCCCAAAAAGAATCCGTAGTAATTATCGGCGGTGGTCCGGCAGGGTTGACGGCTGCTTGGGAACTTGTAAAAGACGGTGGTTCAGAACATTATGATGTTACTGTTCTTGAATCTACTACAGAATTTGGCGGAATCTCTCGCACTGTAAAATATAACGGTAATCGCATGGATATTGGCGGTCATCGTTTCTTCTCAAAGGACGACCGTATCATGCAATGGTGGCGCGATATGTTGCCTTTGCAAGGTGCTCCTTCTTACGATGATAAAAAGCTTGGTCGTCACCATGATTTGGAAGCAGGCGGTCCTGATCCTGAAGTTGAAGACGAAGTGATGTTGAAGCGTCACCGTGTGTCAAGAATTTTCTGGAATCATCATTTCTTTGATTATCCTATCTCTCTTTCGGCGTCAACATTGCGTTCTATGGGATTCGTGTTAACGATGAAAGTTGGCTTTAGCTATTTATGGTCTATGATTCATAAATTGCCTGAAACGAATCTTGAAAACTTCTATATCAATCGTTTTGGTAGGAAGCTTTATTCGATGTTCTTTGAAGGCTATACGGAAAAATTATGGGGTAGGCATCCTAGCAAGATTTCCGCAGATTGGGGTGCTCAGCGCGTTAAAGGTTTGAGCATTGTGGAAGTTTTAAAGAATGCTTTTTCAAAGTTAATGCCTAAGAAAAAGGGAAAAAAGAAGGAAGTAGAAACCTCGTTAATTGAGGAATTCTGGTATCCAAAGCTTGGACCTGGTCAATTGTGGGAAACTGTTGAGCGTCGTTGCCGTGAGAATGGTGTTACTGTTCGCACGAATGCTAAGGTTGTTGGAATCTCTCAAAAAGACGGCCATATTTCTAGCGTTACAGTTGAAAATTCTAATGGCGAGCGCTCTGATATTTACGCAGATCAGTTTATTTCTTCTATGCCAATCAAAGATTTGGTTGCAGCTTTGGAAGCTGGGGATAAGTCTAAGAATCAGGTTCCTGCAGAAATGCAAAAAGTTGCAGCAGGTTTGCCTTATCGCGATTTTGTGACTGTTGGATTGCTTGTAAAGCGTATGCGTTTGCGTAATACTACTTCTATCCCAACTCTTGGCAACCCGCCTATTGTCCCAGATTGCTGGATTTACGTGCAAGATCCTGGATACAAAGTTGGTCGTTTGCAGATTTTCAACAACTGGAGTCCTTATCTCGTAAAAGACGTGGATAATACTGTTTGGATTGGCCTCGAGTATTTCTGCGATGAGGGCGATGATTTCTGGAATATGAGCGAAGATGAGGCTCGTAAGTCTGCTATCGATGAGCTTACTCGAATGCAGGTTATTAACGGTGAGGAAGATGTGTTAGATTCACATCGCGAGCGCGTGCCTAAGGCTTATCCTGCTTATTTTGATACTTATGCTCAAATGCCAGAGTTAATTGAATATTTGGATAGCTTTGGTAATTTGTATTGCGTTGGTCGTAATGGTCAGCATAGATACAATAATCAGGATCATTCTATGGCTACTGCTATTGAAGCTGTTGATAATATTCGTTCTGGTCGTGAGTCTAAAGAGAACGTGTGGTCTGTTAATACTGAGAAATCGTATCATGAGAAAAAGTAATATCTAAATATTGCTAATCTAATGCCGATTTAATGTTAAGTGGCGGAAATGCGAGTTATTCGATTTCTGCCACTTTTATTTTTATATATGTTTTATATGTTTTATATTTTTATATATTCCTATATATTTCTACATTTATTAGAAAGTGTTTTATAAAAAGTTTTAATAAAATCTCAAATTGCTTACTTTAAATTTTTCATATTTAGTACATAAAATACTGCATTTATCGGCAATATACGGCGTTTTGTGCCGTCTGTATACTGTAGTAATCTTTTATTTGTTCATGCATTGTATGAATGATATGTATTGTGCATGAAATTCATGACGGAATTTTCCGTAATCTTCCAGAAAAAGCTCACCGGAGTCTACCCGTGGAGTCGAGGAAAGGCATAATTGTGGCAACAAGCCAAAATCTTGAAGATATGAAGCTATCCGAGCTGAAAGATCTTGCGAAGCAGATGGGGCTGCGTGGTACTTCTACTATGCGTAAGTCAGATTTAGTTTCTACGCTGACTGCAGCGCGCAATGGGGGAGAAGCGCCAGCAGGTGTTACCGTTTATGTTCCTGCAAGTCCTATTCGTTCATCGCAGTATTATGATAGCGATTTTGATAACGATAGTTATCCAAATGATAACCGCAGTAGCTATGCGGAGTCTGATGATATTCAGAATAATGAAGATCGCGCTGGTAATGATGATGATGCAAGCGTGAATCAATCTGATAATAATAATCGTGAAAATAATCGTATGCTAGAAGATTTAGATATACCTGAGGGTTCTCATTTACGAGATCGCGGTATGAAAATGCGTCGTCGCCGAGAGTTTGGTAGAGAAATGATTCGTGAAGATGAGAATGAAGACGAGCGCGAAGAATTTAACGATAATGAGCAGTCTTCCTCCTCTAATTCTTCGTCTGTTTCTTCGCCTGATTTGGATCAGATTCTAGCAACTTTGCCTAATGAAATTGAGGAAGTTCAGTCTGATCGTCGCGGTGAGTCTAATCGTGAGGGTGATTCTCGTCGTCAAAGGATTTCTCAACGTGATGCAAATCGTGACAGCGGTTCTCGCTCAGATCGTTTCCAGCGTCGCGCTCGCGGTCGTGTTCGTGATTTTGATGAATCTCAAACAAGCCGTGAGGATCATCCTGAACATTTGGATCGCTCTGACGATTCTCGCGATCGTGACCGTGAGCTTAGTGAGATACGAGAAGGGCATGATCAATCCGATCGCCAACGTGCACGCGAAGAGGTTAAGGAAGAGCTTGTACCGGTTGCGGGAATTGTAGACGTTATGGATTCTTACGCTTTTGTGAGAACTTCCGGATACTTACCTGGCCCTAACGACGTTTATGTTTCTATGAGCCAGATTAAGAAGTATGGTTTGCGTAAAGGTGATGCTGTTCAAGGCTCTATTCGCGCTCCTCGCGAGGGAGATCGTCGTAATCAGCGTCAGAAGTTTGTTCCTTTGCAAGCAATCGATACGATTAATGGTCTTAGCGTGGAAGAGGCTCAGTCACGTCCACAATTTGCTAAGCTGACGCCTTTGTATCCTCAGGAGCGTTTGAAGCAGGAAACTACTCCAAATCGTATTCTTGGAAGAATCATTGATTTAGTTGCTCCTATTGGTAAAGGTCAGCGTGGTTTGATTGTTTCACCTCCAAAGGCTGGTAAGACAATCACCTTGCAGAATATCGCCAATGCTATTTCTGCTAATAATCCTGAAGTTCACTTAATGGTTGTTCTTGTGGATGAACGTCCGGAAGAAGTGACTGATATGGAACGCACAGTTCAAGGTGAAGTTATTTCTTCTACTTTTGACCGTCCTGCAACAGATCACACTACTGTAGCTGAATTGGCAATTGAAAGGGCTAAGCGCTTGGTTGAGCTTGGTCAGGATGTTGTTGTTTTGCTTGATTCTATGACGCGTTTGGCGCGTGCATATAACATTGCGGCTCCAACTTCTGGTCGTATTCTTTCCGGTGGCGTTGATGCTCAGGCGCTTTATCCTCCTAAGAAGTTCTTCGGTGCAGCTCGAAATATTGAAAATGGCGGTTCTTTGACTATTATTTCTTCCGCATTGGTTGAAACTGGTTCAAAGATGGATGAAGTGATATTTGAGGAATTCAAGGGCACTGGCAATATGGAGCTTCGTTTGAGCCGCGATTTGGCAGATAAGCGTTTGTTCCCAGCTGTGGATATTAATTCTTCTGGTACTCGTCGTGAAGAGTTGATTACTCCTGCTCAAGAATTGCCAATTATTTACCGCTTGCGTCGCTTGTTTGGTGGTCTTGAACCTGAGCAGGCTTACCAAACTTTGGTGCCTCGTTTGAAGAAGACTGCATCTAATCGCGATTTTTTGGCTGCTATTGTACAGCAAGCGAATAATTCTACGAATGGTGGCAATGCTCCAAGTGTTGCTTAAAATTTAATTGATTTATTCATAAAATTACCCTCTGATTTAATACAATTGTTAATAAATTCAGGGGGTAATTTTGTATTGTTTGAGAAGAGATTCCAAAAACTTTTGTGTACTTAGATACTTTGTGTGTAGATACTTTTTCTGTACTTAGATGCTCAATATTTATAAAGCTATATTTTATATGGAATTATCGTGAATTAATGCTAAGTGGCGCTAATTATCGCTAATTAACGCCACTTTGTTTACTTTTTAATAGTTATTTATTTTCGGCACAAGCAGTCATTGCGAATTTGCGTAATCTTGATACGCCTTCTTTGATATCTTCAGGTTTTCCTGCATATGATACTCGTACGAATCCGCTGCCTTCTTTACCGAATGCTTCTCCAGGAACTACAGCCACTTTTTCTTCTGTCAACAATCTATCACTAAATTCTTTAGAGCTTAGTCCTGTTGGTCGAACGTCAACGAAAGCATAGAAAGCACCTTGAGGTTCAATCAACTTTACTGCAGTGCAATCCGCCAATTCTTCCATAACGATATTGCGTTTGAATCGGTATTCTTCTCGCATTTCTTTTACATGATCCAAAGATCCTGTTAATGCCGCAACACCGCCGTATTGAGCTGTTGAATTTATAGAAGAATGTATCATTTCTGCGATTTTACTTGTTTGTTCAATCACATCTTCAGTTGAAAGAATGTATCCGATTCTCCATCCTGTCATTGCAAAAGTTTTAGACAAGCTTTCAACAACTATTGTTCTTTCTTTCATTCCCTCAATTGATGCTATGGAAGGCGCTACCGTTTCAATAGAAACGTCACTTTCTGGATCATTTGAGAACACAAATGGGTGGTAGACTTCGTCGGAAATAGCCCATAAGTCGTTGTCAATGCAAACTTTAGCTATTTCCTTGAGTTCTTCCATTGTTGTTACTGCGCCAGTTGGATTTCCTGGTGAATTTAAGATTACAGCTTTTGTTTTTGGAGTTACAGCTTTAAGTATGTCTTCCGCGTTGATTCGCATTCCGTGTTCTGGTTTTACTGCGACGGTTACTGGTGTTGCGTCGCACATAAGCACTCCAGCTTCGTATGATGTGAAGAATGGAGATGGGATAATTACTTCGTCGCCTGGGTCTATAAGTGCTTTTGTGGCCAAATATAAGCCTACTGTAGCTCCGTCTACTGCTTGAATTTCTGTATCAGGATTGTAAGTTAGTCCTTTAATTCGTTTTGTGTATTCTGCTGCAGCTTTTCTAAATTCTGGTATGCCAAGTACGTCTGTATATTTTGTTTTTCCGGCTTTTAGTGATGAACATGCGGCTTCAACAATATGTGGCGAAGCGGTTTCGCCAGGTTCTCCAAGGCATAAGGATATTGCTTCAGGCATTTGTTCAACTCGATCGAATACGTCGCGTATGCCTGATCGTGGTATAGATATCGCGTGTTGTGCCAAAGTCGACATATAAGCTCCTTTTGCCTCTAGTGTGTGTATTTTGTGAATTAACACATATTTTGTGATAAATTTTCGTTTATTTTATATGTTTTCTAATAATACTGTTTAGATTTAAGTGTTTATCTTTATTTGTTTATTTTTATGTGTTTAGTTATTTTTTAGTATATATCTTTTATATGTTACGAATTATTTCCCAATGTTAAATGTTGTTAAATGTTGTTAAATATAGTAGCACTGCTTGATGGTGTGAATTTTACGAAATTGTTAAATATTATCAGTAATCTTTTCTATTAGACCTATAATAATTCTTAAATAACTTCCGAAATAAAATAATCTAAGCAAAAGTTTAGGCGCATAAACTTTTGGCAATTTTTTGTTAAAAATAATATTTTTCTTAAATTTTTATTCTTTTTAGCTAAAAAATACTGTAAGCTGAAGTGACTGCAGGTGGCGTAGCGTCGATTTCGGCCAACGCTGAATGAGTATGGAGGAGGCCGTATGACTAGTAATACTAGCAGGATTGAGAATGGTGCAAGTATGGATTCTACAGATGCAATAATTGTGGATATTCTTGAGCATGATGGACGTGCTACTCTTACACGTCTTGCTAAAGCTTCAGGATTGTCGGTTTCTGCTGTCCAATCTAGAGTTCAGAAACTTGAACGTAGGGGCATTATTACAGGATATCGTGCGTTAATTGATTATGAACGTCGAGGTTTGCCTATTAGCGCGTTTGTTACTGTTACTCCGTTAGATTTTGAACAGGAAGCTACTGTTCCGGCAAAGTTGCAAGATATTCCTGGAATTGAAGCATGCTATTCCATTACTGGAAGCCCAAGCTTTATGCTTGTTGTGCGCGTAGCAACCCCAGGTAAGTTGGAAGAATTGATTAATACTATCCACCGTACTGTTCCAGTAAGCACTGAGACAACGATGGTTTTGCAAACATACTTCGACTAAAGTATGAGTGATTTTTCTAATTTTGAGACTTTAGAGTCAGATTCTAATGAGTCGACGATTGACGCTCTCGAAGTTTTAAGGCATCCTGATTCGGCTGATGCCGTGGAGAAGATTTTCGAGTTGCGTCAATCGATTGACAGCGTTGACGAAGATGTTATTCGCTTGCTCGCTAAAAGATTTGAATTCACAAAACGCGTAGGAGAAATTAAGGCGCAATATGGTTTTGCTCCTTACGATTCAAAGCGTGAAAAAGAGCAAATTGAGCGTTTAAATAAAATTGCACAAGACGTTGGTTTAGAAACTTCAATTGCGCAAGCTTATCATGAGTTTGTTGTTTCGGAGGCAAAGAAGAGGCACCAGCGTATTGCTGATCGCTCTCAATATGCGCACTAAGCGCAATAATAAGAATATGACTATTGCAACCGTTGAACGCTATAAGCAGATGCTTAATGCAGCCACTCAAGGTGGATATGCGTATCCTGCTATAAATGTTACGAGCACGCAAACTTTAAATGCTGCTCTTCAGGGTTTTGCTGAAGCGGAATCTGACGGTATTATCCAAGTTTCTGTAGGCGGATCCGCATATTTTTCGGGTCAGGCCGTTAATAATCGAGTTGTTGGTTCGCTTGCATTCGCAGCGTTTGCCCACGAAGTAGCATCTAAATATCCAAATATTTCTATTGCTCTTCATACTGATCATTGCGCTGAACCGTATTTGAATGATTGGATTCGCCCACTTCTTGAACATGAAACAGAACAAGTTAAACAAGGTAAAGAGCCACTTTTCCAATCTCATATGTGGGACGGGTCAACTGTTTCTTTGAATCATAATTTGGATGTTGCAGAAGAATTACTTGATGCTTCTGTTAAAGCTCATACAGTACTTGAGATTGAGATTGGCGCTGTTGGCGGAGAAGAAGATGGACATCGCGCGGATATAGACGAGCGATTGTATTCCACTCCTGAAGATGCATTGCGCGTTGTAGAACGATTAGGATTATGTGAGCGTGGTCTTTATATGGCTGCTTTCACTTTTGGTAATGTTCATGGATCCTATAAGCCAGGAGTAGTGAAATTGCGTCCGCAATTACTTGAAGAAATTCAAGAAGTTGTGTACAAGAAGTATAAAACTGAGTGTGATTCCCGTAGTTTCGGTGCATCGAATAAGCCTTTCCTACTTGTGTTCCACGGAGGTTCAGGATCTCGTCCTGAAGAAATAGCGCAAGCTGTTCGTTATGGCGTAGTCAAAATGAATATTGATACGGATACACAATATGCTTTTACGCGTGCTATAGCAGGTCATATGTTCCAAAATTATGACGCTGTTTTAAAGGTAGATGGTGAAGTAGGTGCTAAAAAGCTTTACGATCCTCGTTCGTGGGGTAGAGAGGCTGAAAACGCCATGGCTCAAAGAGTAGTTGAAGCGTGTGTACAACTTGGATCTGCTGGTAAAGCGTTGAAATAGTTGCTTTAGCTGTTAAATTTACATTTCTTATTTCTATATTCGGTATGGGCGTCGCGCTAGTCTTGTCGAGTAGGGTTTGTGCGATTTGAGCTGTTACAAAGCTCATAATGGAGGTGTTCCATGCCTGGAATTGTGCTTATCGGTGCTCAATGGGGTGACGAAGGTAAAGGCAAAGCAACAGATTTAATTGGCTCTAAAGTAGATGTTGTAGCGCGTTTCAATGGTGGAAACAATGCTGGTCATACAGTTGTAGTTGGAGATAAATCCTACGCATTACACTTGTTGCCTAGCGGTATTATTACGCCAAATGTTACGCCAGTGATTGGCAACGGTGTTGTTGTTGATCCAGAAGTTCTTTTTGAAGAAATTGATGCTTTGCAATCTCGCGGCGTAGATTGCTCCCGCTTGTTAGTAAGCGAAGAAGCACATGTTATTACTCCTTACCACCGAGTAATCGATAAAGTTACAGAACGATTCTTAGGAAAGCATAAGATCGGTACGACTGGTCGCGGTATTGGACCTACTTATGCAGATAAAATTAACCGAGTTGGTATTCGCGTTCACGATTTGTTTAACTCTGAGCATTTGCGCGATAAGGTTGAAGCTAGCCTGCATCAAAAAAATCAGATGCTTGTTAAGCTTTATAACCAGCATCCTATTGATATAGATGAAGTTACTGCTCAGCTTATAGAACTCGGCAAGCGTTTAAAGCCTTATGTAGCTGATACTTCTCTTATGCTTAATAAAGCTATGGATGAAGGTAAGACTGTTCTGTTTGAAGGCGGTCAGGCAACAATGCTTGACGTGGATCACGGTACTTATCCATTCGTTACTTCTTCAAATCCTACTGCAGGTGGTGCTTGCACAGGTACTGGCGTTGGCCCTACAAGAATTAATCGCGTAATTGGAGTTGCTAAAGCTTATATCACACGCGTTGGCGAAGGTCCTTTCCCTACTGAGCTTTTAGACGAGAAGGGCGATTGGCTGCGTGAGCATGGTCATGAGTATGGCGTTACTACTGGCCGTCCTCGTAGATGCGGATGGTTTGATTCTGTTGTAACCCGTTATGCATCTCGCGTTAATGGTTTAACAGATATTGTGCTTACTAAGTTGGATGTTCTTACCGGTTTGGAGGAGATTCCAGTTTGCGTGGCTTATGACGTGACTTTGGCGGATGGAACTGTTAAGCGCATGGATGAAATGCCTGTAGATCAGTCTTTGTTCGCTTCTGCAAAACCAGTATATGAGATGCTCCCAGGCTGGGGTGAAGATATTTCTCAAATTCATAAGTTTGAAGATTTGCCAGAAAATACTCAAAGTTATGTAAAGCGTTTGGAAGAGCTTTCAAATTGCCGTATTTCTGCTATTGGTACTGGCCCACAGCGTGATCATATTATTAGCGTTCATTCGTTAGTGGATTGAGATATAAATTGCTCGTGATTAACTTCGCGTTATTCGCTTCGTATGATTAATTTATCAAAACGGCACTTCTAAAATAGAGTGTCGTTTTGGTTTAGTATGAGGTATTTTGTGTTAATTGATAGAGGAGCAAATAGTGAGAGAGAATGATAGTAGTCTTAAGTTAAATAGAAACCGAAATAGTTCTACTAATCTAGAGCATACTAAAGTTAATAAACGTTCCCCATACACAAATCGTAAGTTGTATTTATTAGTTTTTCTCGGCGGAATGTGCGGAGCGATTGTTCGTAGCGTAATATCTGCTATGAGCATAAATTATTCTCTTATGTCTACTAAACTCACGCTTGGCACTTTCTTGTCCAATATGATTGCATGTTTTATTTTTGCGATGGTTAGTTCGTTAGTCGTTGCCGCGTGCTCTTCAAAGCGTAAAACTTTATATAGTTATGCTTTAGGAACTGGTTTTTGTGGCGGATTGTCAACTATGTCCACTTTCGCTTTAGAAGGCGCTGTTGCATCAATGGGTACCCAAGGAATATTTTCTATTTTGGGAATGGTTTTTTCGGTAGTGATTGCAATTATCTTAACTTTTATCGGGATATGGATTGGAGACAAAATCGCTAGCTGCATTCTTTCAAAGCGAGCGAAAAAGTCACCTGATTTAAGAGTAAGGCGGTGAATCATGCATTTTCTGAATACTGCTTTTATGTTTATTTTGCCGTGTATTTTCGGCGGATTAGGTGCTGTTTGTAGATGCGCTATGACTAAGGGAATAACTAGATCCTATGAGAGTAATATTCCTGTAGCTACATTGTGGATAAATTGCATTGCTTCTTTTGCTCTTGGTGTTGCATCTAATTTATTCTTAGCGCTTCATGCAATATTGGGAATGAATTTAGTATTCATAATGGTTGTAGGATTTTTGGGAGGTTACTCGACTTTTTCTACAGCAATTTTTGAAGGAGTATATCTCGTTAAAAATAGGCGTTTTAAAGACGGAATATTCTTGATTTTCGCTGAGTTAATTCTGCCATTTTTAGCCGCAACTTTAGGATACGTTGGAACTTCTTTTATTGTTTTCTTATTTTAAAGTCTAAATATTTTATATTCTGCTGTAATTTATTATTTGTTGGAATGTTAGAATATTTCATGTTTTGTTTGCTATTTGATTCAAGAATAGGTTTGCAGTGATTCGGGAAAAAGTTAGCGATTGTGTGCACAGCATTGATTTGAGCTTTAGAAATACTATTAATCGTTTTCATTGGAAACTAGTAGGTGCAGGTGCACTAGTCGGTATCGTTTCGGGAATATTAGTTGTTTTGTATCGTGCTGGTATTGAATATGGTACAGATATAGCCCGCTGGGTTTATTCACAAGTTTGGAAGCAACCTACTAAAATATCGCTAATTATATTATTTGTTCTTGTTGTGTCTGCTGTGATAATAGGCGCGTGCATAGGGTGGATGAGCCGAAAAGAGACGATGGCGTCTGGAAGTGGTATTCCTCAAGTTGTTGGATATGAAAATCGCGGTTTAAATATGCGATGGAATACAATACTTCCAGTGCGATTTGTAGCCGGCCTTATTGGTTCCTTGCTCGGACTTTCATTAGGAAGGGAAGGCCCTTCTATTCAAATTGGTGCGTGCGGCGGTCAGATGCTTTCGCGAATTTTACGCGGAAAATCATCTCACGGAGATGAATCTGAGCACTATATGGTTACAGCTGGCGCTGCAGCTGGACTTTCTGCGGCTTTTAGCGCTCCGCTTTCAGGATTGATGTTTGCACTCGAAGAAGTTAGACATGGTTTATCTTCTTCAGTGCTTATTATTGCAGCGGTTGCTTCGTTGTGCGCCGATTTTGTTGCTCAAACTTGTTTAGGATTAAAGCCGGTTTTAGATTTTGGCAATATTCCTGATTTACCAATCAGTTTGCATTTTTGGATTATTCCATTAGGTGTTTTTGCAGGTTTAATAGGTTCTTTAATGAATCGTTCATTGCTTGGATTGCAAACTTTATATAAGCATATGCCGAAATGGTCTCCAACAATAATTGCATGTCTTATAGCTATACCAGTTGGACTTTTTATTCCAGAAGTTTTGGGTGGCGGATCTAACTTAGTGCGCCTTTCAGAATATGGGAAGATAAGTTTTAGTTTCCTTTGCGTTCTATTTATAGTAAAAATGCTTTTTACTTCAACTAGCTTTGGATGTGGTGCTCCTGGCGGTATTTTCATGCCAATTCTTGCTGTTGGTGCACTTGCTGGTGGCGTAATGTCAAGGTTTATAACTTTGCATTTTGGAGTTGATTCAAAGTTTATATCCGTATTCGCTGTGTGCGTAATGGCTGGTACATTATCTGCTTCTGTTAAGGCTCCGCTTACTTCAATTTTGCTAACTGTTGAAATGTCTGGAACGCTAATTCACATGTTGCCTGTTGCAGCGTCTGCTTTTATAGCTCTTTTAGTGTCTGATGCTTTGAAAACTAAGCCTATTTATGGTGAATTACTTGAGCGTTATATTGCAGAACACGATAACGATCCTTCTGTTTTTGTGGATAAGTCTGTGAATTAGTGAACTTCTGACCACATTGATTAAAAAATATTGTGCTATGGATTTTGTTGCTATGTAATAGTTCCATGCATGATTTAAATAATATAAATAACGCCAATAACGCCGCTATCGCTAATTCGAATTTATCGGATTCGTATGCGAATTATAGGCAGCAGCTGAATAATGGCCGTTTTGCAGACAATGAATTAGACGATCGTACGATTTTATCTTCGTATAGCGCTTTTGATGATAATTTTCTTGAAAGTAATGTTTTTGGAAAACTTTCTGATAATTATGATTCGGAATTTTCTGACTCGAGTGATGTAACTGAAAAATCAGACGATTCGTCTGGAGGCATGTCTGAAGGTTCGTCTGAAAGTTCGTCTGGAGCTTCGTCTGAAGGTTCGTCTGAAAGTATTTATGCTAGTAGAGCTACTGTTTATCCGCATGCTGCTGCTATCTCGCTTTTTGGCAAAGATTATTCATACGTTTCTCCAGAATTATTTCCTTCGAATGTAATAGTTGGTTCTTCTGCAATTGATGGTGTTGGGCTTAGTACAACTCTTGCAATGTTATCTTTGCATTTAAGCTCGTGTGGTTATTCTGTAGCTTTTGTTGATGCTGATATTCCTCATGGCGGTTTAGATGTTTTGCTCGGCTTAGAATCAGATGAAGGCAGAAGATTACAAGAAGTTGAAGCTCCATTAGGTAAATTAGACGGGCATGTGTTAAAAGATGAGCTTATTTATTGGAATGGGGTTGGTGTTCTCGCTTACGCTCCTTGGCGAGCAATTGGTCGTATTATCCCAAAGAATGATTCTGATATAAAAAGCGAAGATGTTAAGAATATAAGTGATTCTTTATTTTTAAAGCCTTGGTTATTAGATTCTGCAATTCGTGGTTTAGCTCAGTGCCATGATTTTGTGATTGTTGATGTGGGTGCTGGCATGAATGCTTTTAATGTTTTTAATACAATTCCAGGTTTAGCTTATTGCTTTAGTGTTTATGCTAGTGAACTTTCCGTTTTAGGAATGGCTCGTATGCGCGCGTATAATTATCAACTTTCTGTTGTAAAAGAATTGTTGATCGAACGCCTGTCTTCTTGTTCTTCTAAAGAAGCTAGAGAAGAAATTTTTAAAGATATTATTAAAATCGGTCGCGAGTCAGTTGTTGTTGGGATTATGCCTCATGGCTTATCTGCAAAACTGTGTGTTGTTGATTGCGATGAAGCTTCGCAGTATTTGTCTAAGAATGTTATGGGTCCTATTAAATACAATTCGCGCATGCACGAAGACATTATTGAAGGATACGGTATTCGTAAAATCCCTACGTCTTTACGTCAAGTGATTGAGCGATTAGCGAATTGCGTTTCTGAATTTTGTTTATCTGATGACGAGTAAATCGGAATGAGAATTTGGGGATATGAGAATTTGGGGATATAAGAATTTAAGTATGAATTTGGGGATATGAGATTCCAGCTATATGAGAATTTATTGGGATAAAGTGAAGGGAATTGCATGATTTTAGATAGCAATAATAAATCTTTAGCGCAGATTACAAATAATCGTAATTTTAATCATGATTCAGAGTTAAGTTTTTCTTCAAAATCTTCTTGTGTTCGAGATATTGATTTTGGGGTTTTACAAGAGTTTGTTAACGATTCGCGCTTAACAGATATGGTTATTACTGAAAATGGTCGTTTGTGGGTGGATTATGGGGAAGGATTGAGGGAGCGTTTTTCAAGAATCCCAATGAATAATCCTCATGTGCTACGTAAGTATGCTGTTTGGCTTTGTGCTCAGTTGGGTAAACGACTTGATGACGCATGCCCTATAGCAGATGTGTCTAGTGCGTCTGGGATAAGAATACATGCAATTTTAGCTCCAATTGTATCTATGGGAGCTGTGATAGCTGTTCGTTTTCCTTCTCAAGGAATTTGTAGTTTAGACATGCTTTATAAAAAAGGTATGTATTCGTTAGAGATGAAGTATATTCTTTCGTCTCTTGTTCGTATGCGAGCAAATATATTGATTACTGGAAGTACGGGGTCTGGAAAAACAACTTTAATGAAGGCTTTACTTTCTGAAGCAGATGGGAATGATCGCATAGTTTCTGTTGAAGAAACAAGGGAATTATGCGGTTTGAAAGGCGATTACGTATCTTTAAGCACGCGTGAATCAAATGTAGAAGGTAAAGGCGAAGTTGGTTTACCTGAACTTGTAAAAGCAACTTTGCGTATGCGCCCAGATCGTATAGTTCTTGGGGAATGCAGAGGTGAAGAAATAGCTGATTTGTTACGTGTTTTTACATCAGGACATCATGGTGGCATGACTACATTACACGCAGATGATGTTTATAAAGTTCCAGCAAGGCTTATGGCTTTAGGATTATTAGCAGGATTGCAGCCGAGAGCCTTGTGTGCTTTAGCTGCTGGTGCTTTTGATGTAGTAATTCATGTTGAACGAATAAATAATAAGCGCATGATTCGTGAAATTGGTGTGCTTAGTAGCGGTTCGGATGATTATTCTCGTTTTGCAGGTTTTAACAATAATGCTGAAAATATGGTGTTACAAGGTATTCCGGTTATTCAAATGGTTGAAGATAAGGGAGTTGGTAATTTTCACTTAAAAGCTACAAAACTTTGGCCTGTTTTTGCTGGAAAGTGGAAGTTGATAAAAAGAAGGTGATTTATGAGTAAAACTAGATGTATTGAGGAAGCTCTTGCGAGTTTATCTGCTGCGCTTTCTTCGGGCGCTCAATTTCATGATGTGATTTTTGGCGCAGTATATGTTGAAAAAGCGGATTCTGATAATTATTATTCTGAAAAATCATATCAATTTACGAGTATGAGTGCAGAAATTATTGCTAAGTGGCTGCGCGCTCGTTGCGAATCTTATAGCAGTAAGAAAAATAAAAGTGCAATTGATAATGATATAAATAATATTGCTTATTCTTTGATGGCTGCGTATAAGCTGAGCAATAATCTTGGATGCTCTATGGCTGATTGTGTAGATGCTGTAGCTGACTCGTACCATTATCAATGCAAATCGGAAGCTTTACGCTCTGAAGTTCTTGCAATGCCGCAAGCGACTATAACATTGTTAACAGCTTTGCCTTTATTGACTTTAATTGCTGGAGAAATTATGGGAGCAAATCCCTTGTTATTTCTTATTTCTTCTCCTAAAGGATGGTGTATGTTAACAGTCGGTTTATTTAGTTATATTGCAGGTGTGATCTGGGTTAAAACTATGATGTCTAAATCGCGGAAAAACATGATGATTGATAACGAATGAAATCAAGCGTTTATATGTATTTATATGTGTTTACAAGTGTTTACATGTATTTTGCGCGTTCAATGTTGTTTTAATCTTGGTTTGTTCTTGGCTTAGCGTTTGATTTTGTTTTTCTTGATCTCGTTTTAGAGCGTAGAAAGTTAGTTTGTTTATCGACTATAAAATCGTGGATTTAATTATAAAATTTGGGGGATTTTATGAGTGGTGTTAGCTCTATTAATGTTATGAATGCTTTAGAGCAGCTGTTTTTAATAGCATGCCTGATAAGCATTATTGTATGGAATTATGAAAGCTATAGACGAGGTTATGATTCGTTGCTAGAGCGTGAATCTAAAGATGTAATGGCTTTAAATAAAAGTTATGATTATCGTAAAAAATCAGTATCTATTAACTCAATTCTAGGTTTAAATATGATTATAGTTGCGCTATCAAGTGGCGCTTCTTTACCTTATGCTTTAGATGCTGTTGGAAGTGTTTTTTCAGAAAGTAAAGGATTATGGTTACGAGCTGTTTCATACGCGCTTATGCGTGGTAGTACATGGAGGGAAGCTTGGTCTCCGACTTATGTTTTATGCGATTTTGACGTTAGTTTGTTTGATTGCAATATGAGTAAAGCTTCAAAGAATTTAACTGATAGGAATCGTAACTTACGTTTAAGGTTTAAACGTAATAAAAGCTCTTTCCCTTTGCTTGCTCAATGGTTGTCGACTTCATTGCGAGAGTCGTGGGATAATGGCGTTCCAGCGTTGCCGGTATTGAAAGCAGTGTTAAAAAATTATGGCGATAGTATGCGAAATATTGCTAAGCAAGAGGCGGCAAAATTATCTGTTAGATTACTGTTGCCAGTGGGTTTATGTTTTCTACCTGCATTTATTAGCATAGGTATTTTGCCAACGGTTGCTTCTTTTATGCAGTAGAAGTTTTAAGACGGAAATTTTATCAAATATATAAAAATTTAGATTAGAACTTTATGTTTTCGCCTTGTTTTGCTTATTTTTCAATGCATATTAACTTCTGACCACATTAATAAAAATTGCTTTGTTATGAAGATTATCTATGTGAAAATAACGATATCCGAAAATTTCGGATTAAATAAAAAGAAAGGTTGACAATAATGGTTGGGGCTGTACAAAAATTGTGCACGTGGGGCTGTTTGAGTTCTATGCGCATTAGCTCATTGTTATTGAATGCAGAAGAATCGTTATGCTGTGCAACTGAGAAATGGTATAAGAAATTGAAATCTAAAGATAGTGGTGCTGTTACTGCAGAATATGCTGTTGTGCTTATTGCAGCTACAGGATTTGCTGCTCTTTTGGTTGCTATATTGAAATCAGACGCTGTTCGTAACATGCTTAACGATTTAGTAAAACGCGCTTTGCATATTGAATAAGTAGAAGAGTATTGAATGCTCGTTGCATAAATTTAATAACGTTGATATTTTGGGGGAATTATCTATGTTAAATAAGCAAAAAAGAGCAAAAGGTTATTTTGATAGTGGTGCTGTTACAGCGGAATTTTCTGTGGTTTTGCCCGCTGTAGTTGTACTTGTACTGGTTCTATTTGGCGTTGGTCGCACAGTAGTATGCATAATGAATTGTCACGACGCTGCTCAGCAAGTGGCTTATCATTTGGTTGCATACAAAGACAGTACGCCTTTGGAAGATGTTGTACATAAGATTGCAGGTCCAGAAGCATCTTTGAATATTAAAAAATATGGTAACAATGTTGATATTTCAGTAAGTTGCCCTGTTATTCCAGATCCTATGCATATTCTTCCAACAGTAGTTCATAGTGATATCAAGCAGATAGTTACATGAAATTTAATTTATGTTCAACGAGATAATAATTAGAAAAGTATTGAAATGACACAATATAGCAAAAGCGTATTGCGTAAGATTGTAATGCTTTTAAAAAGTATTACTTCGTATTGTAAATTATCCTCGGCAAAAAACTATTGTCGTAAGGATAAATGCTTGCATAGAGCAGATGATGGTTCGGGGACTATGTTGGGGATAGGGTTGATAATCGTCGTCTGCTCCATGCTTATTTTGTCCGTAAATATAGGATACGTGTTAGTTGAAAAGCATAGAGTTCATGCTGTAGCTTCTTCCGCGGCACTATCAGGAGCTAGAGTATTACAAAAAATGGATGGGAACAATGAGTGCGCTATTGCTCAAAGTATTATTTCTGCCAATGGAATAACTCTGGAATCGTGCAAATCAGAAAATGATGATGTGACTTTAAAAGTAAATCTTCAAACTAGAATCCCATTTATTCCTAAGATTGTTGAAACTGTTAAAGCTGGATTGATTTCATGCGATGAGTAGCAGAATGCTGATATGTCAATAAAAATATGCTGTATTGATGCTTGTTAAGTGTAGTATTATAAGAGTTTTACGGTAGTGGATTCTGCTAGGCTTAAAAGGCTATATGTTATTAATCAGGTGATGGTGGGTAGTTATGGCTCTTGCATTGTATAGACGGTATCGTCCGGATACATTTGATGGTCTTATAGGTCAAGATCAGGTAACTATTCCATTATGTAGAGCGCTTGATCAAGGGAAAATTACTCACGCATATTTATTTTCAGGTCCTAGAGGATGTGGAAAAACAAGTTCAGCGCGAATACTGGCTCGTTGTATAAATTGCGAAAAAGGTCCAACATCTCATCCTTGTGGAAAATGTCAAAGTTGTAAAGATTTAGCTACTGGCGGGTCTGGGTCTGTAGATGTTGTAGAAATAGATGCTGCAAGTCATAACGGTGTCGATGATGCTCGCGAATTACGCGAACGTGCAGGATTTGCTCCAGCTAGAGATAGATATAAGATTTTCATACTAGATGAAGCTCATATGGTTACTCCGCAAGGATTTAATGCTTTGCTAAAGATTGTGGAAGAGCCTCCTGAGCATGTTATGTTTATTTTTGCAACTACTGAGCCAGATAAAGTAATCGGGACTATTCGTTCTCGTACTCATCACTATCCATTTAGGCTGGTTCCTCCTGAAATAATGGGTCCGTATGTTGAAGAAATTTGTAAGAAAGAAAAAATAGAACCAGAACCGGGAGTATTAAGGTTAGCTATGCGCGCTGGCGGTGGTTCTATGAGAGATACTCTTTCGATTTTGGATCAGCTCATGCTTTGTGCTGTAAATGGGAAAATTTCATTAGATTCAGCTGTAGCTTTATTAGGTTTTACTCCAAGTTCGCTTATTGGAGAAGTTATAGACGCTTTAATTGATCACGATGGAGCGAAACTTTATGAAGTTGTTAATAGAGTAGTTGTTAGTGGTTTTGATTCTCGCAAGTTTGTGGAAGATTTGCTTGGTCGCATGCGAGATTTGCTGCTTATTGTTTCTGCTGGAATTGATGCAACTTCTGGATTGTTGGATGATTTAGCTCCAGAGGAATTGTCTGAATTAAAGCGTCAGTCAGAAAAATTGAATCTTGTTGATTTGTCGCGCATGGCAGAAATGACTAATTCTGCGTTAAGCGGTATGGCAAGTGCTGTTTCGCCTAGAATGAACTTGGAAATTCTTATGGCTCGTTTACTTTCTGAGCATGAGGATCGAGTTTCATCTTCTCAAGCAGTGAATAATTATTCTGCGGAAACTAAAAGTGGTTTTGCGGGTGCAAGAAGAAATCGCTCTTCTGCTAATTCAACCGTTAATAATGCTGTTAATAATGTTGTTAATAATACTTCCAATAGCAATGTTAACAAGAATATGCCGATTATTCCTGAAAATCATTCAAATAAATCTGAAGAAAATAATACCGTTAATATTCAAGAAGAATCCGGTTGGCCAGATATTCAGACTCAGCAATCAAGTGAGAAAAATTCAAATAATAGTCCTAGTGTGAATCAAATAGAAGATAATTACGCGTCTAAATCACCTAAAAAACAACTTACTACAGATGATATGTGGGATAAAGTTGTTTCAACGTTGCCTGAAGATGTAAAAGAATACGTATCGAAAGATTGCGTAACAAAAGTATATCTTGTAAAAGGAGCTAATGGAAAGCAACGTCTTGTTCTAACTTTCAATAAACCAATAAATCAGTACGCTTTTGCGCTCGCAATATGTACTACTGATCCTTATGAAGGGCAGA
Source organism: Gardnerella coleohominis (assembly GCF_002896555.1). Classification (GTDB taxonomy): domain Bacteria; phylum Actinomycetota; class Actinomycetes; order Actinomycetales; family Bifidobacteriaceae; genus Bifidobacterium; species Bifidobacterium vaginale_F. Next base: position 204,970 of record NZ_MNLH01000002.1, read on the forward strand.
AAGTTCCGGTTGTTGTTATGAATGCTGTGAAGCGCGAGTTTGGAGCTAATTGCATGATTGCTCCGGATTCTGTTGCTTCAGATGGCGAAACTGTAGAAGTTGTTACTAAGATGTCTCCAGAAAGATTACGTCAAGTTAAGCGTGAAGTGCTTATGCGTAAAACTGGTTCTGTTTCCGGATTTGCATCTTCTGCAACTTCTAATAAGACGGTGAACACTGATAATCCTGAAAATAATCCTGAAAATAATCCAGAAAAGAACAAACCTGAAGAATTGGGTTTTCAGAAAGCTGATGGCTACGCAGCGTCAGTTGAAAGTACAAATACTGCGGCTGATTATAGCGTGCTAGCTTCTTCAGATGCTTGGGCAGATGTTTCTTCGATGCCAGTATTGGATTCACACTTAAATTCTGAAACTGAAACAGAGTCTGAAGATGTTGAGCAAAAAAGTAATCAGAATATTCAAAAGGATTTTAGTAATACTCAAAATATTCCGCATGAAAATAAATCTGATCGAAACGCTTTAGATAAATCTGACTCGAATGAAGCTAACTTAGATAAATTTGGTTCTAATGAATCTGGTTCTAACGGATTTGGCTCTAACGAATCTAGATTTATCGAATCTAGCTCAGATAAATCAGACTTAGATGAAAATATTGGTATTTCTTACGCAAATTCAGACGAGTGTTCTTTAGAAGACAAATCTTTAGATAGTATTGTTGAAGTTAGCGATGAAGAAATTAAAAAAATGTTTGAAGTAAAAGAAGTTCAAGATTTTTCTGCAGATGATTCTCGGAATCCTAAAAATTTCGGTAAGAAAAAGAAGACTTTTGATTCATACCGTTCAAAGGAGGAATAAAAGTGCGAAATACATCGTTATATGATGGCGCAATTGGTCGTCTTATAGATGCGTTTTCGCATTTGCCTGGGATTGGTCCTAAAGGCGCGCAGAGAATAGCATTTTATATACTTTCAGAACCAGATTCAGAAGTTCAATCTTTAATTGAAGCTATTAACGACGTAAAAGAAAGTGTGCGTTTTTGCGACATTTGCGGCAATGTTTGCGAGCAAAGTCCATGCAAGATTTGCGAAGATCCACGTCGTGACCATACGAAAATTTGCGTAGTCGAAGAGCCAAAAGACATTATGAGTATTGAGCGTACGCATGAATATTCAGGCGTGTACCATGTGCTCGGAGGAGCTATTAATCCTATGGCCAATATTGGTCCAGGTGATTTGAAAATTACTCAATTACTTGAGCGTCTTAAAGATCCATCTGTTAAAGAAGTTATTTTGGCTCTTGATCCAAATATTGAAGGCGAAGCTACAGTCACATATTTGGGAAGACTTCTTGAGCCTCTTGGAATAACAATCACTCGACTCGCAAGCGGTTTGCCTGTTGGAGGAGATTTGGAATATGCGGACGAAATGACGTTAAGTCGCGCTTTTTCAGGTCGACAATCTGTTTAGTATCTGACTAACGAAATAATAATAGAGCATAGTTGATAATCTGACTATCGAAGGGCTTAGTGCATTAATGCGCATGAGATTTTGCAAACGTAAGGTCAAGGGGTGAAAATTGGCTCTTATTGTACAAAAGTATGGCGGATCGTCCGTTGCGGATACGGATGCTATTAATCGAGTAGCTAAGCGTATTCTTGACACAAAATCTAAAGGTCATGATGTCGCTGTTGTAGTTTCAGCAATGGGAGACACTACTGACGATCTAATAGATCAAGCGATGAGTGTCAATGCTCATCCTCCTGCTCGCGAAATGGATATGCTTATGACAGCAGGTGAACGAATTTCTATGAGTTTACTTGCGATGGCTATTCATGCTCAAGGATCTCACGCTTATTCTTTTACAGGCTCTCAAGCTGGATTTATGACAGATACGCAATATGGCGCTGCTCATATTCGTGCAGTTAAGCCAGATCGTGTTCGCAGAGCGCTTGACAAGGGCAGTGTTGCTATTGTTGCCGGATTCCAAGGAATTAGCGAAGTTGGGGATGACACTACTCTCGGTAGGGGTGGTTCGGATACTTCTGCTGTAGCTCTCGCAGTTTCTTTAGGCGCTGATATATGTGAAATTTATACGGATGTAGATGGAGTTTTTACTGCAGATCCGCGCATTGTGCCGACTGCAAAGCGCATTCCTGTAATCGATTATGATTCAATACTTGAAATGTCATCTTGCGGATCGCGTGTGCTTGCTTTGCGCTGCGTTGAATACGCTCAACGCTTTGGCATGCCTTTGCATGTAAGAAGCTCGTTCTCTCACAGGAACGGAACACTTATAGTCCCAAATAATATTGATCCGGATAATTTACCTAATTTGAATTAGAAAATATAAAAATAAAATACTGGCAGATAATATCAAATTATCTTCGAACTTAAGGCGGTAATAATGGTAAATCATGATATTCTTTCGACTATGGGTGATTTATTCCCTGATTTAGGTCAGGAAACTCCTGTTATTTCTGGAGTTGCACATGATCGTAGTGAATCAATGATTACAGTTCGCGGTATTCCAGATATTCCTGGTATGGCTGCAAAAGTATTTACAACTCTCGCAAAAGCAAATGTAAATATTGACATGATTGCGCAGGCAAGTGCTTCCACTGGTACGGCAGATATTTCTATTACTGCTCCTGGAGCGTCAATGGGAGCGGTTCGTAAAGTTTTAGAAGAAGCGCATGATGAATTGAAGTTCACTTCTATGGATGTTGTTCCGGTAGTAGGAAAAGTAGCTGTTGTTGGCGTTGGTATGAAAACACATTCAGGTCTAGCTGCTACGTTCTTCACAGCTTTAAGTGAGCATGGTATTAATACTTTGATGATATCTACTTCCGAAATTCGTATTGCAGCTATAGTTCCAGTTGAACAAATAGATGAAGCTGTTCGCGCTTTGCATACTGCATACGGTTTGGATGCAAGTCAGGTTGAAGCAGTAGTGTACGGCGGAAGTGGACGCTGAAATTGGCGTTGAAATGTACTCGGGAATGTACTCGGAAATTATAGAAAACACAGAAATATAGAAACCATACGTACTTATTTTAAGGGAGTATTGATGACAATTATCAACGAAAAAGGCGTGAATGTGGCAGTACTTGGCGCAACTGGCCAAGTTGGTATGGTAATGCGTCGCGTGCTTGACGAACGCAATTTCCCAATAAAAGATTTACGTTTTATGGCTTCCGCTCATTCTGCTGGCACAGTCCTACAATATTGCGGCAAAGACGTAGTCGTAGAAGATGTAGAAAAGGCAGATTTGCACGGAATTGACATAGCTATTTTTTCTGCAGGCGGCGGAACGTCAAAAATCTGGGCTCCAAAATTCGCTGAAGCTGGCGCAATCGTAGTAGATAATTCTTCGCAATGGCGAATGCATAACGATGTGCCTTTGGTTGTTGCGGAAGTAAACCCTGAAGATTTAGATACAATTCCAAGAGGAATAGTAGCAAATCCAAATTGCACAACTATGGCTTGCATGCCTGTATTAAAGCCGCTTGCTGATGCTTTTGGATTAAAACGTTTAATAGTTTCGTCTTATCAAGCTGTTTCTGGCGCTGGTCGAGCCGGAGCTTTGCAACTTATGAACGAAGCACAGTCTGCATTAAATCAAGGAGCAGATAAACTCGTTTTCGACGGTAGCGCAATAGATTTCCCTGAGCCTACAAAGGTTGCTCGTACTATTGCTTTTAATGTAGTGCCTTTTATTGGTTCAATAGTCGATGACGGTTCTGAAGAAACTGACGAAGAACAAAAATTACGCAACGAAAGTCGTAAAATTTTGCATTTGCCAAATCTTGCAGCATCATGTACTTGTGTGCGCGTAGGCGTTTTCACTGGTCACGGTATGAGCGTAAACGCTGAGTTTGAGCATGATGTAACTCCAGACATGGCTCGCGAAGTATTGAGCAACGCTGAAGGAGTTGAACTTAACGATATCCCTACTCCTCAGCTAGCAGCAGGAAAATCTGCAAGTTATGTTGGCAGAATTAGACAAGATCAAGCAGTCGATGGAAATAAAGGATTGACGCTTTTCATTACTAACGATAATTTGCGAAAAGGTGCTGCATTGAATGCTGTGCAATTGGCTGAAATTATTGCTAAAAAGCGTAATTTCCTAAACTGATTATGATTATATTGCGCTCGCGATTATGTAAGATTTTGCGTAAACTGGAATTATGTCAATAGCATCTGAAGAAATACAGCAGCAACTCGATCGTATAGTGGCACTTGGGTATCCGGATGTGGCAGATATGAGCGCTGCTGCATTCCGTTCTCTTGCTAAGCCCTTGATACAAGCGCTTGAGAAAAACGATTTAGGCACTAATATTCTTCTTGTTCCAACTCGCGAATTAGTTTCACCTGAATCTTTAATTTCAAGGACGAGTATAAATCGCATGGCAGGTTTTACGACTATGCCTCCGCGCGATATAGCTAGTTTTCTTCCACATGACGGCTTTGAGCCACCTGAAGGACCTTTTTACGTTGCTATTGACCCTAATGTTGGTACTTCTTATGTGAACCGTGAGCCGGATGTAGCTCGTAAACTAATAGATTCGGATGAGCGTTTGCCTCTTACTTTAGAAGAAGGGTTAGCAATTGTTACTCAACATCCGGATTGGTTAGAAAATAAAAGTGGTTTTAATCTTTTAGGTTCTAGAAGTACTGATGGACGCGTCCCAAGTATTTGGATGAGTCAAGGAGCTCCGCGATTAGGAGCAGTGTGGCCTAATTCAAGGCATACTTGGCTTGGTAATGCTTATTGCACCGCTCGTAGAGGAGTTTCACTTTTACATTAAAGGTATTGCAATTTATAACATTTATTAATTATCTTTTAACTTTCACAATGGTGTGTTTGGAAGATAATTTTAGTAATATTGTGATAACAAGTTATCGCGTTGATTAAAGAATTTTTAAATTTATTTAGGCGTATCGTATTTTTATAAATCATAAGTTAATAATGAAGGTGGATCGTGTCGTATATAACGTTTGATCATGTTGTTAAAGAGTACCCATCTGGATCTAGCGTTGTTCGTGCTCTTGATGATGCTAGTTTTACAGCTGAAGTTGGTCAACTTACAGTAATCCTTGGGGCATCAGGTGCTGGAAAAACTACGGCATTAAATATTTTGGGCGGTATGGATACTGCAACCAGCGGCAAAGTTATGGTTGGCGATTGCGATGTAACTAAGCTTAATGCCAAGGGTTTGGTGAAGTATCGTCGTGAAGATATAGGATTTGTTTTCCAATTCTATAATCTTGTTCCAAATCTTACTGCTTTAGAAAACGTTGAACTCGCGTCACAGATTTGTGCAGACCATTTCGATCCAGCCCAAACACTTATTGATGTGGGATTGGAAGATCGAATTAATAATTTCCCTTCGCAGCTTTCCGGAGGCGAACAGCAGCGCGTATCTATTGCACGAGCTCTTGCAAAAAAGCCTAAATTATTGTTATGCGATGAGCCTACCGGCGCTTTGGATTATGAAACAGGTAAATCAGTTTTGCAATTATTGCAAGATATTTGCAGATCCGAAGGCATGACTGTGTTAATTATTACACATAATGCTGCAATCGCGCCTATGGCACATAAAGTTGTGCGTTTTCACTCTGGCAAAGTGATAAGCGAAACTGTGCAAGAAAATCCTACCGCAATTGCGAATATCGAGTGGTGATATGCAATGTGTGCTAAGAGTGTAACGGATAAAAGTGTAACGTTAAAAAAATCAGACGATGAAATCACAAATCGTGAAGAAAGGCGCAAAAATACTAATAGGAATAGGCGCAATCATTCGATTCTTCCAATAGTTTTTATTAGTGCCGTGCGAATGTGGGCACATGAGTGGCGTAGATTTTGCATATTAGCTGTTATAGCAATGCTTGGCGTTGCTGTTATGACAGGTATTTACGCTGGATGCAACGATATGCTTCTCGGCGCTAACGATATGTACGACAAGCTTAATTCTTATGATTTACAGATTGTGTCTACATTGGGATTAACGAAAGAAGACGTTGATTCAGTTAGTAAATTGCCAAGTGTAAAAGAAGTCGATGCAGAAAAATCCTGGAAAGCTACAGCTAAGCCATTAGGTGACAATACTGATTCATATGCTTTGAATCTTATTCAATACGATCATGCTAATAAAAGTATAAATCGCTTACATTTGTTGCATGGGAATATGCCTAAGAATAATTCTGAAGCTGTTGTAACACAAAGATTTTTACACGACAGCGGATTGCGTATTGGAAGTATAATCAACGTAAATATAGAAAAAGATGAAAAAACTTCCGAAAATTACAAGCTGCGTATTGCGGGTAGTGTGCTTGATAGTGATGATTTGGGTAACGCAAACGGATACCAATCTAAGGCTTTTCGTAATTCTGTTACTTCAAGATATAAAGTTTTTACTTCTGCTGTGCCAAGTAATTCAAAAGATTCTCCATATACAGCAATATCTGTAAAGCTAAATAAATCTCATAGCGTTAATGTTTTTTCGCAATCCTATAGAAATATTGTTGAAAAGGCATCTGAACAAATTCGAGATAAAGTAGAAGAAAAACGTGAAAAAGAGCGGCGCAATCAAGTTGTTGATGATTACACAAATAAAGAAGTAGATCGAGCTATAGCTAATATTCCAACACTTAAAAACGCTCCTTCTGAAATCATTGAGAATAGTCGAAATCAGATTCGTAAAAATATCAAAAAAGAAGTAGAAAAACGAGTTCCTCAAGCTAGATGGCATATTATTACTCGAATATCGAATGGCAGCTATGCGAGTTTGAGATCTGATGTTGCATCAATACAATCTCTCGGATACGCTTTTCCAGCCGTTTTTCTCGTTGTCGCTATGATGATGAGTTTAACTGCTATGGCTCGCATGGTCGAAGAAGAACGAGGTTTGATTGGCACTTATTTAAGTTTGGGCTACGGTAGAACGGCTGCTGTAACTAGACATGCTTTCTTCGCTATTTTTGCTTGCTTTATAGGCGGTGGAATTGGCGATATTGTGGGCTTTTTGGCTATACCATCGCTTTTGCTTAAAATTTTGCGTGGATTATACACAGTGCCAGGAGTAACGCTAAGATACGACTGGTTATATGGTTCTTTATGTGTATTTGCGTTCGTAATACCTGTTGCAATATGCACGATAGTTGTGAGTTGGAAAGAAACCAAGCAAGTACCTGCAGCTTTATTAAGGCCAAAATCTCCTAAAGCTGGTTCACGTGTGCTTCTTGAAAGATTGCCATTCATATGGAATCGTCTTAGTTTCTTAAATAAAGTTGCTATACGTAATCTGGCTCGTTTTAAAGGCCGATTATGCATGACTATCGGTGGAGTTGCAGGTTGCACCGCGCTTATAGTGTGTGCTCTAGCTTTGAACGATACAGTAGCCACTTTAGGTATTCGTCAATATGATGGAATTTATAAATACGATATGATCGCTATTTCATCTACTGATTCGTTTAAAAATATTAAGAAAATAGTTGATAAAGATCATTCTAAAAATCTTATTGAAACTATACTTCCTGCATATGTGAGTTCTGGAGAAATTTCCAAAGTAAAGTCAAATTCTGCAAATGATAAATCTGAGAATCGTAGCGTTGGAGATTCTGAGAGCGTTCAAATGATTGTAGTCAAAGACGTGAATACTTTGTCTAAAATAGTGAAATTGCAGGATATAGATAATAATTTTAAAAATATCGTGCTTAATGATGAGGCTCCTTTGCTTTCACAAAGTGCTGCAGCTTCATTAGATATTTCGCGAGATAGTGAAATTTCTATAACTAATGTTTCTCTTAAACGCGCAAAAGTACGTGTGCGAGCAATTGTGCGCAATCTTATTGGGTCTAATATGTATATGACTTCGCGTTGCTACGAACGTCTATTTGGAGTTAAAAGTAATGAAAAAGTAGATCAAAACGCATTTTTGCTTCGTTTGCGTGGAAATAATGATGAAAAAATAAAGTATGCTGAAAAGTTTGCTGATTTTGATGGCGTGCTTTCAGTAATGAATATTGCTCGAATGAAGCGTGACTTCAGTTTCGATTTAATGAATGCTGTAGTTGGACTTATAGTTACGCTTGCAGCAGGACTAGCTTTAGCAGTTCTGTTTACGCTAGCAAGTACTAATATTTCTGAGCGCACTCGTGAAATAGCAACTTTGAAAGTACTAGGTTTTTATAAGCGAGAAGTGCATGCTTATGTTCATAAAGAAATGCTTACTCTAACGATTATTGGTATTTTACTTGGATTGCCTTTAGGAAGACTTATTGCAGGGTTGCTTACTAGTGCTTTGCGTATGCCATCTTTGTATTTTGAAGTTGAGGTAGCTCCATTAAGTTACTGTATTGCTGCACTTATTACGTTAATATTTGCTTTAATCGTGCAATGGTCAACTAATCCAGCTTTGGATCGAATCGATCCTGTTAGCTCGCTTAAAAGCGTTGAATAGTAACACAAATCGTGAAATATGTAATGAAATAGTTAAGGGTACCTATAAAATTGGGAATTCGTGGTAAACAAGGAATGGAGTTATGGTAATGAGCAGTATTGTCGATAGTGGCACAAAAGCGGATTCTAACAGTACAGAATCTTCTGCTGCAGAAACCAGTAGTAATCCATCCGATATTCAAAAATCTTCTGGAAAGTCATCTAATGACGCTAGCAATACTAATGACGCTAGCAATAAGATGGAAAGAAGTCTTACTAAGCGTCACGTGCAATTTATTGCTATTGGTGGAACAATTGGTACAGGCTTGTTCCTTGGTTCTGGAAAATCTATTAGCTTAACAGGCCCGAGTATCGTATTTGTTTACATTATTGTTGGATTGATTATGTTCCTGCTGATGCGTGGCATTGGCGAACTTATGTATAAGGATCCGAACCAGCATACTTTTATTAGTTTTATCACGCGCTATCTTGGCAGAGGTTGGGGTAATTTTGCCGGATGGTCGTATTGGTTTGTACTTGTGCTAATTGGCATGAGTGAAATTACGGCAGTTAGTACGTATTGCGTTACATTCTTCCAAACTTTCGATATTGATGTAAGTCATTGGAAATGGTTGATAGAAGTAGTATTTTTAGCTGCTTTAGTGTGCATAAATTTGGTAGCTGTAAAGCTATTTGGAGAAACTGAGTTTTGGTTCTCAATGATTAAAATCACGCTAATTGTTGTTCTTATTGCTACAGCAATCGTCATGGCTTTAATCGGATATCATTACTCTGCAACTCCTTTGCATGGTGGTGTAATAAGTCCTGCTGGTCACGCTGGATTAGATAATATTTTCAATAATTTCTCGCTTATGCCAAACGGCTGGCTTGCTTTCTTGATGAGCTTCCAAATGGTGTTTTACGCGTACCAGCTTATTGAGTTTGTTGGTGTGACTGTTTCGGAAACTAAGAACCCTCGTCAGGTTTTGCCAAAGGCTATTAACGAGATTATTGTGCGCGTACTGGTTTTCTATGTTGGCGCTCTTATAGCGATTATGCTTATTGTGCCGTGGCAGCAGTTTAAGGCTACGAATGCAGAAGGCGTATTTATGTCGCCATTCATTATGGTGTTCCAGTATGCTGGAGTGCAGTGGGCTTCTGCGCTTGTGTTCTTTGTGGTTATTACAGCCGCTTCTTCTGCACTTAATTCTTTGTTGTATTCTGCTGGTCGCCACATGTATCAGATTGCTCTTGAGTCACCTTCGCCTCTTTTGGGTAAGTTGCGTAAGGTTTCGCGTACTAAGGTTCCTGCTAATGCGATTTTGTTCTCAGCTGCTTTGATTCTTCTTTCGCCAATTATTAATTCGATTCCTGGCGTTCACGGTGCGTTTATTTTGTTTGCTTCTGCTTCTTCTGCGGTAATAATCATGATTTATATTTTGATTATGGTTACGCATCGTAAGTATCGTGAATCTGCTGATTTTCTGCCAGACGGTTTTGTTATGCCGCATTATAAGCTTTTGAATTCGATTACTATAGCGTTCTTTGTTTTTGTGTATGTGACTTTGTTTATTAGCGACGATACGCGTGCTTCTGCAATTGGCGGCTTAGTGTGGCTCGCATTGTTCGGTGGATACTGTGCCTTGCATCAGCATTGGCAGAATCGCGATTTAGCTAAAGCATTAGGCAAATAAGTTTAAATATGCGCATGCGTTGATATGCGCATGTGTTGATTTTGCATGCTCTAATATGCAAAAGATAGTTACTAAAAATAAAAAATAGTTACTAAAAATAAAAGATAATTATCGTTATCAATATCATTTTTGTAATATTTGCGTGTTTTTTGCGTCTAACTATATCAATCTACTTGATATATCGATATCATGATGATTAGTGTCTGTTTGAGGGATAGTGCATATAAGGGGAATGCACTATAGATGCGAAATTTTGATTAGTGAATTATTAGTTAATAATTAAAAGATTTTTGCGCACTAAGTAGGGGAGTGCGGAAGGAGATGCGATGAGCGCGCCTACAAAACAACGTCGGATTTTATCTGGTGTTTTCGCGCTAGCAATATTATTCACATGCGCGATGCTTTGCACTTGCTCATTATTTGCTACTTCTGATGCTTCTGCAACAGATGCTGACAAAGTATATTCAACTTGGACTTTTGTTTCCGATGCAATTAATGACGAATTACAGCAAGGCAAAAAAGAATACACAGATGGAAACAATTCTGGAGCTTCTACAAGATTTCAAGCTGCTTATAATTCAGTTTATGTAGCTTCAAACTTTATAACAGTTGTTCGAGATACTATTGGTCAAGATAAAGTCCAATCGCATTTCAACCAATTCCAAGAGTTGCAAACGCTTGTATTTCAACAAAAGCAAAGTAATAAAATCGATTCAGTTATAGACTCTCTCGAAACAGATATTCGTGAAACAGCTTCTAAACTTGATTCAAATCCTAAACTAGATAAGCCTGACGTTTATGCTCGTAAGTTAAGAGCACAAATTCAATCTGAACGCAAAAAACTTGACGCAGTGAAAAAGAAAAATCTTGGTCGAAATGGCAGAACGTGGAGTCAAGTAGCCCAAGAAATGAATGCGATTCTAGACAAATCGTTGCGAACTTACGAGTCTGCAAAAGGTAATAAAGCTCAAGTTTCTAGCGCTGTCGATTTAATCAACAATGCTTATTATCAGTATTACGAGAAGCTTGGATTTGAAAAAAACGTGATGAACGCAATTAGCGGAAGCCGCGTTTCAACTGTCGAATACCAGTTCAAAGAATGCCGTCAAACTATGAATAATGCTGGTACGATTGACCAAGCTAGGAAGTTTGTAAAAGATCTTAAAGCTATGCTTGTTGAAGACGCGGCAAAACTCGATGCTGGTGCATCTTCAAATGCGAATCCTTTGATGCAATTCATAACAAGCCCATTTGGTCAAGCTTTTGTGATTTTGCTTCGAGAAGGATTAGAAGCTTTGCTCGTAGTTGCAGCAATTATTGCGTACCTGATTAAATCTGGTCATAAGAAAATGGTTAAGTATATTTACTTAGGACTTGTGGCTGGAATTATAGCTTCACTAATTGTTGCTGCACTGTTTGGTCTTTTGTTCAACGGTTCCGGACCTCAACAAGAGATTACAGAAGGCGTTGTTGCACTGTTTGCAATGCTTATGCTTCTTTACACGAGCAACTGGATGATTTCTAGATCTTCAGTGCAAGCGTGGAATAAGTATATTAGCGAACAAACAGCATCAGCTGTATCAAAAGGAAGCTTGATCTCGCTTGCGTTACTCAGTTTCCTTGCAGTATTTCGCGAAGGCGCTGAAACTGTAATATTCTATCAAGCTATTTTTGCTGTATCGAACGGTGCTGACTCCACGATCTGGGGAGGATTTATTGCAGCTGCATTAGTGCTTGTAATAATATTCTTGCTAATTCGTTTCGCTTCAGTACGCATACCAATTCGACCATTCTTCACTGGAACTAGCGCGCTCATGTCCATCCTTGTAGTGATTTTTGCAGGCGGTGGCGTGCACGCGCTTATTGAAGGTGATGCGCTCGAAGGTATTTATATTCAAGGCTTGCCAACTAACGATTGGCTTGGGTTCTATCCATATGTTGAGACGATTGTTGCGCAAATTATAGCTGCAATCGTTGTAATTTCACTGCTTTGCGTATCTATTGCGCGAAGTCGTGGAAAACGTGCGATAGAAAGCAAATAAGCAAAATAGAAATAAACAAAATAAAAAATAATAAATAAAAAAACTAATTAATAACAAATTAATAAACAACAAATAATAACAATTAAATAAAATAACCAATCAATCAATAGAGAAGGTTAAATATGAAGAATAATAAAATGATGGCAATTGCTGCACTTGCTCTTGCTGGTCTGCTTGCGCTTGCTGGCTGCGGCTCTAACGGTAATTCTGCTAAAAATGATGCTAAGCCACAGGCTGCAGAGCAGAAGGCTGATGACAAAGGCGGCGATAAGGGCTTTGAAGAGGTTCCAGTTGGTCCTCACCAAGATCAGAACATTGGACCTCTTACTATTGGCGCTGTTTACTTCCAGCCAGTTGATATGCTCCCAGCAGGTATGGGCTTGAAAGCAAGCGAAGCAAGCTTCCACCTTGAAGCAGATATTCATGCTAACGAAAAAGGTACAAAGCTTGGTTATGGTAAGGGCGAGTTCATCCCAGATCTGACTGTAAACTATGAAATTGTTGATAAGGCAAGTGGCGAATCAGTTGTTAAGGGTACGTTTATGCAGATGAATGCTTCCGACGGCCCTCACTATGGCGCAAATGTTAAGTTAGACAAAGCTGGTTCTTACAAGCTTGTTCTTTCAATCGAATCCCCAGAAAAGAAGGGTTGGATGCTTCACGTCGATCCTGCAACTGGTGTGACTGGTCGCTTCTGGACTGAGCCAATTAAGGCAACATTCGACGATTGGAAGTACACTCCTCGTCAGTGGTAGTCATAGCTAGTTAATAATTAGCAATTAGTTAATAATTAGCGATTAATTAATAATTTTAGTAAATAACAAGTAATAGCAAAGGAGGGAGTTATGCTCAGACTGTTCGTAGCAGTATTACCCGGGCTACTCCCTCTTGCTTTACTTACTATGGGCTTAAGTTCTTCGTTAACTGTTGGCGAAGGACGTGATAAGCCTATTTCTTCACATTGGAGATTATACGGTCTAATAACTGGCACTGTTATTGCATTGATTTTTGCATCTTTACGTGCAGCTGTTGTAATTAATCAACGTAATTTCATAAACATGCCAGTTTTATGTGTGACTGTACCAATCGATATTGCTGCGATTTTAGTAGTAATTTTCTCTCACAGAATCGTAAGCAATTGGCGAAAAAATCCGATTGCAATACACGTATGTAACGCAATAGGCGCGTGCTGCTTAGCTCTTACAGTTTTTTACGCATTGCCAGATGTTATTCTTCAACTTACGATTTTTGTAGATTCAAGTACGCCGCCTTTTACATCCGACATGCTTTTGCGTGCTCTGGGATTTGTGCTTGGGATAATTGCAGCCATTTGCTTAAGTCTTATGGCTCGTCTTTTGCGTAATACTGCAGATAAAAAATCTTTTACAGTTGCAGTTGTGTTAAGCATGATAATTTTGCTTATACAACACATAACGTCACTTTTGCAAATTATGCAAGGAAGCATACTGCTTTATATCGATGACTTTTCTTTCAGTATTCTCGTTTGGCTTATAAACAATGCTCCAATAATGATCATGGCACAGATGTGCGTATTTATGATTCCTGCAGTTGCATCTCTTGTAATAGGATTCAAAACGGCTGTAGTTGGAGAAAATGCTGCTGAAATTCGTGCCAAGCGTGCTTTTAAAAGAAAATCTCGCAAGTCTGCTCTTGCAGCGCTATTAGCGTCAATTACGATAATACTCACGTTAACTGTTGGCGTATCTGTTATGAATATCAAACCTACGCTTACACCACCTGAGCCATACGAATTGCATGATGGTATTGCAACCATTAATTATGTGCAAATTTCGGATGGGCATTTGCATCGCTTCCAATATAAAGCAAAAGATGGTACCGTAATGCGTTTCATAATTATTAAGAAAAATGGTGGAGCGTATGGAGTTGGCTTGGATGCTTGCGAAAATTGTGGAGACGCAGGATATTACGAAAAAGATGGGAAAATTATTTGCCGCAAATGCGATGTAGCTATTAATTTAGCGACTATTGGATTCAAAGGCGGATGTAATCCAATTCCATTCCCATATAAAGCTGGTCATGGAAAGATAACTATTCATACAGCTGATTTAGATGCGCTTAGCTCGCATTTTAAGTAAGGGAGGGTTGCTATGTTTATGATTCGCATGGTTGCTAAATCCCTTTTAAAGCAGATAAAAAAGCGTGTTTTAATTGCGTTCGTTGTATGTTTGAGTGCATGCGTAAGTGTTGCAATGCTTAGCGTTGTTTATGATGTTGGAGACAAGATAAACGCTGAATTAAGTTCTTATGGTTCTAATATTGTAGTTCAGCCAAAATCTAACGCTGTTGTTAATGATTTGTACGCTTCTCGAGAACAGTCTATAGATTCGTATTCGCATAATTTGGCCGACGCTGAAAGTAAAGAGTCTACAGCTTTTTTGAAAGAATCAGACGCATCAAAAATAAAAATGATTTTCTGGGCGTTTAATATTACAAATTTTGCTCCAAAAATAACGGTTCACGCTAATTTAGAATCTAAAGATTCTGAGAACGCCAAGACTAAAGATTCTGGAAACTTAGTTGTTCCTATTGTTGGAACATGGTTTAATCGCAAGCTTGTATTAGCTTCTGGAGAAACTACAGTAGTTGGCGTACAAGGCATGAGATCTTGGTGGAAGATTAATTCAGGCCGATGGGCGAGAGATAAAAATTCTGAAGCTATGGTTGGAATAAAACTTGCGCAAAATCAGAATATAAAATTAGGAAAATATATAAAACTGAAGCGTGATAATCGATATGTTTCATTGCGAGTAGTTGGAATATATGATTCAGGTGATGATGACGATAACGCTTTGTATGCAGATTCTATAGAAGCGCAGAAGATTGCAAATAAGCCGAATATGGTTGATTCTATTGAAGTAAAAGCGCTTACAACTCCTGAAAATGATTTGGCTAGAAAAGCTGCAAAAAATCCGGCGGCGCTAAGTCAAGAAGAGTGGGAAACTTGGTATTGCACGGCTTACCCGAGTTCTATTACTTACCAAATTGAGGAGGTAATTCCGGGAGCTGTAGCAAAACAAGTTCGTCAAGTTGCGGCTCTTCAGGGTAACGTATTAAATAAGACTCGTGCTGTTATGGTTTTGATGACAGCTTTAAGTTTGATCGCTGCGGCTGTTGCTGTTGCAAATCTTATGGCTGCCACGATTTCTGAGCGATCAGGCGAATTAGCTTTGCTTAAAGCATTAGGTGCGAAGGATGGTGCAGTTGCGCGTTTAATGCTTATGGAGACAGCTGTTATCGCATTTGTTGGAGCTGTTGTTGGAATGCTATCTGGCTTCGCTGTGGCTCAAATCATTGGTTTTGCTGTGTTTAAATCTGCTATTTCGTTTAGGCCTATGGTGTTTGTTCTCGTGTTTGTATTACTTGCGTTAACTGTTTTGGTTGCTGCTGGTTCGTCTATTCGTTCAATTCTTCGCGTACGTCCGGCGGAGGTGCTTCATGGCAGGTAAATTACATAGAATATTCCGCAAATCGTATATGACATCCAATAATACGATGTTTATTACGATGCTTTTAAGCGCTGTGTTTCGTCGCAAATCGCGTGCTGTAATGGCTGTTGTAGCAACGCTTGTTGGTGCTGCTACGCTATTTTGTTTGGCTGCAATTTGCCTTGTTGTTCCTCAGCAAATGAGTGATGAAATGCGCTCATATGGAGCGAATATTATCGTAACTCCTTTGGAGGGCGAGTGGAAAAACGGCATTGATCGCGCGATGGTTTTGCACACAAACGATATGGTTCTTGCAAAAGGTGCCATGCGTTCTGCTACGTATCGTTATGAAAACGTGCGTATTAATGCAGCTCCGTATGTGCTTGCTGGAATTGATGTTCGCTCAGTGAAGTCGCTTAATAAGCATTGGAATGTTGACGGATCTTGGCCGAGCTCTGGGAATGTTATGGTTGGACGAGATGTTGCTTCGGCTATGGGCTTGAAAATTGGTTCTCGTATTGCGATTGCCTATCGATCTTCGGATAATACTATTGGATCGCATAAGCCTGCAGAGAAGCCTGCTGGTAAGTCTGCAAATAAATCTGCAGATAAACCAGCGCAAAATTCCTCTCAAAGTTCTGCGCAAAATAAGCTTGTTGAAGGCAGAGTTTCAACGGATATTATGGATACTAGCGGCACAACTTTTCGCGTTTGTGGAATCTTAGATACAGGCGGACCTGAAGATGCTATGCTGTATGCGCTTAATGGAGATGTGAATACTCTTACGGGAGTTAAGCGTGGAGCTGATGTAATCGCTTATTCTTCTTCTGCACCTAGCGTTGATGCGGTTGTTAGAAGTATTAACGATATGACTTCTATGCGTGTGCGCGCTCAGCAGGTTACTAAAGTTACCGCTGCTGATAAGGGTATCGTAACTATGCTTCGCAGCCTGTTTTGTATAGTATCGCTTGTTGTTTTGGTGCTGATGATGGTTGGCGTGAGTACTACTATTTCTTCGATTGTGCAACAGCGTCGAAATGAGATTGGCTTGCGTAAAGCTTTGGGCGCAAGTGCTAGAAGTATTGGCGTGGAGTTCACTGCAGAAGCTGGATTATACGGTTTAGTTGGTGGTATTGCTGGCACGGCAGTTGGATACGTGTTCGCGCGTTTGCTTGCAGCAATGGTATTCGCGCGAGATTTGGGCGTGAATTGGTGGCTAGTCGCGTTCTCTATTGTGTTTAGCGTTGCTGCGTCTTGTGTTGCTGCATTACCGCCTGTTTTGCGAGCTTCAAAGATTGATCCTGCGATTGTGCTTCGAGAAGAATAGTTGTTGAATGTGAGTTTATTAAGAAGTGTGAGTTTATTAAGATTTTTAGTGAAGATTTTAGTTAAGGATTTAATATGACAGAGAATATAGAAAATAAGCCGGAGAGCACGAAAGCTACGCCAAAAATGCTGTTGACTTTGGATCATATTTCCAAGATTTACGGCTCTCTTCGAGCTGTCGACGATTTGTCGATTACTGTTCCTCAAGGTCAGTGGCTTTCAATTGTTGGTTCTAGTGGCTCTGGTAAGACTACTTTGATGAACATTATTGGTTGCATGGATTCGCCATCTAAAGGCTCAGTGTCTTTGCAAGGTCGCAAACTTGAGGATTTGAATGCTGGCCAACTTGCAGATGTTCGTAAAAATGTGATTGGTCTTGTATTTCAAAAGTTTTATCTTGTGCCGCATTTAACAGCAGTTGAAAATGTGATGGTTGCGCAATACTATCATTCTGTTGTTGATGAAGCTCAAGCGATGGATGCTTTGGAGCGAGTTGGATTGAAGGATCGCGCTCACCATTTGCCAAGTCAGCTTTCTGGTGGTGAGCAGCAGCGTGTATGCGTTGCTCGCGCGCTTATTAATTGCCCTAAATTGCTTCTCGCGGATGAGCCGACTGGTAATTTGGATGAAAAAAATGAGCAGATTGTGCTCGATTTGTTTAAGCAGCTGCACAATCAAGGAACTACGATTATTGTTGTAACTCACGATTCTCTGGTTGCTCAGTGCGCGGATCGTGAAATCATGCTTAACCACGGTGTGCTTGTTGGGGAGCGTTGGAATAATGAGGATGCGCGCAAGGCGTATGAGTCGATTGGTGGAAAACCTGCGTTTACGAGTGCTCACGTTGATGAGAGTGTTGCAGAAGCTTTGCAAGACCATGAGCCTACTAAGTCTCCTAAATTAGCGGATTTAGCTGATTAGTCGCGCAAGATTTTAAAATATATAAGATTTAAAGGCGATGATTTCATGATTTCGGATAATATCTTTCACGATGCTTCACAGCATGATTTGAAGTCTAAAAAAGTTGCAAAAACTGTTGCTGCGCTTGCTGTTATAGCTGCATCGTCTGCTATGTTGTCCGCTTGTGGAGAGCCAAAAGCTGTTCCTATGAACGATGAGTTCGCTGGCAATTCTGGTCAAAGCGCGGATGATGGCGGTAATCCTTCGGGGAAGTACGATGCTGGCGCTCAGCAATCTCAGTCTTCCGCGCAAAGTGAAAATTCTGGGGATTCTAAAAACCAGTCTAAAACCGATACTGGCAATTACAAAGATGGCGATTACAAAATCAAAGCCACGTATGGTCCTGTTGCAGAAGATAGTTTTGATGTGAATTTAAGTATCGCTAGTGGCAATGTGAACGGTGTTGAAATCACGCCTCATCCGTTTACGCCGATTTCAAAAAAGCACATGAACGCTTTTGCTAGCGCTATCTCTGGAAAAATAGTTGGAAAACCACTAAAAGATTTGCATATTTCGGTTGTTGCTGGAGCAAGTTGGACTAGCGATGCCTTCAACAAAGCGCTTGATGTTGCTCGCCAAGAGGCTTCAATTCAATCCGCGCAATAATATTGAACAAACTTAATTTATTAATATAACCGTGATTTAACGTTAATAGTAACATTTTCGAAGTAATGCCATCAGCATAAAAATTCGTATTCCATTTATGGTCATAAAATGTTGAATATTTCATATAAAATATTCCCATGCAAATTCTTTTTTTGGACGAGAGTGGAACTGCTCCTAAACGTGATGCTGTAGAGCAAAATCCTTATTTTGTTTTGGGCGGATTAGTCATTCCAGAATCGCAATGGAAATCATTACAAAGTAATCTGCATGGATTAAAAAAGAAATATGGGATTGAAGGGGAAGTTAAGTGGCGTTATTTTATTAATCATCCATTAAGCAACAAGACCACGCCTCTTTCTAATTTGAGTGTTGATGAATTGAATGAATTGCGTGAGGATCTGTTTAAGCTGATTTCGGAAAATGAAGATTTTAAAATTATTGCTGCTGTAGTGAACACTAAGGAGTATTACGATAAATATAAAGATTGCAATGCTGAAAATATGTATCACACTGCATTTGAAAAAATATGTGAACGTTTTCAGTATTATCTTCAAGATTTAAGCAAAAATGCTGGTACAAAAAGTTTATGGAATGATAGTTATTGATGCTCGTAATAGTAAACAAAATAAGCAGCTTGACGATTTCCATTTTGATTTACTTAATAATCATGACTCACATCGAGCTGATTATAACAATCTAATTGAAGGATTATTTATAGCAGCTTCGCATCACAGTGTAGGTGTGCAGTTTGCAGATTTAGTTGCAGGAGCAGTTTATAGAAAATGTTCTAAAGGAGATTCAACTTTTTATAATATGATAAGAAATAACGTTCGTAGAAATAGTCAAGGTAAAGCGGAAGGATTTGGAGTAGTGGCTGTACCTAGTGGTAGCCGTATTATTGAAAAGTGAAATAATAAAAATAGACGCCGTGTTGAAGATTAACCTCAAACCTGCAATATGGCGCAGTCACGACGTATGCAAATTATATCATAAATTGCTTATTGTTTGCAATATTGTGTTTTGGTACTACAACCACCTTACTCCTTGACTTCAAGAATAGTGCCTTCGTTGCGAATCATTATTGCTGTTATAGCTCCGTTTGCTGCCATAATTTGCGAGCAGCTTGGGTATTATGGCTCGATAACAGTTAATGATGAAAGTTCATTAAGTAACGATTTTGCTGTATCTGCAATAGTTGATGCCGAAAAAGCTCAATGTGCTATTCGCATGTGCAGCGAGCTGCTTACTAATATTTGTAAGCATTGCGCTACTAGCGTTGACTTTTCTATGAATGTTACTGTTGATGAGCGCGAATGCAAAATAATGTGCATGAATTCGATTTCGACGTTGAATAAGTTTGGCGAAAGGCTTGTTTTTGGCAAAGGTCTACTGTTTCACAAAAAATCTGTGGAACGTTTAGGTGGATCTTTAAGCGCGCAAAAAGATGATGACACTTGGCTGGTCAATGTTGTTATTCCGCTAAACTAGCATCACTCAAACTCTCGATTTATCGTGGCAGTTTTTGCTAATTTTGCGATTTTTGCCACGATAACGCACAGATTATTTATTCTAGTTTTCTAAAAAATCTGCTTATTTTTAATAAAATCTGCAATGTTTACGTGCTTAATGCCGTTACGTTTTTGTATAAGCGAATCCATGGTCATAACATATTTTTCATAATTATCATGAATAGCTTCTAAAGCCCTATACTCGCGATCTTCTGTTTCCCGACTCAACAAAATCGTATAAGCTACTTGCACGTAAGCATAATCCATATCTGCATTGCGCAGAATGAAATCGCACTCCAACTTTCCAATACGTCCAACGCTTACAGAGTATCCAAAGCTTTTAGCATATAAGTACACAATATTTTCCAAAGTAGGACCATAGTTTATGCGATTATCCGTATTTAGAGCGTAATAAAAACTTAAATCTGCTAAGTAATACTTCTTTTCTCCAGAAAGAGCACGCTTTGATTTCATATCGAAACGTGGGCATTCATAAATGATTTTCGCATCTGAAAGAACACGAATATACCTTGCTAAAGTAGTACGACTTATAGCTAATCCATTCTTCTTTAAAGATTCACACAAGCTATTGATACTAGTCGTAGCGCCAAAATTGTTAATAATATAGTTACGTACCGCTTCAAACGCTTGCGTATCTTTAATTTTTACTCGAGTTTTAATATCTTTATCAAAAATTTCTTTAATAACATTACTTACATACGTTCGTTTGTCGCCCATATTATCTATGGAAACAGTACGAGGGAAACCACCTTCGAGAATATAATTATTAAGCTCTTTACTAATGTCGGAATCTACTGGTTGATCATAGAATTTTTTGAAATCTTCATACTCGTCAAAACTTAGCGGAAACATCTCAAATTCAAGATATCTTCCAGTTAATTTTGTTGCTAATTCGCCACTTAACAAGTAAGAATTAGATCCCGTTATAAAAATAGAATATTCGCCTTCTTCTCGAAATCCGTTTACTACTTCTTCAAATCCTTTAACATTTTGTATTTCATCTAGAAACACGTATTTTAAGCCGCTAGTATTAGTAAGTTTTTCTATAAGAGCGTCAAGCTGATCGGCTGTTTTTACATTTCTGTATTCGCGCTTATCAAGATTTATATAAATAATATTAGATTCTGGAACTGGATTATTTCGTTCTTTAAGCTCATCGATAATCGTGCGCATAAGACTTGATTTACCACATCTGCGAATGCCAGTAATCACTTTTATAAGATCGCTATCATCGTAAAACGCGCGAATTTTGCTAAGATACTTTTCGCGGCGATACAGTTTTTCTTGATTCACGGTCATAGCAAAATCCTTTTACAAGAGCCAAACGCCTTTTTCGTATTGGCGTATGAGTTATATTATATCGCAAAAACCCAGTTATCGTGGCAGTTTTTGCTAGATTTGCATTTTCTGCCACGATAACGTGTGATTGTGTTGAGTATATTGCAAAATAATATAATTTAGATTATTATAATTACGATTATAATAATCGCGATTATATTAAATAGAGCGTATATTCGTCAGCAATAAGATGCGCTGAAAAATATGCAATTATTGGCGTAGCGACAGGTGGAATATGGTTTTTGTTGGCAGACAAGACGAGTTACAAGTACTGGAAAAACTGTATGAAAACAGCAAGCACTCGTTCCAGATGGCAATAGTTTATGGCCGAAGACGAATAGGAAAAACTTCGCTTATTTCACAATTTTGTAAAAATAAGCGCGCAATACTTTTTACTTCTCGCGAACAAACTAATATCGAGAATTTGCGTGATTTCTCGCGAACTGTGTACGATTTCTTCAATCTACCGTCAACTACAGGATCGTTTAATAATTGGAACGACGCTCTCGATTTTATTGCACGACAATCTAGTAGCGCAAATCAAAGCGCTTCTCAATCCCCACTTATTCTAGTTTTTGACGAATTTCCTTACGCAGCTCAAGCAGATAAATCCCTAGCGTCAACATTCCAAGTTGCAATAGATCATAAATTTAAGAACGCGAACATGACTCTTATTTTGTGCGGCAGCAACGAAGGATTCATGGAAAGTGAAGTTCTTGGTAAAAAGAGTCCGCTTTACGGAAGACGTACCGCACAGATTCGTTTGCAACCATTTGATCTTTTTGAAGCATCTGAACTTATGCCAAATAATGCTACTTGGGAAGATAAAATCAACTATTTTGCATCCCTTGGAGGAACACCATACTATATTGAACAGTTAGATAATAAGTCTTCGTTTGCGGAAAATCTTGAGCAGTTATGCTTTAATATTTCGGGAATTTTGTACGCTGAACCAGACATGCTTATGCGACAAGAATTGCGCGATCCGTCAACATACAATAGTGTGCTCAATGCTCTTGCAACTGGATGCAATACTCCAACTTTAATATCGGATCGTATTGGATTGCCGGCTACATCAGTGAACGTGTATTTGAAAACATTAGAAGGCCTCGGATTAATTGAAAGAAATATTCCATTCGGCATGAATCCACTTCATTGCAAAAAAGGATTATGGCAGATTTGTGACCCATTTTTTGCGTATTGGTATAGGTTTGTAGCGCCTAATAAAGGATTGATTGAACGCGGACTTTCACACGCTGCCGCAAGTAGTGTTCTTGGTGGCGAACATGAAGTATTTAGTACTTTTGTAGGTCAACAGTTTGAGAAAATGTGCGAACAGTGGATTGTGCGCCAATGCAAAATTGGCAGAATGGACTTTTTGCCAACTAAGTTAGGTAAATGGTGGGGTGCTGATTCTATTGCGCGCGAACAAACTGATATCGATATTGTTGCAGAAGACGATATTAACAAGCAGCTTCTTATTGCAGAATGTAAGTGGCGTAATAATCTTAACGAAGCTGAAGCAGTGAGCAAGTTGTTGCAGCGAGCAACTTTAGTTGAGAATGCAAAAAATCGCGATTATAAGAAAATATTTATGTTGTTTACAAAGTATCCAACTTCTTATAATCCTCGTCATGCTAAAACAAGCATCAACTTTGTTGACGCGCAAACAATGTTTTTTAATTGATTACGAGACAATAGTTGCGAGACTATATTGCGTAGCAATAATCACAAGTTATCGTGGCAGAAATTGCAAAATTGTATCCTGCAGGATAAAATATTTTTATGGAGATACTTAAAACAGATGAGTATCGCAATTGGATGAAAAAATGGTAAATATAAGTAAATGGGATGCGAGTGAGTATCTTGAGGACAATGATGATGTTATTGCGTATCTCAATGCCGCAGCAGAACTTAACGATCCTCGCTTGTTGCAAGCTGCCATAGGTGATATTGCAAAAGCTCGAGGAATGAAAGAGATTGCTCAAAAAGCTGAGGTCGGAAGGGAAAGCCTTTACAAAAGCCTAAGACGAGACGGCAATCCTAGTTTTCAGACTATTGCGAAGGTTGTTCAAGCGTTAGGCGGACGCATTGCAATAGAACCTGCAAATGCGTGATATACCCATTTATCGTGGCAAAAATTGCAAAAATCGCAAAAACTGCCACGATAACTCGGTTAAAAATATGGCGTTACAATTCTTTGTTGCTTTTACACTACAAAAAAGATGAAATGTTAGTATGAAAGCAACAGAAGTGAGGCTATTGTGTCAAACAAAGAGATACTCCTTAACTATTTAGATAATAATCATGGAATAATTACATACAAGGATTGTAAAACATTAGATATTCCAACTATATATTTAACTCGTTTGAAAAACGAAGGTGTTCTTAATCGAATTGAAAGGGGGATTTTCCTCTCTTCCAATGGTGATTATGACGAATATTACTTCTTTCAATATCGTTATCCACAGGCCGTATTCTCTTATGTTTCAGCTCTTTATCTTCAAGGTTTTACAGATGAAATTCCACAACATCTTGAAGTAAGCGTTCCTAGAGGATATCGTTTTAATAATCCACCCTCAAATTTAGCTATTCATTGGGTTTCAAGATTGTATAGCAAGTTAGGCGTCACTACAACGGCTACCCCAATGGGGAATGAAGTACGTGTCTATGATTTTGAACGTATTATTTGTAATTTTATAATAAACAGAAACAGTATTGATTCTGAACTTTTTGTTAAAACTCTTCAAGCTTATAGTAAGTATAACGGGAAAGATCTTATAAAACTTCATGAGTATGCAACAAAAATGAATATATCCAATAAAGTTAAGCAAACACTGGAAGTGCTATTGTGAATAAGATAAAATTAACAGTGGCAAAATTATTCGAAAAAATATAGTTATACAAAAGAAATAACATTTTCAAGCGTACTTGATGAAATTATAAACTTATTAAACGTTCTTAACGCTAAGCAAGATGACTAAATTTTGTACCCATTGGCGACGAAGCGACAATTCTGGCGACATAAAAATGTCGCTTTACGTCATATCTCTCATGCTCATTCTTGACAAACTCATACAACAACTTTAATATTTTTAATAAAAGTTTAATTTAATTAAAGTTTTATAGGTTGACGAAAGGGGGTGATATGGATCATATTCCAAAATGGATGGCTAATCTCACAGACGAAGATATGTCGTTTATAAAGAACTTTGTATTATCGTCTGGATCGTTAAAAGAAATGTCGCAAATGTATCAAGTCTCTTATCCAACGATGAGAATCAGGCTTAACAAGCTCATTGAAAAACTGCGCATAAGCGATAATGAACCAGAAGACCCGTTCGTTCTTTTAGTAAAGAGTCTTGCTATTGACGATAAATACGATGTTGACACAGCTCGAACACTCATAAACGAATATAGAAAAAGAAAGGATGAATCATGAGCTATGCATTATTTGGTCCAATAATTGACATTCTTATTGCACTTGTTATATGTGCTTTAGTGTTCTTTATTGCAAGAAGTCTTATTCGATATGCGCATTCTCTTAAGAAAGACGATAAGTCATCTAAGCAGTCTGCAGAAGATAAAAGAATTGCGTTACAGGACTTATAAAACACAAAATACCAAGTTATCGTGGCAAAAATTGCAAAATTAGCAAAAACTGCCACGATAACTTCATAAGCACGCCTCTATTTAAAAATAGTTCCAAAACGGAAATATTCTTAAATATTGATTGCTGAGAACATACAAACTGCTAATAGTAAAAGTTTTTAAAAAGTTTTCTAAAAGCACTATCGTTAAAAATAGGTACACCTATTTGTATAGATAAAATCTGCACGTTAGTATGTTGGTAATTTACAAAACGAGAATCACGAGGAGGTGCTTATTATGACTAATCCTTTGCGCGGTATACGAGAAGAAGATATCGTCAAGTACTTTAAAGAGCACAATCTTTCAGTTGATAAAACGTATGTATTTACCATGAAATACGACCCTTGGTGGAAAGATTTAATCAAACTATTTTTGTTACCTAAATTATTCTATGTAGCACAAAGCGTTGATGCGCGTATTGTTGCTGCCACTGATAATGAGTTTATTGTTGTTAATCCGAATGTCATTTTAGGCTCGGGTAATCTAGCTAAATTAGACGATAAGCATCTTCGTCGTATTGCGTGGAATCAACTCACTAATTTTGAAGTTATAAATAAGCCAACAACTCAAATAATTCGCTTTACTGTCAATAGTAAAACCGAAGAATGGAGTGTGCCAACGGAAAGTGCTAGCGTATGGCACTTTAATGTGTACAATCTTGATAATTTGAGAAAAACAGTACAATCGCACATCTCTTGATAATCGGATTCTAAAACAAGATACCATATATTGTATGAACACCACTTACGCAATTGTTGATAATGACACGCTTGTATTGCGATATATGCAACTTCTTCTAAAAAGTCGTTTGCCTGAAAACTTTGTTTGTGCATGGATGTGTTCTTCTGCAAAACAAGCTATTCATCGTTGCGTTACAGAAAATACTCCTGACGTACTTTTAGTAGATATGTCAATGAGAGAAATGAGTGGCGTTGATGTAATTAAAGCAATTCGCGAGCGCAATGGCGATATTGTTTTAATTGGCATTACTTCCTACATGTTAGATGAATACGTATTGCAAGTTGCTAAGTCGGGTGGTCAAGCGTTAATACATAAAGACAATTTATCAGACGTAGTTGCAGCTATCCAATCGCGCGCAACAAGCTACGGGTGTCCAGAATTGCCACAATATATTGACTATTTTCACACTCCGCAAGAATCATTTAATATGATTTCTCAACTTCCGAAGACTTCAGTTTTGTCTCCTCAAGAATCGGAAATTATGCGCTTGTGCAAACAGGGGTATTCTACGAAAGAGATTGCAGATCAGCTTAATGTGAAAGTTTCAACAGTAAACACGCATTTACGGCGTATTTACGGAAAACTTCAAGTCCGAAGTCGTATGCAGGCGCTTGCCGCGCTCGCAAAGTATTCGCATGACATATAACGTGTAAGAAATTAACGTGTAAAAGTAGGTAGTTATGAAATTATTAACGCGTATGATCAATTTTTTGCCGCATGATGCCTGGCGGAAAATTGGAATTGGTGTGATCATAAGTTGTACTTTGATTCTTGAGATTTGTTCCTATAATAATCTTCATTACTACTCTAATTGGCATGCCATTACGGTTGAAATAGTATGGATTGTAATCTGCTTATGCATTGCAATATGGCCACGTAAAGCATCTTTTATTGTACTTATTTGGATGCCGTTGGTAATTATTGCGCCCAATATCAACTATTCATCTATGATGCTTACCATATTGATTTGTTTGGCAATTGCTGTAATTACTCAACCTTGGTACACAGTGCTTTCTTCTTGCGGAGTTTCTTCATGGTTCTTTATTATATGCGATTTTCAAAACGCTTATGTGTTAGCGTGGTGGCTTCTTATCACTCTTATTTCTAGCGCAATCGTAAAATACTATATTTCTACTATTCACCAACAGCAGGAACAGTTATTTGCACAGCGTTACAACGTTTTTCAAAAATATGCCACTATTGCCGCAATTCGCATGCACGATGAAGTAACTAATGAGCTTTCCAACATTATGATGATGGCTCAACAATCTATTGAACCTCAAACAACTCATGAGCAAGAACACGAAAATTCGCGAGAGATTCTTCAACGTGCTACTACAACTCTTCATAGAGCACGTAATATCATTTCTCTTCTTGACAATGCTACAACTATAAGCACTGGCGATGTTATGCAATCGACTACATGTTATAAAGATTTTTGTACAGGCTTACGCGTTTTATTTGACTGTGAACAAAAGTCGTTTGAAAAGCTTGGCTATATTGGTTCCATTGACTTTAGTAGTGATTTAGCTGCTGAAGATTCTCGGTCAATCCATTTGCCTTTTGAAGAATGTGCTCAAATTGAGTATATTTGCCGAGAACTGCTTGCGAACGTAAAAAAGCATGCTGCAAAGCCTAAAGAATACGCTATGAATGTAATGCTTAATGACCATGAATGTCATATTACGTGTATAAATAGTGCACAACGAGGTATTCTTGCTAACTTGCAATTAGGATATGGACTGCGTTTTCATAAGATACTTGCGGAACGCGTTGGCGGAACTTTTAAAGTTATTGAAGATGGCGATTCGTGGATTATTAATGTACACGTTCCACTTCATGTAGAGAAATAGTCATTGTGCAAGAATAAATTATTGTGCTTTCTTGCGCTTTAATCGAGTATTTGGACGCTTTTTAATCGAGTATTTGGACATATTTCAATCGAGTATTTGGACGAACCTTTGCGCGGCAGATGCAAATAAGCGGTTAATCTGTGATGCAGAATGCTGTTTCGTTGCTATTTTATATCGAGTTATCGTGGCAGAAAATGCAAAATTATCGAAATCTGCCACGATAACGCCATAAGTGCGGGGATATTTAAGAATAGTTCCAAAATGGAAATATTCTTAAATAATTAAATAAAAAAGAGGTTGCTTATGAAAAGTACATAAGCAACCTGATTAATTAACTAATTAACGAAGCAATGAAGCAACTAAGCGATTAGAAATCCCAATCGTCGTCGTCAGTTTCAACAGACTTGCCCATAATGTAGCTGGAACCAGAGCCGGAGAAGAAGTCGTGATTTTCGTCGGCTGCAGGAGATAGAGCTGCGAGAATTTCTGGGCTTACGTGAGTTTCTTCTTCGCTGTACTTTGCAGGGTAGCCAAGATTCATCAAAGCCTTG
This sequence comes from Gardnerella coleohominis, assembly GCF_002896555.1. Classification (GTDB taxonomy): domain Bacteria; phylum Actinomycetota; class Actinomycetes; order Actinomycetales; family Bifidobacteriaceae; genus Bifidobacterium; species Bifidobacterium vaginale_F. The sequence goes on from NZ_MNLH01000002.1 coordinate 233,169, forward strand.
TTAGCGTTATAACGCACGAAGTCAAAAACGTCATCGTGGAAGTCAAATCCTTCGTAAATCTGACCAGAATACTCAACTTCCAAATCGTACAAAGTATCAAGCAAGTTCATAGTGAACTTTTCAAGATTCTTCTTATCGTTCTCGCTTCTAAACTCCAAACCGCGCTGGAACTTGTAGCCCGAGTAATAGCCGTGAATAGCTTTATCGCGCAAAATCAAGCGAATCATATCTGCAGTATTCATCATCTTACCGCGAGAAGCAAAGTAAAGCGGAAGATAGAAGCCCGCGTAAAGAAGAAGTGAAGAAAGCATGGTCGCCGCAATCTTGCGCTTAAGCGGATCTTCGCTCTCGTACTCACAAAGCACGGTGGTAACTCGCTGCTGCAAAACGTCGTTTCCAACAGCCCAACGATAAGCTTCGTCAATCTCTTCGCTAGAGCAAAGAGTGGAGAAAATAGAGGAGTAGGAGCGAGCGTGAATCGACTGCATAAAAGCAATATTCGTGTAAATAGCCTGCTCGTGCTCAGTGCGAGCGTGCTCAATCTGGCAAAGCTCACCAATAGTTGCCTGGCTGGTATCAAGCAAAGTCAAGCCTGTAAAAACGCGAGTAGTAGTCTTGCGCTCAAGGTCGGTGAGGGAACGCCAAGAAGGAATATCGTTGCTCAGCGGAACCTTTTCTGGAAGCCAGAAGTTAGCAATAAGACGATTCCAAACGTCCAAATCCTTGTCGTCAACAATATTATTCCAATTAACTGGGCGCACGCGCGAACCGTGATGATAGCGATACTGAGCTGGAGTGATGGAAGCTGCCATCATCTCGTCGCTTGCGATTACGCGATTCGTGCCGAAAGGCTTATCGAGACTGCTTCTAAGCTCGGTTGGGCTGAGTTCTGTCATAATTACTCCTGATTTTGTGTTTACGTTTTTATAAAATTTTTAAGTTTTTGATTTGGCGTTCGAAAGATTTGCAACCATAAGGTTTACAGCGTGCAGCTTACGCAACCCTCGATTTCAGTACCTTCCAAAGCCTTCTGGCGAATACGAATGTAGTAAAGAGTTTTAATTCCCTTACGCCACGCGTAAATCTGAGCCTTGTTCAAATCGCGAGTAGTAGTAGTGTCTGGGAAGAACAAAGTAAGTGACAATCCTTGATCCACATGCTGAGTTGCTTCAGCGTAAGTATCAATAATCGCCTTCCAGCCAATCTCGTATGCATCCTTAAAGTACTGCATATTGTCATTCGTCATATAAGCGGCAGGGTAGTAGACGCGACCAACTTTGCCTTCTTTACGAATCTCAATACGCGAAGCAATCGGGTGAATCGAACTTGTGGAATGATTGATGTACGAGATTGAACCAGTTGGAGGAACAGCTTGCAAATACTCGTTGTAAATGCCATCGCGCAAAATCTCGTCGCGCAACTGCTCCCAGTCTGAAACGGTTGGAATTGCAACGTTAAAACGAGCAAACAAATCACGAACCGCTTGAGTGCGAGGTTCCAACGAGCGGCTGCCATCTGTGTACTTATCGAAGTAGTTGCCTTTGCTTGCAGGCTTAGCGTAAGCGCTAGTCTTAAAGCTTGCAAAAGCGCGGCCGCGCTCTACAGCCAAAGCGTGAGAAGCCTTATAAGCATGGTAAGCAACAGTCATAAAGTACATGTCTGTAAAGTCAAGAGCTTCCTCGCTTCCGTACTGCATATGCTCACGCGCAAGGAAACCGTGCAAATTCATTTGACCCAAGCCAATAGCATGACCTTCTTCGTTACCGCGACGAATCGAAGGCACGGAATCAATCGAAGTGTGCTCGGAGACAGAAGTGAGCGCGCGCACAGCCAAATCAACGCTTGCGCCTAAGTCGCCATCCATTGCCTTAGCAATATTAAGAGAGCCAAGATTGCAAGAAATATCGCGTCCAACGTGGCTATAAGACAAGTCGGCGTTATAAGTACTTGCTTCCTGAGTTTGCAAAATCTCGGAGCACAAGTTGCTCATAGTAATGCGACCCTCAATAGGATTCGTGCGATTCACAGTATCCTCAAACAAAATGTAAGGGTAGCCGGATTCAAACTGAATCTCTGCAAGAGTCATAAAGAATTCGCGAGCGTCGATGTACTTCTTGTGAATGCGAGGATTTGCAACCATCTCATCGTAATGTTCGGTAACAGAAATATCTGCGAAAGGCTTACCGTACTCGCGCTCAACGTCGTAAGGGCTAAACAAAGCCATCTTTTCCTTACGCTTAGCAAGTTCGAAAGTAATATCTGGAATCACAACGCCCAAAGAAAGCGACTTAATACGAATCTTCTCGTCTGCGTTCTCGCGCTTAGTGTCGAGGAAACGCATAATATCCGGGTGGTGAGCGCTAATATACACAGCGCCGGCACCCTGGCGAGCGCCAAGCTGATTAGCGTAAGAGAATGAATCTTCCAAAAGCTTCATAACAGGCACAACACCACTCGACTGATTCTCGATGCGCTTAATAGGAGCGCCAAGTTCGCGCAAATTGGTAAGTAGCAGAGCAACGCCGCCGCCGCGCTTAGAAAGTTGCAAAGCAGAATTAATTCCGCGCGCAATGGATTCCATGTTGTCTTCCAAACGCACAAGGAAGCAGCTCACAGCCTCGCCGCGCTGAGCTTTACCAAGATTTAAGAACGTTGGAGTGGCTGGCTGGAAGCGACCTGCAAGCATCTCGTCCAAATAGTTGAGAGCTGCTTTTTCGTCGCCGTCTGCGAGTTCCAAAGCGACTGCAGCTGCGCGCTGAGCGAAGTTTTCCAAATATTGCTTGCCGTCAAAAGTCTTCAAAGCGTAAGAAGTGTAGAACTTAAAAGCTCCCAAGAACGTGCCAAAAGTGTGGTGAGCAGCTTCTGCGTGCTCGTAGAACTTATCGAGAAACTCGTCGCTGTACTTTCCGAACACGTTGCCGTTGTAGTAGTAGTTGTTAATCAAATAGTTCAAGCGCTCGCTAGTGGAAGCAAACTTCATACTGTGTTCTTGCACGTAACCCGAAACGTAAAGCTTTTCTGCTTCTTGATCTTTATCAAACTGAATGCCTTTTTCTGGGTCAAAAAGGCCGAGCATAGCGTTAAGAACGTGGTAGTCGCGGCTATTGCGAATGCGCTCGGCAGTGCTGCTAGTAGTGCTGGCAGTGTCAGTGTTATCAAGATTAAGCGCAGTAGATTCGCTCATCGGATCCGTGCTATTCATGGGTTTTATTCCTTTCCTAGTGCGTTAGTTTTGTTTTTCAAACGCTGGTTGTTTTGTTGCTTATGTATCTTTTGTTTATTTCGTTTCTTCTGTTTCTTTTAGTTGTCTTAAAAATCTTGGTATTCCCTGTGCTACTTTTTCAATATCTTCTTGAGTTCCCGTGAGCTCAAACGAATACATATTTGGAATTCCGCACTTTCCAGAAATTTGACCGCCTGCAGCGCAATATGCTTCTCCAAAATTTGTATTTCCGGAAGAAATTACTCCGCGAATAAACGAACGATTTTCGCGATTATTTAAGAATTTGCGCACTTGAATCGGTATCGCTTTCTTAATGTTTCCACCGCCGTAAGTCGGAACAATCAAAACGTATGGTTCGCGTACGTTTAGTTCTGGTTCTTTTGGGCGAAGTGGTATGCGATAAACGTTCACATTACTGCTTGGAAAGTCGCAATTTTTCACGAATCTCAATGTGTTTTCGGAGACGGAAGAAAAATAGACTACAGCTCCGATTGATTCGCCTTGTGCGCATGCTTCTGGCTCACTTGGTTGTGTTATATCTTCTTGTTCACACATTTTTATGCTTCTTTTGCTGTTTCTGCGGAAGTTCCGAGTTTGTCTGCAATTTGTGCGATTAAATCTGGGCGGTACCCACTCCAGGATGCGTCTGGAGCAATAACCACTGGAGCTTGACGGTATCCAGCATTTTTTAACTGTTCGAGTGATTCAGGGCTTTTTGACAAGTCCACAGTTTCGAAGTTCACGCCAAGTTTTGTGAACTGTCGCTTAGTGGCATCACACTGTGGGCAATGAGGTTTGGTAAACACTGTAATAGTCATTTCAATCTCCTCTGGTGATGGGGAATTTTTAATTCCGTGTTGTATCGACAAAAGCCAAATAGCCAGCATACTACCAATAAGTACTATTTGTAGTGGTGTGTCGAACATACAATCACTACATATAGTTATTGTCAGAATTGCTAAAAATAGCATTTTTGTAAGCGTGTCGTGCTGATTAAGAGATTTTGGATGATATTTTGGAAGTGTATAAATGTAATCTATATCACAAAATTTATTATCTGCGTTTAATTATTTTAAAACTGGATTTCCTTGTGCACATCGGTAGATAAAATTAAAAAGTGCGTTTCTTGAAGGGGCGTAACGCGAAAGAATCGTGCATGTTTTATTAGTAATGCAAATTCTTTAAATTACTTGGGCGCGTGCAAATTGCTTTAGTATGCAAAGCTCGTGCAAATAATATAACAAGATAAAAGATAAGAGGTGTCATTATGACGGAAGCCCAGGCAAATATTGGCGTTGTTGGTTTGGCGGCTATGGGGTCGAATTTAGCGAGAAATCTTGCGCATCACGGCAATACAGTTGCTGTTTACAATCGTCATTATTCACGCACCGAAACTTTGATGAATGAGCATGGCAGTGAAGGTGCTTTCGTTCCTGCTAAAACTGTTGAAGAATTCGTGGCTTCTCTAAAGCGTCCACGCACCGCAATAATTATGGTAAAAGCTGGCGCTCCTACTGATGCTGTTATTGAAGAACTTGCAAATGCTATGGAGCCGGGAGATATTATCGTAGACGGCGGAAACTCTTATTTTGAAGACACGATTCGCAGAGAGCGTGATATTCGCGCGCGCGGTCTTCATTACGTTGGTTGCGGTGTTTCTGGCGGCGAAGAAGGTGCTTTGCGTGGTCCTTCGATGATGCCTGGTGGCACTGAGGAATCTTGGAAGACTCTTGGTCCTATTTTGAAGTCTATTGCTGCTGTTGCTGAAGGTGAGCCTTGCGTAACCCATATTGGCACTGATGGTGCTGGTCACTTTGTGAAAATGGTTCACAATGGCATCGAGTATTCGGATATGCAGCTTATTGCCGAAAGCTACGATTTAATGCTTCGCGGTTTGGGAATGAAGTCCGACGAAATTGCAGACGTATTTAGCGAGTGGAATAAGGGCGAACTTGATTCTTATTTGATTGAGATTACGGCTGATGTGCTTCGTCAGAAGGATGCTAAGACTGGTAAGCCTTTGGTTGAAATGATGGTGGATCACGCTGGCATGAAGGGCACTGGCACTTGGACTGTACAGTCCGCGCTTTCTCTTGGAATACCAGTTACCGGTATTGCTGAAGCTGTGTTTGCTCGTGGACTTTCAAGCCAGGTTGCTTTGCGTGAAGCTGCTGAAAACCAAGGTTTAACTGGCCCAGACATGCATTTTGATTTGAACGATGCTGAGCGCAAGGCGTTTATTGAGGATATTCGCCAAGCTTTGTACGCTTCTAAGATTGTTTCTTATGCTCAGGGATTCGACGAGATTGCGGCTGCTGCGATTGAGCATGATTGGAAGATTGACCAGGCTGCGGTTGCTCGCATTTGGCGTGGTGGATGCATTATTCGTGCTCAGTTCTTGAACCGTGTTTCTGAGGCTTTTGAGTCTGGTGAAGCAAGCGTTTCTCTGCTTTTTGCTCCTTACTTTAAGGATGCAATTGAAAAGTCTCAAGCTGCTTGGCGTCGTGTTATTGCGCGTGCAGTTGAGCATGGCGTGCCTGTTCCAGCATTCTCTAGCTTGCTTGCATACTACGATGGCTTGCGTTCCAAGCGTTTGCCAGCTTCGTTGATTCAAGCTCAGCGCGATTTCTTCGGCGCACACACTTACGGTCGCATCGACGAGCCAGGCGTATTCCACACTTTGTGGGCAGATCCTAATCATCCAGAAGTAAAGCAAGACTAAATCAAAATAATATTTAGAACAAGCAGGCCTCTGCATAATAATGCAGAGGCCTGCTAGTTATTGTTCTGAGTATTATGCATGTTGCTAAGAGCTATGCAGATTATTGGATTGCAGCTTGCAGTGTGCCTGCGGTGGTCATCCAAGAGATTTCGTCAGTTCCGTTTGCAAAAGATGCAGGATATTCCGGATTATCCGCACTCGAAAGTACGTTCATTAAAGCAGCACCCTTTTCTGCACCAGCAGTCAAGAACCAAGTGCGGCGACTGTGAGCTAATACAGGAACAGTAAGCGACAATCGCATTGGTGGAAGCTTAGGGGAGTGGTTTACGCCAACAACAATGCGCTCGCGATTATTGACCTGTGGCAATCCTGGGAAAAGTGAAGCCATATGCGAGTCCGATCCCATGCCGAGAATTGCTAAATCAAACACTGGCTCTTTGCCAAGCAATCCTATGATTTCTTCCTCATAGTCGCGTGCTGCATCATCTAAAATAGCATCATTTTCAGCGTCGCTGGCTGCTGCAATTTCCTTTGCGCTACGCTCATCTGCAGGCATCTCGTGAATATGAGATTCTGATAAAGCTTTATGAGAAGTAAGTAAGTCAAGCAGTGCTTTGCGAGTCTTGCGTGCGTTGCGATCCTCGCTATCGTAAGCTACGAAACGCTCATCTGCCCACCAAATATGCACTAGATTCCAATCAATCACCGTCAAAAGTGGGTTGCTGGCAAGCATTTGGAACATGCGTATTGAGTCCGTACCGCCAGTAATAAGTAAATGGAATGGTTTGTCGAGATTGTGCACATTAGCTTGTGACTCCATAACAAGAATTGCCAAGCGTTGAGCTGCAATGGCTGAAAGCACATCGGGATTATTGTAGCAGTAAACGCTTGCTTTATGTGCAAAGGTGACTTCATTATCTGCCATATTCATTTCCTCAATTTCTTATTTTTAAACGATTCGTGCGCTACTTTTAATTTCGCTTTAGTTTCCTAGTGTTTCACTTATGTAATGTTTCATTTAAGCATTACTTTACTTTACGTGTCACTCCACTTATGTAGTGTTTCACGTAATGTATCACGTAACGTATCACGAATTTTCGGTTGGATTATCTCGTACAAGTTGCGCATAAATTTCGTCAGGATCAATTCTACGCAATTCTTCGCTTAAGCAATCATCCAGAGTACGAATAGGAAGCGCAATAGGCTGTGCAGCTTGACCAGGAAGACTAATCATAGCCTGATCGTCTCCAGCAGGGCGAGTAAGTGACAATATGCCATCTTCTCGCTCAAATGTAACTGAATTAATAGCCTTAGCTTTAGGATCTTCCACTATTTCTACAGGCACATGCAAACTGCTCTTAAGCCAAGCTGCAAGCAAATGCAAAGATACGTAGTGAGTAGGGCCTACAACTTTCGCTCTAAGAATAGGCAAATGCGGAGGCTGATCAAGCATAGAAGCAAGTAACGCACGCCAAGGAGTTAAACGCGTCCAAGATAAATCAACATCTTTAGGAGACCAGTTTTTGCGCAGGTTTTGAACAGTTTTAAGAGTATCGTCTGATCGCTGTGCGTCAGTAATTCTGCTACTTGCCATGGCTCCAAGCAAATCGTGAGCAGGATCTTCAGGAGCATTAGTCGGCCACCATGCCACAATCGGAGCATCTGGAACCAGTAGAGGAATAACAAGTGTATCCGGATGGCGAACTAAGCCATTATGCGGATACAAAATAATAATTTCACCAGCTCCAGCATCCGCGCCGAAACGCACTTGAGCGTCAAGATTCGGAACAATTTCATCGTGTTCAGCTGCGTGCTCACTAGACCAATCGCGAACAATTGCAATAACACGGCAAGGATGCTCACGGCTAGCATTATTCGCAGCTTCAAGCGCATGCTCTAACTCTTTAAGAGTTGTATCAATAAGCAAAGTAAGCACGCGACCAGTAGCAGATTCACCGCGCTCTTCGTGTAATTCGTCGATTTTAGCCGCGATTTTGCTTGTATTAGTATCAGGAAGATTGATAATCATGGCAGCCTCCAATGGCGATTATCTCGAGCAAGCATAGCATCAGCCTCTGCAGGACCCCACGTTCCAGCGCGATATGGTTGCGGTTGTGTGCCAAGCGAGCTCCAGAATTCCTCAATAGGGTCGAGAATTTTCCAACTTAAATCTACTTCTTGCGTAGTTGGGAATAGCGGCGGCTCGCCAAGAAGTACGTCAAGAATTAATCGCTCGTAAGCTTCAGGGGAATTTTCTGTAAAAGAGCGTCCGTAACTAAAGTCCATAGAAACGTCACGCACTTCCATAGCAGTTCCGCCAGGAACTTTCGCACCAAAGCGCATAGTAACACCCTCATCAGGCTGAACTCGAATCACAATAGCGTTACTACCAAGTTCTCTTACGGCAGTAGACTCAAACGGCAAATGCGGAGCACGCTTAAAAATAACAGCAATTTCCGTAACGCGTTTACCTAAACGTTTACCTGTACGCAAATAGAACGGAACTCCAGCCCAACGTCGAGTATCAACATCCAGTCGTACTGCAGCATACGTTTCAGTAGTGCTTTTAGGATCAATTCCTTGTTCTTCCAAGTATCCAACAGCTTTGTAAGAGCCCTGCCATCCTGCTGCATATTGTCCTCGAGCAGTATTGGCAGCCAAGTCTTGAGGAAGTCTGATTGCGGATAGAACTTTCGTTTTTTCAGCAGTCAAATCACTAGCGCGGAAACTTACAGGCTCTTCCATAGCAGTAAGCGCCATAAGCTGAAGCAAATGGTTCTGAATCACATCACGAGCAGCACCTATTCCATCGTAATAACCGGCACGTCCGCCAATTCCAATATCTTCAGCCATCGTAATTTGCACGTGGTCAACATAATTCGCGTTCCAAATCGGCTCATACATTGCGTTAGCAAATCGGAAAGCCAGCAAATTTTGCACAGTTTCCTTGCCTAAATAATGGTCAATTCGGAACACAGAATTAGGATCAAAAACTTCAGAAACAACGCGATCTAACTCTCGTGCGCTCGCTAAATCGTGTCCAAAAGGCTTTTCAATAATTACGCGACGCCAAGCATGTTCAGAAGAGTGCGAAAGGCCTGATGCTGCAAGTTGTTGTGCAACAACCGGGAAGCTGGAAGGCGGAATAGACATGTAAAAAGCGTGATTTCCGCGAGTTCCACGATCCCTATCTAGCTCGTTCACTGTTTTGCTTAAACGCTCAAACGCGGATGCGTCGTCAAAAGTACCGCGCACGAAACGTATGCCTTTAGCAAGATTAATCCAAGTTGACTCACGAAATGGCGTTCTACAATGTTGCTCAATATTCTCGCGCACAAAGTTTACGAAATGCTCATCCGTCCAATCGCGTCTTGCAAAACCAGTTAAACCAAATCCTGGAGGCAAAAGCCCGCGATTAGCTAGATCATATACAGCTGGCATAAGTTTTTTGCGCGCTAAATCGCCAGTAATGCCAAAAATTACTAGGCTGCACGGGCCTGCAATACGAGCTAAACGCAAATCACGCGGATCGCGCAAAGGATTCGTCCAAGTAGATGCGCTTTCCTCATCGCCTTGCAAATTACGTAGTGTCCTCAACTCAGTCATAAGTACTATCGTAATGTTTCTAGGCTATTTTTACACGCGCTTTAGCATTTTTGTTATAGGCTTTTCTTGTAACAAACGCAAATTCCTAGAAAAATCGCCTTATAATCCGCATACCGCAAGTCGAATCATTCTTGCAAATTTAGGGCCTCCGATAGGAGTTAAATGCACTCCGTCATCAGTCAAATATTCAGAATGACCGTTGCTTAAACCATGCCAATCAATAATTCCAACGTTTTTGTGTGTCGCTGCAAATTCACGTAGTTTGGCATTTGTTGCATCCTGCCATGGCTGAGGCACACGTGTTGTAACAAAGTAAACTGGTTTTCCATGTGCTACGTCAACCAGGTGTTGAAGCAAAGAATCATTATTAGGAGGTCCATTTGTTCCGAGAGCATATACTACAGCGCTACCTTTATGGCCTTCTGATAAATCTTTTTCGAATGCATCTGCGCCTTGATAAATTTGTCTGCTGACTTTTCCATCTACAAAAGCGTTAGGCATTACTTCCAAAATATATGGTTTTGCGCCTTCAGTTATAGAATCTCCGACCATCATTATCTTTGCAGAGCAAGTATCTTTTTTGCTATCGAACTTGAATGTCGACGTTACGAGATTTTCTGGCACTTTCTCAGCAATAGGATTAAGTATTCTTTGCTTTGCTGGAATAGGCGGATTCTTACCCTTCTTTATATTTATAAGTTTTCCAGTAAAACGACGCTTTGCTACAGTCTTATTCGCAGAACCATTTTTATTACTATGATTTGAATTATTTTGATTGTGTTCTGACTTTTGGTGTGAAGATCTTGCTACAGCTGAAAGTTCTGGTCGCAACTGTACGGCGCGTTCATGAGCAATATTCTTCCAATTTAACGGCAATACTATTAGAGCAACCGTAGTTGCTGCGCATACTACTATGAAAAGATCTCTAGCTGCAGATGTTAGGTTTACCGATTTGCTAGATACATTAACGTTAGCGTCCACTGCATTTGACGCGTTCAAAGAGAACTTTCGCTTAACTAGAGGCATTTCAAATATACGGTAGAAGCATTCTGCAACCACAACTGTAGCTAAGAATTGCAATATTTGCTCCCACCAAGGCGCAAGATTTGTGCGCGTCGCAGGATTGAAAATCTCAAGCAATGGGAAATGAACTAAATACAATGCAAATGATCTTTTGCCAAGATATTTAAAAGGCGCTAATCCAAGAATCTTATAGCACAAGTTATCTTTTTGGCAGCATGCCCATAGTGCTATTGATGAAACAATTGCAATAAGTGTATATCCGCCATAATTAAGCCAATATGACATGCTATCCGCGTAAACGTATCCAACAATAAGTACGACTATAGAAAGCAAACCTATTATTGAGCGGATCCACGATGCTAATGGAGTAAAAGTATGAGTGAGTTTCTTCGTATTATTAAAAATATTCTCAGGCAGTTCTCTAATTTCAGATTTAGCGTATGTGTTATTAGTTTCGCTAGAGTATGAATCCGAGTATGCATCGCCAGAAACATTATTAGGATTGTTTTCAGAATTTGAATCCGAAAAATCTATTTGCAGTCCAGCTCGTAAATCTTGCGGAATATTATATTCATCGTTATTAAATTTATATGAAGAATTAAATTTATCTTCTGAATTAATTGAAGAATTACCGTTTGATACGTTTCGACTATTTTCTAATTTATTAGACTGTTTTAAATCTTCCCCAGAATAAGCGTTTTCTTGAGATAAAATTTCTCTCTTGTTTTCTTTATTGCTTAAAACATATGTAAAAGTATCTGCAACAAGCCCTCGGATACTACCTTTAGAGAACCATATTGAATACATTGCTAAAAGCGCGCCGATTAAAAATTCTGATCCTCGCGTATCAAGCGAATAGTAGACGCGAGCTATAGTCATGCCATTGCCGTGCATGAATGTAATAGCAGCCGTTGTTATCACTGAAGCAATAGTTAATAATGCTGTTATTCCAATTCGTATGAATTTAGAATGAACAAGCTTTATAAGCGCCCATAATATGATTGGCCATATTACAAAAGCTTGCATTATAAGGCCTAGATACCATAAGTGTTTAATAGGGGATGGCAGACCCGCTTCGTCAAAGTATGAGACTTTTCGAAGAATATAAGCCATATTGCTAAAGAATCCTGCTCCTGAGAGCGCGTCAGATTGTAATTTAGGCAATAAGCTTGGAGCAAACAGCCATAATATTGGTGCGCTTAAAGCAATAGTTCCAAGTGTTGAAGGCCAAATCCTTTTAATTCGATTCCATAAATACTTAAAGTAATGAATATGTAAGTCGCGGCTATAGATATGTAGTAGCGAAATTGTGCTGAAATATCCAGCTAAAACAAGGAATAAAGTTACTCCTAAGAATCCGCCTTGAAGCATTGCTGGGCGCAAATGGAATGCTACGATTCCGATTATTGCCAATGCTCGTAATCCATCTATAGCAGGATTTCTGTAATGACTGCACTTATTTTTATTATCTTCCGAGGAATTTCTATTAGCGTTCTCGCCCATATTGGGTGTGAGATTTTCAGATTTTCGTGTGCTTAAATTATCTTTCTCAGAAAAGGTCATACTTGCCTGCGGAATAACGGGATTTTTACCCGTTTTTTCTTTTGCCATCATGCCTGCAATTCGTTCCGTTAAGTACTTAACTAAGTGTATTTTCTTACAAAATCAGAATGATAATAACTACTTATTAAGACACTATAATGCGTTAAGCGTGTCTTAATTTTCTAACTAATAATTGTTGAAATAGCGCGATAATCATGTCTTATGCTTAAGTATTTTGTTAGGTTTTTATATTTTTCCAAAGTCTTTTTCTAACTTATTTTTGATTAATTGTTTATCTTTAATTTTAACTATTTTAGTTCGTCATATTTTAATTTCTACTATTTTAATTTTAACCATTTTAATTTCTACTCTTTGGCGCGCGGTAAAGTAATAGAGAAAATTATTGCCATGCGCTAAAGGAGTAAAAATGGCTGAAACTTTTAATGTTGTTGTGGAGATTCCACGCGGTTCCAAGAACAAGTATGAAGTAGATCACGAAACTGGTCGCGTATTCTTGGATCGCACTCTTTTCACAGCTATGGGTTATCCAGATGATTACGGATACATTGAAGGCACTTTGGGCGAAGATGGCGATCCACTCGACGCTCTCGTTATGCTTCCAAATTCCGTGTTCCCAGGATGCGTTGTTGAGTGCCGCGCTGTTGGCTTGTACCACATGGTTGACGAAGCTGGCGGAGACGATAAGGTTTTGTGCGTCCCAGCTGACGTTCGTTTCGACGACATCAAGGATATCGATGACGTGAATGAGTATCACAAGGCTGAAATCAAGCACTTCTTCGAGCAGTACAAGGCTTTGGAACCAGGTAAGGAAGTTCTTCCTGGTGATTTCTGGGCTGGCGTAGAGCAGGCTGAAAAGGAAATCGTTGCAGCTCGTAAGCGCTTGGAAGAAAGCGAAAAATAATTGAATTAATGCAGTAGATTGTTGAATCTACTGCATTTTTTTTTACCTATATTCATTTTATTTCTTTTATTATAGATTTATTTACCAGATACGTTTTGCTACCAGTTAGGCAGAGATTTAAGATTTTTCGCCCAGAGCGAAATGTATCGCTCGCGCGTTACAGCGCGCTCACGTCTTCGCTTGCGTTGAAAGTCCACTGGACTTTCAACTTTGAGCAAGCTCACTCATCGAAGTGCATTCGCGCGCTACGCTTTAAGCGCTCATGCAAGTCGATTCGCAGCACGAAGTGGTGATTCATTGAGCGAAGAAGGAAAATTGAAAAATCTCGGTGATTAACCGAAGATTAAAAGACTAAACATGCCAAGAGCTGTCGGAGTTTCTCTTAGAGCAATGTAAAAATCTTGCGATGAGAGAAACTCCGACAACTCAGCAACATTAGACAGGAAAAGCTCACGCAAAAATTGATTTAGTGATGAGATTATTGCATTATTTTGGGGCTTTAAAACTAGGACAAGTAAGTCTTAATGGGCACTCATAACAGTGCGGATTACGCGCAGTGCATACAGTTCTTCCATGCAAAATTAATCTATGCGAAAGATTAGTCCATTCGTCAGGTGGAAAATACTTAGTTATATCGCGTTCAATTTTTGCTGGATCAGGATTTTTACTACTCCAATCCTTACGCCAACGCAATCTTCCTGTAACTCTTATCACATGCGTATCAACTGGGAAGCCAGGAATATTAAAAGCATTACCTAAAACAACATTAGCTGTTTTCCTCCCAACTCCTGGAAGAGAAGTCAAATCCTTCATTGTATTAGGAACAACACCTTTGTATTCCTCAACCAATTTAATTGAAAGCATAACAATATGCTGAGCTTTTACTCTATAAAATCCTAAAGAATGAATTAAATATTCAACTCTGCTAATTGGAGCTTTAGATAAAGAAAGCGCGTCTGGAAATTCAGAAAATAAATCTTTAGTGACTTCATTAACGCGTTTATCTGTTGTTTGCGCGCTTAAAACAGTAGCAATTAATAGCTCGAATGGATTATTGAAATTAAGAGCACATTTTGGGGATGGGATACTTTTACAAAGCAACGCATACTCATTATGAATACGCGTTGAAAGAGCACTTCTATTACTTTTATTACTTCTGTTAGAAGATTCAAGCACAATCAACTCAGCTTCTCATTGCAGATCTTGCTGCAAGTCTTGAAACCATAGCAGACTTTCTATGGGCAGAAGATATTTCGCGCAACTCGGCTGCTGCAGCCTCATCAATGTCATCGTCGTCTGATTTAAAAGTTTCGTCATAATCTTCTTGAGAAGGTTGAATTAAAGAATCAGAAACAACATGATCGCCAACATTAGCGTCAATGCCTATAGGAATATCCTCAGGCGGATCAAAACGATATCCAACGTTTCTCACAGTACCAATCACATGCTCGTATTCTCCGCCGAGCTTAGCGCGCAGCCTTCTAATATGCACGTCGACAGTACGAGTTCCGCCGTAGTAATCGTATCCCCACACTTCTTGCAATAAATGAGCGCGAGTGAATACGCGACGAGGATGCTGTACAAAATACTTTAATAATTCAAATTCTTTATAAGCTAAATCAATAGGCTGATCATGCAAAGTAACCGTATAACCGCGAGTGTCAACAACTAAATCTCCTGCGCAAACACATCCGTCGCCAGAAACTTCAACGTCCTCTTGAGATGATTCTTCTTGACGCGAAGTAGCCTCAACAAAACGACTACGCTGTGCTACAAGTCTTAAACGTCCCTCAACTTCTGCAGGTGAAGCACCGGTTAGAATCACATCCGAAACTCCCCAAGCCGCATTTACTACAGTAAATCCGCCCTCTGTAAGGATAAGAATAACGGGCGCTTGTACTCCGGAAACTCGCAATAAATTGCATAATGATTTTGCTGTTGCTAAATCGTCTCTTGCGTCCATAAGAAGAACCGTGCGCTCTGGCATTTTGACAAAACTAGAGGAATCTAACGGTAATACGCGAACGCGATGAGATAACAACGTAAGCGAAGGAAGAACCATGGCAGGCGAGGCACAGGAAGTCATCAAAGTGATGTCTGTCATACATACCTCCAAGCCAAAAAGGTTTACGCCTAACACGCTCTTACTAGAAGTGTAGTCCATAGTGCGAAGATTAGGAAAATTAGACGATACTAATAAAAAATTTTTTATCTAAACACTCATATCAAACTTTTAAATAAACAAAAGCATTCTAAGCTAAAAGTATGTGTTATATAATGGTTTAATACTGTGACACATAAGTAGCAAACATGCGCCTTAAAACATAATAGAAATAATAACGACGCACGATATGCGTAATAGGAGAAGGTATGGATAATACAACTACCACACAAAAACCGGTGACTGCATTTGCAACAATTGCTGTCACTCAAATTTTTTCCGTGGCTGTTATGTTTATAGCTGCAATTCTTCCTTTTTCTACGTTAAAAGCAAGTATGCTAGTTTGCGCACTAATCTTGCTTGTGTTCTTTACGCTATGGCCTTTAAAAGGCGGTAAATCAGATCGCACTATAGCTTTTGTTGCAGGAATCTCATCTCTTTGGTGTGCAGCTCTATCGCTAAGAGGATTATTGCCTAATAGTGTTATAGACAACAATGATTCAGTATCAATGTCTCAGTTCATTGCAGCTATGAAGCCTTATGAAAAATGGGCTGTATCTTTTGCACTTATACTTGTTGCAGCAACTTTTGTAAGTTTCGCTCGCCAAATGTTAAGAGAAAAACGAACTAACCTTGTGCGAAATATTTCTCACACTCTTACAGCAAGCGTTGCAACAGCTGCATTGCCTGGTTGGCTGTTCCTGCCTTCTATAATTCGGTTTATGCCATCTTTGCGTAACGTATATGGCGGTTGTGCTGTAGCGGTGATTTGCATTTCGCTAATCATAGTATTTTCAGGAATGGCGCATTTGTGGAATAAAAATGCACAATATGATGCCAAGTGCATAAAGCCAGAAATAGGAATGGCGTTATTGCCAGTAATGCTTTCAGGAATGCTTATTTATGCGGCTGGATTAGGAATGTTATTAGTTGCATAATCTTATGATTTTGTTTTAAATAACAAAAGTTTGAAACTCGAATAAAATAAGCCGATGGGTTTATTTACTAAATACGCTCTGCTATCAGTTAGGCAGAGATTTAAGATTTTTCGCCCAGAGCGAAATGTATCGCTCGCGCGTTACAGCGCGCTCACGTCTTCGCTTGCGTTGAAAGTCCACTGGACTTTCAACTTTGAGCAATCTCACTCATCGAAGTGCATTCGCGCGCTACGCTTTAAGCGCTCATGCAAGTCGATTCGCAGCACGAAGTGGTGATTCATTGAGCGAAGAAGAAAAATCGAAAAATCTCGGTGATTAACCGAAGATTAAAAGATTAAACATGCCAAGAGCTGTCGGAGTTTCTCTTAGAGCAATGTAAAAATCTTGCGATGAGAGAAACTCCGACAACTCAGCACCATTAAATAGGAAAATCCTGCAAAAATATGTATGGGTTTAATGATGCGCATTAATGTTGCGTTGTTATTCTCATAGTGATATAAGATATCCCATATGTCAAAAAGTAGGTATTCTCACTATAGTCATAGGCGTAATAATAAATTTACCCCGTGGATTGTGTTTATAGCGGTTTTCGCAATTCTATTATCTGTTATGTGGTTCGGATGGCAAATAATAAACGGAAGACCTATACTTTCGCAAATACCTACATTCAGTTCCGTTAGCGGAAAAACCGTTACGATTGGATTGCGTACTGCACCTAAAAGTTTGGATATTCGCACTGATGATAGTGATGAATTGCAGCAGGCGTTATTAGAAAATGTTTACGAAACATTGGTAAATCGTGATGAAAACAATGCTTTAAAGCCGGGTTTGGCTGAATCCTGGGATATTTCCAAGAATGGATTAGTATACAAATTTAATTTGCGTCATGGAGTTAATTTCTCTAATGGAGTTGCTATGGACTCCAAGGCAGTTTTGCAATCAATTAAGCAAGGAATTGTTAATAGATATCCTGGATATGAAGCGTTAGACAATATAAAAAGTATTGATAATACAGATAAATATTCTATAACTATTGAGTTAAATTCACCTGACCCGTTGCTTTTAAGGCGTTTAGCTGGACGAGCTGGAATTGTTTATGATACAGGTGCTTTTATTAATTACTCAAATAGTGCTATTGGAACTGGTCCTTTTACTGTTGATAGCTATAAAAATGGCGACTCTCTTGTAATGCGTTGCAATGATAGATATTGGGGTACTCGTCCAAAATTAGGCGGAATTACGTTAAAGTATTTCAAAGATGACGCTTCTTTAACTGAAGCTATGTCTAATGGCAGTATTCAGATGGCTATTCCTTTGGAAGGAAAAGATAATAAGCGTTTGGCTTCCGTTAAAAATGTGACACTATCTAAAGGAAAGAGCACTCAAATCAAATTTATTGCTTTCAATAGTAGTAATAATTTATCCGTTTCTAGTGAAGATTGGATTCGTAGAGGATTCTGCTATTCTGTTGACCCGAAGTGGGCTATAGATTCTGACGGTAATGGTGGCGTGCCTGTTGGCGGACCTATTGATCAGCTTTCTCCTGGTTATGAGGATTTGACTAAAATATTGCCGTTTGACAAAGCTCAAGCTAGAAGGCATTTTAGCTACTTTTCTCCTAGATATTTCAAGACGGTTGTATTCCTTGCTCCAAAAGAAAATGCAGATTTAGCTCGTAAAATAGCTGATTCTATATCTTCAACTAGCTATGCGAAAATTGATTTACAGATTTTAGACAGTAAAGAAGTTGATAAGCGTATTAAAGAAAGAAAATACGATTTGGCTTTAACTTCTATTAATCACACTTTAGATATAGATGCATTTGTTAATCCTAACTCGCCTTACGCGTTCCAGAATTCTGATTCGCAGAAATCTTATTCTGATGCAATGAATTCGCCGAATGCTGCTGGATATGAAGCGAATATAAAGAAGTATGCGAAGTATCTTAAGAATAATGCCGCTGCTGCTTGGATTTATGCGCGCAATAGTGTAGTTGCTGTTAAGTCAAATATTGAAGGATATCCTAAGAATATGACTGATCAGTTGATGCCTTTGCGTGATTTGAATGTGAAGTAGAAATCGTAAGATTTGCGTTGTCGCGCTGAGTTTCTAATATTCAGTTCATGAGTGAACAGGATAATAACACAGTAAAGCACGCACATTTAACGCCTCTTCCTAACAAAGTTGGCGTTGATGGTCTTGAAGACAAGTGGCGTAGTGATTGGGACGAAGCTAAGACTTACGCATTCCATAATTCTCGCGATCGTAAGGCCGTATATTCTATCGATACTCCACCTCCAACCGTTAGTGGCCATTTGCATGTTGGTCACGTATTCTCTTACACGCATACGGATGTTATTGCGCGATATAAGCGCATGCAAGGTTTTGACGTGTTCTACCCAATGGGTTGGGATGATAACGGCTTGCCAACAGAGCGCCGCGTACAAAACTATTACGGCGTGCGCGTAGACACTTCGTTGAAGTATGACCCTGATTTTAAGCCGCCTTTTGAAGGCACTGAAGGCAAGAAGATTGAAGCGAAGGATCAGGTTCCTGTAAGCCGACAGAACTTTATTGAGCTTTGTGAGCGTTTGACTTCCCAAGACGAGAAGCTTTTTGAAGCATTGTGGCGCAGACTCGGTCTTTCTGTAGACTGGTCGCAAACTTATCACACTATTGGCGAGCAGCCTCGTCGAGTTGCGCAAAAAGCATTCTTGCGTAATCTTGCTCGTGGAGAGGCTTATCAGAAAGACGCTCCTGGATTGTGGGATGTGACTTTCCAGACCGCAGTTGCACAAGCTGAGCTTGAAGCGCGCGAGTATCCTGGTTTCTACCATAAGATTGCGTTCCGTTTCGAAGATGGTACGCCAATTTATATTGAGACTACTCGCCCAGAATTGCTTGCTGCTTGCACGTCTTTGATTGCGCATCCAGACGATGAGCGTTACAAGAAGTACTTTGGTCAGGAAGTTTATTCACCGCTGTTTAAGGTGAAGGTCCCGATTTTGGCGCATTCTGCTGCCCAAATGGACAAGGGTGCTGGCATCGCAATGTGCTGCACTTTCGGTGACGTAACAGACGTTGAGTGGTGGCGCGATTTGAATTTGCCAACTCGACCAATCATTCAGCGTAACGGTCGCATTGTTATGACGACTCCTGATTGGATTACGGATGAATCCGGTCGCGAAATGTTCGAGAAAATTGCCGGCAAAACCACGTTCTCTGCTCGTAAGGAAGTTGTTGAGGCTTTGCAAGCTGCTGGAGATATGGATGGCGATCCAAAGCCAACGAAGCGTATGACGAACTTCTACGAAAAGGGCGATAAGCCTTTGGAAATCGTCACTTCTCGCCAGTGGTATTTAAAGAACGGCGGTACGGACGAAAAGCTGAATGCTGAGCTTATTGAGCGCGGCAAGGAACTTAACTTCCACCCAGACTTTATGCGCGTGCGCTACGAGAATTGGGTTCACGGCTTGAATGGTGACTGGCTTATCTCTCGCCAGCGCTTCTTCGGTGTGCCATTCCCATTATGGTATCCAGTAAACGAAAATGGGGAAGTGGATTACGAGCATCCTTTGACGCCTAGCGAAGATCGTTTGCCAATCGACCCAACTATTGATGTTCCAGAAGGATTCGATGAATCTCAGCGTAACCAGCCAAACGGCTTTACTGCTGAGCAAGACATTATGGACACTTGGGCCACATCTTCCTTAACTCCACAAATTGTGACTCGTTGGGAAGAGCCAGGTGAGGAAAATCAAGCTTTGTTTAAGGCTACTTTCCCAATGGATTTGCGTCCGCAAGGCCAGGATATTATTCGTACTTGGCTGTTTAGTACTGTTGATCGCGCGTATCTTGAAAACGGCTGCTTGCCTTGGAAGCATGCTGCGCTTTCTGGCTGGATTCTAGACCCAGACCACAAGAAGATGTCTAAATCTAAAGGCAACGTGGTTGTGCCAAATAAGCCAATCGAAGAGTTTGGTGCGGATGCTGTGCGTTACTGGGCAACTTCAGCAAAACTTGGCTTGGATGCGACTTATGACGAAGGTCAGATGAAGATTGGCCGACGCCTTGCGATTAAGCTTTTGAACGCTACGAAGTTTGCGCTCGCAATTGGTCGCGAAGACGAGGAACATCAGGTTCTTGAGTCTGCCAGCGCGGATTGGGATTTTGCAGACGTTACGGAAGTTTTGGATCGCTCTGTTATGGCAAAGCTCGCATCCGTTATTCGTACCGCAACTGATGCGCTTGAATCCTACGAGCATTCTAAGGCTTTGGAAGCAATCGAAACATTCTTCTGGGAGTTCTGCGACGATTACATTGAGCTTGCAAAGAATCGTGCTTACGGTACTGCGGAATCTACTGGACGCACTCCAAGCGAAGCTGCTGTAAAGTCTGCTCGCACAACTCTTGGCCTTGCACTCGATGCTTTGGCTCGTTTGCTTGCTCCTTACTTGCCTTATGCTACTGAAGAGGTGTGGAGCTGGATGCATGACGGCGAAGGTTCTGTGCATCGCGCTAGCTGGCCATGCTCTAAGGCGTATGAGGCTGCTGCAAACGGTGTTTCTGCAGATACTTTGGCTTACGCGGGCGAGGCTTTGGCTACTTTGCGAAAGATTAAGTCTGAAGCAAAAGTTTCTATGAAGACTCCTATTTTGCAAGTGACTTTGAACGTTGCAGAAAATGCTTATAAGGCTGTTGAGGATACTTTGGATGACGTTGCTGAAGCTGGTCGCGTTACTGGAGAAGTAAAGCTTAATGCTGTTAAGGCAGCAGTTGCTGGAGATTCTTCTGATTCTGCTTCTGATTCAGAATCTGATGCAGCTAACGTAAACGTTTCAGTTGCTCAAAGCGAACTCGGCGAAGCTCCTGCAAAAAAGAAGTAGTTGCAAGTAGTCGAAAATAATTAATCGCAAAACAAAAGCGCTGGAAGTCAATCTTCGACTCCAGCGCTTTTTGTGTATTGTAAATACTAAGCATCGCGCGGTAACGCTAGACTGTAAACCATGAATCCAGAAAGCTTAAGTGAATTAATTGAAAAAATTGCTAAAGATTTAGTAGCAAGCGGTAAAGCTGGAAATCTAACAGAAGATTTGATTCCTGCTGCCGAAAAACTCGCAGTTATGAGGCCAAAAGATCGCGCACACGGCGATTGGGCAACGAACGTTGCTATGCAGCTCGCTAAAAAAGCTGGTATGAAGCCTCACGATTTAGCTGAACTTTTTGCCGAGCGTTTGCA
The DNA here is from genome assembly GCF_002896555.1 of Gardnerella coleohominis. GTDB lineage: Bacteria > Actinomycetota > Actinomycetes > Actinomycetales > Bifidobacteriaceae > Bifidobacterium > Bifidobacterium vaginale_F. The sequence continues at coordinate 254,545 of NZ_MNLH01000002.1, forward strand.
AGAAGCAGAAGGTATTGCGTCTGTAGAAGTTGCAGGCCCTGGCTTTATTAACATAACGCTTGATTCTGCTTCTGCAGCGGCTGTTGTTGACGAAGTATTAAAGCAGGGTGCAGATTTTGGCAATAATACGCATTTGAGCGGCAAAACTTTGAATCTTGAGTTTGTTTCCGCTAACCCAACTGGCCCAATCCACATTGGTGGCACGCGCTGGGCGGCAGTTGGTGATTCTATGGCTCGAGTCTTGGAAGCGAACGGCGCAAAAGTTGTGCGCGAATACTACTTCAACGATCATGGCGAGCAAATCAACCGTTTTGCAAAGTCTTTAGTTGCTGCAGCTCACGGCGAAGAAACACCTGCAGACGGCTACAAAGGCGCGTATATTAACGAAATCGCGGACGCTGTTATAAAAGAAGCGAAAGCGGACGGCGTTGACGTTCTCTCATTGCCGCGAATCGATCTTGGAAAAGACGAAGAAGGTTTGCCACTTGGCGAAGGCGATTCCGAGCAGCGAGAAGAGTTCCGCAAGCGCGCAGTTCCAATGATGTTTGCGGAAATTCGCAAGTCGATGCACGATTTTCGTGTTGGTTTTGACGTGTGGTTCCACGAAAACAGCCTGTACGAGGACGGCGAAGTTGAGCGCGCTATTTCGGACTTGCGTGAACGTGGAGATATTTTCGAAAAAGATGGCGCAACTTGGTTCGAATCCACTAAGCATGGTGATGACAAGGATCGCGTAATTATTAAGTCTGACGGCAATTACGCTTACTTTGCTGCAGATATCGCATACTATCGCAACAAGCGTCATCGCGAACAGAATCCTGCAGACGTAGCAATCTACATGCTAGGCGCGGATCATCACGGATATATTGGCAGAATGATGGCAATGTGCGCGGCTTTTGGAGACAATCCTGGCGAAAACATGCAGATTCTTATTGGCCAGATGGTAAATGTTATGAAGGACGGCAAGCCTGTACGCATGAGCAAGCGTGCTGGAAACGTCATCACAATTGACGATTTAGTTGATGCAATTGGCGTTGATGCTTCGCGCTACTCGCTTGCTCGCACAGATTACAACACAAGCGTTGATATCGATTTGGATTTGCTTGCTTCTCACAGCAACGATAATCCTGTGTATTACGTGCAATATGCTCACGCACGTAGCTGCAATGTGGCTCGCAATGCTGCAGACGCTGGAATTACACAAGATGGCGCTGATTTAAGCTTGCTTAATACCGAGGCTGACGGCGAAGTGTTGGCTGCTTTGGCTCAATGGCCTGCAGCTTTGGCTCAAGCTGGCGATTTGCGCGCTCCTCACAGAGTTGCGCATTATCTTGAGGATTTGGCAGCAAGCTACCACAAGTGGTACAACCTTGAGCGCGTAGTGCCAATGGAGTTGAGTGACCCAGAAAATCGCTTGCCAGAAGCGGAACGTGAGGCAGTTCGCATTGCAAAGTGCCCAGAGCCAGCACGTGCTGCAGCTCGTTTAAAGCTTAATGCTGCTGTGCGCACAGTTATTGCAACTGGTCTTGATTTGCTTGGAGTTTCCGCTCCAGAAAAGATGTAGCTTTTTGCTATTATTGCGCATTTAAGATTTATTTAGGACGCTAGCTTTTATGTTAGCGTCCTTTTATTTTTTGAAATTAACTCAAGATTACTTCTGATTATTTATGATTACTTCTGATTATTTCTGATTATTTTTTATTAGAAGACACGCGCGAATTATGGGTCTCTGTATATTAAGTACATGCGATTTATTAATATACCCCCTAATATTATTTTCGCTATAATTATCAATTCCTTATAAAAATCTTTGATTAGTTAAATAGTAAAATAGTATTTAAATACGAATTTGCCATTATAGGAGGTGTAAGCATGAGCGTCACAACACAAGGTGTCAGCACGGACAGTGCCCCGAAAAAAAGGAATTTGGCAATTATTGAGTCCGCGTACGTGGCGATTATGCTTTTTGGCATGTTCTTTGGCTCAGGGAATTTGATTTTCCCAGTAAATCTAGGCGTAAAATCAGGAAATGGTTTCGTGCCTGCAATAATTGGTTTTATTATTACTGGCGTTGGTTTGCCATTGTTAGGTGTTACAGCTCTTGCGATGAGCCGTGCGAATGGTCTTTTTGAGCTTTCCAGCAAGCCGAGCAAAAAATACGGCATGTTTTTCACTTGCGTGCTGTATTTGACAATAGGCCCATTCTTTGCAATTCCTCGTTGCGCAATGACTTCATATACTGTTAGCTTAGAGCGTGTAATTCCTCAAAATGGTAACAATCAATTGTACTTGTTCCTGTTTTCTGTGGTATTCTTTGCGCTCGCGTTCTTCTTTGCTCTAAAGCCTAGTGGAATACTTACATGGGTTGGTAAAGTTCTTACGCCTATTTTCCTGGTATTCTTAGGTGTTTTAGTATTTACTGCTTTGCTTTCGCCTGTTAGTGGTGCTTCTGCTAATGATTCCCCTATTGGTAATTATGCAAATATGCCATTCTTTGCAGGTTTCTTAGAGGGCTACAATACAATGGATGCTTTAGCTAGCTTGGCTTTTGGTATTGTGGTTGTTAGCACCATTCGCCAGTTTGGCGTAAAAGATCCTAAAGATGTGGCAGTGAATACTGTGCGATCCGGATTCTTTAGCTGCCTAATAATGGCTATTATTTATGTTGCGATTGCAATTATTAGCGTTCGCAGTCGCGCTATATTCCCACCTGCAAAAAATGGTGGCATAACTTTAGCTCAAATAGCTCGGTATAGTCTTGGCGATTTTGGTTTGTTTGTTCTTGCTGCAACTGTTACTCTTGCCTGCTTAAAGACTGCAGTTGGCTTAATCGTAAGCTGCTCGGAAACTTTCTCTAAGTTATTCCCTAAAGGTCCTAGCTACAGAGTTTGGTCTGTGATAATTACGCTTGTTTCGTTTGGTGTTGCAAACATTGGCTTAAGTGCAATAATCGAATATGCGGTTCCAGTGCTTATGTTCTTATATCCACTTTCCATAGTGCTTATTCTTTTGGCTTTGTGCGGTCGACTTTTTGACAATTCCAAAGTCGTATACGCTTGGACGCTTGGTTTTACTGGTGTTGCAGCAGTATATGATTTTTTGAATAGTTTGCCAGAATCTTTGCGCAACGCATTGCATATGAATGGTATATTAGCGGTTATTCAAAGCTGGCTGCCGTTCTCAGAATTTGGCATGGCTTGGGTTTGCCCTGCGATTATTGGTTTTGTTGTTGGTTTGATTCGTAATTTATTAAGAGATAGTCAAGGAATAGCTGAAATAGCTAGGTCATCTGTTGCTCCTGGAGCGCAGGGGAGTGTTGCTGATGACAATGATTATTCTTCAAGCGATGCTGAGTTTAACGAGCCTGCTGACTTTGTTGCATCGGCTAAGTCTACTGTTGACGAACCTAATTTTAGTGAGCAATCCTAAAGTTTTGTAGCGTCGCGTAGACGTCATAATAATCGCCATATTTTGATGCGTATTTTACGTAACAAGATATGGCGATTTTTGTAACTTGCGATTAGAAGTTAGTTGCCTAGAGCTTCTACCAAAGTTTAAAATCAAAAAAATGAATAGTTGGTGTGCTGTTTAGAGCATTTATTACGAAAATAAATGTTATAAACAGTGCATCAATAAAGGAGGAACTCATATGTCCAAAGCAAAAAAAGAGATAATTGAAGCAAAGGGATTTGCTATTCAGATTTATACTGAAGATTTTAAAAATGACTATATAAGTCTTACGGATATTGCTAAGTATAAAAATAATGATGATCCTAGATTTGTTATACAAAACTGGATGAGAAACAGAAATACTTTGGAATATATAGGTTTATGGGAAGTTTTGAATAATCCAGATTTTAACCGTGTGCAATTCGACACGTTTAGAAATGAAGCAGGACTTAATAGATTCATTATGACACCACAAAAATGGATTGATTCTACAAATGCTATTGGCATAATATCAAAATCTGGGAGATATGGTGGAACCTATGCGCATTATGATCTAGCAATGGAATTTGCCTCATGGATTTCACCAGAATTCAAGCTGTATATTGTTCAAGACTATAAAAGACTTAAGTCAGATGAAAATTCCAAGCTATCACTAAGTTGGAATCTTAATCGAGAAATTTCCAAGATCAACTACAAAATTCATACGGACGCAATTAAAGAATATCTCTTAAAAGATCTTACCAACGAACAGTTGTCTTACAAGTATGCAAGTGAAGCAGATATGCTCAATGTAGCCTTGTTTAACAAGAGAGCTAAACAGTGGCGAGAAGAAAATCCAGATCTAAAAGGTAATATGAGAGATTATGCAAGTCTGAATGAGTTGTTGGTGCTTGCAAATATGGAAAGCTATAATGCAGTTCTTATTGGTAAAGGTGTGGACCAAAAAGAAAGAATGATTGAACTTAGAAAGCTTGCCAGAACACAATTAATGTCACTGCAAAAACTTAGTGATAGTGGCATTAAAAAATTGGAAGAAAAAATCAAGTAATTTTTGCCGATCGTACTAACATCTATTGGGTGTGACAAAGCCTACCGTACTTGTTCGCGGTAGGCTTTTTGGTTATTTGATGGCGATTTTTTGCGACTTGCGACTTTCTGCTTGCGAGTTGCGACTTTGCGATTAGAAGTTAGCTGCCTAGTGGGTGGCAAATTGCCTCATGGTGTTTATTGGCAATAGCCTGCATAGTTTGAAGTTGCTTGAGAAAAGAATTGATTGATGTGATTTAAATAGACGGGTAAACAACGAATATAGAATAAATAAAGGCTAGTCAACATGGAATTTATCTTGTATAATCGGTGCGTTAAAAAGTTATGCATAAAGGTTGACAATCCATGGAAATACTGACAAAATCCTCGCAGGCAGGCAGGCAGGCAGGCAGGCAGGCAGGCAGGCAGCATAGCTCTGTCTCTTTTTTCCGTAGAATTTTTTAATAGGCAGAAACATATACCTGATGGATAGGTATATGTTTCTGCCTATTTTTATGCAATTTTTCAAAGCAGTAATATAAATCATTTGAATATATGGAAGATATAAAAATAAAAAATAGAGATGAGATGAAAATGAAAATGAAAATGAAAAGGATAACGGGCCTACTTCTTGCCCTATTTATGACCATGGGTTGTCTGTCTTTAAATCCAATAGCTAGCTATGCGAATGACACGAACGAGAAGACCTTTAATATCAATGCTGGTAGTGTAAATATAACACAAAACGGTAATTATAAGATTGAAGGAACAGGTACAGCAACGTCAAATACGATTAGTGTGACAGGAAGTAATATCAAGGCTAAGATTATCCTAAAAAATGTAAACATTGATGTATCTAATCAGGATGAACAACAGGCTTTTCTTGCAAAAGATTATAATCAATCTAATGTTCATTTAACGATAATATTAGAAGGAACAAATTCGTTGAGGTCAAGTGACAGTTGGGCTGGGTTAACATGGAACAATTCTGATAATAGTTCAACGTTAGAAATCAAGGGTAATGGTTCTCTAACCGCAAAATGCTGGCGTCATGGTGCTGGCATTGGGTCGAGTTGGAATAACAATGGTACAAGGAACATATCAATCACTGGTGGAACCGTAACCGCAACAGGCGGAGATGGTGCTGCTGGCATTGGTGGTGGTGAATCTGGTTTAGGGGAAAACATTACAATCTCTGGTGGAACTGTAACCGCAACAGGCGGATATCAAGCTGCTGGCATTGGTGGTGGTAATCATGGTTCAGGAGAAAACATCAAAATCTCTGGTGGAACTGTAACCGCAACAGGTGGAACTTTTGGTGCTGGCATTGGTGGTGGTGAAGGGGGTTCAGGGAAAAACATCAAAATCACTGGTGGAACCGTAACCGCAACAGGCGGTGCTCTTGCTGCTGGCATTGGTGGTTGTCGTTGGGGTTCAGGAGAAAACATTACAATCACTGGTGGAACAGTAACCGCAACAGGTGGAGGTGGTGCTGCTGGCATTGGCGGTGGTGATGCTGGTTCAGGAAGAAACATTACAATCACTGGTGGAACCGTCAAGGCAAGCAGTATCAGTACAACGCCAACCGATGGCAAGGGTAATAACGTCTATCTTTTTAAACTGAAAAATCAGGACAGTGTGAATGAGGTAACTGTGGACAGTGGCACAAAAAATGCAAAAACATTCACAAGAGCAGGCAACCACCCTGACAGAGATACCGCATTTTATCTGTATCTGACAGGAAAAGACCATGACCTTGATACTTCTAAAAAGAAATATAAGGCAGAATGGAATAATACTACGAATACATTTACTACTAAATTTGACCCGAATGATGTAAAAAGTATGACGGTAACAACACAGCCTTCAAAGTTGAGTTACACGGAGGATGACCAACTAGATTTATCTGGGCTTGTTGTCACGTTAACTGATGATCAGGGCAAAACAAAGGAAGTGAAACCTACTGACTTTACGGCTAATAATATCAATGCAGATCCTGAGAATGGAGCAGTATTAAAGCTAGGCCATAATGAAAAGACTGTTACCTTAAAGAGAGGAAACTTGACTGCAACTACAGATGCGTTACAGGTGAAGCAGAGAGTGTTTGACCCAACTCGTGTAACGTCTAGGACAATCACACACCAGCCTAAGTTGAGTTATACGGAGGGAGAGAGGCTAGATTTAACGGGGCTTGTTGTAACGTTAACAGATTATCAAGGCTTAAGAAAAGAGGTGCCATTTGCGCAATTTGAAAGATATGGAATCAATGCATATCCTGCAGATAAAACATTTTTAAAAGTAGCAGACCACAATGGGAAACCTGTTAAATTAGTAATTTATAGGCCTGGAACGATGATTCTAAGCTGGTCGGCACCAGCAGGCGTATTAAAGGTAAAAAATAAGTTTGACCCAACTCATGTAACGTCTATGACAGTCAAACACCGGCCTAGTAAGTTGAGTTATACGGAGGGAGAAAACCTAGATTTAACTGGGCTTGAAGTCACGTTAGAAGATGCTAAGGGTGTGAAAAAAGTCGTGACTCCTGCAGATTTTGAAGCGAATGGCATCAAGGCAACTCCTGAGAATGGTAAGAAACTAGAGTTAACTGATGGTGGAAAGCCTGTTAAGTTAACGAGAGGGACCTTGACTGCAGAAACAAGTGCATTACAGGTGAAGCAGCAAAGTTCTGGTTCTGGTTCTGCTGGTGGTGCTGGCGTAGGCGCAGGTTCTAGTACTGGTCATGGTTCTAGTGCTGGTATGAACGATGATGCGCCTGCTACTTTGGATAATGGCGAGTTGAATATTCAGATTGATAGTGCTGAAAGTGATTATAAGCCTGGCAATGCTGGAGATGGATCTGGTAACGCAAACGCTGGCTCAGCTCCAGAAGTTAAGCGGTCAGATGCGGCCGTTAAGCAGTCGGCGGATACATTAGCTTTGGCGCATGCTCAGGCGGACTCTGCTGCACGCAAGCTTGCAGATGCTCGTAAGTCGCAGCATGAGGCACCAGCTCTTAAGCCGCAGACTGAAGCACCGGCTCCTAAGTCGCAGCATGAGGCACCTGCTCCTAAGTCGCAGTCTGAAAAGCGTATTGGTATGATTCCTAAGACAGACAAATCAGCATCGTTTGCAGGCCTGATCGCATTGTATGCAGGCTTGATTGCAGTGCTTGGCTTCTCGATTGTGGGACTTGCAATTCTTTGTAAGAAGAAAATGATGGAAGAAAACAATAAGTAATTTTTGCCGATCACACTAATATCCATTTGGTGTAAAAAGCCTACCGTTTGTTTGCGGTAGGCTTTTTGGTTAGTTTTTTGATGTGATTATTTGCGAGTTGCTGCGTGCGGCGTGCGGCGTGCGACGTGCTACGCGCGACTTGAGATTCTCGACTTGCGACTTGCTACTAGAAGTTGCCGCCGTTCCAACCCCAGTCAGTGGTTGCAGTGTAGCGAATGTAAGTGCGATCTTGTGGAATTCCAAGCTCGCGCTCCAAAGCTGCCATGATTTGCTCAGTCAACTTTTCCCAAGCAGATCCTGGTACGCTGGAACCAAACACGTTCACTTCAACGTAAGCTGCAGGCTTAGTATTGTCTCCTGCAAAATAAATCGGCATATTGTCCTCGAATGGGCACATAAGCCAGCGTTCGCTTTTTCCTGGAACTGCGATAATTGCCTTGCCATAAGCAGATTTTAAAGCTTCGCGCTGCTCTGGTGTAGTGCTTACAGAAACATGAGTATGAATAACTGGCATAATCGCTCCTTTGCTAAGTTCTATAAATTTGCTAAGTTCTATAAACTTGTATTGCGCAACTTGCGCTACGCAATAATTATAGTGAATTGTTAACCTCCGCGTGTTTAATTAAATGTATGAAAAAACTTATTGAACAGGTTGTTAAGTTCGGAATCGTAGGCATTATTGCGTTGATTATTGACGTAGTGTTGCTAAATCTGCTTCTTCTTGTGCATCTTAATAATGTTGTTGCTGGAACAATATCTTTTATAATCTCACTTATTTTTAACTACATTGCAAGTATGAAGTACGTGTTTAAGCACCGCGAAGACATGGCTCGTTGGATGGAATTACTGATTTTTGTTATTTCTGCAGTTATTGGTTTGCTTATTAACGATGCGATTATTTGGCTTAGTACGCTTGGAATGGCGCAAGCTTTGCGTGGTACTGCGATTTACATGCTCCGCACAAACATTGGCAAGCTTATTGCAACAGTTGTTGTAGCTGTGTGGAATTTTGTTATTAGAAAATGGCTTTTAGATGACACAAAGTCACAAAAACCTGATTATGATGCCGCTAAAGACAATACTTTTGCACATAAGTTGGGCGAGTGGTCGTTAAGTCATACTCCAAAAAGAAGGAGGAAGTGAATTATTATGCCGGCTACAACAATCCATTTTGTTCGTCACGGTGAAGTCGAGAATCCTGAACATCTGCTTTATGAACGTTTGCCAGGATTCCATCTTTCTAATAGGGGTGTGCGCATGGCTAAAGCTACAGCGCATTATTTTGCTACTGCTCCTCAAATGCGCGAAATTAGTGCAATCTATTCATCTCCTCTTGAGCGAACTCGTGAAACAGCTCGTGAAATCGAAAAGGCGTTGCGCAATATTGCGGATTCTGCCTATGCAAAAGCGCACTGTGACGAAAAGTGTGACGAAGAGTGTGATGAAGATTCTGATCAATCTTCTGATCAATCTCAAGAAAGCGACATCATTTTAGATAAGCGATTGATTGAAGCTGGTAATAATTTCCGCGGAAAACGCATAGGTTACGGCGAAGGTGCTTTGTGGAAGAATGGAAATTGGAAACTTGTATTGAATCTTTGGCGCCCAAGTTGGGGTGAAAGCTATCGAAGCATTGCTGCTCGCGTTGGCGATTTTGCGCGCGAACAAGTTAAAAATCATCCTGGAGAGCAAATAGTAGCTGTAACTCATGAATCGCCTATTTGGTCTTATCGTCATTTGCTAGAAACAGGTCATCCGGAGCATAATATGTTGCTTCGTAAGACTGCTTTAGCTTCAATTACGTCTATTACTTACGATTGCGAAACTATGCGCGTGCTTTCGATTACATACGTAGATCCTGCTGGGCGAGTGAAGTAAGTAACATATAATGCGAAGGAGCATGGAAATGGTTGATTCTGTTGATTCTGTTGATTCTGTCAAAGATTCTGAAGATGTTAAAGATAACGAAAAAAGTATGCTAATGCTGAATAATGCAGCGCAATCTGCTGCGGAACTAACAGAATTATGGCCATTAACAGAAGCTCGACACTTAGATAACGACGCAAAATACGCAGAAAATCTTGAAGTGCGATCTATGCGAACAGTTGCACGTATTATTACAGGTCTTGATGTTACTGTGCCTGATGCGGAATTTGTGTATGAAGGTGCGGATGAAATTCCAGGTCGACCTCAAGAAATAGTAGACGCGCTTCTTGATGCTGCAGACGCTTACGACGATATGGGTTCCTGCTATGAGCCTAATTATGATGCAGAAGAAGTATTAGAAAATAATAACGATATAAATTCCGTTTTTGGAAGGCTTATATCTCATTCTTCTGAAGATTCTAATGCAATAAATGCTGCAGCTGATACGTTAAACGTGGAAGGCAATTGGAATAGTAACGATATTGACTCTGCAATTAATTATGCAAAACAAGTGGTTTCTTGCTACGAAAATAAATCATCTGAAACACAAAGAATTATTGTAGTTTTAAGCTTACTAACAAATCTAATTAAAAAAACTAATGATATTCGCGAAACTTTGCCAATATTCTTGTATATTAACGAAGTTTGTGAGTGCGTTGGTGTACCGCGAATGATGTTCAAAGATTCTCAATGGCGTGAGCTTGTCGATTGCGTTAAAAACATCGATGAGAGTGGTAAGGATAGCTATAAAGAGAGCAGTAAAGATAGCAGTAAAGATAACTGCAAAGATAGTAGTATTCACGATTTGATTATTTTTGCTGCACCGTTGCTTAGCGCTGAGTGGAAAAAGCATCGTGAGGATGTGTTGTGGGATCCTGAAGTTGCGAAGAAGCTTGCCAAAGAAGAGGACGATAGAAAGTCTCGTGAGGCTCTTGCAGCGAAGTTTGCGCACGTTGAGGGCAATAAAGAGTCTACGCAAGCTTTAGATTAAAGGCTTTTGATTTTATAAGCGTGGATTCACGTCCGTAACGCGCGGCACAATGGAACCTATGACTGATATCGAGGAAACTCAAGAAGTTGCTAATAACGCAACAAAATCCACAAAGCCTGAACTTCCAAAGAATGTTCGCGTGCGTTTTTGCCCTTCGCCAACTGGTACACCTCACGTAGGTATGGTTCGTACCGCGCTGTTTAACTGGGCAGAGGCTCGCCATACTCATGGCAAATTGCTGTTCCGCATTGAAGATACCGATAATGAGCGCGATAGCGAGGAAAGCTACCAGCAGATTATTGAGGCTCTTCGTTGGCTCAATATTGATTGGGATGAGGGCATTGACGTTGGCGGAGATAACGGCCCATACCGCCAGTCCCAGCGTATGGAAATTTATAAAGACGTAGCACAAAAGCTTTTTGAAGCAGGATACGCTTACGAATCCTTCTCTACTCCTGAAGAAATTAAGGAGCGTAATATTGCTGCTGGCCGTCCTGCTGAGTTTGGTTACGATGGTTACGATCGCAACCTTACTGAGGAACAGAAGCAAGCTTTCCGTGATGAAGGTCGTAAGCCTGCACTTCGCTTGAAGATGCCAAATGAAGACATTACTTTTAACGATTTAATTCGTGGCGAAATCACCTTTAAAGCTGGATCTGTTCCTGATTATGTGATTGTTCGCCCGAATGGCGATCCACTTTACACGCTTACGAACCCTGTTGACGATGCGTTAATGGATGTGAACGTGGTTTTGCGCGGTGAGGATATTTTGAGCTCCACGCCTCGTCAGATTGTGCTTTACCGTTATCTTATGGAAATGGGTATTGCTAAGGAAACTCCACTTTACGGCCATATGCCTTACGTTATGGGAGAAGGTAAGAAGAAGCTTTCCAAGAGAGACCCTGAGTCAAACTTGTTCTTGCATAGGGATAACGGCTTTATTCCAGAAGGCTTGCTGAACTACTTGGCTTTGCTTGGCTGGTCGATTGCTCCTGATCGTGACGTGTTCACTATGGACGAAATGATTGAAAAGTTCGATGTGCGAGACGTTAAGGCAAATCCTGCACACTTTGACTTGGATAAAGCAATTTCCATTAATGCTGAGCATATTCGCATGCTTGATTCGCAAGATTTCTTGAATCGTTCTGTGCCTTACTTGCATAAGGATGGCGTAGTTAGCGCAGACAATTGGGATGCGTTAACTAACCGCGAGCGTGAAGTGCTTAGCGCTGCTGCTCCTCTTGTACAGCCTCGCGTGCGTTTGCTTGGTGAGGTCGCTGGAATGGTTGGCAGTTTGTTAAGCGAAGATGGCTACATTGAGCCAGATGACGATGCGCGTAAACAGTTGAAGGAATCTGCAGGCGAGGTTCTTGATGCTGCGCTCGCTGCTTTGAAGGATGTTGACGCTTCTGATTGGCATACAGATTCTTTGCATGAACTTTTGAACAAGAAGCTTGTTGAGGAAGCTGGTTACAAGCCGCGCTTGGCATTTGGCCCTGTGCGAGTTGCACTTTCTGGACGCCGCGTTTCGCCTCCGCTTTTTGAGTCCATGGAAATCGTGGGCAAAGACGTGACTTTGGCGCGCTTGGCTGGATTGCGTGAGCATTTGTAAAAATGATTAAGCTTTAACGCGATTTGCCCCAATGCTTGTTGATTTTTGCTTGCATTGGGGCATTTTTGTAACTGATTTGGGGATGATTTTTCGCTTGGTGCGACACGCCGCGGTTGCATGTTGGGCAGTTATGTTGTAAAGTCGTCATTTGTTGCGTCAAGAGGCGTAGCTGATAAATGAAAGCCCCCGTCGTCTAGCGGCCTAGGACTACGCCCTCTCACGGCGCCAACACCGGTTCAAATCCGGTCGGGGGTACAAAGACGGAACGGTTCCAAGAGCCGCGAAGCCTGCCAATTGGGGTATGGTGTAATTGGCAACACAGGTGATTCTGGTTCATCCATTCTTGGTTCGAGTCCAGGTACCCCAGCGAATAGCTCTCGTAGGACGAGGGCTTTTTTGTTATCTATTTTCTTTTGGTTTCGCTGCCTATCTGCTGATCATGTTTATCTGTTGACTACTTGTCGATGACATGTCGATTACTTGCATACCTCGAATCTTTAATTAGATTTTCTGAGTAGATTTGATTAGATTTGAGTAGAAATCAAAAACCCCGGAACGATGCCGGGGTTTCTGATAAAAGAAGAAGAGAGGTTAAATTATATCAAGTCTATGTCAATCACTTGTTCGTGATTTCTTTGTTACTTATATATAATCACGCAATCCTGAGTAATAATATGCTATTTGCTGAAAGTTTCCTGTGAATATAATGTTAATTTACTAAGTTTCTATCCTTTTTAGAGAATGTACTTGTTTGTTCTGTTCCAATTCTTCTTTTTAGGAGCGTTTGTTAATAAATCTATAGTCGAATCGACCGAGCTTAAAGCAGCATAGTGCGCTTATTTGGTGTGTTGATAAACAAAAGCAAGAGTGGGTTCTTGGTTTTGTTTACTTTTGGGGTTGATAAGTAAACAAACTCGGGGGAGTGTTCTTGGTTTTGTTTACTTATGTGGTGTGTTGGTAAACAAAGTCGGGGAGAAGTAAACAAAGTTGGGGGAGTGTTCTTGGTTTTGTTTACTTTTGGGGTTGATATGTAAACAAAGTCGGGGAAGTGTTCTTGGTTTTGTTTACTTATGTGGTGTGTTGGTAAACAAAAGCAAGAAGGGTTGCTTGGTTTTGTGTACTTACAGGGTACATAAGTAAACAAACTCGGGGAGAAGTAAACAAATTCAAGAACATGCATGTGCGAAAAATCTCAAATCTCTGCCTAATCGGTAGCAAAGCGTATTTTGTAAATAATCCTATATAAAACTTATTTTCCGCGTATTTCTAATAATAAAAATATAAGAAAAATACAAATTTGTGTGAAATGTTGAATAATCTGCCGTATGCTTAAATTATGCCTGAACATATGTCTTCTCAAGATGAGCCTGATGAATTAAATCTTGTTAGCGCAGAGTTGAGCTCACAGAATAGCGCGTCAGCTACTCGTAGCAATTCTTTATCTATTTCCGCACGCTTAGGGCAATTGCAGTTTCATCTTTCAGGAAAGTTTCGCGTACTTCAATGTGCAGATTTGCAAGAAAGTTCTAAGATTTCAAGCGATACAATTCGTCTTATTGAATCTGCTTGTGATACAGCGCGTCCTGATTTAGTTATTTTTACAGGAAATCAAATTGCTGGATATTCTCCAGATTTTGCTAATACTTTTATGCGTCGCCGTTGGGATAGTAATGCTAATTTTTCCGAAAGTGATTTAGATGCTACTCGCGAAAAGGTGCGTAAGCATATTCGAAGCATGGTAAAGCCGTTGGAGGATCGCGGAATACCATGGGCTGTAACTTATGGTAATCATGATTTTCAGTGCGGTTTAAGTAATGATCAATTGGATGATTTGTATAGAGAGTTTCCCGGTTGTTTAAATCAAAAAGGGAATCCTTCTAGTAGTGCTTCAAATTGGGCTAGTGGAGTGCAGCGCGTTCATGGAATTTTACCTAATCAGGTTATTTTCCCTTGTGAGGCAGGTACTTTAGCTCTTCCAGTAAAAGATGAACAGCGTGAAAATATAGTGTTCTCGCTCGTATTAGTTAATTCAGGAGATTATTCTAAAGAAGGCGGATATGGTGAGCCTTCTCGTAGAACATTAGATTTTTTGAATGAACTTGCAAATTTCCTGCCGCAAAGATTCTGCGTTTTCCAGCATTTTCCTTTGCCTCAGTATTATGATTTGCTCCGCACTGTTCCTGCAAAATCTGCTTCTGCAGAGCATGCTATAGAAGGATATCGCGCATTTAGTGGTAAATATTATGCTTTAGATGAAAAGCGAGTTTTACCTGATGGTTATTTGTGCGAAGGAATTAGTTGCCCGGATGTAGATAGTGGCGAGTTTGCTATCCTGTGCAAGAACGGCACTTTTGCTGTTGCTGCTGGAAATGATCATCGTAATGCGTTTGCAGGCAGGGAACCTTCTAATAATATTTTGCTCGTCTCTACGCCTACTTGCGGATTTGGCTCTTACGGTCCTGAACCGTCTAAACGCGGGATTCGTCTTTTTGAATTTGACATTCGTCACCCATTTGAGCCACGTATGCAAATGCTTGAGTTTGGTGAATTAGTTGGTAAGCCTTCATCTCGCAAGGCGTATACATACGGTTTGACGGCTGAATCTGAGCATAATCTTCCAGAGGTGGATTTATTGCGCAAGCCTTCGCTATGGGTCAGGTTATTGCATAGATTACGCAAGCGTTAGATGCTTAGTGGCGCGCGGAATATTATTACTTCGACAACGATTCGCTTAAATTTACTATTTCGACAACGATTCGCTTAAATATTTGCCTGCAGAAATAATAAGATGCGAATAACGCAACCCCAGGTTTGTGCCCATGCGATTTGCTTCTCCGGATATTGTAAGGGCTGCAATAACTTTTCCTGAAGAGTTACGAATTGGAGCAGAAATTGAGCATAATCTGCTGTCGTAATCATTGAGTGATTCTGCATATCCGCGCTTGCGTACAGTGTTAAGATGTGCGTTTGTAAAGTTTGAATTATCTATATATTGCTGTACTTTTTCAAGATTTTCCCAGGCTAATAATACTTGGGCAATAGATCCGCGTGTGAGTGGAAGGACAGATCCTACTTTAAATAAGGACGCTGTTTTAGAGTTTTCGCGATTTAAATCATCGTATGAATAATTTAATCCTTGATTTTGAAAGTGCGATATATATTTTTCATTGTGCATTGAGTTCATATTGCTAGCAATATTGCGATTTTCTGCTGCAACGCATAAGCATTTGCCACCTTGTCTGCGGAATACTAATGCTGATTCTCCGGTTTTATTTACTAATGTTTTTAAAACTGGATTTACTTTAGATAGTAGCAGATCGTCACTTGTGTATGATGCTAGTTCTGTGAATCTAGATCCAAGTTGTATTTTTCCTTGGTGATTTTTAGATGCAAAGTTGTAGTGTTCTAGCGCTGTAACAAGTCTATGAGCTGTCGGTCTTGGCAAATGCGTTACTTCTACAAGTTGCGCTAAAGTTAGTGGTCCTTGTTCTAATGTGTCAATTATTCGAACAATCTTATCTAGTACGCCTACGCCGGAATAATCTTCTAGATTCTCTTTAGACGAGGAATTTTCTGCTTCTATAGATTGCAAAACATCGTTTATGCTTGCTGTATTTGAGATTTTGTTCTCGTCGTTATATGTTTCCAAAAAATTTTCAGAATTTTCATTAGACAGTGTGGCGTTAGGCAGAGTGGAATTAGACAAAGTGGAATTAGGCAAAATAGCGCTAGTTGGAATAATAATCTGATTGTTTTCGTTATTTTCGTTGTTTACATAATTGCGCATCAGATTGTCATTTTCGCTATTCTGCATATGTTTTCACCACCCCATATGAATGCATATTATTGCAGTTTTGTTTTTTAATAATTTCCGATATTTATTGATTCAATATGGAAAATTATCAATTGCTTAAAAGTTTATTGATGATTATGCCATTATTTGTTAAAAATGCAAATATGGCTTTCAATAATGTTTTTAAGAAATATTCTTTTAAAAAGATAAAAATTTCGTATAAATGTTTCTTGTTGCAAAAATAAGTTTATTTTTATGTAAACTTTACAGTTTTGTTTTGTAAGTGGATTTCCAAAATGATTGCGGTAACATCTACCATATAAATTATTTTTTAAACCAATATCGCAATTTATCTTAATAATAATTACGATTTTTATGATTTTAGGAAAATTGAAAATTTATAATTTTAAAATGGAAAATAAAAATAAAAAATATCATTTTTTTTTCTTGGATTTATCTTTTTTGGCTTTCCAGCTTTCAATTTTTCAGTTTTGCGGATTTTAGATTTATGGCTTTTTAGATTTCCAACTTTTACGCTTTTGGCCCTTCCAGTTTTCTGGATTTTACGCTTTTCGACATTTTAGCTTTACAGCTTTTACGCTTTTATTTTTGATTCTTTTTGAATTTAAGTTGTTAGATAAAATTTGCGTGTAGAATTCAACAAATAATTCAGCGTGTGGGCAAGTGTTTCGCTATGATGTATATAGTGTTTTTGAATGCGCTGCTGCTTTCATGCAAAATATTGTTGGTTCATATATGAGTTGGATATTTTGCGTGATAGAAGATACTAAACTATGTTTGAATATGAGTAAATAGCAAGTGTGGTTGAATCTAAAGTTGGCGCGTGAACGAAAGAGGTAACTGTGTCCGCACATAGCGCAGCTGATATTGACAATAATGCGTCAGATGTTTTGCACGTTGAAGGCGGTAAGCCGCTGAATGGAACTATTAAAGTTCGCGGTGCTAAAAATTTCGTGAGCAAGGCGATGGTTGCAGCATTGCTTGCGCCTGAAAAATCAGTATTAAAGAATGTGCCAGAAATACGAGATGTTCACGTTGTTTCAGATTTACTTCGCTTGCATGGAGTTAATGTTGAAGTAAATGGTTCTGAAGGCATTGTGACGATTGATGCTACCAAAGTTCAATTAGCTGATGTTGCAGATGTTGATACACTTTCTGGATCTTCTCGTATTCCTATTCTTTTCTCTGGTCCGCTGCTTCATCGTTTGGGCGAAGCGTTTATCCCAGCTTTAGGTGGATGCAATATTGGCGGCCGTCCAATCGATTTTCATCTGGAAACTTTGCGTAAGCTTGGCGCAAATGTTGATAAAGAACATGTAGACGGTATTCATATCACAGCACCTTATGGATTGCATGGTACTAAGATTCATTTGCCTTACCCTTCGGTTGGTGCAACTGAGCAAACACTTCTGGCTGCTGTTTTGGCAGAGGGTCGCACAGAGCTTTCCGGTGCTGCTATTGAACCTGAGATTATGGATTTGGTAGCTGTTTTGCAGAAAATGGGAGCTATTATTTCTGTTGATGTCGATCGAACTTTCCGCATTGAAGGCGTTGAAAAGCTTCATGGTTACACGCATACAGCGTTAACTGATCGAATTGAGGCAGCTTCATGGGCTTCTGCTGCTCTTGCAACTCATGGAGATGTGTTTATTAAGGGTGCTACTCAGCCTGAAATGATGACCTTCTTGAATGTATTTCGTAAGGTTGGCGGTCAGTTTGATGTAACTGATAAAGGTATTAGATTCTGGCATCCAGGTGGGGATTTGCAGCCTGTAGCTATTGAAACAGATGTTCATCCTGGGTTTATGACTGATTGGCAGCAGCCTTTAGTTGTTGCTTTAACTCAAGCTAAGGGTTTGAGTATTGTGCACGAAACAGTGTATGAGAATCGTTTTGGATTTACTAAGCCTTTAGTTGATATGGGTGCTATGGTGCAGCTTTATCGTGAATGTTTAGGATCTCTTCCATGCCGATTCCAGCAGCGTAACTATAAGCATTCTGCTGTTATTTTTGGGCCGACGCCTTTAACTGGTCAAGATATTGATGTTCCTGATTTGCGTGGTGGTTTTAGTCATTTGATTGCTGCCCTAACAGCAAAAGGTCCTTCAAACGTGCACGGAATATCGTTAATAGATCGCGGATATGCTGATTTCCGTGGTAAGTTACTCGCATTGGGTGCAGATATTGATTGACGATTAGTTTATGATTCTTAGATTTTTGCAGGTTTTCTGCTAGATTGTCTTTGGATTATTGTCTTTGGATTATTGTCTTTGAGTCATTTTCTTTGAGTCATATTTTTAGTCATATTTATTTTTAACGCTCATAAGTTTTGCTGGTTTTACTGGTTCCGCTGGTTTTACTGGTTTCTTATGGGCGTTTTTGCTATGTGTTATTTTGTAATTTTATGTTTATTTGCGTAAAGAAAATGTTATTTTAAACTTTCGACCACAATGCATAAAAAAGCTTTGTCTATTTAAAAATATTCGTTAAAGTAATACAAACATCCACGGTTGGGGTTGATTGAAAGCAATAAAAGGAGCATTTAAAGCATGTGAATAGGGCATGTGAGTAAAGCATGTGAGTAAAGCATGTGAGTATTAGAAAGTTGGGGCATAAAATGACATGCGTTGGAGGTAGATACCAGCTACTTGGAGAGCTTGGTCGCGGTGGCACGTCTACAGTGTTTCTTGCTGTAGATAACGTGTTGCAGCGAACTTGGGCTGTAAAAGAAGTTATTTTAGGTTCAAATCCTAATCGTGATTTTGTTATGAACGCTTTGAAAGCGGAAATTTCCATTTTAAATCGTTGCGATCATCCTCTTATACCTCGCATTGTTAACTATTTTGAAGAAAATAATCGCGCTTATATAGTGAGAGATTATGTTCAAGGAAATTCTCTTTCATATATTGTTGCTAAAAATGGTGCTCAAAATGCTGAATTTGTGATCAAAATTGGCTTGGAATTATGCGACATATTGAAGTATCTTCATAACTTGCATCCTTGTGTAATTTATGGCGATATGAAGCCAGCAAATGTGATAATAAACAACGAGAATCATGTAAAACTTATAGATTTCGGAGCTTCTCAAGAGTTGAGAACAATACGTGATATAAGTTCAAATGATTATGGTAATGCTATTTTTGCGACTAAAAGTTTTTCTGCTCCTGAGCAATTAGATAAGCGCGCAAATATAACTGTTCAATCAGATATTTATGCATTAGCTGCAACTTTGGGATATGTGCTTTTAGGTAAAAAAGTTGAATTCGATAAGCGCACTGGCAAAATCGGTTTTTCTTATATGCTTAATGAGCGTGAGTCTGAAAATAATATGCATAAGCGAGCTGATTTAGATTTAACTTCTAAATTATGCAAGATTGTAGAATGCGGTATGTGCGCTGATCCTATGCATAGGTATCGTTCTTGCGATGATATGATGAATGACTTACTTATATTGCAAAAATTATTAAGTAAGTATAAGTCTTGCGCTATTTCTGAGATTAATGCTGTTTCGGATGCTGATACCGTCGCTAGTGTTGCTGCAGTTTCGAATGTTGCTGCCGTCTCTGGGATTGGTGCCGTATCGGATGCTGTTACCGTCTCGAATGTTTCTACAGTTTCGAATGCTGCTACAGTTGCGAAGAGTGCTTCTACAGTTTCTGGTATCAATAATGTTTCTGCGGCTAGTACGGTTTCTGCGTCTAATAATCAAACTTCTGATTCAGAATCGTGTGATGATAATTCATACGATTTTAAAGAAGATCATAGTAATAATTCATTTAAAGATGAGTTGTGCGAAGAAGAAACTGGAAAAGATTTTTCGAGTTGCGAGAAAAAGTCGTATGCAAGCAGAAGGGAGCGCACGGCTAATAAGAGGAAGAACTTTGTGCGAATTTTAGCGCTAGTTCTTTCTGGAGCTTTGTGCTTTGTTCTAAGTCCTGTGAGTTTTGCTGTATCTCAACGCGTGAGAAATGAAAATTATGACAATAATATTCGCAATTGCGTTTCTGCTTTAACTTCTAAAGAAGCTGAAATGTATTGCGTGCGTGCGATAAGTGATGAATCAATGCCGATGACTCCTGTGCTTAAATTATTGGAGTATTATTGCAAAGATTATCGCTGGGATGAAAGTGAAATAGTTGCATTCAATAAGATTATTTCAACTTATGAAGCAAGATTGCGCAATCAACCTGAACTATGGTCTAAGCTTTCTTTTGAGATAGGTAAGGCCTATTGGTTTTATGCTTTTGATTTCTTTAAGTCAGAAAATTTTGAGGATGAATCTGAAGTAGATGCGAATAATTCTGAAATTAGTGATTCTAAGAGCGGGCGTAATTATAAGACTGATGATTTTAGTAATGCGCGTGACAGTAATTCGCGCGACGATAATTTGAATAATTCAGATATTTCAGAAAAAGAGTATGCAGAAGATGTTTATAAAGCTGTTGGTTGGTTTGAAGAAGCTTTAAATAGTGAGGATTCTTCAAATTATGAGCTTATTAAACTATATAAGTCTGTCGCCAAATCGTATTTGCAGCTAATTAGAGAATCCAGTGAGGAATCAAAATATTCTACTGATAATTTAGTTAATTCTTCTGAAGATTCTACTAATCAGAACAGTGAGTTGAGCTATGCGCAAAATCAGCAAAAGAAATCGTATTATCGCGACTTTTGTGATTGCCTTATAAGGCTGCTTAAAAAGACTTATGAAAATAATAATGCAGCTTTGCGTATTGGTATGGCTGAAGTTGCTGTGGATAGTGCTCAATTCTTGGACGCGACTTTAGATGATGAAAACGATAAAAATAGCGTGCAAAAAACTTATGAGTTAGCTTATGGTTTAGCGCAGTCTACTAATACTACAAGTCGCATTCTTGAATCTCGAAAGCAACAATTGCTAAGTATTTATGAAGTTATCAAAGAAAATGTGGGTGTTGCTGATAATAAATCTGAATACAAAGATGCAAATAATAAAGAAGTAAATAGTAAAAAATCAAATAGTAAAAAGTCAAATCAAAATAATGCAGATAAAGGAATACTCATAGATAAAAAAGATATAAATACTCATAAATATGCAGATACAGGTGGAGTTTATATCAACGATGACGCTAAAGGAGGTGATGGCAATGATTTTAAAGGAATGAGTTGGAGTAGTACACGAGTCAAATCAAATAAAAATGTGAAGCAAAAGACTACTAAGCGCAACTAAATAGTGGCTAAAAATAACTAAAACAAGGTGGCTGATTGCAGTTTAAACGGATTGCAATTTAGTTTATGTGAATCCAGTTTATGTGGATCCAGTTTAAGTGGATCCAGTTTAAGTGGATCACAGTAGTGGATTGCAGTTTAAGAATAGAGCTTTAAATAGGGGGAAAGTATGACAGCTAATATGTGGAATATGTTGGGATATTCACTTCTGATAATGGGTGTGTTATTGTGCTTCGGAGCGTTCGCTTTGGCGAAGATTGCTGTGTTAAAGCGAGCTGTTAGTTCAGTTGGCACTTTAATTAAAACATCTGCAAGGCATGGTCAAAAATATTCATCATGCGCAAATCACCGTGGATTATCTATTTTTCAAAAGTTTCGTGAAAGTCGCGGAAGGCGCGTTATAGTTCGATCTAAAAAGCGGTTTTTGAGGGGTAATTTTTGTAGCAATAGTCGTCCTAGATCTTCTAGTCTAAGACAAATTTCTTTGCGTACAAGTAACTCTAAGAATTCTGGCGTTAATCGTGTAAATAAACGTTTGCTTTGTCTTGTGTGAGCGAATAAACGTAATGATTAATTAATTTATTTGTAGCTCTAATTTAAATTCGAGCAAAAGTGTTTTGTATCTGTTTATTTGGGGGAATTTGATTATGAAGAGGTTGGGTAAGCATAGTATTTATACATCCTCATCGCATAAACGATGGGTGTATATTCCTATAGTTTTAATAGTTATTATTTCTTGGATGTGTATGAATGAAACGCATATTAATGCATTTTTGCATGATGCGAAGTCTTCTTCTGCAATGGCTGAAGGTAACGAATTGCGTAATTCTAATGATTTGCGTAATTCTAATGATTCGCGTCCGAGTAGTGATTTGCGTGATTTTGATTTTCGCGGATTTAGAAATTTACATGTTAAAAATGTGGATTTTCGCGGTGAAAATGATACGAAAATATCTAATAAAAGCATGTTTGCTTTCGCTCACGCATATGTGCGCTTAAAAATTACTATAGATGGATTTACAAGAGAGTTTGCTAAAAATCTTAAAACTGTGCGAGTTAATATACCGAGCTATAACTCGACTAATAATTCTCGTTTGTATAGGAATTTTCTAGCATTATCGGAAGATGTTGAAGTTAATTACAAAGAGAATCCTCAAATTAAGTCGCTTCCTTTAGATGCGCTTACGAGTTATACGATTAACTTAACTCTTAAAAACGAAGGCATATATGATTTATCTAAGATAACTGTGAAGTCTGTTTCTCTTAGGTATCCTTCGCATTATCGCATTTATTCTAATTCAAAGAATTATGATTCTGAAAATAATGCGGATAATGTTATTTCCGGTAATGGTATTTCTGGTAATGGTATCGGGGATGATGGTATTTCCGGTAATGTTGTTGCGGATAATAGCAGTTTGTCTATTAGCAATTTTGATAATAATCAAAGTTTTATTCGTTACATAGTAATTGACAATACGCGTCCGAAAATATCTGTTAAATACGAAGATAATAATTCTCGAGATATGCAATATTTCAATACTCGTAGAATCGCGCATGTAACAATTCAAGATGAGAATTTTGCTTTAGTTAAGAGCCTAAATCCTTCGATGCCTATAGCAGTTAATTCTTTTAACAATAACAAGGTAATTCTTACTGCTTCTGATTTTACTAAAGAGGATACAAGCAAGAAATGGCATGCGACAGCGAATTATGACGACGGATTTTGGTGCGTGCTATATGGATTTGTAGATCTTTCTGGGAATAAGTCAGAAATATTAAAAAATTCATTTATTGTAGACAGTAGAGCTTCTAATGCTGGTATTACGAATACTGGTAGCAATGAAAAGCGTAACAGTGGTTCTCGTGATGCTGGTTCTCGTGTCAGTGGTTCTCGCGACAATGGTTCTCGCGACGGTGATGTTGATTCTAGTAATAGTGATTCTATACGTAGTGATGCTGCTACTGATCGTAATAGGGCTTCTGCTGTGAACAATGATTCAAATAATAATACTCGTAATTCCAATGATTCTAAGTCTTCATCGGCGAATGTTGGAAATTCTAAAAGTGCTAAAAAAGAAGCTACTAACGAAAATCTGAATAAAAGTAATAAAGCTAGAAAAGATGATCTCGTAGAAAAGTCTGTTAAGACCAGTGCGAAAATTAAGCGTTCTTCGAATAATACGGCAAATAGTGCGGCAAATGGTTCGGCGAATAAGAGAGTGAGTCAGAAAGTTAGTGTAAAAGGTAGTCAGAAAGGTAGCCAAAAAGGTAGTCAGAAAACTATCCAAAAAGGTAGTCAGAAAGTTGGGAGAAAAGATTCTCTAAAGTCTGCTCATAATCGCAAATCTGATGATATCAATAAGCGAGATAGTAGTCCAAAACGCGTTGAAGAATCTGATGCTTCTGATGCGTCTAGTGCGTCTAAAAGACAAGAGAAAGATGAGGATTCTTCTAATAAAACAGTGCAAAAAACTAAAGATAAAAGTGCTGAAAAGAATGAAAACGATTCTGAAGTTAGTAATACAAAATCAAATAAAAGCGTTAAGAAAAATAAGAATGTTTCACGAAGTGTTTATAGATTGCATCCTAGATGGAAAGCAATATTAAAAGATCATAATCGAGCTATGCCGCATGACATGGCGGATGCTATAAGGTTAAATCGCAGTGCAAGAAAGTCTTACGCTAAAAAGGATTCTTCTAAACGCGCTTCTGCAGATTCGTCTAATAAATCGAGTACTAAATCTAAGAAATCTTCTGGGGATTCAGCCAATCATGATGATTCTGAAGAATATAGTGCTAATAAAGATAAAACGAGCGATAAAGATAGCGATAGTGATAAAGGTGATGATATCGATAAAGATAGCGGATCTAAAAGCGATGATGATAAGAATAGTGAGGATTCTAAAGATAAAAATAAAGATGATTCAGAAAATCAGGGGGAAATTTCGAATGAGCATTCCAATAAGAAGCTAATGTCTGAAGATAAATCATTCTCAAACAATCCTT
Source organism: Gardnerella coleohominis (assembly GCF_002896555.1). Classification (GTDB taxonomy): domain Bacteria; phylum Actinomycetota; class Actinomycetes; order Actinomycetales; family Bifidobacteriaceae; genus Bifidobacterium; species Bifidobacterium vaginale_F. The sequence continues at coordinate 278,812 of NZ_MNLH01000002.1, forward strand.
CTAAAAACAATAATGCTGGATTATTAATTGCAATTGCCGTAATAATTGTTAGTGTTTCTGGCGTTTGTGTAGTTGGATATTTTGTTTATCGTCATGACGGGAAGCTTTTTGGGAATTAACCTTGAAATAACCCAAATAACCACGAATTTTATAATAAAAAAGCCCGCCGCGGTGGAATGAGTGCAGCGGGCTTAGTGGAGCTAATGGTAATCGAAACCACGACCTCTTCGATGCGAACGAAGCGCTCTACCAACTGAGCTATAGCCCCAATATCTTACGACAACTCTCCAAGGTTACTACAAAATTTATATAAGCACAACGAGGTTCGTATATAGGCTATCGGTGTGTCGCGTACGAGCGGCGGTATTGCAACGTTTTGTGGCGCGACGACCTGCTTGAGCGTTAAAGCATAGTGCGCGAAAGCAATTCGGAGCGGAAACTCGCTCAAGTTGGAAGTCCAGTGGACTTTCAACGCAAGTGAGGTCTGCCTGAGTCAGTAAAGACAAAGGCAGGGTGATTTATTTGGTATTGCATTTGGAGTTTGGTCGTGACTATTCCTAAATCTATGACTATTCCTTATTAGAATCGTCATTTTTCTTTGCTTTATGAGCAATATGAGCTTTAATCAGACCTATAAAAGTAGGGATAAGCGATAATAGTAAAATCGCAACGATTACTAATTCAAAATTTTTCTGCACAAAAGGTATGTTTCCAAAGAAATATCCAAGTAAAGTAAAAAGTGAAGACCATGTTATTGCGCCAAGAATCGAATATGGCGTGAATCTTATCCACTTCATGCCAGAAATCCCAGAAATAAACGGCATAAATGTGCGAATAAACGGGAAGAACCTACCCATGAATACTGCTAAAGGTCCCCACTTGTCAATCATCTTTTCTGTTTTCGCAAGTCGCTCAGGAGTAAGAGCCTTAACCATACCTGATTCAACTATTTTGCGTCCGAAGAAATGGCCTATCATGTAGTTGCATTGATCGCCAATAATTGGGGCAAGCCAAACAACACAAAGTAATAATGGAAGTGGCAATGCGACGTTACCAGTTTTAACGTCTGGTGCTGCAAAAACTCCAGCCGCAAACAACAATGAATCGCCTGGCAAAAATGGGAAGAACACAACTCCAGTTTCAATAAAAATTACTAAGAATATAATCCCTAGGGCTGGTGCTGTGCCCATGGCAATCCAGCCAGCTATGGCTGAGTGTGGATTTTTGAGAAGATTAGCAATAAAATCAATGAATCCCATGAATATCCTGTCGTATGGCTGCAACGATGCTATTGAAACGTTGCATATGTCAATTAACTCGGACTACTAATTATATTGCAATGCTTCAACTTAAGAAGTTTTGCAAATGTGCATATAAGCGTACACTCGTATAAAATATGGTGATAGATAAAGGTAAATTTTGTGACGTAAAATATAAAGTGTTACAGTAAATGGGAAGGAGTTCGGCTGATATGAAGACTAAAGTAAATAGTGATAAAAAGTCTGAATCTGTAGAGGAAAATTATTCTATTTCTAATTCTGTAGATATGTCAAAGCCGGATGAGGAGCTTTCTATTGCAGATATTTCGCGTAAAAACTCTAATCCTAAATGGGTAGCTTTATACGTAGTTGTTTTGCTTGTAGCTATTATTGCTCCGTATTGGGAAGGTAGAACTCTTGCGGCAAATAATACAAATTGGGTTATAGATAATTTTTCAGTTCTTTCGCCAGCTGGAGTTGTTTTTATTTCTTGGATTGTTACTGTAACGCTGTTTACTTGTTTGGCTATGACTGTTATTGAGCCAAAACAGTGGATATGGAGAATTGGCTTACTCGTATTTTTGGCATTTGAACAATTTATTGCTGGATTGTGCTTGTTGCGATTAAGTTTCTGGTATTCTACTCATGTTGTTTACGGTGCTTCAGCTGCTTTGGCGAATGCTGCTAATCTTGGAATTATATCTGCTGGATTTGGTGTTGCTGCGTTTGCAATATTATTTGTTGGATTACTCGTTGTAGTGCCTAAAAAATCGCGCCTTAACGTATTTACGAGAAGCTGGGCATCTTTCCTTATGTTCTACACTGTTGAAGTTATTTCAATATTAATAGTTTTGTTTGGCGGTTTTCTAACAGCAATGTAGTTGATGCAGCTAATGCAAAATTGGATTGTAGTTGAATTTTATTTTGCGCTTAGAATTTTTGCGTTCATATATTAATTTGTTCTCGCTTAGCTGTAACATTGAAACTCGGCGTGTAACGCCCGCGGATTGAGAGCGCTACAACATGAGGTTGTGGCACCGCGCAGTGATATTAAGGAGGACGCCGTGGCATTAACGGCTGAAGATAAGAAGAATATTATCAACGAATACGCGACGCACGAGGGTGACACGGGTTCCCCAGAAGTGCAGGTCGCTTTGTTGAGCAAGCGCATTGCTGATCTCACTGAGCATTTGAAGGAGCACAAGCACGATCATCATTCTCGTCGTGGTTTGCTTCTTATGGTTGGTGATCGTCGTCGTCTTCTTGATTATTTGAAGCGCGTTGACATCAATCGCTATCGTTCTTTGATTGAACGACTTGGCTTGCGTCGATAATCTTTTTTGACCCGGGTGTTATTATGCCCGGGTCTTTTTGCATTTCTTCTGAGTTTTAAACATATTTGTTTGTGTGAAAAGCTTAGTAGAGAAGTGTAGGAGAGAAGCTTAAGAGGAAAACTTAAGAGAGAGAATCTTAGGAAAAAGTTTAAGAAGAAAACTTAAAAAACTTAAGAGAGAAAATCTTAAAAGCAATAATTTAAGAGAGTAACTATTGAGAGAGTCTTGAGAGAGTCTTGAGAGAGTCTTGAGAGAGTCTTGAGGGAGTCTTAAGAGAGTATTTAAAGAGTCTTGAGAGAGTCTTAAGAGAGTCTTGAGATAGTAATTTAAGAGAATAAAGAAACTAAGAAGTTTGAGAGAGAAATAAAATCCTCAGAATAATTTAAATAATTCTGTAGATTTAAAATCTGGGAAGACAGAAAGTCTCGAGAAGAAAATAATAAAAGTTAAAATAATAAATTATAAATAAAATAATAGAGTAATAATTAAGGCAGTAAAATCTTTAATATATATTAAAGAAGATTGAATATTAAAACTTAATTAGTCTTTAATTCAGCACAATGTATTTGTAAATAGCGCTGAATTATTTTAATTTTATAACTAAAAAATGAAGTATAACTAAATAAGGATGATTGAAGTAGCCGAAACAAAAAACACTACGAAATATTGGCGTAATGCAAGTGTTGCAAAGATTGCAAATATTCGCATATAGGTAATGATGCGAAGTCGTCAATGTTATTACGCATGTTGGTTGATTAGGTAAGTTAAGAAAAGGAGGAACCCGTGGAGGGTCCCGAAATTAAGGCTGTAGAAGCCGTTATTGATAATGGTTCATTTGGAAAGCGTACGATGCGCTTTGAAACTGGTCGTCTCGCTCAGCAAGCGGACGGTGCTGTTGCCGCATATTTGGATGATGATTCCATGATTTTGTCTACGACGACTGCAGGATCTAGTCCAAAGGAAAATTACGACTTCTTCCCATTGACTGTTGATGTGGAAGAAAAAATGTATGCTGCTGGAAAGATTCCAGGATCTTTCTTCCGTCGTGAAGGCCGTCCTTCTAACGAAGCAACATTAGCATGCCGTATTATCGATCGCCCATTACGTCCATTGTTCCCACACACTTTGCGTAACGAAGTGCAAGTTGTTGAAACAATTTTGGCAATTAATCCAGATGATGCATACGATGTTATTGCTTTGAATGCTGCATCTGCATCTACTATGATTTCTGGATTGCCATTTGAAGGCCCAGTTTCCGGCGTTCGCTTGGCTTTGATTGATGGTCAGTGGGTTGCTTTCCCACGCTGGAGTGAGCGCGAGCGTGCAGTATTTGAGATTGTTGTTGCTGGTCGTGTTATTGAAAATGGCGATGTTGCTATTGCAATGATTGAAGCTGGCGCTGGCAAGAATGCTTGGAATTTGATCTACAATGAGGGTCAAACTAAGCCAGATGAGGAAGTTGTTGCTGGCGGTTTGGAAGCTGCAAAGCCGTTTATTAAGGTTATTTGCGATGCTCAGAATGAGTTGAAGCGTATTGCAGCTAAAGAAACCAAGGAATTCCAGCTGTTCCCAGAGTATACTGACGAACTTTATGCCAGAATCGATGAGATTGCTCATGCTGATTTGAATGAGGCTCTTTCTATTGCTGAAAAGCTTCCTCGTCAAGATCGCATTGCTGAAATTAAGGAAGGCGTGCGTGCTGCAATCGCAGAAGAGTTTACTGATATGGACGATGAGGAGAAGGAAAAGGAGCTTGGTAACGCTTTCAAGGAGTTACAGCGCCAGATTGTTCGTCGTCGTATTTTAACGGAAGATTATCGTATTGATGGCCGCGGTTTGCGCGATATTCGTACGCTTTCTGCCGAGGTTGATATTGTTCCTCGCGTTCATGGTTCTGCGCTTTTCCAGCGTGGCGAGACTCAGATTTTGGGCGTAACTACTTTGAATATGCTTAAGATGGAACAGCAAGTGGATGCACTTTCTGGCCCACAAACTAAGCGTTATATGCACAATTACGAAATGCCTCCATATTCCACTGGTGAAACTGGTCGCGTTGGTTCTCCAAAGCGTCGTGAAATTGGTCACGGTGCTTTAGCTGAAAAGGCTTTGGTACCAGTTTTGCCAAGTCGCGAAGAGTTCCCATACGCTATTCGTCAGGTGTCTGAGGCTATTGGTTCCAATGGTTCAACTTCTATGGGTTCCGTTTGCGCTTCTACGCTTTCTTTGCTTGCAGCTGGTGTGCCTTTGAAGGCTCCTGTTGCTGGTATTGCTATGGGCTTGGTTTCTGGCGATGTCGATGGAAAGCATATCTTCAAGACTTTGACCGATATTCTCGGTGCAGAAGATGCTTTCGGTGATATGGACTTCAAGGTTGCTGGTACTTCCGAGTTCATCACTGCTTTGCAGCTTGATACTAAACTTGATGGCATTCCAGCTGATATTTTGGCTGCCGCTTTGCAGCAGGCTCACGAAGCTCGTTCAACGATTCTTGAAGTTATTAACGAGTGCATTGATTGCCCAGCTGAGATGAGCCCATTTGCTCCACGCATTATCACAACCACAATTCCTGTAGATAAGATTGGTGAAGTTATTGGTCCTAAGGGCAAGATGATTAACCAAATTCAGGAAGAAACTGGTGCTGAAATTGCTATTGAAGATGACGGTACTGTTTACATTTCTTCTGAAGGTGGCGAAGCTGCAGAGAAGGCGAAGGAAATCATCGACTCTATTGCAAATCCTCGCGTACCAAAGGCTGGTGAAACTTTCACTGGTAAGGTTGTTAAGACTACAAGCTTTGGTGCTTTCGTAAACTTGACTCCAGGAACTGACGGTTTGCTTCATATTTCGCAGATTCGCAATTTAGCAAACGGTGAGCGTATTGACACTGTTGAAGACGTGCTGAAGGAAGGCGATAATGTTGAAGTTATCGTGCAAAGCGTAGATGAGCGCGGAAAGATTTCTTTGGCTATTCCAGGTTTTGAAGATCAAGAATCTTCAGCTCCTGCAGGCAGGGAAAATCGTACTCGTAACTCCCATGATGATCGCGATAGCAATGATCGCGGTGATTATCGTGCTCGTTCACGCCGTGATGATCGAGACAATCACGATCGTTCAGACCGCAATGATCACGCTGATCGTCCTCGTCGCCGCATGCGTGACGACCGTGATGATAGAGATCGTGTGAATCGCGACGACCGTTATGCTGATCGCGATGCTCGTTATGATGACCGCGGTAGCCGTCGCGATGATCGTCGTGATGATCGTCGTGCAGATCGTGCAGATCGCGACGATCGTTACAATGACAGTGATTTTGACGATCGTCCTCGTCGCCGTATTCGCGATGATCGCGATGCTCGATATGATAATCGTGATGATCGTGACGTACGTGAATCTCGTGAATCGCGTGAATCGCGTGATGACCGTGATGATCGCGGTAGCCGTCGCGATTCAGAAAATCGTCGCGCATCTGATCGAAATCCACGTTATGCAGCAGATGATGATCACTATGATGAATATCGTTCAGCTCGTGATGAACGTGCAGAACGTCCTCGTCGCCGCGTGCGCCGCGATTTTGATCCATTCGAGGAGAATTAATCGCGCAAATAGTATTAAAGCAAAATTATTGCTAGATACTAACTAAAAATGAATATTTGTAGAAATGCCTTCAAATTGCGTCTGCTTTTGAGGGCATTTCTCATAAACATCAATTAGCAAAGCCTAATTAGCATATTAGTCATTCTAATTAGCAAGATGCGTCTGAAGCATATATTATGCAATCTCTGCAATGAACTAGTATGAAAGCATATATAAAAACAGGAAAAGTTTATACTACCAGCGTAGGGGTGAAATATGGTTATGCATCGCGCATTAGGTTCGTTTGATACAACTGCTATTGGTTTTGGCGAAATGCCGTTAACAATAGAAAATAATCTTGGCCATGATATGGGAATTGAAACAATTCACGCGGCTCTTGATGCAGGTTGTACGCATATTGACACAGCTTGGGCATATTACTGCTCTGGTGGCGAGGAACAAACTGGCGAAAAGCTTGTTCGTGAGGCTTTAGAAAGCTGGAAAGGCGACAAATCTTCTATTCTGGTTGCTACTAAAGTCGGTCACTTCCGTAACTTTACTGACGGACGACCAACATGGGGTAAAGATGGCAAGCCAGAGCATTTGATTGCGCATGCCAAAGAGTCTGCAATGGCTTTAGGTGTTGACACTATTGACTTGCTTTACTTCCACAGGCCAGATCCAGAAGTTCCATACAATGAGTCTATTGAAGCAATGCAACAGTTGCTTGACGAAGGTGTGTCTCGAGAAATCGGTATTTCTAACGCTTCTGTAGAGCAGATTGATATTGCTCGCAATATTTTAGGAGAAAAGTTAGTAGCAGTACAAAATCAATATTCTCCAGTTCATTTAGAGAATGAAGATACCTTGCAATATTGCGAAAAGCTCGGAATTGCTTTTGTTTGCTGGAGTCCTCTTGGTGGATTCCGTCATCCTTATGACGAGCATCTTTTTGATCCATTCCGCAAAGTTGCAGAAAATCATGGCGTAAGCTATCAGCAAGTAGTTTTGGCTTGGGAGCTAGCTAAAGGCGATCACATATTCGTAATTCCTGGAGCTCACAGACCGGCTACAATTTTAGATAGTTTGAAAGCTTCCGATTTGCAATTAAGCAATGAAGAATTGGCTTATTTAGGCTGAAAGAAAACAATAAAATGCAAGAAACAAGCGTAACTGGTATGCCATTGCCTCACGAAGATGAGGATGGTGCACCAATTCCTGTGACTATTCCGGTGGCGTTAGGAACTCGCACTCGTGCAGTTTTTACTACTAGATTGGGTGGGATTTCTGAAGGATTATTTGCTTCACTTAATTTAGGTGGTCGCGCAGGAGATAATTCAGAAGCTGTAGCGAGCAATCGCGCAGCTTTACAGAAAGCTTTGCAAGCCGATTTGTCGCTTGTTGCTCAAGTTCATGGCAGAGAAGTATTTGACGCAGATAGTGTAGTAGATTCATGGAATACTTCTTACGGCTTTGATGCAACAGGTTTTGCGGATTCGCAATTTAGAATTGAAGCGGATGCGCAAGTTTCAACTGCGTGCTCTCTCGCTTTGGGCATGTTTGCTGCTGATTGTTTGCCAGTTTTACTTGCGGACGACGAAGCTGGAGTAATCGCTGCAGCGCATTGTGGGCGAAAAGGATTGATGGCTGGTGTGCTTGATTCTGCCATCGAAGCAATGTGCGAAAAGGGAGCTGAGCGTTCTCGCATAACAGCAGTGCTTGGCCCATGTATTTGTGGAGATTGCTACGAAGTTGGTGAGAGTATTGCTCGCGATTTTGAAAAACGTTATCCACAAACTGTAACACAAACGCGTTTCGGTGGAATCGGTATTGATATTGCTGAAGCTGCTCGCATTGATTTAGCGCTCGCAGGAGTAGCGAATATTGTTGAAGCTTTGCCGCGAGTTACAGCTGCAACGCAATATTTATCTGAAGATGAGGAATTGCGCACGATTTGCGGAGTAGATGGTGAAGGCGAGTCCTTAGCTGCACGATTGCAGGATTTGCATAATCCTATTTGTACTTTGGAAAATCCACTCTGGTATTCTCATCGCCGTGCTAGTTTGGCTGGAAAATCGCATGAAGGAAGATTGCTTGCTCTTATAATCAAGGACAAGTAGAAAGATATTGTTATGCATCAAATCAACATAGTTATCTCAGGGTTTGGTCCATATTCAGATCTTGATATAAATCCTTCTTATGAAGTTCCACGCGCGCTGTCACTTATGCAAAGCGATCAGTTTTCTTTACCAAAAGACACAACTATTAAAGTCACATCCGTGATGCTACCTATTAGTTTTGCTAATTCTTGGCCAGAACTATTAGAAATAGTCGAACGTGAAAATGCGAATATAGTAATATCAACTGGTGTTAAGCATGCTGCTCGTGGAGTGCAACTAGAGCGTTGTGCTACGAATATGATGGATGCTAAAAAGCCTGATGTTGATAATCGTAGACCTCAGCGAATGCCTATTGTAGAGGATGGCCCTGCGGCTTATTGGACTCGTTTGCCATTGCGTATGATTTTAAATGATTTTGCGCATGAAGGTATTGCTTCAACTTTAAGCTCAGATGCTGGAACGTATGTTTGCAATTCGCTTTTTTACAGATTATTACATTGGTCTGCTAGTAAAACGGATAGGCGATTATTGGCTGGTTTTGTGAGTTTTCCGCCTGTTGTTGAATCTCACGATGCTCGTCATGGTTTGCCTTTGGATATGCAAATTAAAGCTGGTCAAGATATTGTAAGTGAAGCTGTGAAGTACTATCTTAAGCCTTCATCTTCGGATATTTTATTTGAGTAGATTTTATTCTTATATCCTATTTTTATATTTTGTATTTATTTATTGTGTGAGCTTCGCAAAAACGTGCGCAACACCCGAGTGTTTTGCTTACGTAAGTGATAGCGTTAATGCTGGTATTCGCATGCAGATTGTCTGCTTTGTATGCTGTTGGTGAAAGGAACGCCATGGTGGATCGATTCTCAGTCGGATTAAGAGGATACGACAAAGAAGAAGTAAATAAAGCTATAGCAAACTATGAGCGTACTGTAGCGCGTTTACGAGAACAAGTACGTTCTAGTGATGAATCTATTTTGCAGCTTCAAGCTCAATTGCAAGAAGAAAAAAATAACGTAAAACGAGCTAAAAGTGGTACTACTTTTGCGTCTTTAGGTGCTAATGCTCAACAGTTACTTGCTTCTGCAGAGCAAACTAGCGCTCAATTATTAGAGCGCGCCAAACAAGATGCTGCTTCGATTAAAAAAACTGCTCGTGCTCAAGCTGGAACTTTGCTTAATAATGCAAAGTTGGATGCTGAACATTTGTTGCAGGAAGCGCAAACTAAGGCTGATACAATGCTTTCGAATGCAAGTAAACAGTCTGAGCAAATGATGAATGCTGCGCAAGAAGATTCAGATCGACTTCGTTCTTCAGCTCAGCGTGATGTTAAGGCTTTGCGTGATTCAACTACATTGGAATTAAATAATGCTAGAGAAGAACACAATAAGAAGATGGCGTCTGAATTAGCTCAGCAGGAGCGAAATATTGCTGATATGAAGGCGGAAGCTTCTAAAGCAATAGCTGAGCAACGTTCTACGGCTAATGATGAGATTGCTCATGCTAAAGCTGAAACGAACGATCAGATTGAAACAGCTTTGGCTGATGCGAATAAAAAGTTGGCTGATATGCGCGAGCGTGCTTCGAAAATGATGGCAGAAGCACAGCGTAAGGCAGGCGAAATTACTGATGCTGCTAGCGCTAAGGCTCAAGAGATTGCTGATGCTGCACAAGTTGAGCGCACTAAGACTTTAAGTCAGGTGAGTGCGGAAGTTGAGAAGATTCGTGCGGATATTGCTCAGCAACAGGAAGATGCGACTAAGAAAGTTGACGCTTTGCTTGCTGGCTTGAAGGATCGCGAAAAGGCTTCTCAGGAAGAAGCTGAAGCGCTGATTGCTCGTGCAAAGGGAATTCATCAAGATGCGGATGATTATGCTGCTCAAACGCATAAATCAGCTGATGAGCAAGCTGCTCAAATTGTTAGAAAAGCTATGAAAGAAGCTACTGAGCAGGTTGAAGAGCGTAGGGCTGCAGCTCAGCAAGAATTAGATGGTATGACTGCTAGGTTGAATCAGTTGCAGCATAGAGAAGCAACTATTACTCAGCGAGTTACTGAATTGCGTTCGCTTTTTACAAACGCATTTGCAGGATTTGATTTTGGTGATGATAAGCAGCAGGGTTCCAATAGTATGTCTGCTGATTTAAATGATGATGTGGATGAATCAGATATTGATAATCTCAGCGGTGCTGATGCTAGCGATAATAATGTGTCTGCTATATCTGATAACTCTGATGATAGCCAAAATGATGATTCTAAACGTGTTCAGCGCGAGGCTCAGCGTGAAATTCAAGATGCTCTTGCTGAATCTGAAGAATCGTGACGCTAGGTTATTGAAATATATAAGATTGTAAGAATTAAGAATTGTAGTGAATTTACAAATATAGGAAATTAGAAAGGTTGAAAAGTGGCTGAGATTTCTGCTTTAACTACAGAGGCATTGCAAGGTTTGCGAGATGATTTTGATGCAAATCCTTTGAATCGTTTGGCTATGAATGGTGTGACTGCAGCTGGTATTGATAAGGTTGCTAAGAATTATGATCGTGCGCGTTTACTTCAGCGCCGTTTTTCAACGATTGTAGACAATGGCGACGCAAGACATCAGGATCATTCTGGCAGATGCTGGTTATTTAGCTCATTGAATGTTGCTCGATTCGTGGCTAAAAAAGCTTTGAAAGTTAAGGATTTTGAGTTTTCTCAGAATTATGCCATGTATTATGACAAGCTTGAGCGAGTTAATTATTTCTTGAAAGATGTTGCTGATCTTGTTCGTTCTGGTGAGCCTTCTGATTCTCGTTTAGTGCAGCATTTGCTTAGTGATGTTATGGGTGACGGCGGCCAGTGGACTATGGCTATGAACGTCTATAAGAAGTATGGTGCTGTTCCAAAGGATTTATATCCAGAAACTGAGTCTTCTAAAGACACTGGTGATATGAATACTCAGCTTAAAAAGCTTTTGCATACAGCTGTTGCTCATATGTATGCTAATGCTGCTGATATTGATGATATTGTTTCTGAAACTACGGCTGCAGGTCATAGGATCTTAACTATTCACTTGGGTGAGCCTCCAAAAAGCTTCGATTGGGAGTGGACGGATGAAGACGGAAAATTCCATCGCGACGGAGAGATTACGCCAGTTGAGTTTTGGAAGAAGTACGTTACTGCTGGCTTAGAAGATTATGTTTGCTTGGTAGATGATCCTCGCGCTGAGCATCCTAAGGGCAAGAAGATTGCTATTGAGCACTTGGGTAATGTTGCTGGTGGAGATGCCACGGAATATTTGAACGTGCCAAACCAGTTTATGAAGGATTGCGTGCGTAAGGTTCTTGTTGAGCAGGGCATTCCTGTGTGGTTCGGCGCTGATTGCCATCCTATGATGGATCGCGATAATGGCGCTTGGGCTACTGATTTGTTCGAGTATGATCGCGTTTATGGCGTTGATTTTGACTTGAATAAGGAGCAGCGCGTACGTTTTGCTGATTCGGCTATGAATCACGCTATGGCTTTTGCTGGTGTGGATGTTGCTGATGATGGAACTACTACTCGTCGTTGGCGCGTGGAGAACTCTTGGGGAGCGGACATTGCGGACAAGGGTTACTTTACGATGAGTGACGATTGGTTCACTGAATACGTGTATGAAGTTGCAGTTCCGAAGAATTTGCTTCCAGAAGAATATCGCAAAGCACTAGAAGAACCAGCAATTGTATTACCGGCGTGGGACCCAATGGGAGCTTTGGCCTAGGCTAATTTCACTAGGAAATTAGCCTACCTCAAAGCGCCGAGCCGCTTAGTGCAGAAGCACAGTGTGCTTCTGCTGCGGCGAGGGTATTCGCGCGCTTAGACCGCGCGAATGCAGTGGCTTAGCTAAGCGCGGCGGTGCGCGTTTTGTTTTATAGGATGGTGACAAATGGAATCTACAGCTGAACAGTGTGCTTCAAGCGTGGTTAAAAAAGCTGTTGAAAATGGTCAAAATCCGCTTAATTCTGCGAAATTCCAGCGCTGGGAGGATCAGGTTGGTGTGGATCGCATTATTAACCGCCGCGTGCTTGAGCTTGAGCCGCTTCCAACTCCTGCTCAGGTGCTTGGTGAGTTGCCGTTGTCGCCGTATGCGCAGGATATTGTTGCTGAGTCGCGTGATGAGATTCGCGGCTGTTTGAATGGCGACGACGATCGCCTTCTTGTTATTGTTGGCCCGTGTTCTGTGCATGATCCTAAGGCTGCTCTTGATTATGCGAATCGTTTGGCTAAGTTGCGTTCGGAGCTCGAAGATGAGCTTCTTATTGTTATGCGCGTGTATTTTGAAAAACCGCGTACAGCTCTTGGATGGAAGGGTTTGATTAACGACCCGGATATTGATGGAACGCATGATATTCATAAGGGTTTGTTGCTTGCGCGTAAGACTTTGCTTGGTGTTTTGGATGCTGGTTTGGCTGCTGCTACTGAGTTTTTGGAGCCGACTAGTCCTCAGTTTATTGCGGATGCTGTGAGTTGGGGTGCGATTGGTGCGCGTAATACCGAGTCTCAGATTCATCGTCAGCTTGCTAGTGGTCTTTCTATGCCGGTTGGTTTTAAGAATGCTACGGATGGTTCTGTTTATGCTGCTGTGAATGGCTGCTTGGCTGCGAGCCAGCATCATACGTTCTTTGGTATTGATCATCTTGGTCGCGCTTGTGCTGTGCAGACTCTTGGTAACCCGGATTGCCACGTGGTTTTGCGCGGTTCTAGTAAGGGCCCTAATTATGATGCTGCGTCGGTTGCTTCTGCTGTGGCTTCGATTCGTTTGCGCTTGGGTACTGGTTGCATGGCTTCGCACGGCGTGGTTGTGGATTGCTCGCATGGTAATTCTGGCAAGGATGAGCGTCGCCAAATTGAGGTTGTGCGTGAGATTGCGGATCGTTTGGCTGCTGGCGAGCAGGGTATTAAAGGCGTTATGATGGAGAGCTTCTTGCAGGGTGGTAATCAAGATCCTGCTCCTCTTGGCGAGCTTGAATACGGCAAGTCTATTACTGATCGTTGTATTTCTTGGGAAGATACGGCCGATTTGCTAAGAACTTTAGCTAAATCTGTTGCAACACGCCGTAGAGATTAGAGATTGTAGTAAGATAATCTCAATTTACTTCTGCTAGGCTTATATTTCTTACTGTATTTGCCGTCTATTTTTGCACTATATTTTGCGTACAAGGGAGTGTGTTGAAATGTATAACAAAGACTTGAATAAAGCGAATAAAGCAGATAAAGCGAATAAAGGTTTTGCGTGTAAAGCGCTACCGATTGTGCGTTATGTATTGTTCTCTTTGATTGCAACTGGTGTTATTTTGCTTGCTTTTGCATGGTATCGTGGCACGCATAGTGCTGGGTATACGCTTGTTACGTTTTCTGCTTTGTGGTTTAGCGTTTTTATACCGTTTGTAACCGGAATTGCTTTGCTTGTTTTTGCTAACGGATGGCGTCGCATTGTTGGCACTTTAATTTGTGTGTTGATTATAGCTGGATCTTTCGCTTTTTTTGCTTTGCAGGATCAAATTATTGCGTTTCTCAATGTTCCTGTTGTGAATCCTTGGTTTGATTTTACGTGCGGCGCATTGCTGAATATTGCGACTTTAACTTTTGTTATTATGACTTTAGTATGCGCGTTTTTGTTTAATCGTAATAGCAAATGCATAAGTAGCGAAGTAAAAAAGGATGATTCTGTTGATGTCTGATAATGAGAAAATTACGAAAGTTGATATTACTAAAGTTGCTGTTGTTGGCGCTTTAGAGGAAGAAGTTGCGCATATTTCTAGCGCGCTTGAAAATGTAAGTCTTAAGAAGGCTGCGAGTCTTGATGTGTCTTGTGGAACTCTTGACTCGGCAGATGGTAGGAAAATCGAAGTCGCGGCTACGGTTGGTGGCATGGGCTTGGTTAATGCTGCTGCAACTGTGCAGTATCTTATTGACACATATAACCCTCAAGTCGTAATCTTTTCGGGTATTGCAGGAAATCTTAATAAAAATTTGCATATGAACGATGTCGTTCTTGGAAAAACTGTAAAATATCTCGATACTGATATGCGTTTAATCGGTCAATGGAAGCCGTTTGCAAGCGAATTTCATTCAGATGATTACTTGCTTAAAGTAGCTAGCAATGTATTAACTGACATGAAAATTACGCATATTTCAGGAACAATTGCGTCCGGAGGCTATTTCGTTGATTCTCCAGAAAAAGTAGCAGAAGTAATTGCAGCTACTCAAGCGGATGCTGTGGAAATGGAAGGCGCAGCAGTCTTGCATGTTGCTGCACGTAACGATGTTCCTGCGCTTATTGTGCGCGCAATGAGTGATAACGCGGATACTCAATACGAAACATTTAAGACTTTCGATATTTCCGAATACGCGGATACTGCTGCAAAAATTACTGTAAATATAATCCGCAATTTGTGACATTTCGACACGCTGATGTGGTCGCCACCCTACGTTTACGCAAATAGCGCAATAAGTAGCGCCAAATACCGCCATTTTTGGTACCCATTTTATTTTTGCCGGTGCGGTTTAACCCACCTATTTATGATGGTTGCGTTAATAAAAAAAGATAGGGATTAATTAAGAGAATGCGCCCAATTCGCAATACGGCTATAAGAATGCGAAAGTGTGGTGGGGCGCAAGGCAATTCTTCGCGAAAGGAAAGAAGAATATGCGTAACTATATGAACAAATTAAATATGAACAAATTGAATGCAACCAAGGCAAATACAACCAAGGTAATTACAACAAAACTAAATACAACAAAACTAAATACAAATAAAATCTCAATGAAGTTCCGTGCTATTGCAGCGGCCGCGCTCACATTCGGTTTATGTGCAACTTGTGCTGCTTGCGGAGACAATATTCCTGCAGGAAATACAGTTTCTACAGGTTCCGGTGCCAAAATTTCCGGCAATTTCCAAGGATCTGGCGCTTCATCTCAGCAGGTTGCAGTAGAAGCGTGGATTGCAGGATTCCAATCTAAAAATCCTGGTGCGAAAATAGCATACAACCCAACCGGCTCTGGAGCTGGAGTTACTACTTTTATGACGGGTGCAACTGCCTGGGCTGGTTCAGACAAGCCTCTTAGTGACGACGAGGTTGAAAAGTCTAAGTCGGTTTGCGCTAATGGCACCTCGGCTTTCGATGTGCCTGTGTATGTTTCTCCAATTGCGATTATTTTTAATCTAAAAGGTGTTTCTGACGCTGGAAAGCATATTAATTTGGACGCTTCGACGATTGCTAAAATTTTCGACGGCAAGATTACAAGCTGGGATGACGACGCTATTAAGCAGCAAAATCCTAAGTTAAAACTTCCTAGCACTCCAATTACGGTTGTTCACCGCTCTGATAAGTCTGGCACAACGCAGAACTTCTTAAGCTATGTGAAGGATGCTGCTCCAGATGATTGGAAGCATAATCTTTCTGAAAACTGGCCAAATAATGTTGGTCAAGGTGCGAAAGGTACTTCAGGTGTTGTGTCAACTGTTCGCATGGCAAATGGTTCGATTGGTTATGCTGATTTTTCGCAGGTTGGCAAGCTTGGAACAATTGCGGTAAAAGTTAATAATTCTTATATTGATATTTCTCCAGAAGCGGCTTCAAACACTTTATCTGATTCACAAATCGATGTTGATGCTGCTACTAAATATCAACATCGCGTTGTTGTGAAAGTAAATCATCTTACGCAATTAAAAGATGCATATCCGATTGTGTTAGTTTCTTACGATATTGCTTGCCCGGTTTATAAGGATTCTGGAACTGCTAAGTTTGTGAAGTCTTGGCTTAGCTATGTAACTAGTAGTGATGGTCAGAATGCGGCTTCCTCTGCTGCTGGAACTGCTCCACTTCCGCAAAATTTGGTAAGCAAAATTAGCACATCAATTCAAGCGATTAAAACCGGAAAGTAAAAAGCTTTATGAATTGCTTTAAAAATTGCTTTAAAAATTGATATTATGAACATATCAGCATAAAGGAGTATGGGTGAGTTCTACAAAGAATGCAAAAACAACTCCAGATGATCAAAATTCTTATAATCATCGGAGCGGGCATATAGCAGACAATATTTTCAAGTATATTGCCTGCGCTTGTGGAATGTTAATTTTATTAATATTAGCAGCGGTAGCAGTATTTCTACTTTTTTGCGCATGGCCATTAATTGTAGGCGATCGCGCGCAATTGTCAGCCGTTTATGCAGATTTTACTGCCGGCAAAGCGCACGATTTTGTAAGCTATGTAGCTCCTTTAGTTTTTGGAACTGTGCTAATGTCTGCTCTTGCTCTTCTATTTGCATTCTTTGTAGCAATCGGTATCGCTTTATTTATATCGCATTACGCACCTAAGAAAATTGTTCCGCTTTTAAGTGGAGTAGTTGATTTATTAGCAGCAATCCCATCCGTTATTTACGGCTTGTGGGGTGGATTAGTTTTAGTCCCGGCAATGTATCCTTTCTGGGATTGGGTTTCTAAAATCTTTGGCTGGATTCCGCTATTTTCCGGCTCTGTAGCAAATCCTTCCAGATGTGCTGCAACAGTTAGCTTAGTTTTGGCTGTGATGATTCTTCCTATTATCACTTCTATGGCTCGAGATATTTTCCAGCAAGCTCCGCGATTACAACAGGAGGGCGCGCTCGCGCTTGGAGCTACAAAGTGGGAAATGATAAAGTTGGCTGTTTTGCCGTTTGCTAAATCTGGCATTGTTTCAGCGTCTATGCTTGGTCTTGGTCGCGCTCTTGGTGAAACAATGGCAGTTTTAATGATTCTTTCTCCTGGTTTTACTTTTGGTTTTAATATTTTGCAAGCATCTCAAAATCAAACTATTGCGGCTAATATTGCCGCACAATATCCTGAAGCTAATGGTTTAGGTGTAAGTGCTTTGATTGGAACCGGCCTTGTTTTGTTCCTTATTTCGTTTGCTGTGAATTTCATAGCGCGAAAGATTACTGGAAAGGCTGGTGCTTGATATGAGTAGTATTCAGCAAAGTAAAAATGATTCTTTAAGCGATAATCTTTTGAATAATAATATTGATGTGAATAAAGAATCATTGGAAGATAAGTCTAAGATTGAAAATAAATCTAATATTGAAGATAAAGCTCCAGTTATAGATTTCGATAAATTCCGACCTACAAGATCTTCTATTGCCGCGCGAAAGCGTAAAGATTTTTTGATGCGCGTATTGATTTTCTTGTCATTTATTGTGGCAGTAATCCCGTTATTTTCCTTGCTTTATACGACTATTATTCATGGAATTAAAAGATTTAATATAGATTTCTTAACTCATAACATGACTTACGTTGTCGGTGGTAATGCTACTGGCACAGGCGGTTATGGCGGAATTTTGCATGCAATAATTGGAACGTTAGAAATTACTTTTGGAGCAATGCTTATTTCTATACCAATTGGCTTAATGTGTGCTGTTTATTTGATTGAGTATGCTCGCGGAAGCAAAATTGCTCGAATAATTAATTTGCTTGTTGACGTAATGAGTGGTATTCCGTCTATTGTTGCGGGCTTGTTTGCTTTTTCTATGTTTGCTTTTCTTGCTGGCCCAGGTACGATTAATGGCTTTGAAGGATCTGTGGCGCTTTCGCTTCTTATGATTCCAACAGTTGTTAAATCTTCTCAAGAAATGCTAAAAATTGTTCCGACTGATTTGCGTGAGGCCGCTTTAGCTTTGGGCGTTACTAAGCATCGCATGATTACGAAAGTTGTTTTGCGTACCGCACTGCCTGGAATTGTTTCAGGATGTATTTTAGCGGTTGCTCGCGTTATTGGTGAAACTGCTCCTTTGCTTATGGCTGCAGGTTTTATTTCATCTACTAATTTCAATCTTTTTGACGGGCAGATGACGACTTTGCCGGTTTATGTTTATCAGGAGTATTCTAAACTTTCAGCAAATTGCCCAGCTAATGCTCCTGCTTCTTGTGTTACTTCAATACCTATGGAACGCGCGTGGGCGGCAGCTTTGACTTTGATTATTGTTGTTCTTTTGCTGAATATTATCGGTAGGGTTGTGGCTCGAGTGTTTTCGGTTAAGGCGAAATAGAGCGAATAAAACTGAATGAAGCTGAATGAAAATGAATAAGGCAAATAGAGCGAATAGAGCGAAATAGATTTTTAGAAAGTGAGTGCAAAATGGGTCAGCGCATTGATGTGAAGCATCTGAATATTTACTATGGTGATTTTCTTGCTGTAGAAGACGTGAATATTAATATTGAGCCAAATAAGGTTACGGCTTTTATTGGGCCTTCCGGATGCGGAAAATCAACGGTTTTGCGAACTCTTGACCGCATGCACGAGATTACGCCGGGAGCGCGCGTAGAAGGTCAAGTGCTTCTTGAAGGTCGCGATTTATATGGTAAAGATGTGGATCCTGTAGCAGTTCGCCGCGATGTTGGAATGGTTTTCCAGCGTCCAAATCCTTTCCCAACAATGTCTATTCGCGAAAATGTGCTTGCTGGAGTTCGCTTGAATAATCGTCGTATAGCAAAATCAGATGCAGATGACTTAGTTGAGTGGGCTTTACGAGGCGCGAACTTATGGAATGAAGTTAAGGATCGCTTAGATAAGCCTGGAATTGGTCTTTCTGGCGGTCAGCAGCAGCGACTTTGTATTGCTAGAGCTGTGGCTGTGCATCCGCAAGTTTTACTTATGGATGAACCTTGCTCTGCTCTTGATCCTATTTCTACGTTGGCTGTAGAAGATTTGATTAACGAGCTTAAAAACGATTACACGATTGTGATCGTGACTCATAATATGCAGCAGGCTGCGCGTGTTGCTGATTACACGGCATTCTTTAATTTGAAAGCCGTAGGGCAGCCGGGGCATTTGGAATACTTTGCGGACACGACTACTATGTTCAACAATCCGCGCAACGCTGAAGCTGAGCGTTATATTTCCGGCCGTTTTGGCTGATTTGTTATATACTTTTTTGATTTAAGTGTATTCCCTTGGTCAGTACGTGCGCGTAAGGTCAGAGCTGTTCGGTGGTTCAAAGATTTTGTGAATTTCATGTTTTTCATGACAATTCGCAATATTTTTCTTGCCGACGAGTCGCAGTAACCTCTGCGTGAATGCCCAAATGTAATTGCGTACGCGATTGCTCAAGTGCTTTCGCCGCGCTTTTCTGGTCTTTTGCGCTTGTAAACCAAGGAACAGAGAGTATATGGAAAAGTTCTTCCATCTCAAAGAAAACGGCACGAATGTACCAACGGAGATCACTGCAGGTCTCACTACATTCTTCGCAATGTCGTACATTATTATCGTAAATCCAATGATTTTAAGCCAAACTCATATGCCTTCTGGTGGCGTGTTCTTAGCAACAATTATTGCAGCAATCATTGGTACCCTTGTTATGGGCTTGTTTGCTAACGTGCCTTACGCTCAGGCTGCTGGCATGGGTCTTAATGTATTCTTCACTTACACAGTTTGCTTCGGATTGAAATTTACTTGGCAAGAAGCACTGTCTATGGTGTTCTTATGCGGTTTAATTAACATTCTTATTACCGTTACTAAAATTCGTAAAATGATTATTCGTGCCATCCCGACTTCGTTACAACACGCAATCGGCGGTGGCATTGGTTTATTCGTGGCCTACGTTGGCATGGTTAACGACCACGTTGGATTTATCACTTTTGCTTCTAAAAATCCAGCTTTATCCGCTAAGGGTAAGCCAGCACCTGCAGTTCCAGGACTTTCTGTTATGAATAATCCAGCTATTTGGCTTTTCTTAATAGGTCTTGTTTTAGCAATTGTTCTTACGGTTCTTAAGGTTCGTGCAAGCTTACTTATTACTATTATTGTGACTTCGTTAATTGGCATTCCAATGGGTTTGACTAACATGAGTAATTCAAATTCAATTGTGGAATCTTTTAACCAGCTTTCAACTACTTTCTGCGCAATATTTAGCGATCAGGGATTCCCAGCATTATTCTCAAATCCTGCTCGTATTCCGCTTGTTTTAATAACAATCTTTGCTTTCTCAATGTCTGATACTTTCGACACTTTGGGTACCTTTATTGGTACTGGTCGCCGTACTGGTATCTTCTCTGAGGCGGATGAAAAGGCTCTTGAAAACGGCTCTGGATTTAGCTCCAAGATGGATCGTGCTTTGTTTGCTGATTCTATCGCAACTTCCGTTGGTGCTATTTTCGGTACTTCTAACACCACCACTTACGTAGAGTCTGCTGCAGGTATTGGTGCTGGTGGTCGTACTGGTTTAACTTCTGTAGTTGTGTCTATTTGCTTCGCGCTTTCTATACTATTTGCTCCAGTCATTTCCGCTGTACCTGCTGCTGCAACTGCCGGTGTGCTTGTGGTTGTCGGCTGCATGATGGCAAGCTCTTTGAAGGAAATTGCTTGGGATGATATTACTGAAGCAATTCCAGCATTCTTCGCTGCAGTGTTCATGGCGTTCTCCTACAACATTTCTTATGGTATTGCTGCTGGATTCATCATGTACTGCTTGGTTAAGGTGTTTACAAAGCGTGCTAAAGAAGTTCATCCAATGCTTTGGATTGTTTCAGCTTTGTTCATTCTTAACTTTGTTGCACTTGCTGTGCTTGAGAAATAATTTAAGAATAGAATCTTAAAAATTAGAGGGTGTGTAAATTACATACCCTCTTTTTGTTTCCATTTCTATTTCTGTTTTTATTTCTGTCTTTATTTTTCTAAATTTATTCTTAGATTTACTGCAAATATTATTGACATTGTCTTAGATGCATATTAAACTATCCCAACGTAAACCACAGACCGTTGGTGGAATTGAAAAATTCCTGAAATTGATGCGTCAGGCCAGCACAGGTTGAGCAATGATTTGCAAAGTATTTATTGTAAATCGAAAATTTAAGCACGCTTTAGTGTTTCTTATGTTGCTCTGCCAGTGCGCAGGGCTTTTTTGTTGCTCTGTTTAGATTAAGCTTGATGTGTTTCTTTCGAACTGACGGCCAATTTAGGAAGGAACGCCATGAAGAGGCCCGAAAAGGAAGCGGTAGTTGCTGAGCTTACCGGATTATTCCGTAATGCAGATGCTATCTACCTCACCGAGTACCGCGGGCTTACAGTTCCGCAGATTTCTGCTCTGCGCGAAAAGCTAGGCCGCGATACTTCCTACTCTGTGGCTAAGAACACGCTTGCTCGTATTGCTGCTAAGGAAGCGGGCATTGAAGGTCTTGACGAGCTTCTCGCTGGCCCAACTGCAATCACCTTCGTAAAGGGTGATTTCATTGAGGTTGCTAAGACCTTGCGTGATTTTGCCAAAGAGAATAAAGCCCTCGTCGTTAAGGGCGGTTTCGCAGATGGAACCGTTTACGATGCCGAAGGTGCAAAGCAGTTGGCAGACCTCAAGTCTCGCCCAGAATTGCTTTCCGAAATGGCCGGCGCGCTCAAGGGCACTATGTCCAAGGCCGCTTACCTGTTCAACGCTTTGCCAACAAAGGCTGTGCGTACTATCGACGCTTTGCGCGAGAAGCAGGAAAAGGCCGCTTGATACCCTTGCAGCTTGCTGCATGAGCCAAATATTAATAAAAATTTGATGGCGTAAGGCACAAAGCGTGCCCGGCCAAGTAAGAAAGGAAGCCATTATGGCTAAGCTCAGTAATGAAGAGCTTCTTGAAGCTTTCGGTGAAATGACCCTCGTTGAGCTCTCTGAGTTCGTCAAGGCATTCGAAGAGAAGTTTGACGTTGAAGCTGCTGCTCCTGTTGCCGCTGTTGCTGCTGCTCCAGCTGCTGCCGGTGCTGCTGAAGAAGAGAAGGACGAGTTCGATGTCGTCCTCGCTTCTGTTGGCGATAAGAAGATTGCAGTCATCAAGGCTGTTCGTGCTTTGACCAACCTCGGTTTGGCTGAAGCTAAGGCTCTCGTTGACGGTGCTCCAAAGGCCGTTCTCGAGAAGGCTAAGAAGGAAGATGCTGACAAGGCTAAGGCTGCTCTCGAAGAAGCTGGTGCTACTGTAGAACTTAAGTAGTTCTATTGCATATTCCGATAGTATTATCTGCTTAATGCAGTAATATCTGAATGCTTTACAAAGCGAAAGTGACTTTTTGTTGCTTTCGCTTTTTTTGTGAATTTATGTGTTGTGAATTAGCTTGTTGGGGATTGGCGCATTACTAATTAGCTTTTTGGGAATTAACCCTTAATTTGATTATTTAGTTAAGACATTATTTGCTTTAAACACTATTTCTAAATGTATTATGTGAATGTGTTGTAAGTGTATTCGTGTTATCGTAGTTTTTTGATTTTTTGGATACTACATTGGAACAGTCATTTATAGTCGCTTGTGGTATTTTATAATCATTTGTGATTATTCCTAAAAGGGAGGCTTATACGGTGAAATGCACTTGTGAAACAATCACTTGTCACACGTTTTCAACGGGTGGGAGTGAAAACTCATCTTCTGCGCATACTCGCCTTGGCCATGGAAAAACTTGTGCAAAAGTAATCCTTTTTGGAGAACATTCAGTTGTATATGGATATCCTGCTGTTGCATTGCCTTTGCGCAATCTTTGTATAAACGCGACTGTTACAGATTCTTGTCCATTTAAAAATAGCTTAGAAAATTCTGCGTTTGATTCTTCTAATGAAGTTTCTTTAGATAACCAGAATGCAAATACTAATAATGCAGATAATCAGAATGCGGATAGTCAAAATATTGACGATAGTGTTGTACTATGTGCGCTTGATTTTACTGGACTTTTGCGCGATGTACCTAAAAGGCTAGCTTCTATAAGAACCGCTATTCACGCCGCTTTAGATTTCACGGGATGGGATGGTAAGCCTTTATATGTTCTTACGGAATCTGACTTCCCTCCGGAAAGAGGATTGGGATCGTCTGCAGCTGCTGCTGGAGCCGTTATTCGTGCAATCTTAGACTATTACGGTGTTGAAGCAGATAAATCGAAATTATTCTCTTTAACTCAGCAAGCTGAATTAGTTGCTCACGGTAGATCTTCTGGACTAGATGCTGTTGCAACTTCATCGCTTGCACCAGTTAAGTATGGTGACGGTTCGTTTAGCTACATGAATATAGATATGCGAGCGTGGATTGTACTTGCTGATTCTGGTTGCAAAGGTATGACGAGAGTAACTGTTGAAGCTTTGCGAAAAAAGCGTGAAGAAAATCCAGATTTCGTTAATGCTTTGTTAAAAGAATTAGGCGATATCGCATTGAGTGCAGAAGATGACTTAGCTCAAGGTCGTAGTAAAGATATGGGAGCTAGGATGCTTCGAGCTCACAAAATATTAGCAGAGCTTGGAATTAGCACGCCGCTGTTAGATGATTTAGTGAATGCTGCTTATAACAATGGAGCTTTAGGCGCAAAGTTAACGGGCGGTGGCGGCGGTGGATGCGTTATAGCACTCGCTGATTCTGAAGATTGCGCGCGTAAAGTCAGTGAAGCGTTTAAATCTGCTGGAGCTAAGCAAACTTGGATTGTAGATATTGATGATGATGCTAATGAACGCAATAATAAAATCTGCAATAGAATTTGCGGCGAAGGAAGCGGAGAATGCTGCGGAGAAGACGACAGCGAAAGCGTTAACAAAAGCGACAGCGAATATGACAGTGAAAGCGAGTGAGTATGCAAATCGTAAATGTTCAGCCATCAATAATTTATGACGATAATATGCAATCTCGCTGTGCAGAAGCGCGCGCGAATGTTAATATCGCTCTAATTAAATATTGGGGAAAACGAGACGAAAATCTGATTATTCCATACACTTCTTCGCTATCTCTAACTCTTGCGGATTGGGGTACTAAAACACGAGTTAGTTTTGATGAGGATTTATCTGAAGACTGTGTTTCTTTAGATGGAGTAAAACTTGCTAATGATGAATCTAATAAAGTTCGCAATCGCATAGTTTCTACGCTGGATCTTATACGTAAGTGTGCAGGAATATCTACGAAAGCACGCGTAGATTCGCATAATAGCGTTCCTACTGCAGCAGGCTTAGCATCAAGTGCATCTGGATTTGCAGCTTTAACGGCCGCTGGAGCATACGCTGCTGGACTAGATTTAAGCGCTCGCGAACTGTCTCGCCTCGCTAGAAGAGGCTCAGGATCAGCGTGCAGATCGATTTTTGGCGGACTAGTTGTTTGGCATGCTGGAGAAGACGATGAATCCTCGTATGCTGAGCCAATAGATATGCCTGAAAATCTTGAATTAGCAATGATTGCAATAGTGCTAAATCCTGGTAGCAAGCCAATTTCCAGTCGTGAAGCAATGCGTAGAACAGTAGAAACTTCTCCTACATATATGCCATGGGTTAATCAATCAGAAAAAGATTTCCAAAATGCTATTTGTGCTATAAAAAATAGTGACATAGAAGCCTTGGGAAGCATAGTAGAAAGTAATTTCGCTGGAATGCATGAAACAATGCATAATGCTGTGCCTGCGATTAATTATCTTACTGAAGAAAGCTATAAAGTACTGGATATCGTAAAATCTTTGCGATCTGAAGGACTTCCAGCTTGGGCTACTATGGATGCCGGTCCTAATGTAAAAGTTTTAACTGTTAAAAGTCAGGCTCAAAAAGTTGCGGATGAATTGCGCTCGCGTATTTCACAAGATTTAGGCGATTCAAGGATGCGTTCTTCTGAAAAGTATTCTTCTAGCGAAGATTCTTCTCGTGAAGCTATTCGAATTATGATTGCTTTGCCTGGGGATTCTGTAAGCGTTTCAACTAGCAAATAACGCCTGTAAATGGCTGCGTTGTAACGCCGGTGGTGCTAGCGCTGGTGCGTTGGTTGGTATCGTTAGTGGATTTATCGTAGTAGTATTCCATAAGAATAGTATTTCGTGCGAGTAGTATTCGTATACAGTGGAAATGTACGTAACAACATTGTAGATATAAACGAAACGTCTGGGGATATCATGAGTAAAGTGCAAGCTATGGCTCCGGGGAAGCTTTACGTTGCTGGTGAATATGCAGTTGTGGATGGTTCTTCTGCAATTGTTGTTGCTGTTAATCGTTATGTGACTGTGACAATAGATAACGATGATTTGAGAATAATTGATAGCAAAGGTAAGACTTATTCAAGTAGAGATTTTGAAGAATCAGATTTAAGCGCAAGAGATTTTGATAAATTAGATTTCTGCAAAGTATACGGATCGATTTTGTCTTATAGCGCTGAAAAAGCTGAGCGTGCTGGGGAATCTGAGTCTGCTAAAAAATCTGCCAGTGCTTGTGAATCTGCCAGTGCTTGTGATACTTCTTCGAATTCAGAATCCATTGAATCCTCAAAATATAAGACTTTATATTGGAGCCGTTCTGTAAATGGCAAAGATATTCTTGTAGAAAATAATGAGTATGCAAAGTCGTATTCTTATGTGCTTTCTGCAATGAGTATCGTAGATAAATTCGCTTTAGAAAAGTACAAAGAGCCTTTAGATAAAGTCTACAATGTGCGAATTTCTAGCGATTTAGATGATGCGCGTTCTGGAAGAAAATACGGATTAGGTTCTTCAGCTGCAGTTACAGTAGCTGTTGTTCGTGCTTTATGCGAATGGTATGGGCTGGATCTTTCAACGCAGGATATTTGCAAATTGGCGTTAATAGCATCCGCATACGTTAAAGGCTCAGGTAGCGGTGGAGATATAGCTGCTAGCGTTTACGGCGGTTGGATTACGTATCGCGCTTATAATCGCGATTGGCTTAAAGCAGAAATCGAGCTGGTTAATTCCGGAGATTCCGATTTGCATAAGCTTGTTCGTAAGAAATGGCCTCGACTCGAAGTTAAACGTTTAGATATAAATCCTTGTGTGAATCTATTAGTGGGTTGGACTGGTACTCCTGCTTCAAGTGCAGCGTTAGTTAATAGCGTTAAATCAAATAATATTAAACAACAATTATTTACATACGAAGACTTCTGCCTATTAAGTGAAGCTTGTGTTCAAAGGCTTGCAAAAGTACTTGAAGAATGCGATTTTATAAGCATAGCGAACGGTTTTGAATGCAATCGTCAGCTTTTAAAAGATATGGGTGAATTAACTCAAACTGTTATTGAAACACCATCTCTTACAAAGTTGATTGAAGATGCAAAATCTGTTGGAGCGGCTGCTAAAACAAGCGGTGCAGGCGGCGGTGATTGCGGAATCGCATTAATAGATTCGTATTCTAAAGAGCGTATTTCTCATATTAAAGAGATCTGGAAGTTAGATGGAATTAAGCCTTTAAATCTTAAAGTTGCGAAAATTAACGGAACAGGCAAATCATCTGAAAATATAGTTTTAAATTACAAATATAGCGAAAAACTAGAGCCTTACATGGTAGCTTATAAAAAGAAATATTCTGATTATGGGCATATGGATTTTGACGATATTCGTTTGCCTCATAATTCAGATCCTGTTACTGCAGAAGCTTTTGCAGAGCGTAATGCGAAACTATGCGATTCTAATGGTTCTAGTGAGTCTAGTGCTTCTATTGCTTCTAGCGAAAATAGCGAAAATGAATTGAGCTCCAATAATTTCAGCAGCTCAGCTTCGTCTAATAATATTTCGTCTAATAATAAAGTTAAAAAGCCTTATGATACTTTGGAAATCTCTATTAAGGATTTAGAGTCGCAAATTACTTCAAGCCGCAAAAATATGCATTTAACTCTTGCGGATAAGCAATATAAGTCTCATTCTGAAGCAGGATTTGACGATATAAGTTTTATGCCTAATTCTTTACCAGATTTATCTCTAGAAAATATTGATACTAGTGTTAATCCATTAGGCTGTTCTTGGTCAATGCCTTTGTATATTAATGCGATGACTGGCGGAAGTAAGGAATCTAAAGCTGTAAATGCCGCTCTAGCAAGAGTTGCTGCTAAAACTAATATGCCAATGGCATCTGGGTCTTTGAGCGCTGCTCTTCGCGATTCTTCTCTTATTGATACTTTTAGCGTGATTCGTAAAGAAAATCCTAAGGGATTTGTATTAGCCAATGTCAGCGCTGGCACATCTGCAGATAATGCTATGCGTGCTGTTGAAATGATTAATGCTAATGCTTTACAAGTGCATCTTAACGTTGCTCAAGAGCTTGTTATGCCAGAGGGCGATCGTGATTTTAGCAATTGGATGCGCAGTATTGAGGAGATTTCGATTGCTTGCCAAAAAGCGAACATACCGATGATAGTTAAAGAAACAGGATGCGGTATGACTGCTTTCGATGCGCATAGATTGTACGATTTGGGAGTGAGAACTATAGATGTTGGCGGCCGTGGTGGAACCAACTTCGTTACAATTGAGAACGCTCGTAGGGATGGCAATGAGTACGATTATTTAGCTTCTTGGGGTCTTACGACAGTTGAATCATTGATTGAAGTTATGCGTGAACCTAATTGTGCCAATAAAAATATGACTGTTTTTGCCAGTGGCGGTGTGCGTACTCCTCTTGATGTTGTTCGCGCTATTGCATTAGGAGCCCAAGCTGTTGGAGTTGCTGGAGAGTTCTTGCATACTCTTATGCATAGTGGTGAAGAAGTGTTAGTTCAGCAAATTTGCGATTGGACGGAACAAATTCGTAGAATTATGGCTTTGCTTGGAGTTGAAAAAGTGCAAGACATACAATATAAGTCAAGATTTGTTCTTACTGGTAAATCTGCGCAATTTAAAGCCAATAGTTTTAATTTGGACTGATATCTGAGTGATATCTGATTTGTGACTGATTGGTAGCAGGATTAGCGGCCAGATTTGTGAATAAAACGATAGATAAATCTGTAGATCAACCGATAGATAAATCAGCAGATAATAAGATTGTCTTTGCAAGTGGTATACTTGTTTAGTTGTGCGTTCAGACACGCTTATCTGTTTATGCGTATTTGTGTGATTGAACGACGCAGGACTTGCAAGTCTAGAATTAGGGAGTTCATCATGGCAGCTCGTTGCGCAGTATGTGGCAAGGGACCGCAGACCGGTTTCACTGTGTCACATTCGCATATCCGCAATAAGCGCACCTTCCGCCCGAATCTTCAGCCAGTTCGCACCACTATCGATGGCGAAAATGTTCGTCTTCGCGTGTGCGTGAAATGCATTAAGGCTGGTAAGGTTCAGCGCGTTGAGGCGTGAATCGCGTAAAGAATGTAAGAAGCCCTGAGCGTTTGTTCAGGGCTCTTTTTTATTGTTTTTACGCGTAAAACCGTTATAAATCTGCTATTATTTCTTATAAATCTGTTACAAATTTGTCACGGATTCACTATTTTTTTCATAAAACCGCTCAATATACATAAAGCATGACACAATAGAAGGTAGTGTGTTTTTTGAAGGGAGCATGTAGCGTGGCCGATCAACAAACTGTACAACGCTGGATGATTACTGTAGGTGGTGTAGAGCAGGCTCGCGTAGGAGCTGGCCAAACAGTGGAGATTGGACGTAAGCCTATTCGACCGTTACGCGATGATGGGTTTGTTCGAATAGATATTGTTGATAATAAGCGCTCTATGTCTAAGCGTCACGCGCTACTTATTGTTAATAAACGTGGTGTTGCTACTATTCGTGATCTTCACTCGACAAATGGCACTTATTTAGTTGGAGATAATGGGAATTTACTTCGTTTGGATCCGGATGTTGATTTTCAGCTTCCAGATACGATTATGCGAATGCAATTCGGCGATGTTCCTGTAGATTTTGTGCACGTTGAAGAATCAGAAGATTCTGATAACGATCCTGTTCGCGATCTTTTCTCATATGCGACTGATAGCGCTCCTAAGGAGCCGGATGCTTCTGATTTGTCAGTTGATCAAATACTTGATTTGCGAGCTGGAGAGCCAACTGGAATATTCCATGCTCAATCTGTTTCTGTTCCTGAACTTAAATGGAATAATGATTCTGTTTCTTTGAATCCTGAAAAAAATAGTGTAATAGATGATATTTCGTCAGCTGGGGTTGATCTTCCTGTAGTTCGCGAAGAAGAAAAGGCGGAGCCTAGAAATCTTTTTGATGATGCTCAAGCGGATGGTAATAAAGATAGTAATAAAGATAGTCAAGAGCAGAATCCTGAAGATTCTAGCAATCTTAATAGTGCTCAAACGGATGATAATCCAAATGAGCATGAAAATGATGTTGAGCAGTTGTTAAATCAGTCTATGGAACAGTCCATGGAACAATCTGTGAAACGCGACGGTGAACAGCATGATATTCGCGAGCAAGATATCTTTGAATCTGTAGAAAACGAGTTCGCAGAGGCTAAGTCTACAGAAAGCAATCCTGTAGAAAGCAATCCTGCTGAAACTAATCTTGATGAAAGTAATCCTGTAGAAAATAGAAATAGCTCTGTAGAAAATAATTCTGCGGAAGTTAATAATGCAGAAGTTAATAATGCAGAAAATATAGATTCTTCTTCCATGCTTGCTAGCTCTACTTTTTCAGAAGAATATACTCCAGCTTTCGAGCCTGGATCTGTGTTTGAAAAAGTTTCACAAGGTGAATTTGATTCTCATCATGAAGTGATTGAAGCTGGCGGATATACGTCTGATGAAGCTAAGCAAACAGCAGATTTTTCTGAACAATTTGAAATGGCAAAGTACCCTGAGTTGCTGCCATATTTGGCTATGAATACTGGCCTTTATGACGACTTATACGCATGGCTTGCAGCTCAGTCAAATTCTGACGTAGATGAAGCATTGGCAAGAAACAGCGGATACGACGCTTATCGTAAAACAATGGGGAAGTGAGTGATATGAATACTGGTGAATCACTGGAACCACAAGTCGTTAAAAAGCGTGCAGAAGCATTGAATGACTTAAAAAGTTGGCAAAATACTTATAAATCTGAATTAGTTCCTTCTCCTCTTGAAGATATTACAAAGTTGCAAGCCAAGCTTGAACTTACTCATGCTCATCCTTCAGGAATCGCGCAATTATTTGCAAGCGGTAAAGTAACACTTAAATCTTTATTTAGAGATCCTGGAGTATTGCGTGCTGCTGGGCGTAACTTGGATCGTGTATGTGAAGATCGAGATACTAAAGCTCATGAAAGCGGAGTTTCTGAATTATCTCTTGTTGTAGGCGTGGCATCTTGGAATGGAAATCATGTTCCTGTTCTTACTTATCCTGTGCGAGTAGTCAGAGATAGTTCTCAAGATGAAACTGTTGCGTCTATTTATTTTTCAGGCAATGTTCGCTTAAATCACGCTCTTGTGCAGCGTTTACGCAATCGTGGAATTGAACTTCGCGAAGAAGTGCTTTTTGACGGATCGAATTATGAAAGCGGCACTCCAGAAACGTCTGCTGTTTTTGCTGCAGTAAGCAATCAAGCTCGTAGCGTATTCCCTGATTTTGATATTGAGCGAGATATAGTTCTTGGATGCTTCACAGATGCTGGTACGCGATTTGTAGCAGAAAGCGATCATATTATTGAAGCCTTAAAATCCGGTGCTGTCGGAAATAATATGATTGACGCGATAGCTGGATATGACAATGCTATTAAGCGTTTACAAGCTTCAGATGCTCCGAAATATGATCCATTTGACGCTGATCCGCATAATGAGTATGAAGTTGGAGATGTAGATAATTCAGTTCGTTATGCATCAGGATTAGTTGCTAATGGCACATCTGTGTTTATGAACGTTGATGCTGGTTGTGATTCTGCAACTTTAGCTGCAGCTATTGCTTCGCGCTCTGTTTTAGCTGGTCGCTCTGTTTCATATGTTGCGGATGTTACTGAGCAGCAGCGTAGATTCCGTCAGGCTTTAAGTGCTCATGAGATTTCTTCGCTGTCTGTAGATGTTTCAGATCCTCATATTGCTAAGCATGTTGATGCTCAACTTATTGCTGCTGTTGGCTCTCGTCATAGCGTTGCATCTTCGCGTTTTGAACAGGTTTCAGACGAACTTGTAGGTGTTCGCGCGCGATTAACACGCTATCTTGGAGATCTTCACGGAGAAAATGACCGTTGGGGTATTTCTGCTTATCAAACTATACAGAATCTTGCGGCAATCGCTATGCTCCCTTCTCATCCTTCAACTCATGTGCGATTGAAGGTCGATTCTGCTCAAGCTTTAGCAGGTCATCTTGAATCTTGGGCTCATAAGCTTCACGAGGCAGATAAGCTTGGGGAATTCACTATTAATCCTGAAGATACTCCATGGTTTGGTGCTTCTGTTTTTGATGAGAGTGAAGCGATTACTGTTTATCAGCGAGTAGTCGATGTATTAACTAAGCTTCTTCCTGTAACGCGCGAACAAGTTAAAACAACTGTACAAAACTGCGGTTTCCCTGTGCCTGCAACTGCAAGAGAATGGGCTCGTCAGATTACAGTTTTGAAGAATTTGCGCCGTGTTCTTGACGTATTCCAGCCGGAAATTTTTGAGCGCGACTTAGATTCTATGATTGAAGCTAGCAAGCCTAAAGCATTGCGTAAATCTGAAGGCACTATTATGGGCTTCTGGGAACGTAGAAGACGTGTTAAAGAAGCTCGTAATTTGCTACGAGTTGGTGCAAAAGTAGATGATTTGCATGAAGCTTTGAAGATTGTAGCTCAGCAGGCTGCTCAATGGCGCTTGTTTGTGCCGCATGGAGGATGGCCTGTTTTACCTCCTAAGCTTGATGAAATCGTTGAAACTCAAGATATGCTTACGCGAAATCTTGTTGCATTAGATGCTGTTCTTTCAACTACTCGTCAAGGCGCTGACTTAGAAAATACTGATTTTGCTAAGCTTGATGAGCGTTTACGTAAACTTCACGATGATCGCACTTCTCTTGATACTCTTCCAGGTCGTTGCGTGTTAGAACGTGAATTTAGTAAAGCTGGCCTCAATGGTTTAGTTGAAGATTTGCGTCGTCGTCATATCACTGGTGAGTCACTTGATGGTGAATTGCAGCTTGCTTGGTGGACTACTGTTTTTGAAGATATCGTTAAGTCTTCTGAAATTATTTCTCACCAAGATGGTTCTGCTATGCAAGATGCTGCAGATAGATTTGTACAAGTCGATACTGAGCATGTTCGCTCTATAGGGCCAATGGTTCAGCAAGAGGCTATGAAGCGTCTGTGTGATTTGCTATTTTCACGTACGCAGGAAGCAAATCAGCTTCATACTACGCTTGCTGGGAATCGTGTTGGTGTTACATTTGCCAGTTTAGTAAGAGATTATGCTGATTTAGTAATTTCTGCAAAGCCTATTATGATTGGCATGCCTTCCACTTTGGCAATGATGACACCTTTTAAGCCTATTGTAGATACAGTTATTATTGATTCTGCTGAGCATATTTCTAATCTTGAGCTTTTATCGGTTCTTGTAAGAGCAAGAAACGTTGTGATTATAGCTCATAAAGAAACTATAAGTTCTCAATGCCTTAAGAAGTTAGTGGAATTTTTGCCTGAAATTGAATTAAAATCTCACGCATTGCGTAGATCTTTGCGTTTGGCGAAATTCTTGGAAGATCATGGTTATGGCAATCTTCAGAAGGATATGCCTGTTGAGCGCTTGCAAGGAAAAGTTCATTTGCATCAAGTAGAAGCTACTGGCGTTCCTGTTATGTCTTCTGGGCTGATTGAATGCAGTCAGCGTGAGATTGATGAAGTTGTTTCTTTGATTCAGCAGCGCGCTCAGACTTTCACGGTTGTTCCTTCAAGTTATGTGCTTGCTGTTGTTATGCTTACGAACACATTCCGTACGCGACTTGGAGCTGAGCTAAAAGCTTTGGCTTATCGCGATGAGAATATGGCTAGATTCTTGCGTCATGTTCGTTTAGTTAGCGTTCATGAAGCTGTTGGAGCTTATGCTACTGATGTGATTCTTTCATTCTGCTATGCAAAGACTTCGCATGGTCGTCTTTTGCAGCAGTTTGGCTTATTGGAATCTGATGGTGGTAAGAGTATGCTTTTAGATTCTTTGGCTTTAGCTCGTAGGAATCTTGATATTGTATGTGCTTTTACTTCTAAAGATATGGATGATGATCGTTTGCATCAGGAAGGTCCTCAATTACTTAAAGCTTTGCTTGTTTGGGCCGAAAATTTGAAGGATACTCCTGTATTGCCTAATGGTGAAAAGTCATATCTTGAATCTTCTGAATCTAGTAATTCCAATGAAAATAAGGCTAATGCTGATTCTTATGAGTCTAGTTCTGAAGAATCTGATTATGATAGCCAGAGTTACGAGACAATGAAGGCTTTAGATGAAGCTCAAGCTCAGCTCGATGCAGCTTTAGAAAATTCTGAAAACAAAACTTCTGGTTCTAAGTCTGGTGCTTTGAAGTCTGGTTCTAAGTCTGGATCTGCGAAATCTGGTATGTCTTCTGATGGCAAGTCTAATTCTGAATCTTCTTTGGAAATGCTGTCTAGAAACGAAAATGTTCTTTTCGCTGATTTAGCTGATCGTATTCGTTCTCGCGGATTACGTGTAGCTGTGAATTATGGCTTAAAGAATGGAATTCGCATTCCGCTTGTAATTGGATTGTCTGACAAGCCTTATGAAGTTGCTGTTTTGACTGATGATTCTCGATTTATGAGTATTCAGTCGACTCGCGAGCGTCATCGCATTCTAGTTCAGGATCTTGAAACTCTTGGATGGTCTGTTATGACTGTTTGGAGTGTAGCTGCATTCGTAAATCCTGAGAAAGAAGTTGATCGCATTGTTTCACGTATTGGTGAGCTTCATGGAGATGAGCGTTAATGGCGTATGATGCCAATAAGCGTTCTCCGCGTAAACATACTCGTGTGGTTCGTGGTGGCTCGGAGTTGTTTGATGCTGACGGTGTAAAACTTGAGCCTTCAGATTTGCAAACTTCGAGCCAGCGTTCAGAAGATGATGACCAACGTATTTTGAACGAATTACCTCCTCACTGGGGTATTTTTAGCGAACGTCTTGGATAGTTTAGCCTTAGATAGTGCTGTCTATCGTATATGGCTTTGTGTTGCCCAGCTTTGTGTTAGTAAAGTTACTTTTTAATTGCAACTATTGCTAGAGTTGGCGTTATAGATTGCGCGTTTAACAAATCTAAAGCTTGACTCGCGCTCATTGCAAGCGTTGCTATATGTTGATTATTTGGAGTTCGTATAATTAGAACGTTTTTTATAACTTTAAAGTTTTTGTTATTTTTATCTAACTCAAAATAGTTTTTATTATTGTCTTCACTGTGCTTATCTTTACCATTATTCTTTTGGCTATTTTCACCTTCATCATATTCATTCTTAATGTCGTTTTGAGATTGTGCAAAAGCAATAGAAATGATTTCTCCAGGCTGGAAAGTTTGATTTGCGCTAGCGAGTGTGACGTTAACTGCAGTGTATCCGCGAGGAACGTTTGGAGTATTGCTAATCTCATTTGCAAGAATGGGCATGCCGGATTCTATATTGCAAATCGCTGTAATATTGCTGTTTTGCGAATATGATGTAAGAGCTTTTTTAAAAACGCTATGCTTAGGAACACTAATTACACGAACATGTGATTTAGTAATCCGTTCTCCAACTGCAATCGATTTAGTTGCAATTAATACGTTTTGCGTTTCCTGAATTGCGCTTATCGCTGAAATAATAAGCATCGATAATAAAAACACGAATATCGATAGGATTATTTTACGAAAAAATCTTCGATTTCGTCTTTTTATAAGCGCACTCTGATAGTCCGTCTGAGAATCGCTAGACGACAAAATATGCGATATAAAATCTGTGAAAAAATTAGCCATGTTCTGTATCATGACTCGCTCTAATTAATATCGCAATAAAAATCGTCTTATGTGGTCAGAAGTTCGCTATGTGGTCAGAAGTTCGCTATGTGGTCAGAAGTTATATGAACGACTATCCGCGTAATTAAAATTTTGTTGATTTTCTAAGCTTTTAACTGAAGTATTTATTTATCAGTGCGGTAGAATCCGCTTCCTTTGAAATTAATTGGAGGAGCAGAAAATACTTTGCGCACTTCAGCTTCGCCGCATTTTGGGCAAATAGTAATAGGATCGTCTGAGAACGATTGCTGTTCTGTAAAGTCATATCCACATTGCTTGCAACGATAATGATAAGTAGGCAATGAACCCTCCGAAGTTTGTAATTAGCGATTTTGTGTGAAATATAAACCGCTTTGCAGTTGTAAAAGCTGTATTCCACTCAAATATCCTAGCGCAGACCTAGACAGTCAGACCTGATAGTCATACTTAGATAGTTATACCTAGATAGTTATATTTTGTGTGCCAAATATGTAAAGCATAAACATGATTGATACGTAATATGCGACACGCCGATTCGCAGAATGTTTCTTCACATCCTAAAGACTCTTTATATTTATACGTATGGGTTATGAATCAGTTAGTACGTTACTTGTAGTGATTGTTATTGTAGCTCTATTGTTTGGATGGTTACCTAAGCTCACGGTTAAAAGCATGAAGAACATGTTGGAGCATCGTGGGGATAGGTATTCGTCTTCGCTGCATCTGGTTGATGAGTGGAGTAATTCACATATTTGTGATGATGCAGGCACGTTTGTGGAAGGGGCAAGAATGCAACCTACTGAACAGAAGACTGTGATGACAACTGAACATATACGTCGTGTTCGTGCATTGCGTAAAGCTGCAGTGCGCAGGCGTAGGATTTTGGTTCTTTCGCTGCTGGGGATTACATTGATTGTGCTTGTTGTTGGTTTCAGTGGTTTGTATTCGCCTGCGTTCGCTTTGATTCCTTTCGCATTATTAGCATTCGTAATTTTTTGTGGAATCAATGCTTCTAAAAGCGCTCGCGAGTGGGAAGCTCGTGTTAAGCGTGCCAGTATTGCTGCTTCTATTAATGCATCGCGTAATTTAACTCGTAATTCTGCTTTTGATTCATCTGCAGTTAATTCTGATGATTCGCTTAAATCTTCGTCGCAATCTAATTCGCAATCTAATTCGATTGATAAATCAAGTCTTAACCCTGAAGAAAAAGCTAATGAAGCTAATGAAGTTGCTTCTGCAGAAGGCGATTCTGTTGCTACTTCCGTTATGGAAAAGCGCGAGATTCGACTTGCTTTGCGTCGTTCTATGCAAGATCAGCAACGCGCGTTTGAACGCCGTTCTAAGAATGATGATAATTCTTTGAAATATTCATCCTCTGCATCTGAAAATCTTGGTGTAAAGCCTGAGTATGCGGAATCTTCTGTAAAGCCTGCTTTCGAGTCAAGTAAGCTTGTCTCAAACCCTAATAATGTTGTGGCTGAAGATGCGGTTGAAGGCATGACTGAATCTACTGTGTATGAATCTAAGACTGTAGAAAGCTCTTCAAAATCAAATTCTGAAAATTCTGATTCTTCGCATGATTCTTCGCGTAATTCTTTGCATTTAGATTCTACGAATGAAATTAATACTGTTCGCGCATCTAGAGGATTAGATGTGTTTGACTTAGCTACTGCATCTCTTAGTGTAGATTCATCGGATTCTTCGCTTAAATCGCATGATTTAATATCATTCTCCTTGGGCTCTAATAACTCTCAGGATTCAAAATCTGAGTCTAAAGTTGATTCAGAGCTTGTATCAGAATCTGAGTCTGATGCAAAATCCAGCTCTGTACCAGAATCTGATAGTTCTTATGCTCCAGAAAGTTTGGAAATTAAGTCAACTAAGCAAGTTACTAAAGCTGTTCCTGTTAAGTTTGACTCCGCCGAGAATGCTAAGACCGCTAAAACTGTTAATGCTAAGCCTATTAAGACTAGTAAATTGGCAAAGTCTGCAGAATTAGAAGTAGAGCCTCCTGCTAAAACTGAAGACTCTTTGGGAAGTGCTGATTTGCTTGATGTTTTAGCTCGCAGAAATCAAGCTTGATATTAAATTTTTAAAAATTTTAGCACTCAAGTTGGCAGAGTGCTAAAATCGCGCTACTATAGCAGTTAGTGCGTGAACATGTATAGACGTGTCGTCAGCCCGTCCAGTTTAGTTTGCGCGAAATGTAGTATCTCTCTTAAGAAAGAGGTGGCAACAGTGTCGATTCAACTCACGCCGTTGGAAGATAAGATTATTGTTAAGCAAGCTCAAGCAGAAACTCAAACTGCTTCAGGTTTGTATATTCCAGATAATGCCAAGGAGAAGCCACAGCAGGGCGAGGTTCTTGCTGTAGGCCCAGGTCGTAGAGACGACAAGGGTGAGCGTATTCCTATGGATGTTAAGGTTGGAGACAAGGTTCTCTACTCCAAGTACGGCGGCACTGAAGTACATTATGAAGGTGAAGATTACTTAATCGTGTCTTCTCGCGATGTGCTTGCTATTCTTGGCTGATTTTTAGATTCTAGTTGAGAATGTCTTAAAATAACGCTGAAAGTTTGAATGCATATGTGTTCGACTTCCAGCGTTTTTATTTATAATTTGCGTTAAAATCGCACAACTTCGAGCATGGCATCGAGTACCATGTAAATTATGAGTGATCAACCAACTTTTGCTGATATAACAACCATTGGTGTTGGCGGAACTATAGCACGTTTTATAGAGCCAACGAGCAGAGTAGCATTTATTGAAGCGGTTGAAGATGCCGATGAAAAAGGTTTGAGATTGTGTGTTATCGGCGGCGGATCAAATATGCTTGTAAGCGATAATCCGTTTGATGGCGTTGTAGTTCGTGATGCTAGAAGGACTATAAGCGTACAAGATGAAGCTGCTCCAGCGGAAGATGGCATTGATGCTTCGGGAGCGCATATCGTACACGTTAATGCTGAAGCTGGATGCAATTGGGATGATTTCGTATCTCATACTATTTCTCTTGGATTAGAGGGTGTTGAAGGCTTATCGGGCGTTCCTGGAACTGTTGGAGCTTCTGTCGTGCAAAATATTGGTGCATATGGTCAGGAAGTTTCACAAAGTGTGGAATCAGTAGAAGTTTGGGATCGTAAAAATAAAGTTACGCGCGAATTATCGTGTGAAGAAATGAAGTTTGGGTATCGCACTTCTCTTCTTAAACAAAGCATGTATGATGCTCCTGGAGTGCCTAAATCTGAATTTTTCCCAACGCCTAGATATGTTGTTCTGTCTGTTACTTTTTGTTTAAAACATAGTAAAACTGGTGTTGTTTCGCATTCTCAATTAGCGCATGCTCTTAATGTTAACTTGTATGATCGCATAGATACATCTGTTATTCGAAGAGAAGTTCTACGCGTAAGAGCGTCTAAAGGTATGTTGGAGGACGCTTATAGGTATGAAAATCCTTGGATGCGTAGAGTGAAAAATGCTGATTGTGTGCGTGAAGCCATTCGTTTGCAATCAGAGGATTACCTAACAGGCGTTTGGCATGATGGGGATGATACTTATAGCGATAGGCATAGTTGCGGAAGTTTCTTTATGAATCCGATTCTAAGCGTTGAAGAAGCTGATAAATTACCGGATAATGCGCCTCGTTTTGATGCTACTTTGCCTGATGGGTCTTTTGGCGTGAAAACTTCTGCAGCATGGCTTATTGATAACGCTGGGTTCCATAAAGGTTTTCAGATTGGCGATAATGCTAATTGTGATTCTGTGGATGAGAATTCTGACGGTGATGGAGCTGCTGGATTGTCTTCTTTGCATACTCTTGCTTTAACTAATAGGCACAATGCGCGCGCTGTTGATATTTTCCGTTTAGCGCGTGTAATTATTGATGGAGTGAATCATTCGTTTGGTGTGAAATTGGTTCCTGAGCCGGTTGTAATTGATGCGTTTAATGAGCTTTAGTTTGTTTGAGCTTTAGTTTGTAATTTGGCTTGTGATTTGGCTTGAGTTAAATTTTCGCTTAAGTTTGAATCAGTATTCATGCCAGATGGTTACACTGTAAATGTTGTAACAAGTGCTTGCGCTAGTTAGAGCAAAATATAAATATAACAAAAGTATAGTGGAGATAATGGCGGAAACTATGGCAAATGAACAGTGGCGTGTGTTAAGTGATCGCATTAATAAAGTGGCTCCTAGTGCAACTTTGGCAGTCGATAGTAAAGCGAAAGCTATGAAAGCTGACGGCATTGACGTTGTAAGTTTTGGTGCAGGTGAGCCAGATTTTCCTACTCCTTCTTACATTGTTGATGCTGCAACACAAGCTTGCAAAGATCCGCGAAACTATCGCTATACTGCTACTGCAGGTTTGCCTGAGCTTAGAGAGGCAATTGCTCGTAAAGTGAAGCGAGATGCCGGATACGAAGTTTCTCCAAATCAAGTTGTAGTAACAAATGGTGGAAAGCAAGCTGTTTACGAAGCTTGCCAAATTCTTTTGAATGATGGCGACGAAGTTATTATTCCAGCTCCGTATTGGACAAGCTATCCAGAGGCTGTGAAGCTTGCAGGTGGCGTGCCTGTGCCTGTTCTAGCAGGAGCTGACCGTGGTTTTGAACCAGATATTGAGGCAATTGAGGCTGCTCGTACTCCACGCACTCGTGCAATTATTGTAAATTCGCCTTCAAATCCTACTGGCGCTATTTGGAGTGCGCAAACTATGCGCGCGATTGGAAAATGGGCGCTTGAAAATCATATCTGGGTTATTTCTGACGAGATTTACGAGCACTTGCATTACGACGGCATTATGACTTCGTATATTGGCGTTGAAGTGCCGGAAATTCGCGAACAATTGCTGATTTTGAATGGTGTTGCTAAAACTTATGCTATGCCTGGTTGGCGTGTTGGCTGGATGGTAGCTCCAGAAGATGTTGCTAAAGCTGCAACTAAGCTTCAAAGCCATATGACTTCTAATGTTTCTAATATTTCGCAGCGCGCTGCAATTGCTGCAGTTGGCGGTTCATTGGACGTGGTTACAACTATGCGTGAGGCTTTTGATGCTCGTCGTAAAGCAATTGTGGAAGCGTTGAACAATATTGATGGCGTTACTTGCCCTCTTCCTCACGGCGCTTTTTACGCGTTTGCTAATATTGAGGATCTGCTTGAGAAACCTCTTGGTGAGAAGCGCGAAGTTCCTCATACTTCTTCTCGATTTGCTGAGATGCTTCTTGACGAAGCGCATGTTGCTGCTGTTCCGGGCGAGGCTTTTGGTGCTCCTGGCTATTTGCGTTTCTCTTGCGCGTTAGCTGATGACCAGCTTGCTGAGGGAATGCGTCGTATGAAGAAGTGGATTGAGGCTTAAGAAAGTATTCTTAATTTCTATTGATACGACACTCTGTTTTGTGCTGTAGACCTGGCATTCGTGGTTTGATGCAGAATGTGAACTCTGGTTTTATTGCAAAATGCGACACTCGCTTGCATAGCTTATAATCGCCGAAATTGCGCGAAATCTTGGCCTTCCGCTAACATATCTACTTGGCGGTTTTGCCAAGTCAGACATTTTAAGGTATGATAAGGCGAGTTCCCCTAGGGATGTGGCGCAATTGGTAGCGCAACGGTCTCCAAAACCGTAGGTTGTGGGTTCGAGTCCCGCCGTCCCTGCCACTTTTCATTATTATCGATTACAACAAACGAAGGATTCAGGCATGGCTAAGGCAAACGGTGATAACAAAACGGTGAAGCCGAATTTGTTCGTGCGTATTTTCATGTTCGTCAAGCAGACTATTGACGAAACGCGCAAGGTTGTAGCTCCTCATGGTAAAGAGCTGTTTGCATGGTCCGTTTCCGTGTTTATTTTTGTAATTTTCTTGATGCTGTTCGTCACATGCATGGACTTCTACTTAGGTAAGTTCGTTATGTGGCTGTTTGGCTGATTTAGATTTTGAGGGTGTGCAAATATGACTGACGAGTTGAAACTCGAAGAAGTAAACGAAGGAAATGAAGCCTTTGTATCAGATGTAGCAGATTCTAGCTTTGAAGCTTTTGATGATAATGCTGAAGTTGAGCTTTCTGCTGGCGCTATTGATGATTCTTCTGTTGATGATTCTGATAATACGGATGTAAATGCGGAAAAGTCTGCTGAATCTGTTGAAGATGCTGAAGATGCTGCGGATAAGAAATCTACTGCTGAAGATGAAGCTGCTGAAGTTGATCCGACTGACGCTGGTGCAATCGCTGTAGCTGAATTTTCTAAGAAGCTTCGCACTTTGGAAGGCAAGTGGTACGTACTTCACACCTACTCCGGTTATGAGAAGCGCGTAAAGGCGAATGTTGAATCCCGCGTGCAAAACTTTGGTCTGGAAGATAAGATTTTCCAGATTGAAGTGCCAATGGAAGAAGTTGAAAAGCACACAGAAAAAGGTAAGAAAGTTATTACCCGCGTGCGCGTACCGGGCTATGTGTTAATTCGCATGTGGCCTGATGAGAACGCTCGTCGTATTGTGCGCGAAACTGAAGGCGTAACTGGTTTCGTTGGTCCTTCTAGAGATCCTGCTCCGTTAAGCCGCAAGGAAGTTGTGGCAATGATGGCTCCTATGATTGCTTCTGAAGCCTTGAAGAATGCCGGTGATAAGCCTGCTGCAGCACGCAAGCGTAAAGTTGAAGTGGCTTACAAGGTTGGCGATCAAGTTACTGTTATCGACGGCCCATTCTCAACTATGGCTGCCGTTGTTTCGGACGTGGATCCTACAACTCAGAAGCTTACTGTGTTGGTTTCCATCTTTGGTCGCGAAACTCCTGTGGAGCTTGGATTCCATCAAGTGGAGCCAATCGTCTGAGATTATTGTTTAGCTAATTGTTTGGCTAAGCGTGCAGATAATTGTTCGAAGTTTTATAAGCTTTTGTATCGGGGTGTGATTTGATTCACTCCCCGATATTTTTTTATTTTTCCTTACTGAAATGTGCATAACTATGTGCATAACTTCCATATTTTCTATATTTTTGAACTTCTGACCACATAAACATTTTTTTATTTACATATTTGATTATTGCATTCATAGTTGTTTCATGAACATTTTTGTTCAAGGCGATAGTAGGGTGCTATCGCTTAAGGGTTGGGTTAAGGAGTTTCTTATGGGGAAACATAGCATAATAAAAAACTTTAGTAATGTGCGTAATAAGGGGATTTGTTTATGCTCTTTATTGGTTACATTTCTGTTTATTCTCATGAATGTTATGGGAGTCAGTGTTGCTAAAATGCCTTCAGGTCTTCCAGGAGATATGATCCGAAGTGGTGATCTAGATGGAATCCACATTAGATACAATGAAGTTTTCGTTGGAGTTATCTCTATGGACTATGATAACAGGCCAATGTATGCGGTTGAATCAAGTAAAGATGATTATGATTATAAAAATGGATATTGGAAGGCATTAGATAGTGGATATCCATACATTAATACTGTTGCTGCAAGACTCATACAGATGAACAGAAAAAATAAGAGTAATGAAATACAGCTTGCTGTAGCTTATGCAATTCACGATCATCTTGATTCTGATAAAGAACTTTGGAGTAAGTACAAGCGACATGGGTTTATGAAATTTGAATCGTCACATATTGAAACTCTTGCTGCAAAATTGTGGCACGACGCTCAGAGAAGTGTTATTAAGGACTTGTATGCAGGCAATGATTATCTTGATGGAGGTAAAAAAGGAAAGATATCTGTTTCTCCAAAAGTACCTTATGACTATACAAAACTTTATATAGACGATGTAAAAATTAAAATTGTAGCCAATAATAAACTTATTCATTTCGACGAAACTGGTAAGAATGAATATATAGGTAACATATCTGAAGGCGGTAAGGCTGTTAACTGGACTGCTGATGGTGACGGTGAAGTTAAAGTTGACGTATTTTATGAAGTTCCGAGAATAGAACAGTTCTATTCACCTAAATTAGATGTTATTCGTAATTGTGAATCTGATTGGAAAAAATATGACACTTACACTTTAAAAGTACAAAAGCATTTCCAACCTATGGTATCTTCAGAAGCTTTAACAAAGGAATTATCTCAGGACAGTCCGGTTAT
The DNA here is from genome assembly GCF_002896555.1 of Gardnerella coleohominis. Classification (GTDB taxonomy): domain Bacteria; phylum Actinomycetota; class Actinomycetes; order Actinomycetales; family Bifidobacteriaceae; genus Bifidobacterium; species Bifidobacterium vaginale_F. The sequence goes on from NZ_MNLH01000002.1 coordinate 321,776, forward strand.
TGCTAACGTTTCATCGTTTGTTGGTGAAATTGATTCATGGCCTAAAGACATGTCTGTGCGAGCACGCGGATACTATTTCGTTGGGAAAAGCAAGGATGTTTTGAATTCGAATAAGCCAAATGCTAATGAAACTACGGAATCTTATTTAAACAGATTGCGTAATAAATCTAATATTCGGCAAGTAGCTGCTGCTTATGTGAATTTTACAAGTAATAAGCAAAAACTATCAGTAGAAGCTAAAAAAGAAACTGGAGATTTTAATCCAGAGGAACTTGAAAAAGCCGAGAGGTATAAGGTTACTGATGAAGATGCTGGAATGTTCGGCGGTTGGGTATGGGTTATTTCAAAATCTGACCAAGACGATCCAGGTAAAAGTAGCGAAGAAAATAAAGCTAAAAAAGATTTGATTACTGGTGATTACATAGATGGACTTGGAGGAATTGCTTCTACTTATTCTCACCGTACTAAAGCAAAATTGTTCCATGATTCTTCAGTAAAAGAGAAGAGTGTTGGTTTAGGTAAAGAAATAGTCAATACTATTACAATTGGCGGATTGCCTGATGATTATGGTGAATTTAATGGTGACGATAAATATAAGTTTAGCGGCGATGCGAAAGCTCATATAAAAGTTTGGTGGGCTGGTGATGGAACTGACAATGCTACAAAAGAAGCAAACGACAAGTATCGCCCTGGTGCTGCTGGGGAAGCTAAGAAAAAGGAGCCTACTGAAGATTCGCATCATCGTTTGATCGGCGATTGGGAAGTCCCTGCTAAAAATGGTGTTTACACAATTGGTAACGGGAAAATTATGTTTAAGTCTGCAAAAGATGCTGATTCTAATGGTTTAGGTAGTGAAATTAAAAGTATAAAAAGCATTAGAGCAGATAAAACTAAGGATTCTGGATGGTATGTATTCGTTTATAGCCTTCCTGGGTCTTCTCGAACTGAAGAATTCACATCTGAATACGACGATGTTTGGAGCAGAACTTTAGTAGAACCTTCTGAGACAAATGATGCTACTAATATCTCTTTGACAACAAGCGTTAGTTCAAATGTTGTTTCTTCTGGGGAGTCGTTCCACGATATTGCTCATATAGTTGGAAAAGTTCCTAAAGGAAGTTATGTGGTATTTAATGCTTATTCGCATGAGAATGTTAATAAAATGCCAACTTCAATTAATGGTGATGATTCTTCAGATGCTCATGCTACTAATGCCGTGAGTAATGATATGAACGCCAGTGTTTCTGGTTTAGAAAATAAGCCAGAATCGGCTGAAAAATTCAATTTGAATAAAGGTGAACACATTCTAACTAATAGTCGAGTTAATATTACAGATCAGCAAGCTTCTGATAGTAGTAAGAATCAAATAGATATTAACTCTATGAATATTAAAGTTTCCAGAGGTGCAACAGTTTATTGGAAGGCTGAGTTGTACGGTCCTAACGGTAAGCCGCTAGCTTCTCATACTTTAGGTGATGCGAATGAAACAGTTCATGTTGTATCTAATACTGCAACCATTAAGCCAGACAATAAAGTACATGGTGTAGGTGAGCCAATACGCAGTACTATTTATCTTTCTCAGGTCTTAGATGAAGGATCGTATGTGGAATTTACAGCTTGGGATGCTGTAGAAGGCGAACATAAGGATTCTGATAAGCTTTTGCTTAATCATCACAAGATTAATATTCCTAATGCTGCTATCGAACATATGCGTAAAGGTGGAAGTATTAGTGTAGTAAGCCCAGAGATACAAGCTACTCGAGAAGGAATAGTTTATTGGAAGGCTGAGTTGTTCGATTCTGCTGGAAAGTTGATTGTTCGAAACAGCAATTCGAGAAGCACAAATTCTAAGCCGGGCAATGGTAATCAGCCAGGCAAAGTCGAGGTATTAAATCCTTCTGGTGGTGCCGGATCTGGCGGATCTGCAGGTAGTGGTGCCGGTAGTGGTGCTGGCGGTAATGCTGGTAGTGCTGGTTCTGGTGCGGGTTCCGGCTCTGGTGGCTCTAGTAGTACTGCTGGAGGTAGCTCTGGTGCTACTGGTTCTAGTACAGTCGGTTCAGGTAATGGCGGTTCAGGTACTGCTGCTGGTGGTACTGGCGGTTCTGCTGGTTCCAGTAATGGTTCTAATCCTTCTGGTGCGCAAGCATCTGGTACCCAGACACCTGGCGGTAAGTCTTCTGGAGGTCAGACGCCTGGTACTCAGACGCCTGGTGGTAAGTCTTCAGGTGGTCAGACGTCTGGTACTCAGACGTCTGGAAACGGTAATTCTGGCACTAATGCGTCTGCTGGTGTTGGCGGTTCAGGTACTGCTGGTTCGGGTAATGGATCTGGTACTGGTTCAGGATCTGGAACGAATACTGGCAATTCCTCTGGAACAGGTAAGCCTGGTAATCAAAATAATCACGGTAATAATGGTGATGCTTCGAATCCTGGAAATTCTGGAAAGCCTGGCGATAAAACTAATCCGGGTAATTCATCTAATCCGGGTAATTCATCTAAACCAGGAAATCAGGCCAATCCGGGTGAATCATCCAAACCAGGAAATCAGGCCAATCCGGGTGAATCATCCAAGCAAGGTGGAAATTCGAATTCCGGTGGCAAAACTGGCGGTCAGTCTTCCGGTGGTCAGACATCTGGCGGACAGTCTTCTGGCTCGCAGAATCATGCTGGTAATACGTCTGCTGGTAATGCGTCTGGCACTCAGACATCAGGAACTCAGTCCTCCGGTGGGCAGTCTTCTAAGGGTCAGTCTTCCGGTGAGAATGTTACTACTGGAGAATCGATAGAAAATAATAGTGGTTCAATTACATCAACTAACGTAATTTCAGATAAAGATAAAAGAAATTCAGTTTCTTTAGGTGACATTTTAAGTTTGCTTTATTCCAATAAAAATAAATCAAACAATAAAAATTTGGTAACTAGAAAATCTGATAAAAACACTTCTTTGAATGATTATCTGTCTGATTACTCAAATGGTTTGAAAGAGCTATTTGAAAAGTATGGTGAAAACAATGCAAATGCTAGCTCTATCTTCAATCTAAACAGCAAGATGAATTTGAATAATACGAATCTAGCTAACCTCATTAAAAACCGTATGAAAGGCAATGCTAGTGGATTAGTAGATTCTGGCTTTAATTCAAATTTGAATTCAAGCGAATTTGAAGAGAACGGTGTTGCTGGAAATAGTGCTGATTCGAATAGTGTTGGCTCGAGCAATGTTGATTCTAGTAGCAATAATCCTGGTGGTAATAATTCCAATGGTTCTGATCCGAATAGTGGAAATCGTTCAAACGAATCTGCTAGTAACAATAGGAGATCTTCTTCTAATAAAGAAATATCAACTAGAGGAAAATCGTCTAATGAAGCTAATGGTAACGTAAATTCTTCAGAGACAGGATATGTCAACAATGACACTGAAGAAGAAAAACAAAATTATCAATTGGCTCAAACAGGATCTTCAATCATAAATATTGCAATTATCATTGCAACAGCGTTTATGGTGATTGGAGTAATGGCATTGGGAAAGCTAAATTCAGATGAAATGAATGTCAGTAGAAGGAGAATTTTGCGCTCGCGTCATTGCAAAATATGCTGATCGCAAATAAGAAAATAAAGTAGAGTTGCTCCTTCGGAATTTGATTGACAAACATAAACAATGAAAATCAACGTTCCGAAGGGGTAGCTTCTATATTTTTATATTTATTTGAATAAGACGTTACGCATATTAGGATTTTTCAAAAAAAGTTATGACATTATTTGAAGATATAAGATTAATAATCTTGGAATAAAGTGCAAAAAGTGGTACGGTGAATACATTGTTTTTGTTTTGAGAGAGATGTGATTAGTAATTTATTATTTTACGTTTAATAAATGTTGGAGGCTTTCGTGAGCGAGTACAATATTGACAAAAATAAAATGATGATTCGTTTACATCGTATAAGCGGGCAAGTTCAAGCAATAGAGAACATGATTGAAAACGACGCCTACTGTACTGATGTACTGATGCAACTTTCAGCGACTACAGCAGCGTTAAAGTCTGTTGCCGTTTTAGTTGCGCGCGCTCAAATAAGTGAATGCTTAGGAGACGTGTCTCACAACGATAATTCTGAATTTGTAGATAAGAAGACTCGTGAAGTTGTGAAAGTTGTAGACAGATTAATGAAATATGATAAATCGTGAATGAAATACGTACAGTAATTGATACTCCACAATCTCCGTCGCATTATTCTCTAATAGACAAGAAATCTGAATTTATCGCAGACTCATGTCACGTATCTGATTTAGACGAAGCTATGGCATTTGTGCAATCAATACGTGCAAATCATCCTAAAGCAAGACATGTCGCTTATGCAGCTATTTGCGGGGATAAAAGTGGTTCTTTATCTGAAAGAATGAGTGACGATGGAGAGCCATCTGGAACAGCTGGGAAACCTATTCTTGATGTATTGCGTTCATCTAAATTAACAGACACTGTTGTAACTGTTACAAGGTATTTTGGCGGAATTTTGCTTGGATCTGGGGGGCTAATAAGAGCTTATTCTAGATCTGCAGCTGGTGCTATCGCTTGTGCAAATATTAAAGATATTGTTGAATGCAAAAAAATATCATGCAATGTCACCTATCAACAATTAAGAATGTTCAAAAATATATTGACTGCACACAATTGCACAGTTGAAAATGAGGAATACGGTGCGTTAATACATATAATCGCTTTGATTCCAACTGAAAATCTTGAAGAATTTATTATGAATGTCAGGAATGCTACGTCTGGCACTGTTACTATACGATTAGAATGCAACGCTAATCGCATAGCTTAATCCATTACTGTTTTGCATGATGATATGCGTGTTTTTGTTTATCTTGCAAGATTTCCTTTTTGTTGTTGCTGAGTTGTCGGAGTTTCTCTCATCGCAAGATTTTTACATTGCTCTAAGAGAAACTCCGACAGCTCTTGGCATGTTTAGTCTTTTAATCTTCGGCTAATCACCGAGATTTTTCGATTTTTCTTGCTCTCTCGACGAGTCACCATTCGGGCTGCGAATCGACCGAGCTTAAAGCTGCATAGTGCGCTTTAAGCTCCTTCGATGAGTGAGCTGGCACAGAGAGGAAGTCCAGTGGACTTCCTCGCCAGCGAAGTGTTGATCTGTTACTGCGTGCGCGATGGAAAGTGGTACTAAAAATCTCTTTCGCTGCGAAAAATCTCAAATCTCTGCCTAATTGGTAGCAAGCCAGCTCATCGCGCTTATAGGCGTGTTGAAGTATTGGATGATTTACTTATGAAGATAGAATGAAATTTGGAATTATTATTTTATTTTACGTTTAAAAGTAGGTGAGTGACGTATGGAGCTTAATCAGACTGAGCAGAATAGCAATGATAATCAGCAATCTAATAATATTGCTGATGAATCTGAAGCTAAGCATAATGATTATGAGCCATTAACAGCTATTTATGAACATCTTCGTCACTCAGATGACTCACAAGAACTTCACGAATTCGCCACTCGTCAATTGCCAGATCGCAGTAATCAGGCTGCATTTTCGCGCGCTACAGCACTTTTGGAAGCTGTTGCTGGGAATGCAAATACTCCTGAAGAAGATCGTATTTATTTGGCAAGTACCATGCCTTTCCCTAATATTTTAGTAAAACTTTCAGAAGATAAATCCGATAAAGTGCGATTAGCTGTAGCAAAAAATCATAATGTAAAGAATTGGCTTGTTGGTCGTCTTACTAAAGATAATTGTGCAGCTGTTAGAGATGCTGCGTTATGTAATCCTAAAACATCATGGAAGATGCGATTAGAAGGTGCTCAAACTAACGGTGTTAGCGCTTCGACTCTCGATTATTTAGCATCTTTAGGAGTTACTGTACAGGAAGATGCGCCTGTAGTTCTCGCTACTATGGTACGTCGCGCGGTAGCTCTTAATGCCGGAGTTTCTCCTCAAACTCTTAAAAATTTATGTAATGACAAAGCTTCAGACGTTGCGATTGCTGCAAAAAGTAGAAGCTGAGCTTTCGTAATATAGGTCTAAGTAGTCCCTTAGTGAAGTCCCTTAGTAAAGGCCCTTAGTAAAGGCGCGTATTAAAGGCGCGTATTAAAGTTAAGTAGGCTCGTAGTAGATTTAAGTAGGCGCGTTTCATAAAATTTATTGAATTGCTGGAGTTTTGTTTATTTTAATAAGGTTTTATTTAGTTTTCTTAGAAATTTGATTTATTTTGTCAATATTTTTTATGGAATCGTACTGATAAATATCACATTATTGTAAAATAGTTCGATGTAAATACCCTCTTCATAGATTACGATGGGAAATATGAACAATAAACTAGAAGAAGAACCAGAAAAGCCATTAATTCAACTTGCTGAGTTAATGGGTATTGGTATTCGTTTCGTGGGTGCTGACGGCGTAGAGCATGATACTGACGACGATGTATTGAAATCAGTTCTAAACGCTTTAGGTGTTGACGCGCATGACGACAAAGCAATTGATGCTTCGATTAAAAATATTTTGTCAGAACGTTACTCGCGTCTTATTGCTCCAACTGTATTGCATACTGCTGGCAAAGAAGACAAAGTAAAGATAAACACAGGAATTTTAGATTGCCCATCTGCTGAGCTCATTTTGGAAAATGGTAAGCCTTATAAAGGTGATTTAGCAATCGAACCTAGCGATAATGATGTTGCATTCCCTGTTAACGGAAAATTTGTTGCTACGGCGTTGTTGAAAATTCCAGCTGATGTTCCTATGGGATATCACACTTTGAAAATCACTGTTGCTGATCGAGTTGAAGAAGCTACTTTGATTAGCGCTCCAGAGCGTATTGAAACATTAGATTCTTTGGAATCTGACGGAAAGCAGATTTGGGGATGGATGGCTCAGCTTTATTCCATTCGTTCTTCTAAATCGTGGGGTGTTGGCGATTATGCTGATTTAGCACAGTTGCTTGTTGAAGCAAAGAAGAAGACTGGCGCTGATTTTGTATTAGTAAATCCTCTTCACGCTGGTGAGCCAGTTGCTCCATTAACTCCATCGCCTTATTTGCCAGTTGCTCGTTCAATGGTGAATATAACTTACATTCACCCTGAAAGCATCCCTGAGTATGAAACTTTGGATGAAAATAATCGCAATACAATTTGTGATTTGCACGCTCAAGTGGCACCTTTGAATAATGATTCGCAGATTATTGATCGCGATTCAATGTGGCGCGTAAAAATGCATGCTTTGTGGATTATTTTCAAGGCTGGACTTAGCAAATCTCGTGCTGAAGAATTTGAAGCCTTTAAGAAAGATATGGGCGAGCGTCTTGAAAGTTATGCAACTTGGTGCTTGTGCTATGACAAGTGGGGTGCACCTAAAGGTCATGACGATTGGGAGTCTTGCTTAAATAAGAATTCTGAGGAAATTCACGATTTAGCTCAGCGCTTCCCGGATACTTTGGAATTCTATCGCTGGTTGGAATGGATTGCTTTTACGCAATTGCATGATGCGCAAGTTGCTGCCCGTAAGGCAGGAATGCGTATTGGAATTATGTCTGATATGGCTGTTGGCGTGCATCCTTCTGGATCTGAAGTTTGGTGGAATCCTGAGCGATTTGCTCATGGTGCTTGTGTTGGTGCCCCACCAGATTACTTTAATCAGAATGGCCAGAATTGGTCTCAGCCTCCTTTGCATCCAGTAGAGCTTGAGCGCACTGGATTTAAAGTTTATCGCGACATGGTTCATGGCATGTTTGCTTCTGCTGGAGCAGTGCGAATTGACCACATTCTTGGACTTTTCCGCTTGTGGTGGATTCCTGAAAACGCTAGCGCGAAGAACGGAGCGTACGTTTACTACGATGCAGATATCATGCTCGGAATTTTGGCAATTGAAGCTACTCGCGCTGGTGGTGTAGTTGTTGGAGAAGATCTTGGCGTGCTTCCAGCTAATGCAATTGAAGTTTTAGCTAAGAAAGCTGTTCTTGGTTGCACTGTTGAATGGTTTGAGGCTCGCGATGGCGTGTTCCGTCATCCAAGCAAGTGGCGCGAAATGACATTAGCTTCGGTTAATACTCATGATTTGCCTCCTGCTGCTGGCTATTTGCGATATGAACACGTGGATATCCGAGAGCGTTTGCACTTGCTTACCGGTTCTGTTGAGGAATTCCGCGCTGGTGCTGTTGCAGAACATAACGCTATGTTGAAGATGCTTGTTGAAGGCGGATTCTTGGATGCAAAGCTTGTTGAAAATGAGTCTGAGCATGAGCAAGAGATTGTTGAAGCGTTGTATCGCGCTTTGAAGGCTGCTCCATCTAGGTTATTGGCTGCTTCGATTGTGGATGCTACTGGTGAGCGTCGTTCGCAAAATCAGCCTGGAACTAGCGACGAGTATCCTAATTGGCGTATTCCGCTGGCGGATGGGGATTGCAATCCAGTATCCTTGGATAATCTTTTCGATTTGCCTCGCGTACAATCGCTTTCGAAGATTATGAATGCGTGACGTTTTTTGATTTATTCGATTCGCGATTCGTTCGTCTCGTAATTTGTTTTGCGATTCGTTCGATTCGCGAATCGTTTGTTTTGTAATTCGTTTGTTTTGTAATTCGTTCTGTTCATTTAGAGATTTCATTTATATTCATTTCGCGATTCGATTTTATTCGTCTTAACCATATATAAAATAGACATTTGCAAGTAGTCGTCAGCTGGCGATATACTTGCAGATTGTTGTGTTTCCCTAAGGGGTCCTTCAAAGCGCTTTTCCCACTCGCCATCGAGGACTTTCAGGGAGCCCACGGATTATGAGCATTAAATCTTCGTCGGATATTCTCTTCAGGGAATCCTTTAGAGATTGTTGTAAATGAAGATAGCGCTCGAAACACAATAGAGAAAAGGTACGATTGTGAAGACTTTCACACCGAAACCAGCAGATTTAACTCATGACTGGTATATTATCGACGCCACTGATGTGGTGCTCGGTCGTTTGGCCACTCAGGTAGCCATCTTGCTGCGTGGTAAGAATAAGCCAACATTTGCTCCACATGCTGATGCAGGCAATCACGTTATTATTATTAACGCTGAAAAGATTGCTTTGACTGGCAACAAGTTGAGCAAGGAACTTTATTCCCACTCTGGTCGTCCAGGCGGCCTTCGTCGCGACTCCTATGCTGAGCTTTTGGAGAAGGATCCAAAGCGCATCATCGTGTCCGCTGTCAGAGGCATGCTTCCAAAGAATCGTCTTGCTAAGGTGCAGCTTGATCGCCTTCGCGTATTCGTTGGAGCAGAACATCCGCACATTTCCCAGAAGCCACAGGTCTTTGAGATCTCTAAGGTTTCTCAGCAGGCTAAGTGAATCGTAAGGAGAATATGATTATGGTAGATAACAACAACTCCGCGGTTCTCGAGAATGAAGAAGAACTGACAAACTACACCACCGAAACTAACGCTGGTGCAGGTACTGGTACTTCTGCGATTGAGCCAGGCTACGGCACTGGTCGTCGTAAGGAAGCTGTAGCTCGTGTTCGTTTGGTTCCTGGCACTGGTAAGTGGTCCATTAACGGTCGCACGTTGGAAGAATACTTCCCATCTCGCTTATTGCAGCGCGAAGTGAATTCTCCTATCGTGTTGCTCAAGCTTGAAGGCAAGTTTGATGTCGTCGTTCTCGTTGACGGTGGCGGTACTACTGGTCAGGCTGGTGCTATTCGTTTGGGTGTGGCTCGTGCATTGAATTCTATCGATCATGATGCCAATCGTCTTGCTTTGAAGAAGGCTGGCTTCTTGACTCGCGACGCTCGCGTTGTGGAGCGCAAGAAGGCTGGTTTGCACAAGGCACGTCGTGCACCTCAGTTCTCGAAGCGTTAAGTTTCGAAGAATATTATTTTTCTATGGCTTCTGGCTTTTGCTGGAAGCCATTTTTTGTATCTAATGCTGTTGAATGTTCTAAATGTTATGAATAGTTTATATGTTGCGAATAAATCTAACATTTTAGAAAATCTAGTTGATAATCGCACAAAATTAATTACAAATAATTACATAAATCGAACAATAGGTGATAATCCTCAATCATAAATAGCGCAACTCGCTACAAAATCGGAATAGTACAGTAAGCAAAGTAGATTGTAATCTATATCACTTTTTATAAATAAAAATTAAATATAAAAGTGAACGCAAGTAAGTGAAAAACTAAATAAAATGCCTGCGATATTTATGATCAAGGAGGACCGAATGGCTGAGGCTATTGGTAAAGATGCCACAGATAAAAAAGATGTTGATAAAAAAGATGTTGATGAAAAAGTTATTAATGCTCAGCAAGAAGTCGATAATCTTGTTGCAAACGCGACTAAAGCATTAGATGAGTATGAAAAGTTAAATCAAGAGCAGGTCGATCATATAGTCGCAAAAGCTTCTGTTGCTGCTTTAAATAAGCATTTGATTCTGGCAAAGATGGCAGTTGATGAAACTGGTCGTGGTTTAGTAGAAGATAAAGCGACTAAAAATATCTTTGCATGCGAGCATATAACTCATTATTTGGCAGGCCAAAGAACTGTTGGCATTATTCGCGAAGATGATGTTCTTGGTGTTGATGAAATTGCTGAACCGGTAGGAGTTGTTGCAGGCGTAACTCCAGTTACTAATCCAACGTCAACAGCTATTTTTAAGTCTCTTATAGCTCTTAAAACTCGTTGCCCAATTATTTTTGGATTCCATCCATTTGCTCAAAAGTGCTCGGCTGAGGCTGCGCGAATCGTTAGAGATGCGGCAATTGCAGCAGGAGCGCCAAAAAATTGTATTCAGTGGATTGAGCATCCTTCTATTGAAGCTACTGGTGCGTTAATGAAGCATCCTGGAGTTGCAACAATTCTTGCTACAGGCGGCCCAGGTATGGTTAAGGCAGCTTATTCATCCGGAAAGCCAGCGCTTGGCGTTGGAGCGGGTAATGCTCCTGCATATGTCGATAGTGATGTTGATATTGCGCGCGCTGCTAACGATTTAGTTCTTTCAAAGCATTTCGATTACGGTATGATTTGCGCTACCGAACAGGCGATTATCGCTCATAAAGACGTTTATGAGCCATTGTTAAAGGAATTGAAGCGTAGAAAAGCGTATTTCGTTAACGCTGATGAAAAAGCGAAACTTGAACAGTATATGTTTGGTTGCACTTCGTATTCAGGTCAAACTCCTAAGCTTAATTCAGTTGTTCCAGGAAGATCTCCTCAATATATTGCTCATGAAGCTGGGTTTGAGGTTCCTGAGGATGCTGTGATTTTGGTTGCTGAATGCAAGGAAGTTGGCGAGATGGAGCCTCTTACAATGGAGAAGCTCGCTCCTGTACACGCTCTTCTTCGCGCGGAAAATAAGGAACAAGGCTTTGAAATGTGCGAGCAAATGCTTGTGCATGGAGCTGGTCATACTGCAGTAATTCATACTAATAATCAGCAATTAGCTCGAGAATATGGCTTACGAATGCATGCCTGCCGTATTATTTGGAATTCCCCAGGTTCTTTGGGTGGCGTTGGCGATATTTACAATTCAATCGCGCCTTCCTTAACTTTGGGATGCGGATCTTATGGTGGAAATTCGGTTTCTGGAAATGTTCAGGCAGTAAATCTTATAAATGTAAAGCGTATTGCACGAAGGAATAACAATATGCAGTGGTTCAAAGTGCCAGCAAAAACATATTTCGAGCCAAATGCCGTTCGCTATTTGCGAGACATGTATGGCATTGAACGCGCGGTTATCGTGTGCGATAAAGTAATGGAACAGTTGGGTGTGGTCGATAAGATTATTGATCAGCTTCGTGCGCGTCAAAATCGAGTTACGTTCAGAATTATTGATTACGTTGAGCCAGAGCCAAGCGTTGAAACAGTAGAGCGCGGCGCAGAAATGATGCGTGAGGAATTCCAGCCGGATACGATTATTGCTGTTGGCGGCGGTTCTCCAATGGATGCGTCTAAGATTATGTGGCTTCTTTACGAGCATCCGGAAATTTCCTTCGCTGATTTGCGCGAAAAGTTCTTCGATATTCGTAAGCGCGCATTCAAGATTCCGCCGCTTGGCGAAAAAGCGAAACTTGTTTGCATTCCAACTTCGTCTGGAACCGGTTCTGAAGTCACTCCATTTGCTGTTATTACGGATCATAAGACGGGGTATAAGTATCCAGTTACCGATTATGCTTTAACTCCTTCGGTAGCAATTGTTGATCCTGTTTTGGCGCGTACGCAGCCTCGTCGTTTGGCATGTGACTCAGGATTCGATGCTTTAACTCATTCAATCGAAGCTTATGCATCCGTATACGCTAATGATTTCACTGATGCTATGGCTTTGCATGCGACGAAGTTGATTTGGGAAAATCTTAACGATTCAGTTAATTGCGAAGATTATGAGCGCAAGATTGAAGCTCAAGAAAAGATGCATAATGCTGCAACTATGGCAGGTATGGCATTTGGATCTGCTTTCCTTGGAATGTGCCACGCAATGGCGCATACGATTGGTGCTTTGTGCCATGTTGTTCATGGTCATACGAATGCTATTTTGCTGCCGTATGTTATCCGATACAATGGCCAGATTCCACAAGAGCCTACAAGCTGGCCTAAGTATAACCGTTATGTTGCTGTTGAGAGATATCAGCAGCTCGCAAAGAATATTGGTATAGATCCTGGAAAGACTCCTGAAGAAGGGGTTGAAAATCTGGCTAAAGCAGTTGAAAATTATCGAGATAATTTGCTTGGCATGGATGCTTCATTCAAGGCTTGTGGCGTGGACGAAGAATACTATTGGTCTTTGCTGGATCATATTGGTATGCGCGCGTATGAAGATCAGTGCGCACCTGCAAATCCTCGTATTCCTCAAATTGAAGATATGAAGGATATTGCAATCGCTGCATATTACGGCGTTTCGAAGGAAGAAGGCCATCGCTTGCGTCAAGAGCGTGAGGCGAAATAAAAACGTGATGCCAAAAACAATAGCGATACTTTTGTTTAATAGCGCTACATTTAATAGTATTACGTTTGTATGCATTACTTTTAGAAGCGTCATGTTTAAGAGCGTTGCTTGAAGTAGATATCATCGCATATTTAGTTAATAATGGCAGAAGCTACACTAACTGTGGTTTCTGCCATTTTTTGCGATTTTTTAGCGCTTAAAAAGCCGACACGCCCGGTTTTATTAATCCATAGGCAATGGTTTAATTAGACAGTTGCCTGTTTTTAAGGCTCGCATATTGGAATCAAAAAAAGCGAGCGCGGAAACGAAATGTTCATTTTAAATGGGTATTTCGGTGCTGCGCACTGATGTGGAATGGCTATAAGTGTCTATTCTCGCAGTGCCCTTTTAATACAGGTTGGTAAACAGTAAACGAATCGCTAGAAAGGGCGGACGGCAATGGCGGGACAGAAAATCCGCATCAGGCTTAAGTCCTATGACCATGAGGTCATCGACCAATCGGCGAAGAAGATCGTCGAGACGGTGACGAACGCGGGCGCCACAGTAGTGGGTCCGGTTCCTCTGCCGACCGAGAAGAACGTATTTGTTGTTATCCGTTCTCCTCACAAATATAAGGATTCTCGCGAGCATTTCGAGATGCGTACTCATAAGCGTCTTATTGACATCGTAGATCCAACGCCAAAGGCTGTGGATTCTTTGATGCACATTGACCTGCCTGCGGATGTAAATATTGAGATTAAGCTGTAGGAAGGGGGAGAAAATAATGTCGCAGAATAAGAATCGCACTGCATTGCTCGGCCGCAAGCTTGGCATGTCGCAGGTTTGGGATGAAAACGGCCTTTTTGTCCCCGTAACTCTGGTTGAAGTTGCTACTAACGTAGTAACCGCTGTAAAGACCGAAGAAACTGACGGCTACAATGCTGTTCAGCTCGGTTACGGCCAGATTGATCCTACTAAGGTAACCAAGCCATTGGCTGGTCACTTTGCTAAGGCTGGAGTAACTCCTCGTCGTCACCTCGCTGAGGTGCGCACAGAAGACGCAGCAGAATACAAGCCAGGACAGGAATTAACTGCTGAGCTTTTTGCTGAAGGTTCTGAAGTGGATGTTACCGGTACGACTAAGGGTAAGGGCTTCGCTGGTACTATCAAGCGTTGGGGCTTCAAGTCTTATCGTCGTACTCACGGCTCGCACAAGAATGAACGTCGCCCAGGTTCTGTGGGTGCATGTGCAACTCCAAGCCGTATTTTGAAGGGCAAGCGTATGGCTGGTCGCATGGGTCATGTGACTTCTACCGCGCTCAACCTCACCATCGTTTCTTCGGATGTCGAGAACGGCATTCTCGCTATCAAGGGTGCTATTCCAGGACCTAAGGGCGCTATCGTTCTCGTCCGTTCGGCAGTGAAGGGAGCCTGATAATTATGGCAAACGTAACTCTGAACGTCACTGATAACCAGGGTAAAGCTAACGGTACTGTTGAAGCTCCTGCCGAGATTTTCGGTATCTCCAATGAAGACGTTTTAGCTCACGGCCCATTGGTTCACCAGGTCGTTATTGCACAGCTCGCTGCTGCTCGTCAGGGCACTCATGCAGTAAAGAATCGCGCTAACGTTTCCGGTGGTGGTAAGAAGCCATGGAAGCAGAAGGGCACCGGTCGTGCTCGTCAAGGCTCCATTCGTGCTCCACAGTGGGTACATGGTGGCGTTGTACACGGTCCAGTTCCTCGCAGCTATGATCAGCGTACTCCAAAGAAGATGAAGGCAGCTGCTCTTCGTTATGCTCTTTCGGATCGCGCAAATGCCGCACGCGTTGCTATCGTAGATTTGGGCATCAAGGATGTTCCATCTACTAAGTCAGCTGTTGCTGCACTTACACCAGTAACAAACAATCAGTTCACCACCGTTGTTCTTTCTCGTGAAAACATCAACGAGTGGATGTCTGTGCGCAATATTCCAACGGTGCATCCGATCTTCGCTGATCAGTTGAACACCTATGATGTCATCACGGCTCAATACGTTGTCTTCACCAAGGAAGGTTTTGACGCCTTCGTTGCTGCTAAGACCGAGCCTGTCGTTAAGGAGGCCTGATTTATATGGTCGCAGTCCATAACCCAGCATATGACGTCATTTTGAAGCCAGTTGTTTCTGAAAAGAGTTATGCAGCATCTGATCGTGGTCAGTACACCTTCGTAGTGGCTCCAGATGCTAATAAGGTTCAGATCAAGCAGGCTGTTGAAGAAATCTTCAAAGTCAAAGTTACAAACGTTAATACTTTGAACCGCGCTGGCAAGCGTAAGCGTTCACGCACCGGTTTTGGCCGTCGTGTGAACCAGAAGCGTGCTATTGTCACCGTGGCTGCAGGTCAAACGATTGATATCTTTGGTAACTGAAGGCTAGCCGAGAAAAGTTAAAGGAAGACTATATTATGGCTATCCGCGTTTATAAGCCGACGACTGCAGGCCGTCGTAACGCATCTGTTTCGGATTTCTCCGAAATTACGCGTTCTACGCCTGAAAAGTCGCTGGTACGCAAACTTAGCAAAACTGGTGGTCGTAACTCTTACGGCCGCATGACTTCTCGCCATCGTGGCG
This sequence comes from Gardnerella coleohominis, assembly GCF_002896555.1. GTDB lineage: Bacteria > Actinomycetota > Actinomycetes > Actinomycetales > Bifidobacteriaceae > Bifidobacterium > Bifidobacterium vaginale_F. Next base: position 337,275 of record NZ_MNLH01000002.1, read on the forward strand.
GCGGTCACAAGCGTCAGTATCGTCTCATCGATTTTAAGCGTTGGGACAAGGATGGCGTTCCAGCAAAGGTTGCTCATATCGAGTATGACCCTAACCGCTCTGCCCGTATCGCTCTGCTTCACTATGCAGATGGTGAGAAGCGCTACATTATCGCTCCTGAAGGTATCGTCCAGGGTGATGTTATTGAGACTGGTGCTCAGGCTGATATTAAGCCAGGCAACAACTTGCCTTTGAAGAACATCCCAACCGGTACCGTGGTTCACGCAATCGAACTTCGTCCACTTGGTGGTGCAAAGATTGCTCGTTCCGCTGGTGCAGCCGTTCAGCTCGTAGCTAAGGATGGTGCTTACGCTCAGTTGCGTATGCCATCTGGCGAAATCCGTAACGTGGACGCTCGTTGCCGCGCTACAGTTGGTGAGGTTGGTAATTCCGATCACGCTAACATTGAGCTTGGTAAGGCTGGCCGCGCACGTTGGCTCGGTCGTAGGCCAATCACCCGAGGCGAATCCATGAACCCTGTAGACCATCCACATGGTGGTCGTACCCGTGGTGGCAAGCCGCCAGTATCTCCATGGGGTAAGGGTGAGGTTCGTACCCGTCGTCCGAAGAAGGCTTCGAACAAGATGATTGTTCGTCGTCGCCCGAATGGTAAGAACCGCAAGTAAGGGAGTGTCGAATAGATGACTCGCAGCATCAAGAAGGGCCCCTTCGTCGACGCCCACTTACAGAAGAAAGTCGACGAGCAAAACGACAAGGGTACGCACAACGTCATTAAGACTTGGTCTCGTCGTTCGATGATCACACCTGATTTCATTGGACATACCTTTGCCGTACATGATGGCCGTAAGCATGTGCCGGTATTCGTTACCGAAGCCATGGTTGGTCATAAGCTCGGTGAGTTCGCCCCGACCAAGACCTTCAAGGGTCATGTGAAGGACGACAAGAAGGCACGCCGCTAAAGGAGAGTTAGGACACATGGAAGCTAAAGCAATCGCTCGTCACGTACGCGTGACGCCGCGCAAGGCTCGCCGCATGGTCGACCTCATCCGAGGCAAGCGTGCAAGCGAAGCTATTACCATTTTGAAGTTTGCTCCTCAGGACGCATCTTTGCCGGTGCGTAAGGTTCTCGAAAGCGCGATCGCTAATGCTCGCGTTAAGGCCGAAAAGGCTGGCGAACCATTCCGTGAGCAGGACTTGGTCATCAAGGAAACCTATGTGGATGAAGGCGTAACGCTTAAGCGTTTCCGCGCTCGTGCACAGGGTCGCGCTGCGCGCATTAACAAGCGCACAAGCCATATCACTGTTATCGTCTCGCTTAAGGAAGGGGATCGCTAAAGATGGGTCAGAAGATCAATCCTTTCGGCTATCGCCTGGGCATTACCGAGAATCATCGTTCTAAGTGGTTCTCTGATTCCACTAAGGCTGGCGAGCGTTACCGTGACTTCGTTCTTGAGGATGACAAGATTCGCAAGGAAATGAGCCACGACCTCGAACGTGCAGGTGTATCTCGTATTGTTATCGAGCGTACTCGTGATCGCGTGCGTGTGGATATTCACACAGCTCGCCCAGGTATCGTTATCGGTCGTCGTGGTGCAGAAGCTGAGCGCGTTCGTGCAAAGCTCGAGAAGCTCACAGGCAAACAAGTACAGCTCAACATCTTCGAAGTGAAGAACGCTGCACTTGACGCTCAGTTGGTTGCTCAGGGTATTGCGGAACAGTTGACAAACCGCGTTACATTCCGTCGTGCTATGCGTAAAGCTCAGCAGGACGCTATGCGCGCAGGAGCCAAGGGTATCCGTATCAAGCTTTCCGGCCGCCTTGGCGGTGCGGAAATGAGCCGTTCTGAGTTCTACCGTGAGGGTCGCGTTCCACTGCAGACCCTTCGCGCCCTCATTGATTATGGCTTCTTTGAAGCTAAGACCACTTACGGCCGTATTGGCGTAAAGGTCTGGATTTATAAGGGCGATATGACTGAGCGTGAGTTTGAAGAGCAGCAGGCACAGCAGGGCAAGCGTGAAGGTCGCCGTAACAGCGATCGTCGTCCACGTCGTGGAGCACGTTCTGCTAACCAGCAGAAGGCTGCTGAAGCACAGGCTGAAAAGCCAGCTGAAGCTGTAGCTGCTGAGGCTCCTGCCGCAACGGAAACGAAGGAGTGAGCAGATGCTTATCCCAAAGAGGACAAAATATCGCAAGCAGCACCGTCCTACCCGAAGCGGCATGTCTAAGGGTGGTACCGCAATCGCTTTCGGTGATTTCGGTATTCAGGCGCTGGCTCCGGCGTACATCACTAACCGTCAGATCGAGGCAGCTCGTATCGCCATGACCCGCTACATCAAGCGTGGTGGTCGTGTGTGGATTACGGTCTTCCCAGATCGTCCATTGACCAAGCATCCGCTTGGTGCACGAATGGGTTCCGGTAAAGGTGCTCCAGAATTCTGGATTGCCAATATTCACCCAGGACGTGTAATGTTTGAAATCGGTGGTGTTTCTGAGGACATCGCTCGCGAGGCTTTGCGCCGCGCCATCGATAAGCTCCCTATGAAATGCCGTGTTATTGCGCGTGAAGGCGGTGACATCTGATGCCAGTCGGAACTGCAGACTACACCATCAAGAATTTGAACGAGAAGACCAATGCTGAAATTGAAGGCTTCTTGAAGAAGTCCAAGGAAGAGCTTTTTAACTTGCGCTTCCAGGCAGCAACCGGTCAACTTGAAAACACCGCTCGCCTCAAGGCTGTCAAGCACGACATTGCTAGGATGTATACTGTCCTACGTGAGCGTGAACTCGGCATTAGCCAAGAGCCAAGCGTGACTGAGGTCAAGGAGAAGTAAGCATGGCTGAGAACCAAGAGCGCAACTTCCGCAAGGTTCGTCGCGGCTACGTCGTGTCCGAAGCCATGGACAAGACGATTACTGTCGAGTTGGAACAGCGTTCAACCCATCCACTTTATGGTAAGGTTGTTCGTTCCACCAGCAAGGTCAAAGCCCATGATGAACACAACGAGGCACATGTTGGCGACCTCGTGAGTATTATGGAAACTCGGCACGTGAGCAAGACCAAGTGCTGGCGTCTCGAATCTATTATCGAGCGCGCCAAGTAAACAAGTTCGGCAAGGCTCCGCACTTCACCCGTGTCTGTTCTTTTGATCAGCACGGGTGAGTGGGGAGAACCAGCTCGGCTAAGGAGAATCAATGATTCAGCAGGAAACGCGGCTTCATGTCGCCGACAACACGGGTGCTAAGGAATTACTTGCCATCCGCGTGCTCGGTGGATCGAAGCGACGCTATGCCGGCATCGGCGACATCATCGTCGCCTCCGTCAAGGACGCGATCCCTGGCGGGTCGGTCAAGAAAGGCGACGTAGTCAAGGCTGTCGTCGTCCGTACTGTCAAGGAACATCGTCGTATCGATGGTTCCTATATTAAGTTCGACGAGAACGCCGCCGTCATTCTCGGCTCTGGCCGTGAACCAAAGGGCACTCGTATCTTCGGACCAGTCGGTCGTGAATTGCGCGATAAGCGCTTCATGAAGATTGTGTCCCTAGCCCCGGAGGTGATCTGATATGGTAGCCAAAATTAAGTCCGGCGACCAGGTAAAGGTCATTCGCGGTAAGGATCGCGGTAAGGAAGGCAAAGTACTTCGCGTACTTGCCGAAGACCGTCTTATTGTCGAGGGTGTACAGGTTGTTAAGAAGCACGTTCGTGCCACCCAGCAGGGTCAGCAGGCGGGCATTGTTTCTGTAGAGGCTCCAATCCATCGTTCTAACGTGATGGTTATTGACCCAGAAACTAAGCAGCCTACCCGCGTTGGCGTGATCGTCAAGCAAGAGGCTCGTGACGGCAAGGTGAAAACCGTGCGCGTGCGTGTCGCCAAGAAGTCCGGAAAGGAGCTGGCATGACCGATACTATTGTTGAGGCACCGGCAACTCCGCGCTTAAAGCAGCAATATAATGATCAAATCGTTCCTGCCTTGGAAAAGGAATTTGGACATACTAATCCTATGCAAGTAGCTCGCGTGCAAAAGATCGTCGTATCTATGGGCGTCGGTGCAGCTGCTCGTGATTCCAAACTTATCGAAGGCGCGATTAAAGATCTCACTTTGATCACTGGCCAGAAGCCAAAGGTCACCAAGGCTAAGAAGTCTGTCGCACAATTCCATTTGCGTGAAGGCCAGGCTATTGGTGCTTATGTAACACTTCGTGGCGATCGTATGTGGGAATTCTTGGATCGTCTGCTCACTCTGGCTTTGCCACGTATTCGCGATTTCCGCGGTATTAGTGGCAACCAGTTTGACGGTCAGGGAAATTACAACTTTGGTCTCACTGAACAGTCTATGTTCCATGAGATTGATCCTGACTCGATTGATCATCAGCGTGGTATGGACATCACCGTGGTGACCACCACCAAGGACGATGTGGAAGCTAAATCTTTGCTTAAGCATCTCGGCTTCCCATTCAAGGAGAACTGAAATGGCAAAAACCGCTCTGAAAAACAAGGCGGCCGCTAAGCCGAAGTTCAAGGTGCGCGCTTATACGCGCTGCCAGGTTTGTGGTCGTCCCCACTCCGTGTATCGCAAGTTCGGTTTGTGCCGCGTATGCCTTCGTGAAAAGGCTCATCGCGGTGAACTGCCGGGTGTTACGAAGTCCAGTTGGTAAATATCGACGCTGAAGGTCCACTGCCGATGACAGAAAGTCTAGAAAATGGCGGTGGAAACCACGGCGAGAAAGGGCGTTAGCCCACATGACAATGACAGATCCTATCGCAGATATGTTGACACGTCTGCGTAATGCGAGCGCGGCAAAGCACGATACAGTGGATATGCCGTACTCCAAGTTCAAGGCGAATATCGCCGAGATTCTGAAGCGCGAAGGCTATATTAAGGACTTTGCTGCTAAGGAAGCCAAGGTTGGACAGACATTGGAAATTACGTTGAAGTACGGTTCCAATGGTCAGCGTTCCATCCAGGGTATTAAGCGCATTTCTAAGCCAGGCTTGCGTCGTTATGCAAAGTCTGACTCTTTGCCAATGCCTCTTGGTGGCCTCGGTATCGCAATCATCTCGACTAGCTCGGGATTGTTGACCCAGAAGGAATGCCTCGATCGAGGCATTGGCGGCGAAATCGTCGCTTACGTATGGTGAGAAAGGAGAGCTGAAAATGGCATCGCATATTGGTAAGCTCCCCGTCGACATCCCTGCAGGCGTGGAAGTTAAAATTGAAGGTCAGGCTTTTAGCGCCAAGGGTGCTAAGGGTACTGATAACTATGTAATCCCAGAAGGCATCACTGCTGAGGTTGCTGATGGTCAGGTTGTACTGACTCCTGCTGACGATTTGCGTCCAACTCGTGCAAAGCATGGTTTGGCTCGTGCAATCGTGGCTTCCATCGTTAAGGGCGTTCACGAAGGTTACGCCAAGACTTTGGATATTGTTGGTACTGGTTATCGTGCTGCTAAGAAGGGTAAGGGTATTGAATTCTCCCTTGGCTATTCTCACACGATTACTATTGAACCTCCTGAAGGCATCGAATTAGAGTTGCCGAATCCCAACCAGGTAATCGTCAAGGGCACTGATAAGCAGGTCGTTGGCCAGGTTGCCGCTAACATTCGCAAGCTTCGCGCCCCTGAACCATATAAGGGCAAGGGCATCAAGTACTCAGATGAGCGTATCTTGCGCAAGGCTGGAAAGGCTGGTAAGTGATATGAGCGTCAAGATTTTCGGTAAAGGTACGAAAGTCGCGCGTTTGCGTCGTCACGCCCGTCTTCGTAAGCGTATCTCCGGTACGTCGGAGCGTCCTCGTTTGGTCGTTTCTCGTTCCAACCGTCATATGGTTGCTCAGATTGTGGATGACACCAAAGGTATTACTTTGGTAAGCGCTTCCACTCTGACTTCTGACTTCGCTGGTTTCACTGGCACGAAGACTGAAGCTGCAGCTAAGGTTGGCGAGTTAATCGCAGCTAAAGCGAAGGAAGCGGGCATCACCGCTGTTGTCTTCGATCGTGGCGGTAACAAATATCATGGTCGCGTCGCAGCTGTTGCTGAAGGCGCCCGTCAGGGAGGTCTAGCACTGTGAGCGACAACGAAAAGGAAACCCAAGTGGCTGAAGAAACTCAGAACACTCAGGCATCCGCTGAGGAACGCAATGATGACCGTCGTTCTCGCCGTTCTAAGGGCGAGGGCAAGCGCGGTGAACGTCGTAGCCGTCGTGAAGAAAACCGCGGTGAAGAGCTTCTCGATCGCGTTGTAACCATTAACCGTGTTTCTAAGACACACAAGGGTGGTCGTACTTTTAGCTTTGCAGCATTAGTTGTTGTAGGCGACGGTAAGGGCACTGTCGGTGTTGGTTATGGTAAGTCTCGCGAAGTCCCAGCAGCTATTGCTAAGGGTCAGCTCGATGCTAAGAAGCATATGTTTACTGTTCCACGCATTCGTGGTACCGTCACCCATCCGGTTCTCGGTCATGATGCTGCTGGTACTGTTTTGCTTCGCCCAGCTGCTCCTGGTACTGGTGTAATTGCTGGTGGTGCAGTGCGCGCCGTTATGGAATGCGCAGGCATTACTGATATCCTCACCAAGTCCATGGGCTCTGCAACCGCTGTTAACGTGGTTCGCGCAACTGTGGATGCTTTGAAGAAGCTTGAAGAGCCAGAAGAAATTTCTGCTCGTCGTGGTCTTTCCCTCGAGGAAGTTGCACCTGATGCTTTGCTTCGCGAACGTGCTGCAGGTATTGCTGAAGCACGTAAGGCTCGCGAAGAAGCTCAAGCTGCAAAGGCTCAAGCTGCAAAGGATGGTGAGTGATGTCTAATTTGAAGATCACTCTGGTACACGGTTTGGTTCATTCCACCGAGCGCCAGCGCGCAAACGTTCGCACTCTTGGCCTTCATAAGATTGGTCACAGTGTTGTTCGTGAAGACACCCCCGTCAATCGTGGCTTGGTAATGGCCGTGCGCCACTTGGTAAGCGTCGAGGAGGTTGACTGATTATGGCTAATGAAGAACCAATGCTTCACATGCACACGTTGCGTCCAGCTCCAGGAGCTAACAAGGATCGCATTCGTGTTGGCCGTGGTGAAGGCTCTAAGGGTAAAACTTCTGGTCGTGGCGATAAAGGTACGAAGAAGCGTTACCAAGTTCGTCCAGGCTTTGAAGGCGGTCAGCTTCCACTTTACATGCGTTTACCAAAGCTTCGCGGCTTTAGAAGTCCTTTCAAGAAGGAATTCCAGGTAGTGAACGTTGCAACTCTTGCTGAGCTTTTCCCAAAGGGTGGCGAAGTTACTGTTGCTGACTTGGTAGTCAAGGGCGCTGTGCGTGATGGCTATCCTGTTAAGGTTTTGGGCGATGGCGATTTGAGCGTCGCTTTGAACTTGAAGGGTGTAAAGGCTTCTGCTTCTGCTAAGGCTAAGGTTGAAGCTGCTGGTGGCTCTGTTAGCGAAGAGTAGTAATACTTTAAGCTAGTTGATAGTCACTTTATAATGCATCGATAATCCCTCCGGCATGTGCTGGAGGGATTATTTGCTATTAAGATTTGTTTATATTTGTTTAGATTTGCTTGCAGTTTATATCTGCTTGCAATAGTTTTATGCTATTTTTCTTAGCGGCGTGCCGGTAGACACCGTAGGTTACACTATTTCCTCAGAGTTTGTTTTTTTACTGGTTGCGCTTAGATAGTCGCGCAAAAAGGGAGGAAGACCCAGGTGAAAACGTTAATCCAGGCCTTCAAGACGAAAGAGTTGAGGAATAAAATCCTCTTCGTCTTCGCGATGATAATTATTTATCGTATTGGTTCGTTTATCCCGATCCCGGGTGTGAACTATAAAGTAGTGAGTGCTTGCACTGCTCGCTTAGCTTCTTCAAACGAGAACTTTATAGGTTTGGTTAACCTGTTTTCTGGCGGTTCTTTGTTGCAGCTTTCTATTTTTGCTTTAGGTGTTATGCCTTACATCACTGCATCAATTGTTATTCAGTTATTGCGTGTTGTAATTCCGCGATTTGAAGCATTGCACAAAGAAGGTCAGTCCGGTGAAACAAAACTTACGCAGTATACTCGTTATCTGACTGTTGGCTTAGCTGTTTTGCAGTCGGTTACTATTCTTGTTACTGCAAGGAATGGAATGCTTTTTGGCGGTATGTGCCCAGGAGTTATTCCTAATGGAAATGATTTGCCGTTTATGGTTATTATTATGACCGGCGGTACTGGTCTTATCATGTGGATGGCAGAACTTGTTACCGATAAGGGTATTGGTCAAGGTATGTCAGTCTTAATCTTCATGTCTATATGCGCTGGATTCTTGCCAAAGCTTTGGGGTATTGGCTGGGGTAGCAACGGTTCAGATGGCGATTGGGTTAAGTTCGGCATTGTTACTGGCGTTCTGCTTGTTATTCTTGTGTTTGTTGATTTCGTGGAGCTTGCTCAGCGTCGTATTCCTGTGCAGTACACGCGTCGTATGATTGGCCGTAAGATGTACGGCGGCTCATCAACTTATCTTCCATTGAAAGTTAATATGAGCGGCGTTATTCCACCAATCTTTGCTTCGTCTATTCTTGCTGTTCCAACGCTTATTGCTCAGTTTGGTAATAGGGATCAACAGTGGGTTAAGTGGATTGAAGAGAATTTTGCAAATACAACATCTGTTTGGTATATCGCTTTGTATGCTTTGATGATTGTATTCTTCTGCTTCTTCTACACTGAGATTACTTTTAACACTGATGAAACTGCTGATAATATGAAGGAATACGGCGGATTTATCCCAGGTATTCGTGCAGGCAGCGCTACAAGCAAGTATCTTAGCTATGTTATGAACAGATTGAACACTGTTGGTGCTGTTTACTTACTATTTGTTGCTTTGATTCCAACTGTTTTGATTAAGACATTAGACTTGAACACCAAGCTTCCATTTGGTGGTACTACGATTTTGATTATTGCAGGCGTTGGTTTGGATACTTTGCGTCAAGCATTGGCTCAAACCGAACAGTTCCAGTACGCTGGATTCTTGTTCAATCATGATGCAAAGAATCAAGTATCTAAGTAAGTTAAGTATCTAAATTAAGTATCTAAATTACAGCACTTAAGCTAAGGAGATTGATATGCGATTGCTGATTATGGGACCGCAAGGCGTTGGCAAAGGTACTCAGGCCGCGTTATTGAGTGAACACTATGATATTCCAGCTATTTCTACTGGTGATATTTTCCGTTACAATCTTAAGAATCAAACGGAGCTCGGTAAACAGGTTCAGGGATATCTTGACAAAGGTGAGTTGGTTCCTGATGAGCTAACTAACAGCATTGTGAAGGATCGTTTAGCTCAAGATGACACTAAAAAGGGTTGGATTCTTGACGGATATCCTCGTAATGCTTCTCAGGTTCAAGCCTTAGACAGGATGCTTGAGGAACTTAATACTCCTCTGGATCATGTTGTGGCTTTGGAGGCTGAGCGTGATGTTTTAATTGAGCGTATGAAGAAGCGCGCAGTTGAGCAGGGTCGTTCAGATGATACTCCTGAGGTTATTGCTAAGCGTCTTGAAACTTATGAGCGCGAAACTGCTCCATTGCTTGATATTTATGATAGCCGTGGTCAGTTGGTTGAAGTTGACGGCGTTGGCGATGTAGCTGAGATTAATCATCGCATTATTCAATCTTTGAGCTAGATTAAGTTCTTTGAACTGAAGTAAAACTTAATTATTAGCGCCTGGTGCGACACGCCGAATGTCGTATTGGGCGCTTTTGCTGTATTATTAAAGATTGGTGTGTCTTCGGACGCGCAAAGTATTATGTCCAAGGATCGGAACGAGGCTCATGGCAAAAGACGGTGTGATTGAAGTCGAAGGCAGAGTAGTTGAAGCATTGCCTAATGCGATGTTTCGCGTGCAGCTTGAGAACGAACACATCGTGCTCGCTACAATTTCGGGCAAGATGCGTAAGAATTATATTCGCATTCTGCCGCAGGATCGCGTTGTGCTAGAAATGAGTCCATATGATTTGAACCGTGGACGTATTACGTACCGATACAAGTAAGGTACAAGTAAAAAGGAAAACCATGAAGGTCAGCCCGAGTGTTAAAAAGATCTGCGACAATTGCCGTGTGATCAAACGCAAACGCCGCGTCATGGTGATCTGCACCAACCCACGTCATAAGCAGCGTCAGGGCTGAGTAGATTCCCATCGCGGAAATAAAGAAATAAGGCACTAAATCACAGCATTGCTGTTTTAGTTTTAAAGCTTAGTTTTTAAAATCTAAGTTTTGAAGTTAAGAAGTGACAGCATGCCGAACCCTGGGTGCGCAGGCCCAGGCCGCAATATGCGGGAGATTTGGTGTACGACCTGCGTGAACAGTAAAGGAATCGCAATGGCACGTCTTGCCGGAGTAGATATTCCCAATGAGAAGCGCATTGAGATTGCCCTCACCTACATTTTTGGTGTTGGACGTACTCGCGCTAAGGAAACGCTTGCCGCGACCGGTATTAATCCGGACACTCGCGTCAAGGATCTTACTGATGATCAATTAATCACTTTGCGTGATTATCTCGAAGGTAACTACAAGATCGAGGGTGATTTGCGTCGTGAAATCGACGCTGATATTCGTCGTAAGATTCAGATCAACTGCTATCAAGGCCAGCGTCATCGCAAGGGTCTTCCTGTGCGTGGTCAGCGTACTAAGACTAATGCTCGCACTCGTAAGGGTCCGAAGCGTACTGTCGCCGGGAAGAAGAAGGCCACCCGATAGTAGTCGGTGGTCGGCTCTAGGCCACGAGGTTATTCTCATCGCCTAGACATACCAACTCATTCGTCATTAGGAAACGAGGGTCAATGGCAGCTGCAAAGCAAGCCTCGCGCAAGCCGCGTCGCCGGGACCGCAAGTCGGTACCGGTTGGGCAGGCGCATATTAAGTCAACATTTAATAACACTATTATCTCCATCACCGATCTATCCGGTGCAGTCCTTTCCTGGGCTTCCGGTGGTGATGTCGGCTTTAAGGGTTCCCGTAAGTCGACTCCTTACGCTGCAGGTATGGCCGCTGAGTCTGCCGCTCGTAAGGCTATGGAGCACGGCCTTAAGAAGGTCGATGTGTTTGTTAAGGGTCCAGGTTCCGGTCGTGAAACCGCTATCCGTTCCCTCCAGTCCGCGGGTCTCGAAGTTGGTTCTATTACCGACGTCACCCCGCAAGCGCATAACGGCGTACGCCCACCAAAGCGTCGCCGCGTCTGAGCACTCTTACGAATCCATCCATCCAACCCGCTTATGGAAGGCGTGTGCACCACCGACCAGAAGCTGAAAGGATACCAAAGTGCTTATCGCACAGCGTCCGACACTTACCGAGGAATCACTGAATCCCCAGCGTTCTCGCTTTACTATTGAGCCGTTGGAGCCAGGTTTCGGCTACACGCTCGGCAATTCGCTCCGTCGTACTTTGTTGAGTTCTATTCCAGGAGCCGCCGTTACATCGGTGCGTATTTCTGGTGCTCTTCATGAGTTTACGACTCTGCCAGGTGTTGAAGAGGATGTCACTGAAATCCTGCTGAACATCAAAGGTATTGTGCTCACAAGTGAGTATGACGAACCTGTAGTGATGTATCTTCGAAAGAACGGCAAAGGTGAAGCAACTGCTGGAGATATTACTCCTCCGGCTGGTGTGACTATTGCCAATCCTGAGATGCATATTGCTACTCTCGCAGAAGATGGCGAGCTCGAAATTGAGTTCACTGTTGAGCGTGGCCGTGGCTATGTGCCAGCTCAGATGAACAAGCAGGAGAACAGCGAAATCGGCCGCATTCCTGTGGATTCGATCTACTCGCCAGTATTAAAGGTGAGCTATAAGGTCGAAGCTACCCGCGTGGAACAGCGCACGGACTTCGATAAGCTCATCCTGGATGTGGAAACTAAGCCGGCTATCTCTCCACGTGATGCAGTTGCATCAGCAGGTTCGACTTTGGTTGAGCTTTTCGGTCTTTGCCGTGAGCTTAATCTTCAAGCCGAAGGTGTGGAGGTTGGTCCAGCTCCTGCCATGGAGGAATCTAATTCCCAAATGGCTATACCGATTGAGCAAATGAATCTTACGCAGCGTAGCTATAATTGCTTGAAGCGTGAGGGTATTCATACAGTCGGTGAATTAGTAGTTCACACTGAGCAGGATTTGCTCGATATTCGTAATTTCGGCATGAAATCCATCGATGAAGTGAAAGAAAAGTTGCAGTCCATGGGATTGTCATTGAAGGCTTCACCGCTTGGCTTTGACGCCAATAATCTCGAAGGTGGTACTTTCTTCTCGCCTGAAGACGAGTAAAGTAGCACTGCAAGTGCCGTAACATTCGGATGTTCGGGTTGATGCCCACCTGAATGATGCGACAATTGCGACAATAAGGAGTAACAATGCCTACACCGAAACAAGGCCCTCGTCTGGCTTCAAGCCCAGCGCATGAGCGCCTGATGCTGGCCAACATGGCGACCAGCCTTTTCCAGCACGGTCGTATTGTGACGACTCTGCCAAAGGCAAAGCGTCTTCGTCCACTTGCTGAGCGTTTGGTCACATTCGCTAAGCGTGGCGATTTGCATTCACGTCGTCGCGTGTTGCGCGTGATCCGCGACAAGTCCGTGGTTCACAATCTCTTCACTTCGATTGCTGAGCAGATGGAGCAGCGCGAAGGCGGTTACACCCGCATCGTGAAGATCGCTCCTCGTCGTGGTGATACTGCTCCACAGGCTATTATCGAGCTTGTGGCTGAGCCAGTAAGCCCAAAGCAGGCAGTCGTTAAAGAAGCTGAAGCTGCAACAAAGGTAGCTACTGAGGCTGAGTAAGCCTGGGGTGCAGTAAGACTTATATGCGATTCGTTAATATGATTCGTTAATAGGATTTGTTTATAAGTTTTATGATTACCTTGTAAGTTTACTTAAACGAGTCAGGAATTTTCCTGGCTCGTTTTTGTTTAATAGGATTTAACTAATTTCTAGCCAGAGAAATCATGAATATTTCCTTAACGTTTCTCAAGTAGAGGCAAACCTTTAGAATAGTACGCATGCCTAAAAAGAATTCACTTACTATGCATCGCGTATTAGCACTATTTCTTACTTATGTTTTATTGTGCTTTTGTGGCGGTGGTGCACTAAGCATATTGTTTGTGCCAAGCGTTATGAGCGTAAATAGTGTTGTGAAATCTGTTGTTCCTTCGCTTCGTGTTGACGGCATAGATTTTGACGTCACTGCTTTACCTCAGAAATCGCGTATTTTTGCGTCTGATGGAAAAACAGTTATAGCTACGTTCTACGCTCAAAATCGTACTGTTGTTCCTCTTCGCAAGATTTCCCAATACATGCAGCGAGCAATGGTAGCTCGAGAAGATCGTCGCTTCTTTGAGCATTCAGGCGTTGACGTGCAAGGCGTTATGCGAGCTTTTGTGCAAACATTTATTAAGCATGGAAGTATGCAGGGTGGTTCTTCGCTTACACAGCAGTATGTGAAGAATGTTCTGATGATTAAGGCTCGTGACGATAACGATCCTATTGCTGAATACCATGCTTCAGAAGGCACGATTGCGCGTAAGCTTCGTGAGATGCTTATAGCAATTCAAATGGAAAAGAAGTATTCAAAGTTAGAGATTCTTCAAGGCTATTTGAATATCGCGCAGTTTGGAAGCAATAATTTGTATGGCGTTGAAATGGCAGCTAAGCGATATTTCAACACTACAGCTGAGAAACTTGATTTAGTTCAGTCTGCAACTATCGCGGCTATTACTAAGAATCCTGCTAGGTATGATCCTTCTATTGAAAGTAATTTGAAGGACTCGCAAATTCAGCGAAATACTGTTTTGGATTTGATGTTACGTCAAGGCTTTATTTCTAAAGCTGAACACGATAAAGCTTCTGCTATTCCTGTTAAAGATACTTTAAATATTCAAAGAAATATATCGCATGTTGGATGTCAAGCAGCTGGGGATGCAGCATTCTTCTGCGATTATGTTACTAAGAAAATCCTTAATTCTCGCGAATTTGGCAGCAGTGTGATGGCTCGTCAAAAGTTGCTTAATGAAGGTGGCTTGGATATTTATTCCACAATGGATATTCATGCTAATGACGCTGCAATGAAAACTGCGCGTAAAACTATTCCTGTGAACGATAGCAGCGGTTTTGAGGTTTCTATTGCTGCTATTAAACCTGGAACTGGTGAAGTTTTGGGATTTGGTAGCAATCGTATTTATGATGCTACGGATGCTGCAAGGCTTGATCCTACTCACACCGCTATCAATTATGCGGTTGATGAGCGCGATGGTGGCGGTTTAGGTTGGCAAGTTGGTTCTACTTGGAAGCCTATTAACATGGTTGCTTGGCTTTTAGCTGGAAAGTCGATCAATCAGCCTTTGCGTACTTCTACTTTGTATAATAACGATGATTTTTCGTGCGCTAGGTATCACGGTTTAGGTAAATGGCCTGTTCAGAATTCTGGCGGTGGTACTGTTAGCCCTGAAACGCCGTTAATGGGTCTTGTGCATTCTCATAACACTATTCAGGCTTCTATGGGTTCGCAGATTAAGTTGTGTGCTGTTGCTGAAGCTGCAAGAACTTTGGGTTATCATAATTCTCCTTTAGGTCAGGAAGATATTTTCTCTAAGAATTCTTTGAACCCTCCTATGATGATTGGTGCTGTGCAGGGATCGCCTTTGAGTATGGCAAATGTTTATGCGACTATTGGCGCTGATGGCGTGCAATGCGATCCTATTGCTATTAAGCGAGTAATAGATAAAAATGGAAAGCGCTTGCGTGTTCCTAGCGCTCACTGCCATCAAGCTATTCCTAAGAAGGTTGCGCAAACTGTTGCTTATGCTATGAATCAAGGTGTTGTTCAGCCAACTGGTGTCGCAAGAGTTGCTCAGCTTGAAGGTGGCCGTAAGACTTTTGCTAAGACTGGTACTAACGAAGATACTTACATGCTTACGGGTGGATTTATACCTAATCAAGTTGCAGCATTTGTGGCAGTCGGCAATGCTGAGCATCCTAAGACTTTTAACGGTGCCATGATTAATGGCGTTAGAAGAGGCACTTGGTTTGGTGTGTTTATTGCTGCACCAGCTTGGAAGTACTTCATGGATACTTATTCTGATGCTGCGAAGCTCCCTAAAGATAATGATTACGGTAAGCCGGATCCTGATTTCTTAAGGGGTGGCCCTATGCCGTCAGATTTGAAGCGTAATTCAGACGCTGCGGAACAGCGTAATCGTGATTCTGATGCTCAACGTGAGGCTGCTCGTGAACAGCATGGTTCACAAAGTGGTTCTCAAGCTGGAGATCAAACTAATGCTGGTACAGGCGGTACAGGTGGTACCGGCGGTACCGGCGGTACTGATGATGGCAACGATGGTGACAATCAGTAGTGATGCTGAAAGTCGGTAATTGTTAGGTCAATTGCTAATCGTTGTGAAATCAGCGAAGTTGAGTAGTAAAAATATAAAGTAAAAATATAAAGTAAAAGAGATTAGCAGATTCCGTTTATGGCATTTATAGTATTTGTGTCATTCATGGGGTCTGCTTAATCCATAAGTTTAAGGAGCTTGAAAAATTGAAGGAATCGAATAACGAATCGAATAACGAATCAAATAACGAATCGAAAAAGGATTGTGCTTCCGGCAAATCTTGTTCTTTAGCTAAGTCCGATTGTTCTAAATCAGATTGTGCTACCAAAAACATGAAATCTTCGGGATCTAAGAAAGTTAGCAAGTCTTCGCAGTCCTATGTTTCAAATAATCCTTTAAGAAACAATATAAATATGGCTGCAACTGATCTTCTAACCTTCTCCTATAAGCATATTATTAAGCCACATATGGTTTTCAATGTTCCGCCTGACGAAGCTCATGAGCGCATGTTGGTTTTGTGCAAAGCTTTTTCTGACAATCCTTTGCTTATGTGGCTTTTGCGTTCAACTTTGGATTATACGGATCCTGTTTTGGAAACAAATGTTATGGGATTAGATTTTGACAATCCTTTTGGCTTGAGTGCTGGTTTGGATAAGAATTGCGATTTGACTGTTGTTCTTGACAATGCAGGTTTCGGATTTGAAACAGTCGGATCTACTACTTCTCGCCCTTGTGCTGGTAATTCAAAGCCTTGGTATCATCGTTTCCCTGAATATGATTCTATTTTGGTTCACGCTGGTTTAGATAACGATGGCAGTGAGGCTGTTGTTGCTCGCGCTGAAAAGGCTTGGACTCGTTCTCGTATGAATATTTCTGTGTCTATTGCTCGCACGAATGATGATTTAGTTGGCGATTTAGACGAAGGCATTGAAGATTATCGTATATCGCTTGAGCGTGCTGCTGGGCGTACTTCTATGATTGAGGTGAATATTTCTTGCCCGAACACGTGCGCTGGTGAGCCTTTTACCAAGCCTGAAGCATTGGATAAGCTTTTTACAGTGCTAGATAAGGTGGATCGTCCTCAGCCAACTTTGGTTAAGATGCCTTTGAACGTGCCTGGCGGTTGGGATCAGTTTAAATCGCTTCTTGATGTTCTTGCTGAGCATAAGGTTGATGGTGTTACTATTGCTAATTTGTGCAAGAATCGCGCTGGTTTGAATATTCCTGCTGATTTGCCTGGCGGACTTTCTGGCGGCCCTACTTATAAGGCAAGTAATGAGTTGATTCGTAGAACGCGTGCTGCTTTTGGCGATCGTTTTGTTATTGCTGGAGCTGGTGGCGTTTTCACTCCTCGTCAAGCGTATGAGAAGATTCGCGCTGGATCTGATTTAGTTATGTTTATTTCTTCTCTTATGTATAGAGGACCTCAGCAAATTAGTGTTTTGAAGCGAGGATTAGCTAGATTGTTGAAGGCTGATGGTTTTGAGCATGTTTCTGACGCTGTCGGAATTGATGCTTAAGTCTTCAGTAAGGATTTAGTAGGCGTTTAGCAAGTCTTTAGCAAGCTAAACCTTTTAGAGCCTGGTTTCTTATAAGCCAGGCTTTCTTAATTGAGTTGGTTGCGCTTTTAGCCACTCTTTTTGAGTTCGATTTTGTGCGCTTTGCGCTCAAGAATAGTTGATTTTGCTTTTATTTGTTCGCTGCATTGCGTTGCGCACAGATAAACGCTCAATCGCGTTTGTTTTTTGCGTATATGTGTGCGATAATGTTCGTATGATTTCTTCACAGCGTCAGCAATTAATTCTTAGTAGACTTCGTACAAGAGGCGCAGTTCGTATTACTGCATTGTCTAAGGAATTGGCAGTATCTGCTATGACTATTCGCCGAGATATAGGCGAGTTGTCGGATAAAGGTTTACTTAAGCGTGTTCATGGCGGCGCTGTTACGACTAATACTTTGTTAAGTGAGCCGCTGTTTTCTGTTAAATCACAGATGGATATTGGTCTGAAAGATGCCATTGCTCGTAAGGCAGTTGGTTATGTGCAGCCTGGCGATGTTATTGCTATTGGCGGTGGTACTACTGCTTATGTGTTTGCTCAGCATTTATTAGAGTCGCGTCAGGCTTCTGGCATTACGATTTTGACAAATTCGATTCCTGTTGCTGAACTTGTGCAAGCTTTGGAGTCTAAGGATGTTGAAGTTATTGTTACTGGCGGTGTGATTACTCGCTCTAATTCATTGGTTGGACCTATTGCAGATAAAGTTGTTTCATCTTTGAGAGTGAACACTGTGTTTTTGGGAACTCATTCAGTTTCGCTTCCGCGCGGATTCCTTATGCCAAATTCTCTTGAAGCTGCTACTGATATGGCTTTGATGGAAATTGCGGATCGTACGATTATATTAACTGATCACACTAAGTGGAGGTGTACTTCGCTTTCGCTTTTCGCTCGATTTGATCAAGTCGATATGGTTATAACTGATGATAGATTAGAGCCAAATGCGCAGCTTCGAACGCGTGAGTTGGTGAAGGATTTGATACTTGCACCTACTAGTGAAACTGTTGATAATCATTCGATTTCTATAGGTATGTAATACAGTTTCACTTAATTTTTAGAGTATTAGGCTTTGGTTAAGTATTATCAAAGTCTATTAAAGCGTTGCTAATGTGATATACATCTCATTTGTAACGCTTATTTTTTAGTAGGATTGCGCTATTTCTAACAATATTCGTGTGTTAATTATTGGTAATTATTTGTTAATTATCTTTTAAATATGTTCAAGTTTGTTAGAAATATGCATATTTTAGGTATATTTTGCGTATATTTTATGTTTATTTTTCTTAAAATAAGCTTTTATAATGTTATCTTTTGTTTTCTCAAATATTGTTAAAAATACTCAAAATACCGAAAATTGCATCCTAATACTTTTAAATATGGTCAAAGAAATGAAGTACACTCATTCTTGCGACACGGGTGCTTTGTGTGAACAAAGCTGAGAGAAACCGCTTGAACGTGAATCCAGATAATGCTGGCGCACGGAGGTCTGTTTTCCCGTGCCTAAATATCAAAAATTGCGTTTTAAACAATTAAATCGCAATCAAGTTTGAAAGGCACAATTTATGTCAAATAATATTGCTAAACCAAAATCTCATTTAAGATGGCGAGTTATTGATATTTCAGTAGCTTCTGTAATAGCTGTTGTATCTGCTGTAATTTATTGGGTTGTTTCAGCTTTTTGCACGGCACCTTGGGATTTTCTTCAGTCTCTAGTACCTGGATTGGCTGGTTTGATTA
Source organism: Gardnerella coleohominis (assembly GCF_002896555.1). Taxonomy (GTDB): domain Bacteria; phylum Actinomycetota; class Actinomycetes; order Actinomycetales; family Bifidobacteriaceae; genus Bifidobacterium; species Bifidobacterium vaginale_F. Next base: position 355,896 of record NZ_MNLH01000002.1, read on the forward strand.
ACGGATTATGGCTTTTTGCAGGCCCATTGGCTGCAATCATAATTCGCAAGCCTGGAGCAGCTCTTTATACTGAATTGCTTGCTGGTGTTATCGAAGGTCTCATGGGTAATATTTGGGGCCTTCCACATACATTTATTGTTTCAATGATTCAGGGAATTGGTGCAGAAATAATATTCCTAATACTTCTGTATAAGCGTTGGAATATCTGGTATACGGCTCTTGCTGGAGGTTTTTCTGGTATTGGAACTTGGGTGAACTCCGTTTTTAATCATTTGCAAGGTGTTGGTTTATTCGGAAAATACGGAATTGTACTCTTTACTACAAGTTTTATTTCCGGAGCTGTGTTTGCAGGTATTCTTATGTGGTTCTTGTATAAGGGTATACGTAAAACGGGTGCATTAAGTTCTTTTGCATCGGGACGTTAACAAATCCATATATTTAATAAGTCCATATATTAAATAAACTACGCATCATTGCCATAAAGGATTTACTATGCCTGATGACTTTCAAAAGCAAGTTCTAATAGAAGAAAATACTAAGAATTCCGAAACATTCCTTCCGTCGGATTCTTGTAATGCTAGTCTCCGTTTCGATAATTGGGGTTATCGTCATGCTACTCGCAAACATTTTGCTGTGCGCGGGTTGAATCTCACTATTGAAGCGGGTCAAAGAGTTCTGCTTCTGGGAGCGTCAGGCATAGGAAAATCCACCATTCTTGAAGGTGCTGCTGGAATTATAGGCAGCAGTATTATTGAATCTCAAAATAAACAGTCGGATAATTCTAATAAATCAGATTCTTCTAATAAATCGGATTCTTCTAAGCAGACGGGATCTTCTGATGAATCGGATTCATCAGTTTCAATAGAAGATGAAGACGGTGGAATAAGCGAAGGCTGTGTGTACGTTGACGATATTCCTGTTCGTCAAGCTAGAGGAAAAGTTGGATTAGTATTACAAGATCCTGATGCGCAAGCAATTTTCCAACGTTTAGGCGATAACGTTGCTTTTGGACCGGAAAATATGAATATTCCGCGCGAGCAGATTTGGCAGCGCGTAGAAAAAAGCATTAAAGAAGTTGGGCTTGATGGATTGCAATTGCATCGTTCAACATCACATTTAAGCGGTGGCCAGTTGCAAAGATTGGCTTTGGCTGGAGCTTTGGCGATGGAGCCACGTGTTTTGCTTTTAGATGAGCCTACTGCGAATTTGGATCCGAACGGAGTAAATCAGGTTGTTAAGGCTGTTAAAAATATCTTAGACTCAACCAACGCAACTATGGTACTTGTTGAGCATCACGCTGAGCCGTGGATTGACATGATTGATAGAGTAGTGGTTTTAGGTTTAGATAACAACGATATTGATAAATCAGACTCATCTGCAATCTCAAGTTCAGAATCAAACTCAAACTCAAATTCAAACTCGGACTCAGAATCTTTGGAAGAAGTTCACGATGATGATATTGCGCGCGCGTCTTCTGCTAGAACGGTTATAGTAGCGGATGGCTCTCCTGATGAAGTTTTTACGCGCACTGATTTAGACTTTGAGGATCTCGGAATCTGGCTTCCTAGTAAATATAAAAATTCGCATAATAGCTCTTATAAATCGAATAATAATTCATCTAATAGCGTTGGAAAAGTAATCCTTTCAACTAAGGATTTGTCTATAAGTCATACAGATCAGCCTATTGCCGAGCATATTAACTTGGAATTTAAGTCTGGACAGATTACAGCTTTAGTCGGCGCTAATGGAGCTGGAAAATCAACGCTTTCTCTTACTTTAGCGGGTCTTTTGCCGGCGGTAAGTGGTGAAGTAGTTGCAAGTGATGAGCTTTCAAACGGTGCTCGTGGAACTAATCCTATTAAATGGAAATCATCTGAATTGGCTAAGCGTATTTCATATGTTTTCCAAAATCCTGAACATCAATTTGCGTGTGCAACTGTTTTGCAAGAAGTAATGCTTGGGCCTTTGCGTACGGGTATGAGTGCTGATGATGCTCGCGCTAAAGCCGAGTCTTTGCTTAAAAGATTCCGATTGTTTAAGTATGCAAATTCGAATCCTTATACTCTTTCCGGCGGTGAAAAGCGTAGGCTTACTGTTGCTGCATCTTTGGCTGCAGCTCCTAGTGTGATTATTTTAGATGAGCCAACTTTTGGTCAGGATCGCAAGACTTGGATGCAGATTATTCGTTTAATCGAAAGTCTTAATAAAGACGGCGTTTGTATTATTGTTGTAACTCACGATGAAGAATTAGTAGAAGCTTTAAACGCGCGTGTAATTGAATTGATTGCGGATAGTAATGATTCTGCTGATAGTAAAGCTTGCAAGGATAGTAGCGCTTCTGCGGATAGCAAGTCTTGTGCTGCTAACAAGCCTTCTGCAGATAGTAAGTCTTCCGCAGACAACAAGCCTTCTTCTACGGATAGTAGCTCTTCTGAGTCTAGAATTTCTGTAAGCAATGTCAATTTACGCTCTGAAGATCCAAGGAAATCAAGCTGTTCTCCTGTTCTTGCTTACATGAATCCTGTTTATCGCATGTTTAGTGCATTTCTGTGTTCAATTCCGCTATTGGTAACTTTGGATTCTATTTCAGCATCTGTTGCGCTCGCAATAGAATTCATTATCTTGGCTTTTATAAAAATTCCGCCTTGGAAAGTTATGTATTTATCTTGGCCTGTTTGGATAGGCGCTCCAACCTCTGCTATTACAATCTTTCTTTATGGTAAATCGGGCGGAAGCACGTGGTTCGAGTGGGGCATGATTCATGTCACAGATAGGTCTGCATCTTTAGCAGTAGCCACATTTTTAAGGATTTTGGCTATTGGAATTCCGTCAATTGTAACAGTTATAGGTATAGATGCTACTGATTTAGCAGATGCTTTTAGTCAAATATTGCATTTGCCAGATCGCTTTGTATACGGCGGATTGGCTGGAATTAGAATGTTTAACGTTTTGAAAGATGATTGGCGAGCTTTAGGCGCTTCCAGACGATCTCGTGGTATTGGCGATGGAAATAAGTTAAAGGCATTTTTCCCTCAAATGTTTGCTTTGCTTGTTTTATCAATTCGCCGTTCCACTACTTTGGCTGTAGCTATGGAAGCTAGGGGATTTGGAGGCTCTACTCCAAGATCTCACGCTCGAATTAGTAAAGTAAAAGCTTGTGATTGGATTTTGCTAGTCGTTAGCTTAATTATTCCTGTGATTGCATTATCTGTAGCTATATATACTGGATCGTTTGCTTTCTTAGGTGGATATAATTAAAGCGATATTTTGCATCTGCAATAAACGTACTATCTGCGTATTGTCTGCGTATTATCCGCTAAAATGCTATGTTTTTTCGTATTTATATGCTGCAAAAATGTCCATTATTATGCATAAATTTATAACTTGTATGCTTTCGATAAGAAAATGCCGCATAGTTTTCTTGTCATTAGTCTAGCCAGCTTTATTAAGATTTGGCGGATGGAAGCCCTGAAAAGCAAACTTTTTGGGAAAGATTATTCAAAGTAAGTTTAAAAAGTTGAAATTATACTAATTTGCTTTTTATGCTAATTTACTTTGATGTAGCTTACGTCGATATGCGGCGGCGAGGAGGAATTATCATGGTGAATGCTGTAGAAGCATTTGATGCTAAGCATCTTAAGTCTGCTGAGGAAATCCCAGCTTTCCGTCCTGGTGACACCGTTGATGTCAACGTGAAGATTCAGGAAGGTAATAACTCTCGTATTCAGACCTTTACCGGCGTTGTTATCGCTCGTAAGGGTGCTGGCGTGCGTGAAACTTTCGTAGTTCGTAAGGTGAGCTTCGGCACTGGTGTTGAGCGTCGCTTCCCACTCCATTCCCCAGCTATTGATTCAATCAAGCTGGTTCGTAGCGGTCGCGTTCGTCGCGCTAAGCTTTACTACTTGCGCGCTTTGCGTGGTAAGGCTGCTCGTATTGCTGAGCGTCGCGATAACTCTGCTAAGTAAGCACCGTTATTTTGTTTAGTCAACGTTTACTGTGATTCTCGTAATTTAATTTATTTATGATTGCGTGATTTGGCAGTAAACGTTGATTTACAATTTGATATTGAGTTTATAACTTGTAAAAAGTGCAGGGTTAATTTATCAAAGGATTTATATGGCTGCTGACAACACGATTAAAAGTGATAACCATATCGTTACAGTTGCAGGGCATGGTATAGATCCTTCTCCTGTTCCTGCGGATGACGCTATTTTGCCAGATAATAATTCGCATATCGGCAGGCATGCTAAGGCTTCGAAATCTTCTAAAAAAACTTCGTGGCGAGATATACTTCTATGGTATTGCACGCCAGTTATTGTGATGATTCTTATACGCATATTTATTTTGGGCGCGTATACTATACCATCCGGGTCAATGCTTGATACTATTCACATCGGCGATAATGTGATTACAACTAAAATGACTCCTAAAATTTTCCCTTTGCATCGCGGAGACATTGTTGTTTTTGAGGATCCTGCGAATTGGTTGAGTGGTGATCCAAGCGTTAAAACTAGCCTTCTTTCAGGTAAAAATCTTATTAAGCGTTTAATTGGTTTGCCTGGGGATGTTGTTGAGTGCAAAGGTTCTGGCGCTCCGATTACAGTAAATGGTGTAGAAGTTCTTGAATCTTCGTATATTCGTCCTGGTGTTGAGCCAAGTTCCTTCCCGTTTAAGGTAAAAGTTAAGCCTGGTCATGTATTTGTTTTAGGGGATAATCGCGCTAATTCTGCGGACTCTAGATACCATCGTAACGATGGCGATGATGGTTTAGTGCCTATTTCGAAAATTGAAGGTGTTGCTTTTATGCGTTTTTGGCCAATTAATCGAATTGGGCTATTAGATTCTCATCATGATGCTTTTGATAAAGTTCCGGAACCTGCAAAGTAATTAAACCAATAACGATAAATAATATGTCTTCAATCCCTTTAATTCCTTCATTAAAATACGAGAGAAATCTACTTAAAAATGGCTATGATTGGGTTGTAGGACTCGATGAAGTCGGTCGCGGTTCCTTGGCTGGACCGGTTATGGTTGGAGCTGCAATAATCGGCTTTAAACAAGTTGCGCCTAATGCTTGTGAAGATTCAAGCTCTAAGCCTTCGGTTGATTGTTTAGAAGAGACAGAAGATAATATTCCTGCTGGTTTGGCTGATTCCAAGCTTCTTACAGAGCGTAAGCGTGAGGCTTTATACGATCCGCTTAAAAAATGGTGCAGTGCTTATGCTGTTGGCTCTTGTACAAATCACGATATTGATGATTGGGGTATTGAATATGCCTTGGGGATTGCTGCGTTAAGAGCTATAAGTAGCGCTCAAGAAAATCTAATAACGACTTTTAGCAAGAATAATTCTGATATTAAATCTTCAAGTAAAAATATAAAAAATATAAAAATGGCTGCTATTTTAGACGGCCCGTATGATTACATAAGCAAAGTGTCTAATACTTTTGACGCTCCGATTTTACCTATTTCAATTGATGTTCAAACTTTAGTTAAAGCAGATCGACAATGCGCAAGTGTAGCTGCGGCAGCTGTTATAGCTAAAGTTACTCGAGATCATATGATGGTTGATTACGCTAGCTTAGAAAAGTATGCTTTATACGATTGGGATCATAACAAAGGTTATGGTTCTAAAGCGCACCGTCAAGCAATAGCAAAATATGGTCCTAGCGATTTGCATAGGATTTCTTGGCATCTTGGGTGAGATAAAAAAGAAAGTGAAAAAGTAATGTCTTTAATATCGCATAACAAGCGCGTTTCTATGCTTGACGTGGCTCGTGCTGCGGGAGTAAGTCATCAAACTGTTTCCAGAGTTATTAATAATTCTCCTGATGTTGCAGCTTCTACGCGCGTAAAAGTTATGGATACGATTAAAGAATTAGGATATCGTCCTAGCAATGCTGCTCGCGCATTAGTTACAAGTCAATCGCATACAATAGGCCTAATCGTGGGCGAATCTATGATATTAGGCGTAAAAGATATGATTTCTTCAATAGAATCTGCGTCTAAATCCAGGGGATATTTTCTTTCTTTAAGTATGGTTAACGAGCTTCTTTGCACTCAAAGCGATGTTGACACTATTGTTGAAAGTTTTGAAGAGCAAAATGTTGACGGAATTATAGTTATAGCTTCAACAGATGCTATGTTTGCTGCGGCGTGCAAAATCAGTTCAAGTATTTCTCGCGTTATTGTTACTTCTACTCACGGATCTGTAAGTATTCACGAGGGTAGAGCTTTGTTAAACAAATATTCAAATTCTACTAACGCTAAGTTTTCTATTATCGGCATTAATCAATGGCGAGCTATGGCAGATGTTATTGGCGTTATAAACGTTAGAGGACATCGTGATGCATTGTATGTGGCTGGTCCTTTGATGTGGAGAGATGCTGCAACTCGGCTTACAGCGTGGCATAAAATTTCGCAAGCAAACGGTATAAGATCTAGGATTGTTCAGTGTGCTTCTTGGAAGTCTTCTGAAAGTTATTCGCGCTTAAATCACGTGATTGAACAATATGGTATTGAAGGTTTAACTTTGCCTAGCGTGATTGTAACAGCAAGTGATTTGCAAGCTATTGGCGTAATTCGTTCTCTTTATGAGCATGGTTTTCGCGTGCCTGCGGATGTTAGTGTTGTTGGTTTTGGGGACGATCCTGGTATGAGTGATTTTTTCCCTCCTCTTACAACAGTAAATATTGATGCTTCAACAATGGGAGCTTTGGCTGTTCGAGAAGTATTAAGACTTATTAATGGTGGTCCAGAATTTGCTTTTGCAGATATGGCTCATGGCGTTGGATTGCATCCAGCAAATGTTGTTTTGCGATCATCTTTAGGTCAATCTCACGTTTAAAGTTTTTAATTGCTCGTTAGCACAAGCAATTTGTGTTTTTAAATCTCTTTTGTTTTTTAAATCTCTCGCATGTTTTAAATCTCTAATTGAGCTTTCGATTTGCGGCGTGTCGAATGCGCCTATCCAGCGTAATCTTGTAATCGCATGTTGATTGGCAATAACATATAAGTTATATAAACATGTGTTATCAGCGTTGTTATCAACATGTTATTACGTAGTGAAGTGTGCATGAAATGTGTTTAGAGTGTGCTTGTGATGGGGCTTGTGATTGGGTTTATGAAGTCGTGTGAAGTCGTGTGAAAATGTGTGAGCTAAAAACATCGATATATCGCTGTTTATAAGAGAAATGGGTATTAATGATTAATCGTTTCTTCGCTTTTGTGCCGGGTGTGAAACATCTTGTTGCATTAAAGTCAGCATGTTTGGCTGTTTCATCTCTTTTGAATATCGCCTTAGTTTATGTTTGCGTCGGAATTTTATCTCCTGTACTAAGGCCTATTCATACTTCTCATCAATCGCTGATGTCCACTGTTGAATTAACTTCGTACGTTATTGCTTTTTTGGTATTAGTTGTTATTAAATATTTAATTCTACGTTGGTCATATAGCTTAGGCGGAGATATAAGTAATCACGTTGCTATGCGATTGCGTCCTAAAATGCTTCGCGCAATACTTTCTCTTCGCTTAATAAAAGATGAAAATACTCCATATTTATCTGATTATTCTAAAGATTCTCAAGTCTTAGATGAACACTCAAATTTGTCTTTAAAAAACTCTGATTCTTTAAACAGTGATGTAGAAAATATGCAAATGTGGTGTGGATTATTCATACCGCAAGTATTTGCTTCTGTTGTTACTCCTTTAGTTATAAGCGCTGTTCTTTTTTCAGTTAATCCTTCTATCGCGGCTATTTCTTTAATGACAGCCGTTTTTACAGTTGCAACAGCTTTTTGCGCACTGATACTAGAAGTATCGCCTATAATTCGTTGCTCGTGTGCATTATTTGCTTATATTTCTGCAGCTGCAGCGATTATCTCAACTATATGGGTTTCCTCAATTCGCGGTGTTGGCTTACCTTCAGCAATGCTAACTATGCCATTGTTAATGCTTAGTATAGAGCCGTTAAGAAGATGCGGAAGATATATGCATATGGCAACTTTCGCAAGAAAATCATTTGAAAGAATCAGCTATTTGCTAAAGCGAGTAGCAGATTCTCCAGTTTCAGCATTATTTGCGGACGATTCCACAAAATTATCTTTGCCAGATGGAGCTAATAATCTTGCCTTAATAGTAAAAGCAGAAATTCCTTCGTCAGATCCTTCGTCAAATCATTCCTCAATTCATTCTTCTAATCATTCCTCAGATTTTCCGTCTTACTTAAAGTTTGTTGCGCAAACAGGTTCGATTAATTTTGTGCCAGCAAAATTTAACGATATTGTAAGATCTGCAGTTTTGTCAGGAGCTGGTTTTAGTACGAATGCGGATGTGACTCTTAGATACAATGATCGCTATGAATTAGACGATGCTTCAGATGATTCATATTCGTACAATTCATACGACAATTACAATTATGACAAAGACGATTCGCCATTCGTCGGTTCGGAATCTTTCTCTAAATTAGAGCAATCTTCTAAAATTTCTCTTTCTGGAGCAAAACCAGGAGCGCTCGCGGATTTAGTAAGTGTTGTAAGTGAAAGAAGTCATCTTTTTGCAGATACTTTGCGTTCTAATCTTCTTATGGCTGCCCCTCTTGCAACAACTACGTCTATGTGGGAAGCTTTGCGCGAAGCCAAAATAGATGGAATTGTATATGCGGATTATGACGGATTAGATTTGCGCATTGATCGCTTTAAAGAAAATGCCATTTCTCAAGGGGATTCTCGTGGGGATTCTCGTGGTGAGGCTGAAGCTCAAAATAGCGTTCAGAGTGTTTCTCAGGGTGTTTCACAAGGCTACTCACAAAGCTACTCACAAGGCGATTCTAGCGATAACTCTAATAGCTCTATTTATGATTCTGAGTGCACTATGCGGAAATTTATTTTAGCGCGTGCTTTACTTAGACATACTCCAGTATATATAGTCGATTTTTCGCGTGAGCTTATGGGGGATCGCGAATCGGCTAAAATTTGTGCTATTTTGCGAAAACTATCTAAAAAAGCTATTGTAATCGCATTAATGCCTACTAGTGCTCACGAATCTGGAATAGTGAATAACGAAGATTTGCTTCCAATAGAATTCCAGAATAAATCGGGTGAAGTTATAAAAGATAATGTAGATTTATCTGATTTTTATGCGAAAAATGATGATTTGGCTGAAGTTGAAGAATTCAAAAAATCAGTATCTGAAAACAAAGCTGAAAATGACTTTTATAAAGAATCAGGCAATTCAGGCAATTCGAGCAAATCAAGCAATAAGAAATATCCTAATTTCGTGTATTCGATGATTAAAGCTTTTAGAGCTTTTGTTTCTGTATTAGCTACAGCAATAAGTGTTTCTGCTGCAATTTTCATTCCGGTATGTACAGTTGCGTCAATGTTCGCAATGGTTGGCAGGCCTATTTTTGGATTCAATATGCAAGAATGTTTGCAAGGAACGCTTATATGCATGCTTTTGAGGCTTATAACATTATTAGCTTCGTTTGCAGGATTTGATTTCCATAAGGCTCGTCAACGTAAAGCATCGCTGACAATGACGCTAGGCTTAACTTTTGCAACAATCCCAGCTTTCTTGCTGCTTTGGTATTTCAATAAGCAACTTATGATACTTTCAATCGTAATTTATGTGCTTGTAGTAGTGCTTATACCGTGGTATCGATTTGTTCGTTCTAGGAAGATAGAACGCAGCGTGCATAAGCACATGCATGTATTAAAACGCGAAGTGCAAGATATTGAGCTTGGAATGGATGAAGTTTTAGCATTCAGAGTGGGTGAGCAATGTGTAGATAGAATGATTCAAACAATGGAGCGCATTTCTGTGCAGCGCATGAGATTAGCTCGTCGTTTAGCAACAATGTGTTCGCTTGTTATGTCTGTTTCGTTGGTTGGAATGTTAGTTGGGACTATGATAATTGCCCAAAACGTGCATCCTGAGCCAGCGAATATACCTGCATGGAGTACAGTTTACGCTGTTATGGCTGTAATCGTGTTAGTAAGTTTGCTTAAGCAGATAGCAGATGTTGTATTGCGTCGTACACAGTGGGTGGTGAATTTTGGCGAGTAAGAAGCCATCTTCCTTTAGCTCACAATATAAAGGCAAAATAATATCGCGTAAACGTTCGTGGCTAGCGCTTATGTGGCTCGTGCTCTTGGCTGCAATTGTTGGAATTATAGTAGGCTTACTTTTGCCGCATTTGAACAATAATGTTGCCCAAGTTACAGGCTCTTACGAAGCTTACGGAAGCGCTGCTGATGCTTTAAAACTTTTGCAGGTACAATCTCCGCATACTGCTGGGTACGATAGAAAAGTTTTTGGATATCGCACTACTGACGATGATGGCAATGGGTGCGATGTTAGAGATGATGTTCTTGCTCGCGATTTAAAAAACGTGCGTTTTACTTATGTTGGTTCTTGCACAGTAAAATCTGGAATATTGCATGATCCGTACACTGGTTTGCAAATTAATTTTAAACGCGGACGTAAAACAAGTTCTTTAGTTCAAATCGATCACGTTGTAGCATTAGAAAACGCGTGGCAGTCCGGAGCATGGAAGTGGAGCGTTAAAAAGCGCTTGAGTTTTGGCAATGACATGCTAAATCTTTTAGCAGTTCAAGGTTCTGCGAACGAAAAGAAGGGTTCGGCTTCTGCTGCTTACTGGCTTCCATCTAATAAGTCGTTTAGGTGTTCGTATGTTGCAAGGCAAATCGCTGTAAAACGTAAGTATAATTTGTCTGTTACGTCTGCAGAAAAGCAAGAAATGCTATCTGTTCTTCACGGATGCAGTGCTCAAGAATTACCTAAAAAGTAGCTTTCGTTACCTTAAAGGTAGCTTCTGTTGTCTTAAAAGTAGCTTTTGTGTTTTCGTTACCTTAAAGGTAGTTCTTATTCTCGTATGCTAGCTCTGGCTATTTGATTTCTTACTATTCGATTTCTGGTATTCTATCTCTGATTATTCGATCTGCTCAGAAAGACTCATCCATTCTTCTTCTAACAAATCAGACTCGTTTGCAATAGCTTGCAATTCCTCGTTTAGCTTTTGCAAACCAACAAAGTCACTTGGGTCATGTGAAGCCATTTGTGCTTCAAGATCCGCTTTTTGTGATTCGAGTTTAGCTAGTTTGCGTTCGATTGCAGAAACTCGTCTTGCAGCATCGTGATAGGCTTTTCCGGTGAGTTTTGGCTCAGTTGTTGTATTTTCTGAGCTTTCCGTACTTTCTTTAGTTGCAGAATTTGCAGAACTTTCAGTATTCGAAGCACTTGCAGCGCCAGCAATATTCTTAGCGCTAGTATTATTTTCGTGATCGCGTTGCAGATTTTCTACAATTTGCAAATACTCATCTACACCACCAGGCAAATGGCGGATTTTGCCATCAAGCAAAGCAAATTGCTGGTCTGTTACGCGCTCAAGCAAGTAACGATCATGCGAAACAACAATCAAAGTTCCTGGCCAAGTATCAAGCAAATCTTCCATAACAGCCAACATATCTGTGTCGAGATCGTTTCCAGGCTCGTCCATAATCAGCACGTTTGGCTCGTCAAGCAAAATCAGAAGCAGCTGCATGCGCCTTTTTTGGCCGCCTGAAAGATCGCGAATAGGAGTCATAAGCTGCTCTGGCTTAAAACCAAGTCGTTCCATCAATTGACCAGGAGTTACCTCTTTGCCATCAATCACGTAACTTGGCTTATATCTGCTTAAAACTTCTTTAACTTTATACTTTCCAAGCTTTTCCAGCTCGTCAAGCCTCTGCGAAAGCACGGCAAATTTCACAGTTTTGCCAATATTCACATGGCCTACAGTAGGTTTTATAGATCCATCAATAATGCTTAATAATGTAGATTTTCCTGCACCGTTAGCGCCCACTATTCCAAAACGGTCGCCTGGGCCAATAAGCCAAGTCACGTCGTCTAAAATCATGCGGCCGGTAATAGTTTTACGCGAAGCTGCCGAAGTTTCTGCAATGTTTTCTACGCTCGTATCGGTATCGTCAGAAGAATTTTCTTGATTTTTGTCAACGGCGATAGTAACGCTTCCTGTGTGAGTTGGCTGCGCAAAAGCGGATTCTACGATATCGATTTTATTTGATTTTTCTGCATTAGATTCAGATGAAGATGTGCTTTCTGCAATACCTTCACTTAAAGCTGTGCTTTCTGCAATATCTGGATCAATATTTTTTAGCTGCTGAGCATTGTCAAAAATTTGGGTAACGTCAATTAAATCAACAACTTGCTTACCAAGACGCGAAGTAGCCATCTTCTTTAGCTCAAGAGTATCTCTTAGAGGTGGCACATCTGCAATAAGCTCGCGTGCTTGCTTTACGTGGAATTTCTGCTTAGTGGATCGCGCTCTGGCTCCTCTTGAAAGCCAAGCCAATTCTTTTCTCGCCAAATTTCTGCGACGTTCTTCGCGCACATCCGCCTGGCGCTCGCGCTCAACTCGTTGCATCATATAAGCGCTGTATCCGCCTTCAAATGGGTCAATAACGCCATCGTGTACTTCCCACATCGAAGTGCAAACTTCATCCAAGAACCAACGGTCGTGCGTAACTAAAAGCAATGCGCCTTGACCAGGAGTCCAACGATGAATTAAATGCTCTGCAAGCCAATGAATTGTTACAACATCCAAATGATTTGTAGGCTCATCTAATGCAAGAATATCCCAGTCATGCAGCAATAATCTTGCTAAATCAGCGCGCCTACGCTGGCCTCCAGAAAGAGTGCCAACTTTCGCTTCCAAATTTATGCCGCCAAGAAGAGACTCTACGATTTCGCGCGAACGCTGGTCAGCAGCCCATTCGTAATCTTCGCGATTTTCTAAAGCAGCCTCACGAACCGTAGCGTTATCATCTAAAGGATCGCGCTGGTCAAGCATGCCGAAAGTCAATCCGCCGCGCCTTGTTACGCGACCGGAATCAGGCGACATGTGACCAGAAAGAAGACGCAATAACGTTGATTTTCCGTCGCCATTACGCCCGACTATTCCAATTCGATCGCCCTCGCAAACACCTTGAGTGACATCTGTAAAAATAGTTTTAGTTGCGAATTCTAGCGATACTCGTTCTAATCCCAAATCATACGTAGGCATAAGGCACAAATATAGCCGTAGACTCATATATTCACATAAATCTACGTAGCTATATTTAATTTATTCAAAAAATAAGCTATTCCGTGCAAATGTTATACATATTTTTACAAGATACGCTTTGATATTAGTTAGGCAGAGATTTGAGATTTTTCGCAGCGAAAGAGGCGAGCCTCAGCGTCGCTAGATGGTGACTCGCCGAGAGAGCAAGAAAAATCGAAAAATCTCGGTGATTAACCGAAGATTAAAAGACTAAACATGCCAAGAGCTGTCGAAGTTTCTCTTAGAGCAATGTAAAAATCTTGCGATGAGAGAAACTCCGAGAGCTCAGCAACATTGCATAGGAAACCTGTACCTCACGAGAGCGTAACGTCTGCGAGACAAGTAATCCTTATTCCTCACCACCACAGCCATATCCTCGCTTGCAATGAGAGAAACTTCAAGAGCTCATCACCATCGTATAGGAAAATCCTTATAAAAATACTTATGAAATTGCGCGCAAAATAACGGTTTTGATGTTGACATAAATATTGCTACGTTTTATAATTGCCACGGTCGGTAGGTAAGGCTACCACGGGGATAAGGGTTGCTGCCGCGTCACAGTGGAGACACTGCAAGTTGGTCAACAGTCGTTGTCGATTTCAAGGCTTCGACTAATGCAACGCCACCGCCCTGCGAAGCTGAAGCTTGAACGACAGATTAAGACTGATTTTTCAATGATTGTTAGCGGTCTTGTGTCTTCTTGCTTGACTTCCGATCAACGATGATGTGGTTTTGCGTTGGCGCGCACAGGCTAGAGGAGGTGATTGCCGTGAAACATGACAGTAGTAGTTGTAATCAGAGTACTAACACAGTTAATACAGTTAGTGACGATTCAGACAGTACTAGTAGTAGTACGGACGTTCCTCCTGAATATATAAAAGCCGGCAATTGCCGCCAAAATATTTGCGATTAAAGATTTCAAAGTCTTGAATTTGCTTGAATTTGCTTGAGTTTACTTGGATTTGTTTAAGTTTACTCGAGTTGAATTGAACTTGTGCTTTAAGTGGTGATAAGCGGCTCTTAAAAAAATAAGCGTTCCCAGAGGACTTATCATGACAATATTTACAACATCTGGAAAAAATAGCGCTGGCTCGCAAGTAGACGAAAACACTCGTTTCTGGTCAGATATTATTGTGTGCATCGGCATAATCGCGTTATTTGGCGTAAGCGCATTCCTTATTCAACGCATAAATCAGCCGATTGGTCCAAGTGGCATACCATCTAAGGTGCCCACGGATTTAATCAATCTGCCTTTATACACTTTGCTCTCAGTATTTCGCATGCTGATCGCATTAGTTGCATCTCTTATTTTTACTATTGTTTACGGCTCTCTTGCAGCACGCAGCCGTAGGCTTGGCAAGGTGCTTATTCCTCTTCTAGATATTTTGCAATCAGTTCCAATTCTTGGCTTCCTTTCTGCAACTGTCACTATTTGGTTGGTAATTTTCCCTGGATCGATGCTTGGTGTTGAAGCCGCTTCGATTTTCGCGATTTTCACTAGCCAAGCGTGGAATATGACTTTCTCATTCCATCGTTCACTTTTAAGCGAACCTAAAGAATTGGATGAGGCTGTTCGTAGTTTGCAACTTACGCATTGGCAGAGATTCTGGGTTTTAGACATGCCAAACGCAATGATTCCGCTGCTTTGGAATTGCATGATGAGTGTTGGCGGAGGATGGTTCTTCCTCACAGCTTCCGAAATGATTTCAGTGAACAATCACACTTACGCTCTTTATGGAGTTGGCAGTTTCGTGGCGCAATCTGCTGCAGAAAACAAGCTTGGAAACATTTGGTGGGCCATCGCTTCAATGGTTGTTGTCGTGCTTGCGATTGACTTCTTACTTTGGAAACCTCTTACAGCTTGGGCGGAAAAATTCCGTATAACTCAAAGCTCTTCAGACGAAGAAAGACACAGCGCTATTTTGACAATTATTCGTCATTCGCATGCAGATGAGGTAGTTAGCAAGCTGTTTTCGCCAATTCGTGAAGCTCTTGAAACTATTACTCGCCCGTTTGGTCGTACAGGATCTAAATGGCCTCGTAAAGCATCCCAGCGCAAGATTGGTGATTTAGTTTTCAACATTCTTATGATTATTTTAATAATCGCGTGCGCTGCCCAAATGCTTTATTTTGTTGCTACTCGTACTGGTTTGCAAGAGTTCGCAAAAGCTGGAGCGTTAGGAGCTTTGACTTTTGCGCGCGTTGCAGTGCTGATTCTCGTAAGCTCACTAATCTGGGTGCCGGTTGGCGTGTATATTGGCATGAATCCTAAGATTTCGCGAATTATGCAGCCGCTTGTACAAATTCTTGCTAGCTTCCCAGCAAACTTCATATTCCCATTTGCAATGATGTGGTTCATGGCTTGGAATATTGACCTCGGCTGGGGAAGTATTATTTTGATGGCTCTTGGAACGCAATGGTACATTCTGTTTAACGTTATTGCTGGAGCTAGTGCGATTCCAGATGATTTGCGCGAAATGACAAGAAGTTTTAGATTGAATAAAACTTTGAGATGGAGAACTCTTATTTTGCCTGCAATTTTCGGATCTTGGTGCACTGGAGGTATTACTGCCGCTGGTGGCGCTTGGAATGCTTCGATTGTGGCTGAGATTGTGGAATACGGCAAAAATCACATGGAAACTCAAGGTTTAGGTGCATATATTACTTCGGCTACAACTATGGGTGACTCTGTTAAAACGCTTGTTGGAGTAACGGTTATGAGCTTAATAGTTGTGTTAAGTAATCGACTGTTCTGGGCGCCTTTGCAAAGGTATTCGGCAAAAAGATACGTGTTGAATTAATCGAATAATCAATCGAATAAATCAAATAAACTACGGAAAATTAAACTTTTTAACTTTATAAAACAGATTGGCAAAATTATGAACACTTTGAACAAAACCGCGGAAAAGGATGCGCAATCTTCAATCACAAGCGATATTATCGACGCAAAGCACATAAGCCAAAGCTTTACATCCGATAGTGGCACTACTCAGCACGTGCTTCACGATATATCCTTTACTTTACGAGAAGGTGAAATCGTAGCAATCCTAGGTCGTTCTGGGGCTGGAAAATCGACGTTCTTGCGAACTATGGCTGGATTAATTCAGCCAACTGAAGGAACTGTTACGTATCGCGGACGTGAACTTACAGGTCCAAACCCAGGTGTGGCAATTGTGTTCCAAACCTTCGCACTTATGCCATGGCTTACCGTACAAGATAATGTGGAGCTTGGTTTGCGCGCTCGAGGAGTTAGCAAAGAGAAGCGCACGGAACTTGCGCTCGCTGCAATAGATGCGATTGGTTTGGACGGCTTCGAAACCGCTTATCCTAAGGAGCTTTCTGGCGGTATGCGTCAGCGTGTGGGTATTGCGCGTGCACTTGTTTTGCGCCCGGATGCGTTGTTTATGGATGAGCCTTTCTCTGCGCTTGATGTGCTTACAGCTGAGAACTTGCGTCAAGAAGTTCTTAAGCTTTGGTCAAGCGAAGAGCGTGATATTAAATCTGTGTTGATTGTGACTCACAATATTGAAGAAGCTGTTCAAATGGCTGATCGTGTTGTTGTTCTCGGATCACACCCTGGGCATTTGATTGCGAACGTTGAGGTTGATTTGCCTCGCCCTCGCGATAAGCATAGCGCGGAATTTGAAGCAATGGTCGATAATCTTTACGCTGTTCTTACAGGATCTGCCCCTGATGGATCTGAAGAAACCAGCTCTTCGGATTCTGTGGTTGATCAAGTTACAGAGCAGACTGTAGATGATGAAGATGCGGAAGATACTGAAGCAGCTGCAATTGCCGATATGCTTGTTGCTAAGCATCACGAAGATGAATCCGCTGCGGACGATGAAAATAATAGCGATTCGAACGATTCTGATTCTTCTTCAGAACATGTTGCTATGCATCTTCTGCCTAACGCAACTCCGGGCGGAATGGCTGGTTTGCTTGATGTGATTTCTGAATATCCAGAAGGCATTGATTTGGCTGATTTGGCTGCGGATCTTTCGTTTGAGATTGATGATTTGTTCCCACTCGTTGATGCTGGAGCAATGTTAGATCTTATTACTGCAGACAATGGCCATATTACTATTACGCAAGCAGGTGAAGAATGGCATAATGCCGATATTCTTCATAGTAAACAAGTGTTTGCTCGTTTAGCTATTGAACATGCTCCGTTAGTTCATGCTATTGATCAGGCTTTGAGTCGTAATCGTAATGGCAAGCTTCGTGGTGAATTGATTCTGGATTTGCTTCGTAGCAAGCATACGGATGCTTTGGCTCGTCAGCAATTCGATATTGCGATTAGCTGGGGCCGTTATGGTGAGCTTTTTGATTACGATGCTGACGATGATGAGTTGACTCGCACTGTTGAAACAGCTCCTTTGGATGCTGCAGCTAGATAATCGCGACGGCAGGTCGTCGCGCCGAGCTTGCTCAAAGTTGAAAGTCCAGTGGACTTTCAACGCAAGCGAGGTCTGCCTTCGTCAACAAAGACGAAGTCAGTGCAGATTTTGCCTGTCTTTTGACACTAGTGCAGTATGCGTTCTGCGTTATGGTCAGATTTTGCCTGTCTTTTGACACTGGCGCAGAAAAGATTCACTTATTAAAGGCTATGCGACGCCCCACGCGCTTATAAGGCGAGCGCTTCTTCTTTTTAACCGGCAAACCAGCCCACCAAATGTATCCGCATACTATGCACAAGCTGGCCACGCTCCAAACAATCCACCACGGGAATCTAGGAACATCCGGCTTCTTTCCTCGAAGCGCTTTATCCGATGTAGGAGTTGGAATTATGTGTTCGCCCGTTATCAAAATTCTCTGAGTATTAATACCAAGAGGAGTACAAGTAATCAAAGTCACCAAATCTTTCCCAGGAACAGCGGCGATTTTCTTGGTTTCATCTGGGTTTACAACTATTTTGTCAATAACGCGATAAGTTAATATTTCATCAAATACTTCAATAGTAAAAGTGTCGCCTTTAACGATTTCGTCAAGTCGCGTAAACATTTCGGCGCTAGCAAGACCACGGTGGCCTGTTATCACAGAACGTGTGCCACTGCCGCCAACAGGAAGCGAAGTTCCGCGCAAATGTCCTAAACCTTTAAGAAGAGTAGCATCTTCCGTGCCATGGTACACAGGCAAATCAAGGTCAATTTTTTTGATTCGCAAACGCGCCATCAAACCATCATCGTTTACTTTCAACTGATCCCAATAATCTTGACTTGCGTCCGAAGTAGCACCGTGAGAAGTTGGAATATTAGTGTTCGCTTCATAAATAGCGCCGGAAGAAAGCTTACGATTATATTCCCTTGCTCGCTTTAATTGCTCGTGCGGAGCTGGGACGGCGTGGGTGATAAGTTTCGCGTATTCCGCAGCAACTTCAGACATGTGATACTGGCTAATCCACATTGCTGCATGCGGATAAATAAGAGAAGCAAAAGATGCCAGCAGCAAAATAGCTGGAATAATAGACGATTTAGAAAACTTCCAATGCTTACGACTTTTAGTAGATTTTGAATCGGTAGACTTTGAATCGGTGGACTTTGAATCAGTAGAGTCGGAATCGGATAGCTTTGAATCGGACAGCTTTGAATCAGACAGCTGGGAATCAGATGACCCATCGTTGGAATCTATTGCGTCTAATTCTTTATCAGGATTTATGTCGTCTAAAGTGTTTGAAGTTTTATGAGCGCTTGAGGTGATTGTGCGCTTACTTCTATTTACGCTGCTTGCTTGTTTTGCTTTACGCGAAGACTTGGCAGGTTTGGATTTATACAAGTAGTCGAGCGGATCATCGTCTAAATAGTCAAGAGGATCGTCATTGTCTGAGTAGTCTGGAAACTCAGCGTTGTTTAAGTAGTCGAGAGGGTCGCTGTTATTTAAGTAGTAAAGCGGATCTGCGTTATCCAATTTGTCAGAATCATAGTAAGCATCATTGGTATTGCCATTGGAAACATTGCTTTTCGAATGTTTTTCTTTAGAATCAGGCACTATACTCGGACTAAAGAATTGGAATATGCGCATAAAAATTATGCTATCACCCGACAGAAACTTTAACGTTGGCTTCAACGGTGGGTTTAACTGTGGATTTACTGATTACTTAACGTTTGCTTTAACGATTACTTTACAATTTACAAAAGTGGGCTTAATGGGGTTCGAACCCACGACCTTCTGCTCCGGAGGCAGACGCTCTATCCACTGAGCTACAAGCCCGCAACCTGTGAAAGTATACACGTTGCTAGGGATTGCAGCATATGATTACTTTTGCAAATTTTGGTGCTTTTGCTCACGCTAACTAGCTAGCGTTAAGTTCGCCAATCGTCGGAACATAATTACGCCAATCGTCGGAATGATACACCAGTCAAGCCTTACAGCACAGATGACTCAGTTCGTAAAGATTCCAATCCCATAGCAAGACTATCTGTTTATTTCGCTTGACAATGCATAAGAATTGACAATGCATAGGTATTTGCATCAGCGCATCTAGAACATCTGGTAGTTTTTCGTGTCCTTGAAGTTAACATACTCAACGCCATTAAATTGTGGGTATGACTGTCCTGTGTAAATAATTTTAGGATTCTTTGCATTTTCTTCTGCATCTACAAAAGATAGTAAATTCTTAGAAAACGATCTATTAGGTGTCATTGATGTTTTTATTTCAATTGGATATAAAGCATCTTCTTTCTTTACAATCAAATCCACCTCTATACCTTTTTCTGTTCTCATGTAAAACAGCTGAGGAGTTTTGTTCTCATTCAATCGAGATTTTAGTACTTCCGAAACGATTAGATTTTCAAAAAGATTTCCCCGTAACGGATCTCTATTTGCTTGATTTTCTGTTTCAATTCCCAATAAGTATGAAGCCAATCCAATTTCTGTAAAATAGATTTTTGGCGATTTGGTGTGCCGCTTTGAAATGTTAGAAAAATATGGCTGTAACTTATACACTATATAAGATGCCTCAAGTACTGACAGCCATTGCGACAAAGTTGCAGATGAAACGCCAACATCCCCAGACATAGAAGACAAATTTACAACTTGCCCAACTCTGCCTGCAAGCAAGGTTAAGAATCGTAGAAACTTATCCAAATTCTTAACTTCTAACATCTCGCGTAAATCTTTTTCCACATAGGTATTCAAGTAATCGCGATAATACACACTGCTTTCTCTTGAATTTTCCCTATACAATTCAGGCATAAAACCCTGAATTAATAACTTATCAGCAGATAATTCCCCTAGAAGTCCATCTTCCGCAAGTTCATCCATGCTTAATGGGAGAAGCGTCACTATGCTAGTTCTACCTGCTAAAGATTGAGAAATTTCTTTTTGTAGGGTTGCTTGATGGCTTCCAGTTAGTATAAATCGCCCATTTTTCTCTCTGTCTTGGTCAACCATGACTTGCACTGCGGAGAGAAGCTCAGGCACTCGCTGAACTTCATCTATAATAAGAGGTTCTTTGTAGCTTGCAAAAAATCCTCGGTAATCTTCTGTGGCTAACGCTCTAGTAAAGGGATCTTCTAAATTTACGTAATTGTATTCTGGAAAACACTCCTTTACTAGGGTAGTTTTACCAGATTGTCTCGGCCCAATTACAGTAACTACAGGCACTTGCTTGGAAACTTGTACCAGCTTTTCAGCAACTTTTCTTTTTATCATAAAAGACTCCCTTTGTATAATAGTGTATACATTTTGGGCGTAAATTTAAAGTTCAACTTTAAAATTACGCCCAAAATGGCTAAGTTGTCTTTTCTAACTTGCCTTTTTTGACTTGTGCTTTTGCGCTCACTTTTGTTTATTTACTCAAATGTAGTTTCGGCGTGTCGCGCAAGAGTGGCGGTATTGCAACGATTCTGATGGTTCTTGGGGGAGTGCGGAAGAGTTTCCTGAGAGTTTCCTGGGAAAATTCTTGAAAATTCTTGAAAATTCATTTTTTAATATAAAAACAAGTTTGATACTGTATTTTTTACGGTTTAGGGTTTGTTTATCGTGTTTTATTAAAATATTTTATTTAAATTGCAGATAAGCATGGGTTGATTGGCTCTTGACTTTTTCAAACGGGGGGGGGTATCTTAAAAGCAACATTAGCTTGTGGATAACTTGCTGATGCACTGCTTTTAACTTTAGTGAAAGTTTTGCAGTGATTTAATTTTCACGGCGCTAAATGGTGCTGTGGAGAAGAAGAAAGGAAATTATTATGTTAAATAAGAAGGCTATCGCCGCTCTCGCTGCTGGCGCCACCCTCGTTTCTGGTTTGGCTTTCGCCACACCATCTTTCGCTGCTGATTGCCCAGTTAATAAGGATGAGTGGGCTCTTAGGAGCGTGAATGATTCTCTTACCACACAGGCTAAGACTGCTTATGAAACTGCTAAGGCTGCTGTTCCAGCTAAGCCAACTAAGCCAACTGAGCCAACCAAGGCTGAAGTTAAGGCTTTGTACGAAGCTGATGGCAATGAAGGCAAGCTTAAGATGAAGGCTGTTCAGGCTAATGCTGATCCAGCTAATATTGCTGAAGCTCAGAATTATGTAACTTTGAACAACCAGTATGTGACTGATCAGGCTAACTACACTACAAAGTCTGCTGAAGCACAGCGTTTGTACAATGCATACCTTGTTGCTAAGGATTTTGCTGAGAACTGCTCTAAGCCAGATCCTGATAAGAAGCAGGAAGCTATCGATGCTGTTCGCGATGCCGCTAAGAATTTGCAGAATGCTGATAACGATTTCGCTAAGGCTAAGAAGGCTTTCTATGCCGCTAAGGATGCTTACAATAAGGCTCAGGCTGAGTTGAAGGCTCGTTATGCTGCTTGGCAGGCTGCTCAGGCTGCTTTGGATGCATTCGATGCTTCTGGTGTGAATGATTCTGCTAAGAGGCAGCGTTTAGCTGATGCCGTGGATCGTGCTGCTGCTCATTGGGAGCGTGCAAATACTGCTTATGGTGAAGCTGAGACTAAGTACAATGACACTAAGGCAGCTGCTCTTGCTGCTAAGGATGTTTACAATGCTGCTTTGCAGGCTTACAAGGATGCGTATAATGCCGCTGTTGCCCTTGGCGTGAACCCAGCTTTGCTTCCTCCTGTAAAGACTGCTGATCCTTTGGATGAGAGCTTCAACCCTGTTCCAGGTGCTAAGGAGCTTTATGCTGAGGCTTTGAGCGGTAAGTTCGGTAAGGCTGTTCAGGCTGCTGCTAAGAAGGGCCAGAAGGAAGCTAAGAAGGGCGAAGCTAAGAAGGAAGCCGGCAAGAAGGGTGCTTCTGCTGCTGCTCCAGCTGGTGCAAAGCTTGATACCAAGGCTGCCGCTGCTGCTTCTGCTGCTCCTTTGAGCAAGACTGGTGTTACCGTGATGTTCACTGCTTTGGCTGCTTCCATGCTCGCTGGCATCGGTGCTGCTGTTCGCAAGTTCCGCCACTAAATTTAATTTAACAAAAACAAGCGTTTAAACGTTAAGGTTTGAGCTTTAAGGTTTAGGCTGTTGAGTGCTTGTTTTGATTGGGCTTAGGCTTCGTTCTAGGTTGTGTTTCTTAGTTTGTGAGTTTAAGCCCAGTTTTTAGATTTGCACTTAACGATTGACGTGGTGTTTTATAGGGAAGCATCATGTTGGTTTTACTAGATTTCTTCTGGCTTGTTTGGTTTTAACATTGTTTTGCTGTTTTTCTTTTCTTCACAGTGTTAAGACTAGGGTTGTGAGTTTTCTGGTTTGTTAAGTGTGTTGGCTTTCGAGTGGATGATACTAGGGTCGTTCACTCGGAAGCCTTTTTTATTACTATCTGCTGTGCGAGTATTCCGGTGGCATTGTATAAGCGTTGAACCGTGCCGTTCTTGACGGTTGGGTATGTGAAAGATATAATTGAAGGTGCTTGAAAACCTTAAGGTTTTGGGGGGCGGAAGTGCGAAAGCGCATCTGCCCCGGTTTTTTTTTATGTCGCTTGTCGCTTGTTCATGTATTTGGCTGACTTTTGTTCAAGTATTTGGCGGAATTCTGTTCCGACGATTGGCAAATTTTTATTCCGACGATTGGCGAACTTAACGCTAGCTAGTTAGCGCGTGCAAAATAGCCAAACAGAGACATTAACGCAGTACGCAATCTGCGCCAGTGTCTTAAGATAGGCAAAATCAGACACTAGTGCAGAAACCATACTGCGCCAGTGTGCGAAATTTACTAAACAGAGGCTCTCGCGCAGTTTTATTTCTGCATAAGTGTCCCTTGCGCAAATAAGTGCGTCTTTAAGCTCCTTCGAATCGCCGAGCTTGCTAAGGGTTTGAAAGCACAGTGCGCTTCACATGCCAAATCAGCCGAACGGCTATGCCGTGAGGATCAGCGCTCAACACTTCGCTGACGGTGGTAGTTCACTGGACTTCCGCTCTTGCACCAGCTTGAGCAGCAGAAGCAGCACCCTTCTTACCGGCATCCTTCTTAGCTTCGCCCTTCTTAGCTTCCTTCTGGCCCTTCTTAGCAGCAGCCTGAACAGCCTTACCGAACTTACCGCTCAAAGCCTCAGCATAAAGCTCCTTAGCACCTGGAACAGGGTTGAAGCTCTCATCCAAAGGATCAGCAGTCTTTACAGGAGGAAGCAAAGCTGGGTTCACACCAAGGGCAACAGCAGCATTAAATGCATCCTTGTAAGCCTGCAAAGCCTCATTGTAAGCAGCGGCAGCCTTCTTAGCAGCGTCCAAAGCATCATCGTAAGCCTTCTGAGCATCTGCAAGGGCTCCAGCAACGCGATCAAAATGAGTCTGAGCACGATCAACAGCATCCTTCAACTTAGTCAAAGTAGCAGAATCATTCACGCCAGAAGCCTTAAAAGTAGCTAGCTCTTCCTGAGCAGAAACATATGCAGCTTCGCGATCATTGAACTCATCCAAGGCAGCAACTAAACCGTCATAAGCGCCCTTGAAGCTCTTCTTGGCCTTAGCAAGATCATTATCCTTGTTGTCCAAGTTATGCTTAGAAGCATAAACCTTATCAATCGTTTCCTGATTCTTCTTCACCTGGGCGTTATCTTCGCAGCCAAATATATTCTTTATATATGAGGAGATGGCGTCTTTTTTACAATTAAAAACAGCAAATGATATAACTAAAATAACGACTAAAATAATAAACCTGTAAAATCCTAGCCACATGTGTTTTGTAATAATTTCATTATTTAACAATCTAGAATCGCACTTAGGACATTTGCAACCACAAATCCAATTTAATAATTCTGATAAATACTCAGAAAGTTTCAAAGATAAACACAACATTGCTTCAAAAACTATTGTCATAATATGAATGACAATTAATTTATATTTATTACTATCTGAATCTTCTATTTTTATATCAAATATCCCTTTACATAGAATCTGTAAATTTTCAAATTTAAGCAAAAATACAATGCATGCTATTACCAAAGCAACTATTGTCCAATTAGACTTATTTAAAAACCCTAAAAGTATAAACAATACTGACAAAACAGAAATCAAGAACTTTGAACATTTCAAGAAAACTTTAACGCTTATGTACACTAAAAAGCAGAACGGTATAAACCATAGAATGAACATTAATGGCGATTTATAACATCCTAACCACTCTTTAATTCTATCATAATAAATATATGCCGAAGTACAAAGATATAGATAAATTGGAATAATAGCTATTAGATATAAAATATCCTCGTTCTTAAATTTGAAATGAAAATAAACTAGTGGAGGTATTATTGAGCACGCTGCAAAAATATTTACAATGCAATATAAGCGCTTTGGATCTTGAATATTATTGTAAAAAACGCTATTTATTGTAAGGCACAGAAAGAGTGCAGCAATTATCATTAGTACAACGAATGTCACTGATTTTATAATTTTACTATTGCCAAATTTAGCTTTTAAATTAAGCATTTCAACTCACCTTTGATAAATGCAATAACTGCGTACTGAAGAGTAATTCAATTTATATTGTTATAAGTGATTATATTCATCGATGAAAACTTCGTTATTGATTCACAGGTTTGTGTACATATCAGAGTTGCGAGCGTTTTGCTGAATTTGGTCTCGCTTGCGCACCTTCTAAGTAAACAAAATCGGGGAAGTGTTCTTGGTTTTGTGTACTTAGAGCGCGTGTCGATAAACAAAGTCGGGGTAGGGTTCTTGATTTTGTGGACTTATGTACCTGATATGTACCCCTTTTTCTGGACACATATCCCTTTTTACTTAATCATATCGTCTGCGTGGATGCTTTCCTGCATTTAACAGGAGGCACCCACCCAGTCTTCTTCTGTATTCTCTCGTTATTGTAATAATAAATATATTCCCTCATTGCTCGATCAAACTCTTCAAACGAAGCATACTCATGCTCATGCCCGTAATACATCTCGTTTTTAAGCCTACCGAAAAATGATTCCATAATACCATTGTCATAACA
>NZ_MNLH01000020.1 GCF_002896555.1 Gardnerella coleohominis
GTTCCTATATTAAGTTCGACGAGAACGCCGCCGTCATTCTCGGCTCTGGCCGTGAACCAAAGGGCACTCGTATCTTCGGACCAGTCGGTCGTGAATTGCGCGATAAGCGCTTCATGAAGATTGTGTCCCTAGCCCCGGAGGTGATCTGATATGGTAGCCAAAATTAAGTCCGGCGACCAGGTAAAGGTCATTCGCGGTAAGGAAGGCAAAGTACTTCGCGTACTTGCCGAAGACCGTCTTATTGTCGAGGGTGTACAGGTTGTTAAGAAGCACGTTCGTGCCACCCAGCAGGGTCAGCAGGCGGGCATTGTTTCTGTAGAGGCTCCAATCCATCGTTCTAACGTGATGGTTATTGACCCAGAAACTAAGCA
>NZ_MNLH01000022.1 GCF_002896555.1 Gardnerella coleohominis
AGATATGTATAAGAGACATAGTTGAGTGTAATTGTTCTCGCTGTTGATTCTAGATGCTAATGATGCTGAAATTCCGTGGATAACAGCTGCGCTCGCTGCAATAAAAGCATAGTTTTCGTTTTCTGCGTTTTCTGCGTAATTTTCTGTGCTATTTTCCGCGTAATTTGCGCTATTTTTATTATTTTCCGGATTGTTATTGCTTTCGCGTTGCGCTAATAWCTCYGAGYCYWMK
>NZ_MNLH01000023.1 GCF_002896555.1 Gardnerella coleohominis
TTGCAATACTSTTATATGATTSCCGKTACBHAAVABTVTAATCMATGTMNTACAATTTMGTTBDTTTGTCCCCCCCCCCCCCCCCCCCCCCCCCCCCCCCCCCCCCCCCCCCCCCCCCCCCCCCCCCCCCCCCCCCCCCCCCCCCCCCCCCCCCCCCCCCCCCCCCCCCCCCCCCCCCCCCCCCCCCCCCCCCCCCCCCCACCCCCCYCCCCCCCCCCCCCCCCCCCCCCCCCCCCCCCCCCCCCCCCCCCCCCCCCCCCCCCCCCCCCCCCCCCCCCCCCCCCCCCCCCCCCCCCCCCCCCCCCCCCCCCCCC
>NZ_MNLH01000024.1 GCF_002896555.1 Gardnerella coleohominis
TTACTTCGCCGCGGTAAGAAAGCTATTGGCGCTGTTACTTGCAAGTAATATTACTTGTTTTAACAGTATAGATAACAATAANTGTGTGCGAATAATTAANATAAGATAATAAATAATAAATATATACCTGTGTTTGTTTAGGACTTTGTTTGTTTACGACTTTCATTTGGTATTTGATGAAATAACTGTGCTTATGCAATATGCTGAATTGCTTTTAAGCATGTATATGAGCTGTCTCTTATTACACATCT
>NZ_MNLH01000026.1 GCF_002896555.1 Gardnerella coleohominis
TTCCAGAACCATTTGAGCTGAGTCTGATAATTAGTAGCCCAATCAGCGCCTGCAGAAGCCATTTTTCCGCCTGGAAGAGCTTGAGGCAAGCCGTAAGCTCCAGAAGGATTCATTGCGTTTACGCGTGGCGGTAAAATCAGCTTCGCTATAACCGTTGGAAAGAAGCCAATCATGCGCCCAATTTTGCATTTCTCCAGCTGGGACAGTAGTTCCGAGTGAAATATCTGCTGGCGATCCTGCAAGTTCGCCACCTGTTCCAACAAGTATGATCTTATCTTTAGGAGCTTTTTTAACGTAAGATGCAAATATGTTAGAAGATACTACTTTTTTGCCTACATGCGTAACAAGCTTAGCTGTTTCCATAACGCCATTGGTTAATATTGCCAGTGATACCAAGGCTGCGCGAGTAAGGTGATTGTCTTTATACGCTTCTTCGCCTATTAAAGCATGACTTAAATTAGCATGATTTAAATTATCATGATTTAAATCATCGCATTTGCTGCATTCAGTTTTGCCGCATTTGCTTTTATG
>NZ_MNLH01000027.1 GCF_002896555.1 Gardnerella coleohominis
TGTGTATAAGGGACAGTCTCAGTACTACTGATGATTATGGTTTTATTACCAACGATTATGGTTTTGAAATGTCAGAGAGAACAGAATCTATGCTTTCAGTGCTGACAGATAAGCAGAGTCAAGTAGTAAAACTGATGTTTGTTGAAGGATACACTCAATCAGAGATTGCGAGCATGCTTGGTATTTCGTCTGCTGGCGTGAAAAAGCATTTGGATAAGGCTCTCGAAAAGCTTAGAAAAACGCCCCCCCCCCCCCCCCCCCCCCCCCCCCCCCCCCCCCCCCCCCCCCCCCCCCCCCCCCCCCCCCCCCCCCCCCCCCCCCCCCCCCCCCCCCCCCCCCCCCCCCCCCCCCCCCCCCCCCCCCCCCCCCCCCCCCCCCCCCCCCCCCCCCCCCCCCCCCCCCCCCCCCCCCCCCCCCCCCCCCCCCCCCCCCCCCCCCCCCCCCCCCCCCCCCCCCCCCCCCCCCCCCCCCCCCCCCCCCCCCCCCCCCCCCCCCCCCCCCCCCCCCCCCC
>NZ_MNLH01000028.1 GCF_002896555.1 Gardnerella coleohominis
CAGCTCAACACTTCGCTGGCGAGGAAGTCCAGTGGACTTCCTCGCCAGCGAAGTGTTGAGCTGTTACTGCGTGCGCGATGGAAAGTGGTACTAAAGATCTCTTTCGCTGCGAAAAATCTTAAATCTCTGCCTAACTGGTGGCAAAGCATGCTAGATCAAGCAAACCTTATCACTCACCGCCACAGCCATATCCTCGCTTGCGTTTAAAGCGCACTGTGCTTTCAACTTTGAGCAAGCTCGGCGCTCCGAGTTGCCTTCGCACGCTATATCGCAGTGCTTAGGCAGGTCGTCGCGCAACCACAATGATTTAGAAAAGCCAGCAATTACTTCAAGTATCTTAATGCAAAATTCTATTCAAGCAATTTCAACAATGCATCCAAACTTAGTAACACACTGCTAAAATCGATGTCTTTAGCGTAGGAATATTTACGCTGATATGACAACCACAATAAAGAAAGTCTCTCATCACAAGCAATACTTTCA
>NZ_MNLH01000029.1 GCF_002896555.1 Gardnerella coleohominis
CGAAAGCAATTCGGAGCGTGAGCTTGCTCAAAGTTGAAAGCGCACTGTGCTTTCAACTTTGAGCAAGCTCACGCTCCGAATTGCTTTCGTGCGCGCAATGCTGCACTCAAGCAGGTCGTCGCGCTAGTAATCCTTATTCCTCACCGCCAGAGCCATACACTCGCTTTCAACGCAAGCGAGGACGTGAGTGCTGATCCTCACGGCATAGCCGTTCGGCTGATTTGACATGTGAAGCACACCGTGCTTCACATGTCAAATCACGCTTTGAAGGAGCCTGAAATTCCAATAATTTCAGACTCAGTCAAAGCGCCTGCGATGAAAGAAACTCCGAGAGCTCAGCAACATTGCGTAGGAAACCTGTACCTCACGAGAGAGTAAAGTCTATCCTCACGGCTAATTGCCGTTCGGCTGATTTGGCTCAATTTCGCAGCATGTTCAACCTGTCTCTTA
>NZ_MNLH01000003.1 GCF_002896555.1 Gardnerella coleohominis
TAAGAGACAGAGTAAGAACTTGGTTAACCATGCAAAGCTCTTGCACGGGATCCCAATACCTATGTTTTTTAAAACGTGGTTTAAGCACTTCAAACCCGTTAGCTTCTACTAAACGCGTCCAATACGCGACAGTATGACGAAAATTATTCCTACTAACAGCGTCAGGTGTTGGTAATTCCAGATTTTGACGATATAGTTCAACACACTTCTTTTTAAACTCGTAACTATATTTACATTTTGACATGCGTTACTCCTTTGACTAGCAGTCCAGAAAAAGGGGTACATATCACGCGTGTCGGTAAACAAAATCGGGGAAGTGTTCTTGATTTTGTTTACTTGAAGTCAAGTTCTATTCGCTGCGAAAAATCTCAAATCTCTGCCTAACTGGTAGCAAAGCATGTTTGATGGGGTTCTATTTTATTAAAAGATTACGTTGGCGTGTCGTTGCTTTCTTTAAACAGTCCGCAAATAGTGATATAGTAGCAACTCGTTGCGTTATCAGACGATAAAGCAACTGGAGTCATGCCTGAGTGGCCGATAGGGGCACCCTGCTAAGGTGTTAGCTGCGTAAGCGGCTCGAGAGTTCGAATCTCTCTGACTCCGCGAAAAATAAATCTCAGTGGATATTAATATTCACTGAGATTTTTGCTTTAAAGCCTACTTGCGGCTTATGTTTATATGGTTCGCCTCTTATACAAATTACAGTGTAGTAGAACTATAGTGGCGCTCTTGATTTGTAATTGAATCAAGGAAGAATTGAGTACAATCGCGATGCTTAGCGTCGCTTACAAAATCTTCAGGAGTGTAATCAGCTACGCTATTAAACATTTCTTCATACTCTTCAACGCTTAAACGCACTCTAGAATCAAGCATATCTTTGTGATCCTTAATAAACAGTGCATTTCTGAATCCTGGCATAAGAGTTCCGCTGAAGAACTCACCAACAGCGCCAGAACCGTATGAGAATAATCCGATTCTATCTAAATCTTTAATAGGCTTAGAGTTCTCATCATTACAATCGCAATCTAATTCAAGAAGAGATAATAATCCTATATAAAGCGATCCTGTATAAATATTCCCAATTCTACGGCTGTATTTCGTGCTAGTAGCATACTTTGAAAGCATGCGCTCGCGTACGGATTCGGAAAGATTCTCAGTAGAATCCATTGCTGCGTTCAAAGCTTTCAAGCCCATCTTCGTATAAGGCAAGTGGAAGCACATCGCCGCAAAATCGTCGAAATTAAGGGAATACTTAGAACTATATTTTTGCCACACGTCGCAGAAGAATTGAATATACTGTTCTGTTGAAAACTTTCCACGAGCTAAAGCTGTATCTTGATAAACTGGTCGCCAAAAATCTTGAACATCAGAGGATTTTACAATGCTATCGTTATTAATCGCTAAAACGTGAGGATTGGCGCTTACAAGCATTGCTACAGCTCCTGCGCCTTGTGTTACCTCTCCAGGCGTATTAAGGCCATAGCGAGCGATATCTGCTGCTATAACAAGCACTTGGGCGTCTGCATGTACTCGAACGTAATCGCATGCTGTCATTAAAGCTGCAGTTCCGCCGTAGCAGGCTTCTTTTATTTCAATGCAACGAAGCCATGGCGTGAGTTTTAGAAGATTATGAATGTATAGTGCGCTTGACTTACTAGCGTCAACTCCACTTTCTGTTCCAACTATAACCATTGCTAGCTTATCATCGTTGATATAAGGCAATAGTGGGAAAGCAGCTTGTGCTCCGAGAGTTACTATATCTTGATTGCTTGGAGGTACAGCTTGCTCGCTTTGTCCGATTCCTATCGTGTATTTATTAGGATCCACATTTCGCGCTAAAGCAAGATCTTCCATGTCAAGGTAGTAGTGTGGCGTGGCGAAGTTGATGCGATCGATTCCGACAATAATATTTTCAGTATTCATACCGTTATTCGTTTTGTTAATAGCATCTTTAGCGTTTTCGTTCAGCGCAGGAGAAAAACTCATTTTTATTCTTTCCCTAGTGATTCACGATTAAAACTATTTCGTATAACAAAGATTTTACAAGACATTTAAGCAAAATCGTAATTGTAAGTGAAATATTTAATTGTTCAAATCGCGTAATGCTTTCAAAAGCTTTTCGGCAGTTTGAGCGTTTCGATCCGCATCCTTCATGTGTGCAAGCTTATTCGTGATTTCTTCAATCTCAACGCCCTTAGCGCCAGCTGCAATAGCAATATTCGCTGATTGTAAGCGCATATGGCCTTCCTGTATGCCAGGACCTGCAAGAGCTCGTAAAGCAGCAAGATTTTGAACTAAACCAAGCGCTGCCAAAACATTGCGATACTCGTTAGAAGTCTTATATTTACCAACGTGAATTGCTATTTGAGCCATCGGTAGAGAAGTAATGGATCCGCCTACAATGCCGATTTGAAGAGGTATTTCTATGCGTCCATAAAGCGTTTCTTGAGATTCGTATTCTTGGATGCTCCACGTTGACAACGGCAGATAGCTGCCGGAGTGAGCCGCCCACGCATGAGCAGACGCTTCAAGCGCTCGCGTATCATTTCCTGACGCGAGCGCAGCACCGGCTATGCCGTTGAGGATGCCTTTGTTATGCGTGGCGGCGCGCTCCGGGTCTGCGGCGGCGAACGCGCTTAATGCCGCGATTCGGCGTGCGAGCCGCGCACCTTCCGAAGCTTTTTCGCTTTCAGGTAATTTGTTCGAAGCCAGGCTGATTGTAGGAAGGTGCACTTCCGCCACAGTCGCGTGGCGGCTTGTATTGGTCAATATAGCCACAAGCGCCTCGCAGCCGAGCCAGCTTTCCAGCTGGGCTTTTACAGCTTCGCCAATAGTGTTTACGATGTTCGCACCCATTGCGTCTTTTGTATCCACGTCAATCGATAGTTTGGCGAAGCTTTTCAAAGCTTCAACGCGGCATTTGCGCGCTCCTCCGCCTCGCTCCACAATCGATGGGTGTGCTTTGTCTGAAATATTTAATATTTCGTCTTTTCGACTGTTAACTACGTCTTCTAATCGTTTGGCTAGCGTGCCGTCATAATCTTCAAAAACTATTTGAACTGTTGTCATGTAGCTTGGAGATGATGCGATTATGCCGTGTTCTAAGCTCATCGCTGTTATGCGTGCGCCGTTGCATGCTGCTGCGATTACAGATGGCTCTTCTGTTGCTAAAAGCACATTGTGTTTTTCGTTGTTTACGATTAAATTTCGAACTACTCCAACAGGCAAAGTGTATTTTCCTATTTGATGTTCAATCATATGGTTTGCAATATCTGCCGGAATGTTGGTTCTAGAGCTTTCTGCTTGTTGTTCGAGTAAAAGTCGTGTCTCGTTTTCGCTTAACAATCCTTCTGATTGCAATGTTTTGATGCGATCGTTGACACTAAGTTCACGAAAAGCAGTCATATTTACCTCATTATTTGCGTTGATACGTCAGTAGTGCATGGCGATTTGCAAGGACACTCCAATTCCACCGCCTACGCATAAAGCTGCAACTCCATTTTTCAAATGGCGATCGCGTAAAGCGTAGATTAGCGTTGTTAAAATTCTTGCACCGCTGGCTCCGAGCGGATGTCCGAGTGCAATCGCACCGCCTCGCACGTTCAACTTTTCCTCATCAATATGCAATTGTTCAGAAACGGCTATGCTTTGTGCTGCAAACGCTTCGTTAATTTCAAACAAATCAATATCGTCAAAGCTGAAACCTGTTTTATTTAACAGACTTTCCATTACTTTCTTAGGAGCGTAACCCATGAGATCCGGGTTAATTCCGCCTTCTGCAAATCCAACTATTTCAGCTAAATAATCGATTCCGTGCTCTAAAGCGTAATCTTTGCTCATAAGTACGAGTGCTGCGGCTCCGTCGTTTATACCGCTTGCGTTTCCTGCCGTAACTGTCGGGGTATGTTCGTTCGCACAACCACTAGTCGTATGTTCGTTCACGCAACCATTAGGCGTATGCTCGCACTCGCAAGTATTATTAGCGTTTCCGCAACTATCAGAAAAATCAACTGAAGGTTTGAAAAGTGTACGAAGCTTAGCTAAACGTTCTAATGAAGTATCTGCGCGAGGATGTTCGTCTTTGCTTACAAGAGTGCCATCTGCTAATTGTACTGGAACGATTTCGGCATCAAATTCGCCATTTTCTTGTGCTTTCACAGCTTTTTTATGAGATTTTAGCGCGAAAAGATCTTGAGCTTCGCGAGATATTGCAAATCTAGCAGCAACGTTTTCTGCAGTAACACCCATTGCGTCGCCGGTAAAAGCATCGCATAAGCCATCTCGTTTTAATCCATCTATAAGAGTGTAATCGCCATAACGATGCTCATTAAAACGCAAATCTTGTGCGTAAAATGGCACGTTGCTCATGCTTTCAGTTCCGCCAGCCACAACTACTTGCGCGTCTGACATTACGATTGCGGCTTGCGCTAAACGTATAGCTTTCAATCCGGAACCGCACACTTCGTTTATGGTCATTGCGCAGCTTGAAGTAGAAAGTCCTGATTTTAATGCGATTTGGCGAGCTACGTTTTGGCCGCTTCCAGCTTGTAAAACATTGCCGAAAATAGCTTGGTCAACATCTTTCGCTGCAATTCCTGCGCGTTCGATTGCTGCCTTTGCTACGATCGCTCCTAAGTCAACTGAGGAGAGGGAAGATAAACTACCGCCGAATTTACCAATAGGTGTGCGCGCTGCGCTTGCAATCACCACTTCAGTCATATGTTTAGTCACCTGCTCAAGTGTTTATGCTGACATTTACTAACCAGAGTACTTTACAGCATTTTGACGCAAAAGTGCTATTTGTGAAAAATTCTTCTCGTTTCTTTCACAAATATTTACACAAATGCGTGAGTACGGAATCGTATTCAATCTGAAATATTAGTAAATAAGCAAGAGAATATGCGAAAGCCAAAAATGCGCTTTATCTAACACTGGTTATCTAACACTGGTTATCTAATATTCGGTAAGCCTATTATTAGACGATTAACATAAGGCGATAAAACGTCTTGTAAACGATCGATAAAGTGTCTTGCAAACAATTGATCAGACGTCTTACAAACGATTATCAGAAATACTTCAGATTTGCTCGCGGAATACTATGGATCCGTCAGAAGGATTCATAGAATCAACAATTGCCAAAGAAGCAACATCGTATCCCGCTTCACGCAAAGAATCGCCGCCGCCTTGGAATCCTTTTTCAATAGCTATACCAATGCCAGCAACTTTAGCTCCAGCATGATTGCAAATATCAATCAAACCTTGTAAAGCATTTCCATTAGCCAAAAAATCATCCAAAATAAGCACGCTATCTTCGCTGCTTAAATATTTA
Source organism: Gardnerella coleohominis (assembly GCF_002896555.1). GTDB lineage: Bacteria > Actinomycetota > Actinomycetes > Actinomycetales > Bifidobacteriaceae > Bifidobacterium > Bifidobacterium vaginale_F. Next base: position 5,330 of record NZ_MNLH01000003.1, read on the forward strand.
CGCGAAACAATTACAGGAAACTCGCGCTGCTTAGTGAAAGAGAAAACAGTCGAAACATATTGATCGCCATCAAGATTAATAGACTGTGCTTTTTTAGCGAAAACTACAGGAACGTTACCAAAATGTCTTGCAACAACACATGCGATTCCAATTCCTGAAGCTTCAATAGTTAAAATCTTTGTGATATTCGCATCTTTAAAATGCTTAGCCCATTCTTCGCCCATATGATCGAATAGAGCTACATCACATTGGTGATTAAGAAAAGAATCAACTTTCAATACGTTTCCAGGCTTAACGATACCGTTTTTGCGGATGCGTTCTTCCAGTTCTTGCACGATTGTTTTCCTTTCTAATTCCTACCTATACGCATCTGATGCTTACCAATGCTTATTTGGTACGCGTGTTTACGTTTTTAACGCGTATTTAGCATGCATCTAATACGCATCAATATCTATTCAATGCACGTCTAATAAGCTAATAATTAATAGTCTAATAAGCAATTTAAGCGTTTAGCTTTTAAGCATACCCCTGACTGTAATACAACTGTTAGTACGAGTTTCAATAATATTTAATGCTATTGCTTAATGCGTGGTTATTTTTACATTATTTTCATATTATTTTCTGTAAGATTTATTGTAGCAACGCGTAACATTTGTTGTGAAGAATTGTATGCGCAAAATCATATTTTAAGTGACCTGAGCATATGGTAAACCTGAATGAATGAGTTCAAGCATGTACGATACTGATTTGTTTGGTGAACCAATCGAAAACGAAAGCGTAAAGCAAGCAGACAATCTTTCAGAAGATTATTCCGATAATAGTTCAGCAGAAAAAGCATACGATTTTGCGACTGAAGCGAATGAAGCTACAGAATCTACAGAAGCTAATGAGGCTATTGAATCTGCAGCTGATTTTGCTAATCAGGAAGATAGTTTTGCTGAAAATCAGGAATCAGATTTTAGTTTTGCTGAAAATCAGTCAGTCGCTAATTACGAAAATCAGGAATCAGATTTTGCTAAAAACTCTTACGAATATTACTCAAATCAACAAATCGCAATCGACACTGAAAAACTCACAGCAGGACTAAACGCTCAACAATTACAAGCAGTTAAATACGAAGGCTCAGCACTGCTTATAGGCGCTGGAGCAGGATCAGGCAAAACTCGAGTACTAACTCGCAGAATTGCATGGATTTTAAGCCAACATCACGAGTGGCCAAGTCATATACTCGCAATTACATTCACTAATAAAGCCGCTGCCGAAATGCGAGAACGCTTAGCAACTCTTATTGGAAACGAAGCCCTACATATGTGGGTTTCAACATTCCACTCAGCATGCGTAAGAATATTGCGCAAAGACGGAGAACAAATTGGCCTAAAATCAGGATTCTCCATTTATGATTCTTCAGATAGCGAACGCTTAATTAAAATAATCGCAACTGAATTAAATATTGATATTAAACGATTTACGCCTAAAAGTATTAGTGCAAAAATATCTGATTTTAAAAACAGTTTGATTACTTGGCAAGATCAATTAGCCGCATACGCTCCAGATTATCGCCCTGGAGTTTCTGGGCAGCAATTAGCTAGAGCTTGGCAATCAGAAGCAGTTTACGCAACTGTTTACGCGGAATATCAGCACAGACTTGCTATGGCAAACGCTGCTGATTTCGATGATCTTATTATGCGAACTGTAGAGCTTATGAGAAAAGTTCCGCAAGTTGCTCAAAAGTATCGCAGAAAATTTAGATATATTTTTGTAGACGAGTATCAGGATACGAATCATGCGCAATACGTGCTTATTCGAGAATTATCTGGAGTTGATGCGCAAAATATTGATGCGCAAAATACTTCTTCTATTAATACTGGTGTTCAAAATACTCAAAACGATTCATCAAAATCACAAAATGCGCAAGATGTATCGTCGAACTATGATTTACTAAAACCTGCATCAATAACAGTCGTAGGAGATTCAGACCAGTCTATTTATGCATTCCGCGGAGCAGACATACGAAACATACAAGATTTTGAAAAAGATTTCCCGCACGCAACAACCATTATGTTAGAGCAAAATTATCGCTCTACTCAAACGATTCTAGACGCCGCAAACTCAGTAATATCGCATAATCAAGCTAGAAAACCTAAAAAATTATGGACGGCATTAGGTCAGGGTGAGCCGATAATCGGATACGCTGCAAACAACGCTTCGCAAGAAGGATGGTGGATTGCGCAAGAAATTTCCAAGCTTTCTAGTGAAGAAAATATACCTTACTCAAATATAGCAATAATGTATCGCGCAAACGCTCAATCAAGAGCTTTAGAAGATGCGTTGATGCGAGCAGGATTACCATACCAATTAGTTGGCGGTACTAAATTCTATGAGCGCAAAGAAGTAAAAGACGTGCTTGCTTATGTGCAAAGCATTGTTAACCCAAACGACGATATAAACATTCGAAGAATACTTAACGTGCCTAAAAGAGGATTGGGGTCTCGCGCAGAATCACTTTTAATCTCATACGCACAAGCTAATAACACAAGTTTTTGGAATGCAATCGAACAGTGCGAAAACATACCCGGAATGCCAACTCGTAGCATGACGCAAATAAAAAGTTTCCACACATTAATGCAAGAACTTATAGAAATGACTCAAAAATTAGATTCAAAGCCATCTCTAATAGTCAAAAACGTGCTTTCAAAAACAGGAATTTTAGACGGACTAAAGCGTTCTGAAGATCCACAAGATGCTAATCGTGTAGAAAATTTGTCGCAATTGCAATCTGTAGCAGCAGAATACGAGCAAACAGCAGATGAAGTGACGCTTGCTGGATTCCTTGAGCAAACTGCACTCGTAGCAGACTCGGATCAATTGCCTGGCAGCAATGAAGATACTGGAAAAGTAACTTTAATGACATTGCACACTGCAAAAGGCCTAGAGTATCCAGTCGTATTCCTTACCGGCATGGAACAAGGAACTTTCCCTCATTCACGTGCTATAGATAACGAGTCTGAGCTTTGCGAAGAAAGACGATTGGCTTATGTGGGAATTACTCGCGCAAAACAAAGATTGTATTTGACGTACGCTGCTGTGCGCTCGCAATGGGGAGAAGCTATGGATATGGTTCCTAGCCAATTCTTGGATGAGATTCCAGAAGATTTAATTCATTGGGAGCGTAAAGAAGCTGGATTTGACGAGTGGGAAGGTGAATATGAAGGCGAATCTGTAAGCTTTGGCGGGTCTAAGTTCGGTTCCTCTAAGTTCGGGCGCAAAAAGTTTGGGAAAAGTCGTTTTTCAACAGATGATTTTGACGAAGATTGCGATGATTTTGGAAGCGACGGCGGTTGGGATGACGATTATAGTGAATCTTCATCGTTTACAGGCCGCGCGTACGGATCGGATTCATATGCAAAAGGCGCAAGGAAATCAAGAAAATCCTATTATTCAAGCTATAGCTCTTATGGGTCGTCTAGCTCTTATGGGTCGTCTAGCACGTATGGAAGTAGATCCAGCTCTTATTCAAGTGCCTCTTCTAGAACATCTAGATCTTTATCTTCTAAATCTTCTAGCTCGTATAAGTCTTCTAGCTCTTTTAGCTCATTGTCATCTAGCTACGCTAAATCGTCTAGTTCTTCTAGCTCGTTAAATCGAGATAATCAGCTTAATATTCAAGATTTCAAAGCTGGAGACAAAATTACACACGACCAATACGGTTTAGGAACTATTATCTCAACGCAAGATAAAGGCAGAAACTCGATTATAACAGTCGATTTTGGAAGCGACGGAGTAAAACGATTAATGCTAAGAGTCGCTCCTATAGAAAAGCTGTGATTATATCTACAAAAACAAAATATTCAAGTCTTGTTTTCTTTTAAAGTATAAGAAAAAATATATACGTATGCGAAAACGCAAGAGAGCAAGATTGTAGCTAGGGTAGCTAAGGGGAGGTTACTTAGTGCTTAAATATTGCGTGTTTTTGTATGCGTAAACAAGATTTTTTAAGAGGCGTGGTACTTGCAAACGTGAGTGCCGTAAGGCGTGTGACATTGAAGAAAATGTGACACTAAAAATTAATAACATACATTTTAAAGAGGTATTTATTATGAAAAACAAGTTATTCGCTTCTATTCCAGCGATTATTTTAGGTATTCTCATTGCTATCGCTCCTATAACTTTCGCTCCTGTATGCAAATCTGGTGCAATGGGTGGAATGAAAGGTATGGGCGGCATGAAAGGCATGGGTGGTATGAAAGGCATGGGTGGCGCAATGCATAGCGCTGCTCCAATGGCTTGCTACTACACTGGTCGAGCTGCATTAGGCATTGGAATTATTATTGCAATACTCGGCGTTGTAGCTTTGTTTGTAAAATCTTCAGTTCGCGCTGGAATCAGCATCGCAATCGTTTTGAATGCTTTGCTTATGATTTCGGTTCCTACTTTCCTTATTGGCGTTTGCTCAAGCCCAGCAATGCATTGCAATTCAGTTACTCGACCAACTCTGATTGTATTAGCTGTTCTAACAGCAGTATTTTCAGCAGCTGGCGCGTATTTGGATTTGAAATCATCTGAATGCGAAGAGCAGAATTGATACTAGCGTGAAAAATTAACGTTAATATAAACGTTAATGTAAACGCGAATATCAGTAATTGAAATAAAAGATTAATAATTAAGATAACTGTAATTCGTAAATGCTATGCAACAAATTACATTAAAGCGTTTGCCGCTGGAGAATCTCAAGTACAAATCATTGCGAACTATATCGCTTGTTATAGTTGCCGCATGCTTGTCTGCAGTATTCTTCGGCGGCGCGCTGATTTCTATGAATTTATCGCGCGGATTAGAAAGTATGCGCGAACGTTTAGGTGCAGATATTATGGTGATTCCGCAAGGAACACATAATAAAGCTGAAGCTTTGTTAACAAATGGCGGATCGAGCACATTTTATTTTACGAATAATATTGAGGACTTAGTTCGCAAAGCTAAAGGTGTTAAAAAAGCCAGCGTACAAACTTATATTTCGTCGCTTTCTGCAGGATGCTGTGCGGAAAAATTGCAAATTATTGGATTCGACCCCGACTCTGATTTTGTTATAGGCCCTTGGATTTATTCGCAACATAAAAATACGCTGCATAAAGGTGAAATGATTGCTGGAGCTAACGTAGTCGTTTCATATGAAAATACAGTTCGACTTTATGGGCATTATTGGCCTGTTGTAGCTCAGCTTGCAAAAACTGGTACGAGTCTTGATAATTCAGTATTCGTAAACATGCAAACAGTTCCACAAGTAGTCGAATATTCCGCAAAAGTTGGCCATGCTGCTATTCCTAAAGAATATGCTAATAAAGCTATATCAGCTGTATTAGTGAAATTAGATAAAGGATATAGTGCGCAAAAAGTCGCAGATAATATTCGCAAAACAAGCGGATTAAAAGGCATCGGAATAGTTTTCCCAGGCGGTGTTACTGCTACAACTAAAGATAATTTATCTATAGTAACTAGATCTATTTCTATAGTTATAGGAATTTTGTGGATAATTACTGTAATTATTATGGTCGCCGTTTTTGCATCTTCTATTAACGAACGCAAAAAAGAATGCGCATCACTAAGAATCATGGGCGTGACTCGCTCAAGACTAGTGAAATTAATGATGAAAGAATCATTCATAATAGGCTTGCTTGGCGGAATTATTGGAGTGTCTTTTGCTTCGCTGATTTTGTTCCCATACAGTTCGTTGATTTCAAAGCAAATGCAATTGCCTTATCTTGAAATTACTGCAGCTCCAGTAATTGGATTGATTATCGCAGGTGTTGCTATTTCTCTAGTCACTACGATGCTAACTTCTATGGCTGTAACTTGGCGAATTGCTATGGGTGAATCTTACCTAAGATTGCGCGAAGGCGAATAAAAGTAGGGTGATTTTAAACATGAGTGAAAGCAAATCGTACAGAGAATTTCACAAAGATACAGATAGTGAAATTAATTCTGATTCAGCTTCTGATGCTAATGAGATTGTTAAGATTACTCGAGTTACGCGCAATTTTGTTCGCAGAAAAAAGACATTTGCAGCAGTTGATAATGTGAGTTTTTCGTTAAAATCAGGCGAGTTTGCGGCAATAGTAGGCAAGTCTGGCAATGGTAAAACTACGTTTATTAATATTGTTGCAGGATTGCTTAAACCTTCTCATGGAAGCGTGAAAATATGCGGATGTGATATTTCTTCGGCGAATTGTACCGACGATGAAATATCTGAATTGCGAGCAAGAAATATAGGATATGTTTCGCAAACTCATACTTTGATGCCGAATCTTACAGTTTGTGCAAATGTTATGTTACCTATGTACATTTTGGAAGATTTCGACAAGGCTGGTGGTGATACTGGCAATAAGTCTGATAAGTCCACTGAAAATACGACTGAATCCTATATGGATAAAGTTGTAGCTTTACTTAAAAAATTGGATATTGAAGATTTATTGTGGTGTTATCCTAAAGAGCTTTCAGGCGGCGAAGTAAAGCGTGTTATGATTGCGCGTGCGATGATGACTAATCCGAAGCTTTTAATTTTCGACGAGCCTACGGGTGACTTGGATTCAGAGCACACTCTTGTTGTTATCGATATGTTGCGAGATGCTGCTGCTAAAGGGGCGGCTGTGTTGGTAGTAACTCACGATAATCAAGTAGCTGATTGCGCGGATCGTGTTTATTCTATGGATTCTGGCGTTATTACATTCGCACCACAGAGTACTATTAGCAACGTTGCCTATTTTTAGGCACGTCTGGAGCCTTAGCCCATCAGTGGGTCGGCGCACAGGAATTATGCATTGCAGAACTTATATGTTTTCAAAGCTTTAATTTTTGTGTGTTCGTGTGTTAACACGAAGAAGCACTGGAGAGGCCGGCTCAGCGTGAGTAGTCAAATGATTACATTCACGTTCCGTTCAGATAACGACAGAATTAAAGGATTAGCTATGACTAATGTTCAGCGTTCTCGCCGTCAGGTGCGTCTTTCTCGCGCCCTCGGCATCGCTTTAACTCCAAAGGCTCAGCGTATCTTCGAGAAGCGCCCATATGCTCCAGGTGAGCACGGCCGCACTCGTCGTCGTACAGAGTCCGATTACGCAGTACGTCTTCGTGAGAAGCAGCGTCTTCGCGCTCAGTACGGCATCTCCGAGAAGCAGCTTCGCGCTGCTTACGAAAAGGGTACGCACACTGCAGGCCAGACCGGTGACGCAATGCTCACCGATTTGGAAACCCGCCTTGATGCTTTGGTTTTGCGCGCAGGTTTTGCTCGCACCACCGCCCAGGCTCGTCAGTTTGTTGTACATCGTCACATCTTGGTTGATGGCAATCTTGTTGATCGCCCATCTTACCGTGTGAAGCCAGGTCAGACCATTCAGGTTCGCGCTAAGAGCCAGACAATGGTTCCATTCCAGATGGCTGCTGAAGGCGTTCATCGCGACGTTTTGCCAGCAGTTCCTGGTTATCTCGATGTGAATCTTGCCTCTTTGAAGGCTACTTTGACTCGTAAGCCGGAAGTCGATCAGATTCCAGTTGAAGTCAACATTCAGTACGTCGTCGAATACTACGCTCGTTAATTCGTCGATTTAATTCTTAAGGACATACCGCTTAACCCCTGCTGTGTATATAACGTGGCAGGGGTTAATGCGTTATTTAGTGTTATTTGGCAAATGTTTAGAATATGGTATTCTTCCGGCGTTTTGCGAAAGTTACATTTTATTACAGATTTATATTAAAAGTTCACATATATGTGTTATGATATTTGCAATAACGCTCGTTATGTTACAAAAAGTAACATGTTGAGTGTATTATACGGGAATAAAGCATAGAATAGTAAAAACTACGCTTAGCACTTCAGGGTGCGAAGACGATGGGGTCGAAATGTCTTACAATACTTTAAACGATAAAAATGAAAGCCAGAACAAGAGTTACATTATGAACCCAAATATTAGCCAGTCAGAAAACGAATCGACTAATAACAAAATTAAAGGATCAGATTCGAAAGATAAAACTTTTGCAATGGATGGTTTACATTCAATACCAACTAATGCAGGGTTTGCTGGTCCAGGAGCAGGATTTGAAGGTGGAGCCGCTCCAGGATTTGAAATCAACGAAAGAGGATCTGAACGTCCAAATATAGACGATTCGCAAGTAATTAGAAACTTGGAAGATACAGACGCGTTTGACGCGATTGATGTTGATGCAATTCGCGCAGCTCGTCAAAAAGATACCTCTGCTATCAATAAAATAACGAGCACAGGCGTTGGAGATTCTTCTCTAATGGATCTTGTATCGAAATCTGAGGATGAATCTGATTTATTATCTTCCAAAGATATGCTGCAAACTCCAATAACAGTATCCATGCAAAATCCTATTCGTGATTTTGATGGTGAATATCCGTATAAGCTTTATCGCCCTGGAACGTACGCTCGAGAGCATATTCGTATTACTGCAACAAAGCTTGCAGACGGACGCGATTTCTTCTACATGGATGACAATCCTGAATACGTAAGCGGTCGTAAAACGCGAGAGTTAAAAGATCCGCGCAAACTTCCTTACCGCTTCTCGTATATAGTGGATGCGAATGGAAACGAATCGCCTTATACGGCTCCAGAAATGCGCCAGGATCCTCTTACTGGCGACTGGATTCCTATGGCAACAGCTCGTATGAATCGCCCTATTACAGCCGGTCCAACCGTTCTTGCTAAAAGCAATCCTTTAGCTGCGCGCAAGCCGGGGGATCCTTACCAAGATGGAGAAGTGCCAGATACGGATTATGACGTTGTAATATTTGAAAACCGCTTCCCATCAATGGTGCAAGTTCCAGGCGAAGACGTGTCAGTCAAATATGTTGACGGAAATCCATTGTGGAAAAAAGCTCCTGCAGCTGGCAGATGCGAAGTAATTTGCTTCGGTCCAGATGAGAATCTTCTTCCAGCTAATCTTTCTGTTTTTAGAATGCGTACTGTAGTTGAAGCGTGGGCTTTCCGTACTGCAGAAATTAGTCAGATTGATGGAATTGAGCAAATATTCCCATTTGAAAATCACGGTGCGGAAATTGGTGTTTCGCTAGCTCATCCTCACGGACAGATTTATTGCTATCCATTTATTGCTCCTCGACTTGAACAAGAATTGCGTCATACTGAAGCTTATTTCGATCGCACTGGTGGAAATTTGCTTAAGGATTTGATGAAAGCAGAACTTGAAGCTGGAACTCGCGTTATTATGCGAAATCACAGTTGGGTTGCGTATGTTCCTGCAGCTGCTAGGTGGCCGTTAGAAGTTCATGTTTCTCCAGTTCGAGACGTATTAACCTTGGACCAGCTTGACGATCAAGAGCGCTGGGATCTTGCGCAAATGTATATTACTTTGCTGAAAAGAGGGAATAAGTTCTTCGATAAAGGCGATGGCAAGGGTATGGATCTTCCTTATATCGCAGCATGGCATCAAGCTCCTGTTCGCGATCCTCGCAGATCTCATTATCGTTTGAATTTGCAATTCTTCTCATTCAGACGTGCTGCTAACAAGATCAAGTATTTAGCTGGTTCTGAATCTGGTATGGCTGCTTGGGTTTCGGATACTACTCCTGAGCTTATTGCAAAGCGATTCCACGAAATTGGAGAAATAGATTTAGATTAAGCTTGAGATTTAGGCTTAGTTTATAAGTTTTAGGTTTAGTTTATAAGTTTTAGGCTTTGTTTATAAGTTTTAGTTTCAGCTTTAGTCTTAGCTTTAGCGTGTGTTTTTGATTGCAATATTTGCGTTTAAAAATACACGCTAAGGCTAGTTAAAGCGAGTTAGGGCACATCGAGATAAATTAAAACGCATTTTAAGACATATTAAAATGTAAAGCGCAATATACGCATGGAAACGAAGGCATTATGTTATTGCATATTTACTTGGTTCGTCACGGTCAGACTATGTTCAATAGATATAACCGTTTGCAAGGATGGTCTAACTCTCCATTAACTGAGCGCGGTATTGCGGATGCTAATCGGGCTGCTAAAAAATTAGCTAATGTTGATTTTGCTGCAGCTTACTGCTCAGATACTACTCGTGCGCAAGTTACTGCACAGAAAATCTTAGACATAAACGAAACTGCAGGACACGAACGCCCAAAGCTTATAAGCGATATGCATTTTCGTGAGCAATGCTATGGGTATTTTGAAGGTCAAGATATGTCTATGGCATGGTGGGCTGCAGGAGCTCCGCACGGTGTTCACTCATATAATGAAATAGTTGAGAAATTTGGTCTTAGTGCAACTCGCGACATGCTTAAAGAAGCTGATCCTTTCCATGACGCTGAGTCGGATATTGAATATTGGACTCGCGTAGAAGGTGGTTTTTCTCTTATCGCAGCTAATAAAAGTTTGCTGGACGGAGATAATGTTTTGCAAATTTCGCATGGCAACACTTTGCTAAGTCTTATGCATCGCTTTGCTCCTGAAGGATACGATTTAAGTGAAAGACCAGCAAACGGTAGCGTAACAAGACTTGATTTTGATACAACTAAGCCATTAGATCAAGCTATTGAAATTAAGGGATACAACGAGTAGCGGCAGATTTAGCTAATATTTTGAGTCGTGACCGTTCGTTAATCTTATGTCATTGCATAGGATAAATCTGTGAGCTTTAGGCGAGCAGAATAATGTTGGAAATCATGGGATAAACGTGATTTCTTCATGGCAGGAAAGAGGTATGATGAGCGTTGGAGATATCGCGGGATTGATTGCGGCAATTGCGTTCGCAGTGCTTTCTGGTTCCATAATTTACCCACTTATTAGATTGGGTAAAATGTTTGACCAAGTTTCACAAACTGTTAAAGAATCAGGTGATCACGCTATTCCTGCAATCGATGAGTCGTTAACAACTATGAAGCGAGTTAATAAGACTTTGGATGATGTGAATGTAATTACTGATTCCACTCGCACAACCTTAACGAATATTAGCGCTCTTACTGATTTGTATGGAACATTCCTTGGCAAGCCAATTATAAAGCTTGCGTCTATTGGATATTCCATCAAAGATACATTCTCATCTTTCTTCAACAAACATTCTGATTCTGCTGAATCTAAAAGTTCAGAGCATGTGTCGAATGCAGCTTCTGCAGTAGCGTCTGCTGTTGTTTCTGCTATGGCATCTGCTGTATCTTCTTCATCTAAATCTTCAGATAAATCAGATAAAGAAGATAAATTATCCTCATCGCATTCTTCTTTAAATTCTTCTTTAGATAACGAGGAGTAGAGTCATGTTTAAGCGTTTATTCTGGGTTGCCACTGGTTTTATTGCTGGAGTATTAGCTGTTACGAAATTCCGCGCTTATTTGAAGAACAAGCTTTCTGCTGCCGCATGCAAGATTTTAGATGACGATAGTCCAGATACTCTTAATTTGCGCACTTTGATACTCTTGTTTAGAGATTTTAATTCTAATTGCAAGAATCATGAAGAAGAGTTGAATTCACGCTATGCTAAGCAAGTTGAATCCGGTCAAGTTGAATCCGGTAGTTATAAATATGATTCTGCGAATAAGCATGCAGACAAGTTGGTTTATACTACAGAATCTAAAGCTGAAAAGCTTAATGAAGAATCGGCCGATAAAGCTGTCGATTAAAAATAATATTTGAGCTAACACGGCAGATTTACTCATCTGCTTTAACGCCTTAATCATGATGGTATGATATTTCTTTGTGCCGCCTTGACTCATGGCGTCTTAAATAAAACAAGAGGAGTTCATACCTATGCGCACAGCAGAAATTGCAAAGCGTTATCTCGACTATTTTGGTAAGAATGGTCATATGGTTGTTCCTTCGGCGTCTCTTATTTCGCCGAATCCAACTACGTTATTTACTATCGCAGGCATGGTGCCGTTTATTCCTTACTTGCTCGGAGAGCAGACACCTCCTTCGCGCCGCATGGCTTCGAATCAGAAGTGCGTTCGTACTCTTGATATTGACGAAGTCGGCAAGACTACTCGTCACGGCACATTCTTCCAGATGGTTGGTAACTTCTCGTTTGGTGATTATTTTAAGGAAGAAGCTATTCACTACGCTTGGGAGCTTTTAACAACTCCGCAAGATAAGGGCGGATACGGATTTGACCCTGAAAAGCTTTGGGTAACTACTTATACTGACGACGATGAAGCTCGCGCAATTTGGAAGAACGAAGGCTTCGACCCAGAGCACATGCAAGTTTTTGGCATGGAAGATAACTTCTGGACTACTGGTGGTCCTGGTCCTGGTGGCCCATGCTCCGAAATCTACGTTGATCGCGGTCCTAAATACGGTAAGGATGGCGGTCCTGCTGCTGACGAATCTCGTTTTATTGAGATTTGGGATTTGGTTTTCGAAAACTTCCAGGTAGATAACGTCAAGTCCAAGACTGATTTGCATATTGTTGGTGAGCTTGACCAGAAGAATATCGATACTGGCGCAGGTTTGGAGCGTTTGGCTTACCTTATGCAAGGTAAGGAAAATATTTACGAAACCGACGAAGTCTACCCAGTTATTGAAGCTGCAGAAAAGCTTAGCGGTGTAAAGTACGGCGATAATAATGATGCTGACGTGCGTTTCCGCGTTGTAGCAGATCACGTACGTTCCGCTTTGATGATTATGAGTGATGGCGTGCGCCCAAGTAATGTTGGCCGCGGCTATGTACTTCGTCGTCTTCTCCGCAGAACTGTTCGCGCAATGCGCATGCTCGGCGTTCAAGATCCAGTTCTTCCAACCTTGTTCCCAGTTTCTAAGGCTGCAATGGAACCAAGCTATCCAGAGCTTAATAATACTTTCCATGAAGTCAGTGAAGCTGCATACGGTGAAGAAGACGCGTTCCGTCGCACTCTTGAAAAGGGCACAACTATTCTTGACTTGGCTGTTGAAAAAGCTAAGAAAGAACACAAGGATGATCCTATTGTTGGCGGCTCTGACGCATTTACTTTGCACGATACTTATGGCTTCCCAATCGAGTTGACTTTGGAGATGGCTGCTGAGCAGGGTGTTAAGGTTGATGAAGCTAAGTTCCGCGAGCTTATGAGCGAGCAGAAGGGCCGCGCTCGCGCTGATGCTTTGAAGAAGCGTCACAATGTGGACGTTAGCGTTTATGACGATATTAAGAAGGAGCTTGAAAAGCCAATCGACTTCCTCGGTTACACTGACTTCTCAAGCCGCTCAAACGTTTTGGCAATTGTTGAAGCAGGTAAAGGCTCTGTTAAAAGCGTTACTGCTCCTGCAAACATTGAGATTATTCTCGACCGCACGCCATTCTATGCTGAGCGAGGCGGTCAGATTGCTGATCAGGGTGAGATTATTTCCGACGACGGCGCAATTTTGGAAGTTGACGATGTTCAGCGTCCAATTAAGGATTTGATTGTTCACAGCTGCCGACTTACTGAAGGTACTTTGAGTGTTGGTGCTCCAGTGAACACGAATATTGATCAGGTTCGTAGGGCTGCTTTGGCACGTTCTCACACCGCTACTCACACTCTTCACAAGGCTTTGCGCGAAGAGCTTGGTCCACAGGCAACTCAGCGCGGTTCTGTAGTTGATCCAGATCGTTTGCGCTTCGACTTCCAGTGGCCAAAGGCTGTTGATAAGGATGCGCTTTCTCGCGTGGAAGCTCGCGTAAACGAGCGTATTCGCGACGATTTGCAGGTTGTTCCAAAGGAAATGCCAATTGACGACGCTTTCAAGCTTGGAGCAATGCACTTGTTCGGCGAAAAGTACGGCGACGTTGTGCGCGTGGTTGAAATCGGCGACGGTTGGAGCCGCGAGCTTTGTGGCGGTACTCATGCTAAGAGCACTGGAAAGATTGGCATGGTAACAATTCTTTCCGAGTCTTCTATTGGCTCTGGTGTGCGACGTATCGACGCTCTTTGCGGCGAGGCTGCATATGAGTATGGCGCTCGCGAACACACTTTGGTTGCGCAATTAGCAGATATGGTTAACGCTCGTCCAGACGAGTTAGCTGAACGCTTGGAATCTTTGCTTAACAAGATGAAGGATTCTGATCGTAAGCTTGCTGCTGTTTACGAAGCTCAATTAAATGAGTCTGTGCCAGCATTAGTTGATGAAGCAAAGAACAGTAGCGAAAAAGTTAAGCTTGTTCTTAAGAATGTTGGCAATTTTGGCTCATTCGACGCTTTGCGTAAGACAGCTCTAGATATTCGCGCTCGCTTAGGCGAATCTGCTCCAGTGGTTGTTGTGCTTGCTGGTGTTAATGAAGATGATCGCCCAATGGTTGCTGTTGCTACAAACGAAGCTGCTCGCGGTCTTGGAGCCAAGGCTGGAGATCTTGTTCGTACTGCTTCCAAGGTGCTTGGTGGCGGTGGCGGCGGCAAGCCAGACTTCGCTCAGGGCGGTGGCGTTGACGCTTCTAAGATTGATGAAGCACTTGAATCCGTTAAGGCAGAAGTTGCAAATCTTTAGTTTTAAAAAATAAAATTAAAGTTTATGAAAATTTTTGCCTACTTTAAAATAAAGTGCGTATTAAATTTGCGCTAAGCAGAACAAGAAAGCTTGGGTTTAGTTTTTATGATTTGGCTTGGCGTTGATTTAGGTGATGCCAGGGTCGGTCTTGCGGTTTCCGACCCTGAGCTTACATTTGCTCATCCGATTGGTAATGTGCAAGTGTTTGGGGATTCCTTCCGTGCTATCGATGAAGTACTTGAAGTTATTGAAGATAACAGTGTAGAAAAAGTTGTTATTGGCTTGCCTTTGCAACTTGATGGCACTGAAGGAAAATCTGCTAAAAAAGCTCTGCGCTGGGGGAAAAACTTAATCAAGCGCATGCAATTATTGCATGATGAAAAAGATTGGGCGTTGGATTATATACCAGAAGTAGTTTGGAAAGATGAGCGTTTAACAACAGTAAGTGCTCACCGTCAGCTTTTGCAAGCGGATCTTTCTACTAAAAAGCATCGTCCTATTGTAGACCAGCAGTCGGCAGTGTTGATTTTGCAATCAGCTATTGATAATTATCACAATGAAGGAGAGTGTCGTGCCTGAAAATCTTGATGATTTTTTCGAGCATAATGCTCAATGGGTTAGCAATGATTCTGAGTCTTCAGAATCTTATGATGAGGAATCTGATTTAGAGTCTGAAGAATCCAGTTTAGATTCGGATAAGTATGATAAGTCTGATAAATCCGATAAATCTGATTCTAATAATCTTCAGTTGGATTCTGATTTGGATTCTGATTCAGAGTCTGATTCTGAAGAAAAAGCTAAATTAAAATCCGCCCATTCAAAGTCCTCAAAATCTAAAGCTTCACATATAAAGTCTTCTCATGCTAGTAAAGGTAAGAAGTCTATGAAGTCGAAGAAATCTAAGCGTAAGCGTCGCACTCGCGCTGTAATTATTACCATTGTTATTGCGTTAATATTTTGCATTGCCGGTTATGGTTTCGCCAAAATCGCGCGTTCTATTATGAATCCGCAAGAGATTTCAGCAAATGATGATTGGCCTGGTCCTGGAGAAGGCTCAGTAGATTTCACTGTTGAAGTTGGTGAAGGTGCAAACTCGATTGGCGCGAAATTAGTTAAGCAAGGAATCGTTAAATCCCAAGCTGTTTTTGCAAGCGTGGTTTCTGCTAATAATAAGATTTTGTATCCTGGAATTTACAAGTTAAAGAAGCATATGTCTTCTATGGATGTTGTAGATATTCTTTCAGACAGAACTAAAGCTACAGGATTCTTAGAAGTACAGGCTGGACAGCGTTCAACTGATGTTATTAGAAAAGCTGCTGAAATTTCTGGAGTCGATTACTCAAAGTTCAAAGAAATTATTAGCGCTAAAGGTGCTGGAATTTTGCCGCCTGAAGCAAATGGTAGTTTTGAAGGTTGGATTGAGCCTGGAAATTATAACGTTAAGCAGATTAAGGATGCTAAGAAAATCCTTTCAGCTATGGTTAATCGTCGCATAGAAAAATTAGACGCGTTAAAAGTTCCTAAAGGCAATGAACGTGAAAAAGTACTGAAAATAGCTTCAATTGCGGAAGCTGAAGTGAACACCAAAGAATATTATGGCAAAGTTGTTCGCGTAATTTTGAATCGTCTTGATAAAAACATGCCTCTTGGTATGGATACTACTGTTGCATATGGCATTGGGATAAAAGCTATAGAACTTAGACAATCTCAGTTAGATGATGTGAATAATAAGTACAATACGCGTATTCATAAAGGATTGCCTCCTACTCCTATTAGTATTCCTGGAGATAATGCTATTTATGCAGCGCTTAATCCTAAGAAAGGTCCGTGGCTTTATTTTGTTACGACTGATCTTAAGACTGGTGAAACGAAGTTCGCTAATAACTATAAGGATTTCGTGAAGATTCGTGACGAATATAAGCGTAATAACAAGGATGCTAATTAGTTGATTAGTTGATTTAGTTTTGATTTAGCTGAAGTGGCGGGCAATTTTCCAGAAAATGTTTACTTATTTGGTGTGTAAGTAAACAAAAAAAGGGAAGTGCTCGCCAATCTGTATTGCATTTTATTTACTTGCGACACGCGCTGAATATTTATTTGCCATTAATGAGAATCATTATTATTATTGATACACGTTGTAAAAATATCTTCAATAATTATCTGATATTAGAAGAGAGCAGATAAGACTGAAGAAGATGAAGTGTAGAGAGCGAAATAATAATGACTCAGGTCATCAGGAATATTGGGAAACGTGCTTTTGCAATGGCAAGTGTTGCAATACTTGCGTTTGCCGTGCTTGCATCAGGATTTAGTGCAGCTTTACCAGCAGTTGCATTAGAAAATAGTAATCCTGGTGAAAAATACGATCCTACAAAAAAAGAAGTGCTAAGTCACGGCCATACAGACGTATTTTACCCAATTCAATACAATGGTAAATTCATTATGGCCGTCGAAAAAGACGCTGAAACTTTCTTAAAGCCTGAAAACACTACTTTGCGCGTAGCAAAAAGCACGTATACTCCAAAATCGCAACTTCCTTCTCTTGCTACTGAATACTACTATCTTGATAGCTCCGGAAATCAAAAAGGAAATCCTCTCTTCCCGGGTTGGGACACAGGTTATGCTTCAACTTTAGTTGGTGCATCTCACGCAGATGACGCAACAGCAGATATTGCAATCCAGCAAGTTACTGGACCAATGAACGGTCGCATTTTGCTTTGGACTACCAATGGCATTGGTAAAAATTCGAAGAAAGTATCATTTGAAGAGAACGATTTAGACGACGAACCTGATACTGAGGGCAGCCGATTTATGCTACCTGGCGTAATTCACCAACATACTGCTGGTCATATGCATGCAAACTGGGGATTTACGCAGCCTGGCGTTTACAAGCTAAAAGTAGCAGCAACTATTACAAATAAGAACACTAAAAAGCAGATCACAACCGAGCCTGCAGAATACACTTTTGAAGTAGAAGACACATATTCCGGCGAAGTTCCTACTTCTGGAATCCCAGAAACGCTTGATTTGCATCGTCGCGGTGATTTTATTAATCCTGACGATGATGAAGAAGCGCACAAAGCTTCCGAAGAACATAAAGACACGGATAAAGACGATGGCGGCGATATGCGCATCGGCAATATTCGCGATTCCGGAGAACATCCGCATTATCATTCATACGAAGGTTATGGCGGTTTAGATTTAAAAGTAGTTAACAAACCAAAGGGTGCTCGTATTGAGTGGAGATATGTGCGCGCTGACGAAGGTCCTGACGCGTACGGAACCACTCTTTTTGCTGAGAGATTGCAGCTTCCAGCTGAGCCTGCAATGAACAAGATGAAAGTGTATGCTCACGCAACTGAAGGCGAAACGCAAATTGGTAAAGATACTGCGTCTGCAACCATCGCCGTTGAAGATCACGGTGCTGATGGGCATCCTGTAGTAAAAGCGATTGTTCCTTATAAGCGTTTTAAGCCAGGGGATACTTTACACGCGAAAACAGTATTGCTTAACCCTCATGTTGCAACCGATGCTACTACAGGTGATCCAATCGATGACCCTACGAATCCTGTAACTTCCATAGTCAAAGATTACGTTTGGTTGATTAAAAAGGAAGGAGAAAACGATTTTAAGCGCATTCCTGGTGCTGTTAGCAGCAAGTTGGACTTAAAGCTTGATGCATCAATGCAAGGTGCAACGATTCGTCCTTCTTTAGTTTTAAAGAACGGTGAGCTTTACAGAAATAGCAAATTTGATGAGTTTTGCGATTATGTTATTGAGATGAAGGGCGTTCCTCACTCTCATAACAATGATGGCAATGATGATCAAAGCGGTTCTGATTCTGAAGATGATGAGAATCCTCATGGAAAAAAGCGCCATGAGAAGCGCCATAATAAGCGTAAAAATAAGCGTAAAAATAAGACTAAGCATTTTGCTGGTGGCAGGAGCTTCTTGAAAGGCGTATTTGGCGGCGCTGCAAATTCTGGATTATTAGGATCTAGTTCTAACGGTAGATTCCAATTCGAATCTAATTTCTTTAAGAAATCCAACAAAAAATTAAAGCGCACAAAGAATAATCACAATAAGATTAACCTCACTAATCGTAAGAATAATCCTAAGAATAATTCTAACAATAATGCGCAAAAGGGTTCTGGTTCTAGCTCTGGTTCTAGCTCTTTTGCAAGAACAGAAAATTCAAGCGGAAAATCGTCGCATAATTCATCGCGACGAACTTCTGGTGGAACTCACGCTAAAAACAAAAGCTCTAAGAAAAGTGGGCAAACTGTTCGTAATTTCGTGAAAACAGATAATAATTCCGGCAATAGTCTTGGCAATAATTCCGGGAATAATTCTGTTAGAAATTCTGGTTTAGCTAAAAATAAGGAAAATCAGGCTTCAAAAGATGCAAGGCAATACGATGAAGATTCTGATGAAGCGTATGAGGATAATCCAGAGGATAAGAAAAGTAGTGGTTCCTCAACTAAGTGGGTTGCGGTTGCAGCTTCAAGCGCGAGCGTTGGCTTATGTGCAATAACTGGCGCATGCGGAGCAGTGATACGTTCTAAATTGAAATTGTTGTAAATAATATTCGTATTATTACTAGAAAGTTTAAATAATGAATTACAAACAAAATGAAACATTGCAAGTAAAACAAAAGCATGCATATCCTACTTCATTGCTTGCGCTCATATTTTCTTTAATGACTTTGGTTGCATCTTTATGCGTGCCAACTTCAATGCACACTGCTTATGCTGCTGAAGGCAATCAGCCAGTTATGATTCAAGCAGGTCATGCCGATTTTGGTCCAACGCTAATCGACGGCAAATGGAAATTGAAGATTCGCGATGATACTGGTGACGAACCAGTGTGGCGAGACCCAGAAAATGTGGTATTTAAATTAGGTGGCAATTCAATAATTCCTATGCCTGATGACGCTGCTTACAGTTTTATTGGCGAAAAGCCTGGAACGAAGCTGTATGTTATTCCACAAACTCAGAATCCTGATGTTCCATGGCTTGGTTGGAACACGCAGGAAGGTGGCGTGCTTAACGAGCTTAATCGTGGTGCGAATCTTTCGCTTGAAGGAGTAAGCGGCCCGGGCAAATTGCACGTTTACTTAGAAAATGGAAACAATAATCCACAGCAACTTTGGGATAGTACTAAAGGATATCCGCAAAATAGCTGGATTGAAACCAATGCTCATACTCATGTGAATTGGGTGTTTTCTAAGCCTGGAATCTACCACGTAAAGCTCACTTTTTCTGGAAAGCTTAAAAACGGACGCTCTGTAAGTGATACTCGCGTTCTTAATTTTGCTGTTGGAGATAATGCTGATCCTAATGCCGCTTTAGGTGCGGGAGCTGCTGCTGGAGCAAGTGACGACGAGGGTGACGAAGAGGGCCGAGATGAAGAAGAACATGATATAGCTATAAAAGATGAAGTTGGACAAGATGGAGATAACCATAATAACAAACTTCTTCACAACAAGCATAAGCACTCTAATAACGCATCTGAAAACAGTGATGACACTGCTTTAGTTCTTCAGATTATAGCTATTTTTGCAGCTATTATTGCCGTAATTATTGTGATATTTGTGCTAATAGCTGTAGTTAAAAGTAAGAAAGCACGTAATCTTGCGATTGCTGAACAAGCTTCTGCACAGGCTAATCAACAGCATGCAAATAATGCAAATCCTGTGAATAATGCAAATTTTGTGAATAATGCAAATGGCGAAAGTGCTTTGTCGGATCTAGTGCGTGATCAAGAAACGACAGTAATGTCACCAATTAATAATTCTCAATATTCTCAATCGGATGATATGTAAACGATGGTAGTCAGTGGAAATAATGGTGTAACGAAAATGGTTCGTAATAGTATAAAGAAATTATCTCGCGCTTTGTTGGTGGGCGTGTGCTTGTGCGGCATGATGATGGGAACGCCTGCGGCTTTTGCTGCTGGCAATGGTAGTGACGCAACTGTTGCAAGCGGAAAGAAATCTTCTAAAGATTTTGCCGAAATAAAGAAAGCTAATTTTGAAGCGTGTGCCGCTGCTCGCTTAGATAAAACTGCTTCGCAATCTGCGGCTGATAGTAAAGCTACAATATGCCACGCGTATAAAGGTCATACTGACGTTTTTGCAACTTTCTTTGATACTACAAATAAGCGCATGGTATTAGGTACCTTGGGTGATTCGTTTGAAAGTGATGATCATGATGGCGCTCGTTACGATACGAATCGACTTATTTTTGAAGTCGGCTCCAAAAACATCATGCAGCTTTCCAAAGATGAGGACAATCCGGCAATAAAAGAAATTTACGCAACAACTCGCGAAGGTGTAGTTTGGTTCTTTGATCAGTCGGGAGCTGGGGATACAGGCGCTTTGTGGCCTGGTTTAGATACTAGACCGTTATATGAGGGAGCTGGTTCTACAAAAGTTAATCCAACAGTTAAATTGTCGCTAACTGGTATCGAAGCACCTCACAACGGCGAAGTTTTTATGTACACTCGCAGCGGTGAAGATTATGAGAAAATGCTCGGCTCCGCTGAAAACTGGCCGAAAAATGTTGAAATTACTGAGGATGGCGGCAAGCATTCGCACATGTATTGGTCTTTTAACCGTCCTGGTGTGTACAAGTTAAAAATGAAAGCTACTGCTACCGTTGACGGCAAGGAGCAAAGTTCTGAGCAGACTTATACGTTTCATGTAACTAATCATGATGTAACAGATGGCGATTTTGCTGATTATGATGGCGCATCTTTTGACGGTGACGAAGATGACGAAGAAGATTCAGATGATAATGACGATGACGATTCGCAAAGTGAAGGTAACGGCATTAATTTGCAACAAAGTAATGGATCTTTCTTCATTAACGGCAATAACAACACTGTGTATGTGACTCCATGGCCTGGAGCAAAAATGCAGCAACAAGGACTTGCCGGAAGCAATAAAGGACTTGCTGGGAATAATAACGGTGGTCTTTTTAGTGGGATTCGTAACGTTAAAGGTGGGAAGCAAAATTCTCAAAAGCAGCAATCTTCTGCAACAAAGTTCAAAGACATCAAGGGTGACAAACTTGTTATAGATCATGGTCACGTTGATATTGCTGTATATACTGGCGATTCAAATAATGTTGATATGGCTGTGCAAGAAGATGTGACAGGAAGCCACGTATTTAGAGACCCAGACACAGTTGTATTCGCAGTTGGTGAGGCTGGTAAAACTAAGGGCGTGTATCGTATACCGCAAACACAAATTGATGGTGTGCCATGGATGGGTTGGAATAATCAGTCTATGAATCCTCATAAGCCAACTCAATTGAGCCTAACAGGAGTTGAAGGTCCTGGAAATGTACGCGTTTGGATGTTTGGAGGCTTGGGAGGCGGAGATAAAGAGATTTTCTCCACTCAAGGATCAACAGATTATACGATACCTGCAAATACGCATGCTCATGCGAATTGGGATTTCGACGAACCGGGATATTACACATTGCAATTCCAGGCTTCCGACGGAAATTCTACAGTAACTCGCAATATTCACGTTGCTGTTGGTGTAGATCCACAAGAAACACCAATGGGTTATGCTGACGGCGGCGAAAATACTGAAAAAAAGGATGATAAAGGCAAAAAGGGTGGTCCTTCTTCACCTCATAGTCCAGCAAAGTCCACTAATTTGCCTCGTTCTGGAGGAAATAAAGGCAGCAGTGGAATCGGTTTTGTTGGCGGCGGAAATTCTTTCGGTGGTGGTCGTAGTTTCGGAGCAAGCAATTCAAACTCTGGAAAACAATTGCCAAGAAAAGCTAAAAAGTCTAAAGGTCTTGTTTCAAAAATTAGTAACAATAGGCTCGCTAAAAGCTTGTATCGAAAGAACTTGAACGATAATGATGATATTGCGAAGTCTGAAGCAAAGGGCGTAAAAGGATTATTCAAGCGAAATCCTTCACTTGCTTATTCGCTTATTATTGGTGGAATTGTTGCTGTGATTGGCGTTTTGGGTGCAGGAATTTGGTATCTCCACAAGCGTGGACTTATTAGTTTCGACTGGTTGTTGCGCTATTAGGTTGCGCTATTAGGTTGTGCTATTAGGTTTATTGGTAGTAGGAGTGTGTAAGGGTGATTTATAAGCCCAAAAAAGTAAAGCAGACTTTGTTCTCTTCGCTTGCTGCAATTGCATCCGTTGCTCTTATTTTGCCGCTTTCTGCTTGTGGTAGCGCTAACGGAAATCGTGCAGGGCATCGCGACGGTCGTATTAATGTAGTTACAACTACAGGCATTTTGCGCGATATGGTGGCAAATGTAGCAGGTGATTCTGCAAATGTAAGTTCAATTGTGCCAGATAATGCTGATCCGCACTCCTACGAGCCACGTTTGCGTTCAATTCGAGACGTTGTGTATGCGGATATAGCTTTTAGCAATTACATGATGCTCGAAGAACATAGTGTTATTACAGCTTTAGATGCAAACTTGCAAAAAGGTGTGCCAAATGTGCAACTTGCTGAAGAAAGCGTGAAGCATGCGGCAGATATTATCCCAATGGTCGAAGATGTGTCCTTAGACACTATTTGGCTTGGTCTTGCTACAGAACGACAAACTTCGCAGCCGGTTGAGGAAGCTAAAGACGCTAAAGAGCAACAAAAATCTCAAGAGAAAACTGAGCAAAAATCCGATAATTCACGGTCTTTGCAGTCTTCTTCTCAGTCTTCTTCTCAGTCTTCTCAGTCTTCGCAATCAAACGCGCCTTCAACTGTAACGAAAGAAGGACGCGCTACTGTAATAAAGCCAAAAGCATACAATATGAAGCGTTCGGATAGGATTCGTTTAACTGCCACTAAAGTAACTGGTCCTGGCTCGCTTTTCGCTTACCTTACTGGCACTTTTGGAAGCGTAGAAACTTACGTTAATTCAGCAAACGGAATTAATGATGAAGATCATGTGGATTTGCCTGCGGATGCTCATACGCATTTAAGTTGGGCTTTTAGTAAGCCAGGAGAATACACTCTCGATTTCCACGCAGATATGCTCAATGCTCAAAACGAAAGAGTTGCAAGTTTAGGAAATGCTACTATGCGTTTTGCTGTAGGTATTAACGCGCAGAAACTAGCGAAAAAGCGTGGAGCTAGCGTAGTTTTGAATCAAGGTCATGCAGATTTGGCTTACGATTTAGCTAAACGCGGATTCTTGTACAGGGTTGATACTTTGCAAGAAAAGCGGTCGGTTGCGCCAAAGCGCGTATATTATGAGCCGCGAGATGTGGTAGTAGAAGTGCCTACTAATGCTTTAAAAGAAATTCCAGCTGAACAAGGCTATAGATTCCTTGGATTTGCAAGGCAGAAAATCTATCAACTTCCTCAAGCAGTTCTTGGAAAACATGTTCATGGAGATATTGATCCACATTTATGGCAGTCAGTGAAAAACGGTATCGCTTATGTGCGCACAATAGCTGACAGATTGTGTGAGGTTGACCCTAAAAATTCTCGCAAATATCGCGCTAATGCAGACCGATATATTAACAGGCTTCTCGATGTAGACGCTTATATGCGTAAGAAAATTGAGTCGATTCCAAAAGAGAGCCGCAATTTAGTTACAACGCATGATGCTTTTGCATACTTAGGCAAAGCTTACGGCGTAAATATTGCAGGATTTGTAACAATCAACCCTTCAAGCGAGCCAAGTGTACAAGATAGGCGTCGTCTTTCGCAAATTTTGCGCGACTTGGAAATCCCAGCAGTGTTTTTGGAGCCGAATTTGATTTCGCGCTCGTCTGTGCTTAAAGAGCTTGCAGCTGAAGCGCATGTGAAAGTTTGCCCAATTTATGGTGACGCTTTCGACGCGAATGTGCGAACTTATGCGGATATGATGCGTGCGAACGCGGATTCTTTAGCGAAATGTTTGAAGTGAAAGTGTTAAAGGTAGTGAATATGGAAGAAAATGCAGTAATTTGTGCAAAAAACTTGAATATTTCGTACGGGAATCGCGCTGTTGTAAAAGACGTTTCTTTTACCATTAATAGCGGCGAATTCGTGGGATTGCTTGGCGCAAACGGCGCTGGTAAAACGACGCTATTTCGTGCAATTATGGGTTTGATTCCGCATACTGGAAAACTTGAAGTGCGCGCTCCTCATGTGGAAGGTGCAAAACTTAATTCTCGCGTATCTTACGTTGGATACGTGCCTCAACGTCACGATATTGCGTGGGATTTCCCGCTTTCTGTTTTAGATGTAGTGATGATGGGTAGGATTCGTCATATTGGTTACGTTCGCCGCGCTAAAAAAGAAGATTACGAGATTGCATTAAACGCGCTTGCACGCACAGGAATGGCTGATTTCCAAGATCGCACGATTGGCGAACTTTCTGGAGGTCAACGTCAGCGCGTACTCGTTGCTAGAGCATTGGCTGGAGAGCCGCGTTTGCTTCTGTTAGACGAACCGTTTACTGGTCTTGATATGCCTACTCAGGAGCTGCTTACAGATTTATTCTTAAAATTGTCTGCTTCTGGCGAAGCAATTCTTATGAGCTCACACGATATTATTGGCTCCATTAACTCATGCTCGAGAATAATGCTATTTGACGGCACTATTGTGGGCGATGACAATCCGCAAAATTTGCAAACAGAACAGTGGGTTAGAACTTTCCACGTAGCTTCGCAAAATCCTCTTATTAAAGCCGTTGAGCGCGTAATGTCGCAAGAAAGTGTGGTGGAAAAGTAATGTTATCTCCAATAGAATTTATACAAGATTTAACAAATCCTGACCTTTGGTTTTTACTAAAAGCGCTTATCGTGGCCTGTCTTTCTAGCGTAATTTGCGGCGTAGTTGGATGCTATGTAGTGCTTAGAGGAATGGCGTTTATTGGGGATGCTGTAGCTCACTCAGTGTTCCCAGGACTTGCCATAGCTTTCGTCTTGCAAGGAAATCTGTTATTAGGAGGCGCTCTAGCAGGAGTAGCAACAGCGCTTATCGTATCTATTTTTAGCCAAAATCGTAGGCTTCGAGAAGACTCATTTATTGGAGTATTCTTCGTATCTGCTTTCGCTCTTGGAATAGTAATTATTTCTAAAGCATCCGGATACGCTGGATCCTTGGAATCCTTCCTGTTTGGCTCTATAACTGGTATTCCAGATTCAGATATTACTGTTGTTGCTGTAACAGGCCTTATTATTTTGGCATTGCTGTTCATATTCCATAAAGAACTTGTATGTGTATCAATGGATCGAGAAACTTCGCGTGCAATGGGATTGCCAGTTGCGTGGCTTGATGGAATGCTTTATGTGTTAGTTGCGATTGCTGTAGTTGTTTCAGTACAAATTATTGGAAACGTGCTTGTTCTCGCTCTTCTTGTCACGCCTGCAGCAACAGCGCGACTTATTACAGATAGATTGCCAATAATGATGGTTCTAGCTCCTGTAATTGGATGTGCTTCATCAATAGTCGGAATGTACGTTTCATGGAGTTTCGATACAGCAACAGGCGGAACAATTGTGTTAGTAGCAACAGTATTCTTTGTGCTTGCATGGATTTGCTCGCCTAAGCACGGTTTGATTGCAAAAGCATTGCCAAAATTGCAACGATTTGTTAGATAGCAATTCGCGTTGTAATTAGCGCTACCATTCACGCTGTCATCTGCATAGCAATTCGCGTTGTAATTTGTGTTGTAATTAGCGTTGTAATTAGCGTAGTTTATAGCATGCTGCACAATAGAAGGTA
Organism: Gardnerella coleohominis; assembly: GCF_002896555.1. Lineage (GTDB taxonomy): Bacteria > Actinomycetota > Actinomycetes > Actinomycetales > Bifidobacteriaceae > Bifidobacterium > Bifidobacterium vaginale_F. Next base: position 31,458 of record NZ_MNLH01000003.1, read on the forward strand.
TGGTATCAAAAGGAAAACCTTCGCCAAGAAGCGCAGTAAAACCACTCAGCGATGAGCAAGTAAAGCTTTTAGCTAGCAAACATGATTTAGTTGACCCAACGTATTATTACCCAACTGGTGAGCGAAAGCCAAACCAGGCTGAAATTGACGCGCAAAATCCTAAAGCTGCTGAAAGATTACTTGAAGGAACGTCGCGCGTATTGCGTTCGCGCTGCAAAGTAAAGGCTTGGGGATTGGAAAACGTGCCAGAAGAAGGCGTGTTTATTACCGCTTGCACACACGTGACTATGTTCGACGTTTTCATACCTATGACTGCGTTGTTCCATCAAGGACGTAGGCCTCGTTACATGGCAAAAGCAGAACTTGCACACTGGCCGATTTTAGGCAAATGGTTCCAGCTAGTAGGTATGCAGCCGGTTCCTCGCAGAAGTGGGAAAGCGCGCGAAATTGAAGAAGAATCTATTAAAATCCTCACAAGCGGAAGACCTCTAAGCGTCTGGCCTGAAGGAACTTTAACACGAGATCCTAAAAAATGGCCTATGAGCATGAAGCCTGGAATAGGAATAATAGCTCTCGAAGCATCGCGCAGACTCGGACATCAAATACCACTATTTTGCGCTGTCACATGGGGTGCTGCAAGTATTAACCACTGGTGGCCATGGCCAAAGAAAAATGTAGTTATGTGTTACGATTCGCGGCTTGATTATTCTGATCTACTAGAAGGCAGCGAAAATTGGGGAGAATTGCCTCCAATGGAATCTGCCGAAGAGCTTGCTCGTCGCGTGCGCGTGCGTATGACGCAAATTATGGAAGAAATTCGCGGTGAAAAATCACCAGAAGGATACTTTGACTATAAGCTTATGAAGCGAGTTAAAGAAGAAGAATAAAATTTTTAAATCGCGAATGATCGCCGTAAAGCGTCGTGTGTAGAATTATGTAATAGTGTGATTAAAGCCAATAATTACAGGTCTAAAAATCGTAAAAATATAGACATATAGACAAAGTATAAGGCAATGATTTACAACCGAAAGTTGAGGCGTAAATAATGAACGTTACGGTGTTGGGTGCTGGTGCTTGGGGAACTGCTTTTGGACAAGTACTTGCGGACGCAGGAAATCAAGTGACGATGTGGGCAATTGAGCCGGAAATCGTTGAAGGAATTCGCGACCATCATCATAACGGCGTGCGCTTGCCAAGCGTTGAAAAACTGCCAGACAACATGACGGCAACTGGGGATCGTGCTGAGGCTGTTGCAAATGCAGATATTGTAGTTGTGGCGATTGCAGCGCAATTTGCCCGCGTTGCATTAGCAGAATTTGTTGGTCTTATTCCGCAAAATGCGATTGTTGTTTCGCTTATGAAAGGCATTGAGCGCTCAACTGGCAAACGCATGGATGAAGTTGTGTGCGAAGCATTGAACTTGCCGCGTAATCGTTTTGCTGCACTTTCTGGTCCAAACTTAAGTAAGGAAGTTGCATCTCGCCATCCTGCTGCAGCAGTAGTTGCTTGCGCAGAAAAATCTCAAGCAGAAGTAGTTGCAAAAGCATGCTCAAATAGCTACTTTAAAGCATTCGTGTCAACCGATGTGATCGGCGTAGAAATGTGCGGATCTCTTAAAAACGTGGTTGCGCTCGCAGTTGGTATGGCTCGAGGCGCAGGATACGGCGAAAACACTGCAGCTATGATTGAAACGCGTGGGCTTGCAGAGTTGACGGCATTGGGCGTTGCAGAAGGTGCAGATTCTCGCACTTTTGCAGGTCTTGCAGGCTTCGGCGATTTAGTCGCAACTTGCGGATCTCCTCTAAGCCGCAACTATACTTTTGGCTCAAATCTCGGTAAAGGAATGAGCGTTGAAGAAGCAACTGCTGTAAGCAATGGCGTTGCGGAAGGCGTGCCAACCACGAGTGCAGTAGTGGCAATGGGCAAGCGTTTGGGCGTTGAAACTCCGCTTGCAAGCGCAATGGCTCGCGTGCTGGAAGAAGGAATATCCTGCCAAGAAATGCTCGCAATGCTTTTCGATGACGACGTTTGCGAAGAGTAGTAAAGCGCGAAAGTAATCCGAAATAATTAAAAAATCTAAAATAATCAAAAAATAATCTAAAGGAAAAAAATGACGAAAAAGCGTGTAGTGTTCTTGTACGGCGGTAAAGCAGACGAGCATTCGATTTCTTGCATATCTGCTGCTGGAGTACTCAGTGCTGTTGACGAAAGTCGTTTTGATATTATTCGCATTGCGATTACTAAAAAAGGCGAGTGGATTGTTGGCGGTGAAGATCCTCGTAACTTCCGCATGGAAGAAGGCGAGTTGCCGGTAATCACAAAAACCGCTGAAACGCGCGATGTTGTGCTTGACCCAGCTAAGGGAGCAGACGGATTTTTAGTGCGCGAGGCGAATGGAACGCTTACAAGTTTGGGTCATATTGACTCAGTTTTCCCAGTTCTTCACGGTCCAAACGGTGAAGATGGCACTTTGCAAGGCTTGCTTGAAATGATGCAAGTTCCATACGTTGGTTGCGGAGTATTGGCTTCAGCTGCATGCATGGATAAGTATTACGCGAAGCAACTTTTTAAGGCAGCTGGGATTGCCGTGGCTCCGGGAATTGCTTTAGATGCGCGAAAATTTGCGGGCGATGCTGTAAATCGCTTTGCTGCATACGAAAATGAAATTCTTGCGCAAGTTGATGAAGCAAAACTCGAGTATCCGCTTTTCGTGAAGCCAAGCCGTGCAGGATCTAGCTTTGGAGTTACAAAAGTGGAATCGCGCGATGCTAAAGCTTTGGCAGATGCAGTTTATGAAGCTTCGAAGCACGATTGGCGAGTGTTAGTAGAGCAGGGAATTGACGCGCGCGAAATCGAGTGCGCTGTTCTAGCGGCACATGACGGCGACGAGCCTCAAGCAAGCTGGCCTGGAGAAGTTGTGCTAGACAAGCGCGAGGCTGGTGAAGATCAGTTCTACGATTTTGACAGCAAATACATGGATTCCGCAGCTTCACACGTTGAAGTTCCAGCAAATCTGCCGGAAGAAACTTTGCAGCGCGTTCGCAAAACAGCGCTTGCAGCGTTCAAAGCAGCAGACGGTCGCGGGCTTAGTCGCGTGGATTCTTTCGTAACTAAAGACGGGCGCGTAATTCTTAACGAAATCAACACGATGCCTGGATTTACGCCAATTTCCATGTATCCAAAAGCTTGGGAAGCAACTGGAATAAGCTACAGTGATTTAATCACAAAGCTTATTGAAGGCGTTCTAAGTTGAGTTGGGTTAAGTTGATTTAAGCTAAGCTAAGTTAGGATAATCTAATTGCAGTTGGGTTAGTTTAAGCTGGACTAATTGAAGTTAAATCAAGTTAAGTAGATCAAGTAAAAATAGTTATAAAATCCGAAATTTACATATACGAGAGGAATAGCAATGTTTGAACACGAACGGGATAAAATTTACGCTGTAGCTAAGCGTAATCAGTGTATACTTGGCGCTTCGTTGTGTTTATTGCTCATTGTTTGGATTGCTGCTTCTTTTGCTATCAAAATATTTTTTGATATGTATTCGTTAGAAAAAGTACTTGGAAGTTCGCTATACACATTCCTCATATCTGATATTTCGCAATATGCTATTGCTTTGCCGCTAGCTTTGATCGTAATGCATTTTGTCCCAACTCTACGAGTGAAACAAATGCCTATGAAATTCAAGCATTTTATTGGATTCTTCTGCGTTAGCATTCCAATCATGTTTTTGGGTAATATCATAGGCGTAGTAATGTCTTCTGCTATTTCTGGTGGAGGCGCGGAAGATCGAGTATCTGATCTCATATCTTCAAGCGATACTTTAGAAACCTTCGTCTTTGTTGTTATTTTGGCGCCACTTGTAGAAGAGTTTCTGTTTAGAAAACAGCTTATTGACAAGCTTCGCATATACGGAGAAAAACGAGCTATAGTATTTTCTGCTTTAGCGTTTGCTCTATTCCATACAAATCTATTCCAATTCTTCTACGCATTTGGCTTAGGCTTAGTGTTTGGCTATATGTATATGCGTACTTCGCGACTTCGTTACACCATTTTCTTGCATATGATAATTAACTTCCAAGGAAGTATCGTTGCCATGTGGTTGAAAAAGCAGCTGGTTGATGCAAGCGGAAATATGATTGACGTAGAAAAGATGTCGAGACAGGAATTAGCTAGCCTGCCAACCGGTTTTATTCTAGCTGGAATTTATGGGATGTTTATGATTGCCATGCTTATAGTAGGCGTTGTTTTGCTTATTCGCTGCCGTAAGTATCTTGTATTCTTTGAATCGCCTAAAGAATTATCTAAAAAAGATGGAATTCGTACGTTGTATGGCAATATCGGAGTTATAGCATTTCTTGCGATTACAGTATTCATGAGCGTAGTTTCCGTTCTTTTATGAGAGATGAGTTTTGTTCTTTTGATTGATCGAGACTTTTTGATTGATCGAGACTTTTTGCGACTTGGAACTGTTGGATTCTTGTGGTGATGTTGTTCGATGGTTGCTGAATTTAATGAGCGCTGAATTGAATGAGCGCTGAATTGAATGAGCGCAACTTGATAATCGTAATTTTATAAGCGCAATTTATAAGTGCAAATTTTAGTAGGGGTTGATATGACACAAAACAATACGAAAACTATTCGCGTTGGATTGCTTGGCGCAGGCACGGTTGGTTCGCAAACTGCACGACTTATAGTTGAGCAGAGTGAAGAGCTTGCAGCTAGAATTGGCGCAAATATTGAGCTTGCAGGAGTTGCATGCTTGCATCCGGAAGAAGTTGACGTTCCTTGGATTAAGCGTGAATTATTAACTACGGATACTGCCTCTTTGTGCGCTCGCGAGGACGTTGATATTGTAATCGAGCTTATTGGCGGACTTGAGCCTGCGCATACTTTTGTAAAAAGCGCGCTGAGTCACGGAAAATCTGTTGTGACAGCTAATAAAGCGCTGCTCGCAAAGTTTGGTCCGGAATTATATGAGTGTGCAGAAAGTCACGGAGTTGACTTGTACTTTGAGGCGGCTGTAGCAGGGGCAATTCCTATTGTTCGACCGCTTAGAGAGTCACTTATTGGCGATAAAATTACGCAAATTTTCGGAATCGTAAACGGAACTACAAACTATATTCTTGATGAAATGACTGTGCGTGGACTTGATTTTGACTCGGCTTTGCGCGCGGCTCAAGAAAAGGGATATGCGGAAGCGGATCCAACCGGAGATGTTGAAGGTTTCGACGCTGCGAATAAAGCTGCTATCTTAGCAACTCTGGCATTCCAAATGCCAGTAAGTATTGACGACGTTTCCGTTGAAGGAATTAGCGCGATTACGGCTGAAGATATTGCGGCAGCAGGTGCGGAAGATCGTGTAATTAAGCTGCTTGCGGCAGTTGAAAGGCATGATGACGGCGAGTCTAACACAGATGGCGGCGTAAGTGCGGACGCTGGAGTAAGCGTTAGTGTTTATCCAGCTCTTGTTGGCGCTGAGCATCCTTTGGCATCGGTTCACGGCAGTTTTAATGCTGTGTTTGTTAAAGCTCAGGCTGCCGATGACTTGATGTTCTACGGACGCGGTGCCGGCGGCGCTCCAACTGCCAGCGCTGTTGTTGGAGATGTTGTTAGCGCAGCTAGAAATATTGTGCGCGGATGCTCCGGTTTTGGCGTGCCAATGTACAACAAGTATGTGCCGGCTTCTAGCGAGAAAACTAAAGCAGATTTTGTAATTCGTTGCAACATGGAAGATACTTCTTTGGCATTGTGCAGCGAAGTTATGGATGTTTTTGCAGATCATGGCGTTGCAGCTGAGCGTTTGGCTTCGGCATGCCAAGCTAAGTATGCGCAAACTAATGGCGATTCGGATTGCCCAGAGTGCGGTCTTGGTGGTCCTGGCAGCATGCGTGTGCTTGTGCGCGAATGTTCGGAAGCTGCGGTTCAAGCTATTTGCGAGGATTTGCGGAAGTTGGACGTTGTGTGCGGAAAGCCTCTAGTTTTGCGCGTTATAAAGTGAAAAGCGAGAAGGTGATTGTGTGAATCCAGTATGTAATAGTGTTTCCGTGCGCGTTCCTGCAACTAGCGCAAATCTTGGTTCTGGGTTTGATACAGCCGGTATTGCGCTTGATTATGCGGATTCTTTAGTATTTACTCTGGATGATAATCAGTCTAAAAATTCGCTTGATTCGCTTGATTATGCTGGAAATGTGCGCGTAATTATTCACGGCGAAGGAGAGGATACTCTTCCAAAAGATGAAACGCATCTAGTTGTATCGACTTTTCGCAAAGCTTGCAAAATATTTGGTTTGCCAAACTTACGATTTACGTTAGAAGCGCATAATCAGATTCCGCAAGCGCGCGGTATGGGTTCGTCTGCAGAAGCGATTGTGGCTGCTGTTGCTGCTGCCTGGGCTTTTGCGCATGAAGGTGATCTTAATCGCGAAGCGATTTTCGAAATCGCTGCCGCAATTGAAGGCCATCCAGACAATGTTGCTCCTGCTGTTTTTGGCGGGTTGACGATGAGTTGGAAGCTTGATGCTGGAGAAGGCAAAGGCTCTGTGCGTGTGGCCGGAGATTGTGAAGCTCCTCTTTCTACTGGTTTTCATACTGTACGATACAAAGTTTCGCAAGATATTTCCGTGTCTGTATTTGTTCCTGATTTTGAGCTTTCTACAGAGCTTGCTAGGCGTGCGCTTCCGGCAAAAGTGCCGTATGGCGACGCAATATTTAACGTGTCGCGAGCTGCAATGCTACCGGTTGCATTTGGTGAGTTAAATAGTGATTCTGAAAATAAATTAGGCACAGTAAAATCTGATATTTCGCGAAATGCGCTACTTTTTGCAGCAACTCAAGATGCTCTTCATCAAACGTATCGCGCAAATCTTATGAAGGATTCGTGGAAGCTGGTGGAGGCGTTGCGAGAGCATGGTTTTGCGGCAGCGATTTCGGGAGCAGGATCGTGCGTTGCTGTATTTTATGCAGGAGACGCTGAGTATAAAAAGAGTGCGGCTCAAAAAATCGACGCAATTGCAGAGCCGTGGCTTTCGCGCACAGGCTGGCGCGTTTTGCATGTGCCGGTTGATTCTAATGGCGTTGCAATAAATCGCGAATGATTTGTGCGAAGTTGTAATGAAGTAGCAAGTCAATAAATTGTGGTACATTTAACCGGGTGTATGAGAATTTAGCTGATGAAAATGTGTCTGCTCCAAATAATCCTCCTGTAATGCAATTTTCTGGCGAAGCAGCTGCAAAAATTATGCAAACTTTACTTTCTAAGGATTCGGATGCAACTGAAATATTTGCATCTTTATCTGGACCGGGAAGACCAAATTCGAAAGAAAGGCGCGAAAGCAGTGTTCAAGAGCGTTTTCGCGTTCCTAAATCGTGGAGTGAATATATTTCTCGCGCTGCTAAGAGAGATGGTATGCCAAATAAAAGCAAGTATTTGCAATCTTTGATTTTGAGAGATGCTCAGATGCATAATGAACAGTGCCAGCTACAGGCGGCGTTGCAATAACTCGCGAATGATTTGTGCGAAGTTGTAAAAAGGAAGAGTAAGATATGACAGTTTCGTTGATTTTGGCCTCACAGTCTCCAGCGCGTAGAGCGGTTTTGGCGGCGGCTGGCGTGATTCCGGTAATTCACGTAAGCGAAGTGGATGAGCCGGCTGCTTTGCGTGATGTCGCTAGTGAGCGAGGTACAAGCGTTGAGCAGTTGAGTGCTGAGCAGCGAGTTTCTATTTTGGCTCGTGCAAAAGCTCAAGCTGTGTACAATGCGTGGAAACTTGTGGCAGATGCGGCGGCGAGTGCTAGTGGCGATTTAGTTGTGGGGTATCCGCTGGAATCTGAATCTGCGGAATCTGAATCTGCGGAATCTGAATCTTCTGAAACTTCTGAAACTGAATCTTCTGAATCTTCTGAAACTTCTGAATCCTCTAATAATGTTTTAGCAAGCGATTCGCAATCAGACGTAACGCATAACGTAGATACGGCGCAAACTCGTGATTTTTCAGGCGTTACTGTTCCTACAAAAACTTTCGATATTCACGATTTTGCGTATAAGAATAAATCTTCTAATGATTGTAGCGGTGTGCTGATTGTTGGCTGCGATTCTATGTTCCTGCTCGATGGCGAATGCTACGGAAAGCCGCATACTCCAGAAGTTGCATTTGAACGAATCAAGCAGATGAGCGGAAAAACAGGACAATTGTGGACTGGTCACTGCTTAATCGACGCAAAAACCGGAAAAACTGTTTGCAAAACAAGTCATGCAAGCGTAACTTTTGCGCAAATGAGTGACGCGGAAATTCGCGCGTATGTAGCAACTGGAGAGCCTCTGGAAGTTGCAGGATCCTTTACGCTAGAAGGTTTTGGCGGAGCTTTCATTGAAAGCATTAATGGAGATCCGCACGGTGTTCTTGGAATCAGCTTGCCGCTGCTTAGGCAGATGGTTACCGAGCTTGGATACGCTTGGCCGGATTTGTGGAATAAGAAAAGCTTGGAAGAAGTTGGCGAAAAGAACGATCCGACTTCCACAGAGGTACCTAAAGAAAATGTGCACCAGCCGGGAGATGGCTGGGTGCATTGCAATTGTGGTCGCAGACACTGGGGTCATAACGGTGCTGCAGGAGTGCTGCTTGCTAGGAGAGATGCCGAAACTGGTTGCGTGACGCACGTTGTGATGCAACATCGCGCGCTTTGGAGCGCAGAAGGTGGCACTTGGGGTATCCCTGGTGGCGCAATTTCTGATGGCGAAAGTGCGATTGAAGGCGCATTGCGTGAGTCTTTCGAGGAAGCAAATATTACTTCGGGAGATATTGAAGTTGTTGGAGCTTACCGCGAAGATCACGGAAACTGGCGCTATACAACGGTTTTTGCGTTTGAAAAGCCAGGGCATAGTGTGGATCCGTGTGCGCATGACGACGAGAGTATGGAAATCAAGTGGGTGCCGATTGACGACGTGCCTGAGCTGAAGCTGCTTACGGCAATGCGCACGGATTGGCCGTCATTCCGCGCTCGCCTCGATTCGCTCGCTTCTCAAAAGTAGCATCGCGAAGATAGTTGTTCGAAGGTAGCGTCGCGAAGATAGTTGCGCAAAGAGATCTGCGGTTTGGAAGTAGACTTCCAAATGTGAGCTAGTTTTGCAGAATTTGGAAGTAGACTTCCAACTTTTGCCATTTTGCACTAAACTTGGAAGTAGACTTCCAACTTGCGAAAGGCAAACGTATGTATTCGAGAACTGATTATCTTAATAAGCTTCTTGCTTTTAAAGACACTGATTTTGTAAAAGTGATAACAGGCGTACGTCGCTGCGGAAAATCGGTAATCCTTAAACAATACATGGATTCTCTTCGCGAGCTTGGAGTGCCAGACTCGTACATAATATATATAAATCTTGAAAGTTTTGAATATCGCGATGTGCTTACAGATTCCAATCTTATGGATGTTATCTGTTCAAAAATGCACAGTGGAGAAAATTCGAACAGTGGCAAAAGTCAACTAACAAATGTAAATCAACCAAAAACATACATTTTAATAGACGAAATACAGTTTGTAGATGGTTGGCAAAAAGCAATTAACGCGCTTAGAGTTAGTTTTAATTGCGATATTGTTATAACAGGATCTAACGCAAAACTTCTTTCTGGCGAGCTTGCCACTAACTTAAGTGGAAGGTACGTTGAAATACCAGTGTATCCGTTCTCGTTCAAGGAATTTTTGGGAGCGAAGCAAATCGACGTTAATTCTAGGGAAGTAGATCTGGCGTATAAAGAATATGAACAATATGGCGGATTTCCTAGTGTTGTTCTTGCGGATGAGCCGCTTAGATACACTATTCTTTCCGGCATATATGATTCCATTATTCTTAACGATATTGCTGCTCGCGCGCAAATAAAAGATAGTTTTACTCTTAAAAGAATAGTTGCATTTTTGGCTGATAATGTTGGTCAGCTAGTTAATGCTTCCAAAGTTACGAGTCTTTTAAAAAACGAGCGTATAGAAGTTTCGAATCATACTATTTCTAGGTATTTAGAGCTTTTGCAAAATGCTTATCTGTTTTTTGAAGTTCGCCCGTATGATATTCGAGGTAAAGCATACTTGAGGCAGAATGCAAAGTATTTTATTGTTGACAGTGGTTTGAGGAATCAGGCAGTTAGTCATCGTCTTGGGAATATGGGTAATCGCTTAGAAAATATTGTATTTTTGGAGTTGCTGCGAAGGGGATATGACGTTGATGTTGCTCGAGTTGAGGGTAGTGAAGTAGATTTTATTGCGCGCAAAGGTGATTTGGTTGAATATTATCAGGTTACTCAGCAGTTGCCGGAGAATACGCATGAAACCGATAATCTGCTTAAAATACGCGATAATTACGCGAAATTCCTTATTACTGGCAGATATGCTGGTGTTGATTTAATAGATGGGATTCGCGTGAAGTATGTGGTTGATTGGCTTATTGAAAAGTCTTAAAGTTTTTTTAAAGTCTTAATAAATGATCGCGACGACCTGCCTTAGTGTTGCGATGTAGTGTGTTTGCCCCGATTTTTTTTTTGCAGCTTACTTAAAATCGCGCGATACCCTCAATTTCGTGAAAAATTGCCCTATATTTACCTTTGATTTCGTGAAGATTTAGAGAAATAATACCTTGATTTTCGTGAAAATTTGGCATATTTTTACCTTTGATTTCGTGAAAATCTGGCATAAATTGACATTGATTTTCGTGAAATATATACTATAAAACAATAGTATTTTCAACGGTTTTGTGTTAATTAAAAGTGGTGTTATATGTTAAGGCGAAAATTCTATCAAAAAATGCTCGATTGGAAGAATGCTGATCGCGGTTCAACAGCGCTTTTAGTAACAGGTGCTCGAAGAGTTGGGAAAAGCACTTTAGTTGAAGAGTTTGCAAAAAACGAGTACAAGTCTTATATTCTTATTGATTTTTCACAAGCATCAAAAGATGCGCTTCGACTATTCGAAGATTATCGTTCAGATTTAAGCACTTTCTTTACGTATATATCTGCATTATATGGTGTGAAACTTTATAATCGTGAATCGGTAATGGTTTTTGATGAAGTGCAATTTTTCCCACAGGCTAGAGAATTTATAAAACAATTAGTTGCAGATGGTAGGTACGACTATATAGAGACTGGTTCGTTATTGTCTATTAAACATAATGTTGAAACAATAGTGATTCCGTCTGAAGAACAAGAAGAACGTATGTATCCTCTTGATTTTGAAGAATTTTTGTGGGCTTGCGGAGAAGAAAATCTATCGAAGGTTATTAAGAGTTCATTTGATGAGTTAAATCCTTTGCCGGATGCTTTACATAAAAAAGCTATGCGACTTTTTAGAGAATACATGCTAGTTGGCGGCATGCCGCAGTCTGTAAATGAATATGTTGATTCGAGGGATTTTGCTCGAGTAGATAGGGTTAAGCGTCGTATTCTTTCGCTCTATAGGCAGGATGCTGCAAAGTTTGCAAAAGGTTATGAAATGAAAGTTATGGCTGTGTTTGATGGAATACCAGCACAGCTTTCCAGGCATGAAAAAAGATATAGGATTACTTCCTTGGGTAAGAATGCTCGTATGCGTGATTATAAGGATGCGTTTTTTTGGCTTTCGGATGCGAGTATTACAAATAATTGCTACAAATCTACAGATCCAAATGTTGGCTTGAATCTTAATGCGGATGATGCGTTAGTAAAATGTTATATGGCTGATACTGGATTGTTGACTTCTATGATACTTTCAGATAGTAGTATTGCGTCTAATGATCTGTATAAAGAAATTTTATTTGGAAAAATCTCAATTAATGAAGGAATGCTAGTTGAAAACGTTGTTGCGCAACAGCTAATAGCATCTGGGCATCGCTTATTTTTCTATTCAAATAGAGATAAAGAAAATTCGGAAAACACTATGGAAATAGATTTTTTGATTTCTAAAGCTTTTCAGGATTCTGCTGGCAAAATGCGCATATCTCCTATTGAGGTTAAATCAGGGAATGTGTTTAAAACAGTTTCTCTTGATAAATTTAAGAACAAGTTTTCAAAAAGAATTGGAACGAGTTATGTATTTGCTCCTAAACAGCTTAGTGTTAGAAAAGATTTAAATTGCGTAATATTACCACTTTATATGTGTGGATTGGTGTAGCGCGAAGGTAGCCTTGCAAAGATAGTTGCGCAAAGGTATCTGCTCAAAGTTAGTTGTGCGAAGATAGTTGTGCAAAGAAATCTGCATTTAGGAAGTAGGCTTCCAAATGTGAGCTTGTTTTGCAGAATTTGGAAGTAGACTTCCAGTTGCGTAGTTATGTGGTTGCTCGTATGTGTAAAGTTGCGAATTTGTTTTGCGCACCGTCAATAAGTATTAAATATCACTGTATCGTGATATCATATATTAGTATGGTTTAATGCTTAAAAAGAAATCATAAGAAGAAGGAGGGGCGAATGTGCCTGTAATTTCAAGGTTTTATAAGATTAAAGATGTAAAAGCGTGTGCAAACATGAGGCTCCTCGTGCATTTTGTAAATGGAACTGTTAAAGAATACGATGTGCATAATCTTCTGGGGAAGTTTCCAATGTTTAAAGCGTTGGAAGACTCAGAGTTGTTTAATAAAGTTGTTGTGGATACTGGAGGATATGGCATTGTTTGGAATGATGATTTAGATATTTCGTGCGATGAGTTATGGAGTAATGGTAAGCAGATTAAAACGCCGTTTGACAATTTAATGTCTTTTGCGGATGCGAGTGATTTGTGGAATTTAAGTGAGTCGACTCTTAGAAAAGCTGTGTCGTATAAGAAGCTTGTTAAGGGTGTGGATGCTCAAAAATATGGTAAGCAGTGGGTTGTTACTCGTAGCGCGATGGTTCGAGAGTATGGTAATCAAGTGGTTTCTGATTGAGTTCTTGGAATTTGTGAGAGTATTAGCAATCAGAATTTTAAAGGGGTCGAATTCGACTCCTTTAAGAATGAGGCTGGTTCTAATGCTTTTACGGGGCAGGGTATTTATATGCTTATGACGGTGTTAAGGGGCGAACTCGTCAATAAAAATTGCCCTATATTTACCTTGATTTTCGTGAAAATTTGGCATATTTTTACCTTTGATTTCGTGAAATGCATATGGCGAAACCGTAGCGTTTTCAATGTTTTTGATAAATTAATGAGTGATTTCAATATGTCGCTTGTTTTTGTAAAGCTTGAAAGCAACGCGATACTTATAATTCATGCGAATAGACTTACAAAAGGATTTTTACAAGAGATAAGGGATTCAAGATGAGTGGTAATACGTATACGGCAGAAAATGGATTCGTTATTACGGACGATATTGTTGATAAGTGGGCTAAGGAAGCAGAAGACAATTTTTCTGGTGCTATTGTTACAGAGTTTACTGGAAGAGCTTGGGAAGATGAAACTCAGCCATTGAAACCGCGTACTGTTAGGTTAAGTGATACTGTTTGGCATTTAATCGAGGCTGATGCGAAGCGTAGAAAGATGACTGTTAGTGCGTGGACTAGAAAAGCTATACTTAACGAATTATCTAGTGAGATAGCCGCTCAAAGATAGTTGCGCGAATGTAGCTGCTCAAAGAGATATGCAGTTTGGAAGTAGACTTCCAAGTCGCGATAGGGTTGTTATTTTCGTTTTTTTTTCTTGTGTTTTTATGTGTAGGTATGTTGATGAACTTTAATGCAATGTGATAACATTTCGTATACGAAAATATTGAGAGTTGGAGATATTATTTATGAAGGTTTTAGTGCATCCTAGAGTTATTCGAAAGCGACCTTGGCTCAGAGAAACTGAAGTGATAAATATGTGGAACTCATCATGTAGAGAGCTTCCCAGACAAGGTGAATATGAGCCTAGTCAAATGCTTTCACTTGCGTGGGATTCGCGCGGAGTTATTACAGAACTTATTGCATATAAGGGTGAAGATGGGGAATGGATCATTTTTCACGTCGCTCCTGCAACTAAAAAGTTTCTTGCTGAGATGGGATTTAGCCAAGAAGAAATTAGACAAATTTTTGGTAGAAGATAATTGGAATATATCTACGAGATAGTAGGAGTAATTATGGATAATTTTCGCGGTGAAGGTGGCGTTGATGTCACTGATGAAATGCTTGATAAATGGGAAAGCGATGCCGAAAAAGGCATCTATCATGGGAAAGCTGGCAATTTGCATATTAAGAAGCCTCTTGGTAGACCTCCTCTTTATGAAGAAGCTATGTTGCCTATAACTTTCCGTATATCTGTTGAGGACGCTGAGGCTTTAAAAGCTTCTGCTGATAAGCAGGGTGTGAAGGTAGGTGATGTTGTGCGAGAGGCGTGCAAATTGCTTCTTGCTCAGCATGCATTGTGATTGCATAGTGTGAGGTTGTTTTATAGCATCGATTAAGTCCACAATCACTGGGTAATGCGCCTGTGTTTGTGGACTTTTTTAATAGGGAAGTATTGAGTTTTTTAATGTTACTGTTTGTGGGGTTAATTTGTTGATGGAGGTATAATAAGCTGACAGTTTTGTTGGATTATTTTTATCGGCTGACTGTTTTATTTGGGAGAGATTTTTAACAGTGAGTGTTATGGCGAGTGTTAGATTTGGAGGTTTGCTATGAGTGATGTCAATAATGGTGTTGATGATTATCGGAGCGAAAATCAGATGAATGGTGTTGCTGGTAATAATAATTCCAGTAGTGGTGTTACTGGTAATGCTGGTTATTCTCAAAATTTTCAGGCGTATGGTCAGCCGTATAGCCAATCATATTCTCAGCAGTATGGTCAGCCGTATGGTCAGTCGTCGCAGCATCATGATCAAATGCAGCAGCAGCCTCAGTTCGTTAGTCCGTATGGTCAGCCAGTTCAACCGCAGATGAATCCACAGCAGATGGGTCAGCCGTTTGCTCAGCAGCAGTTTGCTCATCCGTACCAATACCGTCAGCCGTATGGTCAGCCTGTCCAGCCTCGTATGAGTCAGCAGCCTCCGTATGGTCAGCCTCCTATGGGCAGACCGTATGGTCGTCCTCCGTATGGTGGTGTTCCTATGGGTCGTCCGTATGGTAGTCCTGCGTTTGCTACTCGAGCTGGTTATGTGAATGGTAGGTTTAATCCTGCTTATATTGAAGAGCAGGCTCGTAAGTTTTCTTTTAGGTGGAATGCTAAAGAAATTATTTCTGCGATTATAGTTGTTGTTATAGCAGTGATTTTCGCATTTGTTTTCAATTATTATCATTCTGAAATTAGTTCCTTTTTTGATTCACGGGTACAAGAAGTCTTATCAATAGATTTTTTTCTTGAGAATAGGCGGTTGATTTGGTATATTGAAGACGATATTTTTTCTTGCATATTTCCGCTTGCAATAATGCTTAGTTTTGCTCAAGTATTACGTAAAAGATTCTTTACTGTTGCATGTGGTTTAGTAGTTTTTGTTACTGACTTTTTAACATTTGCGACATATGAAATATTAAATTCGTCGCATTTGGAACATATTGATATTGTAGTACGAATCTATTTTAGAGACTTCTTTTGGCAACGTTCATCGATAGTTATTTTTATGATTCTTGTAGAACTACTACAGTGGGTGATGACAAAATATAAAGCTGCAAGTTTTTGGAAATATATTCTCATAAATTTCATAGCAGCTGTAATTGGTTATATTTATTATCTTGTTGTTACTATACTCGGTATACATAACGCTTATTTAAATTTACCATATCTATTTTCAGAATATTTCTTAATAGAAGCAGAAGGATTCTTTATTGTTGCAATTCCTGTGTTGATAATTTTGCCATGTCTCATAGCTTTGCTGTTAAAGGCTGTAAAGTTCACGAAGTTCCTTAATCCAGAGCGTGAGATGATGCATTTATAAAAGTTTGCTTATAGCAAGCATTTATAAAGCATGCACTGGTGGTATGTGTTCAGAAATGGGCACATACCACTCGTATCAGTCGCTTCTAAAGTCATCCTAAAAGCGCCGCGATTACAGCAATAAAAATCGGGCTAGTAATAGTTGAAAATAGTATGCCGTCGCGAGCAAAACTCAAGCCAACATTGTATCGAGCAGAGTAATTGTACACGTTTTGACCAGTAGGAAGCGCAGCTAACACAACGCACGCATACAAAGTTGCTCCGCGGAAACCCATAACAAAATAAGCCAACAAAAACGCAACAATTGGCATAATCAAGTTTTTCAGAATCGCAACTGCAGCAATGGCAGCGCGATTGGAATCCTTTTGCAAAGGCTTGCTGCCATAAAGAGACATTCCGAAAGCCATTAAAATCATTGGAACTGCAGAATCGCCAATCATTTTAATAGGATCGTAAAGAAAATTAGGAACAGGGAAATAGCCAACTTTTGCGGAAATTGCAGAAATAATAATTCCACCAAGCGAACCAATTAAAAGTGGCTGCTTTAAAGGCTGCTGTGCAATGCGCTTAAGTGAACATTTTCCAGTAGTTGTAATGTCGAGAACCGTCAAGCCAACAGGAGTAAACACGGCCTGTTGCATAACTAAAATCGGAGCAACGAGCGCAGGATTTCCTAAAATATACGTTGCAACCGGAAGGCCAATATTGTTCGAGTTTAAGTAAAGCGAATTAAGCGCGCCAATAGTGCAATCAGATGCAGGAAGATGGAAGAATACGCAATTTAGCAAAACAAAAATTAATCCAACAATCATTGCAGAAAAGAATGCAACAAAAATAGAAGAATGAAAAATCTCAAAAATTGGCTGTTTGGAAAGAATTGCAAACATTAAACAAGGGCTGGAAACGAAGAAACTTACGCGATTTAATACCATATGAGCTTGAGGTCCGCCAATACGCATGCGTGCTGTAATATATCCAGCTACGATTACTATGCCAATTACGCAAAAACCTTGCATAGCGCTTATTAAGCCCATTTGAGCCTCCGAATTATGAAAGAGATATGTGAAGCAATCTTTCAGTTTCATGAGATACTATAAACGTGTTATATAACTTACAACAGTTTTAGTGTAGTTTACGTGTAGTTTCAGATATTTTACGAGAACTTTTAGATAGTTTTTTTGAACAGTTTAAGATGCTTTGTGTGTAGTTTTATACACTTTATGGCATACTAGAGAGCGGTGGCACTGCAAGCCGCCATAGCGTCCGATGGCGTCGATCCCCTTGCATGAGTTTGGCGAGGCTTGGTGTCCGCTGTCCGCGCAGTTAGACTTTGTTGAGAGCTTGAGAATGTTGGTGTATGGCGTAAGCATGCCACATCTCGGCCAGGAATGCGAGACGATTGCAGCGTTTCGTGAGGATTATTGTGCCTGATATAACGAAAGAAAGCTTCAATGAGAGCGAAGCTGAAAATAGTAAATCGTCTGTAGAAAATGTTTCTGCAGATACTTCCGCGACTTCATCTGAGGATAAGTCTGTAGCCAATTCTTCAGTATCGTCTTCAGTATTGTCTTCAGTATCTTCGGAGACTCAGTCTGAGACTTCATCTGCTATTCAATCAACTAAGGCTTCTTCATCTGCAGCTCAATCTGCGGATGTTTCTTCCGCAAAAAATGTAGTTGAACACGTTGTTAATGTAGTTTCGTCGTCTAATGACGGTTCATCAACTTCGCGTCGCCGTAGTGGTCGTAGAGTAGTGCGAGTTGCTGGTGCTGCTGGGGAAGCTATGGAATTGCACGTTGAAGGCAGTAAGAAAGAAAACTCGTCATCTGCAGGTTCTATTACTTCTTTGCTTTTCCGTGAACCTGTTTTACCTCAGCGCGCTAAAGAAGAAACAGATAATTTAACTAGTGATGACGATTCTTATGAAAACGATCGTCGCAAATCTAGGAATAGTAGAGATACTAGAACGAGCAGTGGCGCTAGGGCTAGTAGGGATAATCGTAATGATAGCAGTCGTGAAACTCGCGCAGATAAGCGTAGTGCAGATTCTAGTGATTCGCTAAATAAAACTAGTGATTTGCGAAAAGAAGAGCGTGATAATCGAAGCAAGCGCAATGATCGTAATGATCGCAATAATAGAGATGACTCTAATAATCGTGTTGATCGAAACGATCGCAGAAGCAAGCGTAGAGTAAATCTTATTGATGATTCGCAAGATGACTTAAGAAGCGAAGTACGTGAAGATGGTCGCGATGCTGGCCAAGATATCAGGGAAAATATCAGGGAAGATCGTCGTGGGAGTGCTCGTGAAAGTCGTTTGCGTACTCGCTCAAATCAGGGACGTTTGTCTAGAAATCGTATGACGGAAGATAATTCTTCTCGCTCGCGTTCTCGCAAGAATTCGAATAATTCTAACGGTGATTTCAGATATCGTGATGATGATTTTAACAATAATTACGATGATTATATAGATTACGCTGATTCGGATTATAAGGATAAGGATTCGGATTATATAGGCTATAGGGATTCAGATTACAAGGATTCGGATTACAGGGATTCAGCATATAAGTCTTCATATGGCAGAAGCTATGGCCGCTCCGGCTATAAAGACGACTATAGAAGTGGCAATTACAAAAGCAATTATGACGCAGATTATAACGGCGATTATGTGAATGATTCAGACTACGATTCCGATTACTCTGATGGTTATTCGAATGGTTATTCGAAAGATTACGAGAGTGATTATAGAAGGAATCGCTACGATGATTATGATGATTCTGACGCGAGCAATGGCCAAGATTCGTCTATTAAGCGTCGCCGTAGAAGAAATCGTTTAGATAACAAGTTAGATAACAATTTAGATAACAATATTGAAGCTGATAAATCCTCTAGTAGAAGATCGACAAATCGTTCTAACAAAAATATCAAAGATTATAAGTCTTTTGAGGGTATGGATTTTGACGATTTGTCTTTAGAAGATTCGTTTGATTCTTCGTTCAGTAAAGCTGAAGGTAAAGCTGAAGGTAAAGCTGAAGGTAAAGCTGAAGGTAAGACCGCGAATAAGTCTTCAAAGTCATCTAATAGATCGTCTAATAAGTCTGAAAATAAATCTTCGGAAGATTTTGCGAATAATTCTAACGACGAGAATATTTCTAACGATGAAAATAGCGCGAATAGTGCGAATAACACGAATAGTTCCAGTAATGAGTCTAATGATTCATTTGATAATTCCTCTTCTAAGCGTTCGCGTAAGAATCGTCGTATGAATGCTTCAGAGCGTAGGGCTGCGGCTGAAGTTGAGCAAATTGAAGAAGATTTAGAATATGATGACATCGTTTATTCTCCTATTGACAGCAAAATCGAAGATACTATCGATATAAGCGATTTAATTAATAATGGTGCGAATCTTGAAAAGGGTTCGCGTCGTCGCCGTCGTAGAAATAGAGTAGATGATTCGCAAAATAATCTAAGCAACTCTGATAATTCGGATAATTTCGGGAATTCAGATAATTCTGACGATTCTAGTGTTTCTGAAAATTCCAGTTCTAATGAAGATAAGAAGTCTAATTCATTAAATTCTCGTAGGAATAATAGAAATATTGACAGAAACGAATCCGCTAATTCAGATGGCGGAGATAATGTAGATGAATTTGCAGAATCTGATTCAAATAATGGAGCTAATGGCGATAATGATGAGGAGGAAACTCTTTATACGCGTCGTCGTCGCCGTCGCAGATCGTCAAGAGCTGATAAATCTTCTAAATTAGCGTCAGGAAATTATGGCTCTGATTCCGGATCGTCTTCTGTTTCCGATTCTGATTTTGATTTTAGTGATTCAGAAAATGACGATATAGATATTGACGAAATTGAAGTTTCGCAAGAAGATCGCGATTTAATACCGGATCCAGAAGAATTACGTGCGCAAGATGAGGAGGAAACTCTTTATACGCGTCGTCGTCGCCGTCGCAGGAATTCCAGGAATGATGATTCGTCTAGCTCGTCTAATTCGTCTGATGTATCTGATTCATCTTCGAATGATGATTCTTCTTCGAATGACTCAAATATGGTTCGTCGTTCGCGTAAACAGCAATATATTGACGAAATTACAGATATTGAAGGATCTACGAGACTTGAAGCAAAACGTCAGCGTCGTCGCGATAATAGGCGTGAGCGTAGTCGACAAAATCTCATTATGGAGCAGGATTTCCTGGCTCGTCGCGAAAATGTAGATCGTTTGATGATTGTTCGTGAGCGCGATAGTCATACTCAGATCTCAGTTATTGAAGACAATATTCTTGTAGAACATTACGTTTCAGATATACAAGAAGTTGCTACTGTTGGCAATATTTATCTTGGTCGCGTGCAAAACGTGTTGCCAAGTATGGAAGCTGCATTCGTGGATATTGGCCAATCTCGAAATGGCGTTTTATATGCTGGTGAAGTTAATTGGGATATGACTCGATTGGAAGGCCAGCCTCGACTTATTGAATTGGCGTTTAAGTCTGGAGATCCTGTTTTAGTGCAGGTTACTAAGGATCCTATTGGGCATAAGGGTGCGCGTTTAACTTCGCAAGTAACTCTTGCTGGTCGATTCCTAGTATTGGTTCCTTCAGGCGGTATGACTGGCGTTAGTAGGAAGCTTTCAGATCGTGAGCGCTCGCGTTTGCGCGGTATCGTTTCGAAGATTGCTCCAAAAGATATGGGTGTGATTATTCGTACTGCTGCTGATGGTGCTAGTGAAGAAGCGATTTCTAAAGATTTAGAGTCGTTAGTTCGTCAATGGCAGCGTATTAGTGAAAAGCGCGAAGAATTCTTACATGGCAAGCGTCCTAAATTGTTACAAGGCGAACCTGATGTTGCAATTCGCGTTGTGCGAGACATATTCAACGATGATTTCCGAAAGTTGATTGTTGAAGGTGAAAGCGTTTATCACCGAATTGATGAATATTTGGAAATGATGGCTCCTGACTTGAGAAGCAAGGTTGAGTATTGGGATCCTGTGGATCATGAAGGCAGGGATGTGTTCGATAAGTGGCAGATTGATAGTCAGCTGCGTAAGGGCATGGAGCGTCAAGTTTATTTGCCTTCTGGCGGATCTATTGTGATTGATCGCACGGAAGCTATGACAACGATTGACGTTAATACAGGACGATTTATTGGTCGCGGTAAGTCTTTGGAAGAAACTGTTACGCGATGCAATTTGGAGGCTTCTGAAGAGATTGCTAGACAGTTGCGTTTGCGTGATATTGGTGGCATGGTCATGATTGATTATGTTGATATGGTTATGCCTGCTAATCGCGATTTGGTTTTGCGCCGTCTTGTTGAGTGTTTGGCACGAGATCGTACTAAGCATCAAGTTGCGGAAGTTACTTCTCTTGGACTTGTGCAAATGACTCGTAAGCGAGTTGGTCAGGGACTAGTTGAAGCATTTTCGGAGGAATGTCCGACTTGTAAGGGTCGTGGATTTATTTTGCACGATGAGCCAACTGTTTCTTCGGAATATGCTGATCCTTACGCGCTTAAGGGTGGAGATCCGTTTATTAAGACGAATAAGTATGGTCATGGCACTTCTGTAGAGCCTGCTGCTCCTAAGCCAAAGGGTTCTAGTGCGGATGTTCGTGCGAAGCTGGCTCGTATTGCTGCGGCTGCTGCGAGTATGTCAGTTGACGCTAATGATGTTGCGGAATCCTCTGATAACGTGAGTGATGTGGTTGAGTCTACTGATACTGAGTCTACTGATACTGAGTCTGCTGTGGCTGAATCCACTGATGCTGAGTTCACAGCGACTGAGTCTAATGATGCTATTGGTGTGACTGAAGCTACTGAAGTGACTGAAGTGGCAGATGCAACTGAAGCTGAAGTTAGTGCAGAGGTTGATACTGAGGTTGATACTGAAGTTAGTGCTGAAGTAGCAGGCGATTTTGCGGCTGATTCTGAAGAAGATACGCAAAATGAGACTGGTGAAAATTCTGAATCTGATGATTCTGTGACTGCAGAGTCGGTTGATACTGAAGCTGATACTGAAGTTTCTTCTGAAGTTTCTTCTGAAGTTGAAGACGATTTTGCGGCTGATTCTGAAGAAGATACGCAAAATGAGACTGGTGAAAATTCTGAATCAACAGAAGATACGATAGATCACGAAGATTCACAAAATGCTTCTACTTATTCTGCAGATGAGCAATCTGAGTGAAGTCTGAATGAATAAAGTATATGCCATGAGTAGAATAGTGACTATTGTCTAATTCGGCTTGAGAAAACACCTTCTTGACGTTAGTACATAGGTTGGTGTATTTTAGATAGTCGGTGTCTGAGCGCAGGCTTAAGTGCTGCGTGTTGGGCAAAATAAGCTTTCCAGATAGCAAGGAACAGATTATGTACGCGATTGTGAAGGCCGGTGGCCATCAGGAGAAGGTTGAGGTTGGAGACGCCATCCTCGTTAACCGTCTCGATGCAAAGAAGGGCGATACCGTGGAATTCCCGGTCGCGCTCGTTGTTGACGGTGCTAAGGTGACCTTAAGCGCTAAGGATCTTGCAAAGATCACAGTGAAGGCTGAAGTCTTGAATGACGAAGCCAAGGGTCCAAAGATTAGCATTATGAAGTATAAGAATAAGACTGGTGTGGCTCGTCGCAAGGGTCATCGTCAGAAGTTGACTCTCGTCAAGATCACGGCCATCGCCTGATTGACGGTGTTATAAACCTGAAAGGACAGCAAGATGGCACATAAGAAGGGTGCGTCTAGCTCGCGCAACGGTCGCGATTCACAGGCGCAATATCTTGGCGTTAAGAAGTTCGGCGGTGAAGCTGTAGTGGCTGGCAACATTATCGTTCGTCAGCGCGGTACTAAGTTCCACGCAGGCCAGAACGTTGCTTTGGGTAAGGATCACACGCTGTACGCTTTGGTGGACGGCAATGTGAAGTTCGGCGTTCGTCGCGACCGCAAGGTTGTTGACGTTGTGACTGCCTGAGTTTTAACTAAGCCTAAGCAATTTCGACAGTAGTCGATAGTAAAACGTTTAAGTCGCACCCCGATCGGTGCGGCTTTTTTATTCCGGTATAAGATTCTGAGTTAGATTCAGAGTTAGCTTATTCAATTCGTGTTTAGCTAGTCAATTTAGCTAGTCAATTGAACTAGTCAAATTTAGATATTCGAGTAAGGTAGCAGGTATGAGTGATTTTGTAGATCGCGTAACAGTGCATGTGAAAGGCGGAGACGGCGGAAATGGTTCTGCTGGCGTACGTCGTGAAAAGTATAAGCCGTTAGCAGGCCCTAATGGTGGCAATGGTGGAAACGGTGGGTCGGTTATTTTCGTAGCTGATCGTAATGCTAATAGTTTACTCGACTATCGTTTTATGCCGCATCGCAATGCTGAAAACGGAACTATGGGATTAGGTGATACAAAAGATGGCTCACAGGGAGCTGATTTGATATTGCCAGTGCCGGTTGGAACTGTGATTTTTACTGCTCGAGGATCTGCTGGAGCATCTAAGCGCCCAGGAGAAGTATTAGCAGATTTAAATAAGACAGGCGATCGATTTGTAGCTGCTGCTGGTGGTGCCGGCGGACTCGGAAATGCTGCTCTTGCTAATAAAACTCGCCGCGCTCCGGGATTTGCTCTTTTAGGAGAACCAGGCGAAGAGCGTGACGTAATCTTAGAGCTTAAATCAATTGCAGACGTGGCTTTAGTTGGATTCCCTTCCGCAGGAAAATCAAGCTTAGTTGCCTCGATTAGTGCAGCTAAACCAAAAATTGCAGACTATCCTTTTACGACTTTAGTGCCAAATCTGGGAGTTGTAAGTTTTGGTAACTATCGCTACACAATTGCAGATGTTCCAGGTTTAATTCCAGGAGCTTCTGAAGGAAAAGGCTTAGGTCTTGAGTTTTTGCGTCATATTGAACGTACGGAAATTATTGCGCACGTAATTGATTGCGCTACTTTAGAGCCTAATCGTGATCCTATTAGTGACTATCATGCTCTTGAGCATGAGCTTGCACAATACGCTGATAAGCTTGAGCTTCCATTGGGCGCGATTCCAATTCCTGAGCGTCCGCGCATTATTGTTCTTAATAAAGTAGACGTGCCTGAAGCTAAAGAATTGGCTGATTTTGTACGTGGTGAATTTGAGAAAATGGGATTAACTGTATTCGAAATTTCCACTGCATCGCATGAAGGCTTGAAAGAGCTTGGTTTTGCGATTGGGCGAATGGTTGAAGAAATGCGTGAGAAGCTCGCTGCAGAGGAAGCAGCGCGTGAAGAAGAGCGTGTTGTTATTCAGCCTCTTGAGCAGTCTGCATCAACGTTGCGTAGACGTCGTGAT
The DNA here is from genome assembly GCF_002896555.1 of Gardnerella coleohominis. Taxonomy (GTDB): domain Bacteria; phylum Actinomycetota; class Actinomycetes; order Actinomycetales; family Bifidobacteriaceae; genus Bifidobacterium; species Bifidobacterium vaginale_F. The sequence goes on from NZ_MNLH01000003.1 coordinate 55,608, forward strand.
GATGGCCGTGGCAATAGTGCAGATTTTACTATTGAGCGCGAGGAAGACAGGAACGGCGATTTCTGGTTCACTGTTACTGGTGCAAAACCTGAGCGTTGGGTTGTTCAGACTAACTTTGATAACGATGAAGCTGTTGGATACTTGGCTGATCGTCTTGCAAAGCTTGGTGTTGAAGATGAGCTACGCAAGAAGGGCGCGCGTCCTGGAGATGAGATTAGGATTGGCCGCGGAAATCGTATGGTTTGCTTTGATTGGGATCCAAGTATTGCTGCTGGAGCTGAAGGCTTAGATGGCGCTAATTTGGGTGCTCGTGGTAAAGATTTGCGACTTGAAGCGAATGATCCGCGTGGTGCAAGGCGTACTAATGCTGAACGTAGACGCGATTATCACATTATGATGGATGCAAAATCTGCGGTTCGCGACGCTATGATGGCTGAGCGCAAATCTGGACACTGGGCGGATCCGTCTGTTGACGATGATCGTCATGACGAAAATAGTTTATTTGGCCGTGGCGAGTAGTGCAAAATAGGACTAGTAAAAGCCAGTAAAGATTAGTAAAAGCCAGTTCAGTAAAGTTCAGTAAAAGCTAGTAAATACTGGTAAAGTAAGGGTACTAAAACAAGAAGATACATAAGGGGATGGTATATGAGTAGTCAAGCAATTGATCCTACCGAAGAGGGGGTTCGGAGTTCAATTCGCGAAGCGCACACCATTGTAGTAAAAGTTGGTTCTAGTTCTCTTACAGATTTATCCGGTCATTTGGACGTGCAAAAATTGCGTGCTCTTGTTGCAGCTATTAGTCACGCTCAAATGTCTGGAGCTAATGTGGTTCTAGTGTCTTCTGGCGCTATTGCAGCAGGATTTGGATTGCTTGGCTTTAATGAACGTCCTAAAGATGTACCAACTCAGCAAGCGACAGCTTCTGTTGGTCAAGGTCTGCTTATGGCTCAATACGAGTCTGCTTTCGCGCAATTCGGCTTCCGCGTAGGTCAAATGTTACTCACTGCGGATGTCACTATTTCTCCATCTAGATATAGAAATGCTCAGCGTACCATGCTACGTTTGCTTGAGCTTGGAATCATTCCTATTGTCAATGAAAATGATGCTCTTTCAAGTAATGAAATTCGTTTTGGAGATAATGATAGGTTAGCTTCTTTAGTTGCGAATATTGTGCGAGCGGATGCTTTAGTTTTGCTTACGGATGTTGATTCTTTGTATACTGCGCCTCCTAGCGAACCGGGTGCTAAACGTATAAGTTTTGTGCCAGATGTTAATCGCGCTTTAGAAGAAGTGAAAGTTGGCTCTAGTGTTTCTGGAGTAGGAACTGGGGGTATGGTTACGAAGATGGAAGCAGCGCATGTTGCTGCTGTTTCGGGTATTCCAACTGTTCTTACTTGTGCAAATAATGCTGGGCCTGCGCTTGCTGGAGATGCAGTTGGCACTGTGTTTGCTCCGATTAATTCGCGCGATTCTTCTAGAAGACTGTGGATTGGTTTTGCTTCTAATCCTAACGGAACTTTAATAGTTGATAGTGGTGCTGCAAAAGCTGTGCGCGGTGGTCGTGCAAGCTTGCTTGCGGCTGGTATTGTGGGCGTGCGCGGCGATTTTTCTGCGACTGATCCGGTGTGGATTGATGACGAGCAAGGCAATCATTTAGCTAGAGGCTTAGTTGCTTTTGATTCAGAGGAAATCCCTGAAATTATGGGTCTTACTACTGATGAGCTTGAGGAATCGCTTGGGCGACAGTATGCGCATCCAGTTGTGCATCGCGACAATCTTGTGCTTGTTTAAGAATTTCGCTTGTTTAGCTATCCTGCTTTCTTTAGCGTTTGCAGATCAAGATTTGTTGATTTTAAATTCTCGCAAAGTCTAATGCGAATCGCGTATACGCCCAATAGTAATAGCTGTTTGTAAAACGTATGCTGCGCGTGGATCTGTTGCATCCCATCCTGTTGTCTGTGCAACTTTACGCAAACGGTATCTCACAGTGTTTGGATGAACATTTAACTCGTGTGCTGTTTGATCAAGAGCGCCGCCAAATCTCAAGAACATATCGATAGTAGACAAAGTAGGATCATCTTCGCTATAAGGCGCTAAGCTTTGATAAACCGAAGTATACAAGGTATCTATAGCTGAAGAATCGCCAATAAGTGCTCTTTCTGGGAGTACGTCGTCTGTGTGAATAATATTTGGCAAATGATTAACTGACGGAGCCACTGCAAGAGACGCAAGAGTTGCGGTGATTGCTGAAGATACTTGACTGACGCTTTTAGCTATTGAACTAATAACAATCGGTTTTTTTGACGGCTCAAATACGCTGCATAGTTTTTCTAAAGCTTGTTTAGGCGGATCTTCTCGAATAGCAAGAATGATGATATGCGATGGTGAAGCGAATCCGTTGTTTTCAAAATCGTTATTATCATTTTTGCTTTTACTTTTATTTTTTTCTTCTTTAGAGTGAACTATCGAATTAATATTCCAAGCTGAAGCTATGCGTTCTATAGCGTCGCTTTGTACGCTCTCAACTATAGCGTCATAAGCATTGCATGAGCTTAGCATTGGCCAAATAGTCCTGCGTAACGTATCTGTATTGTTTGGTGTTTCATGCGTTACTACGCGTCTAGTTGGGCCATTGTCCTTCTTTTTAGCAGCTCCATAAGTGCCGGCAATAACAATAATCTTAGGGTTGTTAGGCCATTGTAAGAGATGCATTAATGCGCTTACTCTTTGATCTGCAATACCGTTCATAAGACATGTTGCAATAAGAGTATGCAAACGAAGTCTTGTTGCAGAATCGAAAACTTGACCGTCTCGATTGTCAAAAATACCTAATTTTTCTTCACTAGAAGGAGCTGTTGGTAATACTGTGAAATGTGGTGTATCGTCACCGTTAGTTTTTTGACTATCTTTAGCGTCTTTGGCGTTTTTGGAATTTTTGTCGTCTTTAGATTCCTGATTCTTTTGAGAATTTCTAGAGCCAAAATGCCAAAGATGATGTTTGCGTTTTTTAGTCGGTTCTTCCGAAGTAGTTGATTCTTCTGAGTTTTTTTGATTTTCGTAATTAGTTTTGTATGGCGATTCCGAATTAGATTCAGAATTTATAGAAGATTCATAAGAATCAGTGTTTGCTGTATTTACAGGATTTGTTGTATTCGTGGTTGCTACAGGGTATGCAGATAATTCAGCGTTATTTGGGTATGCGTTATTTGAGTATGCGTTATTTGATGCGCCTTGGTATGCACTACTTTCGTATTCGCGATTGGATTGATTGTATTGATTGGACTGCTCGGATTGTTTAGAGTGCTCTGACGCATAAATACTACTTCCGTCAGCTTTAACTCCTGTTAAAAGTGAAAGAAAATCTATATCTAAGCTAAGTGATTGAGGAATATCATTCCTAGGCGAAATCGAATCGCCTTCTGCTAGAGACGTATGATTCTTATCGTTAGAATCATTGCTCTCTGCGCAAATCGCGTCACTCATTTCACACCTTTGTTATCGTTCGTTTAATAGAATATTTAACTTCTATTTTATTAGCCCAAGTTTATTCTGTTTATTCTTTTTTATTTTGTTTATTATATTTATTCCATTTATTCTGTTTTATTAGATATTTTATTAGAACAAGTGTTTTCTATTTTATTCAGATTCGTGCCATTTTTATCAATCGTCGGCATTTCTTCTGTTTTTAGTGATTCGCGCCAAAAAGTTAAAGCTGTAAACCAAAAAACAAAAGCAACTGGTAGCATATGTCTTTCAAAATTATTTGCAGGAGCAAGCATCATAACTCCAACTAAAAGCGCTAACGGCATGTGTAAAGCGAATGTTTTCCATCTTCTACAAACTAATTCTGCAATGCCAATAAGTAACGTTGCAATAACATACGTATTGCCGTGAATAAGCCATCCAAACTCATTACTATCGCTTATATCGCTTGAAGTATTGTATACATCTTTACGCCAATCTGGCATCCAATATTTTATCCACGTTGAATTAAAAATATTATCTGTGTAAATGTAATATTCTGGTCCAACATAAGGCTTGTCTGTAATATCAAAATAACCGTAAGTTTTCGCTAAAAATGCGTCTGTAGCTACAACAGGACTGTGTGAAACGATAAGCCACCAAGCGTGATTAAATTTATTTAAGTCCGATTTATTTACGTAACGCCAACGGTAGCTTACTTTTTTAGATTGCATTCCGGAAGACTTAACAGGGTCGGCATCTTGAGGATTATAAGTTTCAGCAGTTTGATCAATATTAAAAATTGGCGCTAGTTCTTTTTGTGCTTCTTTAGGTATGCTTTCTGGATCTAATTTGGCAATGCGCGCGATTTGTTGTAGTTGAAGTCCGCGGCTTTCAATCGGGTCTCCGCTTATTATTACTCCATTGTGTATAAGTAATGCGATTGAACCATGTATTGCAATAGTTGGTAAAAGTAGGCAGCAAACCCATATGAGCCAACGTTTTCTTTCGCTTATAAGTAGTATCACAAATTGGATTACTAGAATGTACCAAGCGTATTTTGCTGCTATAAGCATTACGCATACGGATATAACAAGTTCTAGTATTGTGTACCATTTGTAGTTTTTATTTCTAAGCTCGTATAAAGTTCCAAACCACCATGTGAAAGCGAATGCGAATAATGGTGATTTTGTTAAAGCGATAGTGCTAAAAATAACGAGTGGGCTTAATAAGAATGTGACTAATACGGCAAAACGTATGAAAACAGGAGTGTCAGGGTGACTTTTCCACGGCTGGTTTAGGAATCTGTGCGCTGTTGCAGCACAACACCATATTGCGAATAGGAATTGAAGAGACGCGAGTATTACGATTCCTGCATCATTCGAGTCGGTGAAATACCTAGAAACGGCTGTTACTGATCCATAAATAACAGTTAAAACAATATTATGCTGATCTGTTAAATACGTTGGTTGCGATGGCCATAAATAATGTGCTGTCGGATAAATATCGGCTGGAACAAAGCTAAAGAATCCAATATAAGGTTGTTTTAATCCAGTAACTTGATTCCAAGCCCAACTGTATTCGCGTATTTGTGAGCAAATATCTGCGCCATAGGCAGCTAAAAGTGTAACTGGAATCCACAGCCACCCAATAAATAGCGTGATTATAAGTCTTAAACGCGTAGAAGTTATATTTATAATGGCAGTTCGAGCAAATTTTATAGCTGATACAGAAATGTAGTGTGAGAGTTTTATTGGAATCAGAAGGTAATTTGGTAATTTTGTTGAAGATTTTGCTAAGTTATGAGCATATTTAGAAATAAGTTTTCTAACAAAATTCCATGATTTTATTATGCAATTAGGAAGATGTGAAGTTTTACCAAATTGTACAGCGATTAGAAGTATTAAGTAATAGCAGGCGAAAGAAATAATGAGAATTAGCCAGTTTTGCCATTGAAAATCTGTAATAGAATAAAAAACTACATTTTTACCAATTGAAGATTTTTCATAATTTTGCATTCTAAAAATAGGCCCGATACTTGTACACAAAGCAAACCATGCGCATAGCGTGATCATAAGAGTATGCTCTGCTATTGTTCGCGCAATTTTTAGTATGCTCTTTAAATGTGTATAAGTATTGTTCATTATTCTGCCTATGTTAGTTGCTTGAAGCTATGTTATTAGCTTACATCTTTTAAGCGCTAAATTTAATTGCTGGATTTAATCTCTTGATTTGATAGATTGATTTGATTATTAGATCTGATATATTGCTATGATTGCTGGGCTTGATTTGCTGGTTTTGATTTGCTGGGCCTAATCGCTTGGCCTAATTGAAATTCTTTATTTTGGGTTATAGCCTAAAAGTCACGTATATAATAAATATTATGAATATTCATATAAATCCTGATGTTACAAAAATGCCTTCATTGTCTGCTCATGAAGTATTGCCATTAACTGAAGCCTCATCAGACGGACTTGTATACGTAGCTTGTACAGATTCTACACAAAATATTGCTAGAGAAATGATTTCAAATGGTGATATTCGTGTTAAAAAAAGTGGAGAGCTTCCAATTTATGCGATTGTTGCAGATGATCAAACAGCAGGACGAGGTCGTCTTGGACGCGAATGGGTGAGCAGGCCAGGTGAAAGCTTCTTAGTTTCTTTTGTAACGCTTTTGCCGAAAAAAATAGTTATGGACGCGGATCGAAATGGATGGTTGCCTATTCTTTCAGGTTTTGCAACTAGAGACGCTTTATTAGAAACTTTTAGCAAGTATAAAAGTGAAGCAATTCACGGAAAAGATTGTACTTTAAAACTTAAATGGCCTAATGATATATTTCTGCATGATTGCAAAGAAGGCGGAATATTAACAGAACTTGTTTCTTCAGTAGATGAGGATTTAATTGGCGTAGTTTTTGGAATAGGTTTGAATTTGCATGTTCCTCAAGAAGTGCTACCTATAAAAATGGCAACATCATTGCAAATGCATATGACTTCTTTGCCTGAATCTTACGAGTTAAGAGATGTGATTGCGTCAAATATTGTAAGAGGACTGCGCTCGCGTTTAGCTGATTTTGTAGAAAAGTATCCGAATAATTCGTCTGATTTGCTTAATGAAGTTAATGAAGTTTGCTGGACTCTTGGACGTGAAGTCAGCGTGCATCCTGTGGATGGAGATGTTGTTAAGGGTGTTGCTTTGAGAATTGGAGAAGATGCTTCGCTTACGATTCGCAAAGATTCAGGAGAAGAAGTTGTTGTTAAAAGCGGTGATGTGAACGCTGTTGCGTATGAAAAATGAGATTTAAATAAAGCGTACGCTATGACTTGCTTTCTGCACTAGTGTCTCATTTTGCTTGTTTTAAGACACTAGTGCAGTTGTCGTTCTGCATTAGTGTCTCAAAACAAGCGTAGTGGAACATTTGCCGGAGATTTTCCGACAAATGCTCCACTTATAGAAGTTATGTTTAGTTGTTAGCGCGCTTCTTATTAAGAACGTTGTAGAATCCGGAGCAAACCGCGCTAGCAACAAAGGCCTTAATTAAATCGCCAATCATGAAGATAATCAAGGTTGCTGCAGCAGTTGAAAGTGGCATGCCGGTTAAGTAGCTTTGGCCAAAAATGCCGAATGCGTAAATAACAATCGTGCCGATTATGGAAGCTACAGCGTAAGTGCTGAAACGTGCGAAAGTCTTTTTGAATGAACGTTCTGGCATCATAGCGTCAAGAGCTACATCAAATACGCGCTTCAAAGCGGCAGTTGCTGCAACGCCAAAAATAAAGCCAACAAGGAAGCCTGCGGTTGGTCCTACGAAGGCAACCCAACCGGCCTTACCGCCAGCGAACACAGGCATGCCGGCAGCGCCAATAGCAAGATACATAATTACTGAGGCCACGCCTTTGCGCCAATTCAAGGTTAAACCAGCAATGCACAAAACAAGAGTTTGCAAGGTAATCGGCACAGGAGTAACAGGATAAATATAAATTGCGCCTGCCATAGTAGAAAGAGCCAAAAGCACAGTAAGAAGAGCTGGCTTAGAAATCCAAATTGCGGCTGCTTTCAACTTGTTTGCAACTGTTGCTCCATTGAATGCTGATGCTGCATTGTTTTTGTTCATGTTAGTCATGAAAACCTTCTTTCGTTTTTTAAACGTTTTCCGTTTCGCTAAACACATTACGTGCCGTAAAAATCATGTGCATTGGAGAAGTGTACAAAATTTTGTGCAAGCTTTTGTGTATGTTGGCTCATACTAAAACGCGAATTTTCCGATATTTTTTATCGTATGGTTACGAATATCAAAAAATTACTCATCGCTAATCGCGGTGAAATCGCTTTGCGTGTTATCCGCACGGCGCATGAAATGGGCATTTCTACGGTTGCTATTTACGCGCCAACAGATCGCAATGCTCAATTTGTAGAAATGGCAGATGAAGCGTACGCGCTTTCAGGAGACACCTATCGCGATACTTATTTGAATGAAGACGCGATTCTTGACATTATTCAAAGAAGTGGTGCTGACGCAGTACATCCAGGCTATGGATTCTTATCTGAAGTTGCATCTTTCGCGCAGAAAGTCAACGATGCTGGTGTGATTTGGATTGGACCTCGTCCAGAAGCGCTGATTGATTTAGGGGATAAGATCACAGCTAGACGAGTTGCAGTACGCGCAAAAGTACCTCCTGTTCCAGGAATCTCAGATCCAGTAAAAGATATTCGAGAGCTTTTAACATTTGCGCAAACTCACGGTTACCCGGTTATGATGAAGCGCACTGATGGCGGTGGCGGACGAGGCATTACCGTTGTGCATAACGACGACGAGTTGCGCGGTTTTTATATGAATCACGACGCTTTGCAAGGCGGAGATTTAGACGAATACTTTATTGAACGCTTTATAGATAAAGCTCGTCACGTCGAAACACAATGTGGACGTGACAGTCATGGGAATTTCACCGTATATTCCACGCGCGATTGCTCTGTGCAGCGCCGCAATCAAAAGTTAGTTGAGGAGGCTCCTGCGCCGTTCTTAACGGACGATGAGAATGATCAGCTTCGCAGATATTCTCGTAACCTATTTGAAGCTGTTGATTACGTGGGCCTTGGCACGTGTGAATATATGGTGACTTCTCAGCATAAGGTTTACTTCCTAGAAGTTAATCCGCGTTTGCAAGTCGAGCACACTGTTAGTGAGGAAGTTAGTGGACTTGATTTAGTTCGCGAGCAATTAAATATTGCAAATGGCAAGAATCTTACTAAAGATCCAGAGCCGCGAGGACACAGTTTTGAGCTTCGTATTACTTCTGAAGATCCTGCAACTAATTTGACTCCAAGTTCTGGAACTTTGACGAAAATCAAGTGGCCTTCTGGACCTGGAGTTCGTGTTGACTTTGGCGTAGAAGAAGGAGATAACGTATCTCCAAAATTTGATTCTATGATGGGCAAGTTAATTATAACTGCACAAAGTCGTGAAGCTGCTGTAGCTCGAGTTCGTCGTGCTTTGAAGGAATTATGCATTGAGGGCGTGCCAACACCTGCAAAACTTTTTGAGCAGATTTTTAACGATCCAGAGTTTACTGCTGAAAATCACAGTTTTGACGTATCTACTAAGTGGATGGAACGCAAGTATTTGAATCGTGTTCCTGCAGCTTCTTTGGGCGGGCAGCCAGCATCTCTTGTTTCTGGTCAGGTTTCAGGTGAGCCTGAAAATAAGCAGCCTGCTATGGAATCATTCGTAATTGAAGTCGATAACAAGCGCGTAAAGCTTACAATTCCTCAAGATATTGTCGATAATCTTACTGGTTCCGCACGAGTACGTAGTGTTTCCAGAGTTTCGCAGCCTCTTCGTGGTCGTAGTCTTCGCGGAGATACGCATAAAAATGAGGAGCAAAAGCAGATTCCTGGTGTTATAGCTGCTCCTATGCAAGCTGTTATTACGCGCGTGAATGTTGCTGAAGGTCAGAAGGTTGCTAAAGGTGATTTGCTGGCTGTTCTTGAGTCTATGAAGATGGAAAATTACGTGTATGCTCCAGCTGCTGGAACTATTACAGGTATTTTTGTAAGTCCTGGAGATGGCGTTGAAGCTGGCGCAAAAATCGTGACTATTGATATATCCGGTAGTTCGAAGAGCGGCGCAAATAAGTCTGAAGATTCTAACAATTCTGAAGATTCCAACAAGTCTGAAAATAATGCGAATACTGCAAATTCTGCTGAGTCTGCTGAAAAGTCGGAAGGAGAGCAGAAATAATGAGTGCCTTAGTAAAAGATAGGTCATCTCTTCTAACAAAAAATTCGAGTTCAAAATCCGATTCAGAAGAGCAAACTTTGCAGCCAAGACGTGGAAAAGCAGCCGTTCAGCATGCAGCTCAATTAGCTAGAGATGCTGAGCAAACAGCTTGCGAACGTCAGCATGCAAAAGGAAAAGGCACTGCACGAGAGCGCCTAGATTTGCTTTTTGACACCGGATCATTCGTGGAAATCGGACGTTTTAACGGCGGCGACATTAATAACGATGTTGCCGGATGCGCTGTAATCACTGGTTTTGGTGAAGTTTATGGCCGAAAAGTTGCAGTTTATGCGCAAGACTTTTCTGTTAAAGGTGGAACTTTAGGCAAAGCTGAAGGTGAGAAAATCTGCCATCTTTTGGATATGGCTTTAGAGCTTCGAGTGCCTGTTGTTGCAGTAATTGATTCCGGTGGTGCGCGTATTCAAGAAGGCGTTAGTGCGCTTATGCAGTACGGACGAATCTTCAAAAAAACTTGTGAAGCAAGCGGTTTAATTCCGCAAATCTCACTAATTCTTGGTCCTTGCGCTGGTGGTGCAGTTTATTGCCCTGCGCTAACTGATTTGATTATTATGACTCGCGAACATTCAAACATGTTCGTTACCGGCCCGGATGTTGTTAAAGCTGCAACAGGCGAGGCTATTAGCATGGACGATTTGGGCGGCGGACTTGTGCATAACGCAACTTCCGGAGTTGCTCACTATTTGGGTGAAGATGAAGCTGACGCAATCGATTATGCGCGCACGATTTTGGCTTATTTGCCATCTAGCTGCGAGTCTGAGCCTCCTACTTTTGCGTATTCTGCTACTCGTGCAGATCGTGAAACTGCGCGAGAATTAGCAAATATCGTGCCTGATAACGATCGTCAGCCTTATGACGTGCTTGACGTAATTCGCAGAATCGTTGATTACGGTGAGTTTGTGCAAGTTCAGGAATTGTATGCTGCTTCTGCAGTAGTCGGTTTTGCTTGCATTGAAGGGCATCCTGTTGGGATCGTGGCAAATCAGCCTAAAGTAAACGCTGGTATTTTGGATGTTAATTCTTCCGAAAAAGTAGCGCGATTTGTGCGATTATGTGATGCTTTTAATCTTCCAGTCGTTACCCTGGTTGATACGCCTGGTTATAAGCCGGGATCAGATCAAGAGCATGCTGGAATTATTCGTAGGGGCGCAAAAGTGATTTACGCTTACGCGAATGCTCAAGTTCCGCTTGTAACAGTGATTTTGCGCAAAGCTTTTGGTGGAGCTTACATTGTTATGGGCTCGAAATCTATGGGTGCTGACGTAAATTACGCTTGGCCAACCAGCCAGATTGCTGTTTTAGGCGCTCAAGGTGCTGTGAATATTATTCATCGAAAAGATTTACATAAAGCAAAAGAACGCGGTCAAGATGTGGATGCTTTGCGTAAAAAACTTGTTGACGAATACGAGGCAACTACTGTTAATGCAAATCTTTCGCTAGAAACTGGTCAGATTGATGCAATGATCGACCCTGAGCAGACTCGCGATATGATATCTGGTTCTCTGAGTCTTTTACGTAGCAAAAAGCGCGTTTCGAGGACCGGTAAGCATCATGGTAATCAGCCTATGTAAATGAATCAATCAGTTATTGAATATTGAATTTATAAAAAGATCTAAATCAGATATCAACGAGAAGGAAATATCATGACAACATACTTTTTTGATCGACTCGCTAAAGATCCTCACGTGCTTGCTTTCGCAGGACAATCAACTCCATGGGTTGATGCTCTTCGATCCTTGCGCGATGACGCAGAATTAGATGCTGAGCTTCACCGTTACGAATCAAGCGCAAAAGCATTATTGTCTCCAATTTACGCTGAATTATTAGCTAACGCAGGTGGAGACATGAACGTATTTGATGCAATTGATAATAAGCATATTCATGCATCAGATGCACAATTAAGCGTTCCTGGAATTGCTTTAGCACAGTTAGGCGCAGTGCTTGATTTAACTAATCTTGGTTATAACTTTGAAGTTAATAAGCCATATTCTGTACTCGGTCATTCTCAAGGTGTGATTGCAGCAAGAATGGTTGAAGCTCGCATTAAAGCTGGATCTTGGCAGAAAGCTCGCACTCAAATAGAAGAATTACTTGCTTGCGCTTACATAATTGGAGCAGCAGGTGATCGCGAATCGCGTATGCTTGAAATTTCCGGTGATGGTGATTTAACCCCAATGCTTTCTCTTAAAGGCGTTACTGAAAAGCAAGCAAAAGCATTGATTGCACGTGTTGAACGCACTAAAGGCACAATATCGATTGCTGTAAAAAATTCTCGCAATCACGTTGTGCTTTCAGGATATCCAGAAGATATGGAAGCTGTTGCAAACGAAGCGCAGAAAGAATCTAAGCGTTCTAAGAAATTGCGTGAGATGAAAGTGCGCGGCGGATCCGTATTTTCTCCTGTAGCTGAATATTTAGACGTAACTGTTCCATTCCATTCTCCAATGATGGAAGCTGCAGTTAAGCAGGCTGAAGATTGGGCTGATGAAGCTGGTTTGAATGTAGAACTTGTGCGCACTCTAGCAGATGAAGTATTAGTTAAGCCTGTTGATTGGTCTGAGCTTGTTAAAAATGTGCTTGAAAACACAGACGCGCGCTCGCTTTGGGTTATAGATATGGGTCCTGGAGAAGTACTTGGAAAGCTTACCGGTGTGCTTGTTCAAGGTACTGGCGCTGGAGTAGTTGAAGCTGCTTCAGTGAATTCTCGCGCAAAGCTTTCAACAATGGATTGCGCTCCTGCTCGTACGGGATGCTGGGATGATTTTGCACCTCGCGTTATTGAAACTCCTGCAGGAAATAAAGTTCTTACAAAGTTCAGCAAACTGACTGGTAAAGCTCCTGTGCTTCTTGCAGGTATGACTCCAACAACCGTGGAGCCGGAAATCGTTGCTGCAGCTGCAAATGCTGGATATTGGGCAGAGCTTGCTGGCGGTGGTCAAGTTACCGCTGAAGTTTTTGATCGTCATATGAATTCTCTTACAAAGCAGCTTAACGAAGGTTCTACTGTTGAGTTCAATGCTATGTTTATGGACCGTTACTTGTGGAATTTGCAATTTGGTTCAAAGAGAATAGTTTCAAAGAAACGTCAATCTGGTGCTCCTATTGATGGCGTTGTAATTTCCGCTGGCATACCTGAATTAGATGAAGCAAAAGAGTTGGTTGCTTCTTTGCATTCAGACGGATTCTCCTATGTGGCATTTAAGCCTGGAACTGTTGATCAAATTCGTCAAGTTGTGAGAATTGCGAAAGCTGTTGCTCCAGCGATGATTATTGCACAAGTTGAAGGAGGATCTGCAGGCGGACACCACTCTTGGGAATCGCTTGACGATTTGTTGATTTCAACATACGCGCAAGTTCGTGAATGCGATAATTTGGTACTTGTTGCCGGCGGTGGTATCGGTACTCCTTCTCGCGCTGCAGATTATATTTCTGGACAGTGGGCGAATGAATATGATTTGCCTAATATGCCAGTTGATGCTGTGATGATTGGTACAGCTGCAATGACCGCTAAAGAAGCGCATACAAGTCCTGAAGTAAAGCGCATGCTTGTAGAAACTCCTGGAATTGTAGCTCCAAAAGCTTCTAGTGTTGAAGGATTTGATGATGATCCATTTGCTCCAATGGGAGAGCGTTGGGTTCCTTCTGGTGGTGTAGTTGGCGGAGTTACAAGTGGTTTAAGCCATTTGCATGCAGATATTTACGAGTTAGAAAACGCTTCTGCTCGCTGTGGTCGCTTGCTTGTTCATATGATGAAGCATCCTGAAGAACTTGAAACTCGCAGAGATGAGGTTATTAGCGCGCTTAATGCCACAGCTAAGCCATATTTTGGCGATGTTGAAACTATGACTTATGCGCAATTTGCTCAAAGATTCCTTGATTTAACTTATCCTTGGGTTGATCCTACTTACGCGGATCGCTACTTGCATTTGCTCCAGCGTATTGAAGCTCGTCTTATTTCTCAGGATTCTGGTGAGTTTACTTCGATTTTGCCAACTCGCGCGCAAGTTAGCGAACATCCTCAAGATGCTTTGGATGCGTTACTTGAAGCTTTGCCTCAAGCTCGTGAACTTAACGTTGTGCCAATGGATGCCGCTTGGTTCCCAACTTTGGTTCGCGAATATCCTAAGCCAATGCCATTCGTGCCAGTTATTGACAATGATTTGCTGCGCTGGTGGGGTCAAGATCAGCTTTGGCAGTCTGAAGATTCGCGTTATTCAGCGGATGCTGTGCGCGTAATACCTGGCCCTATTTCCGTGGCTGGTATCACGACTATGGATGAGCCGATCGCGGATATTCTCGGTCGTTTCGAAGCAGCTATGATGCAGCGCGCTAAAGATTTAGAGTTAGATGAGAATAAATTAGACAAGAGCAAATCTGATAAGAATAAGTCTTCTAAGTCTGATAAGTCTTCTGAATCTTCTGAATCTTCCGAATGCTATGAGCCTAAAGCTTTTAGTCAGATTTCAGATGCTAAAAATGTTGAAGCTTACGTGCGTGCATGCCCGAATATTTCTTGGGTTGGCCATGTGACTTCTAATCCGGCTTATGGTACTAATCTTGGCGATGAAAATTATGTGATTAGCGTTATTAGCGAGAAAAATGACGTTATTCAGCTTGATTTAGACGTTAAGTTGGACACATTCTGGGATGACGAGAATTCAAATGATTCTGATAATTCTAAGAAGAATTCTCAAAAGACTGGCAATAAGTCTTCTAATAAGTTGCCTAAGATTAAGCATGCTGTGCGAGATATTGTTATTCCGCTTACAGTTGACGCAAGTCGAGCAGGAAGCATACCGGTAGTTGACCGTGAACGCTTACCAAAGCACGTGTACGATATGCTTGCAGCAACCGCAGGTATTGGAAACACGGCGATTACAGGTGACGTACTCGAATCTATGCCAAAGATTGAAACAGCTGGAACAGAATCTGAATTACCAGAAGATTTGCTTAACGAATGTTATGAGAAATCTCCATTTGGATTAGTTCACTCATCTTATACTTTCTCTCGCAATCTTGGAATTGATCACGAGTCAGCTACTGCTGGAAGACTCCCAGATGGGTTGCTTGCTTCTCGCATTGTGCCTGACGCTTTAGTTGGACCTGCTTGGCCAACTATTTACTCGGCTTTAGGCTCTGTGATGGTAGATGGTTACCCTGTTATTGAAGGCCTTCTCAACGCTGTTCATTTAGATCACTTAGTTGAGCTAGATGTTGATGCTGAAGATTTCCGCAAGTATGTTGATAAAAAGATCAACTTACTCGGATGGGCAGAGCCTTACGCTGAATCTGCTTCCGGACGCGTTGTAACAATTCACGTAATTCATACTGCAGCTGATGGAACTCGTTTGGCTCACGAAACAGAGCGCTTTGCAATTCGCGGACGCAGCTTTAGCTCAGCACTTCCTGTGCCAGCTGCACAGTATGGTGATTCTGCAGAATTACACGGATACGAAGTTGAGGACACTCCTCGTCGTGCTTTGCGCAGAGTAGTAATTCGTGCGCCACACGATATGACCGCTTTCGCTCGTACTTCTGGAGATTTCAATCCAATCCACACTTCTAAGCGTGGGGCTGCAATTTCTGGACTTTCTGCACCTCTTGTACACGGAATGTGGCTTTCTGCAACAGCTCAGCATGTAGCTCAAGCAGTTGACGCAAAGGGCGCTCGCTATGAGTTAATCGGCTGGTCTTACAACATGTACGGCATGGTTCAGCTTGATGACGAAGTAGAAATTACAGTTGAGCGCGTTGGTAAAGTTCGCCGCGGCGGTCTCGCTTTGGAAGTTACATGCCGAGTTAACGGGCAAATTGTGTCTAAAGCCAGTGCGCTTACTCGCGCTCCACGAGCAGCATTCGTATACCCGGGTCAGGGTATTCAAAAGCAAGGAATGTCTCTGGATGAGAGAGCAAAATCGCCTGCAGTGCGTGATACTTGGGAAAGAGCTGATAAGCTTACTCGCGAAAAGCTTGGATTCTCAATCCTCGCAGTTGTGCGTGATAATCCTAAGGAGCTTACAGCTCACGGCGTAACTTACCGTCATCCTGAGGGATTGCTGAATTTGACGCAGTTCACGCAGGTTGCGCTTGCAACAGTTGCTTTTGCTCAAACAGCTCGTCTTCGTGAAGCAGGATGCGATATTTGGCCTGCATACTTTGCTGGTCACTCGCTTGGCGAATACAATGCTTTAAGCTCCTTCGCGCAAATTATTCCGCTCGAAACTGTGCTTGAATTAGTATTCCATCGCGGATCTACCATGCATCATTTGATTGAGCGAGACGCACAAGGTCGCTCAAACTATCGCATGGGCGCGCTTCGACCAAACCAGTTCGGTGTGGACGATGAAGGCGTTAACGCTTACGTTGACGGCATTTCTAAAGCTACTGGTGAATTCTTGCAAATTGTAAACTACAATTTGGCTGGTCAACAGTATGCGATTGCTGGAACGGTTAAAGGTTTGAAGGCCTTGGCTGCAGACGCTTCTAAGCGAGCAAAAGAATATGGTGGTAAGCCGCCGTTCATGTTTGTTCCTGGAATTGACGTGCCATTCCATTCTCGTGTGCTTCGCAAAGGTGTGCCGGAATTCCGCGATAAGCTTGATTCACTTCTCCCAGAGAATATTGACTATTCTCGTTTAGTTGGAAGATATATTCCTAACTTAGTAGCTGTGCCTTTCGAGCTTACTCGTGAATTTGCACAGAAGATTTTGGATGTTGTTCCATCTGAGCGTATTGAAGCAGCTTTGGAAGATGAAACTACGTGGAAATCTTATGCAGATGATGAGCAGAAGCTTGGTAGATTGCTTCTTACAGAGCTTCTTTCATGGCAGTTCGCTTCTCCAGTTCGCTGGATTGAAACGCAGGCTCTTATGTTTGCAGATCGCGCTCGCGGTGGTCTTGGCGTTGAAGAATACGTGGAAGTTGGTTTAGGAAACGCTCCAACTTTGGCAAATCTTGGTGCTAAAACTCTAGCTTTGCCGCAGTTTAGTGGCGAAAAGGTAACTGTTTATAACGTTGGCAGAGATGAAGGTCGCGTTTATATGACAGACACGGATTCGCTTGTGCCAGAAGTATTTGCTGAGGAAGATAGTACGGCTGAAGCTGCTTCTGCTGCTCCTGCTGGTTCTACTACTACTTCTACTACTGCGAATGCTGCTCCTGCCGCTGCTGTGCCGTCTGCCGCTCCTGCTTCGGCTCTTTCGGCTCCTGCCCCTGCAGCAAGCGGACCTGTAGCAGACTTGCCATTCAAAGCATCTGACGCAATCTCAATGCTTATTGCCTATAGTGCAAAAATCCGTCTTGACCAAATTGGCGATACGGATACAACGGATACTCTTACAAACGGCGTATCTTCGCGCAGAAACCAGCTTCTTATGGATATTAGCTCCGAGCTTGGCGTGGCAAGCGTGGATGGTGCAGCAGAAGCTCCAATGAGTGCTCTTCGTAAGTTGGTTGATTCCGTTGCTCCACGCTATAAGGCTTTTGGTGCTGTGCTTTCCGATATTGTGCGCGAACGTTTACGTGCGCTTTTCGGTGCAGCAGGCGTGAAGCCAGCGCAAATTGATAAGCGTATTTTGGAAGTTTGGCAGTTAGGTGAAGGCTGGCGTGCTCACGTGCTTGCAGCTTTGGTTTTGCAAACGCGTGAAGGTGCTAGCGTGCGCGGCGAAAATCTTGCGCAAATTTCAACTGAACCAGCAAAGAACACTTCTGCTGCGGATGCGTTAATTGACGCTGCAATTGCGCAAGTCGCACAAGCTCACGGCGTTAGCGTTTCTCAGCCTGGTGCTGCTGGTGGTGCAGGCGGTGCTGTTGTTGATTCTGCAGCTCTTGATGCATTTGCTGAACGCGTTGTTGGAGCGGACGGAGTACTTGCTGCAACAGCTAAGTTTGTGTTAGCAAAGCTCGGTGTTGAAGCTCCTAAAGCAGAAACTGAGAGTGACGAAAATGCTGCTGTTGTGGCTGCTGTTGAAGCTGAGCTTGGTGCTGATTGGCCAAAGCAAGTTGCTCCTCGATTTGATGAGCGTAAGGCGATTCTTTTCGACGATCGCTGGGCTTCTGCTCGCGAAGACGTTGCTCGCTTGTATTACAAGTATGCTTGCGCTAATAGTAATGCAACTTCTGCAGCTGCAACTTCTGCTGATGTGAATCCTAATGATGTTGAAGCAATCCTAAATAATATCGGAAGCTTCTTGGGAGCTGGAGAATCCGTTGCGGCTGAAGCTGCTTGGTTCGCAAAGAAATCTCAAGAAAATCATCTGAATAATCTATCTACAATATTTAATCGCATTTGTGATGATGCTCGCGCGAACGTGAAGGATTCGTCTTATGCGGCTAAAGACAGTGGATATGCAACTCGATTTGCCTCAGATGTGGCCGTTGTTACAGGCGTTGCTCCTAACTCTATTGCTGCTCGTGTTGTAACAGGATTGCTTGAAGGCGGTGCTACGGTTATTGCAACTTCTCACAGTTTCAAGCCGAGCGTTAAGTCTTGGGCAAAGAAAGCTTACCGTAAGCATGCTTCAATGGGTGCAAAGTTGTGGCTTGTTCCAGCAAACTTGTCTAGTTATCGCGATGTTGACGCGCTTGTAAAGTGGGTTGGCACGGTTTCAAAGAAGGTTAGCGGTGCAACAACCACCATTTTGAAGCCTGCTTATGAGCCGAGTATGTTCTTCCCATTCGCGGCTCCACCAGTTCACGGCACTTTGGCTGATTCTGGTTCGCTTTTTGAATCGCAATCAAGACTTATGCTGTGGGGTGTTGAGCGCGCAATCGCCGGATTTGCACAGATTGGAGCAGATACGGATGTGCAACATCGTATGCACGTTGTGTTACCTGGCTCTCCAAACCGTGGTATGTTTGGCGGCGACGGTGCTTATGGCGAAGTCAAGAGCGCTTTCGACGCGATTGTGAATCGTGCGCATGCGGAAAGTGTGTGGTCAGATCGCGTTACATTCGCTCATCCTAAGATTGGCTGGGTGCGTGGAACTGGCTTAATGGGTGGAAATGATCCGCTTGTGGCTGTAGTTGAACGTCATGGCTTAACTACCTACTCAACTCAAGAAATGGCAGATCGTTTGCTTGATTTGTGCACTAAGGAATCTCGAGAGCAGGCTGCAATAGCTCCTTTGGACGTAGATTTTACTGGTGGATTAGGCAAGGAGCCTCTTGATTTGAATGCTCTTCGTGCAGAAGCGCTGGAAGATCAGAAGCGTGCGGAAGAAGCAGAAAAAGCTGCTGAAGCTGCTTCAGAAGAAACTGTATCGTCTGCAATCTCCTCTGCAAAGTCAACAAACAAAGCTCTGCCAACTCCTTACGTGCCAACTCAAGCACATGTGAACTTGGCTGATTGGAAGAATGTAACAGCGCGTCCAGAAGACGAAATCGTAATCGTCTCAGTCGGCGAGCTTGGTCCATGGGGTTCCGGACGTACTCGTTTCGAAGCAGAACTTGGAATTCGCGAAGACGGATCCGTGGAGCTTTCTGCAGGAGCAGTACTGGAATTGGCTTGGAATATGGGCTTGCTTACTTGGCAGGATTCACCAAAGCCAGGCTGGTATGATGCGGACGGCACGCTTGTCCCAGAAGAAGATATTGCGGAGAAATATCGCGATGAAGTAGTAGCACGTTCCGGTATTCGACCATTTGAAACCGGAATGGGCGGCGATTACAAGGATGGAGCGAACGAAGAAGAAGCAGAAATCTTCCTCGATCACGACGTAACTTTCAGCGTTCCAACAGAAACAATTGCGCGCGAATACGTGGCGCTCGACGAAGCGCACACTGAGATTGCTCGTGATGCTGAATCGGGAGAGTGGATTGTTACGCGCAAGTCTGGATCTGTTATTCGCGTTCCGCGCAGAGCTGCAATGACCAGAACTGTTGGTGGACAATTCCCTAAGGGCTTCGATCCGCTAAAGTGGGGCATTCCAGCTTCGATGGTTGGAAGTGTTGACACGATTGCATTGTGGAATATCGTCACAACCGTGGACGCTTATATTTCCGCTGGTTTCACGCCTTCTGAAATATTGCAAGCTGTGCATCCTTCAATGGTTGCTTCAACTCAAGGCACCGGTTTCGGCGGCATGAGTTCAATGCGAAAACTGTATTTGGATCGATTCTTGAACCGTGAAATACCTACGGACGTATTGCAAGAAGCACTTCCAAACGTTGTTGCAGCGCATGTAATGCAAACATATATCGGCGGTTACGGAAACATGGTTCAGCCTGTGTCTGCATGCGCAACTGCAGCGGTTTCGCTTGAAGAAGGCGTTGATAAGATTGCTCTTGGCAAAGCTGACTTTGTAGTAACTGGCGCAATTGACGATATCGGTGTGGAATCTGTGGTTGGCTTCGGCAATATGAACGCAACTGCCAATAGTGAAGAAATGTATGCTAAGGGCATAAATCCTCGATTCTTCTCTCGCGCAAACGATCGCAGACGCGGCGGCTTCCTTGAAGCTCAAGGTGGCGGTACGATTTTGGTTACGCGCGGCGATATTGCTTTGAAGCTTGGCTTGCCTGTTGCTGGTGTGGTTGGTTTCATTCACTCCTACGCTGACGGCATTCACACTTCTATTCCTGCTCCTGGCTTGGGTGCTTTGGCTGCAGGCATGGGTGGAGCTAAGTCTAAGCTTGTGCGCGATTTGGCGGCTCTTGGCGTTACTCCGGATGATATTGCTGTGGTTTCTAAGCACGATACTTCCACGAATGCAAACGATCCGAACGAATCCGAGTTGCACAATACTCTTGCGCATGCAATCGGACGTACGGATGGAAATCCACTGTTCGTAATCAGCCAAAAGACGCTGACCGGTCACGCAAAGGGTGGCGCGTGCATCTTCCAAATCAACGGTTTGACGCAACTGTTTAGAAGTGGCGTAATTCCTGGAAATGCATCGCTTGACTGCGTGGATCCTAAGCTTGCGCGCGACGACCACATGGTTTGGTTGCGTGAGCCGATGCGCATTGGTAATGTTGCTGGTTCCGGTGCTGGTTCTTGTGCAGTGAAGGCTGCTCTCGCAACTTCGCTCGGCTTCGGTCACGTTAGCGGATTTGTTGCATTGGTTCACCCTGGCGCTTTTGAGGCGGCTGTTGCTGCTAGCGCTGGTGTCGATGCGCTTGAAGAGTGGCGTTCAAAGGCAAATGCTCGTTTGGCTGCAGGTCAGAGGAGGCTTGAGGAAGGCATGATGGGTCGATCTGCACTGTTCGAGCCTGTTGAGAATCGTCACTTGCTGAAGGATGGTACTCGTCTTCCAGATGGCACTCGCTACGACGGCCACGAGGCAGAAAAGGCGATGCTGCTTAATCCTGAAGCTCGCCTTAACGCAAACGGATACTACTGCTGAGCTTCTGATGTATTGACGCATTGAAATAAATGCACAACCAGAGCGGAAACATTTGCTGGTATTTTCTCCGGCTTTTGTTTTCGCTCTGTTTGTTTTTGCTTTGTTTGTTTTACTCTGTTTTGTTTTTGATATAAATGCTTGTAATTTTTCTGGCATATTTTTCGCATTAAAAAATCGCGTAAGTAGCTGTAGTATAGAAATAAGACTTTGTTCTGTAGATGAGATTGTTGCTTGCGTGAGAGAAGGTTAAAGATGTTTTGCGAGAACTGCGGCAATAAGATTGATGGAAATGATAAGTTTTGTACAAAATGTGGTGCAACAGTAAGCGACTATCAAAATCAGCCTAATTCAAATCAACCTAATCAAAATCAGTTCAATCAGAATCAGCCTAATCAAAGTAATTCGCGTAATCAAGGAAATCAATTTAATCAAAGTAACCAATTTAATCAAAGCAGACCGGTAAACGCAGGTAATCGACAGAATATTGCTAATCGAAGAATTCAGAATAATCGTTCAATTCCGAATAATCCGAATAATCCTGGAAATCTGAATAATTCAAACAATCCAAACAATCCTGGAAATCCGTCAAGATTCAACAACCCTTCAAATCCAAACAACCCGTCAAGATTCAACAACATTCAGCGTCCGGGCAATATCCAAAATCCGGGCAATATCCAGCGTCCTGGCAATATCCAAAATCCGGCTAACATTCAAAATCCAAGCAGCAATAATTTCTTCTCTAAAAATCGCAATTTAGTTATTATTTCCTCATGCGTAGCTGTAGTAGTTTTAATAGTTATAATTTGCCTTACTGTTTTCTTAACGAGCTCGCATAATTCAAATAACTCAGCTTCTTCTTCATACAATCTCGTAGTACCTAAAGCTGATTCTTCGCAAAAAGCTGAAGATGTTATTCAAGATCTTAAATCTAAAGGATTCAAAACTCGTTTAGTTAAAGAATTTAGCGGTGAAGAAAAAGGCAATTTCGCAGGATTCGCTAATGCAAAAGCCGGCAAAAAATTCCCTAAAAATGGCGTTGTAACCGTAATAGAATCCAAAGGTCCTGGAATGCCTGCGAAAGGCGTTGTTGGTTCGAGCTTAAATAAAGCTGAAAAAATTATGAAGTCTATGGGAGTGCCGGTTGCGATTTATAAAGTATATTCTGAGCATCCAGGAAAAATCGTTGCATCTGACCCAATGCCAGGCGAACCATTAGGGGAGAGTAGAAGTATAAAGCTGGCAATAGGTGACGATTATAATTATTCGGATAATCTGGGCGTTCCAGTGGAATTATTTAACACAGATAAAGATCGCGCTTACAGGAAAATGATGAATCGTGGCGGATACAATAAAATACGCCTTGTGCCAAGGTATTCGTCTCGAAAATATATAGGCAAGATTGTTGGATCAAATCCTGCATTAGGAACGCATAACGCAAGCGAGAGTTTAACGCTTTACTATGGTGCTGATGCTTCTGAAACGAAGAAAATGTTTACTAGCAAGCGCGAATATGGTGAAGGTAACCATGCAACCGTAGTTTCTACATTAGTTCCATTTGTTGGAAAGTGGTGCACGAAGTCGGGAGATTGCTTAGAGTTTGAAACAGGGCATTACAATGTTCAAGATCCGGAAGAGAACACGGATCTTCTTCTTCGTGGCTCTCATGCTATGGAAGATTTAGCTGGCGATGACAGTAGAAAGTATCATCACAGTTTTGATATGTGGCAGTATACGCAGCAATTATTAGGCGATGCAATTGACACGGATGATAGTAGTGAAAATAAGAATTCTCTGCCTTTGCGCAATACATTGCTTTTTGGTGATTCAGGTATGGTTGATATTTTCCGCGATGGTGGAGCGCCTTATTGCGGTAATAAAATAGTTGAAGTTCATTCAGACTATTGCATTAATGGAAAGATTTATTCGTATGAGGATTTAGATAACGATTCTCGCTTTGAAGATTACAAGTCTGATTACAGGAAGATTCCTGGAATGAATCAAGGGCTTGTATTTAAGATGCGCGCGTATTTTGTGCTTGTTCCTGTTAATGCGAAGCTTGATGAAGTTGAAGCAAGCGGATTCTTTAAGGGCGTAGGTAGCACGAAGCCTGATATGAATCGTCCGTTTATTTTGCGTCGCGACCCTGCTAGCTATAGCGAATCCGAGCGTGTGGCAGACGCAAAAGACAGTGATTTGCGTCGCAATCCGTTTATTCCTACTGAATTTAATAAGCCTATTCCTTTTGCTCCGGCTCCAGATGATTCAAATGCATACTATTTAGTTGAGCAGCCGTTTGATTGGAATAGTTTTGTTAAAGACAGAGAATTGTAAAACTATGTTTAGATTGTAGCTTTATAAGTGTCTTCTGATGTGATTTCTTGTAGCTTCTTATAGCTTTTACAATGATTCGCTAGTGGAAGTATCCCAGTCGAAAGGTTCTTCCACAAGATAATACGCGTTTGAATCGTCCGGGGCAGGTGCGAACGGAACTGCGCGACTATGCTCTGTAGGCACAAAAGGATTAACCCAATCGCCTCCTCCAGCAGGCAAATTCTTGCGCGTTTCTTTGTATAGCTTAGGATTCCTGCGCAAAATAAACGGACGAGTCAAATCTGGTTTAGTTTCGCCTTTTCCAACGAAATATCCGCTATTTAAAAGTTTATCGAATTTCGCACCAACAGGCACAACTACCATAAAATCTTGCATTGTATAGTAGAAACCAACGTCTGCACCTGGATCATTTTTAATACGGTCATATTCGTCTGGATCGTTATGTGGAAGCTGAACGTATTTTCCGTTCAGGCATGTGGATGTAGTGTCTCCAACAGGAACATCTTGATTGTCACATTGCACAATAGCGCCTTCAGAATACAGCTCCACAGCACCAGTATCACCAGAAATAAGATGATTTCTCATCATTGAACTATTTGGAAGATTCTTATCAAATACAGCGTAACCCGTAGGATCCTGGCTTCCTGAATTTAATTCAAGAACACCCTTACTATTTAGATAACCTTTGTGGCTTTCATCAGGTATTCTACCGTTTTTATCTGCAATATCTGCCGGAATAAGTCTCCTAATATTTCGTTCCTCTACGAATTGTTCATTGCTCATAAGACGCGGAATAAGTTTTATGCAATTACCACTCTTCGTGCACCACTTGCCAACAAAAGAGCCTGCCCGAGTTACAAGATAAGCCGTTTTATCGCCGAAATCCGTCGGCTCAGTTACAACATTCTTAGCTTTAGAAGCGTCAACGCCATAGTAAAGCGTTACGGATTTAGGATCGCCTTTAGTGCCCAAAGCTGGATAAGCGCCAACGATTTTGCCGAAATATTTTGCAGAAGAAAACTTCGGGCGAAGATCCACGCTGAAAGGCTTAGAAGATAGCATGTCCTTAGCTTTTTCTTTATCCACACCAAACACGTTTACTGGCACGCCGTCAGTGTTTTCTCCAACTGCGATATGTATTACGTCGTCTTTGCCAACAGCGTTTCCAGGCACTGGGCTGGAAGCAACGATTTTACCTACTGCAGAATCAGTTGCTGGCACGTGGTGAAGCCTCACAGTCACACCCATCGACTTCACAATTTTTTCGGCTTTTTCTAAACTTGCGCCGACAACGCCTTTTTCTGGTACGCCAGGACCTTTAGATTCCACTACTTCAACAACGTGATTTTTATCTACTCGATCGCCTTGTTTTACATTCTTATAGCGTACAAAATCTCCTGAGTTTTTAGCGCTAAACTCTTTCACTAAACGCGCATTTGCTCCTTTTTTATGTAACGAGTCAACTACGCTTTGAGCGCTTTGCGATTGTAAAACTTTTGGTATTACTATGCTTTGAGAAGTAGAGAATAAGGAAGAGTGATTTTTATTTGATACGTATAACGCTATTCCTGTGCAAGAGCAGATTAAAACTAACACTACTAATGCAATTATCGGTATCATAAACTTCTTTTGAGTATAAAAAGGCTTTTTGCTTGCGTTATCCGCAGGAGTTCCGCATTTTGTGCAAAACTTGTCGCTGCTTTCAAGTTTATTACCGCAATTTATGCAAAACATGTGCAACCTTCTTACTCATATTTTTCTCTTCAAATTACTAATGCAATCTTACGATTACCGCTTTATATATTTGCGCGTAAGGTTCTAAAATTTATGCTTTTTTGGGGAGTTGGGGTGGTTCATGTATAAAATGCTGCTGAAGCAACATAATCTATTAATTTCTTATAAGATTTCTTATTCTATGAGAATTTATTAAAATAAAGCTATTTGCACATTTCGTGTCATATTGTGAAGATTTGGTATATCTGTTGGTATATCTGTTGGTATATCTGTTTATATATCTGTTGATATACCTATTGACATATTTATTGATGATATATCTGTATAAAGTTGTTACGTCGGAAAGGTGTGCGCATGATTGCAGGACTTGGCCACGATATAGTCAGCGTTGCGCAGTTTGCTCAGCAGATGCAGGATAGCAACGGCTGGCGTGCTCTGTTTTCTGTGCGCGAACTCCGACAATGTGATCTTCGTGCGCAAGCTAAGAATGATGAGAAAGCATTACATATTGCCGCACGCTGGGCCGGCAAAGAAGCTGTGATTAAAGCGTGGTCTGAAGCGTTATGCACAATAAATAGCCCTTACCCATATACTTTAGATAACATGCCGTGGGCGAGTATTGAGATTCTTAACGATTCTCATGGTTGCCCTCGCGTTATTCTCGGCTCAGATGTTCATTCTCAACTTGTAAAATCGCTGGAAAGTGTTTTTGCTAAGAATTCAGATGTTAAGAATCAAGATGCTAAGAATCCAGATAGCAGTAAGCGTTTGGATCAAGTACTTGAGAACTTAGACAATAAAATCTGCTGGCATATTTCGCTTACTCACGATGGATTGTTAGAAGATAATTCAGCTTTTGCATCCGCTGTTGTAATGCTAGAAGTCTTATAGAAAAATATAAATTATAAGAAAATATGTATGCGCACTTGTGTCGATGTCAAAAGCACCTGTATAATTGGACGAGTCGCCATTTTGCGGTAAGTAGAATGAGATGATTGCGGACGTAGCTCAATGGTAGAGTCTCAGTCTTCCAAACTGATTACGCGGGTCCGATTCCCGTCGTCCGCTCCACTTGATTTCTCAGCGAGTATGTCTCATATTTCGCTGAGATTTTTTATTTTCTGTCACATTTTGGGAAATAACCCAGAAATAACACTTAAAATCAGCCTTAAGAATCACAATATTTTGAATGTGTTTGTGCATATTGCTATGGTTATAAAGGCAAAAACGCGTAAAAACATATGTCTGGAGGATTTGTGGGACAGATTATTGTGCGTGTGCTTGTAGGTTTAATATCAGTTGCAACTGCTTTCAGTGCGAACGTTTGTGGACCTCGTCAAAAATTATCGTTAGTAGATAATGCTGAATCGAGTGTTGTTCGTCAAACGTATGCAGATTCGTCTGATGATTTGCGAGCTAAATTAAATCAATCAAATAATGTTAATAACTCATCTTCTATTCCTAACAATCCGAATGTGGAGCTTCCTAAGAAGATTAATTCATCAGTTCCAAACGATGCTGAAGTTGTTTCTTCAAAGTACGCTTTCACAAAGGATGGAAAGTTAAAGTCTCTGGATACAGGAAAAACTGTAACCGATAAAAAACTTGTCGGTACAAAAGATCATCCTGCCGATCCATTAGAGCTTACGAATGGCGTACGATTTGAACCTGTAAAAGTTTCAGAAGTTCGTAAAGCTATTGTTCAATCAAATAAAACTAGCGCGAAAGATAACGCGAAATCTAACGCGAAAGATAGCGCGAAAGATAACAATAGTGCTTCGAATAATAATCGTTCAAGCAAAGAACAAGAACTAAATTCGTCAAATAAGCCAACTGTTAAGAATGCTACTTTTAGTGAAGCCTTGAATCAGAATATTTCTGGAACAGTCCGCACAACAAGCAGCGTACGAAATATAGCTGTTTACGGAAACGAATATGGTGCTCATTGGGATACAGATGATTCAGGTGCCGTAACATTCATTGATGGTTATGACAATGTTTTTGCAAGAAATGCAACTGCTGTTATTGATGTTTCCGAGCATCAGAAGAAGATTGACTGGGAAAAGGTCAGTACTTCAGGCGTTGACGGTGCTATTATTCGCGTAAGCTACGGCTGGGATAACGGATACGATAAGCAGGCAAGGCGCAATATTAGCGAATGCAAGCGTTTAGGCATACCGTTTGGCGTTTATCTTTATTCTTATGCTGAAACCCCAGAAGATGGTGCTTCAGAAGGCGTAGATTTAGTTAAAAAATTGCGTGGCTTAGGAGTTAAGCCTTCCGACTTAACTTACCCAGTGTATTACGATTTGGAAAAATGGAGCTGGAGCGGTCACAATCCTCCTAATTCTCCGTATGTTTATCAGGATATTGTTGCTTCATGGTGGAATCAATTAGTTGATGCAGGCTATGACAATCTTGGTATCTATTCATACGCGAATTATTTGAAGGGTCCGCTTAATTCAAGCTTCATACATGATCGTACAAGCTGGGTTGCAAGTTATGGAATGCGCCCTGGATTTGATATGACAACTCCGTTAATTGGATGGCAGTACACTTCCAGTGGAGATATTGATGGTATTGATGGACGAGTGGATTTGAACGCATTTGGCATGGCCGATGGAAGCGTTATTACAAGCGGTCCTTTGATGCATTTCGGTAGGGTCTCTGTTCAGTCTTCAGAAAATAACGGAACCGGCTGGAATATTAGTAAGAATGGACGCCGCGAAGTATGGAGCCGTGGTGGTGACAAGTTCGTGCTGCAATATGAATTGCGCGATGCTTACTACTCTCACGGTGGATTCAACCGTCTTGGCGCGCCTGTTGCCGATGAAGAGAATTTAGGTGGCGGCTGGTGGCGTCAGAAGTGTCAGAATGGTGACGTTTGGACTCACGGACGTAATAAGAAGTTCGTAATTCAATACGAGTTGCGCGGATCTTATTATGATCATGGTGGCGAGTCTCGTCTCGGTGTTCCTGTTGCCGATGAGGAAAACATTGGTGGCGGCTGGTGGCGTCAGAAGTGCCAGAATGGTGACGTTTGGACTCATGGTTCAGATAAGAAATTCGCTATAATGTTTAATCTCCGTAGCTCGTTCTATAGGCATGGTGGTACTCCTCGTCTTGGCGCTCCTGTTGCTGATGAAGAAGATATGGGCGGCGGCTGGTGGCGTCAGAAGTGCGAGAATGGTGATTTGTGGACTCACGGACGTAGTACGAAGCTTGTAATTCAATACGATTTGCGAGATTCCTATTACAATCACGGAGATTGCAATCGTCTTGGTGCGCCTGTTGCTGATGAGGAAAACATTGGTGGCGGCTGGTGGCGTCAGAAGTGTCAGAATGGTGACGTTTGGACTTACGGACGAGATACTAAGCTTGCAATAATGTTTAATCTGCGCGGTTCGTTCTACAAGCATGGCGGTACTCCTCGTCTTGGCGCGCCTGTTGCTGATGAAGAAGACATGGGCAACGGCTGGTGGCGTCAGAAGTGCAAGAACGGCGATTTGTGGACTCGCGGCTCGCGCGATAAGTTCGCAATATTGTTTAATCTTCGCAAGGATTATTACGCACGCGGTGACTTTGAAAAAGTCGGCGGACCTGTTGAAGATGAACATTACGACGGCAAGGGTATTTGGCGTCAGAAGTGCCAGAATTCCGTGCTTGAAGCGAGATAAGTAATAATTGCAAATTAGTAATTATTAGCAATAATCAAGCAATAAAAGTAATAATTTAAGCAATTAATAATCGAATGGCCGGCGTGATAAGCATGCCGGCCATTTTCATATGTAATTATCGATGTGAGTGACTGTAGTTGATGCAACTTTTATCAGATACTGGTTGTATATTATACTTTTTATTTGTGAAGAATTCTGCTGATAATCGTCAAAATACTGACAGTCAAGATGTTGATTGTAAAATCAGAGATATAAATAACAGAGATATAAATAACCTAGATATAAAAACGCAAAATATAAAAAACAAAAATATAAAAAACAAAAATATAAAAAATAGAAATATGGAAGATTTACAGATTAAAGCACCAGTTTTATACATTGTTGTGCCTTGCTTTAATGAAGAACAAGGACTTGCAACTACCGCGGAAGTTCTTCGCAATAAAATGAATAGCCTTGTATCTCGTAGGCTTATTGATTCTTCTAGTCGCGTAATTTTTGTTGACGATGGGTCTAAAGATTCTACTTGGGATTTGATTTCTTCGTTTAATACTTATGATCCTTCACTTTTTGGCGGTGTAAAACTTGCGCATAATCGCGGTCATCAAAATGCTCTTTACGCAGGACTTATGTATGCGCGCGAGAAGGGTTGCGATGCCGCTATTTCTATGGATTCTGATTTACAAGATGATGTGAATGCAGTAGACGCAATGCTTAGAAAGTTTGTTGAAGAGCATTGCGAGATTGTTTACGGAGTTCGTTCTTCGCGCAAAAAAGACACGTGGTTTAAACGCAATACTGCTTTGGCTTTTTACAAGGTTTTTGCCGCAATGGGTGCGGAAGTTGTTCCGAATCATGCGGATTATCGTCTAATGAGCGCTCCTGCTTTGGATGCTCTAAGCGAATACAGTGAAGTGAACTTATTCCTTCGCGGAATTGTGCCAATGCTTGGATTTAAAACTGGCAAAGTTTATTACGAGCGTGGTGTAAGAACTGCCGGAGTTTCAAAGTATCCTTTGAAGAAGATGATTTCTTTCGCTTTAGAGGGTATTACTTCGTTTTCAGTTAAGCCGCTTAGGTTAGTTACGTATATGGGATTGCTTTCTATTGTTATTGCTTTCGCCATGTTTATTTACGTAATTGTTTCGCTGTTTACTAATCACACTGCTGTCGGCTGGTCTTCGCTTATGTGCTCAATATGGTTTATTGGCGGATTCCTTATGATTTCGATGGGCATACTTGGAAGCTATATTGGCAAGATTTACTTGGAATCTAAGCATCGTCCGCGTTACTATATCGAGAAATCTTTGTAAATATCGCCTTTATAAATACAATTTTTGTTACGGCGCTTTGTGAAAGCAATCTTTAAAGGGGTTAAAAGTATGATTGAGCGTTTTCAGCATGTAAGCGTAATGCTCGGGCGCTTTTTTAGCAATGCTATTGTGTGGTGTTCAGCCATATTTTTCAGCGCATTAGCACTACTTAGCTTAATTCTTTCTGCTCATCTTTTCCCGGGGGAGTACAGACTTGAGTTTTTGTGGTTTCAGTCTCCATTCGTACTCGCTTTAAGCGCTTTATTATTCTTTATTTTCGCGTTTTTAAAGAAGCGAAATATTTTTGATAAGATTCGTATTCGATACTTTGCAATAGCAGTTTTTGCTTATGTGCTTATATTAGGATTTTTGTGGGTAAGGGTCACTCATACTTGGCCTGAATGGGATTCTGCCTATATGTTTAACGCGGCGCAATATTATGCGGATCCTAATCGAAAACCTATAAATTGCGCTACTGATACGTCGGAATTATCGTGGATTATTTGCCCTGGCGGTTACCTGACTCGCTTCCCATTCCAATTCCCGCTTCTTTCTCTTATGCGATTTTTGGTAATCATTTTTGGCTCTAATGCATATCTTGCTTTTGAAGTATTGAACGTGTTATGCGCTGCTATTACTGGAATTCTTATTGCATACTACGTGAATTTGTTATTCCGTAATAAAAATGTGACTATTCTTTCTCTGCTTTTGTACGCAGCGTTTTTGCCTATGATTTTTTACGCGACTTTTGCGTACGGTAATACTGTGTGTTTGCCGTTTGTTTTTGGCGCGCTTATCTTCCACGCGAAGAATATTAAAAGCGGAAGTTGGCTTAACGCGGTCCAGGCACTGATTTGCATATTCTTTGCTATATTGCTTAAGTCAACTATGGTTTATTTCCTACTTGGAATGATTGTTGTGTGGATTGTATCTGCATTGCGTTCTAAAAAGTGGGAGCACGCTGTTTGCGTATTGCTCGCGATTGTGTTCTTTGCTTTAAGTAATGTTGCTGTAGCAAGTTCAGCTAATTCTTTTGGCCATAATGCAAAAAATGGTTTGCCTTCTACTGTTTGGCTTGCAATGGCAACTGATCCGTCTCGCAAAACAGGTCCAAATAATCCTGGATGGTATAACGGATATCCTACGAGCTTTGACGTTAAAACATATAACAAGGATAATATTAAGAAAGAATCTACAGCATTATTACGCAATAATCTTAAGCATTTCGCAAATAATCCTGCAGATGGTTTTAGCTTCATAACTAAAAAGTTTGCTGGAGAATGGCTTGAGCCAACCTATGAATCTTTGCTTGCAAGTAGTTGGAAGTGGAGCGGCCCAGGTAGGCCAGTTTTGATTGAGCGTAAAATGAATCCTGTTTTAAAGTCGCTTTATTCCGGAAAGCTTGGCTTTATTACGTTTACATTCTTGGATGCTCTTCAATTTATGCTTGTAGCTTTTAACGCGCTATTTTTATGCGTAACTTTGCGTAAGAAAAAATCTATTTCTTGCGAATATTTAACGCCTTTCGTAATTGTATTCGGTATTGCTGTTTTGTATCTTATGTGGGAAGCGCAATCGCAATATATTTTGCCAGCATACTTGCTTATGATTCCGTTTGCTGCGCAAGGTTTTGATATGCTACTTTCGCGCTACGAAAATCGTGCTACACATAATAGTAATGCAGCAAATCCAAGCGATAATTGATGGCATTGTTTGGTAAATTATGGAGGATGCAATCATTCCCCATGCAGCGTACGTGACGTTTGCTGCCATTGCGCGAGAAGCTCCTACTTGTGCAATTCCGCGATAATAGCTTAAATATGACCCTGTTCCAAGTAAGCCTATTGCAATTAGCATTGATACAGTTGATAGAAGCTTAGAGGATGCGAATATGCTACTTACTGAAATATTGGCTGTGAAGCATAGTATTAACGCGATTATCGTGTAAGAAATAGCAGATACTGTTTCTCGAATGTGTAAGATTGTTTCGTCGTCCGCGCTTTGTTTTCTAGTTGCCCAAGCGCATACTACAGCTTCGCTGCCCCAACCGATTACGCTTAAAAATGCTCCAGCTAACCCTAATAGCGTGTTTGTAATATTTGCAGAACCTAGTGTATTTTGCGCATCAGAGCATGAATAATATCCAAGTGCTCCTACTGCTATAAGAGCTAAAGTAAAAGCTGCGTATTTTTTTGCGCTTAAACGTTCTTTTAGTACGATTGCTGAAAGAACTGCTCCAAAAGCAGGGTACAGTGCGGAAATTGCTGCAGCGTATCCTGCTCCTATATTGCTTGCTGCTAAAACGTATCCGCTCATACCAATAGGTCCGCCAAGTAAAGATCCTATGATAATAGGCGTGAGAATTTTTGGCTTTTTTAGTATTTCAAAAGTTTTATTCCACTTTTTTCTAACGCTTATATAAGTCCATATGAGTATTGCACATACAATATCGTGAAGTAATGCGCCAATAATTCCTGTGAAGATTACTAGAGCAGTGTTGTTTGCGTAAGATGCGTTATTTGTAAATACGAATGATGCAGTTAAAAGAGCTAGAAGAGCTGTATCTACTCCCCATAAAAGTCCACTTAGAAACGAATATTTCATAAATACCTACTTGCTTTTAGAAGATGTTCGTGATTTGTTTCTGCTTGTTTATCTGTAGCTTTCTTATATGCTGCTTATTCAGCTTCCGTTTGCTTGTTTATTCTTAGTTTGTCGATTATTTGTTATTTTCATAAGCTTTTAAAGCTTCATTAATATAGCGTTTCGCATAACTGTAGTACGTGTACATGCAAGTCCCTATATTTTCGCCTTCTGCTTGTTTAACAAGTGACCACAAATGCCAGCACCATCCTGCAAATCCTATATAAGCCAGCAAATGACGCTTTTCTTGTGCTGACGGAGTATGTGCTAAATAAACAGACATAGCTTCGTTTATCTCAGTGTTATTGAATTCGTCCGAAACGCATAAAGTACCAAAATCTTGAGCGTAATCAGACATTCCAGCATATTCCCAATCGATAAGATGATAGCGATTGTTTTGATCTATTAAAATATTTGCGCCTAGTATGTCATTATGGCAAAGGCAAGTATGCGTGCCGTCTTGAGTAATTACAAAGTTATGAAGCTTGTCAGCTAAAACACTCAAGTCGATGATTTTTTGCGGTATTTCCACATTTCTATCATTAAGCTCTTTCATATAGCGCTGAGATTCAGCGTAAAAATCAAAGTTGCGATGCACGCTTTCGTTACTTTCATGCAAAGAACGAACTAATTTCAAGCTTTCTCGTAGTTGGTTAGGATCATGCATATCCGCAATATGGCAATCTGGCAAAAATCGTGAAATCTTCCAGCCTTCTTTAGCGTCTGCTGTAATAAAAGTGCCATCTAAACCAAGTTTTTGAGCCAATTGCAAAGCTTCAGCTTCGGCTTGTCTATTAATAAGCACGTCTGTTCCAACGCCAGGATGCCTATAAACGTATTCGCTATTCCCGACCGAAAAATGGCAAGATAAATTAGTAAGACCTTTTTTAAGCGGATAAACGTTATGAATATCGGATTTTTTGCATTTAAGCGTTTGAGTGATATGGTCAAAAATTGCACTATCAATATTTTCTAGGAAAAGTGGATCAAATTCGCGCAGCTCATCAATAGAATCAAATTCGTGAATAATTGGCGTATCGTACTTTCGCATTTGCATGTCGAGTTCGTCAATGTGTTCAATAAAAATATCCTCCCAAAGCTTTCCTGCAGTTTGCGGCAAATCGTATTCTTCACGAAGAATTTGCACAAATCGCTTAGAAAATGCTTCGTCAAAATACACGTGACCAATCATGTACCAAGCGTTACTTCCGCCGATCGTGACTTTTGTAATACGATCATGCGCGCCGTAAGTCATGCACCATTCTTTAGTGTGACCTTGCTGGAATTGTGCGGAATAATAAGCTTTCCAAACGTATTTTTCAAATGGATTTTCGTCGAAATAATTGTCGGATGAGCAAATATAAGTGTTTGATAGTTGGTTTGCTACTGCCATAATTGAGCTGTTGTTATTGCGCGTGCTGTACTCGCTATTTGGCACGATTTTTACGTTAAAAGCGTCTTCTAAGTAGAAAAATTGCTCTTGCTTGTAGCCGACAACAACTGTTATATCGTTAATCCCAGCTTCATGAAGCTGTTTGATTTGGCGTTCAATAAGAACTTCTCCTCGAACTTTGATTAGTCCTTTAGGTAGCTCGTATGAAATAGGAGAAAATCTTGAAGAAAAGCCTGCTGCCATAATAATAGCGTTGCGTACTTTATATGGTTCAAGAGATTTAATGCCTTCTTCAGTGATGCGCAATTCGTTTGCTGTTTCAATAAGATTTTTATTTTCTGCGCTTTTTATTGCTGAATTAACAGTTCCGAGTGAAAGCCCTGATTGAGATGCTATGTCTCGCTGACTTAACTGTACACTGCTGTTTTTGTTATTTAATA
Source organism: Gardnerella coleohominis (assembly GCF_002896555.1). Lineage (GTDB taxonomy): Bacteria > Actinomycetota > Actinomycetes > Actinomycetales > Bifidobacteriaceae > Bifidobacterium > Bifidobacterium vaginale_F. Next base: position 90,239 of record NZ_MNLH01000003.1, read on the forward strand.
GCGTTGTAAGAAGCTTAAATTCGTTGTGATTAATAGCCATGCGAGCCTCGCTTGTGGTTGGTATTTTATTAATTATACAACAAGCGTTCAAAAATAGCTATTAAATTTTTATTTTGAACACCGACGATGTTAAATTTTGCAAACTTTACAACGCTATAAAGGTGCATGCGAGATACAAACCGTATTATAATAAATAACCATATGACTTTTGCTAGTAAAAGTGAGAGAAAACAACAGAAGGTGTAAGTATGGCGTCTGTATTTCGTAAGCTAATGCGCAAATTTATTGAGCATTGTCCTTCATCAAAACGTTCAATAAAAGATCTTAGAGCGCAAGTTAGCGATTTACAGGCAAGCATAGATCGCATGCAACGCGTGTTAGACGAGCAATTGCCGCGCATTCTTGAAAACCAACGCAATATGCACGTTAACATACTTACGAATCGAGAGCACGCTTCTCTTTTAGCTTGGGCAAACTATCGAAATGACAACGAAAGCGATTTTGACGCTCGCAAGCGCTTTTACTATGGTCTTCCTCAAGCAACGGGTTCAGTGAGACTTATTCAACGCGGTTGCGCTTCGCTTTTAAGTGAATTTGCAGCGGTTGCTAAAGAATATAATTTGCGATATTGGGCTGATTTTGGCACTTTGCTTGGAACTATTCGCCATCGCGGATTTATTCCTTGGGATGACGATACAGATTTAGGAATGATGCGAAGTGACGTAGATAAGCTTCTCGAATTGCTTAAAAAAGACGAAAAGCTGTCTAAACGCTATCGCGCAGTACTTGTATTTGACCCTTACGTTTTCTGCAGACAGCTTAGATTGCGATATAAAAATTCTGAAGATCCTAGCTTTATTGATATCTTCTTCTACGATTACATGCCTAAATACGATGAGCATACTAAGAAAAGGTTTATTGAAATTCGTGAAGAGCTAAAGGAAGATTTGAAATCTAATCCTTTTTATAATAAGTGGCTTGCGAATGGATATTTGGAAGATGGCGAAGAACTTAGTAGCGAAATAGAAAATATTTTCACTAAATATCAAAATATTGCAAAAAGCGAAAATATTATTGCAAATGAATCTAATAGTAACGAGTGCAATATTATTTACGGGCTTGATAACGTCGATTCTGAACTAATATACACATCTCAATATGAGGATATGTTCCCACTTAGGCAAGAAGAATTTGAAAAATTCGAAATTCTAGTACCTAATAAAGCAGAAAAAATTCTCTTCAACTATTACGGGAATATTTATCAGCTTCCTTCAGATATGGTTTCGCACTTGCAACATGTAAGCCGTGAATTACTCAACGACAAACATACTATTGAGGCGATTAAGCAAGATATTGAAACTAACCCTTACGCGCGTAAATAGAGCACAAAACATAAGGGTTAGTTGCATTAAGCTTATTGGCGTTAAAGCGCTGGTGGTTTAGCTACCAGTATTTATACCAGTTATACCAGTATTTAGCTACCAGTATTTAGCTACCAGTATTTAGCCATCAGTAGTTTTAAATACCAGTATCGCTCGCAGAATTATTTGTTATCCCTTCTCATAAGGCGTAACTTTTTCTGCAATTTTGCGATAAACACTGGGAGAGTTATTTTCTTCGCTGTTTTTACGATTTTTTCGCCAATCAGATAGCGCGCAGAAGTGCGAATGCTACTAATTTCCTGCTCGCATAATTCGCTTTTGCGCTCAAACTCAAACATGCGTTCCTTTAGCCACAAAGTGCGAGAATTAGCGTTAAGTTGTAGTTTTTGGAACTCGTTATAAGCTTTTTCGTCGTAGAAATACGTTGGCAAGATATGTGAATTTTCCTCATAATTCAGAGCTTTTAATACTTCTTGCAGCTTGTCTTGAACGATGTTTGCTAAGGATTCAGAAGTTACTCGCGTATGGCAATCGTGAACGAAGCTTTCCACAAGAGCATTCGCGTATCCCTGATTATATGTTTCAAGAAGTCCTTCGCTTTCAAGCCATTTTCCAACTTCTAGCACTGAATTAACTTCAAGGGGTGCTTCATTAAACGACGTATTATGCTCTATTGAAAGCCAGAAGTTTTCTGGAATCGTTTTAGTATTAAGATTTTCGAATCCTTCTCCAGCTCCAACACTGAATCTTCCATAAGCATTTTCGTATGATTTAGCCAAATCGCAATACATAATATTTTGAGCTTCTAATGCTGCGCGAGTGCTAAAAGTCATAAGAGTTGCAGGAGTATCGTTATCTCCAGCTTCTATGTGAGCAGATTTCAAGAAGTCAGTTCTCCATATTTTCTGCCAACCGTAGCTGTAGCAGCTGTTTATAAGAAGTTCTGAAATATCCTTAGGTTCATAAGATCCGTAATAAGTATCTTGCACTGTGTCATCACTATTTACAGCTCTAATAAAGCTTTCGTTGGAAAGATCAATATTATTCTTAATATCATTTTTAATAGAACAATCAATTAGATAATCGCTATGCAAGCTTTTGTTATTAAAGAACTCAAGATCAATAATCTTATTTTTATTATTAGAGCATTTGTGTAGATTATCTAAAGCGGATTTAAGCACATTTTCGTTGATTATATAGCTTGAAGGCATGAAAATCGTGTATTTTCCATGAGCGTAATCAACTGCCTTAGAAATCATGTCTTTTATAGTGCATGAATCGTCATTTTGCTGAATTGTAAAGCGCTTATCTTTATCTGTAAATCTCTTAGCGATATTAAGAGTGCTATCCAAAGAATGAGAGTCAACAATAATAAATTCGCAAGAAATATTGCTTATAGAAGTGCAAGCTTTGAGGGAGTCAACAATCCAAGAATGAGCATTATGAGTGAAAATGACAAGAGAAAGCTCAGGATTAGATTCTGCTTTGTGCGCTTTAACTTCGTACGAGGATCCCAAGAAATCCATGTAGTAATCCATAAATTCTGGCTTCAGGCGAGAAGCCATAAGGAAAACTTCTTTTGAATCCATAGAACTAAAAACTTCGTAAATAAGCTTGCGTATTTCAGGATTCTTATCGTCGAAACCAAATTCTGTGATTAACGAATTAACGTAATCAAATTCGCGCGAATAAAAAGCTTGCAAAACTTCGCGTGAAATATTCTGCTTGCTAAGAAATTCGCGCATATCACGCAAACGATCGAAAGGAAGATGAAAATCTTTCAATAAACTAGAAGCGCCAGGATTAGTTTGACGATAATAGTAGTACTTTCCAGGATTCCAGCAGATTTTATTCGCTAAAACCATAGTTTGTGCGAAGAAAGGATTATCGGTCCAACCTGCTCCAGGAATCGGCTTAAAACGTATGGTCTCATTATTTTTGTTATCTCCGTTAAGAAAATCTTTGCGGTAAATAGCAGACCAAATAGAAGGGTGATGGTAGAAAGGCTCAGCGAACTCGTTTAAGCTAAAAATAGACCTGTGCTTCGGCATAAAATAGCACAAGTTTGGCGTGTCTACTGCATCCTTATATCCATCTTTTCCATCATAAAAAAGCCAGTATCCGCCTTTAATAACATCGATTTTTTCATCCGTAAGATCTGTATTGCTTAAAAGACGCTCATACATGTGTGGGTCGATGAAATCGTCAGGCTCAACAATGCTAATCCACTCGCCTTTAGCGCGCTCCAAGCCGCGATTGCAAGTAGCTCCATAGCCCTCGTTTTCTTTTTCAATAACAACGAATCGACTATCTTTCTTAGCGAAAGATTTCATAATATCGATGGAACCGTCTTTGCTTCCATCTGAAAACATTAAGCATTCCCAATCAGTAAAAGTTTGATTTTGAATAGACTCCAAGCATTGCTGTAAAAAGGCTTCAACGTTATAAATCGGAACAATAATAGATATTTTTGGCATAGTTATGATGTTAACACAAAGAGGTTTATGTGTACGCTAGACAACACGCAAATTCAATTACAATCTAACTGATAATATGAGTACCGTGAAAAATCTGATAGATCATTGTCGTAAAAAGTATTCGTACGCCATTATCGTGCTTAGAGGCTTAGTAAAAACTGATTTTAAGTTGCGCTACCAAGGATCTTTCTTGGGCGTAGCGTGGTCAGCTTTAAAGCCATTGATGATGTTTTGCGTAATGTATCTTATTTTTGGCAAGTTTTTGCGTATGACTGATGGCACGTCAACGTATCCAGTGGTGCTGCTTTTAGGTATTAGCGCGTGGCAGTTTGTGCAAGAATCTACGTCTATTGGATTGCGCTCGCTTGTAGATCGTGGCGATTTGTTGCGTAAAATTCATTTCCCTAACTATATTGTTGTAGTTTCGGCAACTATCGGGTCTTTAATAAGCTTCTTAATTAACTTAATAGTTGTGCTTTTCTTCGCTATTTTCAACGGTGTTCATTTTACGTGGAGAGTAGTTTTACTTCCTATTAGCTTGATTCAGCTTTATGTAATCGCTATTGGAATCGCACTAATAATGTCTACTATGTATGTGTATTTCCGCGATATTTTGCATATTTGGGAAGTGGCTCAGCAGCTACTATTTTATGGAATGCCAATTATTTATCCGCTTAGCTACGTAATTAATAAAGGCGGTATTTTCGCTAAGTTAGCAAGGATGGAATTGCTTAATCCTATAGCTCAATGCATTCAGGATATGAGGCATAATCTTATCGCTCCTGATACGCAGCCAACTGTGTGGAGTTTATTCGGGCTTTCATGGATGTCTTTTGTTCCTATTTTGCTAACGATATTAGTTTTTCTGATTGGTATTTATGTGTTTAAGAAAAATAGTCATGCTTTTGTAGAAGTTATGTGATGTGTTGCAAGAAACTGTATGACTGATTTTAAAATCACGAAAATTTTACGAAAGCTATGATGGGGAAGTGGATTTTATGAATAAGTTGCAAGATGACGTTGAAGCAAGAGACGACGTTGAAGCAAGAGACGACGATATTGTTTTGTCTGTAAATCACGTGGGCAAATATTTTAAATTGCCAACCGAGCAAGCAACTGGCTTAAAACAGGCTTTTATAAATCTTACTAAAGGCATTAAAGGCTACAAATTCCAGCATGTGCTTAAGGATATAAGTTTCCAAGTGCATCGCGGTGAATTCTTCGGAATAGTCGGGCGAAACGGTGGCGGAAAATCAACGTTGCTGAAAATTATTTCGCAAATCTATTACCCAAATACTGGAAGTGTGAAAGTAAAAGGCAAGCTCGTTCCTTTTATTGAGCTTGGTGTTGGGTTTAATCCAGAGCTTACAGGACGCGAAAACGTTTATCTTAACGGAGCTTTACTTGGATTTACTCGCGCAGAAATCGACGCAATGTATGACGATATTGTGGAATTTGCTGAGCTTGAAGATTTTATGGATCAAAAGTTAAAGAATTATTCTTCTGGTATGCAAGTTCGACTGGCTTTTTCTGTGGCAATTAAAGCTCAGGGAGATATTCTAGTTCTTGATGAAGTTTTGGCTGTTGGCGACGAAGCTTTCCAGCGTAAGTGTGATTCTTTCTTTACTGAAATTCGAAAAGATCCTACTAAAACCGTTATTCTTGTTACGCATGATATGAATGCTGTGAAACGCTATTGCACGCGTGCGATGATGATTAGCGACGGTGAAGTTGCTGCGATTGGAAATACCGAGTCCGTGGCAGATCAATATACTTTGGCAAATATTGAAGCTGAGCGCGCAAAGCAGGATAAGCTTGGCGAAAAGATGTGCAAGGGGCAGTATGCGCAAGGATTAAATGCAAAGTGTCCGTTGCTTAGGACGTATGCTTTGGAAGACAAGATTTACAAGAGTAGCGATACTTTCCGTTTTGCTGTTGAGTATCAGTATGACGAGCCGGGTGATTTCTATTTGGCGATTGCTTTGCATGATATTCGGCGCGGCGGAATTACTTACGATACTGGTTCTAAAGTGCTGAAAATGCAAAAGCGTGGGCATCAAATAGTGCATTTTGAAATGCCGTTAAATTTGTTTAATAATGGCGAGTTTACGCTTTTTACTTCCTTGCGTACGCCTAGCCCAACTGAGGATGATTACACTGATTTGTTAGCTGTGGCTGTGGATGCGAACGCTTGCACGTTTGTAATCAGAGATAGTCGTAATCGCGATTATGCTTTGCTAAGCGATCGTGCGATGACGATTAAGCAAGTTTCGTGAAATTTCGTGAAACATTTGCCGGTGATTTCTATGGCTTTTTGTAGCTGTTTTCGCCATCGCCGTTACTTATTTGTTGTTAGTTGAGCTGAAGATTTTATCCCAACTTTCAACGCTAGCCATATCGTAAGCGCGATACGCTTTAGAAAGCTTCTTCCAGCGGCGTAACATCTTTAAAGCCAAGAATACGTCTGTTCGCAACAGTTTACGGAATAATTTGCTATCTCTTTGGAAAAGATTCAGCGTAGTGCCATCTGGGGCTGTGACAATTGCAGTATTTACGCCAACAAACGAAGGCCAAGAAACATCTTGAGCTGGAATCGCAACTTCCGGACGAGGATTCTTCGCGCTCGTTGCGTTCTTTTTGTGTTTTTCGTGCGCTAACAGAGCCTTAATTGTTGCGTGCTTTTGTGCTTTACGTAAAGCTTTAGCATCATGTGCAGTAAACGGACTTACGTGCTCGCGCGAAACCTCGCTAATAATCGATTCGTCACTTATAGGCTGCGTATCACTAAAGGATTGACGCGCTTTACGAACCTCGCCAAGCTTTTGCGGCATCGAATCAACAATATATTGTGGTCCTCGCAAAATATCTTGCAATCCCATATGATGCAAATGCATTGCAGAATACGCGAGTTTTAAGCCGGAAGCCAAGTCACTTCGAAGCATTTCAATCGCAAAACGCAAGCTTGGTTTAGTGCAATGAAGTAGTCCGCAAATCCAACGATTGCGCTGGAAGAAGTACTCTTCCCAAGTGCGCGAAGGATCCTTATCGTGCCAAGCCTGGTGCCAAACTGCAACTCCTGGCAAGCAAATCGTGTGATAACCGTGCTCAAGCGCTCTAATCGAATATTCAGTGTCGTCAAACTTAATAAACACAGGTAACGAAAGACCGATTTCTTTCATAATTGCAGTTGGGATAAGGCTCATCCACCAACCGTTGTAATCAGTGTCTATTCGTTGATGGCGCTCAGGGCAATCTTGCAAAGTAATCGCTGCGAAATCATGATTGTAATCAAGATTCTGTGAAGGCTTCATCCATACGTTATTACGAGTGAATCGCTCGCCTTGAGTGTAAAGGACGGTACGATTATCCAAGTGAAGCATTCCGCCGCCAATAATAGCAGGCTTTATCGTGTAATCAGCAAATTGAAGCGCGCGAAGAATGCACTCTGTTTCGCTAATTGCATCGTCGTCGAGAAGCATAGTGTAGCTGCTTTTTCCAGCTTTAAGCGTCTCAAACATGCCTCGTGAGAATCCGCCGGAACCGCCTAAATTAGCCTGTTGAATATAAGTGAGCTGGTTGCCAAGATTTGCACTTGTTTCATTAAATCCAGGCTGATTCTTAACTAAATCGGTGCCTTGATCCGTGCAATAAATTGTGTCAAGTCGCGCACGAAGGGCTGTGTTTTCTGCTATTGCTTTCAGCTGATTGTGGCAGTATGAAGGGCGATTAAACGTAGTAATAGCAATAGAAAAAGTGCTATTTGATTGCTGTTGTTTGCCTGATTGCACTTTATTCGCGCATGGCACGCTCCACTCAGCATTGCTAACAGTAAAGCAACTAGAATCACTTGCTTTAGCTTCAAACCAAAAATATCCACCGTCTGCAAGACCTGTCATAGGTATTTCGTAGCTGATGGTTTGCGCAGACTGATTTTGCGTAACCTGTGCTGGCTGATTTTGCTGTTCTGGCTGATTTTGCTGTTTATTAGAATTAAACTCAAACTTTTGCACAGGATAAGTAAGTCCGCGACCAGTCGATCGCATAAGTTGCAAGTAGCCAGTGCCTTCAACGTTTGCAGTAAACTTAACAGTTTTTACGCGCGTCCAATGCTGCCAATAGCTTGCAGGAAAAGCGTTAAAGAAAGTGCAAAGAGACACATGTTTTCCTGCGTCAATGCAAAGTGAGTTTCGCGAAAGAACAGTGCAAACATCTTGAGTTTCAACATTTGGTAAGTGACTGCTTGTGTCTGCAAGAAGCTTTTTAAAATCAGTAAGATTTAGATTATTTATATCGATTGCGCGCGTATTCATACGAGGATCGAGCACAGTACGCTGCAAGTACGAGCGATGCCACGGAATTACGTAAAGCGGCATAGTAATTTCAGTGTCTTTTACAGGGTAAACAACACGATTTACAACTTCCCAACCTTTATTGTTGCTATTTGCGCTGTTAGAATCTTGTTTTTCTTGCATTTCTTGCTTATTTTGGGTTTCTGCGCGGTTTTCTGCACTCTTTGCCTTAGTCATATTAGACATTATATATACGTATATATACGCTTAAGCCTATTCTTGAAATGTATTGTGCATGAATGAATTGAGTTGGAGCATAGTTTAAATAATAGGTCCAACTGAAAGTACGAAAGGTAAATAATATGACGCAGTCAGCAACCTCCCAAAATACAACTTACCCAGATTTAGTGGTTGTTGGAGCTGGTTTGTTCGGCTTAACTGTAGCTCAGCAAGCAGTGGAACATACTGGCGCTCGCGTTGAAATTATTGACGTTCGTAATCATATTGGCGGCAATGCTTACTCGTATTTTGACGAGCGTACAGGAATTGAAATTCATAAGTATGGTGCGCATCTTTTCCACACAAGCAATAAGCGCGTATGGGATTACGTGAACCGTTTTACGTCGTTTACTAACTACGTGCATCGCGTTTATGCAACTCACGACGGCGAAGTTTATCCACTGCCAATCAACTTGGGTACTATTAACCAGTTCTTCCACGCTCATTACACGCCAGAAGAAGCGAAGGCTTTGATTGCAAGCCAAGCGGGGGAGTTTGCTGGCAAAGATCCGCAGAATTTGAACGATAAGGGCATTAGCTTAATTGGCCGTCCGCTTTATGAAGCGTTTATTAAAAACTACACAGCAAAGCAGTGGCAAACAGATCCTTCTGAGCTTCCTGCTGGAATTATTAAGCGCTTGCCTGTGCGATTTAACTACAATAATCGCTACTTTAAAGACACTTGGGAAGGCTTGCCAACAGACGGCTACACAGCTTGGATGCAGCGCATGATTGACGATCCTAGAATCCACGTTTCGCTTGGCGTAGACTTTTTCGACGAATCACAGCCGTTTAACAAGCGCGCGTTGGCGGAGGCTGGAGTGCCTGTGGTTTATACCGGTCCGGTTGATAGGTATTTTGACTATGCGCTCGGCGAATTGAAGTGGCGAACTGTGGACTTTAAGGAAGTGCGTTACGAGGAGAGTGACCACTTCGGCTGCCCAGTTATGAACTATTCGGATGCTGATGTGCCATTTACGCGCGCGATTGAGTTTAAGAACTTTAATCCAGAGCGCGAGGAAGTTGGTGGAGAGGCTAGTGGTGAAGCTAGCAGTGAAGCTGATTTCGTGCCGGGCAAAAGCGTGAAAGCTGGGGAAACTGTTGTATGGCAGGAGTATTCTCGCGCTGCAACTCGCGAGGATGAGCCTTACTATCCTGTGAATACTGATGCAGATAAAGCATTGTATGCTTGCTATGCGGAGCTTGCTGCAGCTGAGCCGAACACTGTTTTCGGTGGTCGCTTGGGAACTTACAGCTATTACGATATGCACAATGTGATTGACATGGCTTTGCGCGCTTACGAATCGCAAGTAGCTCCACTTTTAAATAAATAATCTTATATAAGTAAGCAAAAACTATATAAAGCCATATGGTTAAACAAAAGACTATATAAGTAAGCATCTGTATTGAAGTGATAATAATGGAAAATAATTCTATCGATATGCCATCTCATATATTAGTTACTGGTGGAGCTGGATTTATAGGATCTAATTTTGTGCATTATATTGCGAAATATCATCCTGATGTTGCAATTACTGTATTGGATTCTTTGACTTATGCAGGGAATTTAAGTAATTTATACGAATTGCCGCAAGAGTTTTTTAACAACCACTATTCCTTCGTAAAAGGTGATGTTCGCGATGCTGATTTAGTTGATCAGCTTTTAAATCCTTATGCGAAACATGTAACCGCATCCGGTTATAGCCTTCCAGCGATAGATGTTATTGTTCATTTTGCTGCAGAATCTCACAACGACAATGCTTTTGAATGTGCTGATCCTTTTATAAGTACGAATGTTTGTGGCACGTATGTTTTGCTTAATGCTGCCCGAAAATACAATATTCGATTCCATCACATAAGCACTGATGAAGTATATGGTGATTTACCTTTAAACAGCACAATGCGCTTCAATGAAGAAAGTCCATATAATCCCACGAGTCCATATGCTGCTTCAAAAGCTTCGAGTGATCATCTAGTTCGCGCATGGTGTAAAACGTATGGTCTTCGCGCAACTATTTCTAATTGTGGGAATAATTATGGGCCTCGTCAGCATATTGAGAAGTTTATTCCTAGACAGATTACGAATATCATGTGCGGATTGCCAGCGAAATTGTATGGCAAGGGTGATTCCATTCGCGATTGGATACATGTAGAAGATCATTGCGACGCAATATGGCGAATATTGACATGTGGAACAATTGGTGAAACATATGTCGTTGGTGCTCGATGCGAAATAAGTAATATTGAAATGCTTAGGATTATTTTGCGCATTATGGGTAGGCCTGAGTCTGATATAGAGCAAGTTAAGCCAAGATTATGTGAAGATCGCAAATATGCTCTTGATGCAACTAAAATTCAAACTCAGCTTGGATGGAGTCCAAAGCATATAAGTATCAATCTTGGTTTAAAGGAAACTATTGATTGGTATTCGTCGCATTACGAGATGTGGAATAATCTGAAATATGCCGTTGAACAGCATTACGCTGAATCCGGGCACTGATTATTTTTTTATTTGTGCGTTATAAGTCCTTATTTTTGGGAATTAACCCTGAATAAGGACTTATTTTTCGCTTTCGCCCGGCAATCACCCGGCAGTCACCCGGGAATAAACTAGGAAATAACCCTTATTTTTAGATTTATTTAACCCTTGATATTTGGGGTATGATCCTGATATAACGTTGATATTTCAAGGGTTTTCGACATGAAAAAAGGGCTTCTAGCGATTGGCTAGAAACCCTACTCGCGGAGAATACGAGATTCGAACTCGTGAGGCTGTTACACCAACACGCTTTCCAAGCGTGCGCCATAGACCACTAGGCGAATTCTCCAAGTCGAATGCCAATCGAATATTATCGTTCGGCAGACAACTCAAACAGAGTAACACAGAGTGGAGATAAAGTAAATACGGTGTGCCGTGGGTGTGTCATACTCAAATCTATGCCTAATTGGTGCAGAGCGTATTTGGTAAAGGAAAATATATAAGTTTAAATCAGATATTAAGGAAAAGAATATTTTTTCGACACGCACAACAATATATTAAAAAGTGATTCAATAGAGTAAAATTACCAGAAACCGACAATCGAGAATGGGAAAAGGAGAAACTATGACAGACTCGACTGATCGTCAGATGCAAAATAAGTCTTCTAGTCAATCAAATAATCCGAATAATGAGAATAATGGTGCGCGTCCTAATCAGGCACCAAATCGTAATATGAATCCGCAATCTAATGGCGCTTACAACCAAAATCGTCCTCAGCAGCCTATGCAGCAGGGTCGTCCAATGGGTCAGCCAATGGGTCAGCCAATGGGTCAGCCAATGGGTCGCCCTGGTCAGCCAATGGGTCAGCCAATGGGACGTCCAATGGGTCAGCCAATGGGCCAGCCGGGTCACCCAGGTCAGGCTTTAGGTCGTCCTGTTATGCCACAGGGTCGTCCAATGGGTCAGCCAATGGGTGGTTATCCAATGGGTGGTCCTGGTCAGCCAATGGGTGGTCCTGGTCAGCCAGGTAATAATGGCTCCCAGATAATGGATTCCTTGAAAGGCTTAATGAGTAGTTTCTCGGCTTCCAAATTGGGGAATATTGAGACCCGCTATAAGCTGAATCAGGGTTATAGCTACGCAATGCGCGACAAGAATGGTGCTGATCCATATGATTCTTTGACAAGCAAAGCTGTTTTGCCGCCGAATTATGATTATTCTTCCAATATGGTTCAAAGAGGAACTTTGCTTTATGCGTTCTTGCATACAAATCGAGCTCCACTTATTGGCGCAATCGTATTTGTTGTAGCGTTCATATTTATGCTTATTTCTGGACTTTTCCCATGCTTCGTATTATATGAAGGAAGACTGCGTGGCGTTGGTTCAGCATTCCTGCCAAATGATGATTATTCCTATATTTCAGATGTTAAGAATGCTGCTGCTGTAGTTCATTTTATTGCATTTTTGTTTGTGCTGCTTTTCTTGGCAATAATGGCTATTGTTGTAATTTGCACTATTCTGTACGTTTTGTTCCTTTACAAAACACGCGAGATATGCAAGAACACTGTATATGCGAATCAGTTTGCAGTAGTAAAGGCTTATGCTCGAGTTGCTGGAATCCCTGTATATAGCAATACAGTTAATTTAACTAAGGAAGACTTAGTGCGTTTGCCTTACTTCCTTTGGAATTTGCGTTATATGCCTATTTACACTGATCGCACTAAGAACTATTGCGGTGATGTAAAGATGATTCCAGGTATGAACGAAAGCGAAGTTGATGAGTTAGGTTTGTTGTCTAACGATAAGCTTGCAAAGATAGGTTTCAAGGTGTACACGATTCTTTCGGGTACAACAACTATTGAAGGTTAGTTTCCTATTTTTGGTTTCGTTCTTATAGGAATCTTGGATAATAATCTGAGTTACTAATAAGGATTTATGAGTGCACTAGCGAAAGTTAGTGCACTTTTTTAATAATCTGATATTTGGATTTTTGGGAAGTAACCCGGATTTGTATATGTTCGCGAGCAAATGACATGTTTAGCTAGTTCGTCTAGTTATTTCGTTTAGGTATTTCATTTAGTTATCTCGTATAGCTATTTCGTGACAATTTTTATGCGAAAGCTCCGATATGCTTTAGCAAATAAAATAAATATAGAAATTTCTTTTCCTTGTAAAATCAAGGTTTTTGACGGGAATAATCCGATAAGCGGAGGCATTTGTGAGCTTATTCGGCGTGTCTTGGCTTGCATTAGTCTCGTTTTCGTGGCAAAATAACAAAGTTGCCGTTTGGAGATTACTCCTAGCGATAACATGGCGGGTTACCAGAGCGGCCAAATGGGACTGACTGTAAATCAGTTGCTTCGTGCTTCAGTGGTTCAAATCCACTACCCGCCACGCCTCGATAGCTCAGTGGTAGAGCACTTCCTTGGTAAGGAAGAGGTCGTGAGTCCGATTCTCACTCGAGGCTCTCTGGCGGGGTAGCTCAGCTGGCTAGAGCGTACGACTCATAATCGTAAGGTCAAGAGTTCGAGTCTCTTCCTCGCTACAATGGCCAGCAGGAGTTGGTCAACATACAATATTCTAGAGGTGAACGAAATGGCAAGTAAGAGCGCAGACATCCGTCCAGGCATTACGCTTGCATGCACGGAGTGCAAGGAGCGTAATTACATCACGACGAAGAATCGTCGTAATACGCCTGATCGTCTTGAGTTGAACAAGTTCTGCCCACGCTGCGGCAAGCACACACTTCATCGCGAGACCCGATAAGCTGTGTTTGCAAATTCAATTGCGTTGTCTTAGTTTTCAGCGCGATTGTTTGTTTAGACTTAATACCCCGCTTGTGCGGGGTTTTTATTTTATCTATTAGTTTGGGGAATAACCCCAATTAATACGAAAAAGTTAGTATCACTGCGAATATAGCGGATAATACTTCAACTGGAACAAACGGTATTCGTAAGCTTTTATTTTTATCCTCATATTTTGAGTTTGATTTTGATTTAGAATTTGGATTTGAATTAAAAGTAGAATTATATATTTGCTTTTTAGAATCAACGTACTTTTGAAATATAACATATGCAATAATCGCAAATCCGCCGATTACCCCTGTTAGTGCTATCCATGTTATTAAACTTTCAATTCCAAATAATCCCAAAGCCTGTGCAAGCATAGTCGCGCAGGTTATGTCTCCGAATCCAATCGACTTCTTCCCTGATATTTTTCGCATAGTTAAATATAAAAGAAAACAGCTTATTGCAGAAACCCATCCGTATAAAGTTATTGAAAAATCATGTTTTGTTGCTATTGAATAAATTGAATTTGATAAAGTTTGGGCGAAAATTGCAATAATCACCCATAATCTGGGTACGCAAAAGTATCGCATATCTGTAAAGCATAATGCTATTGCGCAAATTAAAGTCGGTATAGAAGTTACTATTTTTGCAAGCTCAATCATGAAATAATGCTAGAAAATCGTGATTTTTTGCGCAAGAAAAATCAATGCTTGTGGTTAGAAGTTATAGCTTGTGGTTAGAAGTTAAATATTTTGAAACCCGTACGTGGAGTCAAATATAAAGTGGAATAGCGAAAATCAAAATTGCAATTAGTGAAATAAGATATGCGTAAAATACGCTTAATAAGAATATGATGTAGTGAGTAGAATGAAAATCTAAAGCGTCGGCGAAGGGAGACTATATGCTGCATTGGCAGACAGCAGGCGAATCGCATGGTGAAGCGTTGGTTGCAATGATTGAGGGCTTGCCTGCAGGTATTCGTATAACTAGCGAAGATATTGTTGCTGCTCTTTTTCGTAGACGTTTAGGATATGGTCGTGGCGCTCGCATGAAGTTTGAGCAGGACAAAGTGCGCCTGCTTAGCGGAGTTCGACACGGTGTAACGCTTGGTTCTCCGATTGCTGTAGAAATTGCGAATACAGAGTGGCCAAAGTGGACGGAAGTAATGAGTGCAGATCCTTTGGATCACGATTTGCCGAAAGAAGGCCGCAATGCTGCGCTTTCTAGGCCGCGCCCAGGTCATGCTGATTTAACTGGCATGCGCAAGTATGGTTTTAATGATGCTCGCGAAGTTTTAGAGCGTTCGAGTGCTAGGGAAACGGCTTCTCGAGTTGCTTTAGGCGCTATCGCCGATGCGTTTTTGCAGCAAGCTTTAGGTGTGCGCACAGTTGCGCATGTTATTGGAATCGGTGGCGTATATGCCAACAGAAGTTTAGCTTTACCAACGCCAGATGATGTTGCTGCTTTGGATGCTTCTCCAGTTCGCACTCTCGACAAAGATGCTGAAGCGAGAATGATCGCTCGCATTGATGAAGCAAAAGCGAATGCGGATACGCTTGGCGGAGTAGTGGAAGTGCTTGCTTACGGCATGCCTGCAGGAGTTGGCACGTATGTGGAATCGGATCGTCGCTTAGATGCGGCTCTAGCGAGCGCGCTTATGGGAATCCAGGCTATTAAAGGCGTGGAAATTGGAGACGGATTTGCAGAGGCAGATCGCCCAGGATCGGCTGCTCACGACGAAATCATAACAGACGAAAACGGTAAAATTAAGCGTCTTACTAATCGTGCTGGTGGTATTGAAGGTGGAATGTCGAACGGCGAAATTATTCGCGTGCGCGCTGCAATGAAGCCAATTCCGTCTATTCCACGCGCTTTGCGTACTGTGGATGTGCTTACTGGCGAGGCTGCTCAAGCTATTAATCAGCGTTCTGATTTCACTGCTGTACCGGCGGCTTCAGTAGTTGCAGAAGCGATGGTAAGACTTACTTTAGCGAAGTATGCTTTAGAAAAATTCGGCGGCGATAGCGTGTCGGAAACAATGCGTAATGCAAAAAATTACGTTGATTCATGGCCTGAACACATGCGTTAAAACAGAAATGCTAAAACAGAAATGCTAAAACAGTTTAAATTAACGGTTTAAAGTAGCATCTTAAAGTAGCAGTTAAAAAGTCAGAAGAGTATTGCAATGAAACGCTTTAACGAAAACAACAGTAACGATAAGTGTTACCCGCTTGCTGTGATTATTGGTATGCCGGCAGCAGGTAAAACTCGTGTTGGGCGAGAAGTTGCGAATATTATGCACGTTCCTTTCTTGGATACAGATATTGTTATCGAAGAAAAAATAGAAATGTCTGTGTCTCAATATTTTGAGCAATATGGTCAAGATGCTTTTCGTAAAGTTGAAGCTCAAGTAGTGCGCGATGCCATTGAAGGTGATAATGCTTGCACGGGAATCGTTTCTTTAGGTGGTGGCGCTCCTATGAACGAATCCACTCAAAATGTTTTGAGAAAATATAAAGCTCTCGGCGGTAAAATCGTATATTTGCAGGCAAATCCTCAAGAAGCGATTGAAAGAGCTGGAAGGAATAATAATCGTCCTATGCTTTCCGGTTCGGATGGTGCTGAACGTTGGATGGAATTATTTAAGAATCGCAATCCTGTATTTTCTGAACTTGCTAATATGCATGTTCGCACTCATGGAGCTACTCCGCGATTGGCTGCTGAAAAAGTTAGGAGCATGATTATGCAACATATTGTGCATGTTACCGGCGAAGGCATAGAGCCTTATGATGTGCGAATTGGTGACGGAGTTATGCAGCTTTTGCCGCAAATTCTTGGCGAAAAGCCTGTTAGAGTGGCGTTAGTGCATACTCAGCCAGTGCAGAGGCATAGTGATAAAGCTAGAACTATTTTGCGTCAATCTGGCTACGAAGTTTTCGACATGATAATTCCGGACGCGGAAGCTGGAAAAACTATTAAAGTTGCAAGCGGATTATGGGCTAATTTGGCAGAAGCTGGTTTTACTCGTTCAGACGCGATTGTTGGATTAGGTGGAGGTGCTGCAACAGATTCGGCTGGTTTTGTGGCCGCAACTTGGATGCGTGGTATTCGATATGTTAATTGTCCTACTTCGCTTCTTGCTATGGTTGATGCATCAACTGGTGGAAAAACTGGTATTAATACGGATGCTGGCAAGAATCTGGTTGGTAGTTTTTACACTCCAGCTGGAGTTCTAGCTGACACTTCCACTCTTCGCACTCTTCCCAATGATATTTTGATTGAGGGCTTGGGAGAGGTTGCAAAATCTGGGTTTATTCGCGATTCTGAAATATTAAAATTGCTTAGTGACACTCATAATGCTGAATTATTGCGTAAATTTAATGGAGAACTATTAGAAAATTGTGAAGAACTTCACGATCTATTAGTAGAACTTATTGAGCGCACTGTTAGAGTAAAAGCGTATCACGTGTCGAATGACTTAAAAGAGCAAGGTTTGCGCGAGTTTTTGAATTACGGTCATACTTTAGGGCATGCGATTGAGCAGATTGAGCATTTTCGTTGGCGTCATGGAAACGCGGTTGCTGTTGGAATGGTTTTTGCTGCAGAGCTTGCACAAATTTTGGGATATTTGGATGCGGAAGATGTTACGTATCATCGTTCGCTTTTGGAATCTCTTGGATTGCCAATATCTTGGAACGGCAATGAGGATGCTGAAAGTGCGTTTGAGCGCGTGCTTAATCTTATGCATCGAGATAAAAAGGCGCGCGGAAATATGCTACGTTTCGTGATTTTGGATGGTATTTCTAATCCTACGCATCTTGATAATCCGCCTATTGAAGCGGTTTATGAAGCTTTTAGACGAGTTTATAAGCAAAATTAATTAAATTGCGAGGTCGTAATGGAAAATAAGCAGTTAAAAAAAGTTCTTGTAGTGAACGGGCCAAATTTAGGGCGTTTAGGCGTGCGTCAACCAGACGTATACGGCAGCGAGAATTTTGAAACTTTGTGCGAGCGTTGCGAAAAGTGGGGAGCGAATCTTGGCTTAAAAGTAGAAGTGCGGCAAACCGATGACGAAGCTCAAATGGTTCACTGGATGCATGAAGCTGCCGACACGCATACGCCGGTAGTTATGAATCCTGCTGCTTTCACGCACTACAGTTATGCGCTTGCGGACGCGGCTCACATGGTTTTGGACGCTGGAGTGCCGTTAATGGAAGTACATATTTCCAATCCTGCTGCGCGTGATGCTTTTCGTAAAATTAGTGTAATTAGTCCTGTTGCAACCGGCACAATTACCGGCATGGGATTATATGGTTACAAACTTGCGCTTGAAGCTGTTGCTTATTTAATCTAACTTTTTAAGCAAATTTCCAGCGTCGAGGCTCGAAGATACTATGGAGTTCCATGGTTAGAAGACAACATGGTAACTCTCAGGAGCATATTACAAAGCATATTTTTGTCACTGGTGGCGTAGTTTCGTCCCTCGGAAAAGGCCTTACAGCATCATCTTTAGGCCGACTTTTACGCAGTCGCGGATTGCATGTATTACAACAAAAACTCGATCCTTATATCAATGTTGACCCGGGTACAATGAACCCATTCCAGCATGGTGAAGTCTATGTTACGGAAGATGGAGCGGAAACAGATCTCGATATTGGTCATTATGAGCGATTCCTCGATGTTTTCTTAAGCCAGAAAGCGAATGTAACTACAGGTCAGATTTATCAGTCTGTACTTCGTAAGGAGCGTGCTGGCGAATATTTGGGTCAGTGCGTGCAGGTTATTCCGCATATTACTGGCGAAATTAAGTCGCGTATGCGCGCGCAAGCTTCAGACGATGTAGACGTGATTATTACAGAAATAGGCGGCACAGTTGGCGATATTGAATCCCAGCCATTCTTGGAGGCAGCTCGCGAAGTTCGTCGCGATTTAGGCCCAGAAAACTGCATGTTTGTGCACGTTTCTTTGGTACCTTATATTGCTGCAGCTCACGAATTGAAGACTAAGCCAACTCAGCATTCTGTGATGATGCTTCGTCAGCTTGGTATTTCTCCAGATGCGCTTGTTTTGCGTTCGGATCGTCCGCTTAATCAAGGCATTAAAGATAAGATTTCGCTTATGTGCGATGTTGATGCTGAAGGCGTTGTGAATTGCGTTGACGCTCCAAGCATTTACGATGTGCCGAAGATTTTGTTCAACGAGGGCTTGGATGCTTACGTTGTTCGTGAGCTTGAGCTTCCATTCCACGATGTTGATTGGAACGAGTGGGAAGATTTGCTTGAGCGCGTGCATCATCCAAAGCATGAGCTAAATATTGCAATCGTTGGAAAGTATATTGATTTGCCAGACGCGTACCTTTCCGTTACCGAGGCTATTAAGGCTGGCGGTTTTGCAAACTGGGCTAAAGTTAACGTTCGCTGGGTTGCTGCTGACAAGTGCGAAACTCAAGAAGGTGCGGCTGCGGCTCTTGACCAAATGGACGGAATGGTTATTCCAGGCGGCTTCGGAATTCGCGGTATTGAAGGTAAGATTGGAGCTTTGCGTTACGCTCGCGAGCACGGTTTGCCAACGCTTGGTCTTTGCCTTGGTTTGCAGTCCATGGTTATTGAGTACGCTCGTCACGTGCTTGGACTTGAGGATGCTAATTCCACTGAGTTCGAGAAGGATTGTGGCGATCCAGTAATCGCAACTATGGAAGAGCAGAAAGATATTGTGGACGGTAAGGGAGATATGGGTCACACAATGCGACTCGGCTCTTACCCTGCAACTCTTGAAGAAGGCTCGATTGTTGCTGAGCTTTACGGCACTACGCATGTTACTGAGCGTCACCGTCACCGTTATGAAGTGAACGTGGCGTATAAGGATCGTTTGCGTGAAGCCGGCTTGCGTATTAGCGGCCAAAGCCCAGATGGTAATTTGACTGAGTTTGTGGAGCTTCCAAAGAGTGTTCACCCATTCTACGTGGCAACTCAAGCTCATCCAGAGTTTAAGTCTCGCCCAACTAAGCCTCATCCACTGTTTGCTGGATTGGTTGCGGCAGCTTTGGAACATCAAGAAGCTGCTCAAAACAGCAAGGCGGATAAGTAAGTCTTAAGCATGTAAAAACAGGCGGTAAAACTTGGAATCCTTAAGTTTTACCGCTTTTTGTTTTATTAGATTGTGAGTAATATTACGTTTTGCGCGTAACACAGCTATACCAAGAAATCGCATTACGCGGTAACCTTAAATAGGTAAGAAATATAGTAGCTAGAACGCAAAAGTAGCGCTTGGGGGAGCGGCTTTTGTGAATTAATGCGTATAACGATGCCGTACGATTCGTTATACATGGAGGTGTCAAAGGCGTTATGAGCGATACTAGCAATATTAGTGATGCTGGTGTTACTGGCGATACAAGCGTTACAGCAAGTGATGCTAATAATTCAGCAAAAAATAAAGCTGCAGACGTTGAAATGAGCCAGTATGTGGCAGATCGCGCTCGCGTAAACGAAGAGAAAATTCGTCAAGACGAGCAGATTGTTGCTGAATTTGGTGAGTACAATTACGGATGGCACGATTCGGATGCTGCAGGCGAGGCTGCAAAAAAGGGTATTGACGAGTCGGTTGTTCGTGCAATTTCCGCAGATAAAAATGAGCCTGAGTGGATGCTAAATCTTCGTTTGCAAGGCTATCGCGCGTTCTTGCAAAAGCCAATGCCTGATTGGGGTGTGGACTTAAGCGGTTTTGACGCGGATGATTTTAAATACTACGTGCGTCCAGTTCACGATCAGGCGAAAACTTGGGATGATTTGCCAGAAGATATTCGCAAAACTTACGATCGCTTAGGTATTCCTGAAGCTGAGAAAAAGCGCTTAGTTTCAGGCGTTGCAGCACAGTACGAGTCGGAAGTTATTTACAATTCGATTCGTGAGGACTTGGCAGCTCAAGGCGTGATTTTTGTTGATACGGATACAGCGGTTCAAAAGTATCCGGAGCTTGTAAAAAAGTATTTCGCAACCGTGATTCCTGTTGACGACAACAAGTTTGCGGCTCTTAACACAGCGGCTTGGAGTGGTGGTTCTTTCGTGTACGTGCCAAAAGGCGTGCACGTGGATATTCCACTTCAGGCTTACTTTAGGATTAATACGCCAAACATGGGCCAGTTTGAGCGCACGCTTATTATTGCAGACGAAGGCTCTTACGTGCATTACGTTGAAGGTTGCACGGCTCCAATTTATTCCACGGACTCTCTTCACGCTGCAAACGTTGAAATTGTTGTGGAAAAGCATGCGCGCGTGCGTTACACCACTGTGCAAAACTGGTCAAATAACGTGTATAACTTGGTAACTCAGCGAGCTTACGTGCGCGAAGGCGGCACAATGGAGTGGGTTGACGGCAATATTGGCTCCAAAGCAACTATGAAGTATCCTGCTTGCATTCTCGCCGAACCGTATGCAAAAGCCGAGACTATGTCTTTGAGCTTTGCCGGCCGCGGACAGTATCAAGATACGGGTGCGAAGATGATTCACTTGGCTCCGCATACGAGTTCAACGATTGTTGCTAAGTCGATTTCGCGCGGCGGTGGACGCTCTGCTTACCGCGGTCTTGTGAAGATTATTAAAGGCGCTAAAGGTTCGAGCTCGTCTGTTGTGTGCGATGCTTTGCTTGTTGACGATTTTTCGAGGTCGGATACTTATCCGCATGTTGACGTGCGTGAAGATGATGTTTCGATGGCTCACGAGGCCACTGTTTCCAAGGTTTCTGAGGATCAGCTTTTCTATTTGATGAGTCGCGGACTTGAAGAAAAAGAGGCTATGGGCATGATTGTGCGCGGCTTCGTGGAGCCGATTAGCCGTGAGTTGCCAATGGAGTACGCGCTTGAGCTTAATCGCCTAGTTGAGTTGCAAATGGAAGGATCCGTGGGCTGATGAGCGATATAGCAAGTAGTGAAAATATGGAAGATACTGGGTTTAAAAATACTATGTCTGAAAATATTACTGATTCTGAAAACTCTTCTGCGCGCAAGGAAATTAATATTCCTGTAGCAGATCCTAATGATCCTTATGCGGTTCCTGCCGCAATGCCTTCTAGTGCCGATAAATCCGTGCGCTCGTTCAACGTGGAAGATTTTGCTATTCCGACGCGTAAGCAGGAAGATTGGCGATACACTCCAGTTGAGCGAATTTCCGAATTTTTTGAGCGTTTCGAGCCGTCTAATAGCCTTCAAATAACTCTTGAAGGCGTTGGTGGAGCTGCGTTGGATGATTCTTACGTTGGCAGCGATGGTTCTGTAAGTTTGCAAGTAAAGCCGCAAATTGAAGCTCCTCATACCGATATGAAGCCGTCTGATCGCGTTGCTGCAGTCGCGTGGAATGTAGCGAAATCTGCATATGTGCTTCACGTATCTGGAGAAATCAAAAAGCCAATCGTGCTGAAAATTCAGGGCAATAATGTTAATACGCTTGACGCGCAATCGCTTGACGCATTGCACTTAGTAATCGAAGCGGATTCTCGCTCGAATGCGGATATTATCGTAGAACACACGGGAGTTGCAAAACTTGCTGAAGGTGTGGAAATCATCCTCGGAAAGCATGCGCACGTTTCTACTACCTTTATTCAAGAGTGGGATTCTGGCAGCAAACACGTTGGAAATCAGCGTATTCACGTGGGTGAGGGAGCTTCGCTTCGTCACACGATGGTCACTCTTGGCGGAGATGTTGTTCGAATTCGCATGGATCAGGATTTTGGCGGCGAACAGGGTGATTTGAACATGCTTGGCATGTATTTTGTGGATCCAGGCGAGCATGTTGAGCACCGCACAATGGTTGTGCACAATTATCCGGAATGCAAGTCGCGAGTAGTGTACAAGGGCGCTTTGGAAGGAAAGGGCGCGCATTCAACTTGGGTTGGAAACGCGCTTATTAAGCCGGAAGCTCCTGGCACAGATTCGTACGAGTTGAACCGTAATTTGGTGCTCACTCCTGGCGCAATCGCCGATTCTGAGCCGAATTTGGAAATTGAAAACGGAAATATTATTGGTGCCGGTCACGCAAGTTCAGTCGGTAGATTTGACGACGAAGAGCTTTTCTACTTGCAATCGCGCGGAATTAGTGAGATTGAGGCAAGGAAGCTTGTTGTGCGTGGATTCTTTAATGAGCTGATTGAAGAAATTGGCGTTCCGGAAATTGTTGAT
Source organism: Gardnerella coleohominis (assembly GCF_002896555.1). Classification (GTDB taxonomy): domain Bacteria; phylum Actinomycetota; class Actinomycetes; order Actinomycetales; family Bifidobacteriaceae; genus Bifidobacterium; species Bifidobacterium vaginale_F. The sequence goes on from NZ_MNLH01000003.1 coordinate 113,103, forward strand.
CACTTAATGAAGGCTATTGAGCGCCGTCTTGCAAGAACGGAAGAGCCAGCGAAAAACAAGCCTGCACAAGACTCACCTGTACAAGACTGACTTGCAAGAACAGAAAAATAGGAGATATAAACATGTCAACTTTGGAAATTAAGGATTTGTACGCTTCTGTAGAAACAAAAGAAGGTCGCAAGCAAATCTTAAAAGGCGTAAATCTTACAATTAATTCTGGCGAAACTCACGCAATTATGGGTCCTAACGGATCTGGAAAGTCTACTCTTGCCTACACTTTGGCAGGGCACCCAAAGTATGAAGTTGATTCCGGTCAAGTTCTTCTCGACGGTGAAGATATTTTGAAAATGACTCCTGACGAGCGCGCAAAAGCCGGATTATTCCTCGCAATGCAGTACCCAGTAGAGGTACCGGGCGTATCTATGACGAACTTCCTTCGTACTGCAAAAACTGAAGTCGAAGGAAAAGCTCCATCTTTAAGAAGCTGGGTTAAAGAACTTAGCGATGCTATGAAAAAGCTTCGAATGGATCCAAAATTTGCGTCGCGTTCTGTAAACGAAGGATTCTCTGGCGGCGAAAAGAAGCGCGCGGAAGTTTTGCAATTAGAGCTTTTGAAGCCGAAGTTTGCAATTTTGGACGAAACTGATTCTGGACTAGACGTTGACGCTCTTCGAATCGTGTCGGAAGGCGTGAATCGCGCCAAAGAAAACACCGGTTTGGGTATTATGATGGTCACGCATTACACGCGAATCCTTAAGTATATTAAGCCGGATATTGTGCACGTTTTTGCTCAAGGTCACTTTGTAAAGACTGCAGGACCGGAGCTTGCGGATGAGCTGGAAGAAGAAGGCTACGACAAGTATTTGCCTGAAGGTGCAACCGAGTCTGCGCTGGCTTAATCGCGGTTTATTAGTTGGATAGTTTTAAGTTACTGCTTAATCTATCTGTATATTCGTAAATATAGCGTAAGAATAGCGTAAAAATAGCGGTTTAATATGACTACAGAAAATATTATGCGAGAATTTAGCGATTTGCGCTCGCAGTTTCCGATTTTAAGTCGCACAGTTCATGGCACTTCGCTTCACGATACTGTGCACGGAAAACCCTTGATTTACTTGGATTCTGCAGCGACTTCGCAAAAGCCGCAGGTTGTAATTGACGCCGAAAAAGAGTTTTACGAAACAATTAACGCTGGTGTGCACAGGGGAGCGCACGAGTTGGCTGCTCTTTCGACGGTTGCGTTTGAACAAGCGCGTGCGAAAGTTGCGCGTCTCGTTGGAGCTTGCGCGGACGCTGGCAGTGAGGAAATTGTTGTTACTCCGGGCGCTACAGGTGCGCTTAATCTTCTAGCAACTGCTATTGGTAACGCTAGTGCGAAGTCAAGGATTTGCAAAAAAGACAGCGATGATTCTGCTGATTTCCGCAAAAATTTTGTGCTTCGAGAAGGCGATGTAATAGTCGTATCTCGCGCAGATCACCATTCTGTTTTGCTACCATTCCAAGAGTTGGCCCTTCGCACGGGAGCGAAGCTTCGTTGGATTGACGTAACAGAAGACGGCCGCGTGCGTACGGACGCGGATTATTTGCGGACGATTATTGACGAGCGCACGAAAATCGTTGCAGTTACGCATATTAGCAACGTTACTGGCGCTATTACGGACGTTTCGTCGATTTGCAAGCGCGCTCATGAAGTTGGTGCGATTTTTGTGCTCGACGCATGCCAGTCAGTGCCGCATATTCCTGTTGATCTTCATGCGTTAAATGTTGATTTTGCAGCCTTTAGTGCGCATAAAATGTATGGTCCTACAGGAGTTGGGTTCTTGTATGGTCGTCGCGAGCTTTTGAACGCGCTTCCGCCGGCCAATTTTGGCGGTTCAATGGTAGAGCTTGCATGGCTTAACAAGCCGGCGCAATATATGGATGCACCTTACCGTTTTGAGGCTGGAACTCAGCCGGTTGCGCAAATGGTTGCGGCCGGAGTTGCAGCGGATTGGTTGCGCGCGTTGGATATGAGCCGAGTTGCAGAGCATGAGCAGGAAATTGCTGCAGAATTGCTAAAATTGCAAGATGTTCCGGGCGTGCGCATTTTGGGGCCGACTGATTTAGAGAATCGAATTGGTACGGTTGCTTTTGAAGTTGAAGGCGTGCATCCGCACGATGTTGGACAGTTTTTGGATGCGCAAGGCATTGCGATTCGCGTCGGGCATCATTGCGCTCAGCCGATTCACCGTCATTTTGGCGTGTATGCTTCGAATCGTGCTTCTGTTGGCGTTTACAATACGATTGATGAGGCTCGTGCGCTTGTTGAAGCAGTCTCGCACGTTCGCGCCTACTTTGGCGCATAATATTGTTAGCAGTTAGCCAAGTAAGTTAGCGAGTTGGTAAGGAGTGCGTATGTTTGATATGAGTTTTGGTACAGATGCAGGTTTTGGTACAGGTGCAGGCGATATGGCTGGTGACGGCCTAGAAAGCATGTATCAAGAAGTAATTTTGGATGCTGCGCGAAATCCGCATGGCAAAACTCATTTCGAAAGCACGGACGCGCTCGCAAAAGCGGAATTGCAGGAAGAATCTCAAGAATCTACAAAAAATGCAGAATCTGCCGAAATCACCTTAAACAATGCTCACGAAAGTTGCGCTGTTGCATCTGGCGAAAACTCTGCCTTAGGGCAATCGCACCAATTCAATCCAACTTGCGGTGATGAAGTTACAATGCGCGTGGAGCTTTCACGTAGCGAAAATAATGACGAAACCCCAATAGTATCAAGTATTAAGTGGGATGGTCACGGCTGCTCTATTTCTCAAGCAAGCCTTTCAATGATGGTTGATCTAGTCGAAGGAAAGTCGGTTGACGAAGCTTTGCGATTAGATGCGCTTTTCCACAAACTTATGGAATCTCGCGGCGCAGGTTTTGAAAACGAAGAAGACGAAGATGCGCTGGAAGATGCAATGGTTTTGCAAGGCGTATCGCGCTACCCAATGCGAATTAAGTGCGCGCTTTTGGCGTGGGAAGGCTTAAAAGACAGCATTGCCAAAGCTTCGCAAAACTTATAACTACTGTCACAAAACCTACGATTCACAAAATCGCAAAATTATGCAGTAGGTGGAATACCCTCTGAGAATTCTTCAGAATCAGAAAACATCGCGTTGCTAGCGCCGTATTTGCTTCCTAATGCAAAATTAGCTTGCAAAGTGGAAAGATTATATCCTAATGCCTCAAGCTGCGCTCTACCATCTTCGTTGATGTTTTCAACGGACCATCTAGGTTTCCAAGTCCAGTCAATTCTGAATTCGTCTACCAATCCAACAAGCGCATTAGCGCATTCATCTTCAATCAAATCAGTTAGCGGGCAAGCAGGTGTTGTGAGAGTCATTGTAATAATCGCGCGTCCAAGCTCGTCAATCTCAATGCCATAAACCAAGCCCAAATCAACCACGTCGATTCCAAGTTCAGGATCCACAACATCGTGTAAAGCATCTAAAATATCATCTTCCGTAACTCTACCAATGTCATTAGTGCTCAAAGATGATAGATTCTCAGATGACGATTGATTTTCTGCCATAATATTCCTTGCTTTGCTTGTACCGAAATTTAATTTTACAAGTTGCTAAGAATTTACTGATTTATGTTTTGTCACTAATTAGGCAGAGATTTGAGATTTTTCGCAGTGAACGAGGCGAGCCTCAGCGTCGCCAGATGGTGACTCGCCGAGAGAGCAAGAAAAATTGAAAAATCTCGGTGATTAACCGAAGATTAAAAGACTAAACATGCCAAGAGCTGTCGAAGTTTCTCTTAGAGCAATGTAAAAATCTTGCGATGAGAGAAACTCCGACAACTCAGCACCATTAAATAGGAAAATCCTGCAAAAATAGGTACAAGCAAAGCAAGCACAAAAGCTACACGAGTAAGAGTGTGCGAATAACAGCTAGTACCGAAATTCAGGGTTTAGGAGAATTTACTTGCCTCGCATAGCACGGCGGCTTATATGCTGCTTTTTAGTAGGATCGATGCCCTTAGGTATCCCAAATCCAATTTTTCCTTGTAAAGTGCTCAATCGCTTGTTTACGTTTGCAAGCTCCAGCTTGGTCATAAAGAATCTGCGGCGCGGATGAATTTTTGCGATTAAAGCAAATTTATGATTGGTTGGCTGATAAGACTTCGCGTTAAGTACTTTACCTCGCAATTCCTTCAGCTTAACTGTTTTTTCTCCATTGCCAACGACAAACTTGTATACAGGTATGCATGATCCAACAGTGATATGCTTTATACTTTGCTCTTGACGATTCATAGCAGTCATGACTCGCTCATAATTGCCTTCGCCGATTAAGAAGATTCCGTTATGACCTGTTCCGCGCCAAATCGCATCCTTTGTTCTAGGGTCAACCCAAATAGGTTCTTTAGGGAATGTGAATCCGCCTTTATTAATAGAAGATAGAATGCCGATTGCAGCGCCAGGCTTGCCTTCAAGACGAGCGTATCCAACTTTATCTGCGCGCTTGGTAAGCACAATAGTGAAAAGTAAGAATCCGAGCATCACAGCTGTAATCGCGGTCATAACTAAAGTCACAACCTGCCAGTGCAAAGCGAATCCAATTGCCAAGCATAAGACAATAGGCGCTATGAAAGCTATTGCAAGCAATAACGGCAACAACTTATCGTATTCATGCGTATATTTATAAATTCTGTAAATCTGCGAGAAAATATTGTTGCGTGGGCTTTTATTAGCCTTATTATTATTCGTTCTATCAGAATTATTTTGTGACATATGTTAAATCCCCGTTATTCGCGTAGCCTTTGCTCAGCCTGTAATTGTAATACTTGGTAATACTCTGTAATACTTGGTAATACTCTGTAATTCAATAATACTCAGTAATGCTCTATAATAATCAACTTCTAATACTAAATTAACTAAATTAAAGCATCAGAAGTTTTAAATAATTACTTAGGCCAATTACCGTGCTTCTTATAACGCGGCTTTGGTAGCCTCCATCTGCGGAATTGAATTGCGCGACTCCAAGCATAAGTTGAAGATCTGGAAGAGCGGCTTACAGATTCAGGTCCAAATTTACGAATCAGCTCTTTGCGTAATTTTCTCCACATAATAAACAAGTCGATTACAACAACTAGCAAGAATACGTAAAGAATTACAATCAAAACAAACGACAAAGCTCTCAAATTAAATTGGCTAAGAGCCATGACGACAATCATAAGTACTAATGAAACAGGAATAAAATATTCCCCAAGATTTAACCTTGCATCTACGTAATCGCGAATATAAACACGCCACGGAAGCTGCTCATACTTCGGCATATGTGCTAAATCTCCAGAGCGCATTGCCTCATATTCAGCGTTTTCCTTGTCGCGCATACGCTTGCGAGCTTCCTTAGCGCTTGCGTTACGATCTGTAGGTACAATAGGGCGCAAATTTTTAGCTTGTGCTTTATTTCTTTTAGGAGTAGGAGCGTTTTTCTGTCTACTATTTTTCTCTTTTTCAGTCAACGTAGACGAATGTTCTTGTGCGTCATTATCACTTTTTGCTTCAGCTGATTTTTTAGCAAATGGATTCCATGTCATGTTTGCAGATTACATAACAGACTAGACGCTTAAAACAATAATATGAGGTTAATCAGCGTTTATTTCGAAGGCTGTTAATAGTCTGATAGTAGTAATTTGCTTTTTGCTTTTGCTGATTCATAGTTTTTGGGAGGATTTATGGCTGGTTTAGCAGTTGAAGATATGCGCTCGCGAGTGCAGAATGCTTGGAACGACGTTGTTTGCGTTTTAAATAAGAAAATTTCTTTGGGCGCTGTTTCTGCTAAGGGAATTACTGGGGATCATATGCGTGCTTCGGCTGAGTATGTGGCTGAAGTTTTGCGCGAGGTTGGTGTTAATGCTCGCGTTGAGCAGTCTCAGAATCCGGATGGTACTCCTGGAGCTTTTGAAGTAGTTGGATCTCGTATTGTGGATCCTAGTGCTCCGACTGTTTTGCTTTACGCTCATCACGATGTTCAGCCTGTTCCGGATGCAAGTGAGTGGAATACTGATCCTTTCAAAGGAACTGAGGTAGATGGTCGCTTGTATGGTCGCGGTAGCGCTGATGATGGCGGCGGAATTGCAATTCACTATGGTGCTTTGCGCTCTTTAGGTGAAGATTTGGGCGTAAATATTAAGGTATTTATTGAGGGTGAAGAGGAAATGGGCTCTCCAAGTTTCATTCCATTCATCGAAGCTCATAAAGATGAGTTTGAATCAGACGTTATTATTGTTGCCGACTCTGGAAATTGGTCTGCGGATGTTCCAAGTCTTACTACTAGCTTGCGCGGAAACACTACTGTAGACGTTAAAGTGAAGGTTCTTGGTCATCAGGTTCATTCTGGACAGTTTGGCGGACCAATTTTAGACGCTTATACTATTGCTTCAATGCTTGTTGCTTCTCTTTATAACAAGGATGGCGATTTGGTTGTTCCTGGAATTAAATCTCAGGAACCTGTTGGCGGTTTGCAACGCGATTTGGATGAGGCTCAAGTTCGCTCAGACTCTTCAGTAGTGGATTCTTATAAGCTTGCTGGCACTGGTTCTCTTGCCGCTCGTATGTGGACTAAGCCTAGCTTGACTGTTATCGGTATGGATGCTCATCCTGTTGAAGAAAGCTTTAACGTGATTGCTCACGAAACGCGTTTGCGTCTTTCTCTTCGTACGGCTCCAAGCCAGCGTCCGGAAGAAGCGCAAAAAGCTTTGAGTGATTTCTTAGTATCTCACGCACCATTTGGGGCTGAGGTTACTGTTGAGCCGTTGGATAACGGTATGGGATGGGCTATGGATCCGAATGCCGTGGCAACTAAGGACGCTTTAGCTTCTATGAAGGATGCTTTTGGTGTGGATCCTATTAATAAGGGCGAAGGCGGATCTATTCCATTTATTCCAGAATTGCAACGTATTTTCCCTAAAGCTCAGGTTTTGGTGACTGGTCCAGAAGATCCTCAGTCTAATGCGCATAGTCCTAACGAGTCGATTTCGCTTTCTGGTTTGAAATCGAATATCGTAACTGAAGCTTTGCTTTTGGATCGTTTGTCTTAAGTTTTGTCTTAGGTTTTGTTTTAAGTTTTGTCTTAATTAAGTATGCAATCTTAAAAGAGAGGAATTGCTGTGAATCTCAAAGCAGATACTCCTGTTAGTGAAAACTTTGCCGAAAATGTTAGTGAAAACAAGGCTGTTATAACTGTTGTTGGCAAGGATGCAGTTGGAATTATCGCCAGCGTTACTACTCATTTGGCTTCTCGACACGTGAATGTGCTCACTATATCTCAAACAATCGTTGATGGCTTTTTCAATATGATGATGATTGTTGATATTGCAGATATGAATGTTGAGTTCGATGATCTTGTGTCTAGTTTGCAATCTCTTGGTGAAGAAATTGGTGTGAGGATTCATTGTCAGCGCACTGAGATTTTCACTAGCATGCATCGAGTATGAAAATATTCAGATACTAAAGGTGGATTGCTATGTTAAATATGATGGAAGTTCGCGAAACGAACACCATGATTGAGCAGGAAAAATTAGATGTTCGAACTATAACTATGGGCATTAATCTGCTTGATTGCGCTTCTTCTGACGTTTCTGAAGTTTGTAATAATGTATATAGCAAAATTACTACTTTAGCTAAAGATCTTGTTTCTACAGGTAAAGCTATAGAACGCGATTATGGCATACCGATTGTTAATAAAAGAATTACAGTAACGCCTATATCTTTAGTCGGATCTTCATCGTGCAAAACTCCTGAAGATTTTGTAAAAATTGCGCATGTTTTAGACAAAGCAGCTAAAGAGGTTGGAGTTGACTTAATAGGCGGATATTCCGCACTTCCTGCAAAGTCGATGACTTCAGCAGAGCGCATGCTTATTGAATCTTTGCCTCAAGCTCTTAGTGAGACAGACATCGTTTGCTCTTCAGCCAATGTTGGTTCTACTCGCACAGGCATTGATATGGATTGTGTTAATTTGCTTGGACGTGTGATTCGCGATATTGCAATGGCTACAAAAGACAATGATTCTTACGGATGCGTTAAATTCGTAGCTTTTTGTAATGCTCCTGACGATAATCCGTTTATGGCTGGTGGATTCCACGGTGTTACTGAAGGCGATGCTGTTATTAACGTTGGTGTTTCAGGCCCTGGAGTAGTTTCTAGAGCTTTGGATGATGCTCGCGGCAAAGACTTTGCATTTTTGTGTGAAACAATTAAGCGCACTGCTTTTAAAATTACTCGTGTAGGTCAGCTTGTTGCGCAAGAAGCATCTCGCAGACTTGGTATTCCATTTGGAATTATTGATTTGTCGCTTGCTCCAACGCCTGCTGTTGGTGATTCTGTTGGTGAAGTTCTTGAAAAAATTGGCTTAGCTCAGGTTGGCGCTCCTGGTACTACTGCTGCTCTTGCTATGCTTAACGACCAAGTTAAGAAGGGCGGAATTATGGCAAGCAGTTATGTTGGAGGTCTTTCTGGCGCGTTTATACCAGTTTCAGAAGATGCGAATATGATTGCTGCAGCAAAATCAGGATGCTTAACAATTGAAAAACTTGAAGCAATGACATGTGTTTGCTCAGTTGGTCTTGATATGATTGCGATTCCTGGAGATACTACTGCTTCTACTATTTCTGGAATGATTGCAGACGAATCTGCTATTGGCATGATTAATCAGAAAACTACTGCAGTTCGTATTATCCCGGTGATTGGTAAAACTGTTGGGGAAATGGCGAATTTTGGCGGATTGATGGGCTATGCTCCTATTATGCCTGTGAATAACGCTTCTTGTGAGGATTTCGTTACTCGCGGAGGGCGTATTCCTGCCCCTGTGCATAGTTTTAAGAATTAAAGTTTTAGTTTTAGGTTAGTTTATAGGTTAGTTTATAGGTGATAACAAGAGGTAATAATGACGCGTGAAGAGTGTGCGGATCAGCATATTAACGCTGATAATGCAGACAATGCTGATAATGCGTACAATGCTGATAACGCTGATAGCGCAAGTAATGTAGATAGCGCAGACGTCTCAGAAAATAGTGATATGTGCAAATCTTCTACGAATGAAAAACCAGTACAGCGCGTGCAACAAATGTACGAATATGGTTACCGCAAATCGAATTATGGTCCAGATGAGCTTGTAACTGATGCGCATGGTAATCCTATTAGCGTTGTTGACGCTATGCTTAGCGCGGATGATGCTGCTAAAAAGCAGACGCACACTCCTCATTTATGCTTCTATTCTCCAAGGATTCCAGGAAATACTGGTTCTGCTATTCGATTGTGTGCTGTGACTGGCACTATTTTGCATTTGGTTGAGCCATTGGGATTCAATTTGCATGATACGAAATTGCGCCGCGCCGGATTAGATTACCATGATATGGCTCATGTTGTAATACATCCTGATTTCAATAATCTTGTTGAATCTATGCCAAATTCTCGCATTATTGCGTTTACTGCTAATGCCACGAAACTTTATACGGATATTGAGTATAAGCCAACTGATATTTTGCTTTTTGGACCTGAGCCAGGTGATATTCCTGATCCTATGGATATTATGGCTGGCCCTCATGTTGCTGAACAGGTGCGTCTGCCTATGCGACCGGCATTGCGTAGTTTGAATTTGGCTAATTGCGCGTCAATAGCTGTTTACGAAGCGTGGAGACAGCTTAATTTTGTTGGCGGCAATTAAAATTTGCTCAAATAAGTAGCTTAGTTTAAGTATTTTATTTCATTTCAATCAATGCATTACAATAGAAGATATGGGCATACAATTACCACAACTAATGCGCAAGATTTCAAAGCGCAGTAATCCTCGCACTAAAAAGCGAACGATGGCTAGCGCTAAGAAACAGTCTGCTTACGCTAAGAAGCAGTCTATGTATATGCGCCGTAGGATCTTTGTTGGTGTTGTTGCCGTTCTTATTTTAGCTTTGGCGATTTTTTGCGTTGTAAGTATTTCTAAGGGTTTTTCTGCTATAAGTGGTGAAATTTTTAAAACGCATAATGTTGATATTGCTCGTAAAGCCGTACCGGATCCTCGTCCTGCAAGTCTTACTCGTCCTTGTACTAGTAAGGATTTGCGTTTGGAGCTTTCTGCAAAATCTCAAAATGTGCCGATGGGCGGAAGTGTTGATTTTAAAGCTAATTTGATTTTTGTTGGCACTGGCTCATGTTTAGTTAATGCAGCTCCAGATCATCTGATTCTGGCGATCAGTGATTCTTCGGGTTCGAATGCAAATAGCGCAAATGGCAAAAATAGCGCAAAGAAAAAGGATTCTAAGTCTAAAGATAGTAAGTCCAAGGATAATAAATCCAAAGATAATTCTGCCAAAGATAATTCTGCTAAAGATAATTCTGCCAATAGCGGCAAGAATAAGTCTGAGAAAGATGCGAAAGATACGAAGGATTCTAATTCAACTGATATATGGCGTTCGGATGTTTGCCCTGTGATAGATAAGCCTTTACTTATGGCTCAAGGCGATCATTTTGATAAAAAATTTACTTGGGATACGGATGCGACTCGTGGCGTCGGCTGTGTTGATAAAGATAATATGCCGAAAGTTAATCGCGGGCCTTATGTTGTTAGGATTTTCCAGAAAGATATACCAGGCTTACAAAGTGATTCGATAGTTGTGAATGTTAATTAGTCGAATCGATTTAGATTAAGGTAACTGGGATTAAATAAGTTAATTTAAATCCGCAACACGCCGCGAAAAATGGCGAAAAATAGTCGCAATGTGCTTGTAAAATAGACAGTCTGTATACGGTGTGTCATATAGCGGGCATACTGAATAAGCCAAAGAAGTCGCCCGCATTTGCGCATTATTTTAACGTGTTTTAGCACATTATTTTAACGTGTTTTGCGTTGGTGTTTCTTAGGTTTTTCAGAGTTCACGCATGCGTTTACGCGCATGTATAGGTAATAGCGAGCGATAAGGAACGTCCATTGGCTGCTGAACAAGCTACGACGAGCACCACTAAAGTCATCGCACGTGCTGACGAACACGACATCAAGTTGCACAAAGCGTCAGATCGTGTGAATTTTGGCTCCATTTGTGAGACTATCGATGTGCCATACCTTCTCGGTGTACAAACCGACAGCTTTGATTGGTTGATCGGTTCAGACCGCTGGAAGAAGCGCGTTGAAGAAGATGAAGCAAACGGTACTCACACAGTGCCTCATATTTCTGGTTTAGATGAAGTATTCCAGGAAATTTCCCCTATTGAGAACTTTGCTCAAACAATGAGCCTCACGTTCTCAGACCCATATTTTGAAGAGCCACGCCATACGGTGTTGGAATGCAAGGAAAAGGATTACACATATTCTGCACCACTTTATGTGAATGCTGAATTTGAAAACGGCGAGACTGGCGAAATTAAGAGCCAGACTGTTTTCATGGGTGATTTCCCATTGCAAACTCCACACGGTACTTTCATTATTGGAGGTACAGAGCGTGTAATCGTTTCACAGTTAGTGCGTTCTCCAGGCGTGTATTTTGATTGCACTCAGGATCGCACTTCTGACAAAGATGTTTACGGTGCCAAAATTATTCCAAGCCGTGGAGCATGGTTGGAATTTGAAATCGATAAGCGCGACTTCTTGGGCGTACGAGTAGATCGTAAGCGTAAGCAGTCTGCAATCGTATTCTTAATGGCAATCGGTATGACTAAGCCAGAGATTGCTGAAGCTTTCAAGGGATATCCTTTGGTGCTTGATGCACTTGATAAGGAAGTTATTGAAACTCAGGATGAAGCATTAACGGATTTGTATCGTAAGATTCGTCCGGCAGATACGGCAACTCCAGAAGCTGGCCATACTTTGCTCGATTCCTTCTACTTCAATACTAAGCGTTACGATTTGGCTCGAGTTGGCCGTTACAAGATTAATCGTAAGCTTGGTTTGGAAGCTGATTACAACGATCGCAGTTTGAATCGCGAAGATATTATTGCGACTATTAAGTACTTGGTTACTTTGCATTCTAATGCTACTGCTAAGAATACTGCTTTGAAGGCCACTAATCCGGCTGATAAAGCTGCAGCTTTGGCACAGAGCGAGCAGACATTCCCAGGTAAGCGCGATGGCAAAGATGTGCAATTGCGCGTAGAAGTTGACGATATTGATCACTTCGGCAATCGTCGTATTCGCCAGGTTGGTGAATTGGTGCAAAACCAGCTTCGTACTGGTTTAAGCCGTATGGAGCGCGTTGTTCGCGAGCGTATGACCACTCAGGATGCTGAAGCTATTACTCCACAGTCCTTGATTAACATTCGCCCAGTTAACGCTACTATTAAGGAGTTCTTCGGAACTTCTAAGTTAAGCCAGTTCATGGATCAAAATAACCCATTGGCAGGCGTTACTAATAAGCGTCGTCTTTCTGCACTCGGTCCTGGTGGTCTTTCTCCAGATCGTGCTTCCATGGAAGTTCGAGACGTGCACCCATCCCACTTCGGACGTATGTGCCCAATCGAATCCCCAGAAGGTCCAAACATCGGTCTTATTGGTTCTTTGGCAACCTTCGGACGAATCAACCCATTCGGTTTCATCGAAACTCCATACCGTAAGGTAGTGAATGGTCATGTAACGAACGAAGTTGAATACATGACTGCAGATCGTGAAGCCGAGCATGTTATTGCACAGGCAAACCAGGAACTCGACGAAAACGGCAACTTTGTTGGTACTCAAGCACTTGCTCGTATCGATGAAGAAGAGGCAGTCGATGTGCCAGTCGGAAGCGTTGACTACATGGATGTTTCCCCACGCCAGATGGTTTCCTTGGGTGCTTCTTTGATTCCATTCTTGGAGCATGATGAAGGCCACCGTGCTTTGATGGGTACTAACATGCAGCGTCAGGCTGTGCCTCTTATTAAGTCCGAGCGACCACTTGTTGGTACCGGTTCTGAATGGCGTGCAGCAGTTGATTCTGGCGATGTAATCTTAGCTGAAAAGCCAGGTGTTGTAACTTACGTTTCCGCAGATATTATTCGCGTTATGAACGATGATGGCACTCAGTCCAGCTACAAGCTTTCTAAGTTCCAGCGTTCTAACCAGACTACTTGCTACAACCAAGTTCCACTTATTAAAGATGGCGAACGTGTTGAAGCTGGTACTGTTTTGGCAGATGGTCCTGCAACAGATAAGGGCGAACTTGCTTTGGGTAAGAATTTGCTTGTTGCATTCATGCCATGGAATGGTTACAACTACGAGGATGCTGTTATTATTTCTCAGCGCTTAGTACAAGACGATACGCTTTCTTCAATTCACATTGAAGAATACGAAATCGACGCTCGTGAAACTAAGCTCGGTTCTGAAGAGATTACTCGTGATTTGCCAAACGTTGGCGAAGATGCTATTGCAAACCTCGACGAGCGCGGTATTATCCGCATCGGTGCTGAGGTTGAAGCAGGCGATATTTTGGTCGGTAAGGTAACTCCTAAGGGTGAAACTGAGCTTACACCAGAAGAGCGTTTGCTCCGCGCAATCTTCGGCGAAAAGAGCCGCGAAGTTCGTGATACTTCTTTGCGCGTGCCACACGGCGAAACCGGTACTGTTATTGCAGTTAAGGAAATCACTCGTGAAGACGCTGAAGACGATGGCGACGAGCTTCCAAACGGCGTGAATCAAATGATTCGCGTTTACATTGCTCAGCATCGTAAGATTACACAAGGCGATAAGCTTTCCGGTCGACACGGCAACAAGGGTGTTATTTCCCGCATTTTGCCAGAAGAAGATATGCCATTCTTAGCTGATGGTACTCCAGTTGACATCATGCTTAACCCATTGGGTGTGCCTTCTCGAATGAACTTGGGCCAGGTGCTCGAGCTTCACTTGGGTTGGATTGCTCACGCTGGTTGGGATATTAACTTGGATCCAGATTTGGAAGCTGCTTGGAAGAAATATGTTCCACAGGGCGCTGAACACGGCGATCCTGGAACTCCAGTTGCAACCCCAGTATTCGATGGCGTTCGTCCAGAAACTTTGAAGGGCTTGTTAAGCACAACTTTGAAGGATGCTGATGGCAATAAGCTTGTTGGCCCTGATGGTAAAGCAGTGCTTTATGACGGCCGTACTGGTGAGCCTTTCACTAAGCCAATTTCCGTTGGTTACATGTACATCTTGAAGCTGCATCACTTGGTTGATGATAAGATTCACGCCCGTTCCACTGGTCCGTACTCAATGATTACCCAGCAGCCGTTGGGTGGTAAGGCTCAGTTCGGTGGCCAGCGCTTCGGCGAAATGGAAGTTTGGGCTCTTGAGGCTTATGGTGCTTCGTACACATTGCACGAAATGATGACTACTAAGTCTGATGATGTTTCGGGTCGTGTGCGCGTATATGGCGCAATCGTGAAGGGTCAGAATTTGCCGCCTGCCGGTATTCCTGAATCCTTCAAGGTGCTTCTTAAGGAAATGCAGTCGCTCTCCTTGAATGTTGAGGTGTTAAACGCTGATGGCGTTGCAATTGACATGAAGGATGAAGAAGACGATCCTGTTTCGTCCTCAGATGATTTGGGCTTTAACATTGGTGCACGACCAGATTCGTCTGCCAAGGAAGATCAAATCATTTCTGAGCCGGAATATCAGTGATCGGCTATAGCCGCACTTATGTGATAGTAAAACGTAAAAAATTTCACAGACAGGACAATAAGAGTGCTGGACGTCAACACATTTGACAAATTGAGGATTGGGCTGGCTACCGCTGACGACATTCGCGGATGGAGCCACGGTGAAGTAAAGAAGCCAGAAACCATTAATTACCGTACCTTGAAGCCGGAAAAAGATGGTCTGTTCGGTGAGCAGATCTTCGGTCCGACTAGGGATTGGGAATGCGCATGCGGTAAGTATAAGCGCGTTCGTTTTAAGGGCATTGTGTGCGAGCGATGCGGCGTTGAGGTTACTCGTAGCCGCGTTCGTCGTGAGCGCATGGGTCATATCGAGCTTGCAGCTCCGGTTACACACATTTGGTTCTTCAAAGGTGTTCCTAGCCGTTTGGGTTACTTGCTTGGCATTGCTCCAAAGAACTTGGAAAAGGTTATCTATTTTGCAGCCTATATGGTTACAAGTGTAGATGTTGAGCAGCGTCAGCAGGATATGCCTGATTTGCAGGACGAGTTCGATACAGAAATCGCAAACCTTGAAAAGCGTCGTGATAACGAAATAGAATCTCGCGCTAAAAAGGTTGAAGAAGATTTGCGTGAGCTTGAAGAATCAGGCGAAGCTAAAGGTGCTTCAAAGGCTAAGCTTCGTTCTAGCGCAGAACGCGAAATGTCTGCAATCCGCCAGCGTTACGACGAACAAATTAAGCGTTTGGATGCAGTCTTCAGCCGCTTTAAGGAAATTCGCCCAGGCGATATGGAAGGCGATGTAGACCTATGGCGTGAAATGGAAGATCGTTATGGCGATTACTTCCAGGGATGCATGGGTGCTGAAGCTATTAAGAAGCGTTTGCAAGATTTCGATTTGAAGGCTGCTGCTGCAGAACTTCGTGAAGAAATCGACACTGGCTCTGGTCAGCGTAAGGCTCGCGCTTTGAAGCGATTGAAGGTTGTGAACGCGTTCTTAACCACTGGCAATAAGCCAGAAGCTATGGTTTTGGATGTTATTCCAGTTATTCCACCAGATTTGCGACCAATGGTTCAGCTTGATGGTGGCCGTTTTGCAACTTCTGATTTGAACGATTTGTATCGTCGCGTTATTAATCGAAACAATCGTTTGAAGCGACTTATTGAGCTTGGCGCTCCTGAGATCATGCTTAATAACGAAAAGCGTATGCTTCAGGAAGCTGTTGATTCGCTCTTCGATAATGGTCGTCGCGGTCGCCCTGTAACTGGCGCGTCAAACCGCCCATTAAAGTCGCTTTCAGATATGCTTAAAGGTAAGCAAGGTCGATTCCGTCAGAACTTGCTTGGTAAGCGTGTAGATTATTCTGGTCGTTCCGTAATCGTCGTCGGCCCAAGCTTGCGCATGCATCAATGCGGTTTGCCTAAGCCAATGGCTTTGGAATTGTTCAAGCCATTCGTTATTAAGCGTTTGGTAGATCAAGGATTTGCCCAGAATATGAAGAGCGCTAAGCGCTTGGTAGATCGCGGCGATTCTGAAGTTTGGAGTGTTTTGGAAGAAGTTATTTCCGAGCATCCAGTTCTTCTTAACCGCGCTCCTACACTTCACCGCTTGGGTATTCAGGCATTTGAGCCAATTTTGGTTGAAGGTAAAGCAATCCACTTGCCACCACTTGCTTGCGCAGCATTCAACGCTGACTTCGATGGTGACCAGATGGCAGTCCACTTACCTCTTTCTGCTGAAGCTCAAGCTGAAGCTCGTACTTTGATGATGGCATCTGACAATATTTTGAAGCCAGCAGACGGTCACACTGTGACTATGCCATCTCAGGATATGATTTTGGGTCTTTACTACTTGTCTACCGTAATTGACGGTGCCAAGGGTCAAGGTCGCATATTCTCTTCGCTCGCTGAAGCTCAAATGGCTCTCGACAAGCATGAGATTGATATGCAAGCCAAGGTTTTGATTCGTATGCCTAAGGATTTCGTGCTTCCTGAAAATTGGGAGCCAGGAGATTTGAAGGTTGTGGATCCTGAACCAGGTAGCTCAGAAGTCGTTCACGAAGAGCGATTCTCCGATGGAACTGTTTTGTTCGCAACGTCTTATGGACGCGTGTTGTTCAACGAAACTTTGCCAGTGGATTATCCATTCGTAAACATGCAAGTACCTAAGGGCGTGCTTTCTAAGATCGTTGACGATATTGCTACGCGTTACCCAACAGCGCAAGTTGCAGCCACATTGGATGCTTTGAAGGATCTTGGCTTCACTCGCGCTCCATGGTCTGGCGTAACTATGGCATTCTCTGATATTGTTCTTCCTCCAAATCGTGAAGAAATTGCGCAATATTATGAGGATCAGGCCGCAAAGATTAACATGCGCTACGAGACCATTGGTGATTTAACCGATGAGGAACGTCGTCAAGAGTTGATCAACTTGTGGACTGAGTGCACTGATAAGGTTGCAGAAGCCATGCGTGAGAACTTCCATGATGATAACAATGTGAACATCATGGTTCAGTCAGGCGCACGTGGTAACTGGATGCAGATTCGTCAGATTGCTGGTATGCGTGGTTTGGTGGCTAACCCTAAGGGTGAGATTATTCCTCGTCCTGTGAAGTCGAATTACCGCGATGGCCTTTCCGTCTTGGAGTACTTCATTTCTCAGCACGGTGCTCGTAAGGGCTTGGCAGATACCGCACTTCGTACAGCAGAATCTGGTTACTTGACTCGTAAGCTTGTTGATGTTTCTCAGGAAGTTATCGTTCGTGAAGAAGATTGCGGTACTAAGCGTGGTCTTGACATGAAGATTGCTGATCGTGATGCTGACGGCAACTTAACTCTTGTAAAAGCCGCTGATGGTGGTCCATACTCTCGTTTGCTTGCTGCAGACGTGATTGACCCTTCAGATGGAACAACAGTGTTGGCAAAGCGTGGAGATGCACTCTCTATGTCTGTGCTTCGCGATTTGGTTGCTCACGGTGTTGAAGAAGTTAAGGCTCGTTCCGTGCTCACTTGCGAATCCAAGCGTGGCGTTTGTGCAAAGTGCTATGGCTGGTCTTTGGCTACAAGCTCTTTGGTTGACGTTGGTGAAGCTGTTGGTATTGTTGCAGCACAGTCCATTGGTGAACCTGGTACGCAGTTAACACTTCGTTCCTTCCACTCCGGTGGTGTTGCTTCTGCTTCTGATATTACGCAGGGTCTTCCTCGTGTTACGGAGCTTTTCGAAGCTCGTACTCCTAAGGGCGAGGCTCCAATCGCTGAGTTCTCTGGAACTGTTGAAATTCAGGATAGCCCAACTCAGGGTCGCATTGTTAAGCTGATTCCAGATGATACGACCGTGGAACCAATCGAGTATCCAGTAACTCGCCGCGCTCCAATGCTTGTGAAGGATCATGAGCATGTTGAAGTTGGTACGCAGTTTATTGAGGGTTCTGTGGATCCTAAGAAGATTCTTCGAATTCTCGGTACTCGTGCAGCTCAGGTCAACATTGTTGAAGAAGTTCACAATGTGTATCGTTCGCAGGGTGTAGATATTCACGATAAGCATATTGAGGTTATTGTTCACCAAATGCTTCGTCGTATTACTGTGATTGACTCTGGAGATACCGATTTGCTTCCAGGCGAGCTTATTGATCAGACTAAGTTCCGTGAGATTAATCTCGAGACTGTGAAGAATGGTGGCAAGCCTGCTGCTGGTCGACCAGAACTTATGGGTATCACTAAGGCTTCCTTGGCTACTGATTCGTGGCTTTCCGCCGCATCGTTCCAGGAAACTACTCGCGTTCTTACTGAAGCTGCTTTGAGCCAGAAGGAAGATGATCTTAAGGGCTTGAAGGAGAACGTGATTATCGGTAAGCTCATCCCAGCTGGTACTGGTTTGGCTCGTTACCGCAATTCTCACGTAGATGCAACTCCGGAAGCACGTGAGCGCATGTATCCAAACTTTGGTTTGGGGAACGTTGACAATACTCCGTCTAACTTCGGTGCAACCGATATGGGTGAAGTTGACTTCTCTAACATCGATTTTGGTGACATGGCCATTGGCGATGAGTTTAATCCAGATGATTACCTTGACGATCAGGGTGGTCAGAGCGATTACAACGATTAGGATTAACTAGTTGGTGGCTAAGGCTTATTAATTAAGGCCTTTGTCGAGATTTGGCTTTGAGTTTTTAAGCTAGGGTCAAATATTTGAAACGGCTCAACTAGCAGATTGCGTTATTTTAGCGCGTTCTGTTGGTTGGGTCGTTTTTTGCGCTCCGACCTGCTTGAGTGCAGCATTGCGCGCACGAAAGCAACTCGGAGCGCTGAGCTTGCTCAAAGTTGAAAGTCCAGTGGACTTTCAACGCAAGCGAGGACTGCCTGAGTCCGTAAAGACGAAGGCAGGGTGATTTATTTGGTATTGCATTGGGAATTTGGTTGTGGTTATGGTGCGCTGACGACCTGCCTGAGCGTTGGTAAGTGTTAGCAAGTTTTTAAAATCTTTAGTTGCCTAATTTGTTTACACGAGTAAAATCAAGCAAATCGTCTGAATAAGAGCTTTTGTTTTTGTTGATATATTCTGTGAGAATTTCAATAACTTGTTTAGAGTCGCGTGACACTGACGTGTATAAAAGCTCCAAGTCTATTCCTTCATAATTGTGCACAATGCAGTCACGCATTCCAGCGATTTTCTTCCATTCAATATCGTTAGTATTTTCACGGAATGATTTCGAGAGCTTTTTCACATGTTCGCCAGCTTGCTCAATTGCATGAGCTACGGCATATTGTTTTTCTTCGTCCTTGGCAAACTGATTAAAAGGAACATCGCTTATAAATTTAGTGGCAGCGCGCAAGTATTTGCGTATCGCTGCAACATGAACCATGTCGTTTGATTTGCTGGCTTTGCTCATTGTTTGGCCTTTGATTATTTGCGTGTGCTACGTTTTAAATAGATTAGTTTAAGTTTCAAAAAGTCAATTTCACACAATTTGGAAAATTGGTTGAGTGTTGATTTCTGTTACGAACGCTTTTCGCTGAAGTTCGGCATCTTCGTTTACTAGCGGTTGTGTTACGTAACGTTTGTTAACAAGGTCGATTTTTCTGCCTAAGCATTTAGATAGTGCTTCCGTGAGCATTTGCTTTTTGCTAACGATGTAAGCGGTTTCGCAATCTATACTTGAATCGTTTTGCATTTCGTATATAAAATCCACGTCTGAGTTCTGATTTGCTGTTCCTTTAGCAACAGATCCGAACAAGTATAGTTCTTTTACGCCGAGTTTTCTCGCGACTGGCGCGCAAAGTTTTTGCACAATCGAGGGAGTTAGTGCAGAAGGGTGATTTGACTTCGTGTTTTTTGATGCTTTTGAAGGCTTTTCAGATATTACAGTTTTTGCAGATGTCGTATTTGAGTCTATTATGCTTGTATTTATCGTAGTTACTGTTGTCGCTGTCATTTCCCCTCCTTTGCGCGTGAAGTTTTATTAATTGCCTTGATATTAATTTGTGAATTTATGGTTTACATACGATTTTATATGTTTGATGTGATGTTTTAGCTGGTTTTCGTAACCTAGTTTCAAACGATCAGATAAATCGTCTTGTGTTCGTTTTTATTGACGAAGGCAGGGTGATTTATTTGGTATTGCATTGGGGGAGTTTCGTAAGCGAGCGCGTAATCCTCGCGAGCGCCAACTGCGCCAGTGTCAAAAGATTGGCAAAATCCGACCCTCGCGCAGTTTTATTTCTGCATGAGGGTCCCTAAAGTGCAGCACACTGTACTTCTATTAGTTAGGCAGAGATTTGAGATTTAGAACTTTACTTCAAGTAAACAAAACCAAGAACCCTACCCCGAATTTGTTTACTTATCTGGTACCTAAGTCCACAAAACCAAGAACAGGATACTAGTGAGGGATAAGGATTGCTGGCGCGACGACCTGCTTTTGCACTTAGAATGTAGTGTGCAAAAGCAATTCGGAGCGCCGAGCTTGCTCAGGGTTGAAAGTCCAGTGGACTTTCAACGCAAGCGAGGACTGCCTGAGTCAGTAAAGACGAAGGCAGGGTGATTTATTTGGTATTGCATTGGGAGTTTGGTTGTGGTTATGGTGCGCTGACGACCTGCCTTAGCGCACTGGACTTTCAACTTTGAGTAAGCGCGACGACCTGCCTAAGCGCTGCGATATAGCGCGCGAAGGCAATTCGGAGCGGAAACTCGCTTGGATTGGAAGTCCAGTGGACTTCCAACGCGAGTTTCGTAAACAAAATGTATTGCTCACATCTTCGCTTGCGTTGGACTTCCTCTCTGTGCCAGCTCCGGCGAATCGAAGATTCAGTATTGATGATGAGTATGATCGTTTAAAACATCCTTGTGCTCGGAAGAATGCGGAATATGCAATACGCGCATTTTAGCAATCGCCCTTCTAGCTAAGGCGTGAGCGGATCCTGCGCCTTCACCTTTAACCCCAAGAATCACGATAACAGCCATAATAGCTGTAATAATCGCACTGATCCTAAGAGTCCACTGAACACCAAAAATGCTAGCAGCAACATCCGCTGCATGCCCCGTGCCAAGGTTGGAATGACGCCAAGTAGTTAATGCCGTCATAGTAACAACTAGTACGGGAGCGCCTATTGCACCCCAAAGCTGTCTCATAGTGTTAGTTACAGCAGATCCATCTCCAAGCTCTTCGTGCTTCAAGCAGTTAAGCGACCACGTTGTTATAGGCATAAGCAGGAAACCCATGCCAATCTGCCTTGTAAACTGCCAAATAGAAATCCACCAAATCCACGTGTGCATATCTATAAGACTCATCATCACGGTGCCGAAAAGCAGTATCAAAGATCCGGCCATAGCAACTGGTCTGACTCCAAAACGATCGAGCATGCGTCCGCCTAAGAATTGCGAAATAGCCATGCCGAAAGCTCCAGGAAGCAGTATGAGACCGCTCATAGTTGCAGAAAATCCGCGATCATCCTGAATGTAAAGCGGTATGAGAACCATAATCGAGCTGAAAGCGAAAAATGTTAAGCACGCGCAAATAGTTCCAATTGTAAAATACTTATTTTTAAGCACGCTTAAGCCAAGAAGGGGGAGTTTACCGCGCTTCTGATCAAGGAATTGTCGTATTACAAACCATATGATTCCAATGCCGCCTACAATCATTGGCACCCACGACATTGGGTGAGTAATACCGTAAGCTTCAATATTTGTGAATCCAAACATTAAGCCTCCGAAGCCAATAACTGAGAGGCTTACAGAGAAGAAATCAGCTTTCGCATTTTTATCTTGCTCGCCAAAATTATGCAAGAAAAATGCTGAGAGAATTATAGAAATAAAACCTATTACGGTTAAAGATAAGAAGATTGAGCGCCAGCCGTTGAAATCTGTTTGCAAACCGCCAATAGTTGGGCCGATTGCCGGGGCGATACTCATTGCCATACCCACGCTGCCCATTGCCATGCCTCTGCGCGTAAGAGGGTAGACGGAAAATACGGTAATCTGCAATACAGGCCACATGACTCCGGTTCCAATCGCCTCTAGAGTACGTCCGATTAGAGCCATAATAAAATCGGTGCTTATCCAAGCTAAAATAGAGCCTGCAGTGAATAAGCACATAGAGGTTATTACTATTTGCCTAGTGGAAAATCGCCTTGTTAAAAAGGCTGTTAACGGCACCATTATTGCCATAATTAGCTGGAATATTGAAGTAAGCCATTGGCCTGTTGTAACGCTTATATTGAATTCTCGAACGATTGTAGGCAATGCCGCTGTGAGCTGTAACTGAGCGAAGTTACCTATGAATGTTATGAAGGTTAATATTGCCAGTGATACCAAGGCTGCGCGAGTAAGGTGATTGTCTTTATACGCTTCTTCGCCTATTAAAGCATGACTTAAATTAGCATGATTTAAATTATCATGATTTAAATCATCGCATTTGCTGCATTCAGTTTTGCCGCATTTGCTTTTATGCAACCATGATGTTAGTGGCACGTTTTAATCCTTTCTGCAATAGTCGATAACAAATAATCAAGCGATTACTGCGTGAAGACGTAAAACAAACTAATAACATGCAAGTCGTAACATGCGGAAAATAGCATGCTGAACATAACGTGCAGTTTTAAGTTAGTAGTCTATACACAGTAATCGCATAATTTTACTAAGTAATATTAATTTATTTAGTAAATACGAAAGTAAGTTTTAAAATCAAAACTCAGCCTAAGCCGTAGCTTTGGAATCTAGTTTTGGGGTCTAGATTGTGAATCTAGTTTTGGGATCTCGATTCGGTCTGTTACTAATCTACCTATTACTATTCGGCAGTTAGCAGGCTGATTAGTAGTTGTGATGAACCATCCAATACTGGTATGCGCCTTGTATTGAGCCGTATCTACGATTGCAATAATTCCAGAACCATTTGAGCTGAGTCTGATAATTAGTAGCCCAATCAGCGCCTGCAGAAGCCATTTTTCCGCCTGGAAGAGCTTGAGGCAAGCCGTAAGCTCCAGAAGGATTCATTGCGTTTACGCGCCAACCAGATTCGTGAGAAATAATAAATACCGTGGCGGTAAAATCAGCTTCGCTATAACCGTTGGAAAGAAGCCAATCATGCGCCCAATTTTGCATTTCTCCAGCTGGGACAGTAGTTCCGAGTGAAATATCTGCTGGCGATCCTGCAAGTTCGCCACCTGTTCCAACAAGTATGATCTTATCTTTAGGAGCTTTTTTAACGTAAGATGCAAATATGTTAGAAGATACTACTTTTTTGCCTACATGCGTAACAAGCTTAGCTGTTTCCATAACGCCATTAACGCCATTTTGCTGAACTTTTTCAGTGCCTTTTGGAAGCGCGGCAGTTTCCTTTTTGACAACGTTAAAAGCAATATCGTCATCTGAAGTTTCTAATTTAGCGCCTTCGCGTTGGATTGTAATAACAGTTGATTCTTTAACTTTCGTGTCAAGAGAAGGCGTTACAACATCATGAGGCTCAAGCGTGATATCTCCAGCGTTTAGCACGGAACGAACATCTGTAAAATTAGTTCCTAAAATTGTGCGATGATGCCCATTAATAACAACAGTAATATACGAAGTATTGCTATTCAGAACATCACGAACTGCGCCACGAGAAACCGTAGTGAGATTTTCTGTAGCCGAATAAGAAGTTACAGGAGTTGCCTGAGGTGCTGATGACTCGTAAAAATTTCGAGAAACAACGACAAGCACCACTAAAGCAATCGCGCTTATAACAGACGCAATCAAAATTGCCCACTGACGCATGCTCAGTGATTTAAGCGTGACTGTATGTTTGCGGTGACTGGTCATATCCCTCCCTCTTCAAGTAAGCGATAATCAATCCAAATCTAATTAATTAAACACTAACTAATTAATTTAATCAGTCTAATTAATCGTTAACCAATATTGAAAATTAATCAGTTAAACAATAGACATAACTACTAGTATATTAGTCGCACGCAAAGAGAATGGCGGTATTCCAAGGTTTATTTAATCGCACGGTTATGCTTTGTTGCGGTCTTAATTTTGTAGTTATCTTAATATTCGTAGCTGTTCTATTCGTTGCTGTCTTATTCGTTATCGCCGTTATCGCCGCTATCTTCGTTATCATCTTCATCGCTCGTGTCAAGTTTCTTCGCTTCCTCAACAACAAGTTCAAGTACCTCGGCTGTTACAGAACCCTGATGATTCCAAATTTCTCCGCAATTCTTTATAACTTTAATCGTTGGAATAGAGTGAATTTCAGCTTCTGCGGCTATATCTGGATTCTCGTCAATATCTACCTTAATGAATGTTATTTCTGGGTGATTTTCACTTACCTTTTCAAAAATTGGTCCGAATGCTCGACATGGAGCGCACCACTTTGCCCAGAAATCGACGAAAACAATTTCATTTGATCGTACAACAGACATAAAGTCTTCTTGCTTAACGTGCATAACTGCCATTTTTTGCTCCCATTAGATCTAGATAGTTGTTTTAATATTTGCTTTTATTATTTTTTAAATTTGCCAGTATTTATTTATTTTTTAGTGTTTATTTATATTTGTATTCAGCTGTGAATTGAATCAAGTTCTACAATTATACACTTAAGTATTTATATGTGACTCATATCGTGTTATAGGTTATTTGCAAGTTTTATTAACAAAGCGTTCTTTACTATTAGTTAGGCAGAGATTTAAGATTTTTCGCCCTGAATGAGATGAACCTCAGCACGAAGTGGTGATTCATCGAATGAAGAAGAAAAATTGAAAAATCTCGGTGATTAGCCGAAGATTAAAAGACTAAACATGCCAAGAGCTGTCGAAGTTTCTCTTAGAGCAATGTAAAAATCTTGCGATGAGAGAAACTCCGACAGCTCAGCCCCATCAGACATGTGAATTTCGTAAAATGGGTACGCCTTTGCGTCATATTTGCACTATTTATACCTATTATATGCATCTGTCGTCTTGCGGCACTAGGCTAGGAGTCATGCTTGATATCCAATTTATTCGTGAACATGCCGACGTAGTTAAGGAATCGCAGCGCAAGCGTGGTGAATCCGTTGAACTCGTCGATGAAGTATTGCGCAGCGATGACTTGCGCCGAACCGCTCTTAAGGCTTTTGAAGACGCTCGTGCTGAGCAAAAAGCTATTGGTAAGAAGGTTGCAACAGCTAGTGCAGAGGAAAAGGCTGCGCTTATTGCTGAAACTAAAGAATTAGCTTCTAAGGTTGCAGAATACAAGGCTGAATCCGAAAAAGCTACTGCCGACTACACTACAGCAATGTGGAAGCTTTCTAACATCGTTGAAGATGAAGCGCCAGAAGGCGGAGAAGACGACTACGTTGTAGTTAAGAAGGTTGGCACGCCTCGCGATTTTGCAGCCGAAGGTTTTGAGCCAAAGGATCATTTGACTCTTGGAACTGGCGTTGCTGGAATTGATATGCGTCGCGGTGTGAAGGTTGCAGGCTCTCGCTTCTACTTCTTGCGCGGTGCTGTGGCTCGCTTGCAAATCGCAATGCTTACTATGGCTGTTGATCAAGCCGAAGAGCACGGTTTTACGCTTGCGATTACTCCAACGCTTGTGCGCCCAGAAGTTATGCGCGGAACTGGCTTCTTGAATTCTCATGCGGATGAGATTTACCGTTTGCGCGAGCCAGATGATCAGTATTTGGTTGGTACCTCCGAGGTTGCTTTGGCTGGTATGCACGAGGATGAGATTCTTGACTTAAGCAATGGTGCTTTGCGTTATTGCGGTTGGTCGAGCTGCTACCGTCGTGAAGCTGGTGCTGCTGGAAAGGATACTTCTGGTATTATTCGCGTGCATCAGTTCGATAAGGTTGAGATGTTTGTTTATTGCAAGCAGGAAGATTCTCGCGCTGAGCATCAGAAGTTGCTCGGTATGGAGCAGGAAATGCTTGCTAAGGTGGAAGTGCCTTACCGCATTATTGATACTGCTGCTGGTGACCTTGGTTCTTCTGCAGCCCGTAAGTTTGATTGCGAGGCTTGGGTTCCAACGCAGGGTCGTTACCGTGAGCTTACTTCTACTTCTAACTGCACTGAGTATCAGGCTCGTCGCTTGAATGTGCGTGAGCGCATGGAAGATGGCGGAACTCGTCCAGTTAGTACGCTTAACGGTACTTTGGCTACTACTCGCTGGCTTGTGGCTATTTTGGAAAATCATCAGCATGAAGATGGTTCGATTGATATTCCAAAGGCTATGCAGGCTTATATGGGTGGCAAGGAAGTCATTGAGCCTACTAAGTGGGAAGCGTGAGTGTTGCGTTCTATACGTGATGATATGCTATACCCTTGTGCATTGAAGGCAGTGATTTGATTGCTTTAATGCGCAAAATGGATGGGTGTCCGAGCGGTCTAAGGAGACGGTCTTGAAAACCGTTGTAGGGAAACCTACCGCGAGTTCGAATCTCGCCTCATCCGCGAATTAACCAAGCTTCAAGCTGCATTGTGCGCTTGAAGCTTTTTTAATTCGCCGAGCTTGCTCAGGGTTGGAAGCACAGTGTGCTTCCAACGCAAGCGAGGTCTGTCTGTGTCTTTATTGACGCAGGCAGACCAGATTAGTGTGGTTGTTTTGCTTGAAGCTTTTTTAATTCGCCGAGCTTGCTCAGGGCCCAAAGCACAGTAATTTAGTTGTTGTATTAACGGATATAAATAAAATGTCTGCTGAAATCATAAAATCTCAGCAGACATAATAGATTATTGATTAATCGCGCATTAACCTTGTATCAACTACGCATCAATCGAATATTAATCGCGAGTTAATCTTTTCTATCTCCAATTAATTGCAACAGATAGACGAACATATTTATGAAGTCTAAGTAAAGTTGCAAAGCGCATAGAATTGATATTCTCTTGATAACTTCAGGTTGCTGATCGTATTCTTCAAATAAAGCACGAGTCTTTTGAGCGTCATAAGCCGTAAGACCAGCAAAAACCAATATTCCAATGGCTGAAATTATCTTAATTGCATTGTTGCTCGGCGTTAGGAACATAAGAATAAACTGAGCAATAACAAGTGTTATTAATCCAGCAAAAATAATCGGTCCAGCTTTAAGCATGTTGATTTTTGTAGTTAGTGCAAGCATAGTTAAGCACAAGAAGAATCCTGCTGTAAGAGCGAATACGATTACAATAGATTTAATTTTGAAAATATCAAATATTATGCTAATAGTGAATCCTGTTATAGCAGCATAAGCGTAGAAAATAATTCTAGCTAATACTACGTTCATCTTCATAATTCGTATTCCCAAGAAAGCAGACAATGCGACTTGTACTAATACGATGCCAATCCAACCTAACTTTCCGGTCGCGATGAGGAATTGTTCAAAAGCGCCAGTCGACTGTGAAAACATTGCAACTAGTGCTGTTACAATCAAGCCTACTGTCATTTCTCCGTAGACTTTTGCTACAGATGTTCGTTTTGCTTCCTCGTATGCATAAACTGCATTCGTGTTTATAGTTTGTTTAACGTCGCCATATTGTTGCTCGTATTTTTCGTTGTAATATGCCATAACGCTCCTTTTCTTAAATAAATTTCACTAATAATAAACAATCACACAAATACTATTATAGATAATTGCTATATGAATAACACTAACAATTTTACCTTATAAAAATATGAATGCACGTATTGCGAAAGTAGATATAGTGTTAAGTCACGTATAGTGTTAGTCGCTTATTACGTAAGTCACTTATTAAACTGCACGTATTACGAGTGTGGAGCATTTTCTACGCGAGGAGTGCCGTTAATATCACGGTGAATTCCCTGCATAAGAGCTTCGATTTTTTGCAAATTACAAGCGCAATCAAGCAAAGTTTGTGAATGCTCAGCAAGCTTACTATCCGGCAAATCCGCTTTATAACGCAACGCGTGTTCCAAGCTGGCCCAATAATCCATTGCGATAGTACGGAATTGGACTTCAACAGGAGTGTAATGCGCTCCAGAAGAAAGAAATACTGGGACTGCATAAATCACGTGCAAACTTCTATATCCATTAGGCTTAGGATTTTTAATATAATCCTTTACTCGCAATACTTGAATATCTGTTTGTTCTGAAAGATATTGCGCAACAGCGTAAACATCATCTCTATAGTTGCAAATAACGCGTATTCCAGCAACGTCAAAAAGGTTATCGCGGATTGCATGAGTGGAAATATCAAGGTTACGACGATGAAGCTTTTCAAAAATAGAGTGTACTGATTTTAAGCGTCTTTCCATATGATGAATCGGATCATGTGAGAATCGAACTTGGAATTCACTGTCGAGAATTTCGAGCTTAGTGCTTATTTCATACATTGCGCCTTCATAAACTTGCATCATGTTTACGAAGTCATCTATTTGATCATCAGGTAATGATGGTATAGAGTCACCGTTAGCTTCAAGTGCATCAGCGCTTCGCAGGCGAGCATACAGCTCTGCGGAATTTATGCGATTATGACGATCAAGTATCACGTCTTTTAATAATACTCAGAAAACTGCTAAATAGCTGATAGCGTGGCATTTAACAGAATAAATTTACGAAAGTGTAGTGAATTTACGAAAGTGCAGCAAATAGTGAGTTTCGAATAAGTATGTGATAATAATAAAAATATAGAAGAAATATGGAAGTAATATAGAAGGAATATACAGAAAATTTTAGCTAGTAAAAATTTAGCGAAATGTGATTTTGTGGGGAAATTGAGGAGTATAGCATGTCAGAAAATAAGCAGGATCGTGCTCCTAAAGTAATTTCAATAGTCGGTCCTACAGCTTCCGGTAAAACAAGTTTAGGTATTGCGCTTGCGAAAAAATTAGCTGAGCGTGGGATTCGTGCGGAAATCATCAACGCAGACGCGTATCAAATGTATCGTTACATGGATATTGGTACGGCGAAGGCGAGTGAGGAGGAGCAGGCGGAAGTACCTCACCATTTGCTTGACATTATTGATCCTGAAGAAACGATGACGGTTGCGCGCTTCCAAACCTTGGCTAGGCAGTGTATTAGTGAGTTGCAATCGCGCGGTGTGAGGCCGATTTTAGTTGGAGGATCTGGATTGTATGCGCGTGCTGCCGTGGATGATATTACATTCCCGGGCACGGATGAGTCTATTCGAGCCGCTTTGGAGGATCGCGAGCGCAAGGAGGGAGCTGGTGCGCTTTTTGATGAGTTGAAGCAGAAGGATCCGGTTGCTGCGGCTAATATGGATGCGCGCAATCCGCGACGTACAATTCGCGCGCTTGAAGTGATTGAGCTTACTGGAAAGCCTTATTCCGCAACGCTTCCGAAGTATAAGTATGTGATTGATTGCGTGCAAATTGGCTTAGATTTGCGTCGTGAAGATTTGGATAAGCGCGTGGATTTACGTACGCGGATTATGCGTGAGCAGGGTTTTGTGGATGAGGTGCGCGCAATTCGAGGGCGATTGGGTGTGACTGCAGTTCGTGCTCTTGGCTATCAGCAGATTATGGATTATTTGGATGGTGTGTGGAGCGAGGATGAGGCTTTTGCGGATATTGCGCAGAAAACTCGACGACTTGCGCGCAAACAAATGGGTTGGTTTGGTAGGGATGCGCGCATCCACTGGCTGGATGCGTTGCGACCGGATCTTGCGGAAGCTGCGCTCGCGATAGTTGATGCTGCGGACGCGGGGGAGTTTGATTGCGATAATTCTGACACTGCTGAGCATGCTACTCAGCATCATCTCGGAGATGCTTTTGACGCTTAGCTTAAATCTTGTAAGCATTGGGTTTTAGGAAATAACTCAAATAACTCAAATAACTCAAATAACTCAGGTTTTACTACAAAAAACGCCACTGTGTACCTATTGCGTTATACGCTGGTATAGCAGTGGCGTTATTGCGTTGGTGGAGTCGCGGGGAATTGAACCCCGGTCCGGTGACCGTACCCTCGGTCTTCTACGTGCGTAGTCTGCTGGCCGCACGGCAGTTTTTCTGCCCCCATGTTATCGCAGACAATTCATGGCGAGCATATCTACAGTAAAAGTCCCTGAATTGCCCTGAAGCCCGGCAATTCAAGCAAGTCTTCTAATGACGTTCAGCACCACTCCGAAGACGTGAGTGGGTGAACGGAGCAGCTGCTCACTGGTTAATCCTGGCGCGAAGCTCAGGCAGCGAGAGCGAACTCAGTGCGATTAGATTTAGCACTTATTCTTTTGCGAAAGGACGTTTACGAGTGGACTTTCGCATTCTCGGCACGCTTCCCCGCGGCGAACAGATCGCCGTCGAAACCGATCGACCCCTTTTAACTTATCGCAATATGAATTTTGCAATATGAATTTCATATAGCAAAGCAACTTAGTGAAGTATTTAAACTCACCAACATATAGTACAACAAACTTTTAAATTAGAGCAAATTATTTATTCTAATAAGATTTGTAACATTTGCTGTAGGTAGTTATTTTCGCAGTATTTAATCGTCCAATATCGTTATCTACTAAAGTAGTCCAATATTGTTATCTAATAGACATATCTAATATCTTTATCTACTAGCGTTCTCCGCAACTTTTTTATTTTCTCAACTTTTTCTTATTTTCTCAACTTTGTTATCTTTTTTTATCACTGTTATTGCTTTTATCTTTTTTGTCTAATTTAGAATACACATAATTTCTAATCACAAATACCAACAATCCTAATATCGAGACTATTGAACCGATAAGCAAAACATTCGAGAATCCTGCTGCTGAACCTTTAGCGCCAATAAACGAGAATCCTTCTAAAGTGTGATTGTCAATAAGACCGTAAAAAATCACGATTCCAATGGAAGTTGTAATACTCATAGCGAGATCATTCATACCGCAACCGCGTCCAGTTTCTTCAACAGGCAAAGAATCCAAAATTGTAGAAACAAGAGGAGAGTACATAAGACCGCAGCCTGCGTAATATATGCAAGCTCCAACAGTTAGTGCCCAGAATCCGCTCATAACGCATAAGCTTGAAACAAGCCATCCTAAAGCCATTAATAGTGACGCAATAATAACAGCATTTTTGCGACCGAAGTGGGCAATTATTTTCCCCGAGCTAGTGCCAGCCAAGGCTGCAATAATAAACGCGAAAACCATATAGTGTGTTACGTCAGATGTGCTTAGTTTATATAATTCATCTCCTAAATGGTTGAAAATAGGAGTGAAACAATAGTTTGTGAAATAAAGGAACATAAGAACTATCATTGCGGAAATCCAACGTTTGTTCTTGAAAAATGCTGGAGCAACAAAAGGATTTTTAGCTTTACTGATATAAATTCCAAATACTATAAATAATCCGATTGAAATAATAAGCATCCACCAAATATGATACGAGAAGAAAACAGTGAGAAGTGCAACAGCTGTGCCAAAAATCATGAATCCTATAGTGTCTATCTTATTTCCATTTCCATTATTTTGAGGCAAATAACGCCTTAAAACAGGTAGGAAGAATATAGTGATAGCTGGGATTAAGAAGAATGATTGCCAGGAGATAGAGCTTAATAATCCTGCTGTAAAAATGCCAAGTGCTGCCGAAATTTGATATCCAGCTGTAAATAATCCGAAGAAAATAACTTTAAGATCATTGCGTAAATATTTTGATGCGATTACTAGATAAGCAGAACCTGTTACTTGTTCGCCTGCAGATTGAATCATACGAGCTAAAATAACGCTCCACAAATGTGGCTCGAAACAAAAATTCGCTACAAAACCAAATATTGAGCCTGTAAAAAGTGTTAGCAATCCGACTGTAACAAGTTTTTTCAACGATACAAAATCGCCCAAAGAACCGTAAATAAATAATGCGATTCCTAAAATAATTCCAGGCAGACCTGTGATCAAAGACGATTGTTCAGGACTTCCAACATCTGATCCGACTTGCTTAAATAGCAAATTGAAGCCCTGCAAGCATAAAGTTCCAAAAACATAAGATATGAGAAGTAGGATAAGCGCGCGAACTGCTATTTTATTGCGAGTTTCAGGATTTTCATAAGCGTCATTGTTTAATGTGTGAGCATGGAAAATAGTATGTTTGGAAGTATTGTGAGCGCTATTTTGAACAGCATTACTTTTATTCGCATATGATTTTTTAGATTCATCTACAGGTGATAGCTCAGCCATATTTCTCCCAAACTATTGCAGCGCATGAGTGCGTTTACTTGCTAAACTTTGCATGCTGTTAAAGTTACGTTCATATAGGTTCACAATTTTATATTCGTATGGATACATAAGCTTATTGCAAATAATTTGAGGCCTATCACAGTTTTTGCATACGCTGAATGCTTATAGGGTAAGCTGTGCCTAATTCTTGCGCCCAAAGAGAGACATAGAATTCTTCGCACATCCAGCGTAATTTCTCAGCGATTATTTGCGACTCGTCATGTGCTGGTCCTGCTGGAATCTTCTGAGCGTTTTCTTGGGCTTTTACTACAAGCTTATGTGCTTCATCTGCCTGCCATGCCCACCGCACATCACGATTTTTATCTGCTTTAGCTTTAGCAAGACGAATCACGTCTGCATGCAAGTAGCGTTCAATACGAGGTAGTGAATCGGATGGAGTTTTAGCAATAAATCCTTCGTACACAAGACTTGCAGTGTGTTCGCGTATTGATTGCAACACTGAAAGCAAAGGCAAATCAGCCTTGCCTGAAACAGCTTTACTTGATTCTGCTTGACGTTTTAATATTGCAATCACATCGTGTGCAACAGCATAAACAGTGTCTTCATACACTTCAGATACGTTTGCAACAGCTTCGCGTAATAAATTATCGTCAGTAATATTATCCGTGTTCGTAATAAGTCGTTTTACTGCAGCCATTTGCAAGTCTTCTGCTAAAGCGTTAGAAGTTGAGTAAGGTGCAGCTGCGAGTAGTAAAGCTTCCGATCCAAGCCAGCGAGAAGTAATGCGCTTATTGTCTAAATGCAGCATGTTTAACGCGCCATCCCAAACCATTTGCGATCGAGAAAGATTTGTAGCTCCAGACTTGTGCAATAAATCTGCTCGTTCAATAACATGCCCAGCTTGTGCGGCTTCATTTGCTTTACGATTTACAATTGCTCGCGCAGATTCTTGTGCTTCTTTTGCGAAATGTTGTTGTAATGCAATTAATGATTTGTCGGTTCCAAGAATAGTAGGTTTTCCGCGATTAGAGTACTTGTTACGACCTGCAGGTTTATTGCGATTTTCTCTAGCTTTTTCTCTAGCTTTTTCGTTAGCTTTTCTTTCTTCAACACTAAACGTCATGCGCAAGTATGGCGAGAGTCTGCTTATTTGCTCGTCGTCGAAAACTTCAGGATGTATTTGCGCTCCAACTACGCTAATTGCAGCTTTAGTGAAAACTTCTCTAAAATCTGGCCAAATCAGCCTATTTTTATTTACGTTTGTTCCAGTTTCTTCAATTCCAGGAAGCTCGTCGTAATGTTCGTCAATCCACTCGCGAATTTTTTTAGCAGTGTCAGGAGCTGGAACGAACTGTACTCGTAAAGCTTTAGGCAAAGATTTAATCATGCCAATAATAAGCTCGTCAAGCAAGCCTGGAACATTCCAACTAAACTCTTCAGGAGTTAAACGCGAAAGCATATGAAGAGGCACATGCGCTGTTACGCCGTCCAAAGGATTAGCCGGATCATAAATATAACTTAGGCGCAGTCTTATAGGCTGACCGTCTGTGCCAATCGTGTTCCAATGATCGGGATAATCAGCTAAATCAGTGCTTTGCGTAGTTTGTAAACGTTCAACTTCATCGGGATTAAAATCTAACTTGTGCGGATCTTCTTCGCGGTTATCTTTCCACCATTTTGCAAGAGCTGCGATAGTAGTTGCTTCTTGAGGAAGACGAGTGTCATAAAAAGTAAATAAATCCTCGTCGTTTACAGTTTCACTTATTTGACGAGTGCGATTTGCTTGATTATCTGCATCTTCAAGCACATTGCGATTATTTAAAATAAACTCATCGTGTTGGAAACGCTGTTGTACGTCTGCTTCAACTAAGCCTTGACGAATCATAATCATTCGAGCTTCGTAAGGATTAACTCTAGCCCATTGAACTGTGCGATCTTGAACAATAGGCAATCCGTATAGTAATACTTTAGATTTTGCTACAGCAGCACCTTTAGAAGAGCTCCAATGAGCGTCAGAATACGTGATTCTAGTAAGATTTTTAGCAAGCGGCTCAGCCCAAGCAGGATCGATTTGCGCACAATATCTTGCCCAAAGTCTAGATGTTTCAACTAATTGCGTACACATAACCCATGAAGGAGTTGTTTTAGAAACAGCTGAAGCTGGGAATATTGCGAATCTTCCTCCGCGCGCGCCTTGATAGTCGTTTTTAGCCATTTTTTGAGCGCGTTTCATAGCTCGAATTTTTGCTGATCCATGCAAATTAGCAAAATCTGAAGCTTTCGGTTCACGCACTACTTGCATTCCCAACATAGAAAGCAAGCCTGCAAGCATCGATGAGTGTATTCCTTGATAATCCCAAGAACAGCACAAGCTGTGAGCCGCCTGCTGATTATTAGGAAGCTGACGAATTTCCAAAGATGGTCTTCTAACTGGAATAGGATCGCCAACTTTATAATGCAATTCTTTACATAAGTCTTGAAGTTGATTAACTAAATCTTTCCACTGTTTTAAACGCAAAAAGTGGAAGAATTCCGCTTTACAAAGTTTGCGAAGAGCGTTATTGCTCATATTTCCGTCTGCTTGGAAAATATAATCCCAAATATTTAAAGCAGTTAAGAAATCGCTTGTTTCATCCGCATAACGATTATGAAGTCTATCCGCTTCTTCACGCTGTTCTTCAGGGCGCTCGCGAGGATCTTGCAAACTCAAAAACGCAACAATTACAAGCACTGCAGCAAGAGTATTCGGAGTGGTTTTACGAGCCGCTTCAATAATCATGCGTCCTAAACGAATGTCAATCGGCAATTTAGAAAGCTCGCGTCCAATATGAGTTAAAGTGATGAAACCTGATTTTCTACTTATTGCGCCAAGCTCGTTAAGCTCATTAAAACCGTCGCTTACTGCTTTCATATCAGGAGGGTCAATAAAACCGAAATTCGTAATATCTTCGCCAGTTTTAGCAACGCCTACTGAAAGCATGTGTAATACTACTGCTCCAAGCGAAGTGCGAAGAATTTCAGGATCAGTAAAACGAGGTCGAGTTTCGTAATCTTCGCGCGAGTAAAGTCTAATAGCAATACCGTCCGCGATTCGTCCGCATCGTCCAGAACGCTGATCTGCGCTCGCTTGAGAAATCGGCTCTATAGGAAGCCTCTGCACTTTTGCAGACTTAGAATATCTGCTAATTCTCGCAAAACCAGGATCGACAACGTATCGAATCCCAGGAACAGTAAGCGAAGTTTCAGCAACGTTAGTAGCAATAACAATGCGTTGATGAGAGTGGTGTTCAAATACGCGATGTTGATCTTTTGCAGAAAGACGCGCAAAAAGCGGAACTATTTCAATAGCATCCGCTCTTTTCATATCACTTGCTCGAGTGCCAAAATATGAGCGTAATCCTGATTCAAATTCGCGAATATCGCGCTCGCCGGAAGCGAAAACCATAATATCGCGCGCGCCTTGCTCGTGGCTTGAATGAATCACTAATTGAGCGCATGCGCGTGTTACTGCAGAAGTCATATCTTCATCTGCAATATCGTCTCGATTGCTTTCGCTTGATTGGCTTTCTGCAACAGTTTCCTCATCCATTGTTATATCTGCAAAGCCGGGGACGTGTCGCATAAGTGAAGGCGCGGATCCAAGCGGTTCATAAAGCACTCGCACAGGGTAAGTGCGTCCAGAAACTTCAATAACAGGAACTTTTATGTGTAAAGCTTGCTCAAAATGTTCACGGAATTTTGCAGAATCTATTGTTGCTGAAGTAATAATCAGCTTCAAATCGCGTCTTTGTGGAAGTAAAGTTGTTAAATATCCTAGTAAAAAGTCAATGTTAAGACTGCGCTCGTGGGCTTCGTCAATAATAATCGTGTCGTATTTAGTAAGAAGAGGATCTCGCTGAATTTGCGCAAGTAAAATACCATCCGTAACAATTCGAAGCTTTGTTTTAGGTGAGCTTTCGTCGGTAAATCGCACTTGGTAGCCGATTTCTTCGCCCAGTTTTACTTCCATTTCGCTTGCAATTCGCTCAGCAACAGTGCGTGCAGCTAAACGGCGAGGCTGAGTGTGTACGATTTGCTTACCTCTTCCGCCTCTTCCAAGTTCAAGCGCCATTTTTGGGATTTGCGTAGTTTTACCGGAGCCGGTTTGTCCGGAAA
Source organism: Gardnerella coleohominis (assembly GCF_002896555.1). GTDB lineage: Bacteria > Actinomycetota > Actinomycetes > Actinomycetales > Bifidobacteriaceae > Bifidobacterium > Bifidobacterium vaginale_F. The sequence goes on from NZ_MNLH01000003.1 coordinate 149,390, forward strand.
CAATCACGACTTGTGAAGACTTAATTGCTTCTATTATTTCGTCGTGTGCTGCGCAAATAGGAAGCTCAACAGGGTAGTCGAATTTCATAGTGTATTTATTTCTTTTCGTAGATTTTTGCTTTTAGTATTGCTTTTCGTTTTTAGCATTGATTCTTGCTTTTAGCGTTGCTTTTTACTTTTAGTATTGCTTTTTACTTTTAGTACTTTTAGTACTTACTTCGTCTTTGTTACTTCTATAATTCGGTATCCCTTAGAGCTTGCATATTTTTCAACTATGTAGTTTTCGCCAAGATTTTCAGCAAGCCAAGGAATAAGCGAGTCTGATCCAAGATTTTTTTGTACAACTAAATACGCTTTTCCGTTTTCGTTCAGTCTTGGTATCCAAGTAAGTAATATTTCGTGCAATACTTCTTTTCCAACGCGAATTGGCGGATTGGACCATATGAGATCTATGTGCTCTAAATCTTTATTTTTAATTGCGTTTTCAACAAGTTCAGTGTGTATGTTTTTAAGATTAATATTTTTCGCGTTTAATTTAGTGAGTTCTAGCGCTCTCTCGTTTACGTCGATAGCGAAGATTTCTGCATTCGGAGATTCTAATCCAAGAGATAAGCTGATAGGACCCCATCCGCATCCAATATCAAGAAATCGGCCATTTTCCGGTGGTTTTGGAGCGTGTTTTAGTAGCACAGACGTGCCTAAATCAAGTTTAGAAGCGCTGAATACTCCGTTTGAAACTTGAACGTCAATATCACGGTCGCGTAATGTTACATGAAGTGTTTTTCGCTCATCGCTTGATGAAGGAGTTGCGGAAAAATACTGTTCGCCGCTTTTCTTTACTGCAACATCATTAGTTTTAGGTTGATTTTTAAGTTGATTGCGATTCTTAAGCTGATTTTGATCCTGGTTTTTAGTCATTGTACTTATTTACGATTTAGCATTTAATATGTCTTCTAAAATCACAATAATAAAACAAACGTTGTAAAATGCTATTAAGTAAAACGACGAAGGGTGCGTCTTTGGTAAATAACGTAGATATAGATGCTATTAGCAATTCGAATAGCAAGCATAATGATGTGCTTTCTGGCCATTCTGATGTACTTTTAGACACTACTTTAGAAAGTGAGAAGCATGATGAAGCGTGGCAGGAGCGCGAATCTCGTAATGCTTTGAAACGAGTAGCTGGTCTTGGTGAGTTACAAGATGTTACTGAAGTTGAATACAGAAAACTTCGTCTTGAACGTGTTGTGTTAGTTGGCGTGTGGTCAAGCGCGCGTGGAACTCTTTCTCAAGCAGAAGAATCTTTGCGTGAGCTTGCAGCGTTGGCACAAACCGCTGGTGCTGTTGTTTGCGATGGCATGTTACAGCAAAGATATAGGCCGGATGCCGCAACTTACGTTGGCTCAGGTAAAGCGCGTGAGCTTGCAGCGGTAGTTGCTCAGCATGATGCGGATACGATTATTGTTGACGATGATTTACCACCTAGCCAGCGTCGAGCTTTAGAAGATGCGACTAAAGTTAAGGTTGTTGATCGTACAGCTGTTATTTTGGATATTTTTGCTCAGCATGCTACGAGTCGTGAAGGTAAAGCTCAAGTTGAGCTTGCTCAATTGCAATATATGCTTCCGCGATTAAGAGGTTGGGGTGCTGCTCTTTCTAGGCAGGCTGGTGGTAGAGCTGCAGGCGATGCTGGTATTGGCTCAAGAGGCCCTGGTGAAACTAAAATCGAAATGGATCGTCGTGCTATTCGCAATCGCATTTCAAAATTGAGGAATGATATTGCGCATATGGCTCCAGCTCGAGATGTTAAGCGCGGTTCTCGTCGCAGGCAATGTGTGCCAACTGTTGCTGTAGTAGGATATACAAATGCTGGCAAATCCTCTATTATTAACAGGCTTACTGGTTCAGAAGAATTAGTAGAAAATGCATTATTTGCAACTCTCGATACGGCAGTTCGACGTTCTAAAGCACAAGACGGACGCAATTATACGCTTGTAGATACAGTGGGATTTGTTCGTAGGCTCCCAACACAATTAGTTGAAGCATTTAAATCTACTTTGGAAGAAGTTTCGCAAGCGGATGTGATTATGCATGTAGTTGACGGCTCGCATCCGGATCCTACTTCTCAAATTGATGCTGTTAACGAAGTTCTTGGATCTATTAATGGAGTGGAAGAGATTCCTCAACTACTTGTATTTAATAAATCTGATTGCATGAGTCAGCCTCAAAGAGAGCGTTTAGAAAAATTGTATCCTGATTCTCTTATCGTTTCCGCTGCATCTGGAGATGGTATTCTTCGACTTCGCCAAAGAATTGAATGGTTATTGCCTTCTCCAAGAGTGAAAGTTGACGTTGTTTTGCCGTATAGTGCTGGATCTTTACTTTCGCAAGTTCGTGAAAATGGCGTAGTGGAAAAAGTTGATTATGAAGATCGTGGAGTTGCTTTAATCGCTTATGTTAATGACTCTTTGGCTTCAAAGCTTATGAGTGTAGCTTTGTAAAAATAATTCATTACATATTTTTACATAAACAATTCCACACATATTTAGATATGCATATTTTTACATAAACAATTTCACGCACAATTTCAATACAATTTCACACATAATTGCACAAATAATTCCACAAATAATTTCACTTATTAACATATGTGATTTGCGAGTTTTGCAGGGCCACAAATTCCGGTGGTGCGATTAGAGTAAAGGTGTTCATACCCACAGGCTCTTAATAAAAGAGCAGCCTTCATAAGTTAGTGTGTTTCATACATTTTGAAGGTGTTAATAGGTTGTTGAAAAGAGGTTGTTTCGCATGGTAAATTCGCAGGTTAAGCCAACAAAGCTGGCGATTATTGGTGCTGGTGCAGTCGGTTCTACGCTCGCCTTTGCTGCCGCTCAGCGTGGTGTTGCCCGTGAAATTGTGCTTGAGGATATTGCTAAGGAACGCGTAGAAGCTGAAGTTTTGGATATGCAGCATGGTTCAAGCTTCTATCCTGCAGTATCAATTGCCGGTTCGGACGATGTAGAAATTTGCCGTGATGCAGACATGGTGGTTATTACTGCTGGCGCTCGCCAGAAGCCAGGTCAGACTCGTTTGGATCTCGCCGGCGCAACCATCAACATCATGAAGTCTATTATTCCTAATGTTGTTAAGGTCGCTCCTAACGCTATCTACATGTTAATCACTAATCCTGTGGATGTTGTTACCCACGTTTCAATGAAGCTTTCTGGTCTTCCAGCAAATCAAATGTTTGGCTCTGGTACCAACCTTGATTCTGCTCGTCTTCGCTTCCTTATTGCTCAGCATACTGGCGTAAATGTTAAGAACGTTCACGCTTATATCGCTGGCGAGCATGGCGATTCTGAAGTTCCTCTGTGGGCTTCTGCAACCATCGGTGGCGTCCCTATGTGCGATTGGAATGCTCTTCCAGGTCATGAGCCACTTGATGCTGCTAAGCGCGAAGAAATCCATCAGGAAGTTGTTAACGCTGCTTACAAGATTATCAACGGTAAGGGTGCTACAAACTACGCTATCGCTATGTCTGGTGTAGATATTGTTGAGGCTGTTCTTCGTGACACTAACCGCATTCTTCCAGTGTCTTCTTTGCTCGATGACTTCCACGGAATTTCTGATGTTTGCATGTCTGTGCCAACATTGTTGAACCGCAATGGTGTCAACTCTCGTCTTAATACTCCAGTTTCTGATCGTGAATTGGCTGCATTAAAGCGTTCTGCTGAGACTTTGCGCGAAACTGCTGCACAGTTTGGCTTCTAATTTAAATAATTAGATTCGCTGTTAGTTTTATAAGCTGCTTCTGTACGTAAGTGCGGGGGCAGCTTTTTTATAAGTGTTTTGCAACATACCTAATTGACTTATTTCTTACATGCTAGATATATGATTATCCATATGGCTGATTTTTCTCATATTCTTTCGACTCGTCCAGATTTTGACGATAGCGATCGTGAATGGTTACATCATTTGGTAGCTGATTGGCAAGTTATAGCTGACTTAAGTTTTGCAGATCTTCTTTTAGTTATTCAAAATGGTGATGGTGATTATGTTGTTGCGGAACAGTGCCGTCCATCTACTGCAATAACGCTTAGAACTGAGGATTTGCTTGGGGAAAAGCTTGATATTTCTATGTATGATGAGCTTTCGGAAGCTATGAAGTCAGAAACAAGTTTCCATTCTTCAGTATTGCGTTCTGTTGGAAGAGCAACAGTTTGTAATGTTTATGCTCCTGTGCGCCATAATGGTAAAGCTTTAGGTCTTGTTTTGCGAGAAACAAATTTGGCAACGCGCGAATCTAACGGTAGATATGAAACAGAAAGTATTAATGCTGGTAAAACACTTTTTGATATGATTCCTCGTGGTCAATTCCCATATCATTATTCTGTTTTAAATCAGCGCCATAATGCTCGTGTTGCAGATGGTTTTATTGTTCTTGAAGCGAATGGAATTGTTCGATACGCTTCTCCTAATGCTATTAGCTGCTTCCGTCGTCTTGGCGGATTAAATACTATGACTGGCGAGTATTTAAGCGAGTTTGGCACTAGGCTTTTGCATATTAACGATGTAGTTCCTGAAAGTTTGCCGCTTGTTTTAAGTGGTAAAGCAGATATAGATTGCGAACTTGAGGCAAATCATTCTGTTGTTTCAATGCGCTCTTTGCCGCTTTTTGGTCCTAGCGAAAGAACTGGCGCTGTAATATTATGTCGTGATGTTACTGAAGTTCTTCGTAGAGAACGTGAATTGCAAACAAAGAATGCTACTATTTCTGAAATTCACCATCGCGTGAAGAATAATCTTCAAGCTGTTTCGGCACTTTTGCGCTTGCAGGCGCGTAAAACTAAATCTCAAGAAGTGAGAAAAGAGTTAGAAGAAGCGCAACGTCGTGTTCAAACTATTGCTCTTGTTCATGAAGGTTTAAGTCAGACTGCCGATGAAGTTGTTGATTTTGATAAAGTTATTTCTAGTTTGCTTAAGATGTCTATAGAATTAGCTTCGCAAAATCAGAAAATTACTATTGATTTTGTTGGCAAATTCGGAATGCTTGCCGCTCAAGATGCAACTCCGCTATCTTTGGTTCTTACGGAATTGGTTACTAATGCTGTTGAGCATGGTTTTGAAGACAAAGAATCAGGTCATATTAAGATTTCCGTTGGGCGTGGTGGCGATAATCTAAATATTATTGTTGAAGACGATGGAGATGGTATTGATAGCGAGGCTTCGCACGGAATGGCTCGACCTTCTGGTTCTGGCTTAGGAACGCAGCTTATCAATACTTTTGTTACAAATGACTTTGGTGGAACTGTTCGCTGGGAGCAGAGGCATGAAGGCGGTACGCGCGTGGTTTTGGATATTAAATTACGCGTACCTGGAGTCGCTTAATATTGCGTGATTTTATTGCGTAATATTGCATAATATTTCGCATAATATCAATAATCTAGCTTGAATCAGTTTAATTTAGATTAACTTGGTTCGAGCTAGATTTATTTATAATTTAATTTCTATAATTCTGAATCACTATGACGTCGTGCACGCATTGCACGTCGTTTTAGTGAGCGACGTTCTTCTTCGCTTAATCCGCCCCAAACTCCATAATCCTGGTTTGTTTCTAATGCGCATCTTAAGCAAGAATCAGAAACTTTGCACGAGCGGCATACTAATTTTGCTTCCTCGATTTGCTGATATGAAAGTCCAGTATTTCCAACTGGGAAAAACAGCTCTGGATCTTTATCCCTACACGCTGCTCTTGTACGCCAGTCAAATACATTGCTCATATCTAAGTAAACCTCACTACTTAAAGTATCATTACAAAAAATTTCCCCGTATGTAAGGAAATCACGAATATGTATTTTTTTCAAGAGTTTTATGAAGTTTAGTTAAATATATAAATATTTATGCTATGTATTTTCGAAATAAATTAACTGCAGAAGATAAGCGTGCCCTGGATAAATTAGTACTGCTCGCCCCGGGGTGTGATAGTCTTGCGGAGTTAAAGATTGTTGAATTTCTGACGGTATTCCAAGCATCGTATCTGTTCCAGCATCCCCAGTTGGGAATATTATGCGCACTGGAGCTTGATCCGGCAATCGTAATCTATGAGCTGTTTTTACGCTAAAAATCACAGTATTAGATGAAGATAGTTGTTCTTGAAAATATATGGCATCAGGATTGTTGTTCAAAGGGTTTACAAGCGCATCTGCATTGTCAACAATATAAGGATGATTAGTGTTTTCTTCCCGATTTTCGCCGTCTGCTATATCTTCTTTCAATAAGTTATCTATAAGACGCAAAATATTAGTTTTGCCGCGTCCTTGAGTGCCGATTATAGCTATATTGCCTATGTTTAGTGGGAGAGTGGCTGCATATAATCGTATTCCGTCATCTAATAATCCAATAGTAATATCGTTATTTTTATGAATGCGATTAGATGTTTTATCATTCGCATCAAATTTACTATATTTTTCAGCTTGTTTTACTGTTACAAGCGATGGCAATGGTTTGCTAAATAATTGTTCGGCTTGATTGTAATGATAGAATTTTCCAGCAAGATTTATTCCTTCGATAAGAGTAGAAGTATTTGCTATTTCAGAGCATCGCACAGCTGTAATTCCTTCGCCAAGATTGCAATATGCTCCTCCAAGTGATTGAGGATTTATGTATGCTGCGCACGAGGATCCAAGTAATTCGTGCGATTGAAGAGCATCCCTTACGCGCAGGCATAAATTAATAGATATATTTGCTTTCATATCTGCATTAACTTGACCAAGAGGATTTTGTGTGCAGGCAATAATATGCATCCCTAAAGATCTTCCTACCGACGCGATTCGAATTAGCCTGTTCATATAGTGCGGAAGTTGATCTTTTAATGCGTGAAATTCGTCTATAACAATCACTATTGAAGGCTGGTACGGTTTTACTTGCGTAATATCATGACATTCTTGTTCTGCAACTAAGCGTTCTCTTCGATCTAATTCTTTTTCTAAACCTCGTAATGCGCGAGTTGCATGATGCAAATCTAAGTCTCCAACGTTGCCAATACTGTGAGGAATTTTTGCTAATGCGTCAAAAGTTGCTCCTCCTTTAAAATCCATGAATACGAATCGCAATGCGCTTGGCGGATATCGAAAAGCAAGAGCCAAACACCAAGTCGTAAGTAATATGGATTTTCCAGATCCTGTTGTTCCTGCTACAAGAGCGTGCGGTCCATTTTTCACAAGATCAATATTCATATCGCCTTTATTGCTAACTCCTATAGGCGCTATAAGTTGCCTTTTCTGGCTTTTATTTTTCGCAAAAGACATTAGCCAAGATCTTGCGATTTCTCTCCATGGAGGCATTAGTAGTTTGCTTCCAAGTTGATAATTCTTAGATATTTGAGGAATATTTAATAGTAATTTTTCCAATATTATTGGATTTATTTCGTCTGGATTTCCATCTATTTTAGGTGCGTTACTTAAAACGTTATTTAACGTATTATTTAACGTATTATTTAATCCACTCCCGTTTAGTCCACTCTCGTTAAAATATGAATTCTCCTGAGAATTAGCGTACTGATTTCTATGCGAATTTGAGTTTATAGCTCCAAGCGATTGCTCCGATTTTGCTTCTAACAAGTTATTTAATTTATTAGAGTTTTTAAAACCATTGGCATACGAGTCTAAAGAGCTATTTGAAATATCTCTAGACATATTTGCGTGCTGTTGTATAAGTTGTGGAATAATGCTGGCAAGATACATCATCGTGCTCGGTATTATCATTGCAATCATCATCCACTGGTGTTGCACAAAAGCTATAACAGCCATTGTTATGTTTGCAACAATAGGTACAATGCTTGCGAATATTTGCAATCGCAAAAGTGCTCGTTGTGTAATAGTTTTCATAGCATTATGATTACTATGCTTTTAATCAAAGGCAAGAAAAAACGAGCTATGTGGTTAGAAGTTCAAAAGTTGAATTTACTTTTCCATTTCTGCAAGAGTACCAACAGTTCCAGGCTTGTGCGTTCCAGAAGATAGTGAATCGAAAAGCTTTGTATTTTTATCGTCGTCTAAAAGCACTGAGGATCCTACTCCCGGAACGAAATAATTTGGATCCGTCCAATAAACAGTGCCTGAAATTCCGTTAGGCCCTGTGGCTTCTTTAAAAGCGAATGCCATATCTGCTAAAGACATAGGCGTAGATTTCTCGTCGAATACAAAGGATTTTAATCCTGTTTCTGTAAGTTTTTTCACTCTACCAAAGTTTGTTAGCGTATCTTTTGATGTAGCTTTTTTGATAATCGCAGAAATAACCATTCTCTGTCGTTTTGCTCTACCAAAATCAGATTCAGGATCTTCATATCTCATTCGTGAGAACGCTAAAGCAGTATTACCATTTGCGTGATGGCATCCAGCTTTCCAGTTAAGTCCACTGAACCTGTCTTTTACTGTGCGATTGTAACAGAGTTCGATTCCTCCAATAGAATCAACAACGTGAGTTAAGCCTCCAAATCGTATTTCTGCAACGTGATCAATATGATGTCCTGTAATATTTTCGATAACTTTAGTTAGTGCAGGTTTGCCAAAGAATTGCGCTACAGTGTTGATTTTCATCTTATTGTTATTCACTGATACAAGCGAGTCGCGAGGTATTGAAATAAGGGAACTGTGCCCGTTTGCTGGCTTTGTTAATACGAGGATTGAGTCCATTCTAAAGCCGGTAATTTCTTTGGCTTCTTCTCCTTCGCGCTGGTCTGATCCTAATATAAGCCATGTTTTTTCAGGAGTGTCATTTGTGTTAGTAAGCCAGTGCGTTTTTTGTATGCGCGATTCGACCCAATGGTATGTGTTGTTTCCTACGATTGCGGCAACTATAAGCGAAATGCACATCAATAGCGATATTGTCATGAGAATGTAATGTTTTTTGCGTTTTTTGGGAATCGCTATTGCTGGATTATTGTTTTCTAAAGGTTTATTTTCGCGTGGGATATTTGTACGTGGGTCATTTGTATATGCGTTGCCTGAGTAAGAATTACTTTCGCGTAAGTTGTTTCCTGTGTAAGAGTTATTTCCTGCGTAAGATCCGCTTGCGTAAGATCCACCTGTGTAAGATCTGCTTGCGCGTGGGCTATTTGTACGTGGGCTATTTGTATATGCGTTTTCTGTATAAGAATTGTTTTCGTACCTGTTGTTTGTGCGTGAGTTATCGCTAGATATATTGCTACTCGATGCTGTTGCTTTGCGTCTGTTTGAATTTGGTGCAAAGCTAGGCGGAATATTATCGTTTGAATTATTGGAAGGAAGCGGTTGCCTCATTCTACGATTGCGAGAAGGTGCAAAGCTCGGCGGCTGCTCATTATCATAAGAATCGTCTGAATTTGGCTTTGTCATATTCTTCCTTAACTCTTATCTATTTGCTATCTGTATTTTTTTGCGTTGTTTTCTTTGCGCTTACGTATTTTAGAATAATTTTATGCAAGTATTACTAATAACTAATAATCTAACAATTGCATAATTTAAAATCTAAAATCTAACAATCTAACATTTCAGCAATCCAAACAATCACGATTTAGGCACAGCGCAAATAGTGTTGTTTATGTATTTATCAGCTATACCCATGTAATATCCGGTGTTAGGATCGCGAATAGTGCCATCTTCTGGATTAACAATTCCTCCGGTATTAGGATCGATAAGTCTGCCTGAACTATCTTTAACTAATCCAGTCTTAGGGTTTACAGGACCATATTCAGATTTATGATCCGAAGAGTTATTTTGCGTGTTATCGTTTTGAACATTATCAGAAGACTTTGGATGCGAAGAAGCATTGTGACGTTTATTTGTAAGTGGCCTGTTTTCGCGCATCTTCTCCCATACCTCTTGAGCAGAAGCATCCCAAACAACACGATTAGGGTTAGAAGGATCGGCAACAATCGGTATTGTTCTTGCGTAAATATGAGAAGTGTCTAATTTGTGTAAGCTCATAGCTAATCCAACTAAAGTTGCAGGATTTGCAAGACCTGAGCTAATATTCAAAGAATTTAAAGCAGATTTAGCCAATTGGTAAAGCTGTCCGGATTCAGTTAGCAAATTCTTAGATAAAGCTTGATGAACAAGCTGTTTTATTAAGTATTGCTGACGAGTTGTACGCATAATATCCGAACCGTCGCTTGCGGAATCGTGACGCATTCTAGCGTATTGTGTGGCTGTAACACCGTTAAGATGTCTCATTCCTCGCTTTAAAGTAACGCCAGTATAAACATCGTGTGTAGTTACAGGAATGCATAAGTCTACGCCGCCAATAGCGTTAATCATTTCGCTCAGGCCATTAAAATCTGCAACAATAAAGTTATCAATATCTAAGCCTGTAAGAGAATTAACTGTTTTAAGCGAGCAACTTGCCGCTGAAGATAAATCTCCGCCTTGAGCGTATCCGTAAGCAAAAATCGAGTTGAACATTACGTGTTCGCGCGCAGGGATACGTCCGCGAGTAGTATCGCATTCTGGTGCATTTACCATTGAATCTCGAGGAATAGAAACTATATTCACATACGAACGATCTGCGCTAATCTGCACAACCATAGCTGTATCAGATTGGTGATTATCTGTTTCTCCATCATGAGCAAAGTTATTATTTTTACCTTCTCGAGTATCTTGACCGAGTAGAAGGAAGGTAATTGGTTTGCCAGCATTAGGATCTATAGGTTCTGAAGATTTTTTGCCACTTGAGCCATAAATAACGTGCACAGAATTATTGCTAATAGTTGTTGAAAAATCCATCCACGTTATTGAAACAATAGTCGAAAAGAAGGTGAGTATTGCAACAAGCGACATGCATACTAAATTCTTCACGCGATTGTTAATACTAAAGCCAAGAGAGTGCCGTGGAGCGGCCAAGCGAGTAACCTTCGTCCTAGCGTGATTCCCGTATACTCTAGGGTGGCGTGAAGTCACCATGGCACCTTCTTTCAGAAGCCAGAATTCTGCAGAAAACAGGGTCTAATATCGTTGTGTTTTTACCGTGTTCTCTGGAGGAATCACGATTAAACACATATCCACATAACTATAGTGCAATCTATTGAAATTATTATATTGTGGTCGTCGCGCTCACTTTTGTGGACTTAGGTACAGGATAAGTAAACAAATTCGGGGTAGTGTTCTCGGTTTTGTTTACTTAGAGCGCGTGTTGGTAAACAAACTCGGGGGAGTGTTCTTGGTTTTGTTTACTTAGAGCGCGTGTTGGTAAACAAACTCGGGGGAATGTTCTTAGTTTTGTGTACTTAGCGCATACGAAACTCAGGCAGGTCGTAGCGATAGCTTCTACTCTGTGTCAGATCCTTCAATTCGCTCGTTTTATTGCAATAAACACTTGTAGTTACATACCCCTTGCGTACACTGTAACTATGGATTCAATAATCGCTGATGTAGATAAGCTCGAACATGACGTTCTTCGCGCTTTTGCTAGTCTTAAAAAAGCAAAGCCTCGAGGTGTTGACTCGTCTATTATGGCAATGATGTGTCTTGAGCGAGATACGCGATTTTATAAAGAAACATTACGCGCTTTATCTGATCAAACAGTGCTCCCAGGCACTATTGTTATAGTCGATTGCGCTAGACGAACTAGCAAAATCAAAAGAGCTAATGTTAGTGTTTGCTGTGCTTCTTCGGCTTTAAGCGACATGATGAATCATGAACTTGCTTATAAAGGGCATTATAACGAGAATTATAAAGAACATTATAAGAAGAACTATAAAGAGAACTATAAAGAGCGTGAATATGGTTCATCTTTGGATTCGTATAACAAAAAAATACAGATAATTATTGTCCCTGTAACAGCAGCACGATCTTTTGGCGATGCTATAGATAAAGCTTTACACAAGTTAATGCCATGCACCGGCGTAAAAGCAATGTGGCTTTTACACGATGATTCGCGTCCAGCTGATTCGCATTGTTTGGAACATTTAAGAGAAACATGGCGAAACACTCCAACAGCATCTGTTTTAGGAGCTAAGCAAGTTGATTGGGATGGAAAGATTTTACACAACGTTGGAATGTACGCATGGCATCATAGTTTGCATTCTTTAACTGTTGAAGGCGAATTAGATCAAGAGCAATACGATAACAGAGGGGATGTTTTTAGCGTATCTCTTGCTGGAGCGCTTGTTCCATTAAGTACTTGGCAACTTATGCATGGTGTTCAGCCGTGGATGACAACTTTCGGTGAATCTCGTGATTTTTGTCGTCGTGTTTGCTTGAATGGTGGGCGAGTAGTTGTTGTTCCATCTGCTCGAATTGCGCATAGGCGAGCGCGTTTTGAAGGAATTCGTACTCGAAGTGGGGATGCTCGTCCTGAAGAAAAATCAGGTATGATTCATGGTATAGCTGCCTCACTTAAAGCTTTACAACGTTATCGTTATACGGATATTCGTATCATCTTATGGCCGCTTATTTGGCTTATAAGTGTTCCATCTTCCTTAATCATGGCTTTGCAATCTTTATTTGTTAAACAGCCTTATATCGCTTTAGTGAGATTGTGGCTTCCATGGCAAGCTTTGTTGCAATTGCCTAGTGCGTTTTTCGTGCGATTCCGCGTCGCTAGATCTACTAGAGTATCTTTAAAGAATTTAAGTGCTCTTGTTGCAGATCGTAAACAAATATCAGTATGGAAAGATCGTTGTGCGGCGTATCTTTCTCAAAAACGTGGTGTATTGCTTGGCCCTCTTGCAAGAAAACATTTGCATAAAAGAATCTTATTGCGCTGGAGTGCTGCGTTAGTTGCTGCGTTAGTAGTATTTTGTGCGGTTGCTGTATTTTATGGGCATTCGTGGCGAGAAATTATAGAAGGCTCGACTATTTATACTCAGCAGTGGATTCCTACCGGATCTAGCATGAGCCAATTATGGAAGGCTGCGACTGGCGCGTGGATGCCTGATAACGGATTTGGTCCGGCTATACCGCCTTCTCCGTTGCTGTTGATGTGGACTATTGCCTCCGCTTTTACATTTGGAAATCCAGGATTAGCTGTTACATTAGCATTCTTCCTTTCGGCTCCAGCAATGTTATTGAGTTTCTGGGCTTTCGCTGGAGTGTTTACAAGATCTGATTCAGTTCGAGTTTGCTCTGGAATTTGCTGGACTGTTTTAGCAATGGCTTTCGGCTTATTTGCTCGTGGAGATTTGCCTATGTTGATCTTCATGGTATTTTTGCCAGCTGCCTTTGCGTTTGCTTTCCACGCTGTTGGAATGTATGTTACAGAAGATCCTGTTAAGCCTGTTCCTTCTACTCAATCCGCAGCTTGTGCTTCATTGTGCTTTATGGTTGCTGTTGCAGCTCAGCCGCAGTTGCTAATAGCTTTGTTTGTAATTTTCGTAGTTGCAATAGTAATGGTGAAGTCGCATAGGCCAATGTTGGCTCTTATGCCTATTCCGTCGATTTTAGTGTGCTTGCCAACTTTAGGAAGTGTTGTTAGATATTACAACGCTGGAATGTGGCGTCAAATATTTGGATCTATGTCTTTAGTTCATAGCGGTATTCAAGGCGTTCCGCGAACTGATGGATATGTTGACATATTATTGCGCGCTTTTAATATGAATGCAGGATATTCAAATGCGGGATATTCTTTTGCTTCTTCATATAATCCGCTACTTTCGCTTCGCGGAATAATTATGATTGTTTTTGCAATCATAGCTGTTGTTATGGCTATTGCTTCTCTTGCGCTGCCATTCGCATTGCGTGTTTCGCGCGTAATGTGGGGCGTAATAATATCTGGTATGGTTCTTTCCCTCATTTCTGTAAGAATCGTAGTTGGACAAGATGAGTTTGGGCCTGTTGCAGGTAGTGCTTTGCCTGGAGTAGTGCTTTCAGCTATTGGCGTTTTGGCGTGCATATGCATGGTAGCTGGTCATGCCGTTAGTCGTTTTGAGCCTTTAAAAGTTAAGAATATTAAAGTTTCTGACGGGGTATATAAAACTCGTGCTGATAGGCGTGCTGCTATGCGTAAATCTGCCGAGTTGGTTTTGAAAAAAATCGCATATTGCGCTAGAGGACTTTTAGCTTGTGGAATATTTGCTATGGCCATTCTATTAGCTATTTTTGCTATTCTTAGCGGACCTTTAAGCTCTGTTAATTCAAGTGATAATGGTTTGCCTATGGTTGTTGTCGATTATCTTAATAAAGACAGTAATCGTAGAGTTTTAGCGGTTCGAGCTATTAGCGATAGAGATGTTGAGGTTGCTATTATGCGTACTTCTAGAGGTGATTCTATTGACGAATCGCCTGCTTTGCGCGTGCGCAACGTTCTATATGGCATGTCTAAAAACGATATTACGCTTTCCAGAACAGTTGCTAAATTACTTTCGCATGCTGATTCTGGTGCTATTTCTACTTTAGAGCAGCTTGGATTTGGCGGTATTTACGTAGTGGATGATTCGTCTCAAGCTAAAAAGTACGCCACAAATTCATTGTTATATGGTGAAAATTTTGCAGATAAATCAGCAACGGATCGTTTTATTACTAATGTGAATGCTTCTGAATCAACTCAGCTTGTTGTAAGTTCACATCAAGGAACGTATTTGCGTTTTGACAATCCTGTTTCTTACAAATCTAAATCTTCGTTCTATTACAATATGCGTCCTTTAGCTTGGAGAAAGTCTTGGATGACAGTTTGTGGAATTGTGTTCATAATGTATTGCTTAGTTGCAGTTCCTCGATTTGGTCAGCATAACGTGTTAGAGCGTGCTGATGATGAGCGAGAGGAGAGTATTGATGAGTTGGCGTAAAAAGGATAGAGAGAATAGCGCGGATAGTGCGGATAGCTCGGATAGCGAGAATATCGATAATATCGCGGATATTGCGGATAGATCAGATAGTGCAGATATTGAGAATGTTGAGCGCGATAGCATCACTGAAAATAAAGATCTAAGTGAAAGCGAAGACCTCAGTGAGAACAATAACCTCAGCGAGAATAGGGATTCTAGTGAGCATAAAGCTTTAGGCCAGCATAGAGATAATTCTCCTGAAACAGAATCTCAAAGAAAGCGTCATCTTCACAATATAGGCATTGTTTTTCTATCTTCTATAAGTGCAATAATTCTTATAGTAGTTTCTCTTATTCTCGCAACTATGCAAATTTATCCAAACGTTGTAGATAGTGGAGTGCGTTCAAGCACTTCCGTAACTCAACAAGTTGGAGCAACAAGCTTAAAAATGGTTTGCCCAGCGCGATTATCAGTATCTGAATCTTCTGATTACGGCGATAAAGAATATAGAGAATCAGATGGAAACTCTACTTCTATGTCTCGTTTTGCTGCATTTGGGAATGTTTATCGTGCTACTGTACGAAATTCTAAAGATGGTGACGATTCAGCTTCTTCGTTAGATTCTGTTGAAAACAGTGATGATTATGAAGATGGCGAAAATAATGAAAGTGACGAGAGTAAAAATTCCAGCAGCAATATTACTTTTATCGCTTCTAAAAATATAGATAAAGATTCGCAAGTTTTAGAAGGAAGATTATCTCAATCGGATTCTGGAACAGGAATTGCCGCATCCTCCGCTTCATGGTCAACTAATGGGGATCTTCGAGGATTATCTGCATCATCTTGTATTAATGCTACTCGAAGCCAAACTTTCTTAGCTCCTGAAACTGAAACTGGTACGTTAATGCGTTTAGTTTCAGTAAATACTTCGTCTAAGTCAACTATTGTGCAAGTTAGGATGTGGTCTGTTGAAAGTGGAAGTAATTTAATTACTCCATCTACTGGTAGCGCTTTTACTGTGCCAGCTCATAGTGAATCTTATTTTGATATTTCTGCAGCCGCTCCGAATTCTAAAGGCTTGTATATTCAAGTTTTAAGCGAACAAACTCCTGTTGCTTCGTTTATACAAGTGCGTAAAATGCAAGGATTAACTGTTAAAGGCGTGGATGTTATTCAGCCATTGCAAGCTGATTCAAAGTCTGCTCTTATACCTGGTGTTATTAAATCAGATAACGCAAAGTTATATTTATGGTCTAAAACTACTAGCAAAGTGAATGTATCTTGGGTTGGCGAATCTGGTTCTAAGACTGTTAATAATTTGCTTCTTGAAGGTAAAAAGTTGCAAATAGTGGATCTTGGAAAAGTTCCGGAAAAGGTAAGTGCTTTAAAAGTTGAAGCGAACAATCCTGTTTTCTCTATGGTTTCTATAAATCGTTCTGGCGAATCAGGTCAGGAAGATTTAGCTTTTGCTGAACCGGTGCATTCGCAAGGATATAGTGCTTTAGTCACGCCTGTTAAATCCGAAGAAACAACTTTGTATTTTGCTTCTGCTGACTCTAGTGAATCAACTGTGCACTTGCGTGTTTTCGACGATAAAGGTGCTCTTATAGCAAGAAAAACTTTGGTTGTTCCGGCTGATAGTTCGATTGAATTGGAAGCTAAAGATTTTGGAGATAAGGCTGTTGTGTTTGAAGCTGATTCAAAATCGAAAGTATCTTTTGCTGCGCGTATTCATAAAAAAGAAGTCGATGACGCGCATCTTGCAGGTATATCGTGGATTAGATCTCAATCGTTGGAGCCGCAACAAGTTTCTATAAAAGTTACGGAAACGCAAAGAGTAGTTAAATAAGTTTTAAGGCTAGCTTTTTGGCTAGCCTTTTGTTTTGCTTAAAAACCCCAATCTGGATCTATTTCTTCAGGTCTTCTGCCGTATAGTTGCGCTAATCGCTGAACCATTTCATCCCGAATCGCGTAATTTAATTCTGATCTACTTGTGACATGCGTGCATAAAGGCATGCGATAAAGTACGATTCTTGGCGGCATTCCATGACTTGCGGGGAAGCATTGAGACATTATTCTACGATTATTTTCCCATATGATAGGCTGCGATGGCGGCATGTCTTCTACTGCAAATTGGACGTTTTTCATAAGATCATGCCAGGCTCCGTTAAGCCTACGTATTTGAGAGGCGACCATAGCGTCAAACATTCCGCTTGCAGTTCTATATTTTGGAAGTCTTGTGCCGAACATAGGTGCTCGCATACCGCGTCCATGACGGTTTCTATAGCGGCGTTGATCCCAGATTAAAGTCGTCATATTCTACAATGTAAATTACCCTATAGATTTACTTACCCAACCTGCTTTGCTATTCATAAGGCAGAGATTTGAGATTTTTCGCAGCGAATAGAACTTGACTTCAAGTAAACAAAATCAAGAACACTTCCCCGATTTTGTTTACCGACACGCGCTCTAAGTCCACAAAATCAAGAACACTTCCCCGATTT
Source organism: Gardnerella coleohominis (assembly GCF_002896555.1). Taxonomy (GTDB): domain Bacteria; phylum Actinomycetota; class Actinomycetes; order Actinomycetales; family Bifidobacteriaceae; genus Bifidobacterium; species Bifidobacterium vaginale_F. Next base: position 166,631 of record NZ_MNLH01000003.1, read on the forward strand.
TGTTTACTTATCTGGTACCTAAGTCCACAAAACCAAGAACAGGATGCAAGTGAGGGACGGGTGTTGCTTGGTCGAGCAATATAAGAGTGGAGCGATTCTAAATAAACTCCCACATAATCCAATCCTATTGGGAATCAAAACTTAACTAAGAATCCAAACACTAGTAGCACAAGCATAAAAACCATGTTCCTTACGAGAGCGTAACGTCTGCGAGACAAGTAATCCTTATTCCTCACCGCCACAGCCATATCCTCGTTTGCTATGAGAGAAACTCCGACAACTCAACAACACTAAAATGGATTTTAAAGTACACTCTGTTGCCATTTGAGATTCTCAAAGTTTATGTGAAAATCTAATAGCTTTTAGCACTTCTTTGCACAGCGAAAAAGTATCTTGAGGATTCCGTACTTCCACAGCAAGCGCACCGGTGAAGGCTGTAGGATAATCATTCCCACCTTCGCACATACGATCGCCTATGAACACGGTATCCATTATGTCTATTGAGCAAAAATCGGCAAGAGCGAGTAATGCATGAGCTTTATCATCTCCCATGCAATAAACGTCAACGCTTGTGTCGCCTCCGGAGCGAACGGCAAAATCCGGCAAATCTTTTGCTATTGCTTTAGTTAGCTCATTTTTCAAAAGTCCTTGAGGATCCCATGCTTTTTTGCGATTTGCAGGAGCTTGTTGTCCTAGTGCTGAGAACGTGATTTGACTTCCGCGGTTTTCAATTTGCTCGCCCCACAAATCAGGATCGCCTTTTTCTTTTAGTAATCCTAATTTATGAGCGTGGAAACGTATAACTTCTGTTATTCTTTTTGCATCTTCAGGTGAAATATTATGCGCGTAAACGCAATATAGTTTTCCATCATTGTCAATGCGGTAATATCGCGTGCCGTTTGTTGGCATAATATGGCAATTTTCGAGTTTTACATATGGATTAAGTACGTCTAGAACTTGGCTTTTAACTAATCCTAAGCATCCTCCGGTGATGATTGCGATTGGTTTTATGCACATTAAGTCGCTTAAAATCGAAGCCATGTCTGGTAGCATTGGTTGCCTTGAGCACGCTAAAGTGTTATCTAAATCGAAAGCTATAAGCGATGATTGGGCTATGCGTTGTGCAAGAAAATCCTCATTGCAATCATGCACTATAGCTTCTAACACCGCCGGCTCCTTAGCTTATTAATTAACGCAACTATTAACTATTTCAGTATTACATATAATTTTAATCTTGGAAATTAACTTGCGAATTATGATACATCATGATGAATTATTATGCTATTTTTTGTGGAGTAATCGCCAAAGCAAATCCTGTTAATACTTCTGCGCCGGATTTTCTAAGTGAAATTGCACAGTTTGTCATAGTGGATCCGCTTGTAACAATATCGTCTACTATTATCACTTTTTTGCCTTTTACTAGCGATTTTGTTACGTTAAATGCGTGTGTTGTGCGTTCTGCTCTACCTTTGATTCCAGATGTTTGTACAGATTTATTGCTCACATTTTTACGCATTTGAATAGCGCAGCAAACGCGTGCGTTTATTTTGTTATTTTTTAGATTTGATGCGATTGCTTTCGCGAGTGGTAATACGTGTTTTCTGCCTCGTTTTCGTGATGATTTTTTAGAAGATGGCATTGGAATTATTAGGATTTCATCCGAGTGTTTGCTTGAGTTTCTTCTTGAGCGTGTGATTGTGTTTGAGCGCGTGCTTGTGTTTGAGTGCGTGCTTGAGCTTGAGTGCGTGCTTGAGCTTGAGTGCGTGCTTGAGCTTGTATTTGCTATTTTTAATTTTGAATTTGATATCACATTTAAAGCTAAAGAAGATATTAAGTTAGAAAAAGGAGTATCGCATTCAACGTCATTGTGATCTTTCCATAAAAGTATTGCTTTTCTAACGTTGTTTTCGTATAAGCCGCAAGCATATAATTTCCCATACTCGCTTCCAGGAAAATCTTTGCTATAAATGTTACTTAACGAGTTTTTGCAAGTATCGCATAAAATTTCATCCGGCTTATTGCATCCTGCACATCCTCTTGGAAGAAGTATTTTTGTTATAGATTTCCATAATTCTTTCCAACTAGAGCAAAACCATCCGTGCGTGCGATTGCAAAGAGCGTAAGAATATTGTGCACAAGACCCCAATTCTTGTGCACGTTTTAATATGCGTCCTCCAACCATGTTTTTAGATTATTTACTTATTAATTTCCGGGCAAGAAAATTCTTTTATTGTGGTCGGAAGTTCGTGTATGTGGTCGGAAGTTGTATTTGTGGTCGGAGGTTCGTGCATGTAGTTAGAAGTACGTATATAAATTTTTCTAAGACATACCACTAGCATGGTAAATTTACACATTATGGCTCAAATTAAAGATATGTTGGGATTAGTTACGCCAATTCGCCCAGACGGTCGTGCTGTAGACGAATTACGTCCAGTTAAAATTACGCGCAATTTTACAAGTGTTCCGGAAGGATCCGTATTAATTGAGTGCGGAAATACACGAGTTATGTGCACTGCTACGTTCACAGTTGGAGTGCCACGCTGGCGTAGAGATTCAGGACTCGGCTGGGTTACTGCAGAATATTCTATGCTTCCGCGCGCTACTGCTGAGCGTACAGATCGTGAGTCTGTTAAGGGTAAAGTTGGAGGACGCACTCACGAAATTAGCCGACTTATTGGTCGATGCTTGCGAGGCGTAGTGGATATGAAAGCCATGGGTGAAACGCAAATACAAATCGATTGCGATGTTTTGCAAGCAGATGGTGGCACTCGTACAGCATCTGTAACAGGAGCGTATGTGGCTCTTGTTGACGCGTTGCGTTGGGCTGAAAAAAATAAGCATATTCATTCTGCGGATCGCGTGCTCACTGATTCTGTATCTGCTGTATCTGTTGGAGTAATAAATGGAACTCCTATGCTTGATTTGCCATATATAGAAGATAGTCAAGCTATGACAGATATGAATGTTGCTATGACTGGATCTGGAAACTTTATAGAAATACAAGGTACTGCAGAGCATCGTCCATTTAATCGCGATGAGTTAAACGTGTTATTAGATTTAGCTACTAAAGGAAACGTTGAACTTCAAGCTTTGCAGCGTAAAGCACTTGAAAACTAAAATTAATGTTTTAACTTTAAGTAAAAGGAGAGAAAGTGAAATTAGTAGTGGCCACGCATAACGAAGGTAAGCTTGTAGAAATTAAGCGTATACTTTCTGAGCAATGTGCAGATTTTGCAAATTGCATTAATCTTGTGACCGCTGGGTCTTTAGGTTTGCCTGATCCTGTTGAAACAGGTGTGACTTTTGAGCAGAATGCACTTCTAAAGGCCAGATTTGTAGCAGGTCTTACTGGCTGCCCGGCAATAGCAGATGATTCTGGAATAATCGTAGATATTTTAGGAGCTGCTCCAGGTGTGCTTTCTGCTAGGTGGAGCGGAGTGCACGGAGACGATCACGCAAATAATTCACTTCTTCTTAAACAACTTGAAGATATACCAGATCCTTGTCGTGCAGCGCGATTCCGTTGTGCTGTGGCTTTAGCAGTGCCAGAAGGATGCGATGAAATAGATCATGAAAGCATAATGAATCATTCTCATGGATTCGAGATTGTGCGATTTGGCGAAATGACTGGGCATCTTTTACACGAGGAACGCGGTGAAAACGGTTTTGGGTATGATCCGTTGTTTGTGCCAGATAATCAGCCTGTAAGAGATGGGGTTCAAATGGAAGGTTTGACTTCTGCTGAGCTTACAGCTGAAGAAAAAAATGCTATATCTCATAGGGGAAGAGCTTTGCGAGCTTTGCTTCCGGAGCTGAAAGCCATGTGCTCTACTAAGTAAAGCTCTACTAAGTTAAGCTTTTATAAGTAAAACTTTGCTTTGCTGGGTAAGACTTGGCTTTACTAAGTAAGACTTGGCTGGTGAAGCTTTACTTGTGGGGTTTGGCTAGTAGAGCTTGGCTAGTGGAGCTTAAAATTAGGTTTAGTGAACCAGGGGGGAACGTTATGTCTAAGTTTTTATTGAACAAAAAGTCTTGTGACACATCTTGCGAATCAGATAAAAATATTATGAATCGCAAGGAAGAGGATTCTAATGAAAACGCTTCTAAAGTCACCTCTGAAACTGCCTCTAAAACTTTTGATTCATCTAAATCTGCACAACTTGCCATCTCAAGCTCTCCGGATTCACCTAATCCTGCTTTTAGCTCCTCTGCTCGCACAATATTAATCGGCATGATTCTTACGCTTCTAGGCGGAGCGCTATGGGGCACTAATGCGACTGTGTCCAAAATACTTATGGCTGATTACCGAGTAAGCCCACTGCAAATCGCGTGCGTCAGACAGCTTGCTGCAGGAGTTTTATTTACAATAACAGCTAGTTTATGCGCGCGAAAACAATTATTAAGCGCTGCAAAATCAACTAAATCTTGGGGCATGTTCGCTTTAACCGGTATAGTATGCGTTTTACTAACTCAAGTATCATATTTATGGGCAATTGATTGCACTAATTCTGGAACAGCAACAGTATTACAAAGCTTAAATCTTGTTTTTGTGCTTGTATACGTGTGCTTAAGGAATAAGCGGCTTCCTATAATGCGCGAAAATATTGGCGTTTTACTAGCGTTTGTCGGTACTGCTTTAATGGCTACTGGTGGCGATTTTTCAAAGCTTTCGCTGCCTATTATGGGATTAGTATGGGGATTGTTAGATGCTGCTTCAACTGCAGCGCTCGCGATTATGCCAGTTAAACTTATTGCAAAATGGGGAAATTTAACTATTAATGGCATTACTTTTATTATTGCCGGATTGATTTTATTGCCTTTTGTGCGACCGTGGGAAACGATGCCGCCTCTTGATTGGAGAGGTATTGCGCTTTTCACATTCACTGTTGTAGGCGGTACTTTTGGAGCATACTGGCTGTTCCTTTCGGGTGTTATGCGAGTTGGTGCTGTACGCGGTACTTTGCTTGGGGCAAGTGAACCTGTTATGGCTGCGTTAACTGCTGTTCTTTTCACGGGAGCTGTGTTCTCGTGGGCTGATTTCGTTGGTTTTGCGCTTATTTTTATAATGATGACGCTTTTAAGATAGATTTTGTTTAGCTAGCGCTTGCTTGTTAGCTCGCTTATAAAATCGCCTATTTTTCTCACGACTTGCCCAGCTGGTAACATAAGTATTCGTATGTGCAATTGCGAAGGAAGGCTGATATGTCTACTATTCTTGAAGGTAAACCTACAAAGCAGTTAATGTTGGTAACTGGTAGAGCATACCCACAGCTTGCGGATGAAACAGCCCAATACCTTGGCATTGATGTACTTGAAACTACTGCTTACGATTTTGCTAACGGCGAGATGTACGTGCGCTTTACTCAGCCTGTTCGAGGAGCGGATGTATTCGTTTTGCAAGCTCATACGAATCCTATTAACAATTGGATTATGGAACAATTGCTTATGGTTGATTCTTTGCGTAGAGCTTCAGCCAGAAGCATTAATGTTGTAGCTCCATTCTTTGGCTATTCTCGTCAAGATAAAAAGCACCAAGGTAGAGAGCCTATTACAGCGCGATTAATGTTCGATTTGTTCCACGCAGCTGGCGCTACTCGTATTCTTACTGTAGATATGCATGCGGCTCAGGAGCAGGGATTCTTCGATGGTCCTGTGGATCATTTAACAGCTATGCCAGTGTTAATAGATTATGTTAGAAGCACTATGAAGCTTGATAATGCTACTATTGTTTCTCCAGATGCTGGGCGTATTAAGGTTTCCGAACAGTGGGCTGCTAAACTTGGCGGTTTGCCTTTAGCGTTTATTCATAAAACTCGCGATACAACTCGACCAAATCACGCTGAAGCGCATGGAATTATTGGCGATATTCAAGGACGCGATTGCATTGTTGTTGACGATATGATTGATACCGCAGGCACGATTTGTGAAGCTGTGCGCACTTTGCGTGAAGCTGGAGCTAAGTCTGTTACGCTTGTTGCAACGCATGCTTTACTTTCTGGTCCTGCTGTTGAAAGACTTAAGAATTGCGGTGCGCGAGAGATTATTTTGACTGATACTGTGCCTGTTCCAGAAGAAAAGCGTTTGAAGAATATGACCGTTCTTTCGATTGCTCCACTTTTGGCTGCTGGTATTAGATCCGTATTCCGCTATGGTTCGCTTGTTTCTTTGCGCAATGCTTTGCCTGAAGATATGAAGCAGAGGAATATTTACGCACACTGATTCGCTAATAAGCGTGCTTCCAGGTCTTCACTTTAAGTTATACTTAGCAAGTTATTCGTGTCTATATGAAATCGCGAATGATTGCAAACACACTCCTGCTGTGGAAATACCATAGCCGATAGTCCGAAGGAGGTGGGTGATGTCTGCACATAAGTATGAACTGATGTTCATTGCTAATCCAGAGCTTGATGAGCGTGGTCTTAAGAAGTTGACCGAGCAATATCTTGAGCTCGTCACCAAAGAGGGCGGTTCTGTTGATGGCACCGATTATTGGGGTCGTCGTAAGCTCGCTTACGAAATCAACGGTTACACCGAAGGTAATTATGCTGTTGTGAATTACACTGCCGAGCCATCTGTTAGCGATGAGCTTGATCGTGTTTTGAACCTTAATGAATCTGTAATCCGTACGAAGATTATTCGTAAGGATGCTAAGTAAACAGTAAATGCGGGTAAATAGCAGTGAAAGTATCTAGTAACTAGTAAATAAAACGATAGCTAGATTTAGAAAATCACTGTTAAAAGTAGATAAGTAAAGTCATATAAATCATATTCAAGTATTTGTGAGATCTTGAGATTAAAAGGGAGACTGATATGGCAGGTGAACCGATTCTTACAGTGGTGGGAAACCTCATTGCAGATCCTGAATTAAGGAATACGCCTAGTGGAGCATCTTTAGCTAGCTTTACTGTGGCTTCTACTCCTAGAACATACAATCGCAATTCTGGCAAATATGAAGATGGCGCTACGTTATTCATGCGTTGCACTGCTTGGAATGATTTAGCAACACATTGTGTTAATAGTATTCACAAGGGTGTTCGCGTAATCGTACAAGGCCGTGTAGTGCAGAATTCATTTGTCGCCAAAGATGGTTCTAAACGAAACACTATTGAAATGATTGTTGACGATATTGGTCCATCATTGCGTTATGCTACTGCTCAAGTAAATCGTATTGCTGCACATTCTGGTTTTGTTGGCAATACTAATGCTGGTCAGCAGGGTAGTGATTCTGGATTCAATAATGGTGCGTATGCTGGCGGCGGATATGCTGGCGGTGCGAATTACGCAAACGCTAATGCAACTGCTAATGGAATCTCCGCATCCATTCCAGGAAATGATGCTTCTGCTGAAGATCCTTGGAGTGCATCTGCTCCTTCAAATGATGGTTTTGCAACCTTTGGTGCAACATCAGATTTTGGCGGTGCAAACGATGAGCCTGAGTTCTAAGATAATCCTGAGTCCTAAATCGTTCTCGGAAATTTCTTAGTTTTCTTATTTGCTTATATTTACTAATAAATATTTAAACATCAGTTAAAACATATTTGAGAGAGGACATCCTATGTCACGCAAAAGGCCGCAACCACCGGTCAAGCCTTTCAAAAAGAAGCCAAATCCTTTGAAGGCTGCCAAGATTACAGAAATTGATTACAAGGACGTTGCATTGCTGCGTAAGTTCGTTTCGGACCGCGGTAAGATTCGTTCCCGTCGTATCACTGGTGTCACCGTACAGGAACAGCGCAAGATCTCGAAGGCCGTGAAGAACGCTCGCGAGATGGCTTTGCTTCCATACGCCACCACCGGTCGCTGATTGAGAGGATAAGAACATGGCTGAAACCAAGGTTATTCTCACCAAGACTGTTGCCAACCTCGGTCACTCCGGTGACGTTGTTGAAGTTAAGGCTGGTTATGCACGTAATTATTTGATTCCACAGGGCTTAGCTTTTGCTTGGAATAAGGGTGCTGCTTCACAAATTGAAGCAATGCGCCGCGCTCGTCTTGCTAAGGCTGTTGCTACCCGTGAAGAAGCTGTTGCTGCTAAGGCTCAGATTGAGGGTACTGTTGTGGAAATCGCTGCTAAGGTTTCCGAATCTGGCAAGCTCTTCGGTGGTGTTTCTGCAGATAAGATTGCTGCTGCTTTGGCTTCCAAGGCTAAAGTTGAAGCTCGTGCTATCAGCGTTGCCACTATTAAGACAACTGGTGAATTCCCAGCAACTGTTGCGTTGCATCCAGAAATCACCGCTTCTTTCACTGTGAAAGTTGTTGCTGAATAGTTTTTAAACGTGTTATAGCTTTCTAACGATTCTGCTTAATACGAGTGATTACGCTTAGAGTGTATTGCGCTTGTTGGCATGATTCGTTAGAAAGCAATCCATTTGGATTGATCTTAAGCATTAACCTCGTGCGTGTATGTAAGTTAAATTACAGCATGCTCGAGGTTTTTATTTATAAGACTTTAAATTATTAGCTTGTCAATTATTATAGAAATATGTCGAATATTCTTGATCTTATAAGCACTGATTTTCGTACTTTTGCGCAGCGGCCGTTTAATGCTACTGATTCTTTAGTTTTTTGCGAACTAGCATATTTACGCATGCCTAAGTCTGTGTCAAATTACAATTCGTCATCAAAAGGAATATCTACTGTTCCTATAACTGATCTGCTTCGAGCAGAAGAATATTCAAACATGTTTTCTTGCGGATCTCCTAAAGTAGACGAGTTCCGTTTGAATTTGTTAATGGCTGTTGTAGCAAATCCAAGATATCGTGGTTTGCGCATTGGAGAGTCGCTTGAGCGTTTCGACGATACTCTTGAACAACAATTTGCTGCTGTGACATTTGATCTTAGCGATTGCGAAGGCATAGATAGTTCTTTCCCAATGGAGCCAATAGTCGCGTCTGATTTTGCGAATAGTTTAGTGAAAAATTGGTTTAACGCAAATTATTCTTCGGAATCTAAAGATGATCTTAAGAAGCATGATTCACCTCAAAATAATTTAAGCAAAAATGATTTAATCAAAAATAACTTAATTAAAAATAATTACGCTGACTTGTATAAAGATTATGCCGATTTGTATAAATCTTCTTCTGACTTGTATAAAGATTCCAGCGTGAACGAATCTGAAAGTAGAAATACTTCTGATAATAATGCAGATGTTAATGCAGATAGTAACGCTGAGAGTAATGCTTCTGATATAAGTGGCGATGATAGTTCCAATTCGTATAACAATAATTCTGATAATAATTCAGTTAAATCAGGGGAAAATCCAGGATTCTTTACGAAGATAGCGCATAAGTTGGGTTGCGCATTATCTAAAATATTTAGCTTCAAATTATTCAAAAAGTCGAAGTCGAAGGAAGCTTATTCGGGCGCTCTTGTAGTGGCTTTCCGAGGCACTGACAATACGCTTGTAGGCTGGAAAGAAGACTTTAATATGGCTTTTCGCTGCCCGATACCAGCGCAGGAATCAGCTGAAGAATACTTGCTTTCTATAGCAAAAAGATCTTCTAAGAAACGATATAATTTGCATAAAGCGGTACCGCGTATTATTGTGGCAGGCCATTCAAAAGGCGGGAATATGGCCGTTTATGCAGCTATGAAGTTGAATTCCGGCAATTTGAACTCTTGTAAGTTAAAGCCGGGCAAGATGAAGCTTGATAAGTTGATCTCTGGTAAGTTTGGCTCTGATAAGTTGGGCTCCGGTAAATTGGACTCCGGTAATAAAAATAAAAATTCTGCAGATAATATTTTGTGCAATCGTCTTGAAAGAGTTTATTCAATGGACGGGCCGGGTTTTGCCTCAGATGTTATTAACATAGATATTTTTTCAGATTTGGTTCCAAAAATCGAAAAAATCGTGCCGTCGTCCGCCTTTATTGGTTTGTTAATGCCTGAAGGTTTGCCTTATAAAGTAACTGAAGCGGATTCTATAGGTCTTATGCAACATTTTGGCATGTATTGGCAAGTTAAGAATGGTGATTTTGCGTATTGTAATTCTGTAACTAAGCGCTCATTGGCTGTATCAAAAGTTGTGAATCGGTGGATGTCTGGCTTTGATTTTGATGAGCGTAAACGCAGAATTGAGAGTGTATATAATGCGCTTTCAAGTTTGGGATATCCTACTTTTGATGAAATATCTTCACATTGGTCTGAGATGCTGCCGAAATTGTGGCATATGACATCGCATATTGACGATAAGTCGCGCTCGCTTTTGCTTGACGTTTTGGCTGCAATTGCTGGTTTCGGGAAGTAAGTAAGTATTTTAGAAGTGTTTGGGAAGTAAGTAATTAACGCTTTAGGGGAGTGATTGTGAGGATTCGCTTGGATTTTGCCTATGATGGCAGCGATTTCTACGGTTGGGCTAAGCAGCCTACATTGCGTACTGTGCAAGGCGAATTGGAATCTGCTTTGCATAAAGTTTTGCGCGTTCCCGAGGGAGATGAGTCAGAGCCTTTAAGGCTTACGGTTGCTGGTCGTACAGATACTGGTGTTCATGCGGCTCATCAAGTTTGCCATTTAGACGTTTCGCAAAGTGTTTTAGAAAATTGCATTGGACACATGTCTTGTGATTCGTTAAGCGCGCTGGAGTATCGTTTGCGTCATGTATTGCCTGCAGATATTGCTATTCATAAAGTTAGTGAGGCTCCAGAGGGTTTTGATGCGCGTTTTTCTGCATTAGAACGCACGTATGTTTATAGGATTATTGACAATTCCGGTTTTGCGTTTGTTGATCCGCGCATGCGAGGATTTGTGCTGAAAATTGATTATGCTTTGGATGTCGATGCTATGAATCAGGCTGCCCAAATGATGGTTGGATTGCATGATTTTGGATCTTTCGCACGGCCAAATCCTGGTGGAACTACGATTCGCGAAGTTAAGAAAGCGTATTGGGAGCGGATTGTGGATTGTGGTAAGTCCAATACTTGTGCGCATGAGTGCTGTTCTTCTGTTTCTAATAATTTGGAGTCTGATGCTTTTTATCGCGTGCCTCCTTTGGAACAAGGTTTGCTTGAATTCACTATTGTTGCAGATGCTTTCGCGCATAATATGGTGCGCTCGCTTGTTAACGCGTCTGTGCAAATCGGCATGGGCAAGCGTACTTTAGACTGGTTTAATGAGAAGATTCATAATCCGATTCGAGAGGGTTCGACTGGCCCGATTGCTCCGCATGGTTTGACCTTGGAAAATGTTGCTTATCCGCCAGACGATGAGTTAGGTGTAAGAGCGGATGCGATTCGTGCGCGCCGCGAACTTTCTGAGTTGGGTTAGTTCTGGGTTGGGTGTGATGCGTTTGTGATTTCGTAGTTGTGGTGAGTTTGTGATTTAAGAGTTGGGGTGATTGGGCTTGCGATTCTTTATGTTGGTTGGTTTGCTGACTTCAGTTGGTTGTCATATTCACAGGTTGGTTTATAATAGAAAAGTTGCATTCGTTTACGCTTTTATTAAAGTGATTCGATGCATTGGATGAATGTCCGAGCGGTCTAAGGAGCACGCCTCGAAAGCGTGTGAGGGTTTACGCCCTCCGCGAGTTCAAATCTCGCTTCATCCGCAAGCAGGGTTTCTAGCAAATCGCTAGAAGCCCTTTTTTTTCATTCTGAAAACATTTGAAATATCAGTGGTGTGGGCCAAATATCAACGCTTTGGGCTTGTTTACAGGTTTTTTGTTTTAGCATTAAATATCATAGTTAAATTTGCAGGATTTTCCTATGTAATGTTGCTGAGTTGTCGGAGTTTCTCTCATAGCAGGCGCTTTGACTGAGCTTGAAATTGCATAATGCATTTCAAGCTCCTTCAAAGCGTGATTTGGCTTAATTGTGAAGCACAGTGCGCTTCACATGCCAAATCAGCCGAACGGCTATGCCGTGAGGATTAGCACTCACGTCCTCGCTTGCGTTGAAAGCGAGTGTATGGCTGTTGCTGTGAGGAATAAGGATTACTTGTCTCGCAGACGTTACGCTCTCGTGAGGAACATTGTCTTTATGCTTGTGCTACTAGTGTTTTGATTCTTAGTTAAGTTTTGATTCCCAATAGGATTGGATTATGTGAAGGTCTGTTTAGAATCGCTCCACTCTTATATTGCTCGACCAAGCAATCCTTATCCCTCACTAGTACCTGGTAATGCACACATAAGAACATGCATGTGCGAAAAATCTTAAATCTCTGCCTAAATAATGGAAAAGCATATTTTGTAAATTAAACTATTATTTTTTAATTACAAACGCTGTGTTTAAATGAATAATCATGTTTAAATAACCATAAAACACCTTGGTAATGTTGTCATAACAAATTTAGTGATAAAAATCACTGTATAAATAGTTTGAAATTCATGAATATTTTGGTATTGTGTACAACGTGTATCTGTAGTTTTCGCAAGTTTTCTTGTGAAATATATAAGAGCAAAATAGCATTTGCGTTAATTATGGATGTCAAAAATGGGAACGAACGCTATTTTCTATTGCTGCGATTTATGCATAAAAATGGTAATAATGAATAAATGGAGTAAAGAAATATGAAGAAGAATAGTATAAACGCAAACGATTTTGCTGATTTACTTAAGTCTGCTAAGAATACGTCTTACGCGCCACTTTCTAAGAGTGTGTGCGCTGCGATGCTTGCCGGCGCAATGGTGCTTGGGGGGGGGTATTCGTTTCTACTCCTTTGCCTGCGTATGCTGATGGGTATGTAGACGGCACTGGCAACAACATTTATTACGGTTTCAAAACTGATGCTTCTTATGCAGAAGCTCATTTCAACATTGACGTTGAATATTACGATACTCTAGATCACGCCAAAGCTGGCGGTACTGAAGGAATAGATCCTTTAGGAAAATTTGTTCGCGTTCATTATCTTTCTAATTGCAACAACGATGCTACAGCAGACGAATGGAAGTTCCGCCCAATGTGGTGGTTTGGCGTTCCTGCTGGTTTGAAGGATCCTCAATATATTCATTTTAAGCGTATTGAAAAGTTAACAAAAAATGGCAAGCAGCAGGTTCAACCTGCTGGTTCTTCGCAGAAGATTACTACAGACGCTAATGGCTATGGTGCTGTTTCTGATCGCCATTACAACAGCACTAAAGAATGGTCTAATCTTTCAAACTTCTACTTTAGCGGCAATAATATTGCTACAAAGGGTTGGAAGCAGCTTGTTGGACTTGGTGATAAAGACAATAGCAAGACTTACGACAATGCTGGTGATACAGAGAAGCAGTGGAATATTTATAAGCAGGACACACAAGGTCTTAAGGGTATTTTCGTAGACTGGGAGTCTGCTGGTCGGCGTTGGTATGACATGACTTACGTTTCCGAAATGGAAGAAACAACATGGAAGAATCGTGATAAGAATCCTTTGCGATTTGCTGCTGGCGTTTACCGTTTTGCCGGTAATTGGCATTATGCGGCTGGTCAAAAGCACAATACTCCAAAGATTGCGGATCATATCGGCCTGCAGTATCCTGAGCTTACGCCTGTGAAAGATCTTAAAAACGTAAGCACCGACGAGCAAAATGCAATTAAAGACAAAATTAAAGACGCTAATAAAGATACGAAACATTATTCGGACTTAGTGGATAAGGTGGAAGTGTCTGATAAGGGTGTGGCTACTATCACCTTCAAAGACAATACGACTCGCACAATTTCTGCCGATTTGCTTGTCTTTAAGAATGAAGAAGACAAAGACAAGTATAAGCCTATTATGCCTGCTCGTACGCCTGTCGTGAATCCGTCCAAGCTTACTGACGCTGACAAAACGGCGGTAATTGCCGCGTTTAAGACAGCCAATAAAGACAAAAAGGACTTTAACGATCATGTGAAAGCTGATCCTGACGGCATCAAGTTCAACGATGACGGGACCAAGCTTATTGTTACATACCAAGACGGTTCAAAGCTTGAAATTAACGCTTCTGAGCTCGTGTGCCAAGGATCAACCATTGCCGACTGGGCTCCGTATGTTGTTCCTGACTACATCGACGTCGACGATCTGAAAAATCTTAAGCCAGAGGAAATAACCAAGATAGTATCTGCTTTTGATACAGCAAACACGGGCATCACGCCGTATGATGATGCTAAAAAGGGCAATGGCAATAAAGCGCCGGTGACAGTTGATAAAGCGACAGGAAACGCAACCATCACCTGGGAAGACGGTTCAACCACTACCATCTCTGCGTGGCAATTCCTTAAGGAAAAGCCAAAGCAAAACCCTGAGCCTTCAACACCAACGCAACAGGGCGATAAAACTTTCATCGTCGAAGCGCCTGCAACCCAAACAAACGTCAACTTTGATCCTCTCAAGATGACGGAAGCTGATTTAACTAATCAACAAAATACTAAGACACTCGATGGTGCTAAGGCTTTATATATTGGTGAAAAGGGAAAAGACGCTAAGGATTCTTCCAAGAAAGTGAATATTAAAAGCGTCGAATATAGCGTTGATGACAATGGTGTTGGTTATATCACCTTTAACGCTGATGGCTATACACCCGCTAAGTATCCAATGAGCATATTCTTCAAGCAAAAAACTGATAAGCAAACTCCGGCTCCAGATACCACTTTGCACCATCCAGGTCAGATGACTGCATATCAGTATTATGTAGATCCAGTACAAGTAGATAACGTTAATTCCCCTAACCCCGAAGATCAGATTGCGGCGTTTAAGAAGTTCATGAAGAAGAACTATACTAACGTAAACGAAAGTGATTTGAGTACTGGCTCATATACACTTAAGGAAAATAATACGCCTGTATCTGGTGTGACCAATATGCAACGATATGTTCAGGGCCAAAATAATGGTGCAGGAGTTGTATCGTTTAGCGTTAATTCGAACGGAACCATAGCTGTTCAAGGTTTTGAAACTGGTGAGCATAGCTCAAAGAAACTATTTGATGTTCCTCTGTCGGATTTATATGTTGCCAAGTCACAGCAACAAAAAGATAACACCATTGATCATTTGAAGGATCAGGCAAAAGCGCTGTTAGATAAACGCAGGAATACTGATAAGCTTACCAACGACGATTTGAAGCGCGCTGGTATCGTGGATCCTGATCAGCTGAATGATGCCAAGATCGATGAAATAGCAAAGGGTCAAACAGCCGAGAAAGACCTGCGCGACCTTATTCGCAAGCTTACCGATGCAAAGAAAGCTGAGCGCAAGTACAATCCAATTCCTGAGATTGAAGTTACCGACCCAGAAAATCTGTCTGAAGCTGATTTCAAGAAAGCTGCAGAAGCATTCTTGAAAGCCAATTACGATGGCACGGATTCACTAGCAGTAGATAAGGTGCCGTATACCGTTCCTACGAGTCTAAAGCCAAAAACAGATACCGTCTTAATGGAGCTTAGCTCAACTTCTAATGCTAATGGCATTGCAAAGGTTACATATAAGAATAGTGATTTTACAACACTTGTGTTCCAGGATTCTGCTAATAATGATTTGTTCTCCGTTAAGGTAACTTATAAGAAGGCGGGAACCCCTGCGCCAACGCCTGATGCGCTTGCGCAGATGAAAAAGGACGCTGAGCAGCAAATTGACCGTAATCCTAATTTGACAAAAGAGCAAAAAGAAGATTACAAGAAGCAGATTGAGGAAGCGACCACTGCAGACAAGATCAAAGAGATTCTCAATAAAGCGGCTCAGCAGGGCAAAGATAACCAAAATGATCCGTCAAAGGCACAAACTATAACCGACAACAAGGGTGGCGGCACCGCAAAGAAAGAAGCCGAAGACAAGAAGCAAAAAGAAGAGGAGGAGCATAACAAACAACAGCTTCAAAAGGATAAAGATAAAGCCAAGGAAGCTCTCAATTCTCTGAGCAATCTGACTACTGATGGTGATTCTAGCGATAAGAAGAAGTTGTCAGATGAAATTGATAATGCTCAAACTCCTGAGGAAGTTAAGAATATTCTCGAAAAGGCCAAGGCTATTAACGATGCTAAGGGTGCATTGCAGAATGACATTGCCAAGGGTGCTCTTGCGTTCCTTGATCACGGTACAGGAGATGAGCACAACACCGCTGATACTCACGCCGATGATGCAGCCTTGCATGAGTTGCTCGGTGGAACTCCTGGTAAGGATAAAACGCTCACCGATTTGGAAACTGCTCTAAAGGATAGTAATGCCACTGCAGAAAGCATCAATAATGCTCTTGCAAAAGCAAAGCGCCAGAATACAAGTAATGAGCAGAATGCCAAGATTGCTGGTATTGCGAAGCTTGATGCTAAGAAGGCAGAACTTGATGCAGCATATAATGCGTTGACTCCTGATAAGCAAGCAAGCGCTAAAACTTCATATGATGCTGCCATTAAAGCAATTGATGATGCTAAGACTGCTGTGAACAACGCAACAAAGCCTTCCGAAATCAAGAAGGCTGTTGATGGCGTAGATACTAAGATTGATGCTGCGAATGGAGACATCAAGAAGAATACGCCTAAGCGTGATACGACTGGCAACACCAACGATGACCAGAACGCTCTCAAGCAAGAAAAAGAAAAGCAGATTGAACGCATCAAAAATAGCGGTCTTTCTGCCGAAGACAAGAAGAAGGCTATTGATGACATCAATAATGCAAAGAAGCTTGGCGACCCAACGGGTATTGCTGATCGCGCGCTGAAGGCTCAAAAGATTGCCGATGCTCTAAAGAAGATTGATGAATTTAAGCATTTAAACAAGGCTCAAAAGGATGCTTTCAAGGCAATCATCAATGGTACTGATGCTGGTAATCACACCAATGATGACGGTACAACTTCTGACGACATTGATGATGCGCTCGCAAATGCTGCAAACACCGATAATGCTATGGCTCGTCTTGAGAAGCTGAAAGAGATCGCTGATAAGTTCGCTAAGGGCGAAAAGTTCACTGGCTCTACTGATCAGACCAAGAAGGATGCGTTTAATACCGCCTCCACAGCTGCTGGTGCCGTGCTTGCTAAGGAAACTGGCGATGCCAAGAATGCGGATCAGGTTAATGAGCTGTACAAGGATCTTCTTAAGGCAATGCAGGCCATTGACGACAAAGCTAAGGGTGCTGGCGTTATTACTGATGCACTTCAGGCTGAAGTAGATAACGATAAGGCTCTTAAGCCAAACGCTACGGCAAATCCTGCAACTAAGGGTGATTCGGTTTATACCACTGCTTCTGCAGATAAGAAGGCTGCGTTTGACAAGGCACTATCCGATGCAGAAGACGCATTGAATAAAGCTAATGGCGATAACGCAGATCAAGCGAAGCCAGACTCTACTCCGCGGACTCCTGAGCAAGAGGCTGATGCGCAAAAAGCAGTAGACGACGCGCTTCAGAAGCTTGAAGAAGCACGTAAAGCTCTTGACGGCGTCAACACCAAGCCGCTTGAGCAACAGATTGCTAAAGATGCAGATATTAATAAGTCTGTAAGGTACACAAAGGCTTCTGAAGATAAGAAGAAGGCGTACGACGATGCTCTTGCAGCTGCTAAGAAGCTCATAACTGATTTGACTACTCCTATCGCTGCTGGTGCTTCTGCACCTAAGTATGATGAAATCACATTGGACACCAAGGAGAATAAGCAGAAGGCTTTGGATAAGGCTCTCCAGACTCTTAAAGATGCCGCTGCTGCTCTTGATGGTAAGGAACCAACTCCGACCCCAACTCCTGCTGCTGTCGATAAGACGGATTTGGCTGTAGAGCTTTCTAAGGCGAATACTTTCGGGCGTTATCTTTCTTATTTGATTTCGTCTTCAGATAAGCAGGATGCTTATAATGCGGCTTTGGCTGAAGCTCGTCGCGTTTACGGTGATCCTAATGCAACTCAGGAGCAGGTGAATGCTGCTGCTGCGGCTTTGCGTCGTGCTGCGGAGGCTTTGCGCGGTTACTTCTGGCTTGATGATGGTACTGTTTCACCAACCCCAAGTCCATTACCTCTTCCAGATCCATTGCCAAATCCTGGTGCTGGAACTGGAAATGCTGGAACTGGTAATGCTGGAACTGGTTCTGAATCCGGCTATGGTGTGAATGATAACGCGCCTACTACTGTGGATAAGGGCGAGTTGAACATTCAGATTGATAGTGCTGAGTCTGATTTGCAGCCTGGCAATGCTGGTAATGGTAACGCCGGTGCAGGTAACGCTGGCTCTAACAACGCTGGCAATGGTGGCGCTAATGCAGGTAATGCAGGTAACGCTACTAACAACAATGCTGCCAACGCCCATGCCAACTCTGGTTCCAACGCCAATAATGCTAATGGCGCAAATTCTGCTGCTGTGAATGCAGCTGTTGAGAATAATCCATCTGTGAAGCAGGCAGACGCTCAAGTTTCTAAGGCTCAGGAGGCTGTAAATGCTGCTTTGGCTGAGGCTAAGAAGGTTGCGGCTGATCCTAATGCAACTCAGACTCAGGTTGATGCTGCGGCTCAGAAGCTTTCTGCTGCTCGTAAGGCTTTGGCTGCTGCTAAGGCTCACGCGGCTCAGGTGCGTGCTTCTGTGCGTGCTCAGGTGTTGAGAAGTAGTAAAGAGTCTAAAGAGTCTGCTTCGTTGAGTGCAACCGGTAGTAATGTGTCTGCATTTGGCTTGTTTGCTGCAACTCTTACTGCTGCAGGTGCCGCGCTCTTCGCTACCAAGCGTCGCGGTATTTCTCGCCACAGCAATAGGTAAGAACAATGTAAGCTAAAAGCTTAGATGACTGTTAATAGCTGTTATTAATGGGTATTAGTAATGGTTGTTGTTAATAGTTGTTATCTAGCTATTGGATAATTAAATAATTAGTGAAAGCCTCGCTTCGTGATTAAATTCACGGGTGAGGCTTTTTCTAAATCAAGAGATGAGATTTTTTTTAAAATCAATTTTTTTAAATCAAGTGTTAATTGCGCACTTAAATCGTGCTAGTTATGCGGTTAATTTGTATTTCACAATGTTATTTTTGGGTCAGGTTTTAGTTAATTACGTAATTAAATCCGCATAAATGCACGAAATGCATTATGTTACATATATTTAACTTCTCATAATCTGCGTATTTATTCCATATTTATATCTGAAAATGCGATTTTTTCTATAAATTATAAGTTTTGCAAATTGCATCAAAGAAAGTATTTCATATAAAAAATATTTAAATAATTATGCATTCAATGTTACCAAAGAATATGGGTTGAAATCTGCCTTGGGGGGGGGGGTATAGTTGCAAGAACTGTGGCCACAATTATGAGTGGCTTTGCAGTGCTGTGTGGTTCTTGATTTTGTAATGATTGCTACACAAATTTGAGAGTTTGAATTTAACGAAGGTGATTAGAAATGTTTCCGCAGCGTCGTCGTAACAGTCTTTCTAAGATTATGCGCGTAATTTGCGGTTTCACGTCCTGCGTGCTGACTCTCGCAACTCTCGCGATTGTGCCTATCGCTTCGTCGAACGCATCAACCGAAGAAACGGCGAAGACTTCGAAAAGTGCTGATTCTGTGAAGGATGCCGGTTCTGCGGAGCATACCGGTGCTGCGGAGCAAGGGGATAAGAAGAAGGCTGAAAATCAACCTGGTAGTTCTGCTGAGAAAAATGCTGAGCCTAAGACTGAGCAGCAGCAACCTGGTGGTAAGCCTGAGAAAAAGACTTCTGCAACGACTAATACAAATACTCAAAACGAAGCTTCCAATGATAAAAAGGCTAAGCAAAGCAGTAAAGACAATAAAGCTAAAGACGCTGCTAAATCTGCGAAAACTGAAAATCACGAAAACAGAAGCGTAACTGGCAATACCGAAAATAGCGCGCAATTCTATAATCCTGCATATCCAATGGATTATCCGAATGTATTTGCTGGTAATTTGTCTACAAGTGCAAAGAATAAGTCTGGTACGCCTAAAAGCAGGAAAATACGTAAAAATAAAAATGTTAGAGTTGGATATCTTCCTGCTGGCACGTGGTTCGAACTTATAAAAACAAATCCTAGTGATAAAGAAGACGCGTACGACTGGGCTAACTTTGAAGGTGAGCAATGTGATGCGTCAAGCGATAATACGTCTGGTAATAACGCGTCGAGCAATAATGCATCTGGCAATAATAAACAGTGCAAGAAAACGAAAGCTATTCCAGAAGGTGTTTCAATTCCATCAAAATATGGTGTAATTACATTTAGGCCAAGTAGGTGGACCAAAGATGGGAATTATAAAGTGCACGTACTTGTGCACTATCCTGATGGCACTACTTCCGATGAAGCAAATGCTGGAAATAGCAAAGGTGGTAAGTCTTCGCCTGTTTATGCAAACGTAGTTGTCACGCGATTTGATCCTCACGATAGTGATTTGCAACTTTCAATAATCAGCAAAGACAAAGAAGATCTGAAATATGGACAGTCCGATAACTCAGATTTAGTGTTATTGTCTGGTCAAGAGGTTAAGAAAACCACTTTTGATGCTTCTGCGCATCTTGGTATAGGCAATATCAATCAGCGTGTGATTTGCTATAAGAAAGATAAGAATGGAAATCCTGTTGATGGAAAATACGAGTCTGGTGGAATTAACGGGCTTGAATTAAAACAAGATACTAACGTAACAGTTTGGAAGCATGCCAGTTACGATCAGCAAAAGAAGTGCTTTGACGATCCTGCTAACGGCTGCAAGATGGCTGACTTCCTTTATGACGATTACGTCTACAACGAGTATGTTAAAACACATCCGAATTTTGAGCCTAAGAGTGTAAACGAGCGCACAGTAGGGCAGTTTAAGGGAACTGTAAATAAAACCGGTGATTTTGTGTGCAAAGTTTATGCTTTAAGAAATTCTGTTAAAGATGACGGCGTGCAAGACGAGCAAGATGATGCTTTAGTAAAGAAGTTTGATCAAATAGCTGCAGAAAAACACAATAAGATTGATGAAATTGATTCTGTGCTAAAGCAAGATGCTTTATTTAAGTCTGGAATTACTTGGGAAGCTAAAACTTTGAACATTACTGTTCGCAGAATGTCTTATTATTATCAGCCTTATTACGGTGATGGAATTGATACGCTACCTGGTAAAACTCAAGCTTCTATTGTACCGCTTAACCAGTGCGGAGTTGGCAAAAATTGCAGTAAGAAGTTAGCTAGAACTCGTCATCTTCCTGACGGAACTTGGTTTGAAATAGCAAATTATCCTAAGTCGACTGAAGAATTACCTGATTGGGCTTCGTTTATTGACGATGAAGATGACAGTGATCAAAGTAACAAGCCTAGCGAAGCTGGGGGTAAAGTCGGAAAAGATAGTAGTGATGGTTCCGGCGCAGTGTATGGAAAAATTACTGTAAGAATGAGCACTTGGATTAAAACAGGGTATTACTATGTGCCAGTGGTTGCGCATTATCCTGATGGCTCTTCTTCAAAGGATGAAGATTCCAGTAACGAAGGCAAGCCTATCTATTTGAAAGTCTCAGTCAACAATTCTCCACGGATTAATAATGATGATTTAAAGTTACGTGTGACGACTGAAAAAGCTTCAGCTGATGGTGAGTCTGATTCACAAGCCGACGATTATGGCGATGTAGATCCAGACCAGGGCATCACAATGATGCGTGGAATGCGCTTTTTGAATCCGTATATTGATGCGTGGTCATTGCGTGAAGTGGGTAAGAAAATTTCGTTAAAAGTTTTGTGCACTAAGGTGAGCAAAGCTAGCAAAGCTAGCAAAGACGGCACTGCTAACGTTAGTGGCTCTAGTGGTGCGAGTGTTTGGTCTAGTAATGTTGATGGTTTGACTGCTCCTACGGAGGATCAAATTCATAAATGGGATCATATTAAAACTGTTGCTGAACTTAAAGGTTGTGATAAGAACCCAGCTTCGTGCGATGCAAAACGTACCCTATTTAGGCGAGATGTTGAAGCTAGTGATTGGGATGTGTATAACCCGTTCTATGCAGTAGAACGCACGGATTCGATTATTGGCGGCGCGCCTACAGAAACAGGCGATTACCAGTGCGTTGTGTATGCGTTGAAGCCGACGGCGCTCAAAAAATATGAAGATGCTGTTGCTGCAGTAGGCGGAGAAAGTAAAGCAAAAAACGGCGATACTCTTCTTAACGGCATCACTGGTATCAAAAAAGGCAAGGACTGGACGATGACCGCGGTCAAAATTCACGTTGTTGAGCCTTTTAAACTTCCAAAAACTGGATTCGCAGGCTGGAACATGATTCTTAGCGTTGCTACAACGATTTTCACAAGTCTTATGGTTCTTGCGTTTGTTCTCGACCAAACACAGTGGGGGCGCGCATTTATGAAAAATTTTGTATACAGAAATTCTGCTCAAAATGTCAGTGAAATAGCTGTTCAAAAGGGCACTGAAGTATCTGCTCGTAAGGGCAATGAAATAAAGGAGAGGAAATGAATAATTTCACAAAACGATGCGTCGCCGCATTCGCCTCGCTCGCAATGGCTGGCACGCTGTGCGCGGCGGGTGCTGTGACAGTATCCAGCGTTGCGTGGGCTAGCAAGCCTGGTCCACGACAGGGTAGTCAACCTAAAGGTGGTAAGACTGGTTTTGATACTCCATCACAAGATGCAGTGCTTAAGTCAGCACCATGGGAACTTACTAGTGAAGAAAAGAATGCAACTTATTCCCTCACTATTTTCAAGTGGAAGGACGAGCTTGATAAGAGCGGCAAGCAGAAGAAGTCAACTCCTGTTCCCGGTGCTTCGTTCACTGTAAAAAAGGTGACAAAGATTGGTAGCGGTACTATTGACTTAACTAAGTACGCCGATTGGGTTAAGGTCGCCAATCAGATGGATAAGCTTAATAAAAACACTGCTACTGTGACCACTGAAGCTGTTACTGGTTCTCCAAAAGATACTGATGCTAGTGGTGTTGCGAAGTTCGATCTTGGAATCGGTCTGTATCAAGTTACAGAATCAAATCCTCCAAAGGGCTTCTCTGCTGCCGAATCCAAGCCATTCTATATGACAATCCCAAGGATTGAAAAGGATTCTGATGGCAACGTAGTCTACAACTATGCTCCATACGCGGATCCAAAGAACAAGGATTTGAGCAATAGCGTTAAGAAGACTGCGGATACTTCTAAGACTGTTGGCGCTGGCGATAAGATTTCCTACACCATTAGTGCTGAGCTTGACAAGATGAAGGCAGCGGATGCTGATGCTACAGCTCTTACTGCCGATGATTTTAAAGGCTATTCTGTAGTCGATCTCGCTCCTGCTAATGCTTTTGTTTATCCTACTGACGACACCTCTCATAAGGTTACTGATACCAGCATTGCAAAAGTAGTTACAAAGGTACAACTTGGAACCGGCGAAGCACCTGTAAATACCGATAAGACGCTTACTGCTAATACTGACTACACCGTTAGCGTTCCAGAAGAGTTTACGGATACAACCGATAATAATACTAAACGCGATAAGATTACTATCTCCTTCACTAATGACGGTAAGACTGCGCTTGCTGCAGCTGCTAACAATAATGCTGGCAATGTAGTAAAGGTATTTGTTACTTTAGAGTTCACTCTTGCTGATTCGACAACCCTTGGCAACAGCACTGTTATTAACAAGGGTGGCTTAATTCCTTCGCACGAGGGTAAGACTCCAGACGTTGTTACGGGTAAGGATAAGGCGGAAGTGAAGTTCTCAAAGTTCACTATTCAGAAGCTTTCTGCAAAGGATAACTCCAAGGTTACAGGCGCAAAGTTTAAGCTGTTTGCAGATAAGACCAATGCGGATAATTGCTCTAAGGCTATTACATCTAATCAGAATGTAGATACCGCTTGCTCTGCTTATTCTACTAACTTCGGCGAGAAAGAAGCAAAGGGTACTGATGCTAAGACTGATGAATATTCAGTAGTTCGCGGTAAGAAGTACTACGTTGTGGAAACTGTTGCTCCAGCCGGTTACATTCGTAACCCTGATGCGGTTGAAGTAGAAGTTGGAGATAATGACGCTATTAAGAACTTCGAGTTCAAGGATGTTCCAGACGATAGCAACGGCTCTTGGCTCAGCCTTCTTCCAAAGACCGGTGCTGATGGCGTAATTATCTTCGCAGTTATCGGCATGTGCTTCGTTGGTTCCGGATTCTTTGTGTACATGCGTCGCCGCAAGAAGGAAGAGGAGCAGGCTAAGCTCCGCGCTTAAGTTAAATCCCTTTCTTTAAGCATTAACGAAAATGGGGAGTCGGGCGCGCGTTAACTAACGCTTTCCCGGCTCCCTTTTTATTTATTGGAGGAATTATGAAGTTGGCTGATTTTGCAGAGTCTGCTCGCGTGCTATTTAAGCGGCTGACTCGTATGTGCGCTAATAAGTCCTCCAAAAGTGTGGAAGATTCAGCGAGCTCTGGAATTGCTGAGTCTCCCGAAAATACTGAATCTGCGCAGTCTACGCAAACTTTGCAATCTCCATCATCAAAATCGCAGTCTCCGCAATCGCAACAATCGCAACAAGACCAATCTTCTCCAAAACCAATGTCCACACTTCGTAAGCTGGCTGAGCCGATTGCGCTTGTTACTATTGGCATTTTGTGTTTCAGCTATCCTGTGGTTTCTACTTTGGTCAACAATCATGCTGCCAAGGAACTCTCAATCGAGTACGACAAATTAAATAAGGAAAAGCCTAAAGAAAATCGCGCGGAAATTTTGCGAAAGGCGCGTGAATACAACGTTCGCCACAAGGCAATTATTAGCGCGGATCCGTATAACGGCAGTAACGACTACATGGACACTCCCGAATATAAAGAGTACGAAAAAATGCTTAGCGAGCCGATGGGGATTATGGGCATTGTTAAGATTCCGAAAATTGGCGTGAGACTGCCGATTTATCACGGAACTACTCAAGATACTCTCGCAATGGGCGCTGGGCATTTGTACGGCACGGATTTGCCGGTGGGTGGCAAAAGCAGGCACACGGTTGTGACGGCGCATACGGGTATGCCGGATGCCACGATGTTCGACGATTTAAACACGCTGAAAAAAGGCGACTACTTCTATTTTGATGTGCAAGGCAAAACTCTTCGGTACAAAGTGTTTCGCATAAATGTGGTGGAGCCGAACGATATTCGCTTGCTGCGGCGCGAGAAGGGGCGCGACTTGGCGACGCTGATTACGTGTACGCCGTACGGAATTAACACGCACAGGCTGCTCGTGACGGGGTATCGCGTGCTGCCGGATCCTGCCAACGTGCCGGGCGACCATATGCAGTGGCCGCTGTGGATGACGCTGTTTGTGATATCGATGGTGATGTCTGCGGTGTTGATGGCGATGATGCTGGTTGCGATTTTAAATAAGAAGCGCAATTCTAGGTTGCTTCGCGGTAGGCATTTGCTTGCGGTTTCGCGCAAAATGCTGCGCGAGTTGCGTCGCGAGTAGAGCAACGGCTGTATGCAGCGAGCGCGTTACCGCGCGCTATATCGCAGTGCTCAGGCAGGTCGTCGCGCTTATGGGTTTGATAAGTAAACAAAAGCAAGAAGGGGTTCTCGGTTTTGTTTACTTATTTACCCTGTAAGTAAACAAAATCGGGGAAGTGTTCTTGATTTTGTTTACTTAGAGGTCGTGTAAGTAAACAAATTCGGGGAAGTGTTCTTGGTTTTGTGGACTTAGGTACCAGATAAGTAAACAAAATCGGGGAAGCTCGTTTGTTTGCTCGCTTACGAAACTCACGTTTCGTTAAAATCCGACAGACAAAAACAACTGAGCTCTTGTTCTAAACAAACAAGAGCTCAATGAAATCACGTGTAGGAGCAACCTACACAGGTAAAACAAATTCTAACACATTCAATTACGATTTGCACCTGTTGTATTGCGCCTAGTAGTGTTTGTGCAAGCGCTTTCGCATTAGTGTATCGAGAAGAAGCCTTTTTGGTCGTTGGATTACGCTTCTTTAGGGTGGTAAAGTAAGCGTAATCGAGTGCTCGCTTTGACTGAGTCTGAAATTATTGGGATTTCAGACTCCTTCAAAGCGTGATTTGGCTTAATTGTGAAGCACGGTGTGCTTCACATGCCAAATCAGCCGAACGGCTATGCCGTGAGGATTAGTGCTCAAGCAGGTCGTTGCGCTTATGGGTTTGATAAGTAAACAAAATCGGGGAAGTGTTCTTGGTTTTGTGGACTTAGGTACCAGATAAGTAAACAAAATCGGGGAAGCTTGTTTGTTTGCTCGCTTACGAAACTCGCAATGCAGCTTCAAGCAAGGCGATGCGACACGCCGGCTTGCGCCCAATCAAATTCTGAGTATAGTAGTTACTCGGTTCGCGAAATGAACCAAGATAACCAACGCCCCTTTAGCTCAGTTGGTTAGAGCAGCTGACTCTTAATCAGCGTGTCCAGGGTTCGAATCCCTGAGGGGGCACAAACAAAAACCCAAGCTTCATCGCTTGGGTTTTTCATATCTAATATTTCGGATTATTTCCCAACAAGTAGAGTTATTTCTCTGGTTATTTCGGGTTATTTCGGGTTATTTCCCAAAAAGTGTCCAATATTCAATATCAAATGTGAATAACATGTTAATTTATTGGCCTTAAAATAATACGATCTAAAAAATTTCTTGCGCTAGAAATGTTGGAATATAGCCGTTCTTATATAAGAGCTCGTGTTTTTTGAAATCAGATTCATAAAAATTTACATATTAATTGCATATTTTATTTACTACGTAGTGCTAAAGTTTGTGAAAAATATTTTGTGAAATCGTTGATGAATGTATTTATCTGCTATTTACAAAGCATTTTGAATTGTTTTTAAATTGTTTTTGCATTTGATAGCGGTAGAAAATTCATAACATCTTACAGAAATATTTACACTTATTAGTAATGCTCAGAACTTGTAAGAGTAGTTTCTGCAACATTTTATTGAGATTTTGGGAGCTAATTCTGAATTAACCCAAATTTGATTTAGAACGTTGCAGTTAACGCATTAGTCCATTCTTGTTTGGGCTACATGTGATGTATGCGCGATATGTGAATTAGATGTCACGATATGTGCATGTGAAACGTGTGTGGAACGAGTTACATGTGTGGCATGAGTTACACGCGTTAAGTCATACGTGCGTTGAGTCACATGTGCGTTGAATTACATGTGCGTTGAATTACAAGCGTACTTGAGCGTGCAGTTCTATTTGAAAGAGAGTGTATTTATGAAGTTCAAACGAACGTCATACCTGACTCGCTTAGCTGCATTAGGTGTTGCTGCTGCAACACTTATCGTGCCTTTTGGTACAGTAAATGCTGCTGATGCTAAAAATCCAGTAAATATAGGTAAAGGTGTTTACTCAAAAGATGCGAAAGTATCTTCTTTTGAAAAGCAACTTACATCTAATAAAAAAACGTCAATAAGTCATAATCTTACTAAAGATGAGAATTTATACGTAGATTCAAATAAGGCTGCATTGCTTGAAAAGTATGCAATAAAAAATAATTCAAGCAGACCTACTAAGCCGATTGCTGTTATTGTAACATTGCGCAATCAGCCTAAAAGTCCTTCAATTGCTTCCGAGAAATCAAATAAAAATCAGCAAAATAATTTAATTGCTAAATGGCGTAAAAAGTACAATATGAATGTTCGTCGCCAACTTGGTTATTTGATGAACTGCTTCGAAGCAACAATTCCAGCAAATCGTATGCAAGCTTTGCGTCATGAGCCAGAAGTTAAGTCTGTAGAAAAAGAGCGCTTGTATTATCCTCTGGAGAACTTTGCTCGTGAGCTTCAAGGTATTACGCAAGCTTTCAAGGCTGCTAATAAAAATCTAGACGGTACAGGAATGCTGGTTTCCATAATCGATACTGGAATCGATATTAAAAACAAAGATATGAAATTGGATCCTGCTGCTAAAACTGCAAAAAAGCTCAATCCACAGCCGGGCTTTACTGATAAAGTTCCTGCAGGATTCAATTATGCGGATGAAACGTCTGATGTAAAAGATACTCATGCAGAACAGCATGGCATGCACGTTGCTGGTATTGTGGCTGCTAATGGAGATGAAGAAAACGCTCCTGCAGCTAGCAATCATCGCGTTGATGGTATAGCTCCGAATGCTCAGTTGCTTGCAATGAAAGTGTTTTCTAATAATCCAGATATGCCAGGATGCCGCGATGCAGACATTGTAGCCGCTATAGAAGATTCTGTTAAGCTTGGTGCCGATGTTATTAACATGTCTATTGGTTCCGATAATGGTCTTGACTCTACTTCAAGCATTGCTGCTCTTGCATTAATGAAGGCTCGCAAAGCTGGTGTATTGCCTGTTGTTTCCGCTGGAAACTCCGGTTTGAACTTCTCGAAGACTGGTGGATTAGATGATGAGTTTGGCAAATGGGACGATGGTACTTTAGGATCACCATCTTCATTCCCAGATGCTTTCAGCGTTGCTTCTGTTGAAAATTCAAAAGTTACGCAGACTAAGGCAACTTGGTCTGTTAAGAAAGCATCCACTACAAGTACATCTTCTAGCGATGCTCAGCAGAATGATTTCCCTTATTCACTTTCTACTGGTGTTGCTGATGGGAAATCACATGAAATTGTTGATATTAACCTTGGCAAAAAAGATGATGTTAAAGACCTTGACCTCAAGGGTAAATATGCATTAGTTAAACGTGGAGATATTGCGTTTACAGAAAAGGTTAATAATGCAAAAGAAAAGGGTGCTGAAGGCGTTGTTGTATACAACGTAAAGGATGACTCTACTCAATTCCTAGATATGGCAGGCGTTGATAAGATTAAAGACATTTTTGTAACATCAATACGTTACGAAGATGGAGAGGCTATTTATCAAGCAATCAAAAAGAATAATGGAAAAGTGGAAGTAACTTTCAGTAATGATTTTGTTGCTATTGCTAACCCAGATTCATTAAAGCCATCTAGGTTCACATCTTGGGGCCCAACTCCAGATCTTAATTTTAAGCCTCATATTTCGGGTATCGGTGGAAATGTGTGGTCTACTCAGAATGATAATAAGTACAGGAGCATGTCTGGTACCTCTATGGCAGCTCCAAATATTTCAGGTCTTTCTGCGCTGCTTATGGAAAGTTACAAGAAGCGTTTTAAGGGCAAAGAACTTAAGTCTTCTGAATTAGTTGATCGTGTTGAGCAAGTGTTGATGAATACAGCTAAGATTCTCACTCGCGATGATGGCAATAAGAAAGTTCCATATGCTCCTCGTCAAATTGGCGCTGGTTTAGCGCAGATTGACAAGGCTATTAAGGCGGACGTTGTTGCAACTGTTAAAGATAGTCGTAGCAACGAAAGCAAGGCGTATGCTTCTCTTTATGAGTTAAAGCAAGGCGAACGCAAGTTTAATATAACATTGAACAACTATGGTTCTAAAGATGTTGAATATAGCGTACCAAATCAGGTTGTTGTAAATGAGACCAATAAAGCTGGTGAAAAAACATCTACGTTCGTAAACGATAAAGAAACATTAACTGCAGACAAGTCTTCTGTAACTGTAAAAGCAGGCGAAAAGGTTAATATTACTTTTACTTTGACTCCTCAATATGTACAAAACCATTACATTGAGGGTTGGGTTTGCTTAAAGTCTAAAACTGAAGGACAGCCTGATTTGTCTGTTCCATATCTTGGTTTTGTTGGCGATTGGAATGCTGAGCAGATTTTGGTTAAACCTGGTGAAAAGTATAAGAATGCTGATAAGCCAGCTAAGCCTGTTAATCCTGCGCCAAATCCTGCTCCGGGAACTCCAAGCCAGCCTGCTGATGAGAGTAATGGTGAAATCGATTCTACTACAGCTCTTATGGCTGATTCAGCGGACGGAAGCATGCAAGTTAAGGTAAATGGATCTAAACGATTTATGTTCTCGCCTAATAATGACGATTGGTATGATTTAATAACACCTTATGCGCCATTATTGCGTAGTGCTGCAGACATTCGCTATGAGATTATGGATGAAACCGCCACTAAGGTATTACGAGTTCTTGGTGAGGATCATAACGTTTCTAGACCTACTTTGCCTTCTGCGGCGGATTCAATGGGACATGAAGCTGTGAATGGTCGTTTTGACGGTACTAGCTATGATCCGAAAACCACAGAGTTTGTGAGATTTAAGGATGGAAACTACGTTTATCGTATTCAAGCTCGTTTGGGTAAGGAATTCCCTTGGCAAAATTACGACATGAAGTTTGCTCTAGATACTCATGGGCCTGATATGAATGTTTCTGACCGCGATTCTAATGGCGTTGTAACAATCACCTTAAGTGATAGTTTAAGTGAGGATCCTGGTCTTCCGGTTATTCGTCGTGTTGGCGATAATGATGTGTTTAAGTATGATGATGCAGCTGATTGCACTCTAGATAAAGAACATCATAAGCGCGTTTGCAAAATAAACGTTGGTAACACTACGCCATTTATCTCTGTTGTCGCTAAAGACGCAGGAATGAATGGAACTCGTGTAGTGAAAGTGTTTGCTGATAAAAATCATAAGATTTTCATTTCCCGTCGAAAGGAAATGGATGGGAAGATGGTTGGAACATCGGTAGTGCGTGACAATAAGTTAAGTCTTGAAGGTTATGTTTCTGACGATGTTAAATCAATGAAAGTCTTAGCAAGCTATAAAAAATACGACGGAACCACTGTTAACCAAACAGTTAAAGTGAATCTAAATAAAGCTCCGAAGTTTACCACTGATAATATAAAGATTGTTCGTGGTGAAAATACTGTAAAGGTGCTTGGGTTCTCTGACGATAAATGCAAGACGCAAATAGCTAGTGAAGAGTTCACATTAACATACAATCCAGAGCGTCCTCGTATTAGTGTTACTAATACGGATACTGGAGATAGTGACGGTAATTTGCCGGTTGCAAGTGATGGTAGTGTAACTGTAAAAGGCAAGGTAAAAGATAGTTCTCAGCCTAAGCAAAAGCTCGAACTGACTATTCGTTACCAAGTGGATAAAGTTAAGAAAGATGCTGGTTCTTCTAATGCTGGTTCTTCTAATTCAAGTGGTGAATCTGCTGAAGATGCAGATGATACTGAAACAAAAGAGGATACAGTAACTCTTAACCCAGATGGTACGTTTGAAGTAACGGTAAAGCCTTCTGCTAAGGCGTATCAGGTTACTCTGTGTGCAAGTAATGGTCAGAATCTTAAAATTGAATCCGTTAAGCTTCAGGGGCGTAGTGAGCCAAGTTATATGGAGGTAAGTAATGGCGTGTTCTATCCAAGTAATGTAACGCCACTTGGCGCGAATATTTGGATGATTAATCCGCTTACTGCAGGGCCAAGCTTAGATTCCTTTACCTTGGAAGGTACTGTTGGACCAGATATCAAGAGTGTAGAATTCACTCCTTCTACACGTCTTAAAGATGGTAAATATGAAATAAAGCCAGCCGTTGTTGCAAGAATAGACAGTCAAGCGCATAGTTTCTCTATTGATTTGCCAATGCATACGGGAATTAATGATTTCCGTGCTGTTGTAAAAACTGCTGATGGTAATAAGCTTATGGATTTTGCAGTTGCTTTCTTGTTTGATAAAGAAGCTCCAAAAGCCATTTTTGTTGAGCCACAATTATACGGTCATACGTTGTTTACAAACAAAGATACCGTAAAGTTTAAGGGTAGTGCTCAAGATGACGCTTCTGGATATAGGCTTTCTATTAATCATTCTGTTGTTGCGGAATTCACTTCTCTAGAAAATGGTGATGGTCCAGAAGCAAATAAGAAGGAATTTGAGCGTGATGTTCATGTAGAAAATGGAGATCATATTCTTCTTGAGCTTAACGACAAGGTGAATTCGTCTGTGTATGGTTCAGTTCCAGTTGTTGTTGATAAAACAAATCCAACTGTAGATGTGAGCATGAAAGACGGAGAATCAGTAGAAGGTGACTATACTGTTACTATAAAAGCTAAAGATGCAAATCTTAAATCTGTAGCTGCATATGTTGATGACAAGCCAATCGGTGCTGTTTCTAATACGAATTTAGCTCCTCATCCTGTAGAAAGTACATTGCTTTCGTTAATTCAAGGATATAGTTCTTATACGGAAATAGATAAACCTGAAAAGGATAATTTGGAGTTAAAGGCGGTTATTCATGGTAAAGATTTGTCTGTCGGTAATCATGTTCTTCGCATAGAAGCTACTGATTATGCTGGAAACTCTGCTAAGGGAGATAATCAGCGAACTGCCATTTCGTTCGTGAAAAAGAATCCTGCTGAGCCTGTTAAACCTGAGCCTGTTAAACCAGGACCTGTTAAACCAGGACCTGTTAAACCAGATCAGCCAGACAAGCCGGTGACTCCAGTTGCTCCAAAGAAGAAAGAAGTTCCTGCTCCTGCTGCTAATGCTCCTGTCCCACAAGCTCCTAATAGCGTTATTAGCTTGAAAAAGAGCTTGAAGAGTAATCTTGTAGTTGGCGAGAATGAGAACAATGTTGCACGTTCTGGTGCCGAAAATCCTATGAAGCTTCGACTCGATAATAATAGTGAATTATCTAAGAAGCTTAAAGAGGATAAAGCCATATATGCATACGCGTACATTTATTCTTCGCCTGTGCTATTGCAAGGTAAAGATGGATCTAAGTATGTAACGGTAACGTTAGGTGATGATGGGTCGCCTCGCTTCGACGCTAAGATCCCAGAAGGATATTCAGGTAAGCATACGATTGTTCTTCTTGATGAAAAGGGTTCGCAGATTGCATGGACTACTGTGTGGGTTATTCCGGCTAATGCAACTTCATTTGCAGAAACAATTGCAGAAGATAATCTGAAACATTCTGAAAATAATTTCGGAAGTGTTTTGGGAAGTTCTTCAGGATTTGGATTTGATTCAGATTACGAGAATTATGAATCTTCTAGCAATTCTGCCAATGATTATTTGAGCTCTGGTGGCTCAAATGCAAGTGTATCTGCAAGTGGAAACGATGCTGATGCTAACGGTAGCGGAAATAAGAGCGGAAGTAGATCTAAAGCTAATGGCGCTGCCAAGTCTGGTACAAGCAATTCTGCATCTTCAAAGGAAACTAATGCAAATAGTATGCTTTCAAAGTTAAGTGCAACTGGTGTTGGAACAGTCTCCACTCTGGTTACAGTTACTTTGTTGATGCTAATTGGTGCTTTTGCGTTAATTGCTAGCAGGTTGCGGAATCGAAGCATTAAATAATTGCATTTTAGATTCTAAAGTTGCATTTTAGATTCTAAAGTTGCATCTTAGATTCTAAGATTCTAAAATTCTAAGATTCTAAATAATTAAGTACTCCTCATGCCTAATCGCATGGGGAGTATTTTATTGTTGGCACTACTGTCGAGTGTTAGCGCGTGTTTGTCCTTCTTTGCAGTCAAGCTGTAAACATGACCTCGTCAAATATGATGCCGCAATTATTCCAGGATGATGCTTCGCAAGATGATGCTTCGCAAGATTATACTTCGCAAGGTTTGCAGCAAGATTCGCAGCAGACGATTATGCCTCAGCCGCGCCAGCTTCCTCTAAAAGCAGCCGACACTACCGCCGAAAATCCATGGCCTGTTGCAATCTTAAGCCAAAAGTTCCACAGTGCTGTAGAACGGTGGCCAGCAGCGTGGATTGAAGGTCAAATCGTCGAAATTAACATGCGACGCGCTTCTTCCGGTTACATCACTCTTCGCGACAGCAACGAAGAAGTGTCGATTTCCGTAATGGGCTTCAGCAATTTCGTGCAGCAGGCGCGCGAACTTCGCCAGGGCGACCGCGTAGTCGTTCACGGCAAAGCGGATATTTGGGTGAAAGCCACGCGTTTGAGCTTCGTTGCAGACGAAATTAGGCGCGTTGGTGCCGGCGACTTAAAAGCGCAAATTGATGAGTTGCGCAAAAAGCTTAAAGGTGAGGGCTTATTTGACGTTGAAAATAAGGTTCCGCTTCCGGAATTTCCTAAGTGCATCGGTCTCGTGTGTGCTCCTCAAGCTCGCGCTGAAGGCGATGTTATTACGAACGTGAATTTGCGCTGGCCTGTTACGCGCTTCAAAGTTGTTCACGCGCACGTGCAAGGCGTGCAGTGCCCGGCGGATATTATTGCCGCAATTAAGCAGCTCGACGCGGACCCAGAAGTTGACGTTATTATTGTTGCTCGCGGCGGTGGCAGCTTTGAGGATTTGATTGGTTTTTCGGACGAGGGCGTGGTTCGTGCTACTGCTGCGTGCGTGACGCCGATTGTGTCTGCAATAGGTCACGAGGACGATTGGACGCTGATTGATTTGGCTGCAGACATGCGCGCTTCGACTCCTACGGATGCTGCAAAGCGCGTTGTTCCGGACGTTCGCGAACAGTGGCAGCTTATTGATAACGCGTTGCAAACTATGCGCATGCGAATTTCTGCGCGCGTTGACAATGAGATTCGCCTCGTTGAAGGTTATGCTAATCGCCCGAGTCTTACACGTCCGAGCACCATGCTTGAGCCGCACGAGCGCTTGGTTGAGCAGGCTGTTGAGCGAATGCGTCACGGTTTAGTGCGACTTCTTGACGACGCGAGTTTGACTGTTGAGAAGGCTCACGCGAGCTTGACTGCGTTAAGTCCGCAATCGACTTTGAATCGCGGGTACGCCGTTGTGCAGCTTAGCGGTGGGCGAGTGCTTGACGACGCGGCTTTAGCGAAAGTTGGCGACGATATGACAGTTACGCTTAAAAGTGGCGTGGTTCTTGGCAAGGTGACTGGAACAAAGGTGACTGGCACGAAAGCTGCTGCTTAAAGTCAAGTGAGTAAATTTTTAGACATTTTAGACATTTTAGATATTTATTTAGATACAACGAAAGGTTAGATATGAGCGAGAAAGCAACGAAAAAAGCGGAAGAAGTAGCTGCAGAAAATAACGAAAGTGCAGAATTTGCAAGCACACTTACGAAAGAAGAGCGCGCTGCGATTGAGGCGATGCCGTACGAAGAGGCTCGTGAAAAGCTGGTTCAGGCTGTTCAGGCGTTGGAAGCTGGAGGTTTGACGCTGGATCAGTCCATGCGTCAGTGGGAGATTGGCGAGGCGTTGGCAAAACGTGCGCAGGGTTTGCTTGCCACAGTTCGTGCCAAATTGGACGCGGCTCAGGCGGAGCAGTCTGCAACGGCGGCTACAGCTGGTACGCAATCGAATCTTGAGGATTAAGCGCGCCGCAGTGACACGCCTTAGTGTATAATTGCCATTTGTTGCTTTGCAGGATGCGTGCGCGTGTTTCGTTTTGCGTGTTGCGCGCTGCAATCAACTACACTGCCTCGGTAGCTCAGTGGATAGAGCACCACTCTCCTAAAGTGGGTGTCGTCAGTTCGATTCTGATCCGGGGCACTTTTATTACTTGTTTGCTTTTGCTATATCTCTTAGAACAAGTTGGACTGTTTTAGTATCTCCATCTTCTAGTGCAATAGCAAGATATTCATCAATTGCTTCCTGTGTGTCTAAGTATTTACTTGCATCAAACGTTGAAAAAGTAACCTTGTCCATCTTATTGTTCCTCGCGTAATTGTCCTGTCAATTTATATTAGCAAAGTTGCTAATGTTAGGGGATAGTGTTAGATTGTTTCTAACTTAAGCGATGATCCGTTATCGGCGGGGAGTTTTCGGAAGAACGGCGAGTGTTCGTAAGATTCTCGCTTATTAGAACCGACGGGGTTGGCCCGTATAGCCAAACACGAGAGGCTATAAGAATAGTTAGATTGCGTTACGTACTTAAGTTTTGTAACTTGCGTATTTGAGTTACGTAATCATCTTGTAGCAAGCGAGGTGGTACCGCGGCAGTAACTGTCGTCCTCGCAGGGAAATATTCACCCTGTTGAGCGAGGAGATCACAGTGAGCGAATCCACTAGTCCATCAGAAGAGTCGTGCGCAAATAACGTATACCCAAAGGTAAGTGTTTCAGCATCAACGCAAGAAAACGCCGGCGCGCAAGTTGCACCAAATCCTTCATTCCCAAAGCTTGAAGAATCAGTTCTCCAATACTGGGATGCAAACAACACTTTCCGCAAGTCAATCGAATACCGCCCGTCCGGCAAAGGTAGCCAAAACGAGTTCGTGTTCTTCGACGGCCCTCCATTCGCAAACGGTCTTCCTCACTACGGTCACTTGCTAACAGGCTACGCAAAAGACGTTGTTCCGCGCTATCAGACTATGCGCGGTCGCAAAGTAAACCGCGTTTTTGGTTGGGATACTCACGGACTTCCAGCAGAGTTGGAAGCGCAGAAGGAACTCGGCATCGAGTCGGTTGAGCAAATCGAAAAAATGGGCATCGCGAAGTTCAACGATGCTTGCCGTGCAAGCGTTTTAAAGTACACGAACGAGTGGCAAAACTACGTACATCGTCAGGCTCGTTGGGTTGATTTCGAGCGCGGCTACAAAACTCTGAACATTCCATACATGGAATCTGTAATGTGGGCTTTTAAGCAGCTTTACGATAAGGGCTTGGCTTACAAGGGTTACCGCGTGCTTCCGTACTGCCCGAAGGACCAGACTCCGCTCAGCGCGCACGAGCTTCGCATGGATGCGGACGTTTACCAGAATCGCCAGGACACCACAGTTTCCGTTGCTGTTAAGCTTCGTGACGAAGCCGATGCTTACGCAGTATTCTGGACCACTACTCCTTGGACAGTTCCAACCAACTTCGCAATCGTAGTCGGCGCAGACATCGACTATGTGGAAGTTCGTCCAACTGAAGGCAAGTTTGCTGGAAAGAAGTTCTACATCGGTAAGCCTTTGCTCGGCTCCTACACTAAGGAACTTGGCGAAAACTACGAAGTTGTGCGCGAACTTAAGGGCGCTGATATGGCAGGCTGGCGCTACTACCCAGTATTCCCATACTTTGCAAGCGATTCTGCGCTCGCTGAGGGTGGCACTCCTGGTCCTAACGCTTTTACGATTTTCACAGCAGATTATGTTGACACCGCTGAAGGTACTGGTCTCGTTCACCAGGCTCCTTACGGCGAGGACGATATGAACACGCTTAACGCGCACGAAATTCGCAGCGTTGACGTGCTCGACGCAGGCTGCAAGTTTACAAGCGACTGCCCGGATTACGAAGGCTTGTACGTTTTCGACGCGAACTTGCCAATTTTGCGCAACTTGCGTGCAGGAGACGGCCCGCTTGCTCAAATGCCAGAAGATCAGCGCGCGTTGCTATTCCAAGAAAAAAGCTATGTGCACAGCTATCCTCACTGCTGGCGTTGCGCAACTCCGCTTATTTATAAGCCTGTTTCTAGCTGGTTTGTGTCTGTTACAAAGATTAAGGAGCGTTTGCTAGAGCTTAATCAGGAGATTAATTGGATTCCTGGAAATGTTAAGGACGGCCAGTTTGGTAAGTGGCTTTCTAACGCTCGTGACTGGTCGATTAGCCGTAATCGCTTCTGGGGCTCGCCAATCCCAGTGTGGGTGAGTGACGATCCGAAGTATCCTCGCGTAGACGTGTACGGTTCGTTGGAAGAACTTAAGGCTGATTTTGGCGACTATCCGCGCGACGACGACGGCAATGTGAATATGCACCGCCCGTATATCGATCGCCTTACTCGTCCAAATCCAGACGATCCTACTGGAAAGTCGCAAATGCACCGTATTACTGATGTTCTCGACTGCTGGTTTGAGTCCGGTTCCATGCCTTTCGCGCAGTTCCATTATCCGTTTGAAAATAAGGAATTCTTCGAAGAGCACTTCCCATGCGATTACATCGTTGAGTATATTGGTCAGACTCGCGGCTGGTTCTACACGCTTCACATTATGGCTACGGCTCTGTTCGATCGCCCGGCTTATAAGAACGTGATTTGCCACGGAATCGTGCTTGGTTCCGACGGTCAGAAGATGAGTAAGCATTTGCGCAATTACCCGGATGTGAACGGCGTTTTCAACGAGTACGGTTCGGATGCAATGCGTTGGTTCCTTATGTCTTCGCCAATTTTGCGCGGTGGCAATTTGATTGTGACTGCAGACGGCATTAGGGATACTGTTCGTCAAGTTATGCTTCCAGTTTGGAGCTCATACTACTTCTTCACGCTGTATGCGAATGCTGCAAACGGCGGTAAGGGTTACGATGCTCGTCGCCTTCGCGCGGATGAGGTTGCAGGACTTTGCAACATGGATCGCTACTTGCTTGCTCGCACGCGTTTACTTGTTGAGCGCGTAGAAAAATGCTTGAACGAGTTTGCGATTAGCGATGCTTGCACGGCAGTAAGCGATTTTATTGACGTGCTTACGAACTGGTATATTCGCGGCAGCCGTGACCGTTTCTGGAATGAAGATGAGACTGCTTTTAACACGCTTTACACTGTGTTGGAAGTGTTTATGCGCACGATTGCTCCTCTTGCTCCTATGGAAGCGGAGGCTGTGTGGCGTGGTCTTACCGGCGGCGAATCCGTGCATTTGGCTGATTGGCCTTATTTGGTTGAGCCTGAGACTCTTTCGGATGGTGAGAAGAATCCTAAGGCTGGCGAAGTAACCGAACTTGGCGCTGTTCTTGCGCACGATGATGCTTTGGTTGCTGCTATGGATAAGGTGCGCGAGGTTGTGTCTTCTACGCTTTCTTTGCGTAAGGCTGAACAGTTGCGTGTGCGCCAGCCGTTAGCAAACTTGACGGTTGTTGCGGAAAATACTGCTGCTGTAGAGCCTTATGAGCAGGTGCTTGAGCGCGAGCTTAACGTGAAGAATGTTACATTCTGCACTTTGCAAGATGCAAGCTCTCACGGTTTGAAGATTGTTCACGAGCTTAAGGTGAACGCGCGCGCGGCTGGTCCTCGTTTGGGTAAGCAAGTTCAGTTTGCTATTAAGTCTTCTAAGAGTGGCGATTGGCGAGTTGACGAGTCTGGCGCTCCTGTTGTTCAGACTCCAAACGGCGAAGTTGCGCTTGTTGAAGGCGAATATGAGCTTGTGAATCGAGTTGAGTCTTCGGATGCTCAAGCGGCTCAAAATACGGCTTCTGCTGCAATGCCAACTGGCGGTTTCGTTATGCTTGACACTGCTTTGACTAGCGATTTGCTTGCTGAAGGTTACGCTCGCGATGCTATTCGCGCTGTTCAGGATGCTCGCAAGGAGAACGGTTTGGATATTAGCGACCGAATCGCTTTGACTTTGAGCGTGCCAGCTTCGGACGTTGCTAAAGTTGAGCAGTTCCGTGATTTGATTGCTAACGAAACTCTTGCTACAAGCTTAGACGTTACTGAGGCTGATTCTAGCGCAACTGAGCTTAGCGTAACTCTTAAGCGCGCGTAGTTTAAGCATTAAGCAAATTTTAGATAACTAATAACTAAACAAAAAACGTGCCGTTGTATGATTCAATACGTCGGCACGTTTTTTGTTTTATCTCTAGTTTTATTCGACTACCGAGTTGTAGCTACTCTAAAGAATTTCATTATTCTCAATATGCATTCAGGCATAATAAAAGTGACGTGCTTTTGTTCGTTCGAGTGGTTCTCTATAATTGGATGCTCCAAATCAAAGTACTCAAGTACGTCTTCGCCGTTATCGAATTTTCTATCAATTTCTTTTCCGCTTATTTCTTTATTTTTTGTGGTGTTTTTCATAATATTGTTCCTCCTTCTTTCGTGATCTTCTTACAGAAATAATACGAATTCGATTATTCCTTTTTGTTATTACTACAGTCCAATGTTTGCTGCCTATCTTTCCAAAAACTAAATAGCGAGAGTTGTCGTTTCCTGAATTTTTGGATTCTAATGTAATTGTCGTATTCTCCCAAAGTAATTGGGCTTTTTTGAAGCTGATACCATGTTTAGCTAAATTTTTTAAGCTTTTTGCAGGATCGTACTCAAAATTCATACTCACCTTCTATCATCTAGTTTAACGTAAAATAGCATCAATTGAAACTATTTTTAATGATTGTTGTTTTGTATTAAGTATCGTAAATGCTTTAAGTCGGCTTTCCTATATTTTTTATTCAATGTGGTCAGAAGTTCAGCGCTTTCGCATCGGTTTGCTTTTTCACGCTACGCTTTGAGTGAAAAAGCAAGACGATGCGACACCCCATTTTCTATGGGTTCCGATAGTGTCGATAAGACAACAATACAAATTTTTACTCGATTTGTATTTTGCGTTAATTTATATTGCATTATATTCAAAAGAAAGTGCAGGTGACGAAATGAGTAAAGATGAGAAGGGTCGGTGTATTTCGTTCACGCTATAAGCGTGATTCATCTAGCGTCACCGTTCCTACTGGAAATAATTCTGGCATTATTGCAGGAAGTATAATTATTGCAATTTTCGTGATTTTGGCAATTTTCGCCGATGTTTTTACTGCAATCACTGGCAATAATCCTTATGATGAGCATCCAGAATATTTAGATCTTAATTCTGTTCCAAAAGGCTTTGGTGGAATTAGTTTCCAGCATTGGTTTGGTGTTACTCCACTTCGTGGTCTTGATATTTTTGCAATTGTGGCTCATGGCGCGCGCGTATCACTTGGAATTGGCGTCGCTTCTACCATAATATCGCTATTTCTTGGCATCATAATCGGCATGATTGCAGGGTATTTCAGTGGTTTTGCAGATGCTTTGCTTTCGCGCACAATGGACGTGTTCTTCGGATTCCCGTTCTTGATTTTTGCGATTGCTTTGTCTGCTGTTGTGCCACAAGATTTTCCGCGTCCACTTTTGCTAATACTTGTTTTAGGATTTTTTGGTTGGCCAAGTATTGCGCGTTTAGTTCGTGCTCAAACTCTTACGCTTAAATCCCGCAATTTTGCAGTTGCATCTCGCGTAATGGGAGCTGGTACGTGGCATGTTCTTCGTGAACAAATAATGCCAAATATGATGCCGTTGTTGCTCGTAAATATAACGTTCCTTATTCCTGGACGAATTGGAGCTGAAGCTGCGTTGTCTTTCCTTGGCGTTGGTATGAATCCGCCTTCGCCTTCGTGGGGTCGCGCTATTGCAGAAGCTGTGCAATGGGTTTTAGTTGACCCATGGTATTTACTTTTCCCTGGAATTGCACTGTTCTTGCTAACTTTCGGTTTTAATCTTGTTGGTGACGGTTTGGCCAGTGCTCTTCAGCCTCGCGCTAAAAAGGCGGCGACGGCATGAGATATAAGGAAAATATTAGTAATAGCGATACGAAAAATAGTAATAGCAATACGAAAACTATCAGTGATAAGCAGAATGTAAATAATACGCAGAAGAACAATATGCAACAAAATATTAGTAATAGCAGCAATAAAGAATCCGCCCAAAACTCGCGAATTATTAGCAAAACCGTAGATTTTCTTACGTTTTTAATAAAGCGTTCAGCAAGCGCGGTACTTGTTTTAACACTAATTGCAGTTGTATTATTCCTTATTTTCTTTATGCTTCCAGCGAATCCTGCGCAACTCGCTTGCGGAAAGCCGTGCACTCCTGAGCGTTTGGCTCGAGTTTCCGCATTTATGGGCACGGACGCGCCTTGGTATGAGCAGCTTGGAAACTATATTCGTGGCATATTTTTTGGACGAGAATTTGGAACTAATTCTGCATCCTCAGGAATTTCTGCAGCTGGTGCTGCCGTTGGTGCCGCCGGTTCAGCAGCTGGTGCCGCTAGTTCCGCCGGTGCTGCAATTATCTGCTCGTCTCCATGCTTAGGTTGGTCATTCACGCTTAACGAACCAGTCACAGATCTTATTATGAGCCGTTTCACCGTGACAGCTTCTTTGGCGATTGGCGCTGCATTACTTTGGGTAATTATTGGTGTAGTAACCGGAGTGATTTCTGCTTCTAAAGAAGGATCGCTTTTTGATCGTGCATTTAGAGCGCTTTCGTCAATTGGGATTTCGTCTCCTGCTTACCTGATTGGTATGCTCGCGATACTTGCTTTTGCAGTGTATTTGCCGATTTTCCCTACAGGCGGTTATGTGAATTTTTCGGATAATCCTTTAGGTTGGCTGCAGCATTTGCTACTTCCGTGGATTGTTTTGGCGCTTCTTAACGCCGCTTATTATACGCGACTTACTCGTGCTCATATGCTTGACGAGTTGCAACAGGATTATATGCGCACTGCCTTGGCTAAGGGTATGCCGCGAACGAAAGTTATAACTCGTCACGCTCTGCCTAACGTAATGCTTCCTGTGCTAACAATGTTTGGCTTGGATTTAGGCGGTTTGCTTGGCGGTGCTGTGATTACTGAGAGAGTTTTCTCTATGCAAGGTTTGGGTTCGCTACTTCTTGATTCTGTTAAAAATCTTGATTTGCAAGTGCTGGTTGGTGTGACGCTTTTTGCGGCTGCGCTTGTGATTGTTGCGAATCTTATTGTTGACATCTGTTATCGCTTCGTCGATCCTCGTGCCGCAGTCTGTTAGTGCTTTTCGAGTGCAATTGTTAGTGGGCGAGTACTAAGCGCTTGCGTTTGATTGATGCTAATCGTGTCAGCTCGCTCACTTTTTTCAAGTTAAAAAACGTTAAATAGCGTATGCGCGAGTTTTAAAGAATTAAATTTTAAATAGAAATATTAAAGAAATAAGGGGATTATTATGTTCATTTTCAAAAATACGATTTCAAAGAAAATTCTTGCTTCAACAGCAGCTTTTTCGCTACTTACAATTTCACTACTTTCGCTTTCAGCTTGCACAAATTACAACTCGGGAAAAACCAGTATTACGAACGCTTCCGTTCTAAATTCTAATCCTAAAAAAGGCGGAACTCTTACAATATTTACGTCAAATACGAATATGAATTTCGATCCAGCTCGCAGTCAGGGTTTG
The DNA here is from genome assembly GCF_002896555.1 of Gardnerella coleohominis. GTDB lineage: Bacteria > Actinomycetota > Actinomycetes > Actinomycetales > Bifidobacteriaceae > Bifidobacterium > Bifidobacterium vaginale_F. Next base: position 209,140 of record NZ_MNLH01000003.1, read on the forward strand.
CCAATTACGTCAAATAATTTCATCTTCCGCGCGCTTACTACTTGGAAAGTAAATCCGGATTTAAGCAAGCAAACGCGCGTAGTTCCAGATTTGGCAACGGATACTGGCACAACAAGTGACGGTGGAAAAACTTGGAAATACACTCTTAAAAAGGGTGTTAAGTATGAAGATGGAACCGAAATTACTTCGCACGATATTAAATTTGGCATTGAGCGCTCGTTTGCAGATTCGTTAAGCGGTGGTTTTGGATATCACAAAACTCTTCTTGTTGGAGCTGAAAACTATAGAGGACCATTCGACGGAAAGTCGCTTGATTCGATTGAAACTCCAGATAATCAAACGATTATTTTCCATTTGAAAGCACCTTTTGCAGATTGGCCGTGGGTGACATCTTTGGCTGCATTCGTGCCGGTTCCAACTAGTTCAGGCGATGCTCAGACATATAGTAAAAAGCCTAAATCTTCAGGGCCATACAGGATTGTGCAAAACGAAGTTGGAAAGCAAGTTGTAATGCAACGCAATAAGTATTGGGATCCCAAGCTTGACAGCACTCGCACAGCTGCTACAGATGAAATCGTGTGGAAACTTGGTTCGGATACTACTGTTTCAGCTCAGTCTATGATTCAAGGAAATACGGATACAAAAGCCGCATTTTTGGCTGATTTTGTGCCGCCTGCTCAGCTTGCACAAGCTCAAGCACATCCTCAATCTCGCAAGTTGCTAACTACTAGTAGTGATGGTGCTCTTGAATATTTGGCTATTAATACGCGCAGAATAACGGATATCAATATTCGAAAGGCGATTCAGTATTCTGTTGATAAGCAGTCGTATCGCACTGCGAAGGGCGGCGAAATTGCTGGAGGTTTTGCTACTACGCTTATTACGCCTGGTATTTCTGGTCGAAAGCAGTTTAACTTGTATTCTGAAGATCCTCGAGGGAACGTTGAGAAAGCTAAACAACTGTTGAAAAAATCAGGTAAAACTGATATTAAGTTGAGCCTTATCGCGCGTCCGGATCAAACGCAAGTGGCGTCTTCTGTGCAATCAAGTTTAAAGCGAGCTGGTATTAAAGTGACGATTAAAACTGTTGACGCAGTAAACTTTACGGATGCAATTACGTCAAATTCCGGAGATTACGATTTGGCTTTGGCTTCGTGGCAGCCTGATTTTCCTTCTGCTTTTGCGAATTTGGGACCGCTTTTTGATTCTTCGCAAATTGGCGGCGGTAACTGGAATATTTCTCGTTATTCGAATCCTAAAGTAGATGCTTTAATTCACGAAGCTGTGCAAACTGTTGACGAGAATTCGGCTCATAAACTGTGGCAAAAGGCGGATCGAACTATTATGGAAGATTCTCCTGTTGTTCCGCTTATTTACTCGCATAACACGTTTATTCATGGAAGCAGTGTTGAGAATTTTTACATCGGAAGTTTTCCTGCTTACCCTAATTATGCAGCTGTGTCTTTGAATAGGTGATTTAAGATGACGAATTTGGATGCGCAAGCTTTAGATAATAAAGCTTCTAGTGAGCAATCTTTGGATGCGCAATCTTTGGATAATAAAGCTTCAGATGCGCAAGCTTCAGATGCGCGTAAAAAAATTGTTATAAGCGTTGAAGATTTGTCGGTTTCGATTGATGATAGGCAAATTACGCACAACGTTTCTATGCAATTGCGCGCCGGAATGGTTTCTGCGTTAGTAGGCGAGTCCGGTTCTGGAAAGTCGCTTACTGCGCTCGCGCTTATGGGATTGCTTGATAATAATGCGCGTGTTGAAGGGAATGTGGCGCTTTTTAACGCTTCGGATTCTAACGAATCCTTTATAAATTTGCTTAGCGAAGATGCCCCATATGAGCATATTCGCGGTGGTATGATTGGCATGATTTTTCAGGAGCCGTCCAGTGCGTTTAATCCTGTGAAAACAATCGGCAAGCAAATAGAAGAAGCGCTAATATATCATCCTGAAAAAGCAGGAAAACTTAGCCATAGAGAGCGTAAGAAGCGTGTGATTTCGCAGCTTCTCGAGGTTGAGTTGAGTGATGCTGAGCGCGTGTACCGTTCTTATCCGCATGAGCTTTCTGGCGGCCAACTTCAGCGTGCGATGATTGCGATGGCTTTAATAAATCGTCCACAAGTTTTGATTGCAGACGAGCCTACAACAGCACTCGACATCACAACGCAACGAGATATTTTACGTCTTATACGTAATTTGTCGGAGAAATTACATCTTGCTGTGTTAATTATTACGCACGATATGAGTGTTGTGCGCGCGCTCGCGGATGAAATGTATGTAATGCAAGGCGGGAATATTGTGGAATCTGGCGAAGTTCAGCATATTTTTGCGAATCCTAAGCACGAATATACGCGTACTTTGCTGGATTCTGTTCCGAAATTTGATATGCAATATGCTTCAAGTGGTGATTCTTATGAAAGTATAGAAGAAGTAGCGAAAGCGATTGCTAAGAATATTTCTAAGAATATTTCTAATAATATTGCTGAAAATATTTCTGAATCTCCAGAATCTGAATCTCCAGAATCTGGATCTCCAGTAGTTGAAGTTCAAGGCGTAAGTGTGAAGTATTCGCATGCTCGTTTTAGCAAAGATTCAAATAAACTTGCTCTCACTAACGCAAACTTGCGCATTAACTCTGGATCTACACTAGCTTTAGTCGGGGAGTCTGGAGCTGGAAAAACCACTATTGCAAAGCTTATTTCTGGGCAAATCAAACCAAATTCAGGATTAGTGCTACTTAATGGAGAAAACTTAAACAGATTAAACAGTAAAGCTCGACGCCAAGCATTATCGCGAATTGGATACGTTTTTCAAGATTCAGGTTCCGCACTAAATCCGCGTAAAACCATTGGCTGGAGTATTGCAGAACCATTACTTTTACACACGAATCTTGATGCCAATGAGCGTTTAGAGCGCGTTGAAGAAATGCTTAATCAAGTACAAGTGCCAGTTGAATTCGCAAGCCGTTTTCCTCACGAGCTTTCCGGAGGTCAAAGACAGCGCGTAGGTATTGCGCGAGCGTTGATTTTACAGCCTTCTCTGCTTATTGCGGATGAGCCAACTTCTGCGCTTGACGTAACAGTGCAACGTCGTGTACTTAACTTATTACATGATTTGCAACAAAAATACCGTTACGCATGCTTGTTTATTACTCATGATGTTGGCGTTGTGCAAGAAGTTGCTAGCGAAGTTGCCATAATTAGAAATGGCAGTGTTCAATATATTTCGTAGTATGTTGAGGCTCGCCATTACGATTGTGAACTGTCTTAGGAGGTAGCGTATGTCTTCGTCGGCAGCAATTGGTGTGTTTGATTCTGGATTAGGTGGGATATCTGTTGCTCGCGAAATAAGATCCGCTATGCCAAATGAGCATATACTTTATTTCGGCGACTCTGCAAACGCGCCATACGGCATTAAAACTCCTGAAGAAGTTAAAAAGCTGAGCTTTGCAATCGTTGAGCGATTCGTTAACCTAAATGTAAAAGCAGTTGTGATTGCTTGCAATACCGCCACTTCTGCGGCTGTGAAAGATTTGCGAGCGCACTACGACATACCAATCATAGGTATGGAGCCAGCTTTGAAATTAGCTTGCGATTTAGGCAAAGGCAAGCCTCAACGCGTAATCGTAGCAGCAACTGAGCTAACTCTTCGCGAGCGCAAGTTTGCGGATTTGCTTCAACGCTTTTCTCAAAACAACACGATTTTCTCTAGGCCTTGCCCGGATTTAGTGCGTATTGTTGAACAAGGGGAGCTTAGTAATCGCGATATAGTTTTTGCAGCTCTTCATAAATATTTTGATGATTACGATTTAGAGTCTATTGATTCGGTTGTACTTGGGTGTACGCATTTTATTTTTTATCGTGATTATTTTCGCGAATTTTTGCCTTCTAATGTTAACATCGTTGATGGCAATGCTGGGACTATTAATCATTTGCGCGAAGTGTTGTTTGCGCGCTCAGAGCTTGCTCCTCAAACAGAAATTGGCAGTATAACTCTTTCAAATTCCGATAACAGCAATCGCATAAGCGTTTTGTCTAAAACTTTGCTTAACTAGTTCTGCTATTTTTTAATTCTGGCGTGAGACAAGGATTACTAGCTCGACGACCTGCTTGAGTGCAGCATTGCGCGCTTTAAGCTCCTATTTAGTGTTGCTGAGTTGTCGGAGTTTCTCTCATCGCAAGATTTTTACATTGCTCTAAGAGAAACTTCGACAGCTCTTGGCATGTTTAGTCTTTTAATCTTCGGTTAATCACCGAGATTTTTCAATTTTTCTTCTTCGCTCAATGAATCACCACTTCGTGCTGAGGTTCATTTCGCTCTGGGCGAAAAATCTTAAATCTCTGCCTAACTGGTAAAAGCATGTTTGGTAAATAGATCTACGCACCAGGTACTAGTGAGGGATAAGGATTGCTTGGTCGAGCAATATAAGAGTGGAGCGATTCTAAACAGACCTTCACATAATCCAATCCTATTGGGAATAAAAACTTAACTAAGAATCCAAACACTAGTAGCACAAGCATAAAAACCATGTACTGTACGAGAGCGTAACGTCTGCGAGACAAGCAACCCTTATTCCTCACAGCAAGAGTCACCGCCAGAGTCACAGTCAAAAATGGCAAAAATTGGCGAAAATTCTGCAAAAAATAGGAGGATGCTTTTATTAGCTAGAGCTAGAGCTTGTATCCTAGCTTGAGTATTTTGTTTACTGTCTCACGCCCTGTTAATTCCTCCCCGAGGAGGTTCGGCTTGCCATCTCCATGCCAATCAGATCCGCCGGTAATAAGCAGATTGTAATCTTTAGCTATTTTTAATAATCTTTGCCTTTGCGTTAAAGAATTTCCGCGGTGATAAACTTCTAATCCGTTTAATCCAGAGTGAGCATAGGAAATAATTTGATCGTCTGAAAGCAAAATAGAATTGCGACTATAGTCTGCAGGGTGAGCAATCACACTCACGCCGCCAGCATGTTTAACAGCTTCAATAACTTCATAAACATTCGGGGATGGAGTTGGAATGTAGTATGGTCCATGAGGAGAAATCGGTCCGGCGAAAGCTTGAGATCGCGTTTCAAAAATTCCAGCAGCAACAAGAGCGTCTGCAATATGAGGGCGTCCAATTGTAGTAAGCTCGCCATAGCTAGCTTGAGCTAAAACGTCTTCCCAAGTAATCGGATAATCTTTTGACATTCTTTCAACCATTGCACGCGTGCGATCTATGCGTCGTTTTCTAGTAGTCGCAAACATTTTTGTCACAAGATTATCTTCGGGATTATATTGATAAGCTAACATGTGTACTGAAATTCCGTGATCTTCGGCTGTAATTTCAGAACCGTATAAAACTGGCATATTCTCTTTAGATGCAGCTTTTTGAAAATCATCCCATCCTGATGTTGTGTCGTGATCTGTAATGGCAACGCCTTCGATATTAAGTTTTTTGGCGATTTTTATTAAATCTTGGGGAGTTTTAGTGCCGTCGGAATACGTTGTGTGGCAGTGCAAGTCCCAGCCGCTTATATGTGAATGAATTAATGAATCATAGTGTAAACTTGTATTATACGAAAACGTATTTTTATAATCGCATTCGTTGTCGTTTATGGATTCACAGCAATGCTTTTTAGTAGATTCGTTATCGTTACCGTTTACAGTCATACAACTATCGTAAACTGTGCTATGTAACGCACTTTGCGAAAAGTTACGTAATCTTTAAAAACGCGTAGGAGTAATTATGCAACAATCAGATATTGCACAAAAAAATAACGAAGCCGAGTTTAAAGGTTGGCGTAATTCGCATATATGGACTTATGGCGTTATGCTTGCTGTTTCAGCATTAGCGTTACTAACTTCATTTGTTCTTTCGTCTGAAACGCTAGCTTTGGCTCGCGCTCCACATTCTCAATTAAGCTGCGATGTTAATGCTGTAGTGTCTTGTTCAAAAGTTGCTCAAACATGGCAGGCGGAATTCATACGATTCGGTGAATTAAGTTTCCCTAACTCATTCTTTGGAATAGCTGCAGAGAGCATTTTTGTAACGATTGCAATAATCGGATTAGCGCGAATGAAATTCCCTAAATGGCTTGCAGCTGCTTCGTGGGCATGTGGATTGTGTGCTTTGCTTTACGCTTATTGGCTGTTTTCGCAATCGTTATTCGTGATTAAAATCATATGCCCGTGGTGCTTAGTTTTAATGCTTTGCACAACAATACAATTCATGGCGCTTTCTCACGCTACTACTTGTTTGCAAGGAGTAGGATTGAAAGCTATGCCATGGATTAAAACGTATTATCGTTTGAATTACGATATTATGGTTGATGCTTTGTGGATTGCTGCTTTGATTACTTTGATTTTAGCAACGCATGGCAGTGATATTTTCGCGTGACAATTAGCAAAATATATTGAATAAATCAAAATATATTGCTTAATTTAGAGCGCCGAATCCTACTGTGTGCTTTGGTTTGTCTCCGATAATTGCGTAAGATAGTGATTCTTTTGGCATAATAATCTTACGATTGTTTATATCAGTGAGTTCAATCATAGAATTTTCATTGGTATTTGCTATTGCTTCACGAACTTCGTCTGCGCTTTGTTTAGTTTCAAAATCAATGGAATCAGAAACGTATTTCACTCCGAGCACTACTTGCATAATAATCTCCTATTGTGTGTTTATTTAAAGTTATTTTATCAGCATATTAATTATCTAAATCTGCTCTAGCGTCGCGCATCGCACGTTCTTCTCGTTCAAGTAACGGGATAGCAATAGTAGCAGGAGCGTCATCTGAATCAACTTTAGTTTGATTAGCTTTAGAGTTGTCAGTCTTAGTGCTGTCAGATTTAGTTTCAGTAGCTTTAGCTTTAGTAGTGTTAGTTTCAGTAGCTTTAGTGGCCGTAGCGTCGTCAGCTCTAGTTTCAGTATCTTCAGCGTTGTCAGCCGCATCGCCGCTAGTTTCATAAGCTTTAGCAGCTTTAGCAGCTTGAGTAGCTTGAGTAGCTTCAGTAGCATTAGTGCTGTCAGCGCTGTTTTCGTTAACTTCGTTAGCTTCTTCTTTATTATTTATGCTATTTATAACTTGTGTTTCAATAGAATCAAAAGTCCCAGATTTCGCACTTGTAGAAGACGTAGTTTCATTAGTGTCATCATTTAATTGAACAGTATGCTCATTAGTAGGATCTTTGACTTGAGCGCCTCTATCGAGTGTGACATCGCTTTCCGCGGTAACATCTGTAGATGCATCTGTGACTATTTGAGTATCATAAGATGCTTTAAGATTTGCTCCGGTAGCTGGTTTTCTTTCAGAAGAACGAGTGTCATCGCTTAGTAAATCACCAACTGTAAGAGTAGAAGGCTTAACACTATTAGCTCTAGCGTTTTTAGCTGCTTTAGATCCATTAATGCGATTAAGCTCATGCGCAAGACGTTCAACTTGTGCTTTAAATCGCATTATTCCAATATTATCCGCATTCTGTAATGCTTGAATAAAATCTCCGACTTGTTCCATCTGCAGCCATAAATTAGCGCGTAGCATAATAAGGCTATCTAAATGCGATCCGCGCATGCGCCCGTATGAGGAAAGTAATGCATCTCGCTTTTGCTCATTTAACTTTGCGAAAATCCAAGCTAAATCGCGTGCAGGATCATTTATTTGCATACTTTGCCAATTAGTAATAGCGCTAATAGTGGAACCAGAAAATAGCAAATCTCCATCTGAGAATCCGCCGTGAACTGGGCAAGTATCAAATGCCCATAATCCTTCTGTTTCAAGTACTCGTGACCAGCTATCTGTGATTTCTGTAGGTATGTGACCGGCAGAACGTAAACGCTTAATCCAACCAGTAAGCTGTGCTCTAATATTCCCAGTCGTAAATGCTGGGTATTTTGCTCTTTGCAAAAAAGTAGGACGGAGCCTGTGAATCGCACCTAAAGCTGTGCCAACATTCATGCAATCATCAGTAGTTAGAAGATTAAGTTCTCTAGCAGTTCCGCGAAGGTGTGAGCAGATCAATACAGTTGGATTATCGTCTTTCAAAGGCTTATATTCGCCGTATGTAGCACCTTGCATAACAGACGAATTTAGGTTTGCTTGAGAATCAGAAGATTTCTTTTCAGCGTCATTGCTTTCATTCGATGGGCGTAATGCTCCAGGATAAAAATTAAGCATCTCATCATGAGCAAAACCAAGTCCTGCTAAGCCTTTTGTTTGCTGTAATGACCATGCTGCTCTTGCGCGATCGCGTAATCTTACACGGCCTTTCATCTCGCTACTGACAAATATGTCGTAAAGCTTGCCTGAAACGTCCTGTATAACTGCATGAGAGATTCCCGCAGAGGCATCAGTGGCATTTGCCTGCTCGCTTTGGCGGGTTCCAGCGAACTGTACTTCTGGCATGACCGATGAGGCCAATGCTGCTAACTTGAATCTGCTTAACTGTGTCACACTCCCACAGTAATACAAAGTAACGAAATGCGACAGTTTTTCCAAGTATTGTTTTTTGTTTTTCCAAGTATTGTTTTGCGTCAATCGCGATTGTTTTGTATTAGTCGCGAGCAGAATTGCTTTTAGTCGCTAACAGTATTGCTTCAATCCGCGAACAGAAGGTCTTTTTTAGCTATTAACAAAACTTCTGACCACATATGCAATAAAAATTTTTATATGGCTAGAATTACTGTCACAATAGAAGTATGAGTTTTATAGATACTCCTGAAGCATTATTGCAAGGTTTGGACGATAAACAGCGCGAAGCAGCAATGTCATTGCATGGTCCTGTGAGAATTATTGCATGCGCTGGAGCTGGTAAAACTCGTACTATTACTAGAAGAATCGCATACGCTTGCGCTAAAAATGAGTGGGATCCTAAAGGCGTATTAGCTGTTACTTTTTCTGTAAAAGCAGCTAAAGAGATGAAAGATAGGCTAGATAGTTTAGGCGTGTGTGCTGGAGCTAGGGTTTCTACTTTTCATTCTGCAGCATTGCAACAAACTCGTAGTGTTTGGCAAGACGTTTGTTCTGCTCCTTTTCCTAACATAATCGATGATCCTAGAAATATCGTTCGAATGGCTGCATCTCAATGTGAAGGATTATCTGATATTCCTGCTTCGTATGTTAGAGATATTATTGCGGAAATTAATTGGGCTAAAGTATCTCTTATAGCTCCTAAAGACTATGAAAAAGTTTGTGCAGCAACGCATCGCAAGCCTCCAGCAGGATTGGAAGTAGAACAGTTTATTGAAATGTATGAGGCCTATGAGCGCGAGAAGAATTCTCATAATTTTATAGACTTCAATGATTTATTGCTGCTTACTTGCCATATTATTAACGCGTTTCCTCAAGCTGCAAGTAAAATACGTAAATCTATTAAATGGCTTACTGTTGATGAGTATCAGGATGTTTCCCCATTGCAACATGAGCTTTTGAAATTATGGTTGGGTGAAAATAGGAACGTTTGCGTAGTTGGAGATCCTGCACAGACTATTTATTCATTCGCTGGAGCTAGTAGTTATGATTTGTTGCAATTTACTCAAGAATTTGCTCCTATTAGTGCAGATATTAGTTTAGACACGGATTATCGTTCTACAGAGCGCATTATTGGTTTAGCAAATCGCGTACTTTCGGCTTCTCCTTATCGCAAAGATTATGTGAAAATGCGTGCATTAACTAAGGGTGGTCAAAGAGTTTCTAAAAAAATGTTTCTCACAGATAAGGATGAAGCTTTAGCTGTTGCACAAGATATCATGAGCATGGTCCGCAATCATAAGGTTGTGCCAAGTGATTGCGCTGTATTAACTAGGACTAATGCTCAGCAAGATATTATTTGCAAGATGTTATGCAATATTGGTTTGCGCGTTAAAGTTCGTAACGATATGGGTGTTCAACGAACTGTGTTAGATGAAGCAATGCCATCTGAAAATAGTGCAAATGAAAGCGTATCGAATACTTCTACAGATTCGAATACTTCTACAGATTTAAAAGTTGGTTCAAATTCGGTTTTAGCGTCTTCTGAAATTCAAGATAAGCCTTTGAAAGTTTCTGATTTGATGCGCGATATTCCTCATAGCGAAGAATCGCGTATGCTTGTTCCTGTTAATGTTTCTACGATTCATGCCTCTAAAGGTCTTGAATTTAAACATGTTTTTATTATCGGATGTTCAGAAGGTCTTATACCTTTCGGAAACGAGTCTTCTCTTGATGACGATAATCTCGAAGAAGAGCGGCGATTAATGTATGTTGCAATTACGCGCTCCGAAAAAACACTGCAACTTTCATACGCTTTGCGCAGGGAAGTTGCATCAGGAGCAACACGACAGCCTAGTAGATTCTTAGGCTAAAACATTCTTAGGCTAGCAGATTTTTAGTCTAGTAGATTTTTAGGCTAAAAATTATTTAGCTTTAATTATTCATCTTTTTTAGAGCTGTTATTTGTGCCATCGTCTGTAGCGTTATCGTCTGTATTGTCAGTTCCGTTATCTGTTGCGTTATCTGTACTATCGCTATCTTTGCTTGGATTGCTGCTACCGTCTTCATTGTAGTTGGAATCATCAAGTAACTTAGCTAATTCATCATCCCAATTTATTGAATCAATTTTTTCGCTATCGCTACTATTTAAGCCTAAGCTGTCTAAAGAAGTATTGTTGCTATTAGAAGACTTAGAATCCGCAGTATTTTCTACAGATTTTGCTTCTTTAGCATCACTTGTATTCTTAGCATCGCTAGTATCTTCAGTAGCAACAGTATCTTTAGCGTCACCAGTATTTTCAGTATCCTTAGTATTTTCAATATCTTTAATATCTTCGATACTCTCAATATTTTCAATACTTTCAAGATTCTTACTATTTCCAGATTTATTAGAAGAAGAATTATCTTCAGGAAGAGAAGGCAATAAATCAGGATGTGACCATAAAGAATCCCTTTCTTCAATGCCTTTTTCGCGTGTGATATTCTCCCACAAATCTGCAGCTTCACGCATGCGCTTTGGACGCAGATGCAATCCAAGTAGAGCTTCAAACGTAACTTCAGCAGGTCCGCCTGCAGCGCGCTCGCGACGAGTCATTTCGCGCAATTGATCTATATGAGGAATATGCGCCATTCCAGCTCGCCAAGTAACGCAATCCACCCAGCCTTCAGTTAAAGCAAGTAAAGTTTCCAAACTTTCTAAAGCGTGTTTTTGATCTTCTGAATCACTAAGACCAACTTTAGAAAGATTAATCGCTCCACTGATAGATTCAGGATTCATAGCGTCAACGCTACGCAATTGTTCTTCCATAGCATCCAAATCAATATTGATAGAATTTGAATACTTGATAATTAGAGATTCAAATCGTGGCATAAGCCATGGTACTGATGCAAATAATCTAGCGTGAGCCAATTCTCTTAACGCGAGATAATTCATCACTTCAGTTGTTTCTAAATTCCAAACTTTAGCGTAATCAATGCAATTATAAGGAATTAATCCTCCAGCAGGATTCTTCAATAAAGCAATACCTTGATCAAAACTTCCATGAACTTCATGAGATAATGCTCCTGCAGCAGACCCTAATTGCATTGCAAAACTTGTGTTAGCTAACAATTTCATAAGCTGAACTGGATTATTCATACCTTCAGGCAGTGGGATAGGAACAACGCCAGCAAATAATCCTGAAATTTCAGCATTATCTACATCGCCAAATCTTTCTGCAATAACAGAAGTAAAAGCATCGCTCATAGAACGAGCAACAGGATTAGCGAATTTAATCCAAGAATCAATAGTGTCTTCAACCCAAGCTTCACGCGAAAGAATCTCAGGAGTTCCAGGAGCTGGATTGAAATTAGTTGTTATATCAAGCCATAAATTTGCTTGACTTATAGATCTACGCGCTGAATCTGCAATATTTGCATTAACTGAGCCATTATCTCCAGTTGCTTGTTGCAAAGCCAATGATTGCGCTAGTTTGACGTTAATAGGGCCTTTTTCAAGAGTATCGCTCATTTGTGCAGGAGAGTTCAATCCTCCCATAGCAAAAGCTTGCATCATTGTGCGAACTTCTTCAGGGCTTGGTAACTTATCTGCATCCTGATTCATAAGTTGTTCGCGCACTTCAAAAGGAAGCTGATTTAACTGTTGCCATGCTTCTTCACCTTGAACAGGGCCGAAGCATTTAATTAGCCATTGATGTACTGCTTCTTCATTCATAATGCGTGTCCCTTATTTCTTTAAAACACAGTGTTATAGGAGTGTTATAAGACTATATAGCACAATCATTCTACCTGATAATTTAGTTATATGCATGTATTGAAATCTTATTTTTGATGCAGTTTTGGGGATAGTTGCGTCTTGTAAATTTTAGGTATTAAATCATATTAGCTGAAGATTATACGCAGATTAAGCAAAAAACATTAATTATTTCGATTGTTTTACTGTTGTTCACATGTTGTTCATATAAAAGAGTACTCTGAAAGTGTTTGTTCGGATAGTTAGTAATAATCGTTAATCTAAATAGTTAAAAATTTTATTGCAGCGCGTAATGTGAGATTGCTGTAAAAAAATAAAAATCAAATGATTAAAAGTAAAAAAGTTAGTAATTCAATTATTAGGTAAGGAGGAATGCTTGGCTTAGCAAAATTGCAGCCAACTGATTAATTATGCAAAAATTCCAAACGCTCTTAGAAGCTAAAAATTTAGGATTAAAAAAATTTAAAAGATCTCCATTTTGGGATATATCGCTAAAAGTAGAGCCTCATCAAATCGTTGCTATTTCAGGCGAACATGGTTCAGGAAAATCTGCTTTACTTCTAACATTATCCGGTTATATGAAATTCACTACTGGAACTCTTAGCATTTCAGATATGGTTCTTCCTCGCGACTTTCAAAAATCGCGTGATTATGTTGGTTTGGGATTGTTTAGTGGAATTAATGACTTTTACAAAACTCAAACAATAGAAGAAGTCTTAACAAGTGAGTTGAAACTTGCTTCTAAATCGAAACTATTTTTAGAACAGTATAAGAACAACGTTAATAATCGTGAAGCCTTACGTCAGTACGCGTATAACTTACTCGCACAGTGGAAAGTGTTTTCTCCTCGCGAAACAGAAATAGGTGATTTAACTCCATACGAGCGAATGCGTTTAGCAATTGCGTTAGCTTTGCTAAAGAAGCCATTGTTACTGTTTGTTGATGGAGTTGAATCGGAGCTTACAAGCGAGCAAAGCGATTGCTTATTTGCTGATCTTAGAGCGTATGTTAATGAAAACTATTGCTCTTGCATTGTTGGAGTTTTACAAAGCGAATTAGAAAAACAAGCAGATCAGATTATTTCGCTAAGCGATTCAAATTCATATCACGAGCATAAAAATAGTCTTAATGAGGGTGATACAAATGCGCGCTAATATTATTTCTCTTGCGTTTCGTGAGCTTAACAATACATTGAAAGGAAAAGCTCGAAAGCTTGTTATTGGAACCGTAGCTTTAATACCACTTTTATACGGATCGCTTTATTTATGGGCATTTACTAATCCTTATAAGACTTTAAATACCGTTCCTGTGGCTGTTGTTGTTGAAGACAATGGTGCTGTTATTAACGGCAAAATGCGTAACATTGGAAACGAAATTAAAACACGCTTAAAGAATCAAAAAGATGGTAGCGAAGGATTCCAGTGGAATTTTGTGAATAGTGATGAAGCAAACAAAGGTCTTAAGAATGGCAGCTATTTTATGGTAGCAACTATTCCATCTTCCTTCACTAAGTGCATTGCTTCTGCGCAATACGATACTCCTACTAAAGCAAAGCTTCACGTAAAGTATGATCAAGCAAGCAATATGCTGGCTTCGCAAATTGGTAAAACTGCTTTCCATACTATGCGTAGCGAAATTAGCGAGGCGATTGCACAAGAGTATTGGGAGAATATGTTTGCGAAAGTTAATTCCGCTTCTGATTCTCTTGGTGCTGCCGTAAATGGCGCTAATGCTTTGCATGAAGGCTCAAAATCTTTGCAAAATGGAGTGAATAAGCTTGCAGATGGATCTAATCAGCTTTCACAATCTTTGAGAAAGCTTCAAGGCGGATTAAGTGAGCTTCAAAAAGGCGCGAATACTCTTTCTAAAGCAAATGTTCAAAGTAAAGAAGGAGCTCAATATCTTGCTCAAAAAACGCAAGATTTAGCAAATGGTGCTCAACAATTAAGTGAAGGAACTCAAAAACTATCGGCAGCAACAGGCGAATTCTACGATGGTGCGCAAAAGCTTGCAGCTTCGAGCAGCGAATTAGAAGAACGCGTTAAAGCTGGAAATGCTGAAACAAAAGCACAAATTATGGGTCTTCTTATGAAAGCTCAAGATCCTAGAGTTACTAAGGAAGATGTGCTTGCTAGCTTGCAAGGTTTGGCTGGAGGATTAAGTGAGAATTCTGATCTTCTAGAAACAAATCTTTCTGCGCTAAGTTCTGGAGCAGACAGACTTTCTACTGGAAGTTTACAAATCAAGGGCGGAGTTGACGCTCTTTCTTCTGGTATTGAAACTGTTAACGCTGGTTCGAATAAGCTTGCTGCTGGAGCGAACAAACTCGCTGACGGTTTGACTCAAGTAAGTAACGGTAGTGAGAAATTAAATAATGGCGTGAATGAAGCTGCACAAGGATCTGCGAAAATAGTTAATGGCTCCAATCAGCTTAATTCTGGAGCTAAGAAGCTATCTGATAACACTCCAAAGCTTGTTGATGGTGCTAAGAAATTGCATGACGGGCTTAAAGATGCTCAAAAGTCTGGGAAAATCAACAATATTGTGCAAAAAAGTAAGATGATGAGTGCTCCTGTTTCTTTGGAAGAACACGAGTATTCTCATGTTGAAAACTATGGAACTGGTTTCGCACCTTACTTTATTTCTATAGGACTTTGGGTTGGCGCTCTTATGGCAACATTCGTGTTAAGAGTTATAGATAGACGATCGATACTTAATGGCATGAATTCGCTTAAGAGCACGCTTATTAGCCTTACGCCATTTGCGATTATGGGAGTTGTTCAGTCGGCTATTCTTATGGTTGTTGTTCATTGCGTTTTAAAGTTGCAAATTGACAATGTTGCCGTATTCTACCTGCTGGGAGTTGTGGCGTCTATAACATTTATGGCGATTATGCAAATGATTATGACAGTGTTCCATATACCAGGTCGAATTGTGGCGATTGTGCTTCTTATGCTACAAATCACAAGTTCTGCAGGAACATTCCCAGTGCAGATGACTCCATCATTCTTTAAAGCTGTTCATCCGTACCTTCCTATGACGTATTCTATTATGGGATTGCGTCAGGCTATGGCTGGTAGAAACAGTGGGGAAATAGCTTTCTGCTTTGGAATACTAGTGATTTTCGGCGTTATTGCAATTGCTATAACAAGCATTGTTGCTCACATTAAGCGCAACGTTACAATGTTTGATTTGCATCCTGCTATTACGCTCGAAGCATAAGCGTTGCTTATTTAATATTTAAATACTGGCCTGCGTAATAGTGAAAAGCTTTTGCGCAGGCTTTTCTATAGTTTCTCTATATCTATCTCTTCTTTTTCTATATCTTTTCTATATTTAATTAATCTATATTTTTCGTAGTTTTCAAATATTACAATGTCGTATTAAAATATTTAACTTGTTTGCTTATAATTAGTTAAAGCTTGAGAAGGGGTAGTTATGCCTAATGAAATTATGTTGAAACTAAAAAAATTTATTGCGTTAGTGCTATCGCTATTTCTTTTCGTGCCATTATGTGCTGGATGCTCGAATCAAAATAGCGCAAATACAAAATCCGCTAATAGTGCAAAAAAAGTTAATGTTATTAATGCAAAAGTAGCAGCTTTATATAAAAAAGTTTTAGCAAACGCTGATAAATATAACTTTAATGATGCTGATTTAAAAATTGATGCTAGCCAAAGTAAGTATTCTTACGCGTTAGTCAATATGAGCGATAGGGATATTCCGGAGCTTGTTTTGCGGAAAAATTTGGAAGGTATATCACTGCTGAAGTTTTTTGCTGCAAATAAAGATTACAGTGATGTTGTTTCTTCAGATGATTTAATTGGCTCTGGCGTAGCTAGTGGCATTAGAGCTTCAGTATCTCAATATGCAGACAGCAATTCATTAAGCTATGTTGAGTGGTCTTCTGGAACAGGGGATACTGGAGCTTATAAAGTGACTATGGATATTGAGGATAGCAATCCTCTTAAACAAGAAAAATACTGGTCTGGAATAATCACTGATCTTCCTAAACAGAATGTAAAAGATATTAATTTTGTAAGTACAGATGACACTACACTTCTCGATAATTTGGCAAAAACTGAGGATAATACTTATGAGAAAACCGTAAGCAATAAAGGCGGCGACTCTAATTCAGAAGATAAGGATTCTAAGAAGGCTGACAAGAAGTCTGACAAGAAAGCTAGTAAGAAAGCCGATTCTAAGAAAGCTGCTAGTGGCGAATCTTTAGATAGCAAGATTAAAGCTGAAAAAGCAAGCGGAAGGCAAGTAGTTTCTGGAACTGTGCGAGTTTTGTCATACAACCAGGTTCTTGAAGCGCAAAATATTCAAGATCCTAATCCTGGATCAGATCTTAATCAAACTTTCATGATTCTTATTCTTGATAATAAAACCAGCGTTACTGTGCTTCACGTAGGAGATATGGGCAATCCGCCTCATCCTAGCGATGCAACCATGATGGCGATTGAGGATGGTAGTCAGGCAAGACAAATTATGGAGAAGTACATTAATAAGAAAGTTTATATAAGCTTTACAGTAAAAGATGGAGTTTTCCCTTCGGATACTGGATTGCCTTTCGGCGAGCCTCGTTTGTACAAGCTTAAAGTTATTGAATAGTTGGATTCATTCAGTAGATAGTTAAGGATAGGGAATTATTATGAGAAGCAAAGCCTTGTTAGCGTCTAATATTTTAGCTTCTATTTACATTCCTATTTTATTTGGAACTACTATTTTGCTAATTGAGCAAATCAGCAAAATTAGAGTAAATATTCCCTATATGTCTTTTGAGTTTTGGATTTTAATTTTTAAATTAGTTCAATACTCTTCTACAGCTCTTACTACTGTTTTCGTAATTGTTGTTTTAGCTTTATTGCATGTTGTTTTATTTGTTTTAGCTATATTGCTTGGATGGATTGCATATGCTAGGAAAAGCTGGGGTACAGGTCTTGCTTCTGCGATTATTTATCTCGTAGGATCTGTGATTTTCCCAATAAGCTTGGTTCTAGTATTGCCTATTATGAGTATTGTTTTTGGATTTATTGGTGCGTTTGATCAAAGAAAGTATCACAAAAAAGAAAAACTTGAAAATAATACAGTTGAAGTTAATTTGAGAAGCCATGATGATCATGTGATTTGTCAAGTATCGCAGACTAAAGTTCTTTTGCCTGCAAATAATTCAGATAATTTCCATAAAGACGGCATGAATGCAGACGCAAATAATAATATAGATGTGAATCATGCTCCCACTTTTGCAGGTCAGGCTCCTACTTTGGTTGGTCAAGATAATACTTTAGTCGGTCAAGCTAATACTTTAGTCGGTCAAACTCCTGCTTTGATTGGTCAGAATCCTAACGCTTATGAGAATCAGCATATGCCGGTAACGCCTGCGCAGGTGACTTCTATGTCAGCAGCGCCTCAAAATGTGATTAATACTACTAGTGTTACTGATTCTACTAGTAGTATTAATACTCAAAATGAAGGTACTAATCATAAAAATAATTCTTTTAGAGATTACTATATTTCTTTAAAACAAAGTACGACGAAAGTTTTTCAAAATAATGTGATTATTACAAAATGTCGTACTTTCTTCAAAAAAGAATACAAAGCTATTGAAGATACTATAAGCAACATTGATAATAATGGCGGCTCTGCAAAGAACAATACCAAAAACAACGTAAAAAATAATGTCGGTAATAGTGTTAGAAACAGCGCGAGAAACAACGCTATGAACAGCGCTGTAAATAATACTCGAAACGGCGCGAGAAACGTTAATAATCATGTTATGAACGTTAATAACGGTGCGCGAAACATTAATAATAATGCCACTAATGTTAACAGTAGTGGCATTAACGCAAATAATGTAATTAACGTTCAAAGCAATGCGAACACGAATGCTCCTTACAGAAGGTGAGCATAGAAGTGCGCATAGTTGCACCTATTGATGGTGCTAAAGCGTAAGACTTTACTTACTCTGACCTTTTCCGAAAGCACGCAAGCGAATTCCATTCCAATCTGCGCTAACAGTTAGAGGAGTGGCTGCGTTCATTCCTGCGGTTTTTGCTGCGGATTGAACTGTGCTTGAGCTTGGTGAGCCAGGACGTCCAGGTTTAGGAGTGAGAACCCACATTGGAGCGTCATCGCTTAGCATATTAGTTGCATCCATGATGGTATCTGCCAGCTCATCTTCATCATCGCCGTCACGCCACCAAATAATAACGCCGTCAACAGCTGAATCGTAGTCTTCGTCTACAAGATCTACGCCAGTAAGCTGTTCAATACTTGTGCAAATGGCATCATCGACATCGTCATCCCACAGCCATTGCTGTATGACATCTCCGGATTGGAATCCAAATTCTTCTGCATGTTGAAAAGCTGTCTGTTCCACGTCACTCAATATATCAAATCGTCACGAAGTGCGCACTTATTCCGGCGTGTATTCGATTTTTTTGAATATTTGTTTTAAAACATGAATTTATTGAATGTGTTATTTATCACATATAAAGCACTGGTTATTTATAAGTGTTGCTTTCTTTAATTAATTAATACGAATGTAGTATCAAAAATCATAAGTATTTTTGATAAAAATAATTAGTATTTTGATTAAAAATAGTAATTTTTACGACCAATTTTTATACGCAATTTTTCAACACGCTTAGACACGCCTGAAAAATCGCGAAAATAACATAAATCACTATATCTGGGTGGGAATCTTTACTTGAACCCTAGATATTGTGCATGGTTAGGGTTATAGTTAACCAAGTTGCTATGAATTTGGCATGCAATATGCTCGATTTTGGCATTGAGTTACAAGTGAGGTACAAGTAACTCTTAGGTGTAAAGGAAAAAAGAAATCAAGAAAGGTCTGTAACATGCAGGTCTACGGAACGACTTTAGAAGCAACATCTGAAGATGAAGTAAGCGCAGATTACAAGGACGCTTCGAGAGATAATCAAAAGTCTCGCGTACTTGTAGAAAAGCGCGATGGTCGTGTGGTTGATTTTGACCCTATGAACATAATCATGGCTATTAAGGCTGCTTTTAAGGATTTGGGCAAGGAAGTCGGTCCGCAAGAAGAGCAGATGATTCGCGATATTTCAGATCATATTGAGGCTGAAATTCAAGATCGTTACAATGGCCCTGCAAAGATTGAAGATATTCAGACTTTGGTTGAGCATAGCCTTATTGAAAATCATCTTTATGAGGTTGCTCGCTGCTACACAAGTTATCGTTTGAATCGCGATATTGACCGCGCTAAAGCTACTGATATTAATGAAGCTGTTAATCGTCTTGTAAATCGTGATGAGTCTCTTGTTCGCGAAAATGCAAATAAGGATTCTAATGTTTACGCAACTCAGCGCGATCTTCTTGCAGGCGCTGTTTCTAAGGCTTCTGCTTTCTCTATGCTTCCTCACGCAGTTTCTAACGCTCATATGAAGGGTGATATTCACTTCCATGACGCTGATTATTCGCCATTTACTTGCATGAGCAACTGCTCACTTCCTGATTTTGGCGATATGCTTGCTAAGGGATTTGCTCTTGGTAACGCAATGATGGATAGTCCAAAGTCTATTGGTACTGCTGCAACTCAGGTTACGCAGATTATTAAGGATATTGCTGGAGCGCAATACGGCGGTCAAACAGTTAATCGTGCAGACGAGATGCTTGAGCCTTATGCTAAGTGCGATTACGACAAGAATCTTGCTATGGCACACGCAATGATTCCTGATTCCACGCCAATTCAAGTCGCAAAAGATATGATTGACGGCTTAAAGGCTCAGGAGCCTAAGAATCTTCATTGCTCAGACAGAGATCCTCTTCCAAAAGACACTCCTTTTGATGAAAACTTGAGCGAGCTTGATCAGATTCGTGAAGTTTACGCAAAGATTATGACGCGTAAGGCTATTTACGACGCTATGCAAACTATGGAATATCAAATTAATTCCAACCGCGTTTCTAACGGTCAGACTCCGTTCGTAACTGTTGGATTTGGCTTGGGTACTTCTTGGTTTGCTCGTGAAATCCAGCGCGCTATTTTGCTTAACCGAATTCGTGGCCTCGGTAAAGATCGTCATACCGCAATCTTCCCTAAGCTTGTATTTACTATTAAGCACGGTGTTAATGCAGATGCTGGTGACCCGAACTACGATTTGAAGCAGCTTGCGCTTGAGTGCTCTACTAAGCGCATGTATCCGGACGTCGTTTTCTACGAGAATATTGTTAAGATTACCGGTTCCTTCAAGGCTCCTATGGGTTGCCGCTCATTCCTCCAGGGTTGGATTGATCCAAAAACTGGTAAGGATGTTGAAGATGGCCGTATGAATCTTGGCGTTGTAACTGTTAACATGCCACGTATTGCTCTTGAATCTCACGGCGATGTGTCTCGCTTCTGGAAGCTTTTTGACGAGCGTATGGAAGTTGCTCACCAGGCTTTGCGATTCCGCATTATGCGTTGCAAGCAAGCAACTCCTGTGAACGCTCCAACACTGTTCCGTTACGGTGCTTTTGGTCGTTTGGAAGCTAATGAGAGCGTTGATCAGTTGTTCCGTAATGAGCGCGCAACAGTTTCTCTTGGCTACATTGGCTTGTATGAGACTACTGCAGTGTTCTTCGGCAAGGATTGGATGCAAGATCACAGCTGGAATGAGGAAGGCAAGGAATTTGCGCTTTCTTTGGTTCGCCGCATGAATAAGCTTTGCCAGCAGTGGTCAAAGGCTGAAGGCTACCATTATTCCGTTTATTCAACTCCTGCTGAGTCTTTGACTGACCGCTTTAACCGCATGGATCGTCAGAAGTTCGGCCGCATTGAAGGCGTTACCGATCACGACTTCTACACTAATTCCTTCCATTACCCGGTTTGGTTGCAGCCAACTCCTATGGAGAAGCTTCGCTACGAGGTTGACTTCCCGTATCTTGCTTCCGGCGGCTTTATTAACTACTGCGAGTTCCCATGCTTGCAGGCAAATCCTAAGGCTTTGGAAGCTGTTTGGGATTATGCTTATAAGATTGGCATTGGCTACTTGGGTACGAATACGCCAATCGACCATTGCTTTGTTTGCGGATTCCAGGGTGATTTTGAGCCAACTAAAGAAGGCTTCCGTTGCCCGGAGTGCGGAAATAGTGACCCAGATAAGTGCAATGTTACTAAGCGTACTTGCGGTTACTTGGGTAATCCTGTTCAGCGCCCAATGGTTCACGGACGTCACGAGGAAATCGCTCACCGCGTAAAACACATGTCTGGCGAAACTGGCCATGTGACTCTTAACAATGGTGAGTCTCGTGAATGGTATGAGGAAACAAAATAAACTTAGCTAATTTACTATGTGAAACTTATTAAAATAAG
Organism: Gardnerella coleohominis; assembly: GCF_002896555.1. Classification (GTDB taxonomy): domain Bacteria; phylum Actinomycetota; class Actinomycetes; order Actinomycetales; family Bifidobacteriaceae; genus Bifidobacterium; species Bifidobacterium vaginale_F. Next base: position 230,689 of record NZ_MNLH01000003.1, read on the forward strand.
TTGAATAGGTAATTTAGTTAGATAAATAGCGTTTCTTTTGTTTGTTGTTTGGTGATAATCTGGCCGCTAGAAAATGTTGATTGCATTTTGTGATTGCACTTTCTAACGGCTGGATTTATTTTATTTTCTCAAATTTGGTCGTTTATTTTTTGGTTGTTTATTTGCTTCGGAAGGGGGTTGGATATGGCTCGTATTAGTTTGCACGATTTTGCGCCTGCAGATGTGAATCGTGGGCCGTGGATTCCTACCTCTCTTTCCAATAATCCTCGCGCCGGCCAGTGGTCTAGTGAGCGCATGAGCCAGGGGATGATTGCCGATTACAAGCGTTTTTTGATGACAGACGGCGAGGGGATTCGCTGCTCGCTTTACGTTTCCGGTTGCCCGTTCCATTGCGTTGAGTGCTATAACGAGTCGATTTGGGATTTTCGCGCTGGGCATCCTTATACTCAAAAGCTTGAAGATCAAATTATGGAAGATTTGTCGCAGCCTTATGTGCAAGGTTTGACTTTGCTTGGCGGTGAGCCTTTACTTAATACTGGCATTTTGCTACCTCTTTGCAAGCGTATTCGAAAAGAGTTTGGCAATACAAAAGATATTTGGAGTTGGACTGGATACACTTGGGAAGAGCTTATGCGCCCGGGGGAGACGCCTGATAAGCTTGAGTTGCTGCAATACATTGATATTCTTGTTGACGGCCGTTATATGAAAGATTTGCACGATTCGCTTTTGCAATTCCGCGGTTCTAGTAATCAGCGAATTATCGATGTGCCAAAGTCGTTGGAAAATCCGCAAAATCCTCCTGTAATCTGGGAAAAGCTTCATGATCAGGAGCGTTTTATTCCGTCTATTTACGGAAAAGATCGTGCACAAGGCGAAGGTGACGCGTCTTAGTATTTAAGTTATTTTAAAGATGATTTTAAAGATGAATTTGAGTGTGATTTTGGGGATGATTTAAAAATAATCTAGAGTCATCTTAATAGTAAAATCTTATGTTTAAAAACTATCAAAATATAAAAAGATTTATAATCTCTCATAAATTACATAAATATTATAAAAATAGCAACACGCTTGCCTAAAAGTTTAAAGATGGTAAAGTATCGTAGGTTGTTTCTGCCCGGGCTGCGTAGGTCAGGGAACATCTGTAAAAGTAATTACAATGCGCAGCATTAAATAAAAAGGAATCTCATATGAGTGATACTTTTAAAAATACACTGAATCTAGATAATTCTAAATCAACTTTTAATTTCCACTGGCGCGTTGCTGATATCGCTTTAGCTTCTTCTTTAGCTGCTGTTTTTGGCGTAATCTACTGGGGATTCACTATGGTGTTCTTCTCGCAGATTTCGCCTGTGCTGCGAACTATTCTGCCTGGTTTTGGAAGTATCTTGCATGGCGTTTGGTACTTATCTGGTCCACTTGCGCTTCTTTTAATTCGTAAACCTGGTGCTGCAATTTATGTAAATGTTCTTGGTGCTGTTTTTGAGAATATTCTTGGGAATCAGTTCTCAGCATTTATGGTTATTATTTCTGCTGCTTTGCAAGCCGTTTTTAGTGAGATTCCTTTTGCGATTACCAAATATAAGAAGTATAACCTTAGTTTGAGTATTATTTCCGGTGTTCTTACAGCAATCGAATATGGTATTTATTTGATGTTTGTAATCTACCAAGGAAAGAATGCAAATTATTTAACAATTCACATGATTTGCGAAATTATAAGTGGATTTGTGATTGCTGGAATTATCCCTTGGGTTTTGTTTGTGGCAATTCGCAAAACTGGAGCTTTAAGTAATTTTGCATCTGGAAGAGAACAACATGCATTAGCGTGTTAAACGTTTATGGGTGTGTGCTAATCTAGTCGTTGCTGAGTTCATCAGCGTGGGGCTTTAGCTCAGTCGGTTAGAGCAGCGGACTCATAATCCGCCGGTCCAGGGTTCAAGCCCCTGAGGCCCCACCAAATGACTAAAAATAAAAGCTTCAACTCGTTTGATTTAAGGAATCAATCCTTGTCTTACAAGTTGAAGCTTTTGTTTATATTCTAGCGGCCTACTGCTCTTAAAAGTCTCACGGCTGTATCAATGTCAGGTGCGTCATCTGCTGCGCGCATAAACATTGCTTGAATCATTTTCTTAGATTCATCGCCTTCATAATAATCAGCTTTACTGTTATCCCAGACGAAATCAGTCATGATTGTAACTTTTTCTACTGCTCCGCCTGAGCAAGGTAGTCTGTGATTTGTTCTGGATACTTTGGCCATGCTCCAGCCTGAGTGCACACGTATGCAGCGGTATTGACTGCGTAGCGGTGAGCATCCTTCAAAGAGTAGCCTTCCAATATTCTTGCTGCAAAAGTTCCGGAGAATGAATCGCCTGCTCCAACAGTATCGTTTACTTCAACATGAGGAGTTGTGTAAGTAGAACTTTCGCCATCTTTAGCAATAATAGTGCTGAAAGTAGAACCGCCTGTAAGAATTACGTAATCCAAATCGTAATGATTCTGGAACCACTTGCATGCTTCGTCATCTGAAGTTTCGCGAATATCAAACATATCGCGTAATAAAAGAAGCTCAGAATCATTAAGCTTAAACACAGTAGCTTCTTTAAGAAGTGCTTCAATCAAATCTTTTGAATAGTAATTGCTTCGTATATTTATGTCGAAGAACTTCATTGCGCCAGGCTTAGTATGCTTCAAAAGTTCCAAAACAGTGTCATGAGTTTCTTTAGATCTTAAGCTAAGAGTACCAAAGCAAATTGCGTCTGCTTTGCTAACGATATCAGCGAGTTCGTCAGTGTAAACAATATGATCCCAAGCAATATTTTGAACTATTGTGTACTCAGGAATACCATTTCGAAGAGCAACATCTACCGTGCTTGTTGGCCAAGTATTTCGTTGAATAATATGCTTTATATTAGCTTTTTCAACTTCGTTTATTAGCTCATTTCCTAAATCGTCTTCTCCGACTGCACTAATAACGTAGCTTTCTGCGCCGTTTTCTTGTGCGTTATAGGCGAAATTTGCAGGAGCGCCGCCAACTCGTTTTCCTTGTGGAAGTAAATCCCATAATAGTTCTCCAAGTGAAATAACGATTGGCTGTGACATAGTGTTCCTTTCGAATACGCTAGTAAATAGAGATAATATAACGTAAAAGTTGCATAAAATAGTTATACAAATTTATATACAATTTAATTATGGTGTGAACACACGATAAAAGTAAATTTTTTACTTTATGTGAGTCACACCATAATTTACATTTTGATTTATATAATTCTTAAGTTCATGATTTAAATAATATTTTAGAGAATTATTTAAATCATTATTCATATTATTTATTAAATAATATTTTTTAAGACAAATTTAGTGATTTTCATCACTATTTATCTTTTATTTAATTTTTATGTTTTACTATAATTTTTTACAGTCTAATTTTAGACTTTTTATAGTTTTTATTTATTGGCTTATTTATTTTATTTATTGAAGATATCGTTTTTTGCAGCTTGCTCAGCCATCCAAGCTTCAACTTCATCGATTTGCTTAGGAATATCGATTGAAAGCCATTCTGGACCGTTTTCTGTCATTAACACATCGTCTTCAATACGAATTCCAATGCCACGCATTTCTTCTGGGAGCATCAAATCGTTAGCAGCGAAATACAATCCTGGCTCAATGGTGAAAATCATTCCAGGAGTGAGAGGTGCACCTTGATAAGCTTCGTATCTAGCTTGAGCGCAATCATGAACATCTAAGCCTAAATGGTGTGCCACACCACAAGCATGCCAACGACGATGCTGTTGACCTTCTGCAGAAAGCGATTCTTCTACGCTAACCTTCAGAATACCCCATTCGTGCAAGTGTTCTGCAAGTACACGCATGCATGCGTGGTGGATACTTGAATAAGTTGCTCCCGGCTTAGCAGCTTCAAAACCAGCCTGCTGAGCATCAAGAACGCACTGATAAAGCTTCTTTTGCAAATCGGTGAACTTACCGTTAGTTGGGAAAGTACGCGTAATATCAGCAGTATAAAGGCTATTTACTTCAACGCCAGCATCAATAAGCAAAAGCTCGCCGTTAGAAACAACGCCAGTATTTCGCATCCAATGCAAAATAGGAGCATGCTTGCCTGAAGCAACAATAGTGTCATAACCTACTTCGTTGCCTTCTTCGCGAGCAACAGAATTAAACGCACCTTCAACCATGCGCTCAGAATGTTCCTTACCCAAAGCCTGTGGCAAACGAGTAAGCATGCGGTCGAATCCAAGTTTTGTAGCAGCAATTGCCTTGCGCATTTCGCGAATTTCATACTCGTCTTTAAGCATGCGAGCTTCAGCTGCAACTTCGTGAAGCTTATCATCTTCAGCAACATTCGCATCTTCATCAGTAAATCCGCTAGCTTCACGCAGTGTGTCAACGTGTGCTGTTAAATCTGCATCAGCTTCGCGAATAATACGTACTTTTACGCTTTCTTCAGAACTCGTATCGTCGCTAACGTTTTTAGCAAGAGCATCATCAAGTTCAGCGATATCACGCGTTTCAATGCCTGTCATCGCTTTAAGTTCTTTTAAGCCTGCTCGAGGACCAACCCAGTATTCTCCGTAGTGTGGATCCTTATAGAATGCAGAAGTGCTGTTATCTGCACGAGGAGCAACGAAAAGCTCAGGTACATGCGTTTTGCCGGCTTTTTCTTCATCGCTACCTGCTTGAACTGGTTCCATTACAAGAACAGCTCCAGCTTCATAATCCTGACCCAAACCAGTGTAGTATGCAAAAGTTGTATCAGGACGGAAAGCGTAATCGCAATCATTGTTACGTACTTTTGGCTGTCCTGCAGGAATAACTAAACGCTCGCCTGGGAATCTCTTTCCAAGAGCTTCTAATCTAGCTGGAGTGTACTTTGCTGATTCAAGTCTAGTGATTTCTGGTTCCTGATTATCCCAGCAGCTTGTCATAAAATCTTTAAAAGAATCGCTATTAGGGCGAAGAGAACGATTATTTACGCGGTCTTCCGCTTTTTGAGTGCCATCTGGATTTAATTTTTCGCCATGTTCAGTTGGAGTATGTTCTGCCATTATGAAACTCCTTAAGTTTTCCTTTGCTTATGCAAATAGTTCAAATTGTGCAAAATATGCAAATTATGCTAGTAATGCAAATTATGCAAATAGCCAATAAACAGTCAATAAACTAACATAGTCTTATTTATTGTTTTATGCGAGTTTTTTGACGCAAAATAATAAGATTTTATATGCAATTTACAAAGTAAGTTTCTGTGTCTTATATATGTGAAGTTCCTGTTACTTAGTTATGTGTATTTCTACGTCTTGGATATGTGAATATTGTCACAATATTTTCTTATGCGAGTGTTGTTGGCTTAAAGTAATCTATATATTTGGAAAATGAGTAAGCAAGCACGAAATTTAGGGGGAGTGCGGTTATGTCTATAGAAAATCCAAATCGCAACAACGAGAGAATTATTGATATTGAACGAAATATTATGAGTCGCGCTCCAGAACATAATAAAACTAATCTCGACCTGGATCGCATGCGACTTATCCTTGATATTCTAGGTCATCCAGAACAATCTATGCGTGTTATTCACATAACAGGCACGAACGGTAAGGGTTCTACTGCTCGTATGGCTGAGGCGATTTGCCGAGCTTATGGTTTGCGTACTGGATTGTATACTTCTCCGCATCTAGAGCGCGTAAACGAGCGCATTATGATTGACGGTCAAGAAATTAGCGATGACCAATTTGTGGATGTCTGGGATCAAATGAAAGACATTATAGACATGGTCGATGCTCGCATGGATGAGCAAGGCAAACCTCATATGAGTTTCTTTGAAGTGCTTACATCTATGGCGATTTGGGCTTTTGCAGACGCTCCAGTTGACGTTGCTGTTATGGAAGTTGGAATGGGCGGCGAATGGGACGCTACCAATGTTATGAACGCTGATGCTGCAATTATTGGGCCGGTTGATATGGACCACATGCAATGGCTTGGAAACACTGTTGAAGAGATTGCGCGCACGAAAGCTGGAATTATAAAGCCTAATTGCACGGTTATTTTAGGGCCACAACCTCATGAATCGCAGGTACTTCCTATTATTCAAGAAGTCGCAGCTAAAAATAATGCTACTTTATTAAGAGATGCTCCTTACGGGGAAGGGGAGCTTGAAGTAGTTTCTCGCACTCCTGCTGTTGGAGGGCAGATTGCTACTTTGCGCACGCCTCTTGGAACTTATGAGGATGTTCCTATTGATAAATTTGGAAAGCATCAAGCTCATAATGCTTTAGCTGCGCTCGCTGCAGCTGAAATTGTGCTACCTGTTAGTGGAGCGCTTGATGGAGATTTAGTTGCTGAAGCTTTAAGCCAAGTTAAAGTACCAGGTCGAATTGAACAAGTTCGTAATTCTCCGACAATTATTATTGATGGCGGACATAACGTTAACGCCGCTGAAACTTTGAGATCTACTATTGAAGAAAACTACCATTTCGATCAGCTTGTTGGCATTGTTGCGATGATGGCAGATAAACAAGTTGAAGAATATTTGGGTGTTCTAGAGCCAATATTAACTAAAGTAGTTGTTACTAGTAATTCTTGGCGTGAGCGCGTTATGCCTCCTGAAGAATTAGAAAAAATAGCTGTAAAAGTATTTGGACGCGATCGTGTTATTCGAGAAAACGAGTTGCCTGATGCTATTCAAACTGCAGTTAATATAGTAGATGAAAACGATGAGCTAGGCGTCGGATACGGTTTGGGAGTGCTTATTTGCGGTAGTTTTGCTACAGCAGGTGATGCACGAACAATGCTTGCTGAGCATATTAATCCTGATTTGTTAAAGCCAAAAGCTGAGCGCGCAATTCATCCTAATATTGATGAATCTGAAAAATGATTGCGAATGTCGGCATTCGAATGCCAGTATTCACTAGATGATTTACTATCTGTTTTACTAGATGCTTTATGCTATCTATTGCAGATTAGTTCGTTTCAGATTATTTAAATACAAATTAGTTAGCTGCCACATTGTCGAAGTCTAAGTAAATCTACTTTTTAACTTTCTGACCTTGTGACAGCTAACCTTTAAACATAGCTAACCTTTAAACATAGTTACAGTTAACTTTTAAACACAATTAACTTTTAAATTAAAACCTCAGTTTAATCTATCTCAAAAACTCGCTTAACAATAAACGAATCTCCCTCGTAAGGAACATGTTTATTTAATCGCTTAATCCATTTCTCGTCGCCTTTTCCGATAATAAGAATGATATTAAGCTGATTGTTATTTTCCTCATAACGTTTTCTCACGTCAGAAATACAAGACTCAATCGCCTCATCTCGATCGATAATAATACTAGATTCCACATTCTGATTAGTTATATAGCCTTTCATAGACTCACAAATATCCATTGGATCTTCAGTATTAGTATCTTCAATAGTGAAAATAAACTGCTTAATTCTATCTTGTGCAGCTTCTACGATTTCTTTTCTGCGATCGTATGCTTTATTTCCTGCTGAACCAGCTATAAGCGTAATACGAGGATTTTTATCACCATATCGCTCGTTAACAAAGTCAAGAATAGATTTTACAGAAATGTAGTTATGAGCGTAATCAACTATTGCAATTGTGTTAGATTTACTATCTTCAAAGATTTCCATTCTTCCAGGAATCTTAACTTCTTCAATAGCCCTTAAAGCTTTCTCATCATTGTCTTCATCAATGTTAAGCATGTTCGCAATAGCAAGAGCAGCCATAGCATTATCGTAGTTAAAATCGCCGGCAATCGAAAGCTTGAACTCTCCAATAGATTTGTAAGGAGGATTGTCGAAAACGCCCCTGGTTACACTCATACTTGAAATTCTTTCCAAGTATTCGTCCGTAAGATCCATCTTCATAATTTCATATGCTTCGTTATCTACTTTAGATGGGATAGCAATATAGAATGGATGCGCTAATTCAGGATACCTTCTTGAATCATATGAATTATGATATTTTTTACACAAGTCGCAGTTGTTAGAATCGCAAGGATTATTTTTAAGCTCATCCTTGTTTATTCTCGCAAACGATAATATATTGACATCGCACTCATTAGCGTTCTGAACAATTAAATCACCGTGATTAATTTCCGAACCTAATACTAAGTTTTTCGTATTTTCAACAATCTGACGTTTGCAATAGAAGTAATCTTCAAAAGTTGGATGTTCTATTGGGCTTATATGATCCGGGCTAATATTTAAGAAAGCTGCAACGTCAAAGTTAATATTAGATACGCGATTTATTTTATAAGCTTGCGAAGATACTTCCATAACTAAGTATTTCATGCCATTATTTACAGCTTCGCGCATCATTTTGAAAGAGTCAAAGCTTTCTGGAGTAGTCAAATCAGATTCAACATAAGTTTTACCATCTAAGCAATTGTCTACAGAAGAAAATAGCGCAGCTTTTCCCTTAGAATGCGTATTTAAAATCTGATGCGTAAAGTAAGCAGTAGTTGTTTTACCTTTTGTTCCAGTGATTCCAACAATCTTAAGTTTTTCTTGAGGATTGCCAAAATATTCTGCTGAAAGTATGCTCATAGCTTCTCGAACGTTTGTTACGATTAAACCAATCGCGTTAGTGCAATTAGAATAACTACGTTCCGCAACATAAACTTTTAAGCCTAGTTTATCTGCATCAGCAAGATATTCTTCTTTGAAATTTCCTTTAATAAAAAGCAACGTTCCAGGCTTAATATCACGAGTATCGTATGTTGCATGATTAAAAGGCTTTTTAAAATCTGGGAAATCTTTAGGATTTGTAGACCAAGTCTCAACTTTTGAGTAAGTCGGATCTTTTTCAACATCCTCAGGTGTTACGTTTGGATGGCGTTGAATAATTTCGCGAAGTAAGAAATTATCTTGCAAGATATCGCTTGCTTTTTCCAAAGTTAAATTCGAACGTTTCATAAGTATTATTCCTTGCTAAAAATGTAAAATTTAATACTTTACAACCATGACTCAGAAGTAGGTTTTCCACCTTTTGACTGTAACCATAAGTTAAAAGATTTCGCCCATTTTGCGTATTCTGCGCGCTCGTAATCCATAAGCTTATCCAAAGTCATATTTGCTACTATATCGTAAGTTTTGCAAAGAGGTTGCATTAAGTCAACTGCTGCAACTGTATCTGCCGTAGCGTCGTGGAAGTTCCCTATAGGTTCCACTCCGTAGAATTGTGTTGTTGCAGTTAAAGTTCGTTTTCCTTTTCTCCAGCTCAATGCGCGATCGATAACAAGTGGATCTACAACAAGTATGTCGCCATTGTTAATGCTACTTTTTTCGCGATTTTCCAAAGGTTCAAGATCCCATCGCTTTATGTCATGGCGAAGCATAGATACGTCAAAAGGAGCATTGTAGGCTAAAAGCGGAATGTTTTTTGATTGAGCTATGCTCACAGCCTTTGCGAGAAGCTCAATTTCTTCCACTGGTTCTCCGCCATTTTCTTGCAAGTATTCGTCACTGAAACCGTTAACAGCACTTGCTTGAGGATTCATAGGATGATGAGGGTTAACAAGCCATGTTGCAATAACATCACCAGCGTGTCCAAGAATAGGATTTCGTAGCACTAGTGTTGCTGAAACAATACAGTCATTTTTAGTGTCTGCGCCTGTAGTTTCAGTGTCAAATCCTAAAAACCACGATTTAGATAAAGTAGTATTGCCAGATTGCGTCTGTGCTTCTTCTAAATTTTCTAGCAATGATTCGATGTTGTCCGCCATGGTATTAATCCTAGAATGCGCTACAGACCCATAAATAGTAGGGAATAGCAGTGAATGATAGGGAATAGCAAGGAACGATAGTGGATAGTAAGTAATAGTAGGGAATAATAGTGGATAATAAAAAACCCACGAGAAAATTCGTGGGTATAGCATTATTAAGCAAAATTACAGCTTAAGCATTTGGTCTTTTGCCGTGATTTGCTGCTTTTTTACGACGCGCCTTGCGCTTACGTCCACGCATGCCCATAATAAACTCCTTAACGATTAAAAGCATAACCTTAGGGATTATCGCACGTCGTCAAGACGTTTAGCGACGATTTGCATTTCGTAGATTATGCTGCTATGTCTGCAACAGTCGCATTCAATATGCTAACGATATCTTTAGGGCTAAGAACTACGTCAAGTCCGCGCTTTCCGCCTGAAACTAGTATTTCGTCAAACTTCATAACGCTGCTATCTAAAACTGTTTCATGATGCGTGCGCTGTCCGAACGGGGAAATGCCCCCAACTACATAGCCGCTTTCACGCTGAGCAACTTCTGGACTTGTCATACTAGCTTTCTTTGCATGAACCGCGCTAGCAATCGATTTCATGCTAAGACGACCATTAACAGGAACAATTCCGATTACGCGCTTTTCTCCTGTGTCTACCATAAGAGTTTTGCATACTTGTTCTGCGCTTACCCCGAGTTTTTCAGAAGCTTCTAAACCATATCCGTCTTCCATATGATCTGAATCATGCTCGTATTCAACTACTCGAAATGTCACGCCAGCTTTTTCTAATTGCGCGATTGCTGGGGTTGATTTTCCGGTTTCTGCATGCTTTTTGCTCATTTTGTTACCATGCCTTATATTTAACTGTCAAATTGTGTTACATGATATGGTATATCGACTAATGCATAACAAAACCCCTTGCGTCGCTTTACTAAGTCACACAAGGGGTTTTAATAGATTAAATATTCGCACAAACAGCTATTGCTGATTGATACTTAGCGATACTTGGTGAAATCACTCAGAGATTTCTGCGAAGTAAAGCAAGGTGCGAATCATGTTAGCGGTGAAGCCACATTCGTTATCGTAGAAGGTAACGGTACGAGCCAAAGTTACGCCGTCAACAGTGTTAACATCGGTCTGAGTTGGATCGAAAACGCCACCGTGGGTGTCGCCGATGATGTCAGAAGACACGATGCTGTCAGCATTGTAACCGAAGTACTCGCAATTCTCGAAAGCCTTCTTGAAGGCTTCGTTGATTTCTTCAGTAGTAGCTGGCTTCTCAAGAACGGTTGTCAACTCGGTAACAGATCCATCTGGAACCTGAATACGCTGTGCATGACCCTGGAGCTTGCCGTTAACTTCTGGAACAACCTTGCCGATTGCCTTAGCAGCACCGGTGGAGTGCTCGATGGTGTTGCAAGCTGCAGAACGGTTGTTGCGTGGCTTGGAACCGCGTGGGCCATCAAGAATCATCTGGGTGCCAGTGTAGGCGTGGATGGTGGTCATGAAGCCGGACTTAATGCCCCAGTTATCCTGCAAAAGCTTAACCATTGCAGCCATGGAGTTAGTGGTGCAAGAACCAGCGGACACAATGTTGTCGGTTGGCTTCAAGATTTCGTGGTTAACGCCGAACACAACTGTTGGAGTGGTTTCATCCTTAGCAGGAGCGGAGATAAGAACCTTCTTTGCGCCAGCATTCAAATGAGCCTGAGACTTCTCAGCAGAAGTATAGAAGCCAGTGCACTCGAGCACGAACTCAACGCCATCATTCTTAACCCATGGAATGTTGTTTGCGTCTTTTTCAGCGTAGACCTTGTAAGTCTTGCCGTCTACGACAATCGCGTCTTCGGTGGAAGTCACCTCAACAGGAGTGCCGTCATCGTGACGGAATGTGCCATGAGTGCTGTCGTACTTCAACAAGTATGCAAGCATTGAAGGAGTGGTCAAATCATTGATGGCTGCGACTTCGATGTCACCTGCCTGACCGCCACGAGCCTGAAGCTCAAAAATGCGACGGAATGCTAAACGACCGATACGACCAAAGCCGTTAATACCAATCTTGACTGTCATGTAATTCTCCCTTGAGTAAGACCTCTTAATGCGCGTAATTACACGAGTTTTCTCGCTATTTACAAGGCACGCCAAGGCCTTCGATATATTGAACTAACGTGTTCATTCTAAATGGCGGTATGTACTACACTTCTAGCTTTCTGTTATATAAATATTCTGTTTGAAAGCGAGAGAAAACTGGTTGCAACTACTTATTTTTGTGAGCGTTTTTGTGCAGTTTTTGATTAATTTATGTTCGATTTGCCGTTTTTTCTAGTCAAATAAACTAGTTTTTGTTAATCGAATTCGCTGCAGCTGTAGTTGAATCAGTAGGATCTTCTTCGCTTTCAAGAGGAGTAGCTAGAGCTTCCGACACAGACGTGCTTATTGATCCTAAATCTCCACTTGGTCTCTTAAACCACTTTACTTGAGGCAAAGGTGCGTTAATTGGGAATGTGACAATAATTGTGCCTTCATGAACGTCGATATGAGCTGGAACGTCATTAAGTAACTCGTTACTTAAACCTTGAACTGCGTCGCCAAACATTTGTGCATGTTGAAGTTGATACTTTAAGCCAGTTTCGTTAACGTCATACGAAACAGGAGTGTGAGAAAACACGGATACCATTCTTTCTTCAGAGCTACTAGAAGCAGGGAAGTCAAGAGAACCGTTATGAATCGCCGTTACAATAGTTCCGTCTCCGTATAGGAATCCTATTCCTCCGCGAACGGCTAAACGAACCATCAATTGGATATTTGAAATAGTATGGTCGACTCTGCCACCTAAACCTCCGAAAATATGGAATTCTCTAGCGCCTTTAGACCAACCAACTTTAAGCGCAGAAAGTAAATCCGGATCATCTTTTTGCGCAGGTAAACGCGTAATAACTGCATCGTTCGGGAGCTTAAGTCTTACTGAATCAAAGTCTCCGATAAGAGCATCTACGTGTAATCCAAGTCTACAAGCGTGATCCCAGCCGCCATCTGCTGCAATTGTTAAAGCGCGGTCTGGTATTTGTTCGCGAGTGTGATCGTAGTAATCGCCTGCTGCTAATACTACGCAACGTTGTAAAGGTTCCATGCGTTCATAGTGTACAGCGTTTAATACGTAGCTCAAGCGTTGTTTTGCATTTTATTGTGACTTTTATGTTACATCCTTGTACAATTGTTAGTGTGTGCTAACAATATTACAGTATTTTTAATGTTTTAATCGTATATATTTCTGTACAAATATTTCTGTTATTTCTGCATAAACATTTCGATATTTTTTTTATTTAAGTTTTGCTTAATTTTTATTTAGGACTTATTTAAAACTTATTTAAAACTTATTTAAAACTTATCTCTAGGATTTGTCTGGGCTATCTGTAAAATAGATATTCGGCTTGAGTAATCAAGAAAGTGGGATTCCCCACCTGGAAGCCGTAGCGGTTTCGGGTTCATGACTTCGGTCACATAGTGTTGCTATTTATGCATCTCACTATGAGTATATTGCATAAGATAAATGTGTTGTTATGCAATTGTGCGATTGAGTATGAATCTGCTATGACTCCTTGGTTTGCATCTCACTAGATTTATAAGGATTGGAGTCATCATTAGCGACGAACCACGCATTAACGATGAGATTCGCGTTCCCCAGGTACGTCTTATCGGTCCGAAAGGCGAGCAGGTTGGGGTTATTGCGACCTCAGTCGCGTTAAACCTGGCAAGGGAAGCAAATCTCGATCTCGTCGAGGTTGCACCTACCGCTAAGCCTCCTGTAGCCAAGCTTATTGACTACGGAAAGTACAAGTATAACGAGAAGATTAAGGCTCGTGAGGCGCGTCGAAATCAGACCACAGCTGAGATTAAGGAAATTCGTTTCCGTCTCAAGATTGATGATCATGATTTTGAAGTCAAGAAAAGCCATGTGCTTCGTTTCTTGAATGGCGGAGATAAGGTAAAGGTTACTATCATGCTGCGTGGCCGCGAACAATCTCGTCCGATTGGCGGCGTGGAACTGTTACGTAGGCTGGCAGATGAGGTTTCAGAAAGTGGAACCGTTGAGTTTGCACCAAAGCAAGAACTTCGTAATATTGTTATGACTCTTGCGCCTAAAGGCAAGAAGGTTCACACACAGTCCGAGCAGCGTCGTCGTGGCGCAGAGTCACGTGCTGAACGTCAAGCTCGTCAGGCCGCACGTCTTGCAGCTAAGCAGGAAATCCAAGCCCAGGCCGCGGCTGCAGTAAATTCCGCGCAATCCGATCAACATCACAAGGAGGGCAGCAATGCCGAAGATGAAAACTAATTCCGCAGCTTCCAAGCGCGTTCGCCTTACCGGCACCGGTAAAGTAATGCACGATGGTAGCGCAATGCGCCACAACTTGGAGCATAAGTCTGCTCGTAAGCGTCGTGCCTTGTCTGAAGATAAGGTTTTGGCTCCAGCACAGAGCAAGAAGCTCAAGGGCTTACTCGCTAAGTAAGCATTACTTATACAGCTTATAAAAAGACGCATAAAGAATTTTTAAGAAAGAGGAATACTTATGGCACGAGTAAAACGCGCAGTGAATGCTCACAAGAAGCGTCGCGTTGTTCTTGATAGGGCTTCTGGCTATCGCGGTCAGCGCTCCCGTCTTTATCGTAAGGCAAAGGAACAGCTGCTCCACTCATTTACTTATAACTTCCGTGACCGCAAGGCTCGTAAGGGTGACTTCCGCAAGTTGTGGATCCAGCGCATTAATGCTGCTGTCCGCGCTGAAGGCATCACTTACAATCGCTTCATTCAGGGCTTGCGTTTAGCAGGTATCGAATTGGATCGTCGTGCTCTCGCTGAGCTTGCTGTTTCCGATATCGAAGCTTTCAAGGCTGTTGTCGATGCTGCTAAAGCTGCTTTGCCAGCCGATGTGAATGCACCTGTTGAAGCTTGATTTGATTTTTCTCGTTTAATAATGAGCATGCAATAGTGATTATTTAATATTAATTATGTTAATTGTTGCGTGCTCATGAATTTTCGAGTATAATAAATCTAAGATTTCTTCTCCTTTTAGCTCGTCATTTTTATGGCGGGCTTTTTATTTTGTCCTATAGCCCCATTTTTGGGAAATAACCCCCATTTTTAATTTTGAAATTAGATAGCTGGCGCTTGAAAGTGGATAATTTGCGCCTGTTTGTGTGGAATAACCCTTGTTTGGGGGAGTAATCCTATAATTAATCTATGAATTCGGATCCTGAGTCTTACGATATGAGTAGTTCTTACGATAAGTCTTTTAATCAGTCTTACGATAACTCTTGTGATACAAGTAGTTCTTACGATGCAAGTAAGTCTTGTACTAAGTCTTACGAAAATTTCGCGCCTTTAATTCAACGTTTTATTGCGCATATTGATATTGAGCGTGGTCTTTCCGCAAGAACCGTGTCAGCGTATAAGTCTGATTTAAATAATTATGTTTTATGGCTTAGTAAGAATCGCAATATTCGTAGTATTTCAGATATTTCATATAAAGATATTGACGCTTATATTAGTGAATCCCGTGATTGTGGACTTGGAGCGAGAACAGTTGCTCGCAGATTAGCAAGTATTCATGAGTGGCATCGTTTTATGCTTGCTCATGGAGATGTAACTAGTGATGTTTCTTCATCTATAAAAGCTCCTAAGCAGCCAGAACATTTGCCAGATGTTCTTAGCATCGATGAGGTGAACAAAGTTATTGAAGCGGCTGGAAATTTTGGTTCAGACGATGAAATTTCTTTAAGAGATAGCGCATTACTAGAGTTTTTATATGCAACAGGAGCGCGTATTTCTGAAGCTGTTAGTGTAAAATTTGAGGATTTTGATTTAGAGGAGTCAGTCGTAAAACTTACGGGCAAAGGTTCTAAACAACGTTTAGTTCCTCTTGGAGGTTGTGCTATCAGAGCGTTGAAAAAATATCTTCAACATGCTCGTCCAATATTATCTTCTCGAGGTAAGCGAGAGTTGCCGTTTATATTTTTAAATAAACGAGGGAACGCATTATCTAGGCAATCCGCTTGGGCAGTTATAGCGGAAGCTGGCAAAAAAGCTGGTGTTTCGCAATCCTTGCATCCGCACACTTTAAGACATTCTTTTGCTACGCATCTTATAGCTGGAGGAGCGGATGTTCGTACTGTTCAGGAAATTTTGGGGCATGCATCTGTTACTACTACGCAAATTTACACACATATTAGTCCAGACGCTTTAATTGAAGCTTATGTAATGTCTCATCCAAGAGCGAAATAATTTTCTGTGTACAGAGTTTCGTGAGCATACCTATTGATAGCATTGGAGACATGCCTACTGATTTACTTGGACGTGAATATGAAACTTTTTGTGCGCCGGAACCATTGAATTCTCATGGACCTGCGCGTGTTATTGCTATGTGCAATCAAAAAGGTGGTGTTGGTAAGACAACAAGCTCTATCAATATCGCTGGTGCATTAAGTCAGTATGGTCGTAAAGTTTTAATAGTTGATTTTGATCCTCAAGGTGCTGCAACTGTTGGACTTGGTATTAACGCTAATGCTCTTGACAATACTGTTTACACAGCGCTTTTTGACTCGTCAGTTGATGTTCATGATGTAATTCGTCATACTGCAACTGAAAATATAGATGTAATGCCTGCCAATATTGACCTTTCTGCTGCGGAAGTGCAATTGGTTACTGAAGTTGGTCGTGAGCAAATTTTAGCTGGTGTTTTGCATAAGATTCGTAATGAATATGATGTGATTATTATTGATTGCCAGCCTTCTCTAGGTTTGCTGACTGTTAATGCTCTTACTGCTGCAGATGGCGTGATTATTCCTGTTGCTGCTGAATTCTTTGCGCTTCGTGGTGTTGCTTTGCTTATGCAATCAATTGAAAAAGTCCAATCGCGCATTAATCCAAACTTGGAAGTTTTTGGCGTGCTTGTGACAATGTATACTCGCACTCTCCACAGTGAAGAAGTATTGCAACGCATTTATGAAGCTTTCCAAGGTCGTGTTCTTCACTCTGTGATTTCTCGTTCTATTAAGCTTCCTGATTCAACTGTTGCTGCTGTACCAATCACGATTTTTGCTCCTGAGCATAAAACAGCTAAGGAATATCGCGAAGTTGCTAGAGAGCTTATATCTAAGGGCGTTGTAGCTTAGTTTATATTAGTTTATATTGGTTTCTGGCTTAGTTTGTGTCTTAGTTTTTCTAATAATAGTAGAAAATTGCTTGCGATTTGTGAGCAATTTATTTTAAAAATACTTATTAGATTTATTAGATTAGTAGCGTGTATATAACTGTCTTTAACATCGAGTAAAATCGGTGCGGTTTGGCACAATGTCAAGTTTTATGCAATTTATAGTCGTAATAATAGTATTTGCATGCTTATTTAGGAAATGTAAAACGCTTAATACGCGAAGAATGGAAGAGGTTTGTGATGACTGTTCGCGGTGATATTCGAAATGTGGCAATTGTGGCGCACGTCGACCACGGTAAGACCACTCTGGTAAACGCTATGCTTCAGCAGTCGCACGTATTTTCTGAGCGTGAAGAAGTTCCAGATCGCGTTATGGATTCCAACGATTTGGAACGCGAAAAGGGCATTACTATTCTTGCTAAGAACACTGCTGTGCAATACACTGGTCCATTGGCTGAAAAGTATGGTCATCCAGAAGGTATCACTATTAACGTGATTGATACTCCAGGCCACGCTGATTTCGGCGGCGAAGTTGAGCGCGGTATTTCTATGGTTGACGGCGTTGTTTTGTTGGTTGATGCTTCTGAAGGCCCTCTTCCACAAACTCGTTTCGTGCTTCGTAAAGCTTTGGAATCTAAGCTTCCTGTGATTTTGTGCGTAAACAAAGTCGATCGTCCAGACGCTCGTATTGAAGAAGTTGTTGGTGAGTCAACAGATTTGCTTCTTGGCTTAGCTCAGGACGTTGTTGAGGAAGGTATTGACCTCGATCTCGACGCTTTGCTTGATTTGCCAGTGATTTATTGCGCTGCTAAAGCTGGATACGCTTCTGTTAATAGGCCTGCGAATGGTGCTCTTCCAGATAACGATAATTTGGAGCCACTTTTTGACTCTATTATTTCCAACATTCCAGCTCCTGAATACGATGAAAGAGCTCCTCTTCAGGCTCATGTTGCAAACATTGATTCCTCTGACTTCTTGGGCCGTCTTGGTTTAGTGCGAATTTACAACGGTACTTTGGAAAAGGGTAAGACTTACGGTCTTTCTCGCGTCGACGGATCTATTGAAAACTTCCGCGTTTCTGAGCTTCTTCGCACTCAAGGTTTGGAGCGCACTCCTGTAGCTTCTGCAGGTCCTGGTGACATTGTGGCTGTTGCTGGCGTGAACGATATTATGATTGGCGAAACGATTGTTGACCAGAATGATCCAAAGCCACTTCCATTAATTCACGTTGACGATCCTGCAATTTCCATGACTTTCGGTGTAAACGATTCTCCTCTTGCTGGAACTGAAGGCAAGGATCATAAGCTTACTGCTCGTATGATTAAGGATCGTTTGGATCGCGAACTTATTGGTAACGTGTCCATTAAGGTTCTTCCAACTGATCGCCCAGATACTTGGGAAGTTCAGGGTCGTGGCGAGCTTGCTTTGGCTGTTTTGGCTGAGCAAATGCGTCGCGAAGGCTACGAGCTTACTGTTGGTCGTCCTCAGGTTGTTACTAAGACTATTGATGGTCAGATTAACGAGCCTATGGAAAGCACTACGATTGACGTTCCAGAAGAGTACATGGGTACCGTCACTCAGCTTATGGCTGATCGTAAAGGTCGCATGGATTCTATGAGCAACCATGGTTCCGGTTGGGTTCGTTTGCAATTTACTGTTCCTTCTCGTGGTCTTATTGGTTTCCGCACAGCTTTGCTTTCTGCTACTCGCGGAACTGGTATCGCAAGCTCTATTTCTGCCGGATATGCTCCATGGGCTGGTCAGATTGTGACTCGTCAAAACGGTTCTATGGTTTGCGATCGTAAGGGTGTTGCAACTCCTTATGCTATGCAGCGTTTGCAAGCTCGTGGTATCTTCTTCGTTGATCCGCAAAGCCCAGTTTACGAAGGACAAATTGTTGGTATTAACAACAAGCCAGACGAGTTGGATGTGAACATTACTCTTGCTAAGCATATGACTAACATGCGTTCTTCAACCGCTGATGTGCTTGAAACTTTGACTCCACCAATCAAGATGAGCTTGGAAGAGTCTCTTGACTTCGCTAACGAAGACGAGTGCGTGGAAGTTACGCCTGAATCTATTCGCGTGCGCAAGATTATTTTGAGCCGCGACGAATGGTATAAGTGGCGTGCTAAGCAGCGTCGTCAAAATAATGCTGCGTGACGCGTTTTAAATAAATTTTCTAAGTTACGCGTAATTTATGTATGTTAAATGTGCATAAGTTACGCGTATCTTATTTTTCATGATTGTTTTATAATTTATAGATATTTTATAGGGAATTTATAGAAATTTTGTATACTCTTTTATAACTTTTATTTTGTGAGGCGTATTATGAAAGAAAAACCGTGGTCGCATAATCTTCCAGTGTGGGGCAGGTATGTGGTTACGTTTGTTTCGGCTATTTTATGCGGATTAATCGGCACTTTTGCTCATAGAGTTGGTGCTGCTAGCAATATGCCCATTGGATTAGTCGTAGCATTTCTTTTAATTCTTATTTCTACTTGGTGCGCGCGTTCTAGAACTGGCATACTTGGATTGTTGTTGCACGTTATATGCTCAAGTGCTGTTGTTTGGATTATGGCTTTGAGGATTATTGGCAATGATGTGCTTGTTCCTGTTGGATTTTATGCGCAGCTTCCATGGCTTTCTCAAAACGCTGGACGAATATGGATTTATGGTGTTGTTGTTCTTCCGCTTCTTATGATTTTCTTACCTTCTAAATTCTTTTCTATGCATAACTAACAGCAGAGCGCGTTTGCAAATAAGTGTAGTTTTATTTATATTCGTCTAGCGTCACAGGGTTTTTCTATAATAAGCAACGTTTTTAAACAAATTCTTAAAGATCATGAAAAGGTGTATTGTGGCTGTTTCAAAGCTTGATGAAGTCGTGTCCTTGGCTAAGCGTCGAGGTTTTGTGTTCCCGGCCGGCGAAATTTACGGTGGCACGCGCTCTGCGTGGGATTACGGTCCGTTGGGCGTTGCGTTGAAGGATAATATCAAGCGCGAATGGTGGCGTTACATGGTTACCACGCGTGGAGATGTTGTTGGCGTGGATACTTCCGTTATTTTGCCTTCGCAAGTGTGGGTTGCTTCCGGTCACGTTTCCGTGTTTAACGATCCTTTGATTGAGTGCTTGAATTGCCATAAGCGTCATCGTGCAGATAAGTTGGAAGAATCTTATGCTGAAAAGCATGGCGACAAAATGCCAGAAAATGGCTTAAAAGATATTGTTTGCCCAGATTGCGGTACTCGTGGAAACTGGACTGAGCCGCGCGACTTCAATATGATGCTTCGCACTCATTTAGGACCGGTTGAAGACGAAAACAGCTTGCATTATTTGCGTCCAGAAACAGCTCAGGGCATTTTCGTGGACTTTAAGAACGTTATGACTTCTACTCGTCAAAAGCCACCTTTCGGTATTGCAAATATTGGTAAGTCTTTCCGTAACGAAATTACGCCTGGAAACTTCATCTTCCGCACTCGCGAATTTGAGCAGATGGAAATGGAGTTCTTCGTAGAGCCTGGAACCGACGAAGCTTGGCATCAGTATTGGATTGATACTCGCGTGCGTTGGTATGTGGATTTGGGTGTTAAGCCAGAAAACTTGCGTATGTATGAGCATCCTAAGGAAAAGCTCAGTCACTATTCCAAGCGAACTGTCGACATTGAATACAAATTCGGCTTCCAAGGTTCGGATTGGGGAGAGCTTGAAGGTATTGCAAACCGTACCGATTACGATTTGTCTGCTCACTCTAAGCATTCTGGCGAGGATCTGAGCTACTTTAATCAGGCTACTGGCGAAAAGTATGTTCCTTACGTTATTGAGCCTGCTGCTGGCCTTACGCGCTCGCTTATGGCATTCTTGGTTGACGCGTACGACGTTGACGAAGCTCCAAACACTAAGGGCGGAGTTGACAAGCGCACTGTTCTTCGACTTGATCCTCGCTTGGCTCCTGTTAAAGCTGCAGTTTTGCCTTTGAGCAAGAAGCCAGAATTGCAATCTGTTGCTCAAGATTTGGCTGCAGATTTGCGCCAGCATGATTGGGTTATTGATTACGATGAGGCTGGTGCTATTGGTCGCCGCTACCGTCGTGAAGATGAGATTGGTACTCCTTTGTGCGTAACAGTTGACTTCGATACTTTGGAAGATCATGCTGTTACAATCCGCGAGCGCGACACTATGCAGCAGGAGCGTGTTTCCTTGGACAAGGTTGCAGATTACGTTGCTAGCCGCATTAACGAAAAGCGTGTTAAGTATCCGCAAGGACCTGTTGAAATCGTTGGTACTCGCTCGGCTGATGGTGCTGTAGATATTGCTAAAGAAGCAGGAGAAGACGAGTCTAAGCCTGTGCAAATCGCGACTGCTGGCGGATTGTACTAATACGCGCTTTATCGATTAAAGATATCTTGAGTATCGCTTGAGTATCTCTTGAGTAGCGCTTAAGAATTAGCAGACAAAATTATTATTAAAGTGAACGGAGTTAAAGCAATATGAATTTTTCTATAAAACCAGTGGATTTAGGGAAAGTTCATATTGCAACTCCTGTTGTTTTGTCTCCAATGGCCGGAATCACTAACTGGCCTTTTCGAGTAATCTGCCGCGAATATGGTCCGGACGGGCTTTACGTGGCAGAAATGATCACAGCTCGCGCATTAGTTGCAAGAAATCCAAAAGCATTGCGTTTATGCCGTTTTGCGCCTAGCGAAAAAGTGCGCTCCTTGCAACTTTATGGTGTAAATCCTTCTATAGTTGAGCAAGCAGCTCGAATTGTTGTTGACGAAAACATGGCTGATCACGTTGACTTAAACTTCGGCTGCCCAGTTCCAAAAGTTACAAGGCGCGGCGGCGGTTCTGCTCTTCCTTGGAAAACAGATTTGTTGCAAGAAATTTTGCATCGCGTTGTTTCTGTTTGTGAGCCAGCAGGAATTCCTGTTACAGCTAAATTCCGTGTTGGTATTGACGAAAGTCATGAAACTTTTATTCAAGCTGGTCATATTGCGCAAGAAGAAGGATGTGCTGCTGTAACTTTGCATGCTCGCACAACTGCAGAATATTACGGTGGTCATTCAGATTGGCAGCGTATTGGGGAGCTTGTAGAGGCGCTGAATATTCCTGTTTTTGGCAATGGTGATATTTGGGGTGCGGAAGATGCGCTCGCAATGTTTAAAGAAACTGGTTGCGCTGGTGTTGCTATCGGTCGAGGATGCCAAGGTCGCCCGTGGTTGTTTGCTGATATTCGCAATGCTTGCGAAGGTAGCGATAATCGTGTGAATCCTACTTTGGCAGAAGTTGGTTCCGTTATTTTGCGTCACTTGAGACTTTTAGTTGAGTTTTATGATGGTGACGAGCGTATGGCTGTTCATGATTTGCGTAAGCATGTTGCTTGGTATTTAAAGGGTTTCCCTGTTGGTGGCGGTACTCGTAAAGCGTTTATGGAATGCGAGTCAATTGATGACGTGCAACGAAATATTGATGCTTTGGACGGGTCTTTAAGATTGCCTGAGCGTATTTTAGACACGCCGCGAGGTAGAGTCCGTTTCGCAAAGAAAGTTCACTTGCCTTATGGCTGGTTGGATTCGCGCAAAACGTCTCACGAAGAACGTGAAGCGCTTTTTGGCGATGATCCTATGGATGCTAGTTATTAAGTTTTAGTAGTGTTTTCTAGGGTTTTATTCATAGTTTAAACTACTCTAAACTTTTGTTTATTTATATAAACTTTTATTAAGAAAAACACGATAATAATTTGCGTATAGTCAGGTGTATTATCGTACCAGACGATTTTTTTAAGTTTTTATTAGTAAAAAGTCGCCATTATCGAGCGTTTTGCGCTAAAGTATTGCGTAAACGTGCTTGAGTGACAGGAGACAACGGTGAGCGAGATTGCCCAGACTGACAATTTCAACGACAAAACCATCATTAAGGTAGTCGGCGTCGGTGGTGGCGGCGGTAATGCCGTCAACCGAATGATCACCGAGGGCTTACAGAATGTAGAGTTTGTAGCTATAAATACAGATGCTAAAGATTTGATGCGCTCGGATGCTGACGTAAAGATTTCATTATCAGATGCTTCTAGTAGAGGACTTGGAGCTGGAGCTGACCCTGAAAAGGGTGCTAAGGCTGCTCAAGATCATCAATCAGATATCGAAGAGGCATTAAAGGGCGCTGATATGGTGTTCGTCACCTGCGGCGAAGGCGGCGGTACAGGTACTGGTGCTGGCCCTCTCGTGGCTCGTGCAGCACATCAACAAGGTGCATTAACCATTGCTGTTGTAACTCGTCCATTCAGCTTTGAAGGTCCTCAGCGTGCTGCTTCTGCAAATCTTGGTATTGAAAATCTTCGTAAAGAAGTAGATGCTTTGATCGTTATTCCTAACGACCGTTTGTTGGAAGTATCTGATCGCGCTATTGGAATCATCGACGCTTTCAAGTTAGCTGATACAGCTTTACTTTCCGGTGTACGCGGAATTACGGATATTATTTCTACCAATTCGTATATTCACGTTGATTTTTCTGATGTTACGGCTATCTTGCGTGGTGCTGGTACTGCTTTGTTCGGTATTGGTGCTGCTAAGGGTGAAGATCGCGCAACACAGGCTGCTGAAATTGCTATTAGTTCTCCATTGCTTGAAGAAAGCATTGAAGGTGCACATGGTGCTTTGATTAATATTGCTGGTCCATGTGATTTGAAACTTCAAGAAGCTTCAGCTGCAACTGAACTTGTACGTAAGGCTATTCATCCAGAAGCCCAGATTATTTGGGGTCTTTCATTGGATGATGCTTATGGCGATGAAGTGCGCGTAACTGTTATTGCTGCAGGATTTGACGCTCATTCTAAGAAGGATGATGCTGGTTTATCTGGTAAGTTTGTAGATATGCAAGCTGGTGTTGAGCATGTTGCTCCAGCTCAGTCAACATCTAAAACTCGTACACAGCCTGAACCAAAACCTGCTGCACCAACTGCAACAAGCACTCCTTCTATGTTTGAAGAGCCTGCTGCGCGTCAATATGAGTCGCCTGCTCCTTCAGTACAACCTGTTGAGGAACCAGACGAGTTGGATATTCCTGATTTCTTGCGCTGAAAGTGAATTGAGGAGGGTTGTTCAATGGCTGGATTAGTAAATCGCGTGATGTCGTACATGGGTATGTCAGATGTACAAGATGACGATGCGATTGAATCTAATGAGCAAGATAGGTCGTTTGATAGCGATTATTCTGTAGCTCCTGGTATTCAGCGTGATGATGCTTCTCGTAGCAGGGATTTTTCTTCTCCTAGAGTCGGTAGCGCAAATCGTATGAGCAGGATTACTACGATTCATCCGAAGTCATATGACGATGCTCAAATGGTTGGTCGCGCATTGCGAGATGGCACTCCTGTTGTGTTAAATCTAACTGGGGTTTCTGAAGCTGTTGCGTATCGTATTGTTGATTTTTCTGCTGGCGTAGTCTTTGGTGTTGGTGGTTCGATTGAGCGAGTAACACCTAGAGTATTCTTGCTAAGTCCAGCTCAAGTAAATATTAAGGTTGAAAGTACTCCGAAGAGTAATTCTGCCAGGGATTTATTTGCTGACTAGTTTATTTA
Source organism: Gardnerella coleohominis (assembly GCF_002896555.1). Classification (GTDB taxonomy): domain Bacteria; phylum Actinomycetota; class Actinomycetes; order Actinomycetales; family Bifidobacteriaceae; genus Bifidobacterium; species Bifidobacterium vaginale_F. The sequence goes on from NZ_MNLH01000003.1 coordinate 255,213, forward strand.
TTGACTAGGCTATTGAAGAATTGCGTTAATTACGTGAAGATTTGATTGCACAATTTAATATTGATTTTATAAAAGGCAATGTTTTTATATGAATTCATTGCCTTTTTATTTTAAGTATTGCTTTTATGTATATAATTAAAGACCGCGAATAGTGATGGAGTTTATTTAGACAGTATGATTAAAATTTTGTTGTTCTTTGTGATACTTGCGTTATCTTTGCTTATTGACGCCTATATGACAATACTTTTCTTGCGAGTTATTGCTGATTGGGCACACGTGTTTTTCCCATCTTTCAGGCCTAATGGCGTGTTAAGAATTATTATCCGCGTTATTTATAAGCTGACTGAACCGCCATTAAAATTCTTACGGCGCTATATTCCGCCTATGAATATGGGGCGCATAAGTTTTGATACAGCGTTTATTGTTTTGTATTTTGGACTTATGCTAATTAGAAATATTATTCATTTGATTTAATTAGCAAATTATTGTTTATCTACATTCATAAAAGTTGACAGCGAAAGCAGATACTGGAAGTAGCAGCGAGAGTTGGCAGCGAAAGTAGATATTGAAAGCAAATTGCAAAAGTAGATACTAAAAGTAGGCAGTAAAAATAAATAATATTATTAATTTTATTTTTTATACTCGTGTTTTGCTGTAATTGGTTACTCAACGTGATAGCATCAAATAGATATATATCTTGGAGCATAGTCCCCAAAAGTGAGGTGTAATGCATTATGACTCTTTTAACGCCTAAAGATATCCGAGAGCATACTTTCCAGATTGTTCGTTTTAAAGGTGGTTATGACGTCGACGAGGTTGACGACTTTTTGGATCAAGTCACCGAAACAATCGAAGCTCTTGGTCAGCAAGCTGTTCAAGGACTTGGGGCTTCAACTCAGTCTTTGGGACAGGATGTTGCAGGATTAAATAAGAAGATTGCTGAGCTTACTTCTAAGGTTGAATCTTTAACCAAGGAAAATGAATCTTTGCGTGCAGCTTCTAAAGAAGGCTCCGATAAGGAAGATGTTGTTTCTGCAAAGCTTACTGAAGCAGAAGAAAGCAACCGCGCTTTGTCTGCGCAGAATCAGCAACTTAAGGAGCAACTTGACGCTATGAGCAATCAAATTGATCAGCTTACAGCACAAGCAGCTAAGTCTGATAATGACGATAAGGCAGCTGCGAAGGAACTTGAAACTGTTAAGCGTGAGCGTGATGACTTCCGTGCAAGCAGTGAGAATTTGGGTCGAGAACTTGACAATATTCGTCAGCAGCTTGTTGTTACACAGCAAGAAAATGCTAAGTTCCAAGATTTAGCTCGCCAACTTGAAGAATCTCGTCAGCGCGAGGAACAGTTGCGTAAGCAAGTTTCTAAGCTCGAACCAAATACTGAAACCGGTAGCTTGCAGAAGATTGCTGGCGCTGGTGCTGAAGTTTCAGGATCTGAGCCTGAACGCGCTACTGCAATGTTGACTCTTGCTATGCAACTTCATGATCAATATGTTGATAAGGGCAAGGCTAAGGCTCAGCAGATTGTTGAAGAAAGCCAAGCTCGTTATAACGAAGTTATTGCAAAGGCTGATGATTACTCTAATCGCACACGTTCTGAAGCAGATACATACAGCAAGCAGACTCGTGGTGATTCAGATGATTACTCTGCACGTACTCGTTCTGACGCCGATGCTTATGCCGCTCGTGCGCATAATGAAGCTGATGCTTATTCAGGCAAGGTTCGTCAAGCTGCAGATGATTACGCTAAGCAAGTTCATGAGCAAGCTGATCAGTATGAAGCTGAAGTTCAGCATCGTGCTGCCGACTATGACGCTAATACTCGCACTAAGGCCGATGCTTATGCTCGCCAGGTACGTGAGAATCTTGAGAAGCAAACTAAAGTTATCGAAGGTAATATTCAGAGCCTTAAGCAGTTCGAAACTGAATATCGTGCTCGCTTGACTGATTTCCTTGGACAGCTTGTTGCTCAAGTTTCCGATGCAAATACTTATGACTCATTAGGTCAGAAGCAAGCTTCCACTGAAGATAAGAAGGAGTAGTTTTCTGCACAAGCGCGCAATTTTAGATTAATTTTTAAATTAGTTTTAGATTAGTTTCAGGCTAGTTTTAGATTGATTTTTAAGTTAATTTTAAGTGTTTGCGTGCTAGAGCCGATACTATTTCGCTATTACAGATCGGATAAAAATTGACGCATAGAGATGTGCGTGTGAAACGGCTACGTACTCGCGTAGCCGTTTTTGCACTGATTGTTTTTGTTGGCGTTGTGCTAGATCGCATAACGAAAATTTGGGCTTTGTCAGCGCTTAGCGGTGGGAAAAATATTGAAGTTTTCCCACACTTGCTTTCTTTAACTCTTGTACGAAATCCTGGAGCATCATTTGGCTTAGGTTCTTCTTTTACATGGGTTATTAGCGTATTAGCTTGTGCTGCTTGTGGTGCCATGATAGCGGCTATTAAGCACACAAAATCTTTGTATTGGACTATTGCGTTTGCTCTAGCGTTTGCTGGAGCTTTTGGAAATCTCATTGATAGAGCGCAATATGCTCAAGGTTTTTTGAATGGCAAAGTCGTAGATTTTATAAACTACGGTTGGTCTGTTGGAAACGTTGCAGATATTGAGCTTATGTTTGCAGGAATCGCAGTTGTATGCCTTATTTTGATTGGGATTCCTCTTTTAGAGCGTGCTGATGAGTGATATTTGCTTTAAAGTTACAAGCCAATTTTCCGGCTGCAGATTTGACGTTTGCTTATCAAAGCTAATGGGAGTTTCGCGTGCAAATGCGATATCTCTTATTGAGCGTAACCAAGCAAAAATCTTAGGTAGAAAATCGCAAAAATCCTCCATTTTGCAAGATGGAGACATGATTGTTGTTGATCAAAAAGAAACGGCAGAAGATAAGGGAACAGCAGAAGAAAAAGTAACAGCACAACAAAAAGAAGAGCAAAATAGTAAATCTTCTATATGCGATATTCCAATAATTTATAACGATGACGATGTTGTTGTTGTAGATAAGCCTGTTGGAGTTGCATCTCATGCAGCCAAAGGATGGAGCGGGCCGACAGTCCCAGAATGCATAGAAGCTGCTGGAATAGATATAAAAACAACCGTTTGCGATGAATCACGCAAAGGAATAGTAAGCAGATTAGACGTTGGAACAAGCGGATTAATGCTGGTTTGTAAAACAGATTTTGCTTATGAAGTAATGAAAAAGCAGTTTGCAAATCATAGTGTTAAAAAAACATATCATGCGCTTGTTCAAGGAGATTTAGCGCAAAATAAAGCAACTATTGAGGCTCCTATTGGTCGCGCAAAAGTATCTGATTTCCGTTTCACTATTACTTTGGATGGAAAGCCTGCTGTAACTCACTGGGATGTGCTTGAGCGTTTCGGTCGAGCAACGTTAGTAAGCATTAATTTGGAAACCGGCCGCACGCATCAAATCCGAGTGCATTTTTCTTCTATAGGCCATCCTTTGGTAGGGGATTCAATGTATGGCGCGAATCCAGTTTTGGCTCAAGAACTTGGGTTGCAACGTCAATGGTTGCATTCTATGGAACTTACTTTTACGCATCCTACTACCGGTAAAATTATTACGTTAAAGTCGCAGTATCCTTCAGATTTGCAACACGCTTTAGAAGCCATGCGAGCGTTATCAAAATAGCATTTTTGATTTTAGAGGTCAGCTTTCGCTTATAGAATATCGTCTATGAGTCAGCCGGAAACCAATTTTGTACATTTGCACAATCACACGCATTATTCATTGCTTGATGGAGCTTCTAAAATTCCAGATTTGGTTAATCGTGCTAAAGAATTAGGTATGCCAGCTGTAGCTATTACGGATCACGGCAATATGCACGGCGCGTACGAAATGTGGAGTACGGCTGTAAAGGCTGGTATTAAGCCGATTATTGGCATTGAAGCGTATGTTACTCCTGAAACTGCAAGACAAGATAAGAGCCGCGTGCATTGGGGCACGGAAGAGCAGCATGCAGATGATGTTTCTGGCGGCGGTTTGATTACGCATATGACTTTGTGGGCGCAAAACGATGAAGGTTTAACGAATCTTCTTAAAGCGTCATCTGTTGCAAATCTCGAAGGCCGCGTTATGCGTTACCCGCGTATGGATAAGGAAGTGTTATCAACTTATTCTAAGGGTGTTATAGCGTCTTCTGGCTGCCCATCTGGTATTATTCAGACGCGTCTTCGTTTAGGCCAATTTGATGAGGCTTTACGCGCTGCGGGCGAGTTTCAAGATATTTTTGGTCGAGATAATTTCTTTATTGAGCTTATGAATCACGGGCTTTCTATTGAAACGCGCGTAACTAAAGATTTGCTTGAAATTGCTAAGCGTCTTAATGCTCCTCTTCTTGCAACAAACGATTTGCATTACGTTCATGAAGAAGATCGCGAAGCGCAGGATGCTATGCTTTGCATTAATTCAGGCTCGCGCTTGGATGATCCTGACCGTTTTAAATTTGACGGTTCTGGTTATTATCTGAAGTCTGCTGAGCAAATGCGCGAACTTTTTAAGGAGCTTCCTGAAGCTTGCGATAATACGCTTGAGATTGCTCGTCGTTGTAACGTTATGTTTGATGACGGTGAGGATGGCGCTTTTATGCCTCAATTTGACTGCCCGGAAGGTTGGGATGAGACTTCGCTATTCCTTAAAAAAGTCGAAGAAGGTTTGGAGAGGCGTTACGATAACAACGTTCCTATAGAGGTTCTTAAGCAAGCTGACTACGAGTGCGGCGTGATTTGCCAAATGCAATTCTGTGGATACTTTTTAGTTGTTGCGGATTATATTAATTGGGCTAAAGCGCATGGTGTTATGGTTGGCCCTGGACGTGGTTCGGCTGCAGGCGCAATGGTTGCGTATGCAATGGGTATTACAGAGCTTGATCCTATGAAGCACGGTCTGATTTTCGAACGATTCTTAAATCCTGAGCGAGTTTCATTGCCTGATATTGATGTTGATTTTGACCCGGATGGTCGCGCTAAGGTTCTTGAATACGTGGGTGAAAAATACGGTAGAGATAAAGTAGCTCAGTGTGTGATTTATGGAACTATTAAAACTAAGCAGGCTCTTAAAGATTCAGCTCGAATTATGGGATATGAGTTTTCTGTTGGAGAAAGAATAACGAAGATCTTGCCTCCTCCTAAAAATGGTAAAGATATGAGCTTGCGCGATATTTTCGACGAAAAAAACAAGCGTTATGCTGAAGCGCGCGAGTTCCGCGAAATGTATGAGTCTGATCCTGATACTAGGCGTATTACTGAAGAAGCCAAGGGTATTGAGGGTTTGATTCGTCAAACTGGTGTTCACGCCTGCGCAACAATCATGGGTTCTGAGCCTATAACTAACACTTCGCCGCTTTTAGAGCGCACTGATGGCACGATTACTACGACTTTTGAGTATCATACTTGCGAAACTTTGGGTCTAGTTAAAATGGACTTTTTAGGTCTTTCTAATTTGACTGTTATTCGCGATACGATTCGAAATGTTGAGCATAATCGTCATGAGTTGATTGATTATACGAAAATACCTTTGGACGATAAAGCCACTTATCAGCTTCTTGCTAGGGGAGATACTTTAGGTGTTTTCCAGCTAGATTCCGACGGTATGCGCGCGCTTCTGCGTACGTTAAAGCCAGATAATTTCAACGATATTTCGGCTTTGATTGCGCTTTACAGACCTGGCCCTATGGATATGGATTCGCATACTAATTACGCTAAGCGCAAAAATGGTTTGCAAGAGATTACTCCTATTCATCCAGAAGTTGCTGAGCCTTTGAAGGATGTTCTTGGTGAAACTTATGGTTTGATTGTTTACCAGGAGCAGGTGCAGTCTGCTGCGCGTATTTTAGCTGGATATAGTCTTGGTAAGGCAGATGTTTTGCGTCGAGCAATGGGCAAGAAGAAGCCTGAAGTGCTAGCAAAAGAGCAGGTTCCTTTCTTTGAAGGCATGAAGGAACATGGGTATTCTCAGGAGGCTGCTCAAGCTGTTTGGGATGTGCTAGTCCCGTTCTCTGGTTACGCGTTTAACAAGGCTCATTCTGCTGCTTACGGCTTGATTTCTTATTGGACTGCGTATTTGAAAACGCATTATCCTGTGGAATTTATGGCAGCTTTGCTTCAAAACGAACGCACTAATAAAGATAAGACAGCTCTTTACTTGGGTGAAGCGCGTCGCATGGGTATTCAGGTTTTGCAGCCTGATGTTAACGAGTCCGTGCTTGAATATTCTGCTGTTGGAGACGTTGTTCGCTTTGGTTTGGGTGCTATTCGTAATGTTGGAGATAAAGCAGTAAACGATATTATTGCTGAGCGTGAGTCTTCTAAAGGACGTTTTGTAAACTTCAAAGATTTTGTGAAACGAGTTCCTTTTACAGCGCTTAATCGTAGGCTTGTTGAATCTTTGATTAAAGCTGGAGCTTTTGATTCGATTGATCCTAATAGGTGTGCTATTTGGCAAATTTGTGAGCCTATGATTGATTCTGTTATACCGCTTAAGCGTAAGCAGGCGGAAGGTCAGTTTGATTTATTCTCTCATTTTGACGATGATGGCGAGTCGCTTTTAGGTGATGTTGATATTAGTGTGCCTGATGTTGAAGAGTGGGATAAGAAAACTAAGCTTAATTTTGAACGTGAAATGCTTGGTCTTTACGTTTCTGATCATCCTTTAAGTGGTCTTTCAGCTGTTCTAACGAGTTTGAGTGATATGTCTATTGCGCAGCTTATTGATAAAGCGAAAACAATGGGGGAGCGTCAGCAAGTTACTTTAGCTGGTTTAATTACAAGCGTTGATCGTCGTGTTTCTAAAAAGGGTAATGCTTGGGCGATAGTTACTTTAGAAGACATGGAAAGTTCAATACAATGCATGTTCTTTAGTAAGGCTTATGAGGCTGCTGCTAATGAGTTTGCTATTGATCAGGTTGCTCAAATTCGCGGTGAAGTTGAGTTTCGTGATGAAACTGTTTCCTTGCGTGCAACTGATTTTGAAGTGCCTTCTTTAGAGTCTATTGATTCGCGTCCTATTACTATTATGCTTCCTCATTCTGCTATTAATCGTGTTCGCTTGAATAAGTTGAGTTCTGTTTTAAGTGAGCACCCGGGTTGTTGCGAAGTTAATTTAGCTATGATAGACGATAAAGGTAATGCTCACGTATTTGTTTTTGGTGATAAGTACAGAGTTAAACGAGATACTTCGCTTTTTGCTGAAATTAAGATCTTGTTTGGCCCTAGTTGTTTACCAAGTACTTAGTCGTAAAATGTATAATTGTTTTATTGTTGTATAGACGCATTGTATGAGTTTGTTAAATTGTGTAAATAATTGTGCAAATAAAGAGGAGTTGCATAGGGATGAGTAAGGAATTCGACGATAAGGAATCTTTGTATTCTAATGAAGATTCTCAGAATAATCAAAATGAGCAGAATAATCAAAATGAGCAGAATAAGCAGAATAATTTAGGTAATTCTTCATCAAAGGGTGATAGTTCTAGTATGAGAACGTCGTTTACGGATGCTGAGCTTGATGCCGCATTAGCCAGTTTCGAACGCGAATTTAATAATGCAAATAGTGTGAACGATGCTGGTAATTCTGGAAATTCTGCAGACGATTCTTCCGAGGATTCTGCTGATAATTCTGCTGATAATTCTGCCGACGATTCTTCCGATGATTCAGAATCTAGCGATTCGTATGGAATATATGACGACATTCCCGATACTATAGATTTAAGCAAAATGCATCGCAGCAAAGAAGCTGAAGAAGCTGCTAGAAAGTTCGAAGAGGAAACGTCGTTTGAAGATACTCTTGAAGGTTTAACCGGACAAAAAGCTCGTTCTGCAATAATTATCACATATTGCGAGGGAGCGGATTTATTATCAGCATTTTGTAAAATCTCGCAGATCCCGTCTATTTGCGTTATGACTGGAACTGCTGCTGTCGCATTATTGAAGAATCTCGATAATGATGAGCCTGAAGCCGCAGTATTAAGATTAAGTGATTTACTTGGCGATATGGAAATGATACTTATTGTTAATCGAGCTAATAAACTTGAAACTTCAATGTATAAGTACGGCGAAAAAAGAGATGCTTTTCTTCCTTCTCCTGTAGCTTTAACTTTCTTATCTGAAGAAGTAGAAGATGTTGTTTTAGGACTGAAAACTATGAAAGATTTTCATCCTTCTGTTGAAAGTTTTGACCCTGAAGATATAACTTTTGACGGTGCGCTATCGATTTGCAAAAAATATTTCAGCAAGTATGGATTATAAATGCAATAGATTTATATCGTAATTTTTATACTATAACAAATTAACAATAGGTAAATTCATCGCTTATATTTATAAAAACTTATATATATAGGGGATAATGAGAATACAATAACAATGCCTAACGTGTATATGATTGGACTGTAGATTATGGATAGACAGCAAGAGTTCGCTTTACGTACGGTTGAAGAGCGTGACGTACGATTTATTCGCCTATGGTTCACAGACGTGTTAGGAACGTTAAAATCTGTAGCGATTGCTCCAGCTGAACTAGAAACAGCTTTTGAAGAGGGTATAGGATTCGACGGATCTGCCATAGAAGGCATGACTCGTATTTTAGAGGATGACATGATTGTCAAGCCGGATCCTTCTACATTCCAAATTCTCCCTTGGCATGGTGGCCCTCAGGGTACAGCAAGAATGTTTTGCGATGTTTTGACTCCAGATGGTGAGCCGTCTCTTGGAGATCCGCGTCACGTTTTAAAGACTGCGCTCGCTAAAGCAAAAGAAAAAGGTTTTACTTTCTACGTGCATCCTGAAATCGAGTTTTATTTGTTCGAAGCTCAGGATGATTGGTCTAAAACTCCTGTTCCTATTGATGAGGGCGGGTATTTTGATCACGTGCCTAGAAGCTCAGCTATGGATTTCCGTCGCAGTGCTGTTAGCATGCTTGAGCAAATGGGTATTTCTGTTGAGTATTCGCATCATGAGGGTGGCCCTGGCCAAAACGAGATTGATTTGCGTTATGCGGATGCTCTTACTACAGCAGATAATATTATGACTTTCCGCACTGTGGTTAAGGAAATTTCTCTTGAGCGTGGAATGTATGCAAGCTTTATGCCTAAGCCTTTAACGGATCAGCCTGGTTCCGGTATGCATACTCATTTGAGTTTGTTTGAAGGGGATGCTAACGCTTTTTATGAGGCTGGTCAAGAGTTTAATATGTCGCTTATTGCGCGTCAGTTTGCGGCTGGTATTTTGCATCATGCTTCGGAAATTTGCGCTGTTACTGATCAGTATGTGAATTCCTATAAGCGACTTTGGGGAGGTGCTGAGGCTCCTAGCTATGTTTGCTGGGGTCATAGTAATCGTTCTGCGCTTCTTCGCGTGCCGCAATACAAGCCTGGTAAGGGTAATTCTTGCCGTATGGAATTCCGTGCGCTCGATCCTGTAGCAAATCCTTATCTTGCATATTCTGTGCTTTTGGCTGCTGGCTTGGATGGTATTGATAAGCAGATGACTTTATGTGATCCTACAAGCGATGATGTTTGGGAACTTACTGATGCTGAGCGTCAGGCAATGGGCATTCAGCCGCTTCCTGAATCTTTGGATGAAGCTTTGAAGATTATGGAGAAATCTGATTTTGTGGCTAGTGTGCTTGGCGAGCATGCTTTTGAATACTTCTTGCGTAATAAGCATCAAGAGTGGGAAGAATACCGTCGTCAGGTAACGCCTTTTGAACTTGAGAAGTATCTGCCTAGATTGTAGTTTTACTGGTATTTTTACTGGTTTGTTACTGGTATTTTTGCTGGTTTTGTCGCCAGTATTGTTGCCGGAATTGTTGCCGGAATTGTTGCCGGAATTGTTGCTGTAAATATTGCTATTGGCATTGCTATTATTGCAATTTTTTGTAAGCATGTGTTGGTATAATTCGTACTTGGACTGTCAATACCATATGTATAGTTTGTTTGCATATATGCATTGAGATGTTTAAATACTTAATGCTTAGGTATAAGTGCTGCCAAGAGTTTTGTGCCCTTAATTTATAAGTGTACGTTACAAATAGTGTTTTGCTTTGTGTAGGGATTAGTATGAGCGCTAACGTTAATGAAGTTGATGCTAAAAAAAGAAGTAAAAAAGTTCATAAAAGAGTGAACCGTAAAAATGTTACAGCTGCATCTATGGTTCTCGTTTCGACTCTTGCCATGATTCTTCCTTCTTCTGCTGCAGCTCAGGTTTCAGAGTATAAGCGTACTTTGGCAGATGAGAGTGTAGTTCGTAGATCAATTAAAAAAACTCATAAGAATCTTCTTGAGCCGCTATCACCTGTTTCAAGTGATTTAAGTAAGCGTACGGCTAATAGACTTGCTGCAGAAGCAATGAAGTCTATTAATAATAGTGTGGCCGGTGCTGGTGTGGCCGGTGCTGGTGTTGACGGAAGCAATGGTGCTGATTCTGCCGGTAGTAATGGTGCGACCGGTGTGTCTGGTGATAATGCTGGTGCTGGTACTGACAGTGGTGCGGTTGATGGAAGTGGTGATGCTTCTAGTGATACTAATCCTGCTGTTGGTGCTCCTGCTGGTGTTGATACTGCTGATGCTATTGGGCAAGATAATCAAAAGACTGCGAAGCCAGATACTGCGAAGCCAGATACAACTGCGCAACAACCAAAGACGGAGACAGCTGCTAAGGGTACAGTAGCTACAAAGCCGGAATCAACTAATTCAGAATCTACTGCTCAGTCCTCTGATTCTTCGAAAGCTAAGCAGCCAGAAGTAAAGCCATCAGTTGAGACTCCTGCAGCGAATAAATCTGCAGAACCAGAAACTTCACAGACTGCAAGTGCAAAGCCTGCTGCAAAGACTGAGAAAGAAAACGCAGATCCAACAGATGCGAAGCCAACAGATGCGAAGTCAACAGAAGTAAAGCCTGAATCAACGCCAACTGCGAAACAAGATGCAAAGCAACCTTCAGAAACAAAGCAACCGGAAGAAAATGCTGGTGGCGTTAAGCCTGCTGAGGTTAATCCAGCTGAAAATCAGCAGCCTGCAAATGCGCAGTCTGGAAATGCTGAAAGCGCAAAGCCTGCTACTTCGAATACTGATTCTGAGAACACTAATCCTGCGAATGAGCATACTGTAACTACAACAACAAGTGCTCCTGCGGCTCCTGCAAATAATGTACCTGAAACTCCGTCTGCGGCTCCTGCAGGTAATGTATCTGCACCTTCTGCTTCCACATCTTCGGCAGGTGCAGAATCTAATGCTGGTGCTGGAACTACAGCTAACCCAACTGCGGAAAAGCCAAGTACACAAGGCAATGCCGCTGCACAAGGTTCGCAAAGCAGTGCAGAAGGTACAAATACAGGTGTTCAAGGAGCAAATAAAAACGGCGCTCCTTCAACTGCTGGCTCAACACCTACTTCAGAGCCTAGGTCTACTTCGAACAATGATCCAACGCCTTCACCTGCTTCTACGCAGAACGCTGGTACACAGGGCGCTGGCACACAGAACACTGGCACAACAAACACCGGCTCAGCAACTAATAACACAGCAACTGATCCAAATAGTCAGGTAATTAAGCCGAATACAGATAATCCAGAGGCTGGCAGCACCAGTGAAGCCAATGGTCAGGTACAAACCGACAAAAAGCCAAAAGCTACGTACAATTTGAAAATTCGCTATACGATTGGCGGTGCTGCGAATAAGCAGCTTGTGCAGCCGTACGAGCTTACGATTGACGAAGGCTTCTTAAATAATCTCGGCAAAGACGGCAAATATGAATACATTGAGCTTCCAAAAGCTGCTGGATACCGCCCGTCCGTATATCATTCTGGGGATTACCAGTACTACGTTAAAAAAGTTGAGGGAGCTAACAGCAAGTTCGTTATTGACGATGGCACGGATGCGGATGCTATTCGCTACTTGCGTTTAAGCAAGAAGCTGATTACGGATTACGCTGTAAAGAAAAGGCAGGCTGTTGAAAGCAATAATAGTGTTCAAACTTCGCAGAATACATCGTCTACGCAGTCGGGTTCAGACGACGGTATTCAGTACTACGGCGAGTTGAACATCAACTACGCTCCTAAAACAGCTAAGTACTATGTGCGTCACTTGTTGCAAAAGCTTGACAATAAAGATGAGTTTGAAGAAGCGCCTAATATCGGCAAACCAATTGTTGTAGAACATAAAACCACCAACGACGATGGCAGCGTTACAACAACTAAAGAAGTTATACATGTTACTGAGATTACGGGCACAGTTGGCTCGGATGTAACAGCTGTTTCAACGTATATTCCAGGCTACGAACCGGAGCATAATCTTATTAGCTCGCCCCTTTCGGATTCTGAAGACGAAAAAGACAAGCTAGTTTTGAACCTTCGCTATTACCGTAAAGCTTATGAAGTTACTTACGATTCTGCTGGCGGCACGGATGTTACTGCTCAAAAAGTGTATTATGGACAGAAAGTGCCTAAGGTTCCAGAGCCTACATATCGTGGTCATACGTTCCTTGGCTGGCAGATAGTAGAACCGGGGGAGAGTGCTAATCGCTCAAGTACTTCTAATAGGTCTGTAACTAATGAAGCGCTTAACTACAAGATGCCGGATCACAATGTGCAATTCCGCGCAGCTTGGTCGGCTAACGAGGCTACCAGCTACCGCGTGAACGTGTGGGTGCAAAAGGCAGATTTGGTTGACAAAGAGCATCCGGATTCGCTTGTAAACTACGACTTTGTTGGCCTTGTTGAGCGCAAGAATGTGCAAACAGACAGTGAAGTTGCGCTTGATAAGATGAATGACGCTGGCGTTGTTGATGATGCTAGTAAGCTTAATGGCGCAAGCGAAACTGAGTATGTAAAGAACCCGGAGCTTGGCTTAACTAAAGAAGAGTTGCAAGGCAAAGATTCTAAACACGAAACTGGCTTAATTGCAAAGTTCAACTGGATGAACGATACGCACGTAACAAACTTGGAAGGGTATGATACCACTAATCCTGGTGCCGAAAGCAATTACCTTAAAGATTCTAGCGGTAATTATGTTACAGGTCCTATTGATGCTAAAACCCCTAATTGGGATAATAGAGTTTACAAGGACATATTCACGCGCTACTTCCACGTGAATAAGGATCTTACTAAAAAGCTTAACAATGAGCAACATGATTTTGTGCCGGGTCGTCCAGATTTAGGCAAACGTAGTAAAGCGAAGCTTTGCGCGAACGACTTAAACAACACTCTTAACTTAGTTTACGATCGCAATACTTATGAGCTTATTTTTGCTAAGCCGGCTGGCGTAGATAATGGTGACAATGCTGCTATAAAAAGAAAAGATGAAAACGGCAAAACAACTATTTATTGCTATGCTGGCGGTGGCGGTTGCTCAGATAAGTATGTTGGTAAAGACAAGGATGAGCATGGCACTGAGATTAACCATAAAGGCTACCGCGTAAATGTTCGTTACGGTCAAAAGCTTACTGATATTTGGCCTGATGTAAATGAATTATATTTTAGTGAAGAGGGAAAAGGCTCTTTAGGGTGGCAGCTTGGATTTGCAGGGGTTGTAAAGTATCGTGACACTCCTCCGTATCGTTTTACTAAAGAAGAATTTGCTGACCCTCGTTGGCGTGCTGCTTTTAAAAAAAATCCAAAAGACAAAGTAATACCTAAAATTAGCGATGACCCTGAGCATAACCCTCAAGTTACACACGAGTTAAAAGATAATCAGCGTCTGCTTACTGCTGATAAAAGTAATCAAAGTCAGCCTATACAGGTGATTATTAGGAAGCAAAGTATTGCCTCTGCTAAAAAGGGTGGTGACATAAGCGAGGACGATTATGAGCTTTCTACCGATTCTTATAGCAAAGATGATACTCCTAGCGGTGACTATGATTATCCAGCTCCATCTATTGCTGGTTTTAATCCTGCTGATGGTTATGATACGGCAAGAGTTGGTGATGCGTTAGATTCAGACGACTTTGAAGGTAAGCTGGAAGAGTGGTATAACGAATCTCATGATCATGGGGAGTGGGATGATTTAAGTGAGGATGAGCAGAAAGCTTTTGCTAAAAAGTATCATTTAGCATTTCGAAAGTATAGGGGCGTTCCAGTAGATGAACAAGAAGGTTATACTGGTGATGCAACTGAATTTGATGATAACAAACCACTTGAGTTTAGGTACGACCGCCAGAAGTACGCTGTGCAGTTTTATAATGCGGACGGCAATGCTATAACAAAAGATAATGTCGCTGCTACAGAAGAACTGCCGTTTGAGTATAGCTTGACTAAGCGCGGCAATGCTAAATTGACGGGCGAAGATGCAGACTTGTACTACGACGGTGGCAACGTTAAGTCTTACGATGCTTCTGTAACTAAAGACGATGCTGACGATACGTCTAAGCAGTTCGACGGCAAGTACACTTTCACGCTTAATGGTACTAAGTACTCCATCGTTCGCCCTGAAAATTTGCCAAAAGACTACGTGTTTAAAGGCTGGGCTGTTGATCAAGCCGGTATTCATCTTATAAATGGCAAGATAAATGACAATAGTGAAGGTACTGAAGGCGAAGGCAAAGCTAAAGGCAAAGCTAAAGATTTTACAATGCCAGTCAACGGCATTAAGCTTTACGCTGCGTGGGGTAAGCCAACTGATATTAAGCACACTGTAACGCTTAACTACCACATGCCTGAAATTGACGAAAACGGCAATGAAATAAAGGACTCTAACGTAGTTACGAAACAGCAGTTCGATCACTACTATGTTATTAAGGAAAATAAAGATATAAAGGTTCCAACACGCAAAGGCTACGACTTCTACGGCTGGGAAATTGACAAGAACGGCACAAAACTTCCGTACGCTTTTGGCAACAAAGTAGTAGAAGATATAACGCTTGATGCAGTGTGGGTTAAGGATACTCGCTACAACGGTACTTTTAAGCATATATTCTTAAAGCCAGGGTACACGTTTACTGACTATAAGCAGCCTGGTCTTTCCGAATCAGCCAAAGCCGCGATGGTGGACCACATTTCTACTCAAACGGTTTCCGGCTTGCGCGAGCATTTGCGCTACAATGCGGAAGCAGTCTACAGTGACGAAACGCACTTCCCAGATAAGCAGTTCACGAGCTTTGAAGCCTCGAAGGACGAGGATCAGAATACTGGCGAGTTTATTTACCAAACGTACAATACGCGCAAGTATAAGGTAAAGTATATTGATCAAGACGGCAAGGATCTTCTTCCAGAAAGCGAAGTCAGCTCTGTAAATCGAAAGTACGACGTAGCGTTCTACAAGCCGATTGAAGGCTTTATGCCGGAAACTACGCAGCAGAATATTGAATACGCTATTGGCAAAGATGGCAAGCAGATTGGCGAAAAAACATACACCTTCAAATATAAAGACGTTCGCGTGCTTAAGCGCCAGGATGATGCTCAATCTCGCCCAACCAACTACACGCGCTACGTGTTTAAAGTGGCTGATGGCCAAGGCTCTATGGGTAGCGTTGTTGACTGGCAAGGAAGTAATGTAGCCGACGGCTCTGCTCTTGTGTACGACGCAATTAAGGGCACGAAGGCATATCAGATGCCGCTTCCAACAGTTAAAGCGAAGCCTGGATATGAGTTTGATGTCTGGACTTCTAAGATTTATATAGATGATGGACATGGTGGGCAAACACATACTGATGGTTTCGACCGTCTGCCAATTCTTTCTGAGTCTCAACCTAATCCGAAGGTTATTTACACTGTTAAATTCAAGCTAAAAGCTCCTGTTGCAATCGATACTAAGGTTTTGAAACCAACAGATGCTTTGAGTCTGGATGATAATTCAGCTAAAGAGCTTATAAAGAATGCTGATAAGTATCCAAGTAACGCTAAGTTCAGCTTTGCGCCTGGCGAAAGGTTTGACAGCACTCCGGGCTTGCACAAGATTAAAGTGCAAGTACATCTTGATGGCAACACTGCTGCAGCTGAAGTGCTGTACCGCGTGCTGCCAGATTTGGTGTACGCAAGCGATTGGGGTAAGTTTAAGGCTACAGAGTACGGCAGCAAGCATGCTGACGACTACGTGCCGATTACCTTTACCGGTAAGAATGATGAAGGCACTATTATTGGTCACGATGGAGGTAATACTGGTTCTTCTACTAGCGGAATAACTACGCTTACTGCTTACGTTTATAAGAATAAGGATGTTAGAATCCGCGTGCCGCAAGCTTTCGGTAAGGATTATAACGGCCAGCATTACCACTACGTATTCAAGGGTTGGGTGACTAAGGTTGTAGAGCCGACTACTAGTACGCCTTCTGCTAGTACGCCTTCTTCTGGCACGATGAAGCCAGATGAGCAGAAGCCAGAGGAGAAGAAGCAAGAGCAGACGTTTGATATAAATTCAAGCGACCGTTACAAGAATGTCAATTTAGACAACGGCGTAACTTACCACGCTATTTACAAGCGAATCGACTACTTCTCCAGTTCGTCTGACAACGGAACAGTTCCTAAGGATTCTGTAATTGCAATATTCAAGCCTGCTCCAAAACGAAAGTGGAAGGACGGCTCAGACGGCCCTAAGGTGTTCTACGTAAAGAAGGGCGCTAATCTTGCTGATATTACAGTAAAAGTTACGGATAGCGATGGTAACACTACAGAAGAAAAGGCGTTAGATTTCCTTCAAAACAATCTCACCAACCCTACTGGTAAGTGGTCTCGAAGCAAAATGATTAATGGCAAAGAGGAAGTAACGCCTATAGACAATGTTTCGGATTGGAAAGTTGATAAGCCATTCCAAGAGTTCGTGGCAGATCAAACTCCTTGGACAAAGCCAAAAGTTCAGACTGATTACTTGGTTGCTGTGCAAGGTAAGAGTGAGCTTCCGGCGTTAGAAAAGTATTTGACAAAGGAAAGTTTTGATGCTTTGAAAGAGGCGAAAAAGAAAGGCGAGATAGAAGACGTAAAATTTGACTACGATTTGCCGAAAGGTAAGACGCCAGAAGAATTTGAGAATGAAATGCTTTCTAAGCCTTCTTTGTACACTGTGCCTCTAAAGGTTACAGTAAATTACAAGGATGGTGCTAAGCCTGAACCGTATAATCTCGTTGCTCGCCTTAAGGTTATTTATCAGTTGATGTACCCAGAAAGTCTGCCGAAGGATGATACTAAGCCTGCTCCTAAGCATGATATTAAGAAGAATTATGATACACCAGTTATTGGCGAATCTGGTGAGATTAATCTTGTTACAAATAATACTGATAAATACGTTAAGGTAGAGTTTGAGAATCCAAATAGTACTGAAGGTACTGTTTCGGGCCGTAAAGAATATTACATCTTGAATGCTAGTAAAGAAACCAATACTACAGGAATAAAAGCTCCTCAAGCTACTGGCAAAAAGTACGATGAAAGAAGCTTCCACTACGAGTTTGTTGGCTGGAAGATGGTTAAGGGCAGTATTGCGTCTACTACACCTACTGTGAAACCTGTTGCATCTACCTCCTCATCTGCAGCTCCTGCTTTGCCAATGGTAGCTTTGTATGCATCTGCACCTAACACAACAGGTGCTGGTGTAATACGTTCTGTTGAAACGGGGAATTCATCAAAGGATAATATTTACACTAAAGAACAAATTGCTAAGATGTCGTTTACTGAAAACACCAAGTTCGAAGCTGTCTTTAGAAAAGTGGATAACGTGTTGGAGCCTGGCACCAATGAGAAGATTCCGGATAATTACGTGCCACATTTGTTCTTACCAGGTTTTGGTAGAAGGTGGACCGACGGCACTTCCAATCCGAAGGTGTTCTACTTTGATCCAGAAAGTAGTAACTATTATAGCGATATTAATAATAAAGTTGATGGTTTAGGTGTTCAGCTTAAAGGCTTTGGTGGCTGGTCTATTTATGGGGCTGCCGGCAACGAACTCACGGCCACTTCACCTGATTATAGTAAAAAAGAAACCCGCGTATATGTTGCAAAACAGGCGCGTGTTGACGACGTGAACGCCTCGGATATTGTTCTAAGCGTTGGCGACGGCATACCTGGTCCTGATGAGCTTGTGCACGGGAATGATGCTAATTCGAATCCTAATATTGTTGGCGTGCAAGGTGCTGGCGTATACGATATTAACAAAGCAATTACTAAGCCTGGTATTACCACTGTCGTAGTAAACGTTACTCGCACGAATGATAAGAAGGAACAGGTAATAGTTCCTGTTAAGGTACATATTCGTGTGCTTCCAAAAGTTATTGCGGATAAAGATTTGCCAGAAAAAGGTACGAAGGAATATGAATTTATTGCTGAAAACTACACGAAAGTAACGTATGTAGCTGGCGAGGGCGGAACCATGCAGTCGCCAATGCACACATACTGGGTGCGTAATGGCAAAGAGTCTGCAATAAAGGATTATATTCCAGATGTGCTTGCTGATAAGGGATACGTGTTCAAGGATTGGTCGTCTAAGACGATTGAAAAGCCAGCAGCTCCAGCAGATCAGCGTAAAGCTACTAGTAAAGAGCGTGAAGTATTAGCTAATATAGCTATTGTTGGTGGTATGCCGTTTGTAGCTAATATTATTCGTAATTCGCATAGTTCCACTTTGGCTGCATTGCAGAATCTGCTTAGTGAGGCTGAAAAGGAGAATGCAGAGAAACTTTATAAAGCGAAGAGAGAACAATTAGCTAAAATCGCGGAAAGTAATGGTAAGTATTACTTAGCTGAGTTGATTCGCGGATCTAAGAAAAGTACTTTAGCTGCATTGAGTAACTTACTAGCGCAAAATATTACTAATCCATTGGAGATTAATAATACTGATAAGCTTGCTGAGCTTGTTGAGCTTGCTGAAGCTGCTGAAGTTGCGGGTAAACCATTTATTGCAAAGATAATTCGAAGCTCCAAGAAGTCTAGCTTTGAAGCCTTGAAGCAGCTTTTGCGCAGTGTAGGTGTAAATCCTGAGACTTCTCTACCTGAGCCACAGCCAACGTACGAAACCACTATTACTGCAAACTTCGAGAAGATGGCTCCTATGAAGTTTAAGCTTAGTGGTTCTGCTCGCGAGGGTATTTTCACGAACTTCAGATTGCAAAACATGACTGAAGGTGATGTGAATAACACAACAGTTACAGTAGACGGCCAGGAAGTAACTATTAACAAGTTAATTGCTCAAGGCTTAGCTTCTGTAAACGGCATTAATGCAATCTGCGATGGTACTGAATGCAAGATTTCCGGCACTCCAAAGATTGTGAACGGAAAGCCAAAAGTTGAGCTAAAGTTTACTACTACCGACAAGTACGGTCGCGACGCGGAAATTACTATGGAAATTGATGTGATTCCTGAGTACACGCCAGCGCCAACTCCAGCGCCACAGCCGGAGCAGCCAGATACAACGCCTGTTCCAACGCCTGAGATTCCGTTTGTGCCAGATTTTGCGCCTTCTGTGATTCCTGAAGCTCAAGTTATAGAGCCTGAGGTTGAGCAGCCGGAGCAGCCTGAGCAAGAAGAGCCGCAACCAGAGCCAGAGTCAAAGCCTGTGCTCGCCAAGACTGGTAGTGACACGTCTAGTGTTGCATCCGCTGGTATTTTGTCGGCAGCAATCGCAGCAATCGGTCTCGCGGTTGTAAAGACTGGCAAGCACCATCGCAAGCGTCGCAATAATAAATAATCTATTTTAAATTTGGAGCGTTTGAATTTTTCATGCGCTCCATTTTTATACGAATTATAAACGCGTTTTATGCGAATTATAAGTGCGTCGAGGGTGGTGACTAGAATAGCGAAGGTTCCGGTTCACGCTTAGCTATTGGGGCTTTGCGACCCGGGTCGCCCGAATTCCATAGGAGACATTATGAAGCAGGGTATTCATCCCGACTATCATGCAGTGCAGGTTACCTGCTCTTGCGGCAACACTTTCGTAACTCGTTCTACCGCTAATGGCGATCACATGACGGTTGACGTGTGCTCAAAGTGCCACCCATTCTATACCGGCAAGCAGAAGATTCTCGACACCGGCGGCCGCGTGGCTCGCTTCGAGAAGCGCTACGGTAAGAAGACTAAGTAGCTTTTGTGACGCCAGCCCTGCTTTCGTGTAACTCGCGGAATCGGGGCTGGCGTTTTATGTGCCAAAAATGCGTGTTTAATGTTTTACATTTGACGTGTGTTTAATATACGTGTGTCTAATGTTTTACATTTGATATTTAAATTTTTAATTTACAATCCGCGTTAAGCGTGACTAAAAAGGAATATGATGGCTGAGTCAGTAGAGGAACAGTTCCCGGCAGCAGTTACCGCGTTAGAAGAGTATCGCGATATTGAAAGTCGTATGGGTAGCCCGGAAGTTGCATCAAATCCGGACGCTATTCGAAAGCTCGGCCGCAGGCATGCAGAACTCGGATCAATCGTAAACGCTTACCTAAATTACAAGCAGCTTTGCGACGACTTTGAAGCCGCAAACGAAATGGCAAGCGACGATCCAGATTTTGCCGAAGAAGCTAAGCGCTTAGAAGATCAACTCCCAGCAGCAAAAGAAAAGCTACGCACAGCGCTAATTCCTAGGGATCCGGATGATGCGCGCGATATGATTATGGAAATTAAAGCTGGCACAGGCGGCGAAGAAGCGGCTCTGTTTGCTGGCGATTTATTGCGTATGTACATGCGTTATGCTGAAAAGCGTGGCTGGACTACCGTAATCCAAAGCGAAAATTCAACGGAACTTGGCGGCGTAAAAGACGTTCAGCTTGCGATTCGCGCAAAAGGAACTCCTGCTCCAGAAGACGGCGTGTGGGCGAGCATGAAGTACGAGGGTGGCGTTCACCGCGTGCAGCGAATCCCAGTTACGGAATCGCAGGGGCGCATACAGACTTCCGCAGCCGGCGTAATCGTGTTCCCAGAAGCAGACGAAGATGACGACGAGATTGAAATCGATCCAAAAGATCTGAAAATCGACATTTTCATGAGCTCTGGTCCTGGCGGACAGTCCGTTAACACTACTTATTCCGCGGTTCGCATGACGCATATTCCAACCGGAATTGTTGTTAGCATGCAAGATGAAAAGTCGCAGATTCAAAACCGTGCGGCAGCACTTCGAGTGTTAAAGTCGCGCTTGCTTGCCATGAAGCACGAGCAGGAAGCGGCAGAAGCTGCGGATATGCGTCACTCGCAGGTGCGCTCGTTGGACCGTTCTGAGCGAATCCGCACGTACAATTTCCCAGAAAATCGTATTGTGGATCATCGCACAAACTACAAGGCTTACAATCTTGACCAGGTGCTTAACGGCGACTTGCAGCCTGTTATCGACAGTGATATTCAGGCAGATGAAGCTGACCGCTTAGCACAAGCCAAGTAATAAGTAATATCCTTTAAACTTGTTGCTTGTTTTAGCTTGTGTTAGTTTGTGTTAGCTCGTAGAAATTAGCTTCTAGGAATTGCTTGTATTATGCGCGAACTTTTGCAAAATGCTATTGCGAGTCTTCGTGAAGCAGGCGTGGAGTCTGCGGAATACGACGCGCGTGTACTTTTGGCACACGCTTGCGGAGTAAGTTTGTCGGATTTAAACAAAGCGCTAATACTTGGCGATTTAAATGATTTTCCGCCCGATTACGCTAGCAAATATAGCGATTTTATATCTAGGCGTGCTTCTCGCGAGCCGTTGCAGCATATTGTTGGTCACGCGCCTTTTCGATACTTAGATTTGAGCGTTGGCAAAGGTGTTTTTGTGCCGCGGCCGGAAACAGAAGTCGTAGTTCAAGAAGGAATAGATTGGATTCGCGCAAATAATCTAAAAAATCCGGTAGTTGTAGACTTATGCGCAGGTTCGGGCGCAATCGGATTGTCGGTTGTGACGGAAGTTGCAGACGCGCAAGTGTGGGCTGTAGAAAAGTCACCTGAAGCATTTGAATATTTACAAAAAAACTATTGCAAAATCGCGGAAGAATATTATATTTCAAACAGATATCATGCAATATTGGGTGATGCCTCAGACGTTAATCTGCCTGAAATAAGTGCGATTAAAGGACTAGTAGACTTAGTGATTACGAATCCTCCATACGTGCCAGAAAATCAGCCTGTAGAGCAAATAGAAGCAAGAGATTATGACCCTAAAATGGCGTTATATGGTGGATCTCAAGACGGTCTACTAATACCGCAAAAAATTATGGAAGCAAGTTTTGAGTATTTGCGTCCAGGTGGAATAATGATTATGGAGCACGATATTACGCAAGGAAAAGCCCTTTCGGATTATGCACAAAACATAGGATTTGGCAGCGCAAAAGTCAAAAACGACTTAACAAACAGAGCAAGATTTGTAGTATGCAAAAAAAGAGGAAAAAATGAGAAAAATTTGCACAATTAATGAAGAATCCTTGCAGCTTGCAGCACAAATTATTAATGCTGGGGGAGTAATCGTAGTGCCTACTGACACTGTGTATGGAGTTGCTTGCGATCCGTTTAATGAGAAAGCAGTTGCAAAAATTTACGAGCTTAAACGCAGACCTCGCACAAAAGCGTTGCAAATTTTAATGAGCAGTGTAGATGACTTAGAAAAGCTTGGGCTTTATTTGCCATCTCCGCTAGATATTTTAGGCAAAAAGTTCCTTCCGGGAGGATATTCTCCGATTGCGCGTGCTAAAAAAGGCTCGATTGCTTCAAGGCTTGCTACGCTTTGTAAAACGTCTGAAACTGATGCTCAAAACGATACGCAAACTCAAGAAACTCAGTCAGCTGAAGCAACTCAGTCAGCTGAAGCTGAAGCAACTCAAGGCGTGCGCGTGCCAGATTGCCCGGAATTAATGCAAATTTTGCGAGTTACAGGTCCTTTGGCTGCTTCTAGTGCGAATCGCAGTGGACATGAAAGTGCAGACAGCGTAGAAGAGGCAGTGGCTGCTTTTGGAGACGAAATTCCGCTGTATTTGAACGCTGGTCCGACTCGCTCGCACGTGGCAAGCACAGTAGTTGGCGCGGATCCAAACGATAAAGACGGAATTGTGATTTTGCGCGAAGGCGTGATAAGCGAAGAACAGATAAGAGCAGAAAGTCGCAAGAGATGAGGGTATACCTGTTTATTGCAGCAATTGCAGGCGGAGCTACATGGCTGATTATGCCTTTAGTGCGTCATCTTGCTATAACCATGGGAGCTGTTGGAAAAGTTAGAGCTAGGGATGTTCACACTATACCTACACCTCGTATGGGTGGCGTTGGCATGCTTTTCGGATTAGCTGTTGCTTTAGCTTTTGCAAGTTCAATGCCATTTATTTCTGGTTTATTTGCTGGTAGTAATCAGCCTTGGGTCGTTTTAGCAGGTGCCATAATGATATGTATTCTGGGCGTTTGCGACGATATCTGGGATTTGGATTGGATGCTTAAACTTGCCGGTCAGCTTCTTATATCTGTGTTTGTGGCATGGGGAGGATTGCAAATCGTCACATTGCCGCTTGGCTCGCTTGTTACAGCATCTCCTAGTTTGTCTATTGCAATTACAGCATTTTTAATTGTTTCATCTATTAATGCAGTTAATTTTGTTGATGGACTTGATGGTTTAGCTTCCGGGATAGTTGCAATTGGTGGAATTGCATTCGCTACGTACTCATATATTCTTGCAAGAACTTCTCCAATATATGCTTCTATGGCAACTCTTGTTGACGTGCTTATGGTAGGTATATGCGTAGGCTTTATATTGCATAATTGGCATCCTGCAAAACTTTTTATGGGCGATTCAGGATCCATGCTTATAGGTTATTTAATAACTTGCGCTTCGATTATAATGACTGGCCATATTGATCCTTCAGCGGTTCATACGAGTATATATTTGCCTGTTTTCATGCCAATATTATTGCCGATTTTAGTTCTTTTCTTGCCTGTATTAGACATGTGCTTGGCGATTGTTCGTAGACTTTCTAAAGGTCAGTCGCCTACGCATCCTGACAGAATGCATTTACATCATAGAATGCTTAGAATTGGCCATTCTGTGCAAGGTGCAGTTTTAATTTTATGGGGTTGGGCAGCGCTTATTGCTTTTGGTTCTATTATGATCTTGTTCTTCAAAGCTGCTTATGTACTTGTTGGAATGATAATTGCAGCTTCACTTCTTACAGTACTTACGCTATTCCCGTATTTGCGCAAGAGAATTCCAGAAATTCGTAATTCATGAGACGCTCATGAAACGCTCATGAAACGCTATTTTTCTAAACGTCATAGCAAAAACGTATAGTAACCCTATGGCTACAACTGATATGAACACGGAATCCGTGTATGCTCCTGTTCCACCAATTTTCGAGAAGCTCGGCCTCGCTTATGACGATGTCCTTTTGCTTCCAAATGAGACTGATGTTATTCCTTCCGAAGTGGATACTTCTACTCATTTGACTCGCGAAATTACCATGAAAGTGCCAGCTATTTCTGCTGCTATGGATACTGTTACAGAATCCGATATGGCTATTGCTATGGCGCGTAATGGTGGTATTGGTGTGCTTCACCGCAATCTTTCTATTGATGATCAAGCTGCGCAAGTTGATATTGTTAAGCGCAGTGAATCCGGTATGATTACCGATCCACTTACTGTTCATCCAGATGCTACGCTCGCCGATTTAGATAAATTGTGCGGGCGTTTCCATATTTCTGGCTTGCCGGTAGTGGATAGCGAAAATCGTTTAGTTGGCATTATTACCAACCGTGATATGCGTTTCATTGCTTCCGAAGATTACGACCGCTTGAAGGTTAAGGATGTGATGACGCGTGAAAATCTCGTCACCGGTCCTTCAAATATTTCTAAGGATGACGCTCACCGTTTGCTTGCAGACAACAAAGTTGAAAAGTTGCCGCTTGTTGATGCTGATGGCAAGCTTACAGGTTTGATTACTGTTAAGGACTTTGTGAAGACCGAGCAGTATCCGGATGCTACTAAGGATGACCAGGGTCGCTTGCGCGTGGCTGCTGGAATTGGCTTCCTTGGTGATGCTTGGCAGCGTGCGTGCGCGCTTATGGAAGCTGGAGTTGACGTGCTTGTGGTTGATACCGCAAACGGCGAGGCTCGTTTGGCTCTCGATATGATTCGTCGCATTAAGGCAGATAAAGCTTTCGATGGCGTGCAGATTATTGGCGGAAATATTGCTACTCGTCAGGGTGCGCAGGCAATGATTGACGCTGGTGTTGACGCTGTAAAGGTTGGCGTTGGCCCAGGCTCTATTTGCACTACGCGCGTTGTTGCTGGCGTTGGCGTGCCTCAGCTTACTGCTGTTTATGATGCGGCTCAAGCTTGCAAGGCTGCTGGCGTACCATGCATTGCTGATGGTGGTATTCATTATTCTGGCGATATTGCTAAGGCTTTGGTTGCTGGCGCGGATACCGTAATGCTCGGCGGCACTTTGGCTGGTTGCGAGGAAGCTCCTGGTGAAAAGGTTTTGCTTCACGGCAAGCAGTACAAGCTTTACCGCGGCATGGGTTCGCTTGGCGCAATGGCTCCTCGAGGTAAGAAGTCTTATTCAAAGGATCGTTACTTCCAGGCAGACGTTACCAGCTCCGACAAGGTGGTTCCAGAAGGCGTTGAAGGCGAAGTTCCATATCGCGGTCCACTTAACGCTGTGCTTTACCAATTGCTTGGCGGATTGCATCAGTCCATGTTCTACGTTGGTGCGCACAATATTAAGGAAATGCAAGAGCGCGGACGCTTTATTCGCATTACGGATGCTGGTCTTCGCGAATCACATCCTCACGATATCGTGATGACTGCAGAAGCGCCAAACTACAGCGGTTTCCACAACTAAATCGCGTGGTGCGCGTGGTGCGCAATTGAATCGCATATAAAGCACGTATAAAGCGAAATTAATTTTGCTCTAAACGGCGAAAAGTTAACCAAGTTCCCCATACTTGCATGCTTTTCGTCGTTTTTAATATGCGCCTCGTCTGTACGAAGATGTAGGCTGATGGGTTCGAAAAAATATTAGGAAAGGAACGAAAATGGCTGAAGCTAAGGAAGATCTTACTTTTACGCCGGAGGAATCGCGCTTAATTTGGATTGATTGCGAGATGACGGGACTCGATATTTTCCATGACGAATTATGCGAAGTATCTGTAGTTCCAACTGATTTTAATCTGAAAGTTTTGGACGACGGAATTGATTTAGTGATTAAGCCGAGCGATGCTGCTGTGGCTCATATGAACGATTTTGTACGCAATATGCACACTTCTTCCGGACTTGTTGACGAGTGGAATAAGAACGGTTTGACTTTGGAAGAAGCGCAAAAGCAGGTTGTTGAGTACGTAAAGCGCTTTTTGCCAGAGCGTGGAAAAGCGCATCTTGCAGGCAACTCCGTTGGCTCAGACAAAAAGTTCCTCGACCGCTACATGCCAGATTTAATGGCAAATCTGCACTACCGCGTAATCGACGTAAGTACGTTGAAAGAGATTTCGCGCAGACTTTACCCAGACGTTTACCGCAATAAGCCGGCAAAACATGGCGGTCACCGTGCGCTCGCGGATATTATTGAGTCGATTGACGAGCTTCGTTACTACCGCGATATGATGTTCGTTCCAGCTCCAGGACCAAGCGAAGCACAGGCAAAAGCTGGCGCACAGCACATTGAGAGCACTAGCTTGCTTCGTGACTATGAGCGTCGCGGTGAAGCATTAGAAGACGTAAATTCCGCAGAAAAGCGCGACTACTAAACACAACGCTACTATTGAATAAAGCGCGACTACTAAATAAAGCGCGACTACTAAACGCAATAAAAGGTACTGCCAATGAAGCAATCCGAAGCTCTAACCATAATCAACGCTGGTGCAAGCGCGTTCATTACCGGCGCTCCGGGTGCAGGTAAAACCTACGTATTAAACGAAGCTATTCGCGCAATGAGAAAAAATGGTTTAAGTGTTGCCGTAACAGCTTCTACCGGCATTGCGGCAACTCATTTAAACGGTCAAACCATTCACTCGTGGAGCGGAGTTGGAGTTTCAAATGCGCTTAGCGATACGCTTCTTAAAACCATTAGAGCTAGGCGAGGGAAACGCATAAAAGCCACGGACGTGCTCGTGTTGGACGAAGTTTCAATGATTCACGCGTGGCTTTTTGACATGGTTGATGAAGTATGCCGGAAGTTGCGCAAAAATTCTGCTCCTTTCGGCGGACTTCAAGTAGTTATTTCAGGCGACTTCTTCCAGCTGCCTCCTGTAAGCACTTCTATGCGAAATCGCGATGTGTTCGAGCCAAGTCAGGCATTTATTGAGTCGCGAGAAAAGTATGCTGCTGCTGGCAAAAATCCTGAAGGTTATATTACGGAATCTTTCGCTTGGGATGCTTTAAAGCCTGTTGTGTGCTACTTAACTGAGCAACATCGTCAGGATGACGGCAAGTTGCTTGAAGTTTTGACGGATATTCGTGGCGGTATTGTAAGTGACGACGATAAGCAAGTGCTTGCTAGTCGCCTTGGTGAGTATCCGCAAGACGACGAGGTTTCAGTGCATCTTTTCCCTACGAACGCGCAAGCAGATGGCTTAAATAATGTGCAGCTGGCGGCAATTGATGCTGAGCCTCACGAATTCGTTGCAACAGAAGCTGGTCCTAAAAATCTCGTCGATCGCTTAAAGAAGAATATGCTCGCTCCGGAACGTTTAGTTTTAAAGGCCGGAGCTGCTGTGATGGCGTTGCGAAACGACCAGGAAAAGCAGTACGTAAACGGCTCGGTTGGTCGTGTGTTGCGTTTTGCGCCTGAGTCTAAAGGCGGATGGCCGATTGTTGAGTTTGAAAACGGCAATATTGTGACTCTTAAGCCGGCTGCTTGGGAAATGACGGACGGTGAGACTGTACTTGCAAGCGTAAATCAAGTGCCTCTTCGTTGCGCGTGGGGAATTACGATTCATAAATCGCAAGGTATGACGCTTGATTCTGCGGTAATGGATTTGCGTAGAACTTTCGCTCCCGGAATGGGATACGTGGCGCTTTCTCGCGTGGAAAATCTGAGCGGGCTTTATCTGGAAGGTATTAACGATCGCGCGTTTAGTGTTTCGGTGGATGCTGTACTGCTAGACGGATCTTTGCGTGAGGCTTCTGAGAAAGCAAGTAAGATGCTTACTAACAGTGGTGCTAATTCTTTCGTAAAAAACACGTTAGAAAACGAATTCATTAGTCAGCAGGAACTTGATATTTTTGCAAGTACTAGCAACGATGAGTTTGGATTCAATGACGAGTTTGGATTCAATGACGAGTTTTAGTGCTTTATCTACTAATTTTATTTAGTGCTTCATTTAGTGGTTTTTATTTAAATTACCATAAAAATTCTGGAAACTAACATAAATAGTATGCTTAAGCAATTTTAGAAATACTTATTTTGCAGAAGGCCTTTTTATGATGTTCCACGAACTTCCAATTCCAAAAACCATTAAAATTAGTGCGATAAATATGAAAATAAGAAATATTCGTGGTTGTTGTAAGAAATCAGCGAATAGTGCAATTATGGTTGATGCTGTTCCAGATACGATTAGTGCGATAGATACCAACGGAGGTATCGCATTAGGGAATCCTGCATCGTATGCTCTGCGAATAAGAAGAGTAGAGTAAGGTAATAAAAGTGGGGATGCTATGATTGCTCCCAATAAAAGTTTGGTAGGAGAGAACACTGAGCGAAGAATAGAAGCAGAAGTTATTAAATTATTGTAATTAGCGCTTTCAAATAAATATATGTAATAAAACAGTTGGACTGTAAGGAATATAAGGCCTGTAGCTAGAGCTCCAGCGAAAAATTCATTACGCGACGCAGTTTCTTTAATCACAAACATTTTTGTAAAGTAATTAATAAAGTAAATAAAAAAGTCTTCGATTGTTTCTGTTTTAGTTATTGGTTCTCTAGATATTTTATAAGCAGGATTCAAAATAAAATGATCTGGTCGAGAATTTCTCACAGGATTTGGGTTATTGTATCCAGCATTTATTTGTTGGTAATGATTAGGCGTTTGAGAATAATTTGATTGTTGAGCGTATTGTTGAGCTGGATGAGCGTATGGTTGAGCTGGATGAGCGTATGGTTGAGGTGAATGAGCGTATTGTTGAGGCGGCTGATTGTATGGACCGGCTGGCTGAGCTGGATGAGGCGGCTGATTGCGAATTTGTGGTTGATTGTACGGGCTGGCTGGCTGAGCATATGGGCTGGATGGCCAAGTTTGCTGATTGAATTGCATATTGTACGGATGATTATTTTGCCAGTTTGTTTGTTGATTGTTTTGGGAATAGTTATTATTTTGCATGCCTTGATTATTGTTCGAAGCATTATTGTTAGAAGGATTATTGTTCAAAGGATGATTGTTATTAAAATCGCTCATAATAAATTCCACTCTCTTAAAATCACAATTTAAAAAATTATAAGTTACAAAATCAACAATTCATGCCATTTTTCATATAGGCTTTAGTATAACTCTTAATGTCAAGTTATTTAATAAATACTTTTATGCATATTATATTGTTCACAAGTTATTGCAATATTCGTAAATAATTATTTTATTTAAAATAGAATTTATATATTTTACTAATTTATTTTTGTTAATACTATTAAACAAGTGTTTATGTCCTCATGCGCAAATAGATTGGAACGCATGAATTCCAATGTACTTCGTATGTCTCAGCTGTTCCTTCGTACGCTGCGCGAGGATCCAGCAGACGCGGACGTGACTTCCGCAAAACTTATGCAGCGCGCAGGCTATATTCGTAAATCTGCACCAGGTGTGTGGACTTGGTTGCCGCTTGGCCTCAAGGTTTTAAACAAGGTTCAGGCTATTATTCGCGAAGAAATCAACGGTATCGGTGCGCAGGAGGTCCACTTCCCAGCGCTTCTTCCACGTGAGCCTTATGAGGCGACAAACCGTTGGGAAGAATATGGTGATAACATTTTCCGCCTTAAAGATCGTCATGAGGCTGACTATCTTCTTGCTCCAACGCACGAAGAAGTTTTCACGCTTCTTGTTAAGGATATGTATTCTTCTTACAAGGATTTGCCAGTTACTTTGTATCAGATTCAAACGAAGTATCGCGACGAATTCCGTCCTCGCGCAGGTCTTATCCGCGGCCGTGAGTTTATTATGCAAGACGCTTACTCGTTCTCGATTGACGAAGATGGTTTGAAGTCTGCTTATGTTGAAGAGCGTGCTGCTTACGCTCGAATTTTCGACCGTTTGGGCATTAAATATGTGATTGTTCACGCTGTTTCCGGCCCTATGGGTGGTTCTGATTCCGAGGAATTCTTGGCTCCAATGCCAATTGGCGAAGATACTTTTGCTCTCGCTCCTTCTGGAAAAGCTTGGAATGTTGAGGCTCTTACCACTCCAGAAATGTCTGATGTTGATTATTCAGCAACTCCTGCAGCAGAAGCCCTTGAAACTCCAGACGCTAAGACGATTGAGGCTTTGGTTAAAGTTTCCAACGATTTGCATCCGCGCGAAGATGGTCGCGAATGGCAAGCGTCTGACACTTTGAAGAACCTTATTATTGCTGTTAAGCACCCGGCTGATGCTGAGGGTGGCGAGCACGAGGAGCCATGGCGCGAAATCGTGGCTATTGGTATTCCAGGTGATCGCCAGGTAGATATGAAGCGTCTTGAAGCTCAGTTTGCTCCTGCAGAAATTGAAGAAGCAACTGAGGATGATTTGAAGGCTCATCCTGAGTTTGTTAAGGGCTACATTGGCTTTAGTGTATTAGGTCCTCAAGCTCGCAAAGAGGGTAGTGGTATTGAAAATCCTGTCCGCTACTTGATGGATGCTCATGTTGCAAAGGGAAGCGCATGGATTACAGGAGCCGACGAAGACGGAAAGCACGTTTATAACGCTGTTTACGGACGCGATTTTGAGGCTGATGGCGTTGTTGAAGCAGCCCAGGTTCGCGACGGCGATATGAGCCCAGATGGTTCTGGCCCATTGAGCTTCGAACGCGGTGTGGAAATCGGCCAGGTGTTCCAGCTTGGCTTAAAGTATTCTAAGGCTTTGGGCTTAAGTGTTCTTAACGAAAACGGTAAAGCTGTACCAGTTTGGATGGGCTGCTACGGCATTGGCGTTAGCCGCGTGATTGCATGCTTGGCAGAAACGCATCACGATGATACTGGTCTCGCATGGCCTATGGCGATTGCTCCAGCTCAGGTTCACGTCGTTGCTACTGGCAAGGATCAAGTTGCTTTCGACGCTGCTGAAAAGGTTGTTGAAGAGCTTAGCAAGCAAGGCATCGAAGTAATCTTTGACGACCGTCCAAAGGTTTCTCCAGGCGTGAAGTTTAAGGATGCTGAGCTTGTTGGCGTGCCTCTGATTGCTGTAGCAGGTCGCGATACCGTGAACAACGGAACGATTGAAATCCGCGATCGCAACGGCTCAAACGTTGAAGCAGTTCCAGTGGATGAGGCTGCGGCTCGAATCGCTGAGCGCGTAACGACCTGCTTGAACGCATAGAGAGTAGCCGTTTGGCTTATTTGGCATGTGAAGCACAGTGCGCTTCACATGCCAAATCGCGCTTTGAAGGAGCCTGAAATTCCAATAATTTCAGACTCAGTCAAAGCGAGCACTAAGGCAGGTCGTCAGCGCACCATAGCCACAACCTAATTCTCAATGAATCACCACACAAATCTGCTCTGCCTTCGTCTTCACTGACTCAGGCAGACCTCGCTTGCGTTGAAAGCGCACTGTGCTTTCAACTTTGAGCAAGCTCGGCGCTCCGAGTTGCTTTTGCACACTACGTTCTAAGTGCAAAAGCAGGTTGTCGCGCTGCGCGAGTGTCTCTGTTTGGCGCAAGTAGCCATTAAGTGCAAAATTGCAGAGGTTGGGTACTTTGCTATTTGTTGATTGTGATTGGTTGATTGGTGTTTAAAAATAAACGCCAGTGAGTTTATTCCAACTCGGCTGGCGTTTATTGGTTATTCTCGTTATTCGCTAGTTGCGTTTTTGGTTGCCGTGTTTGTTATTTGCTGTGTCTGCCAATGCGAGTACGTTTAAGCGAAAACGCGCCGAAGGCTGACAGTAAGAACGCTAATCCAGCACCTGCAATGTTTGATGTTTCAGAGCCTGTGCTAGCAAGCGGTTCATGCGTTTGTGGAGTTTGTGCTTCTTCCACAGTCTCTTCTTGCATTGGTTCCGGTTCTGTCTCTGGTTCCGGTTCTGTCACTTCTTCCGGCTCTGGTGCAGGAATTATAGGAACTGGAATAGGCTCTGGCTCTGGAATCGGAACAGGAGTTGGTTTTGGTTCCGGTGTAACCGGTGTTGGCTCTGGTTCCGGTTTAGGTGGTTCTGGTTTTGGAGGCTCTGGTTTTGGAGGCTGCGACTTAGGCTTCGTAACTCTAATCACTACGTTCTTTATTAATGATATGTTCTCAGGATGATTCTTTTCGTGCAATGTTATGCCGTCTTCATATGTATATGTTGGCGTAGCATTTGGATCAAACATAGGAGACAAGCCATCTAACTTCGAACCGTACGTATTATAAGAATCACCGTCCTGGGCATCCGCGTTTGCTGTAAATGTGATTGAATAGTCTGTATTCAACGTATATTCAGTATTCATTTC
Source organism: Gardnerella coleohominis (assembly GCF_002896555.1). Taxonomy (GTDB): domain Bacteria; phylum Actinomycetota; class Actinomycetes; order Actinomycetales; family Bifidobacteriaceae; genus Bifidobacterium; species Bifidobacterium vaginale_F. Next base: position 287,691 of record NZ_MNLH01000003.1, read on the forward strand.
AATCACAGTTGTCTTATTTTTACGGAAAAGTTGAACCTTCTTCAGTCTCACTTCCCTTGGTTCTGGATTTAATACCTTCATAAATTCGTCAGTAATTTCCTGAATTGGCTGCCGCTTGTCGTTCAACAAATAGAACCTAAGCTTGATAGTCTTTGTTTCGCCAGGCTTGATGTAAAAAGGTATTCCATAAGTACCGCTGTTATATTCACCTATTACCGTCTGCGTAACGTTATTAAGACCGAGATCATCGAACTTGTATGGTTGTTTCGTTCGCTGATTAGTTCCAGCTGTGCCTATAAAGATGTCATTTCTATCTTTATATGCCTTGAATTTTTTCAATTCACCTACCGTCATATAGTCTGAGCCATCTTTACCTTTATGGATCGATGCCATATACACAGGAATTTCGCGGATTTTTTCATCGCCACTCCAGGCAATCGTAGGCTTGCCATCAAAATTCTTATTCAAAAAGTCGTAGCTCAAACCTTCTAGTCCTGCGCCGCCGATCTTTTGCTCGAGGCTGTATTTTTCAAAGGTTTGTGTGCCGATTGGTGTTTGGTTAATTGAGTCCCACATATTCTTCGAATTTTGATCTTTGAAGAACCAAGGCGTTTCTTTAATGTTTTCTTCTGTTGTTTTTCCGTCTTTCTTGATTTTTAGCGTAATATTGCTGAATTTTCTTGCGGAAATAGCTTTACCGTTTTCTGTAAACGCCGCAGCATCTGTCATTGTCAACGCGTTCGTATCTGGATTGTAACTAAGATACTGAGCGTACATCTTCATTTGTGACGTATCAGAATTTTTATCATTGTTTATCACTTGCCACTGAATCTGCTTGCCGTCCTTAGTTGCAGTTCCAGATGCCAATACATTAGCAGCAGTATCAGATGTCTGTGGCTGCGGCTGAGGCGGAACAGGTGGTTGTGGAGTTGGTGGTACAACAGGTGATGGAGTTACCGGTGTAATTTTCTCATCCGTGTTCCGTACTATCGTAATAGAGTCATCCACAAAGTGTAAGAACATTGTACCGTTTAGTCTCTTATACGTTGCAACATATATCGGATATGTGCGGCTAGTTTCGTCTTTTTTCCAATCAGTAATCTTAGCGGTGCCAGAAAAAGTGCACGTCTCTGCATCAAAACTAACGCCGTTTGGCAAATCTCCAGCTGCGATATAGTTGAATGAACCGGCTGAAGTTTCTAAAGTTCCATCACCAATGCGCTTTTTTGTATCGTAAATAACCAGTACCTTTTTGTGGCTATCCTCGTTTTTATAGACGAAAACAGGTGTTTTCTGATACTTTGTTGTATGACCATTGGCATCAATAGTTTCCAGAGTGAGATTGCTTACTTGTGCAATAACACCTGGATCTTTAGATAAGCCTTCATAGTACAGCGGCTCGAAACGCTTTGTAGCAGAATTATATGTAACCTTGCTTTTATCAATGCCCTTCGGCAAATCGTCGCTTAAAATGCGCCAACGCAACTTTTTATCAGACGACAATCCAGTGGACACCACATTTGCAGGAGTATCGCTAAAGTTTTGAGCTTCATCGTGTTTCGGCTGAGATTTTGGCTTACTTACAATATAGCTGGTATATGGTTTTAAAGTAAGATAATCTGCTGTGTTATACATTGTGACTTGAGCGAGATATAGCGGATATTCTCGCATAGTCTCGTTTTCTTGCCAATCGTTAATTTCTGGATTTCCTTCGAAAGCTCTTGTATTAAGATTGTATTTAACGCCCTTTGGAAGTTTACCTCCTATTTGCTGCAAGATTCTGTATTGATCGTAGTTATATTGTTTCGACCATACCTTGTTATGCAATGCGTTCTCAAAATCAGCTTTTTCTTTTGCGTCCTTAAAGAACCAAGGAGTATTTTTAAGATTTTCAGTTACTGGAACTGTATCGTTCATGCCCATTGTTTGAAGCGTAATTCCTATAAAACGCTTTGCAACAACGCTTGGAGCTCTATTGTTTATTGGCGGCACAGTATTATCAATGATTTTAGTTTTGAGTATGTGTGCGTCAGGATCGTAGTCAAGGAACTTGCTGCAGTATTCTTGCTCATCTATTGATGGTGAGTCGTTGTTGCTTAACACTCTCCAACGAACATAATTACCGCTTTTGTCGGTTGCAAGTCCTGCCGATAATTCGTTCCGATTAAATTCGAATGGCTTTGGTTCAGGCTTATGTTTATCAGCATCTTTAGTCCTAAATGTTGGAATAACCTCTTCTTGAAGTTGATGCCCTTCCTTGTCATACATACGAAGTCCAGTAACTTGGATAGTAGCGTTAGGATGTTCGTTCGCTGCGACCGTGCGCCATTTGAACGTGTAGCTATAATCTGAGGAGCGCGTTATAGCACTGCCATATGCAAGTTTGTATTTGTCGCCGTCCTTATATTCTACGCGTATATACTCATAATTATCACGGCAAGGACCGTATTTCTTTGATTCTTCTAACGTAATCTCTTTGCTACCGCGCATGAACTTTGGCTTAATGGTAACCTCTACGCCCGGCTCTACAACTGTCATTTGAGGATATGAAACGGTTTCTTCCTGTGAATCTGAATCTTCAGTTGTTTTTGCGCTGCGATTTTCCAATTTACTATTAATTGCAGTATTTGCTTCACTTTTATTGCTGGAAGTGCTGTTAGATTCAGCATTTTTATTGTCTAAAGTATTTTTAACTTCGTAAGAGGGATTAGTTTTATTATCTTCTGTTTTATTGTCGCTAATTTTATTATTTTTAGTTTTATTTTCGCTGGCTTTATTATCTTCAGATTTATTATTACTATTTTTGTCGCTATTTTCTAAAGTATTTTGGTTAGCGAAATTGGTATGGGGGGGGGTGTTTGTTTTTACGCTATTATTGTTTTCAGTGTTATTGCCAGTAGTGTTTCTTACGTTGGTGTTACTTGCACTAACGCTACTTCCATTAGCGCTACTTGCGTCAGTGCTAGAAGCATAAGCGGTTTGGCTCATGCATACTGCGCAAGCTGCCGTGGCAATACCCATCATGGTTGAAGTCAGAATAATTTTCGCTGTCTTATTCATAAAATACCCGATTGATTAATTAATTAAACTTTTGTTATTTTGCTTCATAAAATATAACAAATATGCAAATTGCACATTACATTATAATGAATTTGATAAAAAATAAAAGTGTTTATTGATAAAATTATCAATAAACACTTATTTGCGTTTCGGAATAGTCTGATTTTCGATTAGATATTTAACTAAATAAAAAATGCTATATCACTAGCCATCCTCAGACGTAAGTTACTGAATAAACTGCGAAAGAACAATTCCAGTAGCCATAAGCGTGGTATTAAAAATAAGTAATGTTGTAAATAAGTAATGTTGTAACGCAGGTATCACAAATGTTTAAGTATGCCCAATATGATTGTTGACAATCTGCGTTTTAATTCGGAAGTAGAACCAAGAGTTGTGCGTGAAAGCAGCGCTGATTTTGGCTGTTTTTGGGCACGCTCGCAGATTGCGCTCGCGCGGATTACGCGCTCGCTACTGAGCTTGCGTTGAAAGCGCACTGTGTTTTCAACTTTGAGCAAGCTCGGCGCTCCGAGTTGACTTCGCGCGCTAAATCGCAGCGTTCAGGCAGGTCGTCGCGCTGCGTTAGTGTCTCTGTTTGGTGTTTTTCGCACACTGGCGCAGTATGGTTTCTGCGTTATGGTCAGATTTTGCTAGTTTTAAGACACGCGTGCAGTATGGTTTCTTGGTTTTGTTTACTTAGGTAGCGTGTTGGTAAACAAAAGCAAGAGGGGGTTCTTGGTTTTGTTTACTTAGCAGAGGTTGGGTACCTTAGAATTGTCTGCCTGTTGGGTTTGGCCGCATTGTGTCGGTGAAGAAAATTGCCGTAAATGGCAAAAATCTTCATTGCTTTTATTTTATGATTGCAATAGAATCAAACTTAAGGAATTCCAGTGAAGAAAATTGCCGTTTCTGTCAAATTTATTCAGTGAGTAATTCAGTGAGTAATTTAAAGAAATTATCGAGTGAATTACTAAGTGAATTACTAATGAATCATTTAGCGAGTTGTTTAGCGAGTTGTTTAGTGAGAATAGTGAGGAATAGTAATGCAAATTGCGAGAGAACATTATTTACAGCAGATAATTGATAAAAAAGATGATGGAATGGTTAAAGTGATAACCGGTATTCGAAGATGTGGAAAATCGTATCTTTTGGATCCTTTATATAGAAATTATCTGCTTTCTGAAGGCGTACCTGCGGATCATATTATTAAAATAGAATTAGATCGCGCAATTAGTATGAAATATCACAATAATGCAGAGTTGCTTGAGCAAGATATTTTGGCGATGATTAAAGACAGTAATCCTTATTACCTTATTCTTGATGAGATTCAGTTGGTGAAAGGGTTTGAATTTGTTGTAAGTGGACTATTGCATGAGCAAAATATTGATATTTATATAACTGGTAGTAATTCTAAATTCCTTTCTTCTGACATTATTACAGAATTTAGAGGTCGAGGTGAGCAAATACATGTTCATCCGTTGTCGTTTTCTGAATTTTATTCAGTTGTTGATTCCGACAAGATTAATGCTTGGAATGAATATCTTACTTATGGTGGCATGCCGCTTATCGTATCGAAGAAAAATGATAAAGAAAAAGCTTCATATTTAAAGAATTTGTTTGATCAAACTTATGTTCGCGATATTACAGAGCGTAACGGAATTAAGCGTTTAGACGTTATGGATACGCTTATTAATATTCTCGCATCTTCTGTTGGCTCTTTGACAAATCCGCAGAAAATATTTGAGACGTTCAAAAGCAAAGGAGAAAAGGAACTGTCGTTATGTACGGTTATTTCTTATCTTTCTTTTATAGAAGATTCGTTCATTGTTGAAAAAGCGTTACGTTATGACATTAAAGGAAGGAAATATATTAATACTCCACAAAAGTATTATTTTTCTGATTTGGGACTTAGGAATGCGCGACTCAATTTCAGGCAGCAGGAAGAGTCTCATTTAATGGAAAATGTTATTTATAATGAATTAGTTGTGAGGGGATATAACGTAGATGTTGGCGTTGTTGAGATTCGCGAAGGAAATAAGAGAATTCAAACAGAAGTAGATTTTGTTTGTAATCTTGCGGATAACAAGTACTATATTCAGTCGTCTTTGAATTTGTCTACGCACGCGAAGACTTTGCAAGAATCTAGATCGTTGAACAATATATCAGATAATTTCAAGAAAATTATTATTGTTAAAGATTGTATTAAACCGTGGAGAACAGATGACGGAATTCTTGTCTTAGGAGTTATTGATTTTCTTCTTGATGAAACGCTTTTGGATATTTGATAATAAAATATTCTGATATGTACCACTTTTTTGGACACCCGTGCAGTATGTGTACTGCGTTAGGGCCTGATTTTGTCTATCTTCGGGCACTCGCGCAGTATGGTTTCTGCGTTAGTGTCTTATTTTGCTCGTTTTAAGACACCCGTGCAGTTGGCGCTCGCGCGTAAACGCTTTGCTTGCGTAAACGCTTATAAATTAAAACTTGCCGCCAGGAATTTTGCTATTTTCGTATCGTAACGCGTATTGATACTAGTAGTAGCATTGTTCTTGGCGGCAAATTATGAAATGTGCAAAAAACTTTATTTATTTATTTATTTTATTTATTTATTACCATCCATTTAAATATTCGCATCACCTCCGAATTCATCGTTTTCTACTTGAGAATTAATATTTGATGATTTAGACGATGTAACGCTTATTTTGTTTTGCTCATTATTCTTTTGTGTTTGTAAGCCTTCAGAAGAATTTTTAGAATTAGCATTTTTATTAGAGTCGTATGAGTGCTTTGTAAATTGAGTAGTTCCACGATTAAGATCATGGCCAATTGCAGAAGCTTCTAAGATTACTCTGCTATAGTCTGATCCGTCTTTTTGCCATGCTTCAGTGTTTAAAATTCCAGATACAACAATCGCATCGCCTTTGTGTACACTTTGCAATACGTTGCTTGCAAGATTCCTGTATGCTTTAACTGTCATCCAAGTTGTAGGTTTATCTACCCAATGTTTTTCTTCAGCATGATAGTAAGATGGAGTATTGGCTATTCGCAATGTGCATGCTGTAGTTCCGCCATTTTTACCGAATTCCACAGGGTCTGAACTAACATACCCACTCATAGTAATAGTTGCCTGTTGTTGAACCATTTTTAATCCTTTCACAAATTGGACTGCAGCCATTTCAGCCCCGAAATCAGAGCCTTCATTGCCCCTGAGCTTCGCAGCTACGAGGAAATGCCGCAGTACTATCTACTATGAAGCATGTTTAAAATTTTGCATAGAAAAAAATTCCATTGTGGTCAGAAGTTCTTCCGACCACAAAGAGAGTAAAATCTTGACTTTTTTGGAAAAAGTGCTAAATGATTTGCGAACTAACTTCTATTCGTGAATCGCAACTGATTTGTGAATCGCAACTGATTTGTTAACCGCAGCTGATTCGTGAACTAACTTTGGGAAATAACTTTGGGGAATAATCCTGATTCTGATTTAGCGCTTATTTTTAGCATAAAAAATAAGCTCACAACACATTACTGCGAGTGAGCTTATTTTATCTTTTATTTCTTTTATCTCTTATCTCTTATCTAGCGTATTAATACTTAGTGCGTATTTAATACTTAGTGTGTATTTAATACCTAGTGAATACTTAGTACCTATTGTGTATTTAATACCTAGTGCGTACTTATTGCAAACGCATATTGCTTTACCAAATGTGCACGCGCTCGCTTGGGTCGAGCCACATCTCGTCGCCTTCTTTAACGTCGAAAGCATCGTAGAACAAGTCAACGTTGCGAGCAATGCCATTAGTGCGGCATTCTGCAGGGGAGTGTGGGTCTATTTGAAGGTATTGCTCAGCAATCTCGTTACGAGCCTTTGAACGCCACACAAGTGCGTAGCTTAAGAAGAATCGTTGCAAAGCAGTGAAACCATCAATCTTAGGAGCGTTCAGCAAAGTTTCGCGAATCGCATCGTCGCTTCCGTCGATTTCTTGACCCTTGCTCTTTTGCAAAGCAAAAGCGTAGGCTTTAAGAGCAATAGTTACGCCACTTAAATCGCCAATGTTTTCGCCGATTGTTAAAGCGCCATTTACGTGAGGCATTGCATCGCGCTCTTCTTTGCTCTTTAAGTGAGAGTATTTAACAATAAGCTGTGTTGGTGTAAAAGCGTTGTATTGCTCAATAAGCTTTTTAGTGCGCTCAGCAAAGTTTGTTTTGTCTTCGTCAGTCCACCAATTGTTAAGTACACCGTCGCCGTCGTATTCGCAACCTTGGTCGTCAAAACCGTGGCCGATTTCGTGACCGATTACGGCACCAATAGCGCCGTAGTTTGCTGCGTCTGGAGCACTCGGGCTAAAGAATGGTGGTTGCAAAATCGCAGCCGGGAACACAATTACGTTAAGCAATGGATCGTAGTAAGCGTTTACGGTTTGCGGAGTCATCTGCCACTCTTCGCGATCCACAGGATTTCCAGCTTTTGCAGTATACCTACCAAACACAAATCGAGAAACTTCGCGCATATTCTCAATTAAGCCAGCGTCTTCCTTAATATTTAGCGCAGAGTAGTCAATCCAATGATTCGTGTAACCAATATTTGGCTCAAACTTGCTAATCTTTTCCAAGGCCTTCGCCTTAGTTTCCTCACCAAGCCAGCTGCTGTGAGAAATCGACTCGCGGTAAGCGTTAATAAGATTGTCAACTAAGCCTTGCATATACTTTTTAGAAGACTCAGGGAAGTGCAATCGCACGTATTCGCGTCCGATTTCCTCGCCGCAAGCATCGTCAACAACTCCGATTGCGCGCTTCCAGCGGTCGCGCGGCTTGGTGGCGCCGGAAAGAACTTTGCCGTAGAAGTCAAATCGTGCTTGTGCAAAATCCTCGCTTAACATGCTTGCCCAGCACAAAATCACGTGTACGCGTGTCCAAAGCTTTAGATCTTCTAAATCGGCTTCTTGCCAAATCTTATTCAATCCTTCTATAAAGCTTGGCTCGTGAACTATTACTTTGCTAAAAGCTTTAAGAAAATCTATTGGCTGATTCTTTGCTTCTTCGCAATCGTCGTATGCTTTTTGAGCAGCGTCTAAGAAAGCGTCAAGATTTAGCGCTTCGAGTGCTTTTGCCAAATCAGCATAATTGTAAGGATTATAAGTTTTTTGAGAATCGCGAGTTGCAACGTTATCCCAATGGTTGCTTGCGATTTGCGTCTCAACCTTCAAGAAACGTTCCGATTGCTCGCTTGTAGTGGATGCGTCACCGTATCCAGCTAAGCGCAACAATGAAGCTACCATTTTTACGTATTCAGCGCGAATTGGAGCGTAATTATCTTCGCGATAGTATGCTTCGTCTGGCAAGCCCAATCCAGCCTGCTCAATATGCATAATATTCGTCTTAGGATCCTTAGGGTCTCCGTAAACGCCAAAAGCAAACATTGCATTAGGGCCGCCGTATGGAGTAAGAGCACCAATAGTGCGAACCAAATCTTCCTTGCTGTTAGCCGCATCAACAGCGTCTAAATCGCCCTTGATTGGTGTAATTCCAGCTTTTTCAATAGCTGCAGTATCCAAATAGTTACGGTATAAAGCTTGTGACTTTTTGGCTTGGCAATCTTCGCTTTCTAAAATATCTCGAATTTGCGTCTCTGCATCTTCTGCAAGCTTGTAGAAAGCGCCATACATTGGTTTGTCTTCTGGAAGAGTGTAAGTGTCAATCCAAGGACCGTTTACGTAACGGAATAAATCATCTTGTGGTCGAGTAACCGATGAGAAGGATGCAGGATCAAAATTTACAGCAGAAATTTCGTTCTGCGATTCCTTATTATTATTAATTTCATTGTTATTAGACATGTGTCTAGATTACAAGTATTAAGCGACAGTTTTTGCGCCATTTTCGTGCCTGCGCGTTAGTCTTAAAGCATGATTGAACTTAAAACTCCATCTGAAATTGAAGCGATGAAGCCTGCAGGTCGCTTTGTCGGTAGTATTCTTAAAGACTTGAAAGCAATGACAAAAGTTGGAACCAATCTTCTTGAGATTGATGATTTTGTACGCCAGCGAATTATGAGCCGCAAAGGTGCGTCTTCTTGCTATGTTGATTACGCTCCTGATTTTGGAACTGGTCCTTTTGCACACTATATTTGCACTTCTGTAAATGATGCTGTTCTTCACGGAGTTCCTTTTGATTACAACCTTAAAGATGGTGATTTACTAACTCTTGACTTGGCAATTAACGTTGATGGCTGGGTTGGAGATTCTGCTATTAGTTTCGTGGTTGGAAAGCATGCGGATCCTGAGGATTTGCGCTTGATTAAGTGCACTGAGGAAGCGCTGGAGGCTGGTATTAATATGGCTCAGCCTGGAAATCGTCTTGGAGATATTTCTTCTGCTATTGGATGCGTTGCTCACGAGTATGGTTACAGCGTAAACCTTGAGTTTGGTGGTCACGGAGTCGGCCATATTATGCATGGTGATCCGCATGTTCCTAACGATGGCACTGCTCATCATGGCTACAAGCTTCGCCCAGGTCTTGTGATTGCAATTGAGCCGTGGTTCTTAAAGACTACTGACGAGATTTACCAGGATCCAAAGGATGGTTGGACTCTTCGTTCTGCTGATGGTTCTCGCGGTGCACACACTGAGCATACGATTGCAATTACTGAGAACGGTCCAGAGATTTTGACTGTACGCTAAACTTATAAAGAGTAAAAAGTTTATTTGGCAAGAGTTTTGCGAATAGTGATTGCGTAAGACAAGTATATAAAGAGGAACTTTAAGTAAATGGCGGAATTTGATTTTGCCCAAGCGTTAAATGATGTTGAAGCAAAGTATTCTTCGATTTCTAAAGCACTAGATGTTGATTCGTTGAAAGTTACGATTGCTGATTTAGAAAAGCAGGCTGCAGAGCCTGGGCTTTGGGATGATTCTGAGCATGCTCAGCAGGTTACGAGTAAGCTTTCTGCAGCTCAGTCTCAATTGAAGCGTTTGCAAGCTGTTGAGCAGCGAATTGAAGATACTAAGACTTTAATTGAACTTGGTCAAGAAGAAGACGATGCTGATTCTATGAGCGAGGCTCAAGAAGAGCTTGGAAGTATTGCTCACGAGTTGGACGATATGGAAGTTCAGACTCTTCTTGACGGCGAGTATGACGCTCGTTCTGCAGTTGTTACGATTCGCTCTGGTGCTGGAGGCGTAGATGCCGCTGATTTTGCTCAAATGCTTCTTCGTATGTACTTGCGCTGGGCTGAGCGAAACGGCTATAAAACTAAGATGATGGACACGTCTTATGCAGAAGAAGCTGGTATTAAATCCGCTACTTTCCAAGTTGATGCTCCTTACGCGTATGGTCGTCTTTCTGTAGAAGGCGGCACTCACAGAATGGTTCGTATTTCGCCGTTCGATAATCAAGGTCGTCGTCAAACTGGCTTTAGCGCTGTGGAAGTAATTCCTCTTGTTGAAGCTACGGATCATATTGATATTCCAGATTCAGATATTCGCGTGGATACTTTCCAAGCTTCAGGACCTGGTGGCCAGGGCGTAAACACTACGTATTCTGCTGTACGCATTACGCATTTGCCAACCGGCTTGGTTGTTTCTATGCAAGATGAGCGCAGTCAGATTCAAAATCGCGCTGCTGCAATGGCAGTTTTGCAATCGCGTTTGCTTGTGCTTAAGCATGCTGAGGAAGCAGCGAAAAAGAAGGAGCTTGCTGGAGATATTAAGGCAAGTTGGGGAGATCAGATGCGCTCCTACGTGCTTCACCCTTATCAGATGGTGAAGGATTTGCGCACTGGCTACGAAACTTCACAAACTCAGGCTGTTTTTGACGGTGATATTGACGGTTTTATTGAAGCTGGTATTCGTTGGCGTCATGAGCAGCGAGTTGCAGCTCAAAAAGAAGCTGAAGCAGAGTCTGATTTGAAATCTGACAATAAATAATTTAAATATAATTGAATATCACGGATTAGCAAAAACGGATTAGCAAAATATATGATTTTGAACTTTATTATGTTCGTGTCATTGTTTGGAAGGAAAGTCGGACATGTCACTAATGTCATTGGAACATGTTTCTAAGATTTACCCTAAGGGTTCGCGTCCTGCTTTGGACGATATTTCTTTGGATGTTAATCGCGGTGATTTCGTATTTTTAGTTGGAGCATCAGGATCTGGTAAAACCACTCTTTTAAGTCTTTTATTGCGTGAAGAGGAAGCGACTAGCGGTGAAATTCATGTTGCTGGTAACGATTTAAGGCGTTTAGCTAATCGTCAAGTCCCGCAGTATCGCAGGTCTCTTGGCTTTATTTTCCAGGATTATAAATTACTTAATAATAAAACAGTTTATCAAAATGTTGCTTTTGCTTTAGAGGTGATTGGTACGAGTAGAGCGACTATTCGTTCGCTTGTTCCGCGCGTTTTGGAAACAGTTGGTTTGACTGGAAAAGAAAATAATTATCCACATGAGCTTTCCGGTGGTGAAGCTCAGCGTGTGGCTATTGCGCGCGCTTATGTTAATCATCCTCAAATAATTTTGGCAGATGAGCCTACTGGTAATTTGGATCCAACTACTTCTCTCGGAATTATGGAAGTTTTGGATGCTATTAACCGAACTGGCACAACAATTGTTATGGCTACGCATAATGAGGAAATCGTGAATTCAATGCGTAAGCGAGTTGTGGAGCTTCATGCTGGAAAAATTGTGCGCGATGAGCGCGAAGGATCGTATGATTCTGCGCTTTACTTCCCGGATGCTGATGTTGAACAAAAGTCTAAAGCTCAGCAGTCTGTTGAAAAAAATGAAGAAGAGCATGAAATTTCAGCTGTGAGTGAGCAGCCTGAAAGAACTGAACGTCATAAGCGACTTTCTAAGAAAGCTCAACGTGCAGCGCAAGCTCGCGAAACTGTTGATATTGTTACGCAATATCTTCAAAGTGATACTTCTGAAAATGAGGGTATTGCGCGTCTCGCTCAGTCTGTTCATTCTGGAAGAACTGGTCGCTATGGTGAAGTGTTCCAGTCTTTGGAAACAACTATGACTTGGGGACGCGGTTTGAGTTTGAATAATGCCGAATCTTCTGAAAAATCTGGATTGAACGAAGGCTCTGAATCTAACGAAGGCTCTGTAGCTAAAGAAAAAGCTGAAGTTAAAAAAGACGCCGAGGCTAATGAAGCTAATGTAGCTAATAATGAAAATGCTGTATCTAAAGAAGACTCTGAGGCTAAAGAAGACTCTGAGGCTAAAGAAGACTCTGTAGTAAAAGAAGTCGCTGTGCCTAAAGAAGACGTTGTAGCTAAAGAAGCCGCTGTAGCTAAAGAATCTGCGTTGCCTCCTGCTCCGCCTAAGCCTCCTGTTGCGTCATCAAACACTCATAACAAGAAGGCTAGTGCTGAAGATGCTAGTGCTGAAGATGCTAGTGATACAGACGCTAGCGCTGTAAATAGCGATAATGATACGAATAAAGCTGAAGGAGAGAAATAATGCGTTTGCGATTTATCTTTTCAGAAACTTGCATTAGTTTACGTCGCAATGTTTCTATGATTCTTTCAGTTATGCTCGTCACTTTCATATCATTTCTTTTTATTGGCTCTTCTGTATTAATGCAGGCTCAGATTACAAAAGCTAAAGGCGATTGGTATGACAAAGTAGAAGTTGTAGCATGGCTTTGCCCAGATGGTACGAGTCAATCTGCTTCATGCGCATCTGGCAAAGCTCCTACTAAAGAAGACATTGTTAAGCTTGAAGAGGTTATTTCTAGAGAACTTGGCGATGACGTTTCGCATATTACTTATGTCAGTAGGGAAGAGTTTTATAAAAACACATTCTTAAAGCAATATCCGCGTGGAATTTATCAAGGTCGTACGCTTACTGCAGCAGATATGCAAGATTCTTTGCGATTGAAATTACGTAATCCTATGAAATATCAAGTTGTTTCAGAAGTTCTTTCAGGTAGAGATGGCGTAGAAAGCGTAGTTGATCAGCGTCAAATTTTTGATCCAGTTTTTAGCGTATTGAATCGTGCTACCGCAGTAACAATTGTTTTAGCTGCTGTGATGGTTGTTGTAGCTATTATGCTAACTGGAACTACTATTAGAATGTCTGCTGCTTCACGTAAGCAAGAAACAGAAATTATGCGACTTGTTGGCGCTTCTAATTGGACTATTCGTATGCCGTTCATTCTAGAAGGATCCATAGCTTCTTTCTTAGGCTCACTTCTTTCTGGAGTTGTTTTAAGCGCTGTAGTGAAAGTGTTTATTACGGATTGGCTTGCTCAGAAGGTTAAGTGGATGCCTTTTGTGGATCAAACAACGGTTTGGGTGACTGTTCCAGGTCTCGTGATTGGAGCTGTAGTTCTTTCTATTGTTGCGTCTTCTATTGCTTTGCGTAGGTATTTGCAAGCCTAAGACTTTAAAATAGTGCCTTAGAGTAAGGTTTCGTATTGCGGTTTTAGAATAAGGCTTTGTTTTATGGTTTTAGAGTAGATATTATTGCAAGTCTGCTTTATAAATTAACTAGTTAGACATTCATAATTCGAAAGGCGTGGTATACTAGCACGAATGAGGTCGTGGAAAGGGTAATGATGAAGACTCGTATGAAAGACAATAGTCGTCTTCGAATTGCAGTTGGTGTAATCATGGCTTCTACATTAATGCTTTCTGTAGGTGCAACTTGTTCGATTTTTTCGACTTCTCCGGCAGAAGCTGTTAGCTTGCAAGAATACCATCGAAAAGTGCGAAACAATGCTGCTTTGCGTAGAAAACTAGCTGGTGTTAGTAAGAAGCTTGCAGATAAAATAGTAGAGTTAAATGATCTTAACGAGCGTCAAATCCCTAAACAGCTTCGAGAAGTAGAACAAGCAGAACAGCGTTCAGAGCAGGCTCGTAATCTTGCGGATGCTACTAACCAGCGTTTAGAATCTGCTAAAAAAGATAAGCTTGAATTAGAAGAAAAAATTAAAGAAACTGGCATTGATTATGATGATGCTAAGGCTGCTGTAGCTCAGCTTGCTCGTGAAAGTTTCCATGGTTCGAATTCTTCGCATGTTATGGCTATGCTTACGAATTCAACTACGACTGAGCAATTTGTTGGTAAGATGCAGTCGGATGCTGCTATAGCGCGTAGTGAATCAAATGCGGCTCATAATGCGGCAATAACTTTGAATACTTCTATGAATCGTAAACAGCGTTTGGCTGCTATTGAAGTTGAAATTACAAAGTTAAAGAAGAAAGCAGACGAGCAAGTTCAAAGCGCTCAGGTTGCTGAGCAAGAAGCAAAGAATAAGCAAAAGTATTTGCAAGATTTGCGAGATAAAGGTCAAGAGATTCGTAAGCAGCTTGAAAGTCAAAAAGGTAGTCTTGCTTCGCAGCAGGCTCGTGAAGCTGCAGAAATTATCAAAATGAAGTCTGCTATTGACGCTCAAGCAAGGGCTTTAGCTAGAAGTGCTGCCGCTCGTATTAATCCTAGGTTCGGTAATCGTCAGCAGGTTAATGGAGCTAATTCATCTAATGTGTCTTTGCAATCTATGCCTGAAGGTTCTGGTTTTGCACAAGGTATGAATTACGATGTTCCAGGAAATTGCTCTGAAGGATCTAAGTTCTGCTATGGCCATGGAACTGGTAACAGTGTTGGTGGTTCTGCTTATCCTGCTCGCCAATGCACTTTATGGGCTTATTTGCGCCGTTCTCAGTTGAATCTTCCTGTAGGATCTTATATGGGAAATGGAGCTGATTGGGCTGCTAGTGGACGCCGATTGGGGTATTTAGTGAATCACACTCCTCATGTTGGCGCAATTATGGTATTTCCTCGTGGAGTTGCTGGATCTGATTCAACTTATGGCCATGTGGCTGTTGTTGAGCGCGTTAATTCCGATGGTTCTGTATTAATTTCTGAAGGTGGCGTTGGATTTGCTACATTCCCGTCTTATAGAACTATTAGTAATCCTGGTATGTTTGAATTTGTACATTACTAAATTCTTTGAAAAAGGGAATTTACCTGTGGTTTGCGTGCGCTTTATTTAAGATGTTTGGAGTGAAAAGTGGATAAAAAACCTGCTCAAGATGGGACTCTTACAATAGCTAATAATCGCAAAGCTTATCATGATTATGCTATAGAGGATTGCTATGAAGCTGGTCTTGCGCTTACTGGTACTGAAGTCAAGTCTCTTCGTGAAGGGCGCGCTTCTTTAGCTGAATCATTTGTGAGTATTGATAGACGTGGAGAAATGTGGTTAGAGGGAGCGAATATTCCTGAGTATTTGAATGGTACTTGGAATAATCATGCTCCTAAGCGTAAGCGTAAATTGTTACTTCATGCTGTTGAAATTGCTAAGCTTTCCAGGCAAACAGAAGCGAAAGGTTACACTGTTGTACCTTTGCGATTGTATTTCCGCGGAAGCTATGTAAAAGTTGAGATTGCTTTGGCTCGAGGAAAGAAAGAGTTTGATAAGCGTCAAGCTTTGCGTGAAGAACAAGATAAGCGAGAAGCTTTGCGTGAAATGCGTTATCGTAATTTGCGTTCTCGCGCATAATTTTTTGAGTTTTTGAGACTTTTATTGAGTTTTTGAGACTTTTATTGTGCTTTTAAGGCGCGAATATCAATTATTATTATTCATTTTTTTGCATATTATTCATTATATTCACTTGTAATTAGCGATTTTCTGCCAAAATTATGTATAAGAAATCTATAATATACAACATACGTAGAAAAATACACTTGCAATATCGCCACTTTCATGTATATTTATACACAACATTGTAAATATGTAATTTTTAGGAGAAGTAAAATGTCAAAGTTATGGAAATCAATGGCAATAGCAGTGTCACTTGTATTAATTGGTTCTGTTGCTGCATGCGGACCAGCTGATTCTAAAGCTGCGGATCCAGATGTTGCAAGAAGCTATGACGTAAGCCAAGTTAAGAAAGACGACGCTATCGCAGCTATGCTTCCTGAAGATGTTGTGAAAAGTGGGGAACTTACCGTTGGTGTAAATGTAAGTTATGCGCCTGCTGAATTCTTTGCTGCTGATGGAAAAACTCCAGTCGGATATGAAGTTGATTTTGCTAAAGCTTTAGCAAAAGTATTTGGCTTAAAAGCTAAAATCATGCACGCTCCATTTGACGCGATTATCCCAGCAATCGGCAGTAAATATAATGTTGGTATTTCCGGTTTTACTGTTAATGCTGAGCGTATGAAGAGCGTAGATTTCGTAACTTACGCTAATGCAGGTTTATCTTTTGAAATCCGTAAAGGAAATCCAACGCATGTAGATACAAGTAACTTGTGCGGAAAGAAAGTTTCTTTACAAACTGGCACAGTAGGTGAGCCTCTTATGGAAGAAGCTAAGAAGCAGTGTGCTGCAAAGAAAGATAAGCCTCTGGAAATATTGAGCTTCGAAGAGCAAACTGATGCAACTGCTGCTTTAGTTTCAGGTCGCGCTGACGTTATGTACGCTGATACACCTGTTGCAGGTTACGCTGCAATTAAGAATCCTGGAAAGCTTGAAATTTTGGAAAAGAGCAAGGATTCTGAGCCAATGGGTGCAGCTGTTAAAAAAGGCGATGAAAAGATGCTTAAAGCAGTGAAAGCTGGCATTGATAAGCTTATGCAGTCAGGTGTTTACAAAGACATCCTGAAAAAGTGGGGTGTTGAGGATGTTGCTATTGATCAAGCAGTAGTGAATCCTAAACTCTGATTGAAATGATTTTTATGGCGTATATTGTGTAATTTATTGGATTGCGCAGTATACGCCATATTCTGCTTTAAAGATGTTTTTAAAGATATTTTAAATAAGCAAGGGCAATAACAGCTGCGATAATAGCTGTAATAGTAGAACTATAAATCGCAATATCAACCAAATGCGAATAAGTCAAGCAGGCGGCAACGATTGACTTCCTGAAGACTTGCATTTATACGGTTATATGGAGTGAACAGTATGAATTACAATGCCAAAAAATATAGCGGAGAAGAGCATAGCGGAGAAGAGAATTTGAAGCAGCAATCCGAAAATAATGCTGAGCGTATTTTGCCAGTTAGAAATCCAGGTCCTGTTGTTGCAGGAATTATAGTTGCAATTATCGTATGCTTCCTTTTATATTCAATTATTACTAATCCACGTTTTGAGTGGTATGAAGTTGCAATATATCTTATAAGCGATAATGTTCTTGCTGGTATTGGTTGGACTTTGTTCTTAACTGTTGTCTCAATGGTTATTGCAATTATTTTGGCTGTTGTTTTAGCTATGATGCGTAAATCTGTTAACCCAGTTCTTCGCGGTGTTAGCTGGTTCTTTATCTGGTTCTTCAGAGGTACGCCTGTTTATACTCAGCTTGTTTTTTGGGGTATGTTTGCGGTTCTTGTGCCTAAGCTGAGTTTGGGTATACCGTTTACGTCTGTTGAGTTTTTCTCTATTGATTCAAATGTTGTTATGACTTCTTTGAACGCTGCTGTTATTGGTTTGTCTTTGAATGAAGCTGCGTATTTGTCGGAGATTGTTCGCGCTGGCTTAGAGGCTGTTGATGTTGGTCAGGTAGAGGCGTCTAAAGCTTTAGGTATGTCTCGTTCTTTGATGATGCGTCGTATTATTTTGCCTCAAGCTATGCGTATTATTGTTCCTCCTCTCGGTAATGAAACTATTGGCATGTTGAAAACTACTTCTTTAGTTGTTGCTGTGCCTTTTACGCTTGAATTACAATTTGCAACAAGGGCTATTTCTAATCGAATTTATAAGCCGATTCCGCTTTTGCTTGTTGCTGGTATTTGGTATTTGCTTATCACCTCAATTTTGATGGTTTTGCAATACATGCTCGAGAAGCATTTTGGGAAAGGCTTTGAAGCAAAAGACATTGTAAAAAATACGCAAATCAACTCTAATGCTGCAAAGCGTGGAGATGAAGCTATTAAGGCTGCTAGCGATGCTGTAAATGGTCGCAATAATGCAACAATGCTTGGATTTAATGCATAGGTTGTATTGATTGCAATTAATATAAGCATAAATAAGTGCATTATAAATGGTAAAATTCCATTAGTTTTTATTAGATTTGAGGAAAAATGACAAATAATCTAACAGTTACAGAGCAAGACGTACAAGACGTGCAAGATGTACAAGACGTGCAAAATCAGAATCATAGTAATGATGTTCCAGCTGTAGTTATAAGTGATTTGCATAAGAGCTTTGGCAATTTGCAAGTTCTTAAGGGCATTAATATGACTGTAAAGCCAGGAAGTGTAACAGTTATACTCGGTCCTTCGGGAAGTGGAAAGTCAACCTTGCTACGATTGGTGAACCAGCTTGAAACAATCACATCTGGAAAAATCACGATTTACGGCGAGCGCATTGGCGTAAAAACTGTTGTTCATAATGGAAAAGAAGCTTTGCAAGCGTTAAACGACAAGGAGATTGCAGTGCAACGCGCAAAGCTTGGAATGGTGTTCCAGCGTTTTAATTTGTTCCCACATATGACTGCATTAGAAAACGTTATGGAAGCTCCTGTTCATGTTTTGCATATGGGTAAAATTGAAGCGCGTAATTTAGCTATTGAAGAATTAAAGCGTGTTGGAATGGCAGACCGCATGGATCATTATCCTTCTCAGCTTTCTGGCGGCCAGCAGCAGCGAGTTGCGATTGCTCGCGCGCTTGCTATGAAGCCAGAAATCATGCTTTTTGATGAGCCTACGTCTGCGTTAGACCCAGAACTTGTTGGAGAAGTGCTTAATGTTATGCGCTACTTGGCAAACGATGGAATGACAATGATTGTTGTAACTCACGAGATTGGTTTTGCTCGAGAAGTTGCAGATCAAGTTGTGTTTATGGATGGTGGAAAAGTTGTTGAATTTGGAACGTCTGGGATTATTGATAATCCTCAAACTGAAAGGTTCAAGGATTTTCTGCACAGCGTTTTGTAAGATATAACATATAAACATAAATATGTAAAAATTAAATCATTTTGTGTAAAATTATGAATAATTTATGGCTGTGGTGTTTGCTGCAGCCTTTTTATTTTGATTAGCACTATTATTTAAACAATTTTACGTAAAGGATATCTTTAGCAATGTTTGGCATGTTTGTTTAATAACAAACATAGTGTAAAGTTGTTCATTGTTTAAATATTCCATCCAATTTATTCGGAGATTAGTATGAGTGGTGCATGTTCTTCATGCGAATCAAACTCGCATAGAAAGAACGGCGTTCGTGTATCTCGTTGGCTAAGATTTGTTGCAGCGTTTACATCTCTATCTTTACTAGGATTTTCCAGTGCTTGCGGAACAAGCGATGCGGTTGGGCCAGATCCTCTTTTAGCGCGCAGCTACGACGTCAATCGTATTAAAAAAGATGAAAGTATTGCTGCAATGTTGCCGAAAAAGCTTGTAGAAAGTGGCGAGCTTGTAATGGGTACTAATGTTGGATATGCGCCTGCAGGATTCTACGCTAGAGATGGAAGAACTGTTGTAGGTTACGAAATAGACTTAAACAAAGCGCTAGCAAAACTAATGGGATTAAAGCTTCGCATTGTTCATGCGCCATTTGACGCGATTTTGCCATCTGTTGGAAGCAAATTTGATATTGGTGTTTCGGGATTTACGGTTAGCAAAGAGCGAGAAAAGTCAGTTGATTTTGTAACGTACGCGGACGCTGGTTTGCTTTTTGTTGTTCGAAAAGGAAATCCAACAAATGTAAATCTTAACGATTTATGTGGTAAAAAAGTTTCTGTTCAAGTTGGAACAACAAGCGAAACTCAAATGTATGACGCAAGAGATGTTTGCAAGTTAAGTCGCAAAGCGCCATTAGATGTTCTTGCATTTAGAGAGCAAACGGATGCTACGACTGCAGTAGTGGCAGGTCGCGCAGACGTTATGTATGCCGATACTCCTGTTTCTAGTTTTGCGATTGAGCAAACGGACGGTCAGCTGGAGCCATTGGGTAAAAGTCGTGATAAAGCTCTTATGGGTATTATTACTCAAAAAGGAGATACTCAGCTTGTAAAAGCAATAAAAGCTGGTATTGAAAAGCTAATACAAACGGGCGCTTATCAAGAAATAATGAAGGCGTGGGGTGTTGAAGACGTTATGATTAAACACCCAGAAGTAAATCCAAAAGTGTGATTGATTTGTGTGATTTGCTTTGCTGATACTTTGTATGATTGATTTAGCTGTTTAATATTCACTAGTAGAAACTTTGGTTGCTTAGAGTAGGATTAAGAACATGTTTGCTAAAAATAACAACAACGAGCGTATTTTGCCAGTCAGAAAACCTGGACCTATTATATCTGGCATTATTGTTGCGATTATAGCGTGTGCTCTTGTGTATTCAATTGCTACAAATTCTCGATTTGATTGGGCAATCGTTTGGAAATACATTTTTAACGAGAACGTTCTTTCAGGTATTGGTTGGACTTTGTTCTTAACTGTTGTCTCAATGGTTATTGCAATTATTTTGGCTGTTGTTTTAGCTATGATGCGTAAATCTGTTAATCCAGTTCTTCGCGGTGTTAGCTGGTTCTTTATCTGGTTCTTCAGAGGTACTCCTGTTTATACGCAACTTGTTTTTTGGGGTATGTTTGCGGTTCTTGTGCCTAAGCTGAGTTTGGGTATACCGTTTACTTCTGTAGAGTTTTTCTCTATTGATTCTAATGTTGTTATGACTTCTTTGAACGCTGCTGTTATTGGTTTGTCTTTGAATGAAGCTGCGTATTTGTCGGAGATTGTTCGCGCTGGCTTGGAGGCTGTGGATTCTGGTCAGGTTGAGGCTGCTCAGGCTTTGGGTATGGGTAGGTCTTTGATGATGCGTCGTATTATTTTGCCTCAAGCTATGCGTATTATTATTCCGCCTTTGGGTAATGAAACTATTGGCATGCTTAAGACTACGTCTTTGGTTTTGGCTGTTCCTTTTACTTTGGAGCTTCAGTTTGCTACTAATGCTGTTGCTAATCGTATTTATAAGCCGATTCCGCTTCTTATTGTTGCTAGTATTTGGTATTTGGTGATTACGTCTGTTTTGATGGTTTTGCAATACATGCTCGAGAAGCATTTTGGCAAAGGATTTGAAGCAAAAGCAGATAGTATTCATATCAACAGGTAACAGTAATCGCAAAACATAATTCAAAACATAATTGCAAAACATGTAGAAACACACACGTTTTATAACGTAGAATAGAAAATTATGTGTGGCATTGTTGGATACGCAGGTTTTGGAAAAGTTTGTGCAAAACCTTTAGAAGTTTGTTTAGGCGGTTTAGAGCGTTTAGAGTATCGCGGATATGATTCTTCTGGAGTTGCGTTAGTTGCTCCAGGAATGGATTATGCTGACGTTCGTAAAAAAGCTGGTAGGCTTACTAATTTGCGTAACGATATAGCTAAAAATCCTATGCCTGATTCGAGTGCAGCTATCGGTCATACTCGTTGGGCTACGAATGGTGCTCCTTGCGATATTAACGCACATCCTCATACGAGTGCAGATCGTAAAATAGCGCTTATTCATAACGGTATTATTGAAAACGCACTTGTGTTAAAAGAGCAGCTTCATGAAGAAGGATACGAATTTTCTTCTCAAACAGATACTGAAGTTGCTGCAAAATTGCTTGGTAAAATCGCGAATGAAATTATAAATGAAACTGGCAATCCGGATTTATTTACTGCGATTCGTCGTACAGCAAAAATGCTTAAAGGAGCTTTCACACTATTAGCTGTTGATGTTCGTCAACCGGGTATCGTTGCTGCTGTTCGTCACGATTCGCCTTTGGTTGTAGGCCTTGGGAATGGTGAATATTTCCTTGGATCAGATGTTGCAGCTTTTGTTGCTTATACGGATCGAGTTTTGGAAGTCGGCCAAGATCAAGCTGTATGCGTTGGTAACATTGATGAATCTGGTAAGGCAAGTATTTTGCTTACTGATTTCAATGGCAATGAGGTTAAAAATCCTACTTGTTTTACAGTTGATTGGGACGCGTCTGCAGTAGAAAAAGGCGGATGGGATTCCTTTATGGACAAGGAGATTCATGAAGATCCGCATGCTGTCGCGGATACTTTGCGCGGTCGCTTTGACACTAAGGGAAATATTGTTCTTGACGAAGTTCATATTGGTCAAGATGTTTTGCGTTCAATAGATAAAATTATTGTTGTTGCTTGTGGAACTGCAAGTTATGCTGGTTTAGTTGCAAAATATGCTATTGAGCATTGGGTTCGTGTACCTGTTGAAGTGGAATTAGCACATGAATTCAGATACAGAGATCCTATTTTAGATAATCGAACGCTTGTAGTAGCGATTTCGCAATCTGGCGAAACTATGGATACGCTTATGGCTTTGCGTCATGCTCGCGAGCAGGGTAGTCGTGTGCTTGCGATTTGCAATACTCAAGGTTCTAGTATTCCGCGCGAATCCGATGCTGTTCTTTATACGCATGCTGGTCCAGAAATAGCTGTTGCTTCTACAAAGGCGTTCGTAGCGCAAATCGTTGCAGCTTATATGTTGGGCTTGTATTTAGCGCAAGTAAAAGGCACAATGTATCGCGATGAAATTCAGCAAATCGTTTCTAAGCTTAAAGATATGCCGGATAAGATTCAAGAAGTTCTCGATACTCAAGCGGATGCTATTATGCAAGCTGCTAAACGTACAATAGGCGCAAAATCGTTCTTATTCTTAGGCAGACACGTTGGGTACCCTGTAGCTTTGGAAGGTGCTTTAAAGCTTAAAGAAATCGCATATACTTTTACAGAAGGTTTTGCTGCAGGCGAGCTTAAGCATGGTCCTATTGCATTAGTTGATGACGGCGAACCTGTTGTTGTAATAGTTCCATCTTCTCGAGGACGTGACGTTCTTCATTCTAAAGTCATTTCTGGCATTGAAGAAGTTAAAGCGCGTGGAGCTTTTACGATTGCAGTTGCTGAAGTTGGTGATGCTGATGCTGAACGTTACGCTGATATTGTGTTCTGGCGTCCTAAATGTGCAACTTTGTTAAGTCCTTTAGTTGACGTAGTAGCATTGCAACTTTTCGCTATGGATATGGCTAAATTAAAGGGTTATGACGTTGATAAGCCACGTAATTTAGCTAAGTCTGTAACAGTTGAATAAATATTGAATAAATATTGAATAAATAGTATTAGGCGATTGTATGATTGCGTTTAAAAGCGGCGTTTTGAAGCGCGTTTCTTGGCTTAAGCGATTTTTGAGTGTGAAGAATTTTCGCATGCTCAAGATTGCTTCATGGCGTTTCTCTATGTCGCTTTTATGTATTATCTCCATAGTTTTTTCTTGTGCTTGCGGGCAAACGGATTCCAGAACGCATATTACTGTTTGGTCTTGGGAGCCTAGCATGAAACGCTTGGCTGTTGAATTTGAAAAGTCAAATCCAGATATTCGAGTAACAGTTAAGGATACGAGCGGCTATAACGTTTTGAATAATGCGATTCAGGATGGCTATGGTATGCCAGATGTTGCGCAGCTTGAATATCATGCTTTGCCGCAATACGCAGTTAGCGGTCAACTTTTAGACATTACGGATCGCGTGCGAGACATGAAAACTTTTTACACGCCTGGCACTTGGTCGTCTGTTAAATTAGGGAATCGCGTTTATGGTTTGCCAATGGATTCAGGTCCTATGGCTTGGTTTTATAATGACGATGTTTTTAAGCAGGCTGGGGTAGACGCGTCTAAAATCCACACTTGGGAAGATTACCGGCATGCTGCTCGAAAGTTGAAAGATATTGGCGTTTATATTGCAGCCGATTCCGGTGACGCTAGTTTTTATGATGCTATGATTTGGCTTGCTGGAGGTAAGCCTTATATAACTTCGAATGATGGCAAAACTGTGACTGTTCGTTTGCAAGAAGATAAAGCTACGAAGGAATTTACCGAGTTTTGGCAGTCTATGATTGATGAAGATTTGATTGAAACTAGGTTTAATACTTGGTCATCTGATTGGAAGTATGCGCTTGGATCCGGTAAAGTCGCTTCAGTTTTTTCAGGCGCTTGGATGCCATCGCTTCTATTAGCAAATGTTCCTGGTAATGCTGGATTATGGCGTGTTGCTAAAGTTCCAACTTTGCATGGCGAACGGAGCAATTCTGAAATGGGTGGATCTGCGTTAGCTGTATTGCAATCTAGCCGTAAGCCTGAGGCTGCTATGCGTTTTGTGGAATATGTATGCCATAATTCGCAAGGCATTCGTATGAGAGTTGATAGTGGAGCTTTTCCAGCGGATGTTGTTACGTTAAGAAATAAGTCATTTTTGAATAAGACAACAGTTCGCGATTCTAGAGGTATTGATATACCTTATTTTGGTGGTCAAAAGTTTAACCACGTTTTAGCAGATGCTGCAGATTGTGTTAATACGGGGTACAAGTATCTGCCGTTTGAAGTGTATGCTCGTAGTGATTTTCGCTACACCGTTGGCAAAGCATATGATTGGAGCAGAAAATCGCGCGCTCGTTTACGCGTTCAAGCCATGATTGATGCTGGAATAACGCAGAATGACGGCAAGCAGTTGCGGCTTCCGGATGATCCAGGCGATCGTATTTCTTTGCAAGATGGACTTTCTTTATGGCGTAAAGATTTGCAAGAATACGGTTATAATCAAGGCTTTGTAGTTAAGTAAACTTCTGCTTTGTCAAACAAACTATAGGAATAGAACTATAGAGATAGAACTATAGAAGTAGCACTATTTTGAGCTAGTGTTGCGATTATAAATTGCTGCCATTCCTTTGAAAATCAAGTTTGGATCGTAATAGTCTATCGCTTTTACGTCTTTTTCAAAAAGACTACCTAATCCGCCTGTGGCAATTACTTTAAACGGCTCATTGATTTCAGTCTTAAACTGTTCGATTGTGCGTTCAATTCCGCCTAAGAAGCTGTAGTACAAGCCTGCTTGCATAGCAGTACGAGTTGATTTCGCTAGAACTGATTCTGGTCGGGATATTTCTACTTCAGGAAGCTGCGCTGTGTTATCCCATAAAGCTGCTGCGGCCGTGCGGATTCCTGTGCAAATAAGTCCGCAAGTAATAGCGTTATATTCGTCTACGTAATTGTAAGTAGTTGCTGTACCAAAGTCGATTACTAAAGCAGGGCCGCCGTATTGTGTTATTGCACCAACGCAATCTGCTAAGCAGTCAGCGCCAAGAGTTTTAGGCTCATCTATGCGAATATTCATACCGGTTTTTACGCCTGGGCCTACAATCATTGGGTCAATATGAATGAATTTAATAATACTCGATCTAAATGAGTGCATTACTTTTGGAACAACAGATGCAACTATCACGTCATCCACATCTTTAAGACTATATCCGCTTAAATGAAGGAATTGCATAATCATGATGCCATACTCATCAGAAGTTTGACTTGCTTTAGTTGTCATTCGATATGTGCCTACTATGCGATTTCCTTCTAAAAATCCGAGCACAATATTCGTATTTCCGATGTCAACTGCTAATAGCATGTGCATCTCCTTAGGCTGTTAGTGGATTTATTTGTATTAGTATACTTCAGAGTTATTCATTATTATCTGTTACAGCGTCGTATTTTAGGGGGAGCGTGATTTCAAAATTAGGTCCGCGCCTATCGTCAACTACTTTTACGGTACCATGATGAAGCCCTGCTGCCCAGCGTGCAATAGACAATCCGAGTCCAGTTCCACCTGATTCAGTTCCAATTCCTTGGTTTCCTTTAACGAATCTACGGAAGATTTCCGAGCGTTCTTCTTCTGGAATCTGCTTTCCGAAGTTAATAACATTGCTTGTGAGCATATTATTTTCCAAATCTGCATAAGCTGTTATAAGAACTTTAGTGTTGTCTGGAGAATGTTTAAGAGCGTTAGAAATTATATTTGTGAATAATTGAGATAGTCGATTTTTATCTCCTGTGATTTGTATATTATCGCTAATTTTAACGTCAATATGATGATTATGTCCTCCGTCGGCTATTTCTAAAGGTTCGACTATTGAGTCTATAAATTCATAAAAGTCAAAAGATGTTATATTAAGATTTTCTGCTCCGGCTTCAACTCGAGATAAATCTAATAGGAAAGTAATAAGATCTGCAAGGCGATGTGTTTGGTTTAATATGGCTTCCATATTTGCAGGCGTTGGCTCTACAACTCCATCTGCAAGATTTTCTAACATTGCTTGTAATGCGGAAACAGGCGTTCTAAGTTCATGGCTTACGTTCGCAATTAAATCGCTTCGCATTTGATCAACATGCTCTAGCTCTTCAGCCATTTCATTAAAAGCTAAAGTTAGTTTTCCTACTTCATCTCTGCGATTTTCTATTGCAACTCGTACGGAATAATCACCTTCTGCCATTGCTTCAGACGCGTCTCTCATTTGACGCAATGGTGCAGTTAATCCGCGTGAAAACGCATAGGTTATGCCTAATGCGACAGCTAATGTGATCGGCATTGCAATCCATCCGCTTAATCCTACTTTTAGAAGGAACCATGCCATTACGAATGCTATTGCTGTTGCAAAAACTATTATTGCGGATAATTCGCTTTTTAGGGATGTAAATATAGATGGGAAAAATCCCGTTGATTGTTGAGAAATATTGTGTTTTTTAAGTTTTTTATAGTGTGATACGCGATTTGCAAAGCGACTTTTAGAAGATTCTTTATTTAATTCGGCATGCTTATTTTCTTCTGCGGATTCGGCATGCTTGTCTGATTCAGCGCGTTCAGCTTTAGAATTTGAAGGTGAGCTGATTGAAGATTTTAATATAGATGTTGATTCTTTCATATTTTAAAAACATTCTTAAATAAGATGTTAATAGTATTACTTAATCAGAATTTTTATCAGTTGAGTAATTATTTTCTAAATCAGATTCGTTCATAGGCGGTTCAAAAGCATAACCAATTCCATGCACTGTTCTAATTAAAGAAGAACCAATTTTATGCCTTAAAGATTTGATATGTGAATCAACAGTTCGAGTTCCAGAAGCGTCAGGCCAATCCCATACTTCTTCTAGTAACTTTTCGCGTTTAAAAACTGTATGAGGTTTGCGAGCTAAGGTTGCTAGCAAATCAAATTCTGTAGGAGTAAAGTGAATTTCTTCGTCGCCGCGTGTAACAACGCGCTGTTGAGGTTTAATCACCAAATCACCGAATACTATGGCTCGTTCATTTTCCATCGCTTTAGCTATTTGCGTAGCACGTTCAACGCGTCTCAAAAGCGCGGCGCAACGAGCAATAAGCTCTCTAGGGGAAAATGGTTTAGTCATGTAATCGTCAGCCCCAGCGCTTAAGCCAGTAATTTTATCTGACTCTGCATCTCTAGCTGTTAGCATAAGAATTGGCACAGGGCGCTTAGACACAATCCTCTTAGTAGCTTCAACGCCATCCATAATTGGAAGCATTATGTCCATGATAATTAAATCTGGCTGCAACTGTTCTGCTACTTTAACAGCAGACGCTCCATCAGATACAACTCGAGCTCTCCATCCTTGTGCAGCTATACGCTGTGCAATTGCAGTTGCAAGATCTGGTTCGTCTTCAACCACAAGGATTGTTCGTGGAACTCCGTTGCCTGATGGAGCGTTAATCATTACAATAAAACCTTTCAGTCTTTCACAGGCTTAAGGAACACGGCACCCAATGCTGGTACAGTAATTCTTGCAGAATACGGACGAGAATGATACTCTTCAGCAGCTGCAGTAAATGTACCATTGTGAATATCCGATCCGCAATACTTAGCATCATCGGTTGTGAGAATCTCTTGCCACTTTCCTCCTTGAGGAAGTGCAACTTGATAATTCTGCCAAGCCTGACCTGAGAAGTTGACTACGACAACAATCAAATCGCCGTCATCGCCAATTCGCATGTAGCTCAAAGTATTGTGATCGCCATCATCGCTTGTAAGCCACTGGAATCCATCTGGAGTGAAATCTTGGCTCCAGAAAGCCCTAGAACTCTTATAAAGAGTATTCAAATCAGCTACAAGCTTTTGTACACCTTGATGGAATGGCCATTGCAGCTCGTTCCAGTTGAGTGAAGCGTTGAAATTCCATTCGCTTGATTGGCCAATTTCTCCACCCATGAAGAGCAAGTTCTTACCTGGGTGAGACCACTGGTAAGCAAGCAGTGCACGCAATCCTGCAAACTGTTGCCATTCATCTCCAGGCATCTTACCTAACAAAGAACCCTTGCCGTACACAACTTCATCGTGGCTTAATGGCAAAACGTAATGCTCGGAATAGGCATAAACCATTGAGAATGTAATCTCGTTATGATGCCAACGACGATTAATTGGTTCCTCTTTAAGGTATTGCAAAGTATCATGCATCCAGCCCATATTCCACTTCAAGCCGAAGCCTAAGCCGCCCATATCGGTTGGAGCAGTTACGCCTTGATAAGCAGTGGATTCCTCAGCAATCATCATGATGCCAGGATTATTCTTGTATGCAGTTGCGTTTGCTTCCTTAATGAAGTCAATTGCCTCAAGATTTTCGCGGCCACCATAAATATTTGGTCTCCACTGTCCTGCTTCACGGCTGTAATCCAAGTAAAGCATTGAGGATACTGCGTCAACACGCAATGCATCAACATGGTATTCGTCAAGCCAGAAGCATGCATTAGCAACGAGGAAGTTGCGAACTTCATGACGTCCGAAGTTGAAGATGTAAGTACCCCAATCAGGATGCTCTCCGCGCATAGGATCAGGATCTTCATACAAAGCTGTACCGTCAAAGCGACCGAGTGCAAAATCATCCTTAGGGAAGTGTGCAGGAACCCAGTCCATAATCACACCGATACCAGCCTTATGGAGCTTGTTAACCAAGTACTTAAAGTCGTCAGGGGAGCCCAAGCGAGAATCAACTGCGTAATAACCAGTTACCTGATATCCCCAAGAACCTGAGTATGGATACTGTGTAAGAGGCATAAACTCAACATGAGTGAAGCCTTCTTTTTCTACATAGTCAACAAGCTTATCTGCTAATTCGCGATAATTAGTTAAATCACGATTCCAGCTATTTGCTTGTACTTCGTAGATGCTGATAGGGCCATCGTGTGCATTGGTCTTAGCGCGGTTATCAAGCCATTCGCTATCATGCCACTTGAATTCAGAATCGACAACAACAGAACCTGTGTTTGGTGGAACCTCATGCGAGCGCTCCATAGGATCTGCTTTCATAATCCATGCGCCGGATTGTGTGAGGATCTCGAACTTATAAACTTCTCCTGCAACAATTCCAGGGATGAAAAGCTCCCAGATTCCAGAAGAACCCAATGAGCGCATGGCGTGACGACGTCCATTCCAGTAATTGAAATTACCTACTACTCGTACAGCACGTGCATTAGGTGCCCACACTGAGAACGCAGTACCTGTAATCTTCTTGACCATTTTGCCGGTTTCTGGAGAAACAAGTCCCCATGAATCGGTTATCGTCTTTACGTGTGCACCAAGTGCTTCCCACAAACGCTCATGACGGCCTTCGCCGAACAAATACATATCTAACTCGCCAACTTGCGGTAGATAACGGTATGGATCGTCATCGACTGACTCAGTGCCGTCTATTTCAACAGTACGTACGCGATAACTTGGTACTGACCACTCTTTAGAACGAGCGTGCTTGGTTGCAGGAATAACAGCGGTGAAAATACCATTATATTCGTGCTTAGCCTCGTACTCTCCAGACTTGGTAAGAATTACTACTTTCTTGGCCATTGGACGTAAAACGCGTACCGTGGCAGTTCCGGCTCCTTCGCCTGTTCCAAGATGTCCGCCAAGGACCTCATGTGGATTGTAATACTCTGCGTTGCTGACCGCAGCTAATACGTCCTGTCGGACTTCAACTGCGACTGCATCTTCATTGATGGTAGAAACTGTACTCATGCTCTCCATAATACATGCTTTCATGTATGAAGTCGCGTGTGTTTCGAGAAGTTATTAAAAAATATTAATTTTTTTCCTCAAGTCGTTAGCTTATGAGAAACTTTTATGAGTTTTTCTGTGCGTACGGAGGGTTCTGTGGAATATCAAGTCGGCGATATGGTCGTCTATCCTCGTCATGGTGCTGCTAGAGTCGAGGAAATCAGTGAGCGAACAGTAAAGGGTGTTACTCGACAATATTTGCGCCTTGTTGTTCTTTCATCAGACGGTCTGGAAATTAATGTTCCTGTTGACAGTGTCAAAAAAGTCGGCGTTAGAGATATTGTCGGCGCTAAAGAAGTAGCGAAAGTATTTGAGATTTTACGTACACCAATTATCGAAAAAGAGATGAATTGGTCTCGTCGTTATAAGCTTAACGTTGAAAAGATTGCTACTGGCGATGTTAATAAAATTGCAGAAGTAGTTCGCGATTTATCTCAAAGAGATGTGGATGAGCATGGCTTATCTGCAGGCGAAAAACGTATGCTTGCACGCGCTCGCAGTATTTTAATTTCAGAAATTGCTTTGTCTGAAAAGATTGATGAGCAGGAAGCTGAGCGTTTGTTAAATGTGAATCTCGGTTATGAGCATCCTCAAGATGGAGATGAGAATCATCATACTTCATTCCCTGAGGAACCTGCTTCTGAAACTTTAGCTTTGTTGGCTAGTAGTTCTCGTAAGTCTCGCAAAAAGTGAGTTAAAGTTTAGTTATTATAAGACTTTATAAATCTTTATAACGCTATATAAATCCTTATAAAAATAAAACTTTATAGAATAAGCCTTGTCTAAAACTTTTGATTTCAGACAAGGCTTTGTTTTTTTGAATTTTGTTGTTTTGCAGTATCTGTTTTACAGGATTACTTTTATTACTTTCCTGGGTCTGTTTGACCTTGATTAGAACGAGCTGGTCCAGGTACAACAGGCTTTGGTTTTTCAGTAACTAACTTACTAGGCTTCTTTAATTGCTTATCAATTTCTTCTCGCATTGATGAGCTCATTTTAGTTGCATTATCAATGTCGTCGCAAATCTTAATTATCCATGTATCGAGCTGCTTAGCATACGAAGGCATTAATTCGCTTACATTAATAATGCTTGTGTAGCTACGTCCTGCAATACCAGTAATCAAATTTATATTGTCATTTTTAGATTGCTGGGAATCGTTTATAAGAACATCGACTTTTCGGTCCTCAAGCATTTTACTAAAGTCAGAAACGCTTTTCGAGCTAGGATCGGTTTCTTGAGAAATAGCAGATAAGTAATCTTTTGGAGCGTTATCCTTAAGATTTAAATCTGACATAAGCCAGAATAAAATAGGAGAAGTAGAAGCAATCTTCAAATCCTTGTGTTTCTTAGCGAATTCGTCAAGATAATCCTCTAGCTTCTTTTCTCTATCTTTCCAATCATTTAATCTTTGCTCAAATTCCTTGCGCTTATTTGGTTTAACGCGAGAAAAAGCTTCAGATAATGAATTCGCCATTGCTTTTCTTGCATCTTTAGACATCCATAAGTATGGATTGTCTCCTTTAAGCGCTCCAACAGTACTTGCAGCGCTTACGTTTTCCGCTTGCTTTGGCAAATTCTTGGTTGCCCAATCGTCATAGCCTGCTCCGTTAGTTACAATTACTTGAGCTGAACTTAATGCTTCAGAAGTTTTTCCATTAAGCTTTACGTCAGATATATCTGTATCTGCTCCAGCTAGCAAAGACACTACTTTTACATCTGTTCCGCCAATTTCTTTTGCTAAAGTACCCCAAGTGTCTACCGTAGAAACTACGGATATTGGCTTATTTTTATCTTCTGTCGGCTTAGTGCTAGTATCAGGTGTTTGAGATCCGCATGCTGCAACGCTTAAGCCTATAAGTGATGCTATTGTAAATGTCGCAATAGTTTTGCATGTTTTCACTAAAGTTTTAACAGTGATACGCATCGTTGTCGCTCCTTCCGTCGTTTAATTACGTCGGCAAGTGGCGTACGTTCTATATGTGCTCGTATTTTTACGCGCAGTGTCGTACACCTCTATACCTCACGATAGCCTATCCATACGAATTGTGCGAGTCGGGAAGGGATAATTTTTATGGTTATTGTATTAGACGGTAAGGCTTTAGCTAGCAAGGTTAAAAAAAGCTTGGCTCAGCGTGTTGCTTTGCTTAAAGAAAAAGGTGTAGAGCCAGGTTTAGGAACGCTATTAGTAGGTAGTGATCCTGGTTCACTAAAGTATGTAGCTGGAAAGCATAAGGATTGCGAAGAAGTTGGGATTCGCTCAATCCGATGCGATTTGCCAGAAGATGCTAGTGAAGATGAAATTCTTGCTGCTGTCGAAAAATTAAATAATGATCCTCTTTGCACAGGTTTTATAGTGCAATTGCCTTTGCCTAAAGGCGTGGATTCTAAGAAGATTATTGAGGCAGTGGATCCTAAAAAAGATTGCGATGGAATGCATCCTTATAATTTAGGCGAATTGGTGATGCATATTTCTGGAGATATTGTTACACCTTTGCCTTGCACTCCGCGTGGAATTTTGGCTCTGCTTGATGAGTATGATATTAATCTTTCTGGAAAAGAAATTTGCGTGCTTGGCCGTGGTATTACTGTTGGTCGAACAATTGGTCTTCTTTTAACTAGAAGGGGAGTTGATGCAACTGTTACGTTGTGTCATACTCGCACGAAAAATGTGCAAGAAGTTATGCGTCGTTCTGACGTTATTATTGCAGCGATGGGCAGTGCTGGATTTGTTAAGCCAGAAGATGTGAAGCCTGGAGCTGTGCTGGTTGATGTTGGCGTATCTCGCGTGTTCGATGAAGAAGCTGGAAGATATCGCATAAAAGGTGATATTGACGTTGCGTGTAGAGATTTTGCTGGAGCGTATTCTCCAAACCCCGGCGGAGTTGGTCCAATGACTCGAGCAATGCTACTTGCAAATGTTGTAGATATGGCTGAACGCTTAGTGTAATAATCCGACACGCCCGAAGTAAAACACTTATTTTGGCTATGCCTATATATAACATTGACAGAGCGTGTGCAAAATGCGCCGCAAATATAACTAATAATTTAATATCGAGTAATATCCACCCCAAGAAGAAACCACTAATAAGTAATGGCAGAGAATAATAACGAAGTCGCCAAGGTTGCGATTAATGATATTGGCACCGAAGAAGACTTCATCAAGGCAGTCGATTCAACCATCAAGAATTTTGATGATGGTGATTTAGTTGAAGGTACCGTCGTAAAGATTGATCACGACGAAGTATTGTTGGATATCGGCTACAAAACTGAAGGTGTAATTCCTTCCCGTGAACTTTCAATCAAGAAAGACGTTGATCCAGATGATGTCGTTGAAGTTGGCGACACCATTGAAGCCCTTGTTGTCACTAAGGAAGACAAGGAAGGACGTCTTATTCTGTCCAAGAAGCGTGCACAGTATGAGCGTGCTTGGGGTGATATCGAGAAGATCAAAGATGCCGATGGTATTGTTGAAGGTACTGTTATTGAGGCTGTTAAGGGCGGCTTAATCGTAGACATCGGTTTGCGTGGCTTCTTGCCAGCTTCCCTCGTGGAAATGCGTCGCGTCCGCGATCTTTCCCCATACATTGGCCAGAAGATTAAGGCTAAGATTCTCGAGCTCGATAAGAATCGCAATAACGTTGTTCTTTCTCGTCGTCAGTTCCTCGAGGAAACCCAGTCTGAAGTTCGCGAAACCTTCCTTTCGCAGCTTAAGAAGGGTCAGATTCGTGAAGGCGTTGTGTCTTCTATCGTGAACTTCGGCGCATTCGTTGATCTCGGCGGTGTTGACGGTCTCATTCACGTTTCCGAGCTTTCTTGGAAGCATATCGATCACCCATCCGAGGTTGTTAAGGTTGGCGATAAGGTCACCGTTGAGGTTCTTGACGTTGATCTCGATCGCGAACGCATCTCCCTCTCCCTTAAGGCAACTCAGGAAGATCCATGGCAGCGCTTCGCTCGTACCCATGTTCCTGGACAGGTTGTTAAGGGCAAGGTCACCAAGATCGTTCAGTTCGGTGTGTTCATCTCCGTTGAAGACGGCATCGAGGGCTTGGTTCACATTTCCGAGCTTGCTAACCGTCATGTAGAGAACCCAGAAACTGTTGTTAAGGGTGGCGAAGAAGTATTCGTTAAGGTTATTGACGTAGACCTCGATCGTCGTCGTATCTCGCTCTCCTTGAAGCAAGCTAACGAGGCTGTTGATCCAAATTCTGAAGATTTCGATCCAGCTCTCTACGGTATGCCAGCTGAGTATGACGAAGAAGGAAACTACAAGTACCCAGAAGGCTTCGATCCAAACACTAACGAGTGGATTGCTGGTTACGAGCAGCAGCGCGAAGAGTGGGAAGCACAGTATGCAGCAGCTCACGAATTGTGGGAGCAGCACAAGGTGTTCGCCGCTAAGGAACTCGCAGCTGCAGCAGAATCCGCAGCCGCTGATGGTCAGCAGGAAGAAGCTGAAAAGAAGCCAGCTAAGGAAGAAAAGAAGGAAGAAGTTGCTTCCAACTATTCTTCTGAAGCAACTAGCGAAGGTGCTTTAGCTGATTCCGATCAGCTCGCAGCTTTGCGTGAACAGCTCTTAAGCGAAAAGAAGTAGTTTCTGCTTAAATTTTAGAAACTTTACTTAGCAGTTGTTTTAGTTATAAATGACTGTTATGTAATGTTTTGAATGTGCTCCGGTGATGTTATGTTCATCGGGGCACATTTTTATTTAAAGCATAATTTTGTGTTTTTGAATCAACTTTTTTAGTTAACTCTAGTTTTGTGAGCCAACTCTAGATTTGTACACAAATGCAACTTTGTATTCGACACTAGCTTGGTATTAAACGATAGCTTGGTGCACCAAGGCTGGCTTGTTACTTAACATAAACACCGATTTGGGAATTATTAACGAATCAACTAGAATTAGCACTAATTTGGGAGCTATCGTAATTAGTTTTATGCGGTTAGTGGTAGCATAAATTTTGCATTTTGTGCATAAAAGTGAGTAGAGGTTTGAGAGTATGACAAATCCTAACAATTTTACTGATTTTGGCGATAACGCAAATAATTCTGTAAATAATTCTGTAAATAATCCAAACAGCAATTATTTTTCATCTTATAATTCTTCCAGCGCGGAAGATAATGATGAAACTACTTCTATGAGCGTTGCTGATATTGCAAGCGTGTCTTCAAAATCTGACGACGGTCTATTTAGCGCATCGCCTGAATCGCGTAAAAATAGTAATAAAAGTCGCGTTAAGAATCGTTCTGCAGCTCCTTTCCTTTACTCTTTGCTAGTTGTTTTAATTTTGATTGTTGGAGCTTATCTAGGAACTTCATGGTACTTCCATGATCGCGTTGTTCCTGGCGTGCATTTTGGTAACGATAAACTTACTGAAAGAATTGTTGGCAAAAAAGCTGACGATGTTGAACGCGTAGTTGAGGATGCTGTCTCAAGCTCCGTGTTTAAAATCAGTGACGACAGGGGCAATGATCTTGATGCTAAGTTTGATGACTTGCATGTAAAGCCAGATGTGAAAGCAACTGTTCGTAATATTATGAGCGCAAAGCATGATAATTTCCTTACTATGCTTTTCCCTTGGGTTGGAACAAATGTAAGTCTTTCAGTTACCGCAGATCATTCTGGAATGAATGCTTATGTTGTCAACTATTTCGTTAAAGAATCAGATCGAGCTGTACCTTACACTCCAGAATTCAACAAGAAAGAGAAAAAGTTTGTTGTAAAAGACGGCATGCCTGGACGCTCTATTGAGATTTTGCCTGTAGACGAAGCAATTAAAAAGATGATTGCAAATCCTGGTCATGTTGCTAAAGTCGCGGTTGTTTATCGCCGTGTGAATGCTCCTATCACACAAGATGATGCGCAAAAAGTAGCTGATCAACTTAATACTTTGCTTTCTAAGAAAATCAAGTTCGATAATAGCAATGGTAAAGATTTCACTTTGCCTAAGGAAGTTCTTGCTTCGTTTGTAAGGATCAATTCCGATGATTCCAATCATAAGATTTCGTATGATATAGATAATGATGCTGTTGGAAAGTGGCTTTCTGAAAATCTTCCTAAAGAATTAAATCAAGAAAAGGTGAATCAGGAAGATTCCGTAGATAAAAATGGAAAGGTTATTCTCACTATTAATAAAGGTGTGAATGGCGTTTCTATTAAATATTCAGACGATATTTCTAAGAAAGTTATTTCAGCTTTGAAGGATCAAAAGGATATCAAAGTTTCTGTTCCTGCGGAAGTTTCTAAGTTTAAAGTTGATAAGAAACTCATAGAAATGCGAATTGTCGTAGATAAAAGTAAGCAGATTGCAACAGTTTATAAGAATGATGAAGTTGTTAAGACATTCCCAGTTTGCACAGGTCTTACCAATCTTGCTGAAACCGACAATGGTACTTTCTATATTTATTTGAGATACGACGTGCAAACTATGCGCGGTGTGCATGAATTTGATGGTACTACTTACGTTTTGCCTGGTATACGCTGGGTTAGCTACTTTAATGGCGGTGAAAGCTTCCATACTGCTGCTTGGAATTCTGTTGGAATTTCTACCGGTGATCCTGCAAAGCACGGTTCAAATGGATGTGTAAACATGTATGAAGCTGACGCTCGTTGGATTTACGATAATTGCCCTCGCGGTACCATCGTGCAAGTTATTGGAACTACTCCAAATGGTCCGGTGCGTAAATGAGTAATAGTGACGTGCAAGATCATATCGACTTTGATAATGATTTAAGTGACTCCGATTCTGATGCAGATATAGATGCAGATATAGATGCGGATAGAGATTCTTCTTCTACAGACTCTGATTCTTCTGCAGATTCTGCTTCGGATTCGGAACGCAAATCAATCGTTGACAAAGTAGAGTGTTCTCCACGTAAACCAGCTAGGTGTATCAGCAGTACTCCAATTCCTGTGCATGCCACAGCAACACTGTTTGATACACCAGCGCCGGAAGAGCTTATAGATGATAAACCATTTATAGTTCGTTGCTTACGAAAATTTGTTACATCATCAGTAGGCATGTGGATGCGTATAGCTGGTAAAGTATCGCGTAAATTTGGTTTTTATCCAAGTGTTGAGCCTTATATTGGCTATGGCACTGATTCCTACGCGCGTCTTATATGTCGTACAGTTTACGCTCCAAGTAAAGGACATCATTCTGTGCTTAAGCGCGGCATTTACGCAATGCTTGTTGTTCCTGCCGTACGCGTTAGAGTATCCATTTCTATTGATGATGTACCTGTAGAACGCGCGCAAGTCGGCGATTCTGAAGTATACGACAAAATAGACGCTCGTGGAGTTTGCGGAGCTGAGTATTGTATTTCGGATCGTGCAGGATATCTTGATTTAATAACTGAACGAGCATTATGCGTTGGAAGACACACTGTTACTTATAGTGTTGATGGCCGTGAACCTGTTGAATCTAGTTTATTTGCTATTTCACCATCTGCTTCTATTGGAATTATTTCTGACGTAGATGACACTATTATGGTCACTCAGGCTCCATCTCCTATAAAAGCTGCTTACAATGTGCTTATTATGAATCCAGAACATCGCTCGCCAGTTAGAGGCATGTCTTCGCTGTTCTCGAAAATTTCTAAGCTTCTGCCAGACGCGCCATTTTTCTATCTCTCTACATCGCCTTGGAATGTTGAAGCTTCTATTAGGCATTTTATTGTGCGTGAAGGTTTTCCTGAAGGTCCATTATTATTGCGCGATTTGGATCCAAGACCTAAAACTTTTATCCCAACCGGCCCTCAGCATAAAATGGAATTTGCTGCACAGCTTATGGATGATTTTCCACATATGCGTTTTATTTTATTGGGTGATGACGGTCAAAAAGATCCGAGCACTTATGCGAAAATCATTGAACAATATCCTGGTCGCGTGGCTGCAGTTGGTATACGTCAGCTCAAACATAATGCCACCGTAAAAGATTTTCGACGTCGTTGCGCTCACGATTTTAATATCTCTTTTTCTACTTCTCGCTTGGCGTATAGCGATATTGATAAAACATCTGATGCTGTTGGTGCTGCTGGAACTGTTAATGGAGTACCATTTTTTGTTTCTCCAGAAGGTGAATCTCTTTCAGAGATGTTGCTGCCTTATATTACAAATTTGTCAAATAATCTTTAAATGCTGAAAAATATACTGTTGAATGCCTGAAAAACAGTAAAAAGTATAGTAGAAAATCTTTATGTATCTTCTGTAAATCTTTTATTTTTGGTGTGTTTCGTATGCACATATGTGTAAAATCTGTCATTAATGTGAGTTTGAACTCAGATTTGTGTTTAAGCTGATGTTGTGAATTAGTAAGTTTATAAGAGAAAGTGTGAATGTTATGGGTGACATGGACAGCCAGAATGGTGAATACACTGAATCAAACGATCAGACTCAGCCAGAGTACGGCCAGACTGAGTACGGCCAAGATCAGACTCAGCCAGAGTACGGCCAGACTGAGTACGGCCAAGATCAGACTCAGCCAGAGTACGGCCAGGATCAGGCCCAGGCTCAGCCAGAGTACGGACAGCAGTATGCTCAACCACAATATGATCAGCAGTATGCTCAGCCTCAGTACAGTGATCCTCAGTACACTCAGCCACAGTACAATCAGCAGTATGTAGACTATTCACAGAATGAAGTTGTTGTTAGCAAGCGCAGTAAGATTGTTGCAGCTATACTTGCATTCTTCCTCGGATATCTTGGTGTACATAACTTCTACCTGGGTAAGACAGGTAGGGGTGTTGCTCAGCTTCTTTTGACTATTTCAGTTTTCTTCTGCTGGATTAGTGGCATTTGGGCATTCATTGAGTTCATTATGATTCTTTGCTCTAAGCCAGGCTCTGAGTATCACCAGGATGGCGATGGAGCTGAGTTGCAGGACTAGTTTTTGCAAATTTAGTTTTAAGCTTTCTAAATAATTTTATAAATAAAAGATGTGTTTTAGAATCCAATTTCCGAAGCACATCTTTTATTTTTATATTTAAAAATAAGAAATTATAGTGATTGAGTAAATAAGAGAAAGTATTTAGAAGAATAATTTTATGAAGAATATTGAAATTAAAAAATTAGATTATTCAGAAGCCAAAGATAATATGAATATAATTTTAGACTTATATCTAAAAGCGTTTCCTAAAGAACTTGATCGTATAGATAATGTTCGTGAACGCATATTAGATAGTTTGAAATATAACAGTAGTGCGCTTTTACTTGTTGCTATGATGAATAATCGTATTATCGGTGTTTTGTATGGCATAGAATTATTACAAGATAATTGGTATGCGAATCAAATTAAACCATTTTTATCCGAAAATTATGATTGGTTTAATCAAAGCTTAGAGTTAAATGAGTTATTTGTAGATCCTGAGTTCCAGCATCTAGGCGTGGGTAGAGCTCTTATGAAGAATGTTGAAAATCTTAAATTATATAAGACAATAATTTTATCTACAGAAAAAGATAACAATGCGATTGCTTTAGATTTTTATAACAAGCTTGGATACAGTTTATTAACTGATAATTGGAAATCCTATTACGGGCCTATTTACTGCGTGCTATATAAGAAGTTTTAGTAAGGACAATGATAGCTTACGTTATTGTGCGAAATGTATCGTTTATAATCAAAATATGACAATGATGCGGATTGCTGTAACGGGCGGAATTGCAGCCGGAAAATCTACTGTAGTAAACCATTTGCGTTCGCGTGGCGCGTTTGTTATAGATTACGACGTTTTAGCGCGTAAAGTAGTGGAACCAGGAAGCGCAGTATTGCAACAAATAGTAGGCATTTTTGGGGAAAATGCCGTTAAGAATGATGGCTCTTTGAATCGAGCGTTTATTGCGGAGCGTATTTTTGGAGATGGCGATGAACGTAAGAAAGAGTTAAGTAAGATTGAGTCTATAATTCATCCTGCTATTTATGATTGCGCAAAGCTTTTAGAAAGCGAATATAAAAGCGAGTGTGATAGGAAAATTTCTAAGGAAGATTGCTGTGAACGAGCATCTTTAAGTTCAGTTATTGTGCACGACATTCCACTTCTTGCGCAAGTAATTGACAGCATTCCATTTAGTTTTGACCATATTATTACTGTTGAAGCTCCTCGAGAAATTCGCGTTAAGAGAATGATAAGCGAGCGAAATATGACTGAGAGTCAGGCTTTAGCGCGAATAAATAGTCAACTTCCAAGTAAAGTTCGAAAAGATATGGCGGATTTTGTAGTTGATTCCACTAAACCAATGGAATCTATGCTTAACAGTGTTGACGATATGTTGAAATCATGGTTGCGCGAAATAAACAATAAAAGCGCTGAAATAGCGAAATTGGGGAAGTAAAAAACTTGGGAAGTAAAAAACTTGGGAAGTAAAAAACTTGGGAAGTAAAAAACTTGGGAAGTAAAAGATTGGGGAAGTAAAAGATTATGTCGAATAAAATTCAGCGCACAAACAAGCCTTTTGTAGTAAAAGCACCATACAAGCCTTCAGGGGACCAGCCGCAAGCAATCGAAGAGTTGGCAAATCGCATTGAAAACGGCGAAAACGATGTTGTTTTAATGGGTGCTACGGGCACTGGTAAAACTGCTACAACCGCTTGGCTTATTGAGCGTTTGCAACGACCGACGCTTATTATTGAGCCGAATAAGACTTTGGCAGCTCAGCTTTGCGCGGAATTTCGTGAGCTTATGCCAGATAATGCTGTGAGCTATTTTGTGTCTTATTACGATTACTATCAGCCGGAAGCGTACATTCCGCAAACAGACACGTATATTGAAAAAGACTCGAATATTAACGATGATGTTGAGCGTCTTCGTCACGCAGCTACAGCGAATTTGCTTACGCGACGGGATTGCGTTGTTGTAGCTACTGTTTCTTGCATTTATGGACTTGGTACTCCAGAGGAGTATGCCGAGCGAATGCTTATGCTAAACGTTGGCGAGCAGCTTGAGCGAGATGATTTATTGCGTCAATTCGTGAGCATGCAATACAAGCGCAATGACATTGCTTTTACGCGTGGAACTTTTAGAGTGCGCGGTGACACAGTTGAGATTATTCCAGTGTACGAGGAATTAGCTGTGAGAATTGAGTTCTTTGGTGACGAAATAGACAGAATTACAATGTTGCATCCGCTTACAG
Organism: Gardnerella coleohominis; assembly: GCF_002896555.1. Taxonomy (GTDB): domain Bacteria; phylum Actinomycetota; class Actinomycetes; order Actinomycetales; family Bifidobacteriaceae; genus Bifidobacterium; species Bifidobacterium vaginale_F. The sequence goes on from NZ_MNLH01000003.1 coordinate 328,700, forward strand.
GAGAAGTAATTCGCCAGGAGAACAGCGTTCATATTTTCCCAGCATCTCACTATATTGCGGGTCCGGAGCGCATGGAGCGCGCGTTAGAGGCGATTGAAAAAGAGCGTGACGAGAGAGTTGCACAGCTTAAAAAGCAGAATAAATTGCTGGAAGCTCAGCGTTTGGAAATGCGAACTACATACGATTTGGAAATGCTTAGACAGGTTGGAGTTTGCCCGGGAGTGGAAAATTATTCTAGACATTTTGACGGCCGCGCGGCTGGCACGCCTCCGCATACTTTGCTTGACTTTTTCCCAGACGACTTTTTGCTAGTTTTAGACGAATCGCATGTAACAGTGCCGCAAATTGGAGCCATGTATGAAGGCGACGCTTCGCGCAAAAGAACGCTTGTAGAGCATGGCTTTAGGCTTCCTTCTGCAATGGATAATCGCCCGTTAAAGTGGAAAGAATTTTTGGAGCATATTGGTCAAACTGTGTATCTTTCGGCAACACCTGGAGATTACGAGCTGGGGCTTTCAGATGGCGTAGTTGAGCAGATTATTAGGCCTACAGGTTTGCTTGATCCTAAGATTGAGGTTCGCCCTGTAGAAGGTCAGGTTGACGATTTGCTTGCGGAAATCAAGGAGCGAGTAGCAAAAGATGAGCGCGTGCTTGTTACTACGCTTACAAAGAAAATGGCGGAAGATTTAACTGATTACTTTTTGGAGCTTGGTATTAAAGTTGAGTACTTGCATTCGGATGTTGATACTTTGCGCAGAGTGGAGCTTTTGCGCGAGCTTCGTGAAGGCAAAATTGATGTGATTGTTGGCATTAATTTGCTTCGTGAGGGTTTGGATTTGCCGGAAGTTTCTCTTGTTGCGATTTTGGATGCAGATAAGGAAGGCTTCTTAAGGTCTTACCGTTCGCTTATTCAGACGATTGGTCGTGCTGCTCGTAACGTTTCTGGAACTGTTCTTATGTATGCGGATACGGTTACGGATGCTATGAGCAAGGCGATTAGCGAGACGGAGCGTCGCCGCGAAAAGCAAATCGCGTATAACAAGGCTCATGGAATTGATCCTAAGCCTTTGCGAAAGAAGATTAGCGATGTGAACGACATGCTTGCTAAAGAGGATGTTGATACTCAAACTTTGCTAGCAGGCGGTTACAGAAATGCTAATAAGGCTGGGAACTCGCATTATGGTGTGCCAAAAGAGCCGAATCTTGGGCAGAAAAGTAAAGAAAAGCGTATGGCGAATATCTCTGCGTTGCCACAAGATGAGATTATTTCTTTAATTAAGAATTTGAGCGAGCAGATGCATGTTGCTGCAGAACAGTTGCAATTCGAGCTTGCAGCGCGTTTGCGCGACGAAATACGCGATCTAAAGAAAGAGTTGCGGCAAATGGATGCGGCTAATAAGTGAGGGTAATGAGTGATGGTAAGTGAGCGTTGCTAATTGATGATTGTGTGCTACTTGTAAGCACATAAGAACGATCAGAGATGATTCTTATTCGAGCTATCATCTGTCAGGAATTTTAATTGATTCCTTTGTATATGTTGCGATGGGAGGATGGCATTTTACTGATGGAGATAGCAATTCCTCAAGCCAACAAAGATCGTATGAACAGGCATTACTTAATTATTATAATCGTATTTCGTGCAACGGAATATTTGCGCCAAGTCTATCTGCTCCCGGAAGCGGAATGTTGATTGATACTACAAAAGGGATGGTATATCCTCGGCAAGATCCTAAATAGGATGGTATCTGAGTAAAATGGAAAGTGATAAAAGCTATAGGGCACTATTAAAAAATTAAATAAAGGATGCTTGTGGAAAAGTTATATACACATATACTGCGCATCACAAATTAGCTGATCGACTTGAGAAAGAAAATAAGTATGTGAAGAATGCACAGATTATATTGACCGCACTTTCTTCTTGCGGATTTTTTGCCAGCATTATAACAAACAAGGTCATATTGACATGGGTAGGTGGAATTGCTGCTGTATTGTCTTTGTGCCTAAATCTATATGCCAAGGAATATAAGATTCAAAATGAAGTAAGTCAGCATCGAAATGCAGCAAATATGTTGTGGGGTATTCGAGAAGAGTATGTTTCCTTATTAGTTGATTTTGAAGTGCTTGACGATAGTGAGATACAAAAAAGAGAGATGTTCTTTGTAATAAAGTTTCAGAAGTCAATAATAGTTATCCTGCAACTGATGAGAGAAGCTACAGGGCTGTGCAGAAGGCTTTGCAAAAGGAAGAAGAACAGACTTTTAAGGAGAACGAGGTTGATTCCATTTTACATAATGGAATTGATAAGTGAATAATCGAAAGGGGTGAGTTATATGATACTCCCTGAAAATTTGATGAACTTGATTCGTCAGGGCGAGGGGCTGACAGTCGAATTCAAAAAATCAACAAAAGATATTACGAAGGATGTCTACGATACTGTTTGCTCTTTTTCTAATCGGGATGGCGGTCATATTTTCTTTGGCGTGAAGGATAACGGTACGATTCTCGGTGTTGATAAAGACTGCGTTGAACAGATGAAGAAAAATTTTGTTACTACGATCAACAATGAGAGAAAAATGTATCCTCCACTCTATTTGACTACAGAGGAATATGAGATCGATGGGCGTATTGTTCTTTATGTCTATGTCCCGGTTGGAAAAACCGTTTATCGCAATGCGGGCAGAATATTTGATCGCAATAATGAGTCTGACATCGATATTACAGATAATGCGGATATGGTTTTCAACCTTTATGCCCGTAAGCAAAGTACCTATTTTGTGAATAAGGTTTACCCTGCCATCCCGGTTTCAAGCCTTCGCCATGATCTTATGGATCGAGCAAGGAGAATGACGAGAGTGAATACTGAGCACCATCCGTGGATTGACATGACGGATGAGGAGATGCTCAGAAGCTGTGGGCTTATACTTGAGGATCCGGAAACGAACAAAGAAGGTATCACACTTGCGGCAGTCTTACTCTTTGGTACGGATAACCGTATCATGTCCGTGTTACCGCAGCATAAGACAGACGCTATTTTCAGAGTGTTCAATGTTGATCGTTATGATGACAGGGATGTGGTGATCACAAACCTGATTGAAAGCTACGATCGTTTGATGGAATTTGGAAAGAAGCATCTGAATGATGTTTTTACATTGTATGGTGTCCAGCGGATAAGCGCCAGAGATAAAATCCTGCGTGAGATTATTTCCAATTTGTTGATGCACCGTGATTTTTCCAGTGGATATGTACCGAAGCTTGTCATTGAACGGAATAAGATTACAACAGAGAATGCCAATCTTGCGCATGGACACGGCAACCTAAATCTGAAAACATTCAAGCCATTTGCAAAGAATCCGCCGATAGCAAAAGTGTTCCGTGAGATCGGTCTTGCTGACGAACTGGGAAGTGGTATGCGCAACAGCTATAAATACACGAAAATGTATTCTGGTGGAGAGCCTGTCTTTACAGAGGCAGATGTTTTTACGACAGTGATTCCTCTTTCTGAGGCTGCAACTGCCACGGTCGGGCCGACTACCCAAGGTACTACCCAAGGTACTACCCAAGGTACTACCCAAGGTACTATGCAAGCTGAACTGAGCGAAAGAGATAAGACGTTAGTTAATCTCTTACTGAAGCATCCGTACCATACACAAGCAAAGATTGCGAATGAATTAAACTGGGATGTTAATACTGTGAAATATTATATAAATAAGCTAAAGAAGGATTCCGTAATTCTACGCCACGGGACAAGTCAGAACGGCTATTGGGAAGTTATTTATAAGAATTGAGATAAATATATTCATCTGCATTTTAGGGCACTCCAAAGCGCACCTATAGATCAAGCCAAAGTGCCAAAACGCCAAGATGACGTTTTAAGTGGCGTTTTGAATGATGTTTTGGCTGTTTGAGGAAACATGTCGACGGTGTAGGGTCGAGTGCACAGGATGTTAACGTTAAAAGGTGCACACACCTCGCACCTATCCTGCACCCAGCTGTTTATACGCGGAAATGTGGTTTAAGAGCAATTTTTATATTGCAGTTCTGTCAAAAATTGTTCTTATTGATTTTATTATCGTTTATTTGAAAATATTCAAAGATGGTTCTTCTTAAATAAGATATGTTTTGAATCACAATACAAGAGTTCGTATGTGTAAGTGAGCAGTGATATAGAAAAGGAGCTGGGGTTGTGGCTCAGCTCCTTTTCCTAATTATTTTCAATTATTAGTTTACTTTTGTTTAATTTTGTAGGTGAACTTTTTACTCGCGATTCTTCTTGCGAGAGAAGAATGCTGCTGCAGCTCCCAGTACACCAATCATTGCGCTGATCAATCCTACTCGTTCCACTTCGGCACCAGTCTTTACTAATTGGGACGAATGCTTTGCAGGAACCTTGTTGCCGGACTTATTAGATGCGTTGGAACCTGAAGCACCAGTGGATGCGTTACCAGCGTTGCTGTTTCCAGCATTACCGGTTTCAGCGTTACCAGCGTTGTTAGACGTGGAATCGTTACCCGAATCAGATTCAGAACTATTGCTGTTTCCAGTCTCAGAACCAGAACCGGAATCAGAACCAGAACCTGAATCAGAACCTGTTCCAGAACCAGAATTTCCGCCGTTGTTTCCGGCTTTACCAGTGGCTTCGTCACTGTTGGTACCGTTACCCTTCTTATCTTTAGCTTTTACCTCACTATTGTCTTTGACTTTGTTTGCTGGAATAGTGACTTTACCAGTAGTTTTATCAACGGTTACGCCTTCTGGAGTGTTACCAGTCCAGTTTCCATCTTTGTCTTTCTTGACAGTGATGGTCTTCTCGTTGGTTTCACCTTCTGGCGTATAAGTGATTTCCAGACTATCAGTACCGGCTGCTGGTGTTACGTCAACAGAACCATTGTCTTGAGGCGTGACAGTTGGAGCAGTTGGCTTAGCTGCTGGTGTTTCACCGGTTACGGTCGTTTCGACTGGGGTTCCGGTTGCACCGTCCTTGCTTGGAGTGAGCGTGAGCTTGGTGTTCGGGTCTTGCTTATCAATATCGACAGTGAAGGTTCCGTCGTCTTTAGCTGTTGTTTCGCCAACTGTTTGACCGTTCTTGCTGATAGTGACTTTTGCGCCTGGAGTGGCTTTACCACTCACGGTTGTCTTGTCTTTACCAGTCTTGTTTTCAGCTTTCTGCTCGCTAACAGCTGGTTTTCCTGCTGCTGGTGTTTCACCGGTTACGGTCGTTTCGACTGGGGTTCCGGTTGCACCGTCCTTGCTTGGAGTGAGCGTGAGCTTGGTGTTCGGGTCTTGCTTATCAATATCGACAGTGAAGGTTCCGTCGTCTTTAGCTGTTGTTTCGCCAACTGTTTGACCGTTCTTGCTGATAGTGACTTTTGCGCCTGGAGTGGCTTTACCACTCACGGTTGTCTTGTCTTTACCAGTCTTGTTTTCAGCTTTCTGCTCGCTAACAGCTGGTTTTCCTGCTGCTGGTGTTTCACCGGTTACGGTCGTTTCGACTGGGGTTCCGGTTGCACCGTCCTTGCTTCTGTCTCTTATCCACATCT
>NZ_MNLH01000030.1 GCF_002896555.1 Gardnerella coleohominis
GGGAAGAACACTGCGAGCTTGCCCTTGCATGCTGGGTCGTTATTCACCACGCGAGCAACATTGTTAATGAGCTGAATGGTGAGCTTTGCCATAGCATAGCCTGGAGCGGACTTAGCGCCGAAGAACACGGTGCGTGGAAGCATCTTGTCTACGTCGATTGTGCCATTCTTGATTCCAGCGTATGTGGAGATAACCTGGAGGATCTTCATGGACTGGCGCTTGTACTCGTGCAAACGCTTAACAATGGTGTTAAACATAGTGTCTGGGTTGATTTCAAAGCCATACTTCTGCTTTGCGAAATCAACGAAGGCGAGCTTGTTCTCTTGCTTAACCTTAGCAAACTTCTTAACGAAGGAAGGATCGTCAGCCAATGGCTTCAAACCTTCAAGAAGCTCCAAATCACCCTGCCATGCGTCGGTGCCCAAGCCCTCAGTAATAAGAGCAGACA
>NZ_MNLH01000031.1 GCF_002896555.1 Gardnerella coleohominis
GTATAAGAGACAGGCGGTTAATAATGCGATCCACACCAACCTGATCCTCCCAGCGCTGGAATTTCGCAGAATTAAGCGGATTTTGACCATTTTCAACAGCTTTTTTAACCACGCTTGAAGCACACTGTTCAGCTGTAGATTCCATTTGTCACCATCCTATAAAACAAAACGCGCACCGCCGCGCTTAGCTAAGCCACTGCATTCGCGCGCTTAGACCGCGCGAATGCAGTGGCTTAGCTAAGCGCGGCGGTGCGCGTTTTGTTTTATAGGATGGTGACAAATGGAATCTACAGCTGAACAGTGTGCTTCAAGCGTGGTTAAAAAAGCTGTTGAAAATGGTCAAAATCCGCTTAATTCTGCGAAATTCCAGCGCTGGGAGGATCAGGTTGGTGTTGATCGCATTATTAACCGCCGCGTGCTTGAGCTTGAGCCGCTTCCAAC
>NZ_MNLH01000033.1 GCF_002896555.1 Gardnerella coleohominis
GGCTGCTGCTAAGAAGGGCCAGAAGGAAGCTAAGAAGGGCGAAGCTAAGAAGGAAGCCGGCAAGAAGGGTGCTTCTGCTGCTGCTCCAGCTGGTGCAAAGCTTGATACCAAGGCTGCCGCTGCTGCTTCTGCTTCTMCKWCTAAKCCACTCWRSKSTTMCGTCGTCCATTTTTACTGCTCATACTCCCCCCCCCCCCCCCCCCCCCCCCCCCCCCCCCCCCCCCCCCCCCCCCCCCCCCCCCCCCCCCCCCCCCCCCCCCCCCCCCCCCCCCCCCCCCCCCCCCCCCCCCCCCCCCCCCCCCCCCCCCCCCCCCCCCCCCCCCCCCCCCCCCCCCCCCCCCCCCCCCCCCCCCCCCCCCCCCCCCCCCCCCCCCCCCCCCCCCCCCCCCCCCCCCCCCCCCCCCCCCCCCCCCCCCCCCCCCCCCCCCCCCCCC
>NZ_MNLH01000034.1 GCF_002896555.1 Gardnerella coleohominis
GGTATAAGAGACAGAAAGATATCTCTAAACATATGGATTTATTTACCAAACATGCTTTGCTACCGATTAGGCAGAGATTTAAGATTTTTCGCCCAGAGCGAAATGAACCTCAGCACGAAGTGGTGATTCATTGAGCGAAGAAGAAAAATCGAAAAATCTCGGTGATTAACCGAAGATTAAAAGACTAAACATGCCAAGAGCTGTCGGAGTTTCTCTYAKMGCAAGATTTTTACATTGCTCTAAGAGAAACTTCGACAGCTCTTGGCATGTTTAGTCTTTTAATCTTCGGCTAATCACCGAGATTTTTCAATTTTTCTTCTTCATTCGATGAATCACCACTTCGTGCTGAGGTTCATCTCATTCAGGGCGAAAAATCTTAAATCTCTGCCTAACTAATAGTAAAGAAAGCCTGTCTCTTATA
>NZ_MNLH01000035.1 GCF_002896555.1 Gardnerella coleohominis
GTTTCTGGCGATGTCGATGGAAAGCATATCTTCAAGACTTTGACCGATATTCTCGGTGCAGAAGATGCTTTCGGTGATATGGACTTCAAGGTTGCTGGTACTTCCGAGYKYRKSWMTGMWTWGCAGCTTGATRMKMAWCCTGCCCCCCCCCCCCCCCCCCCCCCCCCCCCCCCCCCCCCCCCCCCCCCCCCCCCCCCCCCCCCCCCCCCCCCCCCCCCCCCCCCCCCCCCCCCCCCCCCCCCCCCCCCCCCCCCCCCCCCCCCCCCCCCCCCCCCCCCCCCCCCCCCCCCCCCCCCCCCCCCCCCCCCCCCCCCCCCCCCCCCCCCCCCCCCCCCCCCCCCCCCCCCCCCCCCCCCCCCCCCCCCCCCCCCCCCCCCCCCCCCCCCCCCCCCCCCCCCCCCCCCCCCCCC
>NZ_MNLH01000036.1 GCF_002896555.1 Gardnerella coleohominis
AGATGTGTATAAGGAGACAGCGCCTTGACAGTAACGAAGAAGCATTATTTGGAAAAGAGTGGGGAAAGAAATAATATGACAAACACTAACAAAAAACAGTTACAGATTGAACTTGATTACACGCATTTGTGGAAGCTGCTTATTGATAGGCAGAAAAAGAAAGAGGACTTAAAACGTGATGCTGGAATATCATCAGCTTCCATAGCTAGAATTAGCAAAGGTGAAAACGTGAATACAGAGACACTACTACGCATCTGTCAATACCTGTCTCTTATACACACT
>NZ_MNLH01000037.1 GCF_002896555.1 Gardnerella coleohominis
GTTCCCTCTTTCTTTTCCCCTTCTTCCCCCTTTCATTCCTTCCTTATCAACTAAACAATCCTTCCCCTTCTATACTCTATTCTTCCCTCTCCCTCCCCTCTTCAAATCTAAATAATAACGCAAATAATCGCGGAAGGTACGCTTAGTGTGAGTCTACTCAAAGAAACATCGCCTGCAAATTGAGTGAACATTMWTYYTTCCTCCCTTCCTCCCCTCCCCCATCACTCCCTCTTTTCAAAACCCCCCACCGAGTCCATATCCTCTTTCTCAATTTCCCCCCTCTTCTCCTCCTTTTTACCATCAACCATCTCGTCCCCGATAGCACAAGAAAACTCAACCACCCGGCCGGTTTCCTGCGCTTTCAAAAACTCGTAAATGTTACCCTCCCCTTCCTCTTT
>NZ_MNLH01000038.1 GCF_002896555.1 Gardnerella coleohominis
AATGTGTATAAGAGACAGTTCGTGCTCATATCTATACCAATGATGATGCTTATTGCCTACGCCAGCTCACTTTGTTCAAGCTCAGATGCTGTTATTGCGAGGAGTTTAGCAGCATCTTTGCCTATATCTTCTGTGATTGCTTTCTTGATTTTCGGACCAATGTTAGATATTAAAAACACTCTTATGCTTCTTTCAGATTGCAAAGCTAAGTTTGTTTTGCGCATCACTTTAACAATTACAGTATTATGCCTGTCTCTTATACAATCT
>NZ_MNLH01000039.1 GCF_002896555.1 Gardnerella coleohominis
TGGTTTTAATGAGCCAGGTTCGTCGTTGGCTTCTGGAACTCGCGTTAAGACTTTAACAGAGCAAACTCGCGTTGATAATTGCCGCGTCAGCATGATGATGAATTATGGACCAAGTTCCGTGAAGCAGCAGATGTCKKCTAKCATGCKCGTCAGGCTGATCGTGAAAAAAKGAATGCTAGCGAGAAAGAAAAKCTKGCKAAGAAGGAAGCAKKATKGAAGCAAGCTGAAGCATKGCKKCCGGGGGAAAACGAAGAAGCGGCGAAACAAGCGCGTAAAGAATTATCGGCTAGGCAAGAACAGTGGGAGGCCTGTCGCGGAGACACAGCG
>NZ_MNLH01000004.1 GCF_002896555.1 Gardnerella coleohominis
GCTCTTGCACGGGATCCCAATACCTATGTTTTTTAAAACGTGGTTTAAGCACTTCAAACCCGTTAGCTTCTACTAAACGCGTCCAATACGCGACAGTATGACGAAAATTATTCCTACTAACAGCGTCAGGTGTTGGTAATTCCAGATTTTGACGATATAGTTCAACACACTTCTTTTTAAACTCGTAACTATATTTACATTTTGACATGCGTTACTCCTTTGACTAGCAGTCCAGAAAAAGGGGTACATATCACACTGATAAGTAAACAAAACCAAGCAACCCTTCTTGCTTTTGTTTACCAACACGCTACCTAAGTAAACAAAACCAAGAATACTTCCCCGACTTTGTTTACTTAGAGCACTGATAAGTAAACAAAACCAAGAATACTTCCCCGACTTTGTTTACTTAGAGCACTGATAAGTCCACAAAACCAAGAACCCACTCTTACTTTTGTGGACTTACGCACCTCCTAAGTACACAAAACCAAGCAGATGGGTGTCAGCAAAATCTACCTCAACGCGCGATGAGCCTGATTGAAGAAGTTATACTCGTAAATGCATGAAGTCATATACGCTTGAGCGGCAAGAACGCGAGCCTTCGGGCCAGCTTCCTCAAAAGCGCGCTCAACGCATTCGACTGCCATCCTCACGCCTGATTCAAAATCATGAGAAGAATACATTGCAATCCAATCATGATAAGGATTTTCAGGAGTATTGTTCTTAACTAAGGCCTGTCCTACTTCTTCATACAGCCAATAGCATGGTAATACTGATGCAGCGCCGATCACGTAGTCGTCAATCATAGTAGAAGCAAGTAAGTGATTTACGTAAGCTAATGTCACTGGCGAGCAAGCCGAATCCATGCTTATATGTCTGCTTCCAAGCCAATTTCTATGCAATTGCGATTCTGCTTCTATGCATACTGCTGAGCCAGAAACCCAATGAACTCTAGCTTCGTTATCTGGCGTTTTAGCTCCAACAGCAGCCAACGCGCGAGAATAACGCTTCAAGTATTCAGAATCTTGATTTATGTAGAAAGCGAATAAGTCAGGATCAAGCGTTCCATCACCCAAAGCCTTAATGAATGGCATGTTCATAATGTTGTTATCAACATCTGCAGTAGCATCCCATAAGGCTTGAGTCCAAGGACCGCAAGGCTCTACAGTTGGCTTTCTCGGCTTGCTGTGGGCTTTTACGATTACGCTTTGCGGAGTCAATCCGTCTAAATCGTGCGCTTTCATATGTTCCCAAGGCGTTGCCGAAGAATCTAATTCCAAACGATAATTACGAGCTGCATGATTTACTGGACCGTGTCCTTTTCCAACATGCAAATCTTTACCGCGTGAAATAGCCTCGTTCAGCCATCTTGATGACCATGCTAAAGCGTTAGCTACAGTATTGTAATCTTGTAGATTTTTTCCTTCGCGTAAGGCTAATCCTATTCGGGTTGCGAGCGAAGACGATAGTGAGCATCCGGTTCCATGTGTTGTTGTTGTGTCAACTCTTGGGCAAGGAACGTGTGTTTTGTGCCCATCTGGGAATACAACAGTATTTCCGGCGTCTTTGTCTGTTAAATGACCGCCTTTAACAATAACAATCGTATTGTTTTTTGCAGCCCATTCGCTTGCTTGTGCATAAGCTTCTTCGAAATTAGATGCAGGCTGTTTATCGCATAATACTGCGAGTTCAGGTACATTTGGAGTAATAACATCCGCACAAGCTGCAAATTCGCGCATTGCGTCTTCTGCAGATTTTTCAAGCAATCTATCTCCTGAAGTTGCTACCATAACAGGATCTAACACGATAACAGGAACTGGATGATTTTTAAGCCAGTTTTTAACTAGTTTAATATATGATTCGTCTCCAAGCATGCCGATTTTAACAGCGTCAATAGTTACGTCGTCAAATACTGCTTCAAGTTGCGCTTGCAAAAACTCAGTTGGAGGAGTGTAAACTTCGCGCACGCCGCAAGTATTTTGAGCAACTAAATTCGTTGTTATGCACATTGCGTATCCGTGAGATGCCATGATTGATTTCAAATCAGCTTGAATTCCGGCTCCGCCTGTTGGATCAGTGCCTGCAATGCTTAGCACTCGTGGAATAATTGGCTCTTCTAAAGAAGGTAGGGAAGATGGCCTTAGATTCGCTTCGTACACTTGACTAACCGATTGAGTTTGAGTTGACTGATTGTTTGTCTGGACAGATTCATTATTCATTAATTTTATTCTTTCGTGATAGTATCGCGTAATTTATGTGCTTCTTCGCAAGGGTTTTCTGCGAGCATAAGAGCAGATACCACGCATAAGCCATTTACGGAAGTATTCTTAATAGGGAATACAGTGTTTTCGTTAACGCCGCCGATTCCGAGCGCGCTAATGCCGAATTCTTTAGCTTGTTTAGCAATCTTTTCTAGACCTTCAATGCCTAAAGCAGGAGCAGCGTCTGGTTTAGTGGCAGTAGGCCAAATTGGACCTATTCCAATAACATCAGGCAGTGCTACATTTTCTTTAGCGCATTCTTCATAAACGTAATTTAACTGGTCTAAGTTTTCGATAGAAAGTCCAACCATCCATTCTGCAGGAATAGATTTACGCGCTTCAATATAAGGAGTATCTGTTTGTCCAACATGTAAGTTGAATCCTAAGTTTTTAGCGCATTCTAAACGATCATTAACGAAAATAGGTACGTCTCCGCAACCGTTAGCAAGCATTTTTTCACGTAAACTTTGAGCTTTATTATTAAAAGTTTCGCTATCTGCATATTTGTCGCGCAATTGGACTACGCTCGCACCGCCTTTAACGCAATCAACTGCAATATCTTCTTCAGCTCTATCGCTCATCTTTGGGTCTGTTATGAAATATAAAGACCAGTCAACGGGGTCGAGTTCGAATTCAATATTTGTTAGTTGTATCATTTCGTCTGCGCTTAAATCCATAAGCGCATCCATCCATAATGTTCTAAATGATCCTGGGGAAGTTGAACGTTGTGCTGCCCAGGTTCCTGCTGCGGCAGCATGTACGTGTGCGGCAACTGTTGCAGCAAAAGGCTTATTTCGATTTGCTCCAACGTATGCTGCTACTAATGCACCAAGAGAGCAGCCAGTGCCGACTACTTTTGTCATTATCTCGTTTCCGCCTGAAACGCGAGCTGAGCATCCGTGGCCATAAATAGCGTCTTTTTCGCCAGAAATAGCTACTACGGATCCATAAAGTTTAACTAGCTTCTTAGCTGCTGCAACTGCCGAATCAACCGAGTCTCCAGCGTCTACGCCTTTGCCTCCGCTTTCTTCTCCAGCTAAACCTAAGATTTCTGAAGCGTTTGCACGGATTACAGCAGGTTGATTTTTAACAATTTCTCGCGCGTATTCGGTGCGAGGTGGTAATCCGCCAACTGCAACAGGGTCAAGAACCCACGGTGTATGCGCTTTTACAGCTCCGCGTATTGCAGCATCCATAGATTCTTTGTCTACTGGTCTGTATGTTCCAAGATTTATTAATACTCCAGAAGCGATTTGAGCAAATACTTCAGCTTCGTTGGCGTCTATAACCATTGCTGGAGATGCTCCTGCTGCAAGAAGAACATTTGCTGTTATTTCTTGAACAACATTATTTGTTACACAGTGTGTTAGAGGATTCTTTGCTCGCAAAGTTTCAATACATTCGCGCACGTCTTGAACGAATTGCTTGCGACGAGCATTGTTTGAGAATTCACTATTTTGATGGCACGACATAGTAGTCATGATTTTCCCTTCGCTAGTACTAACTAGATCAGGTTCAACGGGTATAATCTCAGCGCTTTTGCGCACCCCGAACCCATATTTGACTATATATGCGCGTTATGACGTTATTTGGATTTTATTTTATTAAGCTACGTATGGCATATATATAACGCTATTTTGTTCGTAACTTTTCTCGCTATACGCGTTACTTCATTTTGCGCGCGCGAATATCTTTAAGTGTTAGGAATAATTGTCCTACACCAATAAAGATAAGCGTGAAAATAACGAGTAAGTACGCGACTCCCACGCCAAGAGTTGTTGCGTTAAAAGTATCTGGTGCAAATCCAAACCATCCTGCTTTAGCTCCATAATTTAAGAAATTATAAGGAGCTTTCATAGCATGTTCTCCCCATCTTACGTTTGCGAATTCGCTTAATAATACTGAAAATGCCACGTACGCCAATGGTGGAACCGTTGCGAAAAGTATGTGTGAACGCTTTGATTTAAACAAGTAATCGTAAAGAACGAAGTCAGCTATAGCTAAAAGTGGCGTTATGAAATGAACGCAAAGGCTGCTTGCGCCGTTATTCATGTATGCTCCGATGAATCCTAGTTTGTTCGTTGGAGCGAGGAAGCATAAGTAGAGTGTGAATGTGACGGCAATAGAAATTGTCATCATGAATTTGAAAATATACCAAGCGTTAGTTTTTGTATCAATCCAATTAGAATTTTCTTTGTTTCGATTGATTACGTTTAGCGTATCCCAAATTAGTGAGCCTGCAAGAGCTACGCAAATCATAAGGTTAGAAAGATTTGTGAAGTATGAAAGTGATGGCAAGCCTTCCCATGAGGCTGCCATTCCGTAAATTGAAGCGACAATAGCGATTATGCGTATGACTGTGCGAACAGTGTAGTCGTGGGTTGTAAGAGTTTGCGTGTTTTGTTTTGTGTTTGAAGTGTTTGAAGTATTTTCCTCAACGTTTTGTAAATTTTCAGACATATTCTTTCCGTATCTCTTATTTTCGCATTAGTTCGAGCATGATTTGTGTTTGTTAAGCGAGTTTAAATCACCAACAGTAATGATTTAACTATAAAAAATCTTTTTGCGCAGTATATGATTCTTCAAAAAAGGATTGTGTTTTTTGTATGAAGTATGCAATTAAGCTTTATTAAGCTAAATATTTTGAGTTTTGAATTGTGATGTTAAGGGTAGTTAAGGGTTATTAAGGGTTGTTAAGGGTTGTTAAGGGTTGTTAAGGGTTGTTAAGGGTAGTTTAGGGTAGTTTAGGGTAGTTTGTTTAGTGATTTATTAGTTTTTGGCTATTTTTGGCGCTTTAGAGTAGTTACGAGTAGTTAAGAGTACTTAAGGGTACTTAAGAGTACTTTAGAGTAGCGAAGAGTACTTAAGTGTAGTGAATCGTATAATAATCAATAGTCTTAAACAAAGGAGTGGTATATGAATTACTTGCAAGCATTATTTGATGGTACTTTGCGCTCGCATAGCTTTTCAGATTCATCTACTCCGGATAATTCTTCAGTGCAGACTTACGAAAAACCGACTAATACGCTTCTTGTTTTTGGCGCTCCAAATACGGGTAAAACGCGATTTGCTATTAAAGCTGCTCTTGATGGCATGTCATATTATAAAGATTTTTCTCAAAATCGTGCTTATGGCCCTGTAACTGTTGTTGTGCAAAATCGTAATTCTGCAGCTCGCTATTCAAATGAAATAATTAATAAATTGGGTGCGTCTTTGCAATCCAGGCCTGTTGGAACTTTATCTGCTTTAGCTTTTCGCATTCTTTCTGCTTTATCTAATTTGAAGCATACGCAAAAGCCGCGTTTACTTAATGGAGCTGAGCAGGATTCTTTATTGCGCAGTGTGATTCATACGCATATGTTGGAAGTTGTTAGGGGAGATAATGGAAGTTGCGAAACTTGCAAACTTTTTGCGCAATATTTTAATAACTATCAGTGGAATTGCGTTGTTGTAAATTCAGACAGTCTTTCTAAAGATGCTAGAGATGTTAGAGATGCTAAAGATGAAGATTCTAGAGATTCTAAAGATTTTTCTAAGAATTTTAATAAAGATTCTAATAATGCTTCAAATACTCGTTTAGATAATGAAAATAATCAGGATCAGTCTTTAATTAACTCTGCTTTTGTGCATGAATTACGAGATATGATTGCTCGCTTGGATGAGTTATCAATAGTTTCTAGTGACGATGAATCTCGTGTTTTAGAAGAATTAACTAAAGATTATGCGAATTTATATAGTGCGGATTATATAGAAAGATTGCGCACGCAGTGGAGTTTAGCTTTTCGTTTGCGTAAGGAATATCAAGATAGACTTCGCAAAGATTATAATAATTCGGCTCGTTATGATTCTTCTGGTTTGATGATTGCTGCGTCTAAAGCTGTTAAAGAATTGGCAGATTTGCAAGATGGTTTAGCGAATATTCCAGTTATGCTTGTTGTTGACGATTTTCAGGATGTTACTTTAGGCGGCTTAGATTTTCTGAATTCTCTATCTGAAGTTGGTGTTCGCATAGTTTTAACTGCTAATCCAGATGAATCAGTGCAATCATTTAGAGGTGCTTATCCGGATTATGTGATTGAAGCTGCACGTCATGGTTTTATGCGCGCTGCTGCTGTTTCTATTGAAGATGTTTGCGATTGCGATTCGTCTGACGCTTATGATTCTGCTGATTGTGACTCTTCAGATTTAGATAATTCGACTTTTGTTTCTAATCAAATTCGCAATAATCCAATATCTCTTAAGGAATTATCGCGAAATATTGATAATTCTATAGCTTCTCTTATATCGACTGATATGCCTTTATCTAAGCGTTTGTGGAAGTATACAGCGCATGAAAGTTATGCGCATGAAAGTTATGCGCGCGAAAGTGAAGGCACCGCTAATGCTTATGGAGCTGTGTATCGTTCTGCTAGAGAAGAATTAGATACTATTATTTGGCAAATAAAGCGCGCTCATTTGGATTCTAATTGTAAGTGGAGTGATATTGCGATTATTGCTCACGATAATGCAACGGTTAGAGCTTTTGGTGAAAAATTATCTAGAGATGGCGTGCCTGTTAGGTATTCGTCTGTTAAGAAAACTCTTCGCGATGAGCCTTTTGTACAAAGCCTTTTTGCAATGATTGAATTAGCGCAATTAAGCCTTCGAGGTTTAGACGATATTTCGCATGATATCTCTGTTGGCACTCTTACTATGCGAGAAGTAGCTTCTTATGTGCGTTCTCGTTTTGTATCTATTATGAATAGTCCTCTTGTGCAAAGCGATAATCGCGATTTGTATTCGAATTCAGATAGTTTGGGGAATTCTAATAGTTTAGATAGTTCGAATAGTTTAGATAGTTCGAATTCAAAGTATTCAAAGTATTCGAATTCAGATTTTGACAGAGTAGAAATTTCTGCGTCTAATTATATTCGTGAAACACCTATGAATATTAATAGTGTTGAGATTTTAATGCGTTCTATTTCTTCTCTTCAAGCAGTTGTAAACGTGAATCATGGGGATAATAGTGAGTATGATTCTTCTCCTTTGCGCGTAATAGTCGATCAATGGCAAAAGCTTTGCGATAAAATGCATTCTTTCGCTAAGACGCAAGAAAAAAGCGATATAAATACTTCGAATTTTGAAAATTACACGATTGATAACAGTCTTATTGAAGAAAATCCTATGGGGAATAATCTAAAAGATGA
The DNA here is from genome assembly GCF_002896555.1 of Gardnerella coleohominis. Taxonomy (GTDB): domain Bacteria; phylum Actinomycetota; class Actinomycetes; order Actinomycetales; family Bifidobacteriaceae; genus Bifidobacterium; species Bifidobacterium vaginale_F. The sequence continues at coordinate 7,445 of NZ_MNLH01000004.1, forward strand.
TTCTAAATATTCTAATTGTAATTTAGATGCGTGCTATTGGTTACTTTTATGTGAGCTTTGCGAAAGCTTAAACACGACTAAGAATAAGAATGCAAATCTTGAAGCGAATGACGAAACAGAGCTTGAAGCAGATAACAAAACAAATAACAAATATTGCATAAATAAGCGCGCTTATCGTGAAATTACTTCGCTTTCGTTATTGAGTTTATTGCACGATATGTGTCCTTCGAGCAAGAATGTTATTGCGCTTGTTCGCGCTTGCCGCATGATAAATAAGTTGGCTGAAAGCATTAAGAATAATTCTGAAATGTCAGAGCCTAAGTATGTGCTTGGTGAAGCTTGGAATATCTGTAATGTAGCAGAAAAATGGCAGATTATGTCTTTGCATCACAATGATTCTGGCCGAATTGCTAATGAGCGATTAGATATTGCTATGAGATTATTTGCGTATGTAAAAACTTTTAATATGTCTGAACAAAAAAAGTCTTCTGCTGTTTCGTATAGACCTATGACGGGCGATTTTACAGGTGCTATCAATCTTTTTATTGAACAAGTGCGAGGAATGGAAATTGAGGCTGATTCTCTTGCTAGAGTTGCTCCTTTGCCGGATGCTGTGACACTTGCTACTCCTGCAGGAGCTGCTGGGAATCGTTGGCCTTTAGTGTGGATTCCAGCAGTGCAGCAGAGGATTTGGCCAAATGTTGATTTGCGTAACACAATGTTTGGATCTGAATCTTTAGTAGATATGACTCTTAATAAGCGTATTGTTGGTATGCTTAATCAGCCTTTATCTAGGAAAAATAGTTTGGGCATGTCTGTTAACGATAAAATGGCTGTTTATACTAATGAACAACGTAGTTTCTTTGTGGCTTGTACTCGAGCGATTAAACAGTTATACATCAGTGCTGTTAGAAGTGATGATTTAGTTCCGTCTGATTTTCTGTTTAGATATATGCCTGCTCAATTTTTAAGAGAAGAAGATGGTTCTGCTATTTATACACCTATAGATCATGAGCTGGCTGCTATTGATACAGATGCTAGAGCTTTGGTATGCTTTGCGCGCGCGAAATTAATGAATGCGATTAAAAATAATGATAAGAAGAAAATCGCGGACGCTGTTTGTGCTTTGAAGTTATTAAGTGAGCACGATATTCATGCTGCAGATTTTGAAACTTGGGATTTCGTAGATAAGAGTGCGGATTTAGATAAGAGTGCGGATTCTGAAGGAAGCAAAGATTCTGCCGAAAGCAAAGATTCTAGCGATAAGGATTCTGCCGAAAGCAAAGAATCTGCCGAAAGTAAATCGTCTAATATTATTCGTCTTTCGCCTTCTAAAGTTGATGCTTTATGGAATTGCCCTGTGTGTGCGCTATTAGAAAACGAATTTAGCGGTCCGCAGAAATCAAATACGAGTACGAATTTTGGTACTTTAATACACAATACTGCTTGCTGGGCGTGTAAAGATAAAGGCCTTGATACGAGTTATTTAGAAGAAAATTATCCTCAGATTATTGCTAGAAATGGCGAGATAAGTGAGGAAGATTATCTGAAAGCTGTTAAACATATAGCTGATTCTATGCGCGAGCATTATATTGAACTTGCTAGTAATTCTTCAGTAGATGAAAATGTGCGTAATCGTTATATGGCTTTAGTTAATCAAAGAAAAGTTGATAGCGCTATTTACGATATTGCGAATTATTTTGTGGAATCTGCTAAAGGCGTTTATAGTTCAAGAAGTATTCTGAAAGATGAATTAGGCAGAGTTATTGGATACGATAATTCTAAAGATGCGTATAAGTCTAAAAGTCATTCTGATTCTCCTTATTTTGGCGTTTTAAAGCGTTCTTATAGTGAATGTCAATTGCGTGCTACTTTTGGGTTTGAAGATATAGCTCGTATTTACTACAAGACTTTAGGAGTCGATTTTAATCCTAAAAAGAAAATTGATTCGGATGGAAAATCGTTCTCATATGTGGCTTCTGAAGAGTCTAAAAAAATCGCTAATCTTCGTTCTATTATGGGATATCTTGTAGGTGGATGGCCTGTAGAAAACAATGAGAATATGCTTATTCGCATTTCAGGCCGAATGGATCGTATGGAAGTTAGAAGCGATGCGGATAGTATCGCTAGTGCTTCTGATTCTGAGCTTGCAAGTGATTCTCAGCTTGCAAATGATTCTGGGCGTGAAAATTCTGATCTTGAAAATTCTAAGAAACGTACTTCATTTGAAGATATTAAATCTCAAATATCTAGTGAAACAATACGATTAATAGATTATAAAACTGGGATTGTTCCTTCTGAAAAAGAAGTTTTTTCTGATTTGCAATTAGTTTGTTACCAGCTTGCTTTGCGTTTCTTTAGTAGAAATTGCGAGTTTGCAAAAGCTGTTTTGCAAGAATATTTCGATGAAAATGATGTGCAAAAGTTCTTGTGCTTCAATAATCGTCCTAGCGATGTTGAAAAGAATTCAGATGATTCATATGACTTAAGTGATTCAGACGATTCAGTTAATTCAGCTAATTTAGCCAATTTGGATGCTGAAGGTATTGATAAATCACTTGAATCAAGCATGTTAAATGTGTTGCGTTTGGCGCACAATCGCAGGATTTCTGAAAGTATGCTATTCCATGTAGTGAATAAAAATTATCCTGCAGAAAGCCGCAATATGGCTGAAAACATGTCTCAACCAGCGTTGTTTATGGGAGATAAATTAAATACAGAAGAAATAAATAAACGTACTGGTTTTAGTGATGTGAATCGTCTTTATGGTTTGCCGGTACTTGATGAAAATTCTAGGCCAAGCGACGTAGATGAATCTTATTGGAGTGATTTTATTAATCTTTCTCCTCAAGCTCAGTGGTCGCTTATGATGATTTCGCGCGTATTTTTTGCTGCCAGTGCAATGCTTGCTGAAAAATTTGAGCATGAACCTACGAATGAGCATGTGTTTCGTTGTAGATGTGGCACTACTTGCCCTGCGTGCGCTGGTAAAAGCGACGCTGTATATGAGATTAGGACTGCTGCTAAAGAAGCGCAGAAATTAAATATTGTACGTAATTCTTCGAATAGTGATAAGTGATATTAAGTAGGCGGAAATATAATGAGTTCACAATTATCAGATAATGAATTGCAGGGATTGCAGGGATTGCAAGGCTTGCAGGTATCACAGGGATTGCAAGGCTCGCAGGTATCGCAGGTATCGCAAGGCTCACAGCTTCAGCCGGGTAATAATAGTCAAAAAATTGTTTTTAGCGATGAACAAGCAAAAGTTATAAAATCTTCCGCGAACAATCACATTCTTGTTGTTGCTGGAGCTGGAAGCGGTAAGACTTTCACTATGACTCAGCGCGTGATAGAGCTTATAAATCAAGGTGTTGCGCCGGAGTCAATTCTCGGTCTTACTTTCACGAATAAAGCTGCTGCCGAATTGTTATCTCGCGTTTCTGCTGCTGTAAGTAAATCGTCTTCAAATATATTTTTGAAGCCTGAAGTTATGACTTATGATGCATTCTTCCAATCGATTGTGCGCAAATATGGTGTTCTAATCGGATTCAGTCAGAATGCTATGCCTTTAAGCGATGCTGGAGCGTACGAATTAGTTAAATCAGTTGTCGGCGATTATATAGACGAGCATAGTGGCACATGGAATTTGTATTCTGATGATTGTGTTATTTCGTTATATGGTTTTAAGACTTTATGCAAGGATGTTCTAAGTCTTTATTCAGATATAGCTTGCTCTATGATTGGCGTCGATGCTGAGAATAATGTTTGCGATAGTGTTCCTCAAGCTGTTAGTAAAATTCGACGCTGGAATAAAGATTTTCTGGAATTTATGGACGGAATTGTTGCTAATAAAACGTTGGGTGAACATAAAGATTCTGCTCCTGCAATTCGTAAGTATAGTAAAGCTAAAAATAAGTCAGTTGATGAGAAAAATAAGATTTTTAAAAGGTATTGTGAAAATTTTGAGCAGTATTGGGATAATGCTTGCGTTGAAGAGTCTATGAATCTTGTTACGGCTGCTAAAAAGCGCAATATTTTGCTTGATTTGGTTTTGGCCTTTGACAAGGCTAAGCGTAAAGCTAATATGGCGCAATTTAGTGATTTTACGATTGCTGCTTATAGATTAGTGACTAAGTTTCCTTCAATTGCGATTCAATATAGAGAGCAGTATAAGCAAGTTTTGTTAGATGAGTATCAAGATACTTCTACTACGCAAGCAATGCTTATAAATAAACTGTTTAATTATGATGATCCTGATTATGATGATTCCGAAATAAAGCGTGATCCTAATGCGCGTAAAACAAATACTTACATTACTGCTGTCGGTGATCCTTTCCAAGCTATTTATGGATTCCGAGGAGCAAGTTCTGGGGCTTTTGTATCTTTTAAGAATTCTTTCAATAGTGCTAAAGATGTCGATTTAAGCGAATGTTCTCTTACTACTACTAGAAGAAATGCTCGTCTTATTCTCAATCTCGCTAATGATTTAACAAAACCGATGCGCGAATCTATGTTTAAAAATAGAAGTAGCGTTGAAGATTGTGAAGTTGATGTAGAAGTTTTGAAAGCTATGGATAATGCTACTTCTGGAACAGTTGCAGCTGTAGTAATGCCTACTAAATATCAGGAAATCGAAGCAGTAGTTCGTTTTGCTAAGCTGTTTTCTAATCCTGATCTTACGCCTTTGCCGGGGGATGAAAATCGCAATCCTTTAAAGCCTAGAGTTGCAATATTATTTAGAAGCAAATTATCTATGCCTTTATACGCAGATGCTTTACGAGAAGCTGGTCTAAAAGTTAGCGTTGTTGGATGTTCTTCTGTAAAAAATGATCCAGCTGTAAAAGATGTGCTCGCGTTATTAAATATTGTTAATGATCACAGTCGTTCGTCAGATCTTATGAGATTACTTGCTACTGCAAGGTTTGCTCTATCTGCAGAAGATTTAAAAACTATTGCATCAATTGCTGACGAAGCGAATGCAAAATATCAATATGATATTTATGTGCAAGCAGGACTGTTACCATCTGGTCTTAGCGGATTAGAAATGATGAGAGCTGTTACAAGCCAAAGAAATGGTGTGAATAGTGGTTCTGCTTCGCAAACAAGCTCATCTACATCTGCTGTAAACGTTGATAACGGCGTATTTTTAGCAGATATACTTATGTCTGATTTAGATGAGAATACTCGTGAATTAAAAAATAGATTAAGCAAACACGGTTATGAAGCTGTAAGAAGAGTTAGTGAAATATTAAAAACCGTTAGTTGCAGGTGTAATGATTCTTTAAATGACGTTATGCGAGCTGCTGTTGAGGCTTTAAATGTAGATATTGATTCAGGCGTTGCTGCATGCGTTAATGATAATTCGCTTGATCGTCAAAAAATATTAAAAGCTATGCATGGAGCTTTAGATTCCTTAAATTCAGTTGTTTCTACTTATATTCAAGAAATGAGTGAGTGGCAGAGTCCTTCTCTTAAAGGTCTTATGTCTTGGATTGATGCAACTGAAGACTTTGATTCTGTTGATTCTTCGGAAGAAGAAGATGCTCAAGTAATTATGATGACAGTTCATCAGTCTAAAGGCTTGCAATGGCCAGCTGTTGCGGTTGTTGGATTGAATGCAACGAGATTCCCTAGTAGTCAGGGGGATAGTCTTCGTTTTTCTGTAGATTCCGACGACGACAGTGATTATATAGATAAGCTCAGTGGTAAAAGTGATTTGGCGGATTCTAGCGATTCTGGGGATTCTGGGGATTCGTCTGATTCTAGCTCTTCAGATGATTGCGTAAAGAATAAATCTGAAATTTCTATTACTGCTAATGTCCCAATCGAATACGCATCTTGTGTTCCAATTCCTTTAAGAGTTGATTCGCATAATTTACCTCATTTCCCGCATGATGCTAGTTTGCAAGAAAGCATGCATCCAAAAGAGGCTTTAAAGTCTTACGATTGCGTAGAAAAAATTTATGACGAGATGAAAAGGGATCGTTATAATTCCTTGCGCGATTTCGCTGAATCCGTGTATGAAAGCGATACTATGCCTAGTGAAGTTGATCCTGATCAATTTTTGTCTGAGCAAACTAAAGAAATATATTCTAATAGTCTTAATTTGAAAAATAATAATGCTTTTACTCAATCTGAAGAGCGCGGAAATCAATTGCATATGGAAGAAAGGCATTTGCTTTATGTTGCTATGACTCGTGCTCAATTCGCTACGATGTTAAGTTGCGCTCGCACAGCTAAAATGGCTACAGATGACGTAAAACGTGATATGAAAATGTCTATTTTCATGAAAGAAGCATTGAAATCGCTTTGTGAGATGAATGCTGATTGCGTTTATATGAAAGCTGCTGGAGAAAGCTCTGTTCAAAATAAAGCTGCTGGAGAAAGCTCGGCTGGAGATAGTCTTTCTAAAGATAGTTCTGTTGAAAATAAATCTGATAAAGAAAGCTCGGATAAAGAAAGCTCGTCTGAAGAAAGTAATAAAAATGTTACTTTTGGAGTCGCGTTAGGCGAGTATGCGCATGAATTGGCACAAGCTTTAGAAGAAAAGACGAATCAGCCTTCTTCTCTGGGAAATGTTGTACTTCCTTGGCCTATTACTTTGAGTGAGGATTTAGAAAACACTTTGAAAGAATCTGTTCGCTTTATGAAAAATGGCGATATTTGTGCTCAAAGTGAAGATGCGAATGAAGATGCAAATGAAGATACGAATGTGGATACAAATTCATCTGATTCGCTTAACTCTAAAAATGCCGATAGCGATGTTGATGACTCTTTGACTTCGCGCGCGCGGATATTTGTTAACGATTCAGATTTAATGCCTAAAGCTTATAAATCTAGCGAAGATATTATGAAAGACGCAGCTCAAAAAGCGCGTAATTACGCTAGTTATGCTAATTCTGGTACAACAAGTATAACTACTATGCAACGTAGTGCTAAGCTTCACGATACTTATAAAGATACTGTAGAAGATAGTAAAGTTTCTAAAATTAACAATAGGAGTATGCGTAAAGCTTTAATGGCTTGGATACGCCCTATACCTTCTGTTGCAACTTTAAGTTCAGATTTAGGCACGCAATTTCACGCTTGGGCTGAAGATTTTGTTAATGCTGGTAATTTGATTGAAAGTAATGTTTTATCGAATGATTTTTCAATTGATGATGTTTTTGAATTAAATGATTCAAGAATTGATCGTCAACTTGCTGCACTTTCAGGGATTTCGTCTAAATTAGAAGTAAGTTCTTTAGCTCAAAGAGGTAATCTTACTTCTGCTCAGCAAAATTTGGCTAATTCTTTGGGTGATGCTTCGAGAAATGATGGCGTTTCAATCGATAATAGTGTTTCAATCGCAAGTAAAAGCACTGAAGATTTATTGCTTTTATGGAAGCGCAGATTAGTGCAATCTAGATGGTCTAAGCGAGTTTCATTAGCTGCAGAATTGCCTATTTCGTTTGCAATTGGGGCTAATAATGCGAACGGAAATAATTCGAACGGATCAAATGATTCTAGTAGTGAAGATAAGCGTGTTTTAAATGGCGTTTTAGATGCTGTTTTTATTGGAGGATTAGACTCTAAAGATTCATCTAAGCGTTTCACGATAGTGGATTGGAAAACTGGCAAAAAACCTGTTGAGCCATTGGAAATTCAAAGAAAATTGGTTCAGCTTGATTGGTATCGTTTAATGCTTTCAGCCGTTACTGGAGTGAATCTTGATTCTATTGACGCTACGCTTTATTACGTGAGCGAGGAAAATGAAGAATCTCGAGAAATTCATGCTTCAATGAAAAACGAGCAGCAGATTCGCTCTGAATTAGGCTTAGAATAGGCTTTTTCGTTATGTGAATATTGAAAATATATGATTCATATTGGGTGTTTGGTACTCTTAGATATAGCTGACGATAGTTATAAAATAAGATGTGTAATCAGCAAAATGTATGAATAATATGTAAATATGCATAAAAATGTGTAAGAAAGTCTATCTTTTGGTCAAAATTTTATGCATAATTAAATTGTATTCATAACAAATAATTAGCCTGTAAGTATTTGTGCATTACGTATGTCATGTGTATTTCATGTCTATGCCGTGTATATTTCATATGCATAGGAGATACGCGTATTGTGCATTGCATATTTAGCATTAATAGTGTTAAAAAGTTGAGGATGTAAAATGGCTGTTGAATTTCGCCCGATGGGTTTGGGTGATATCGATGCTGTAGTAGACGAATATGAGCGTACGTGGGGTATAGCTAAAGTTGTTGGATCGGAAGCGTCGTTGGAGCTTTCTCGCAGATTTGTATTGCATTATTTAGCGCCTTCTACGTATAGCGTTATGGCATATGATGATGATAAATTATTAGGCTTATTATTAACTCGCGTTTTTGGTGATGAATTACTTTTCCCAGAAGTTTCAAATATGTTGGAAAAGCAAGAATCTCTTATGAAGAATGCCAAAGATGATAGGTATTTAAACGCTTTAGCTGGAGCTGAAACAATGCGTGAGATCGAAATTAAGTTGGAAGCTAGATCTCATATTAACGATTTAACTCAAGCTGAATTAGAGCTTTTCGTAGTATCGCCTGATTCTCGAGGAAAGGGAGTTGGCGCAGGATTGTGGTCTAAGACTATGAGCCATTTGCGTCATCGCGGAGTGAATCGTTATTATTTGCATACCGATACTGCTTGCGATGTGAGTTTTTATGATTATTATGGCTTGAGAAGAGACGCTGAATGGATGCATCAAGATCATCCTAAAGAAGCTGAATGCGTTAAAAATTTGGTAAGTGATTTATTTATTTATTCAGGTGAGCCGTTAATTAAATCTTCTCATTCTCATAAGCGTTGAAAGATTAAATAACAAACGAATAGTAAATAACAAACGAATAGTAAATAACAAACGAATAACAAACAATAAACAGTAAATAAATTACGGGATTTAAATAATTTAAGGATATTTATCTTAAAATCGATATTTATCTTTAAATTAAGTTATCTTTTATCTACTTATTGTTGCTACTGGGAGTTGAATGTATGACATCGTCAACATTGAATAAGAAACCTGCAGCGAAAGCAAAATATGCGCGTCTTTTTGCGTATAGAGGGGTTAAATCATTTTGCTTGTCAGGTGCTCTTGCTCGATTGCCAATGTCTATGATGGGCTTGGGAATAGTACTTGCTATAAATAATCTTTACAATAATTGGACTGTTGCTGGAGCAATGGCGGCCGCATATGTGTTGGCGCAAGCTGCGGTAACGCCTTTATATGCAAAGCTTTTTGATAGATTTGGCCAAAAGAAAATTGGTACTGTAGCTCTAACAATTCAAGTAATTGCAATGCTTGCATTTGCTACAGCTGTGCTTTTCCACGTATCTTTAACTTTATTGTTTGCGCTCGCAATAATTATGGGTGTTACGCAATTTGCTTTTGGTGCGCTTGTGCGTACTAGATGGGCTTATACTTTGCGTTCTGAAAAAGACGATTCTTTGCTCAATACTGCGTATGCTCTCGAATCTGGAATTGACGAAATAGTATTTATTTTCGGACCTATTCTTTCAGCATGGTTAGCAACATCTGTTCACCCAGTATCGCAATTATTTGTGCCAGTTTTTGCTAGCGGAATTGGCGGCACTTGGTTCTTCTCTTTGCGTAATACTCAACCTGCTGTTATGGAAGTTGTTGAAGTGGAATCTGCTTCTTCAAATGATATTGATGTACGTGATGCTGTTAGGGACGTTAGGGATAAAAAATATAACGCTGGTTTGCTTGACAAGCTGACTTTGAAGCAATTGCGTACGTCTAAACCTAGAAAAAAGTCAAAAAACGTGCTGCTTTATCGAGGTATTATACCTTTGCTAATTATGTTTTTGATTTTTAACATGAGCTTTAGCGCTTTTGATCTTTCAGTTACTGCAGCTTTGAAAGCTCAAGGTTTAGAAAATCATATCGGCATGCAGTTAGCATTATTTGCTTGCGGTTCTCTTGTTGGCGCAATGATTTTTGGCTCGCATAAATTCCGCGGATCTAATTGGTCTCATTTAATAGTATTCCTTATTTTCCTTACACTTGGATACGTTCTTATGAGTATTAATCTGGATCGTTTAATCGTGTTAAGTATTTTCGAAGTACTTTCAGGTTTATGTGTTTCGCCAATTTTCGCTACAGCTAATTTAATTGTTAAAGCGACAGTTCCAGAATATTCTCTTACTGAAGGTCTTTCTTGGCTTCCTACGGCTTCTGCTATCGGATCTTCCCTGGGATCTATGGCTGCAGGTGCAGTTATTGACGCATGGAATGTGCATGTTGGTATGTCTGTTCCTTGGGTTGCAACGCTTATAGCGATTCCGTTTGCTGTTTTAGGATGGTTTATTGTGATAATTCTTGGTAAAAGGCGAATACAAGTTGTATGATTAGAACAAAAGTACATGTACTGTTTTAAGAAGCAGGGGGAATGTTATGTTTGGAATTGAAGAAATTGTTTCTGGAAAATTAGTTGAAGCTAGTAAAGTAGCACAAGCTTCTTTGCCTATAACTGGTGCTGCAATTTTGCGTATTCTTATTTTCGCTCTTGTTGTAGCTGTTATCGGTATTTTAATTGCTATCATAAATTTCGTTGTTAAAACTATCAGAAATAAGAAGATGAGCAATAGTAATCCTGAAGCTGTGGAAGGTGAATCTGAAGTTGCCGATGCTGCTTCTGAGGAATCTGAAGCTTCTGAAGGATCTGAAACTGGTGAAACTGAATCTTCTGAGTCTGCAGAATCTTTCGAGTCTGATGTAGACGAAACCGAAGTATTCCACGAAGATCCAGATAGCGAAGAAAAGTAAATAATGTTATACAATGCTTTGCAATTAATAACTGGTACGCATGTATTAGGAGCCATGGGTGTAGCTATATTTGCGGCAGTTGTTTTACTCGCAATTCTTTTTGTAATTGCGTTGATTGTTGTTATAATACTAATCTTGCGTTCACGATAAGCGTATTTAAAAGTATTTGTATAGATATAACCAATTAATAATAATTTAAGAAAAGTACGAGTAAGTTAGTGAAAAAAGATAAAGAAATAATAGAGCGTGAGGAATCTAAAGCAGGTAAAGCAGAATCTCGTAAAAACGTTAAAACTTCGCGTGCTAATATTCTTCCACCTGTTGTAAATGATCAGCGTGAAGGCGAATTAGTGCTTCCTCCAAAGTATCGCAAAGGTTCTATGCGTATAGTTCCATTAGGCGGACTTGGTGAAATTGGCCGTAACATGAATGTAGTTGAATATAACGGTCATATTCTTCTTATAGATTGCGGAGTTTTATTCCCAGAAGAAGAACAGCCTGGTGTGGATTTAATTCTGCCTGATTTCCACTATATACAAAATCGTTTAGATAAAGTTGAAGCTTTAGTTTTAACTCACGGACACGAAGACCATATTGGTGGCGTTCCTTATTTATTGAGGATGCGTCCTGATATTCCTCTTATTGGATCCAAACTCACTTTGGCTTTTGTTGAAGCTAAATGTAAGGAACATAAGATTGATCCTAAGATGATTCAAGTAGAAGGCAGAGAAAAGCTTAAGGTTGGGCCTTTCAACTTGGAATTCATCAATGTTACGCACTCTATACCAGACGCTCTTGCTGTGTGTGTTAAAACTCCTGCTGGAACGATTATTGATACTGGAGATATTAAGTTAGATCAGCTTCCGCTAGATCATCGTATTACTGATTTAGTTGAGTTTGGGCGTTTAGGTGAGCAGGGTATTGACTTGCTTATGGCTGATTCTACTAATGCTGAAGTTCCAGGTTTTGTGAAGCCTGAAACCACTATTGGTCCTGCTTTGGATCGAGCTTTTTCTGAAGCAACTCGAAAGATTATCGTTGCAAGCTTCTCTAGCCACGTGCATCGCGTACAGCAAGTAGTGGATGCAGCTCATAAGTTTGGTCGTAAAGTTGTTTTTGTTGGCCGTTCTATGATTCGCAATATGTCTATTGCAGCTGATTTGGGGTATTTGCATATTCCAGAAAATACTGTTGTAGATTTAAAGCAAGCTAAAGATATACAAGACGATAAGTTAGTGTATATGTGCACCGGTTCTCAAGGCGAACCTATGGCTGCGCTTGGGCGAATTGCAGATGGGAATCACAAGGATATCACTGTTAACGAATTCGATACTGTGATTCTTGCAAGCTCGCTTATCCCTGGTAATGAGCATGAAGTTTATAAGGTTATTAACAAGCTTGTTCAAATGGGTGCGCGAGTTATAAACAAAGATAATGCTGCTATTCATGTTTCTGGACATTGCAATGAAGGCGAGCTTCTGTATTTGTACAACATTGTGAAGCCAAAATGCGCTATGCCAATTCACGGCGAGCACAGACATCTTGTTGCTAATGGCTTAATTGCTGTTAAAACTGGTGTTGATCCTCAAAATGTTGTTTTAGCTGAAGACGGTGATGTTGTTGATTTGTATCACGGTCGCGCTGCTGTAGTTGGATCAGTTCCTTGCGGTTATGTGTATGTTGACGGCGATTCTGTGGGTGAGCTTACAGATGAAGAGCTTGAAAAGCGTAGGATTTTGGGCACAGAAGGATTCGTTTCGAGCTTTGTTGTAGTTGATACTGATAGCTGCGATGTTGTAACTGGTCCGAAGATTTTCGTTAACGCTATGGCTGAAGATGAGTCTGATTTTGATAAGATTCGCCATCAAATTGTTCAGCAATTAGAAGATGCAATGATGAACGGCGAGCGTGATACTTATAAGCTTCAGCAGATTATGCGCAGAGTACTTGGCACGTGGATTGCGCGCACTTTGCGCAGACGTCCTATGATTGTGCCTGTTGTTGCGGATGTTGCATTTGAAAGCTTAAAGGATTCGTTTATTAAGTAGTAGCTAGATATAAGTATCAACTAGATATTAAAGATATTAAATAGCAAAATATTAAGTATCTAAATATTAAATAGCAAAATATTAAGGGGTTTGTGAATTGCTTTTGTAGCAGTCCGCAAACCCCTTACTAATAATTAATGCTTAAAAATCAGATATGGAAGTAAAGCTCATACTCTAATGGAGTTGGAGCCAAGCGAGCCATATCCATTTCGCCATGCTTCAAATCAAGCCAAGTATCAATCAAATCGCTTGTGAAAACGTCTCCTTGCATAAGGAAGTCGTGATCTTCTTCCAAAGCCTGCAAAGCTTCGCCAAGCGAAGAAGGAACCTGCTTAATGCCCTCGTGCTCCTCTGGAGGAAGCTCATACAAATCCTTGTCAACAGGAGCTGGAGGCTCAATATGGTTCATAATGCCATCCAAGCCTGCCATAAGCTGAGCAGAGAACGCCAAGAATGGGTTGCAAGAAGGATCCGGTGCGCGGAACTCAATGCGCTTAGCTGCAGGAGCATCACCAGCAAGAGGAATACGAATAGCTGCAGAACGGTTACGAGCAGAGTAAACCAAGTTGACTGGAGCTTCGTAGCCTGGAACCAAGCGGTGGTAAGAGTTAAGCGAAGGATTCGTAAATGCAAGCACAGAAGAAGCGTGCTTAATCAAACCGCCAATGTACCAACGTGCAATATCAGAAAGCTGAGCGTAACCAGTTTCTGCATAGAACAGTGGCTTGCCATCTTTCCAAAGAGACTGATGGCAGTGCATGCCGGTGCCGTTATCTCCAGCAATTGGCTTTGGCATAAATGTTGCAGCCTTACCAGCTAAAGCAGCAGTTTCATGAACCACATACTTGTACTTCATCAAATCGTCGCCAGCGTGAACAAGCGTATTGTAACGGTAGTTGATTTCCTGCTGACCTGCACCGCCAACTTCGTGGTGAGAACGCTCAAGAATCAAGCCAACCTTTTGCAAATTGTAAACCATGTCATCGCGCAAATCCTGATTGTGATCTACTGGTGGCACAGGGAAGTAGCCGTGCTTTACGCGATTCTTGAAACCAATATTGTTGCTGCCGTCATCTTCAGTGTCGATTCCAGAATTCCAAGGAGCTTCGTTAGAATCAACCTCATAGAATGAGCGCTGCATATCGTTAGCAAAACGCACCTTATCAAAAATGAAGAACTCAGCTTCTGGGGCAAAACTTGCTGTATCTGCAATGCCAGTGGACTTCAAATAAGACTCTGCTTTAATAGCAACCTGACGAGGATCCCTAGAATATGGCTCATCTGTTACAGGGTCAACAATAGAGAAAGCAACGTTTAAAGTCTTATGCTTACGGAATGGATCAATATAAGCAGTATCAACATCTGGGATAAGCTTCATATCTGATTCGTTAATAGCCTGGAAGCCTTGCATAGAAGAACCATCGAATGCCATTCCATCAGTGAAAGCGCTGTGTAAGAACTCTTCAGCTGGAACAGTGAAATGCTGTTGAACGCCAATCAAATCGGTAAATCGTACGGATACGTATTCAATGCCTTCCTTTTCAATAAGGGCTGCGGCATCTTCTTTCGTTTGCAAAGTGGTCATGGAGACACATTCCTTTCTTAAAACTCAGTAGATAGTTTAGATGCGCATATGCTGTTTTGGATTTCAACAACTCTACTATCACGTTACTTTTGTGTTTCGTGTTCCTGAAAATTTATTTAGTTGTAATTTATTTGCTGTTGTTTTTGCTGTTGTTTTTGCTGTTATATTAGCGATTTGCTTTGGTGATTTGTTTTTGCGATTTGCATTTGCAATAATTCATTTATAAGTTAGGTCAAAATAGCAGTTTACATTACAATAGAGCCTATGAGTAATCCCAAATATTACGCCGAAGATACTGTCAGTGACCGTGAAGAAAAAAATTCAAGCAGTGACAAGATAGATTTAGCATCTTTATTCCCGGTTAAAGGTGATGATAGACGACCGCCTGACTGGCTTGGCCGCGCATTGCTATACGTGGTTATGATGGCTTTTATCGCTATTTTTCTGTGGTTTGCGTGGGAAAAAATATCTTTCGTAGTATTCGACGTAATAGTTTCGATGTTTATTGCGCTCGCAATGGAACCGCTTGTAGTGCGATTAATAAAACATGGATGGCGTAGGGGTGTTGCTTCCGGAGTAACTTTATTTGGACTTATAGTATCTGTAGGTCTTATGCTCGGACTTTTTGGGAATATGTTCGTGCAGCAGGCTATTTCTATGATTACTGGTTTGCCTAAACTTTATGAACAGTTCTCGAAATTAGTGCAACATACTGCTCACGTAAAACTACCTAATATTGAGCAATTAGTAATAGAAATTTTGAAAAATATACAGACTTCTTGGGTAGTTGATTTTGGAGGTTTTGCTCTTAATACAACTTGGGGATTGTTCTCTGGATTACTTGATTTGCTTACTATCCTTATGGTTACGTATTACATTTCTGCTGCTGGTCCAAGAATGCGTCGTAGTTTCTGCAGGTGGTTAAATCCTAAATCACAGCGTCGTTTTGTGTTTATATGGTCTGTAGTGCAAGAGCAAATTTCAAGTTTTCTTTTTTCAAGAATTATTCTTGCCGTAATTAATGCTGTTGGAACTGCAATATTCCTTATTTGCATGCACGTGCCTTATTGGTTGCCTCTTTCGTTATTCTGCGGAATTGTTTCTCAATTTGTGCCAACTGTTGGTACGTATTTAGGCGGAGCTTTGCCTATTATATTCGCTTGGAGCTCAAATGGATTTGGCACTGCATTAGCTACTTTAGCTTTTGTTACGATTTACCAGCAGATTGAAAATATGGTTATTTCTCCTAAGATTTCAGAAAAAACTATGGATTTGAATCCGGCTATTGCGTTTCTTTCTGTATTGATTTTAGGAGCAGTATTTGGAGCTTTAGGAGCTTTTTTGGCTTTGCCTGTTACAGCAAGTCTTCAAGCCATTTTTAAAGTGTATACAAAGAGTTATGACTTAATTGATTCTCCTTTGATGGAAGATCCTAAGCCAGATCATAAGTCAATTATGGTTGCTGGAGCTGAAGCGATTGACAATAGCATAGTTCGTCCTGTTCGAGATAGCGTTGTGCGAGTTCTTAAAGGAAGTAGTTCTCGCGTAACTATGAATGATGAAGTGCTTTATTGGTACAAACAAGCTTATGAATTCAATAAAAATGATTCGCTCGATAGCGATTCACTTAAGGATAATTCGCTTAAAGTTAATTCGTATGAAGTTAATTCGTATGAAGATAGCAAAGATAATTCTCGCGTTGTATGTAATTCTCGCGTTGTAAATAATTCTCGCGAAAATCCTACTGATAACAAAGAAAATCCTACTAATAGAAGTAGTGAAAGTAGCGAAAATAATAAAAGTAGCGAAAATAGTAAAACTACTGAAAATAGCGTTAATAGCGTTAATAGCGTTAATAATTCCAATATTGAAGAACTTTCAACTATGGTTATATCGCGTGAAATGCTTAATGCTGTAAATAAAGAAGTGAAATTAAATAAGAAAAATCTAAATTCATCTAATATAAATCGTGAATATAAAAACTCAAATAAAACAAGCTCGCGTGCGTCTGTCAGGAATGTTGATAGAATTTCATCAGATGAAACAAAAGAAGATTTTACAAAAAAGACTTCTGAAAAAGCAATAAAGCGTACAAAACGTAAAAGTAACACACGTAACAATCCGCGGAGCGGGTGGAAGAAATGACACTATTATATGTTTTTGACATACTCGTTATAATCATTGGCGTAACGAATGTACTTTATCAAGCCGTATGCGCTGTAGCGTCACTTATAGCTAAGCCAATTGAGTTTCCAGATGCTCCTATGGATAAGCATTATGCTGTATTAATATCTGCTCGTAACGAGGAAGCTGTAATTGGAAATCTTATAAATTCGATTAAAGAACAAACGTACAATCAAGATTTTATAGATATTTGGCTTGTAGCGGATAATTGCACAGATAAAACTGCTCAAGTTGGCCGTGACGCTGGTTGCAATGTATTAGAGCGTTTCGATAAAAAGAATATAGGAAAAGGATATGCTTTAAGTTTCCTTCTTGATCACATCATGGAAAAAGGGAAGGATAAAATATACGACGCTTACTTCGTTTTTGACGCGGATAATCGTCTTGATAAGCATTATTTCGAAGAGATGAATAAAGGATTCCACGCAGGCTTCCAGATACTTACAAGTTATCGTAATTCCGTTAATTTATCTGATAATTGGGTATCGTCTGGATCTGCTTTATGGTTTATACGCGAATCGCGATTTACAAATAACTCGAGGATGCTTTTTGGATCTAGCTGCCACGTTGGAGGAACTGGATTCATGTTCTCTCGCGAAATAATGCATAGGAATCGCGGTTGGAAGTTCCATCTTTTAACAGAAGATCTCGAATTTACTATGGATTCGATTTTGCACGGAGATCGCGTGGGGTATTGTGGTTCGGCTGTGCTTTACGACGAGCAGCCTGTGTCATTCAGCCAAAGCTGGAGGCAACGTTTACGCTGGAGTAAAGGCTTTTTGCAAGTATTCCGTTATTACGGTTCTGCTTTGATTAAGCATGGTATTCAGGAGCGTGATTTTTCATCGGTTGATTTTTCTCTAGTTCTCTGCCCATTTATGGTTCTTGCGATTATTCGACTTATTTTAGGATTTATATTTGCTATGTTCGGATTCGTGACTTGGGCAAGCCAGATTGAAGCTGCAAGTAACTTCATTATTACAACAATAAGCAGTGTTATTGGAATGATGATCTTTGTTTCTCTGACAATGATTGTTGAGCACCGCAAACTTGGTGCTACTGGCAAAGAGCTATTCGCATATGCGCTTAGTTTCCCAATCTTTATGCTTTCGTATGTTCCTATTTCCTTCCAAGCAGTATTTTCAAAGAGCGAGTGGAAGCCAATTCACCATACTGGGCACTGATTCGCAATGTTTGTGCAAAAAATTTGCATATGATAAGATAATATAGATTTTTTCATAAGCGCGCGCTTGTGCATAATGTGGCGTAATGCGTGCGCTTATCTGTATGTTGTGAGGTTTCTATGGTAGATTCTGTTCCAGTTTTTGGCGCAAACACTTATTCGAGCGATGCGAGTGATAGCAACGAAGAAGTTCCAGCTGTTTCTATTCGCGGATTTGTTAAGACTTTTGGTAAAAAAGTTGCTGTAGATAATCTTTCCTTAGATATTCCAGCAGGCTCTTTCTATGGCTTGGTTGGTCCGAACGGTGCCGGCAAAACTACTACGATTAAGATGCTTACTGGCTTGCTTATGCCGGATTCCGGCTCTGCTTCGATTTTTGGCAACGACGTTTGGAGCGATGTGAATAGCGCAAAACGCGCAATCGGTTTAATGCCTCAAGCAGATGAGATTTTCAGGACTATCACCGGTCTTCAGCTTTTAACTTATGCTGGCATGCTTCGCGAGATGAGCCGCGCTGAGGCTGTTCGTCGTGCAAACGACTTGCTTTCTGCATTCGACTTAACAGAAGCCGCAAACACTATGGTTTCGGACTATTCAACTGGTATGACTAAGAAGATTTGCCTTGCAACAGCTATGATTCACAGTCCTCGCGTGCTTGTGTTGGACGAGCCTTTTGAGGCAGTGGACCCTGTTTCTAGCGCAAATTTGAAGGATATTCTCGCCGAGTATGTTTCTACTGGCGGAACGGTGATTATTTCTTCGCACGTTATGGAATTGGTTGAAAAAATGTGCTCGCACGTGGCAATTATTAACGAAGGTCATGTTGCAGCTTCTGGCACTCTTGAAGAGGTGGCTCAAGGCAAAGATCTTGAAGATCGCTTTATGGAGCTTGTTGGCGGACGTCACGCGGCTGCGCGCATTGATTGGCTTAACGGCGGCAAGTCTGATAACGCTCCTAGCACCGATTCCACCAATTTCAACGCTTAAAAAAGGAGAGCCATAATGTCTATGATTTTTACAATGGTTCGCCTTCGCTGGGCGCTTACTTTTTCTGTTATGCGAAAGTCAATGTGGCAAAAAATTGGCTTTGGTATAGTCATTGTTTTTGGGCTTGCGATTATATGCGCTCTTGGTTTTGCTGGTTTTCAAGCGGGAAAGTATCTTGATCCAGGGATGCTTCCAGATACTAAAAATTGGCAGGAATTCCAAGCTCTTCCAATAACGGTTGCGTCAGCTGCGTCAATTTTTACGCTGTTTATAAACCTGTTTATGTTTGGCAGCGACACAACACTAAAATCGCGCAGTTTTGCGCTTTACGGCATTCCTTACGTAAAGCAGCAAGCTGGTATGCTTCTTGGCTCTCTTTTTGGAGCGCTTTCTATAAGCAGCACAATCGCGCTTGCTTTATGGTCTTTAGCGTACCGAAACTTTGGAATTGTGCCGGTTTTAGTAAGTGCAATTGCGGCTCCGCTTTACGTTGTAACAATCGTGTCTTTAAGTAAAATGCTTATTGAACTTTTGGATACTATTTTAATAAACAAGCATTCGAGAAACATTTTTTACGTTGTTATTTTTATAGCGTACATGATTTTTGTTGCATCAATGAACGGGCATGGTAGTTCACCAAATGAAATTGTGATCAGCTCAAGTTTCTGCGCTGTATCTGCTTTTACACCATTAAGTGCAGCTATGGCTTTGCCTCTTGATGCTATTAATGGCAATTGGCTTGCGCTTGTTATTCGCTTCCTTATTTGCGTTGTAACGATTGCCGTTTGCTTTGCAATCTCCGTGTTTTGCGCAAAATTAGAGCCGAAGTTGCTTCGTGGTGAGCAAAAAACAGTTGTTAAAACTAAGGGAATTGGCTTGTTTGCAGCAGTTCCAGACAACACAGTCGGTGCGATTATTGCACGAATTGTTAGCGTTATGAGAAGAGATATGCGCCAGCTATTTTTGCTTATTATGCCTCTTTTTATGCTGGTAGTTCCAACTGCAAGTGTTACTGGTTCCGTAGGCTTTAAGGGTTTGGCAGATGGTTTAGGCGTATCTGGCTGGCTTATGTATGCTGCTTTGATGATTGGCATGGTTGTTGGAAACAATATTGCTTACGATGGCACAGCTTTTACTATGCACGCGATTATTGGCGTAAAAGGCATTCGCGATCGCTTAGCGCACGCAATAGTTTGGTCCTTGATTTGCGCTGTGTATTTTGCTCTTCTTGGAGTAGGATTTTATGTTTTCCTTTTCCTCGTAGCAAATATTCAACAAAGTGTAAGTTCGGTTATGTTACAGACTCTTTTGCCAATTGGCGTAGCTTTTGCTTCCATAGGTATTGGCTCAGTTTCTTCGTGCATTGCAATGTACCCTGTGGCATCAATTGAAAAGCCATTTTCTAGGCCGCAAGGTTCCGCAGGTGCTAGATCTCTTGCACCAATAGGTTTTACGCTTCTTGCTGCAGTATGCATGATTCCGTCTATTGCTGCAGCTATTGCGTTTGTGGCTATTAACATGAATCTTTTGTGGATTGCAAGCATTCTGTCTGTAATAAACGGTGCAATTGTGCTGGTTGTTGGCGTAATTCTTGGCGGCAAAGTAATGGATAAGCGCATGATTCGCATTGTAGAAAACTTGCGCAGATTCTCGTCGATTACTGCGTAAATACCTATTACTGGCTCCTGCTTGTATACAGTAGATATTTTTGAATGCTAATGTATCGATAGCATGAGATAATAACCAACGGTACTTTTGCTGCTTTTGCTTGCGATTTACTTTATTTTTGCGTAATCTGCTCGTAATTTGTAGTGTTTGCTAGCTTGATATTTGCCAGCTTGACTTTTTCTGGCTTGGATTTTGTATCATTATGCAATCAAACACTTGCAAAGTTAATGCGCTAAATTCAGGTTACGCTTTCGTCTATGCATGCAGCACGCTGGAATCCCAACGTTTTAAGGATGGTATATTACTTTGGCTGAGTTTATCTATCAGATGATTAAAGCGCGTAAGTCTTACGGCGATCGCGTAATTCTTGATGATGTTACATTAAGTTTCCTTCCAGGAGCGAAAATCGGCGTGGTTGGACCTAATGGCATGGGTAAATCTACGCTGCTTAAAATTATGGCCGGTTTGGAAAACGTTTCTAACGGTGAAGCTTCTATCACTCCAGGTTACACTGTTGGAATTTTGCAACAGGAGCCACCACTGGATGAAACTAAAACAGTTGGCGAAAACATTAAAATGGCGTTTGGTGAGATTGCGCAAAAAGTAGCGCGTTTTAACCAAATCGGCGAAGAAATGGCCAATCCTGATGCTGATTTCGATGCTTTGATGGAAGAAATGGGTAAGCTTCAGACTGATATTGATGCTGCAAACGGTTGGGATTTGGATTCTCAGCTTGAGCAGGCAATGGATGCTTTGCAATGCCCAGATCCTGATTCTCCTGTATCCGTGTGCTCTGGTGGCGAAAGACGTCGAGTGGCGTTGTGCAAGCTTCTTCTTGAAGCTCCAGATTTGCTGCTGCTTGACGAGCCTACAAACCACTTGGATGCAGAGTCTATTCTTTGGCTTGAACAGTTCTTGCACAAGTATGAAGGCGCTGTTATTGCAGTTACGCACGATCGCTACTTTATGGATAACGTAGCAGAGTGGATTTGTGAAGTTGATCGCGGCCAGCTTTATCCATACAAGGGTAATTACACTACTTATTTGGAAACTAAAGCCAAGCGTATGGAAATCCAGGGTGCTAAGGATGCCAAGCTTGCTAAGCGTTTGAAGAACGAGCTTGATTGGGTACGTAGCTCGCCGAAGGCTCGTCAGGCTAAGAACAAGGCTCGTTTGGAACGCTACGATCAGATGGAGCAAGAGGCACGTAATTCCAAGAAGCTTGACTTCTCTGAAATTCAAATTCCAGCAGGTCCACGTTTGGGCTCGCAAGTTTTGGAAGCAAAGCATATTCACAAGGCTTTTGGCGACCGCGTGCTTATCGACGACTTGTCGTTTACTTTGCCTCGTAACGGTATTGTTGGCGTGATTGGTCCAAACGGCGTTGGTAAGTCTACGCTTTTCAAGACGATTGTAGGCTTGGAGCCTCTTTCTGGCGGAGAGCTTATTGTTGGCGATACTGTGAAGATTTCTTACGTGGATCAGAATCGTGCAGGATTGGATCCTAATAAAAACTTGTGGGAAGCTGTTTCCGGCGGACTTGATTTTATTGAGGTTGCAGGCGTTGAAATTCCTACTCGCGCATATGTTGCAAGCTTTGGTTTTAAGGGTTCGGATCAGCAGAAGCTTACTGGCGTGCTTTCCGGCGGTGAACGTAACCGTTTGAACTTGGCTTTGACTCTTAAGCAGGGTGGAAACTTGCTTCTCCTCGATGAGCCTACTAACGATTTGGATGTTGAAACCTTGGAAAGCTTGGAAAATGCTTTACTTGATTTCCCAGGCTGCGCTGTTGTGGTTTCTCACGATCGCTGGTTCCTTGATCGCGTTGCAACGCATATTCTTGCGTGGGAAGGCGACGACGAGAATCCTGCAAAATGGTACTGGTTCGAAGGTAACTTCCAAGCTTACGAAGAAAATAAGATCGCTCGCTTGGGTGAGGAAGCTGCTCGTCCGCATCGCTTGCATAGGAAGCTTACGCGCTAAATTTAACTTAGTGTACGGTTAACTTAGTGTACGGTTAACTTAGTTAGATTGTTAGCTTAAAAATATAATCTTGCGCTAAGCTGTGTGAGGATAATTCGCATCGCTTAGCGCTTAATCAATTCGATGCGCGGTAAAATCACGTATTGAGCTTAAAAGGAGTACAAATGCCGATACTTGATAAAAATGATTCTGCTAAGGTTCAAGAATATGAGGATTTTATAAAGAATTCTCCATATTCTAACGCAATGCAAGATATGAGCTGGGCAAAAGTTAAAAATAACTGGATTAATGAATACGTCTATCTTGAAGAAAATGACAAAATCAGCGCTGCAATGTCTGTTTTAGGAATTAAAGCAATAGACGATAAAATGTTCCTTTACGCTCCTCGTGGGCCAGTTTGTGATTTTTACGATATCGAAACCACTAAAAAGCTGATTGATGAAGCTAAACCGCTTTTTGAAAAGTACAATGCGTTTTTGCTTAGAATGGATCCTTGCGTTCAAAACGATCAAGATCTTGTGAAAAAGTACAGGGATCAAGGTTTTACTTTTAGAAGCGACGGTGAAGATATTCATTCGTTCTCAAATCCTCGTTATGAGATTATGCTGACTGTTGAAGGAAAGTCTGAAGAAGATTTGATGGCTGGCTTTAGTTCAATGACAAGAAGGCATATTAGAACCGCCATTAAAGCAGGTGTTTCTACACGATGGAGTAGAAGCCAAGAGGATTTAGATACTTTTTATTCTCTTACTGAAATTATGGCAAATAGGCATGGTATTACGTATAGGCCTAAGGAATATTTTGAGCGCTTGCTGGCTGCTTTCCCACAAATTGAGATTTGCACTTGCGAGTACGAAGGGGAGCCTATTGCAAGCATGATTGCTTTTCCGTATAAAGACACTTTGTGGTACATTTACGGAGCAACTCAGACTATGCGTGGAAAGATTAGCCCAGGATATATTTGCATTTGGGATTTGATTCAGCGCGCTAAAAAGCTTAATTTAAAGAAATTTAATATGGGTGGCGTTTATTCGTTAAGCGTTGACGATGGTCTTTACTTCTTTAAGTATGGATTCTGCAAGGCAGATGAACCATGTTTATGGATTGGCGATTTAGACGTTGTGATTGACGATGACGCTTATTCCAAGTTTATTAATAGAAATAAAAAGTAATTTATGCTAGGCTCAGTTAGTTCACGATTTTGTAATAATTACGTGCATCACTGTTAAATAAGATAGAAATATAAATAAAAATAAAATAAATAAATATAAATAAAAGTAAGATATGAAAGGCTATTGTGCCACACACTCACTATAACGCGCATGCCATGCATCGCAGTGCTAAAAAAACTAAAAATGCTGCAAATAATAAAAACAGCATGAATAATAAAAGCAGCATGAATAATAAAACAAATAACGCTAATAAAAATAGTAGCGTTAAAAATAGTGATACAAAATTAAGTAACTCTTACAATTCTCGTTCAACTAGTAATTCTAATGAGCAGCGTAAGTCGAAAAGAGTCTCTAAAAAACGCAATCCTTTTGAATACCAGCCAAGTCATAAGAATCACGGTTCTAATCACGGTTCCAATAGCGAGTTCAGTCATGGCTCCAATCACGAGTTTAATTCGCGCAGAGAGCGCAATCGCAAGGCGGATAAAGCTCGTCAAAAGTCTCGCGAGAAGGCTTTGCAATACGAAGAAATGGCTATTCGCGACGCACAGCAAGATTTCGCTGAAAAATATGACAGTTCTTCAGCTAAGCAAAATTCAATAGTAATACCTGATTCTGCAATCGAATCTCGTGAAAACTATTCTGAAAATGTCACTTTTTCGCAACTTGGCGTTCCAAATCCTATTGTGGAAGTATTGCGTGCAGATGGCAAAACTACGGCTTTCCCAATTCAGCAAGCCACGTTACCGGATTCCCTAAAAGGCGCGAATATTCTAGGACGCGGTCGTACAGGAAGTGGTAAAACATTAGCATTTTCTATTCCACTTGTTGCGCGTTTAGCTGAGAATTTTGTTGATCTAATCAATTCTGGTAAAAAGCATAAATCGCGCGAATCCAATGATATTCCTGCACCTCGTGCAATGATTCTGGCTCCAACTCGTGAGCTTGTCCATCAAATTGATGACGTAATCGCTCCACTTGCTGCAGCCTATGGCATGAAAACAGTAACTGTTTATGGTGGCGTGCGATATCAACGTCAAATATCCCAACTTAAGCAAGGTGCACAGATTGTTCTCGCCTGTCCAGGTCGTTTGGAAGATTTAATACGACAAGGTGCGCTTACGCTTGAAAAAGTAATGGTTAGCGTGCTCGACGAAGCAGACGAAATGGCAGATATGGGATTCTTACCAGCTGTAACAAGACTTTTAGAGCAAGTTAAACCAGATGGCCAGCGCATGCTGTTTTCTGCAACTCTCGATAAGCAAGTTAGCGCAATAGTTAATCAATTCTTGCCAAATGCTGTTATTCATGCTGTGGATGATGCTGATAGTCAAGTAGACACTATGACGCATCATATTTTCGCTGTGTCTGCAGGAGACAAGTACGAAGTTCTACGAAAGCTAGCATCAGGCAAAAAGCGTTCTATATTCTTCACTCGCACTAAATATCAGGCGAAGAATATGGCGAAAAAGTTTGTACAGGAAGGTATTCCTGCAGTTGATTTGCAAGGTAATCTTTCCCAAAGTCAGCGCGATCGCCATTTGGAAGTGTTTTCTGAAGGCTTAGTGCGCGTGCTCGTCGCTACAGATGTTGCTGCGCGAGGTATAGATATTAGCGACGTTGCATTAGTTGTGCAAACTGAGCCTCCTGAGGATCCTAAATCCTTCTTGCATCGTTCTGGTCGTACCGCTCGCGCAGGTGAAGAAGGCGACGTAGTAACTCTTGTGCTTCCTAATCAAAAGCGCGCTGCTCATATGATGCTTCGCAGAGCTGGAATTCACGCAAAGGCCGAGGATGTGAATTCGGGTTCTATGATTATTGATGAACTTGTTGGCGATTATGCTGAGCTGCAAGAAGGTTGGACTATGCCGGAACCTGAGCAGCATAAGCGGAAAGGTCGCGGAAGAAGTCGTGGAAGATGGAGTAGGAGGAGTCGAGGCAAAGCCGTCGACAAGCACTGATTGTTATCTCTGCTATTCCTGTTCTTGGTTTTGTGGACTTATTGGGCGTGTTGGTAAACAAAATCGGGGAAGTGTTCTTGGTTTTGTTTACTTAGGTACCAGATAAGTACACAAAGTTGGGGGAAGCGCGCTTGCTGGAAAGTCCACTGGACTTTCCACGTTGTGCAAGCGCTCTCGCATCGGTTTGCTTGAAGCGGAAGCCTTTTTGGTCTGTGGATTACGCTTCTTTAGGGTAGTAAAGAAAGCGTAATCGGGCGCGCTGACGCTGAAAGCGCACTGTGCTTTCAGCATTGAGTCAGCGCTCTCGCATCGGTTTGCTTTTTCACGCTACGCTTTGAGTGAAAAAGCAAGACGATGCGACACGCCGGTTTGCTCTTGCGCAATCAAAGTGTTAATATCATATGGTTTGGTTAAAGCCCCCTTCGTCTAACGGTTAGGACACCAGACTTTCAATCTGACAACAAGAGTTCGACTCTCTTAGGGGGTACAAATTCTACGCCGCTCGTTTTGGGCGGCGTTTTTTTTTATTTTCTATCTGTTATTTAAAACTAGTCATCTGGCCTTAGTCGGGCATACTATACATATCTACAATCGGAATTAGAATGTTACAGAAAGGTTTGTAAGGAGGCTTCGATGGCTGCAGATAATAATCAATATGGAAGTTCTAATAGTAACGAACAGTATCAAAATTATCAAAACTCTAATTATAATCAGGTAAATCAGAATAATCAGAATAATCAGTTTAGTCAGCAGCAATATTCGCAGTCTCAATATTCACAATCTCAATACTCGCAGCCTCAGAATACACGTTCTCAGAGCGCACAGCAGCAAAACGCGCAGTCTCAATATTCACAGTCTCAATACTCGCAGCCTCAGCAAAGCAATAATTATTACGCTCAGAATACTCAGCAATACGGTAATCCATCTCAACAGTATGGCGCTCAAAATACACAATATGGCAATCAAGGCAATCAAGGTATGCCATATGGGCGCCCGTATCAACAGTACGGCAATCCGAATATGCAATATGCGCGTCCACCTTACGGAATGAATGGTAGGAATGGCGCTTATCGACCGGGCAATCCGTATCGCCGTCGCGGTAGCCTTCAAGACGAGAAATATAGAAGATTCTGGAATACTCCTTCATATGCGCTTCCGAAATTTAAATATGATGATCCTGAAGCGGATAAAAATCTCAACAATGACGATGATTCTGTGAATATGTTCGCTTTCTGGAGCATTATCCTAGCGTTCTTTATTCCTCTTGTAGGTTTTATTTTAGGTATTATTGGATTAGTTCAGATTTCTAAAAACCACGAACGCGGTAAAGGTAGAGCCATTGCTGCAATTATCGTCAGCATTGTAATGTCATTTGTGTATGTTTTTGGCATTTTGTTCTTCGTAAACACTATTAATTCGAAAATAGATGATTCGATAAATAGTACATATAATTATTCGCGTTCATACGACGATAATTCCTATAATTCTGATAACGACGATAATTCGTACAATTCAGATAACGATGACAATTCGTATAACTCTGATAACGACGATAATTCGTACAATTCGGATAATGACGATAATTCCTATAATTCGGATAACGATGACAATTCGTACAATTCAGATAATTCGTATGACGATAATTCGTACAATTCGGATAATGGTGACTAATTTTATAAATCTGTCGGTGTTTCGCAGAATTGGATTTGTGATTTTAGGTTAGAAGTTGGCTTAATTATGCCGATTTTCAACACGCCGGAAATCCCTTAGTTATCAAGGCAACACGCCGATTGTTATTTTATAACTTGCATTTAAGGCTATTTCCTGTAAGATAGTGACTCGGCCGTTCAAGAGAACGTGCCACGGCCCCGTAGCTCAGTTGGTTAGAGCGCCGCCCTGTCACGGCGGAGGTCACCGGTTCAAGTCCGGCCGGGGTCGCGATGGTGGAAGCCCGGTTAGTCCGGGTTTTTTATTCATCTTGGCTCTGTAGCTCAGTTGGTAGAGCGAACGACTGAAAATCGTTAGGTCAGCGGATCGATCCCGCTCGGAGCCACAAGTAAATAAACAAAAAACGCGCGGCAGTTTTTGTCGCGCGTTTCTTTATTTCATAAGCTAGTCAGATTGCTTCCAAGATTCAACATCAATATGATGTTTTGGATTTGCTTGCCAAGCTTTCCATGCTGATTCAACAATATCCTTAACATTGTATTGTGCATGCCAGCCCATTTCCTCATTAATACGAGTTGGATTGCCAATTAATTGAGGAGGATCTCCAGCGCGGCGAGGTAATACAGCTTCTTTGAACGGTATCTTTGTGACGCGTCGAACTTCTTCAACGATTTCCCTAACTGACGTACCAGTGCCAGTTCCAACGTTAAAAGCGTCATACTTACGCTCGTCGCGATCCAAATAGTTCAAAGCTGCAATATGCGCGTCAGCCAAATCTGAGACGTGAATATAATCGCGAATGCAAGTTCCGTCTGGAGTTGGGTAGTCGTCGCCGAAAATAGCAGGTGCTTTGCCGCGCTGCAAGCGTTCTAAGAGCATAGGAATAAGATTTAGTACAGCAGGGTCTTCTAACTCAACTGGACCGCATCCAGCCACGTTAAAGTAGCGCAATGCGCAGAAGCGAATCCCATAAGGCTTTTCGCAAGCGCGAGCCATCCATTCTCCAATAAGTTTGGTCTGGCCGTATGGGTTGATAGGAAGCATAGGAGAAACATCTTCAGGCACCACTTCTACTGGTGGTTCTCCGTAAGTTGCTGCAGAAGATGAAAATACGAGCTTCCTAGCTTCGCTATGGCGCATTCCTTCAAGAACATTAAGCATTCCGTTAAGATTTTGCTCATAGTACCAAAGTGGCTTTTCCATTGATTCGCCAACTTGTTTCCTAGCGGCAAAATGTATAACTGCATCTACATGCTCATTTTTCATAATTTCTGCAAGACGTTCGCTTGCACCTGGAGCTGCAATGTCCATTCCGTAAAGACGAGCGCCTTCAATACGCGTTGGTTTGCCATAGCTTAAATCGTCAACGACGACGACTTCTTGCTTGGCTTGATGAAGTGCGTGTACGACATGTGCGCCGATGTATCCGCATCCTCCTGTAACGAGAACAGTCATGATAGACCTTTCTAGCATTGATCGATAGAAATTAATTGGAACAAAAAATGTTCGTTTTTGCTCACATATGTTATGTTTTGCTCTTTTAGTATACATCATAAAGGCAAAATATTTTACATATTTCACAATCTACAATAAAATACAAAAATGGCCAGTCTAAGTCGCATGAATACGTGTTGGGATAATTATGAATAACGAAAATACACAATCTGAAAATAATAGCATGATAGCTAAGGCTCGTGCCGTTTTATCTTTTGTTAGACGATCAGCTAGATTGGATTCTCGTTTACAGCGCGCTAAAGATGCGTATTCTTCCAAGTATTTATTGCAAGTTACATCTTCAGAAGGATCATTGCGCTTAAGCGATGATATTCGTGTTAATACTGAGTGGATTTCTAGAAATTGGGGGAATACAAATCCTCTTATTGTAGAAATTGGATCAGGCCAAGGCGAAAATATAGTTGCGGCTGCTGCTAAAAATCCTGATATAAATTTTTTGGCTTTAGAAGTTTATGATCCAGGTGTAGCGCATACTATGCTTCTTGCTTCTAAATGCGTTAATGCAGATTGCGATTCTTCTGAATCTGAACAAGACTCAGATAAAGGCTTGAAAAATCTGAGAATTGCTCAAGTTAATGCCCCAGATTTTCTTAAAGCTTGCGATTCTAATGTACTTCGCGAAGTTTGGACTTTCTTCCCAGATCCTTGGCCAAAAATGCGCCATCATAAGCGTCGCATTGTGCAATCGGAGCTAGCTAAAGATATTCATAATGCTTTAGTAGAAGGCGGATTGTGGAGAATTGCAACAGACATAGAAGATTATGCTTTACATGTGCATGAAGTAATGGATAATCGTTCAGATTTTAAAAATATAGGAAATACTTCTGTTAGCTTACCAATTGAACACGTTGGAAAAGGCAATGCTGAGGATGCTAATTTGCTTCCGCATGCTGATTTTTGCGAGTCAAATAGATTTGATGGTCGTGTTCTTACGAATTTTGAGCGCAAAGGATTGGAAGCTGGGCGTAAGATTCACGATATTACGTACATGAGTATTTAATTTGAGTACATGAGTATTTAATTTGCGTTAGTCGCGTTAATTTACGTTAATAAAAGATACAAGAAGTAAGATATATATATGCGCGTTATTTCTGGACGATTCAAATCAATTCCGTTAACATCTGCTAAGTCGTGTACTAGGCCTACAACAGATCGCACGAAAGAGGCTATATTTTCACGTCTTGATTCATGGGATGTAATTGAAAACTCTAGAGTTCTTGATTTGTTTGCAGGAACTGGCGCTTTAGGTATTGAAGCGTTATCTCGCGGAGCTAAAGAATTAGTAGCTGTTGAAGCGAATTCCCAAGCTGCCGCTCTTATTGGTCATACTGCTAAAGTTTTGCAAAAATCTTCGTCTTGGGATAATTCACTTTCTATGCTGGTTAGTCGTAAGCGTGCTGAACAATTCGTTAATGACTATGCCGGCGATGCTTTTCATCTTATATTTATAGATCCGCCGTATGCTTATGAAACAAGCGATTGTGAGTTACTTTTGCAGCAAATAATTGGCAATAAACTTGCTAGCGCGGAAGCTGATACGCTGATAGTTTTAGAACGTAGCGCAAGAAGTAGTATTCCGAATATTCCTGACGGATGGGAGCTTTTTGACAATCGCCATTATGGTGAAACGGCTGTTATGTTTATACAGTCTAAAAGATCCTAAAACTATATTTTAAGCGGATTAATTTTGCGTATCGCTTAACTTTCGCGGATTATTACCTGAAACTTCCCAACCGAGATTAATAAGCGTTTTCCTGTCTGCTTTATCTAATGCATGACAATCTAGTTTTTCAATTAAATCCGGACGAATCTCGCTAGTGCGTTCTAAAGCTTCATCTCTGCGAAAACGATCGACTTTAGCGTGATTTCCAGAGGTTAATACTTCCGGAACACTAATACCTCTCCAAGTAGTTGGGCGAGTGTATTGGCGATGCTCTAAAAGAGCTTCAGAGCCTGTATAAGACTCTTCTATGATTGATTCAGGATTTCCCATGAATCCAGGCATTAAGCGCGTAATAGCCTCTACCATTACGCTTACAGCAACTTCTCCGCCGTTAAGTACGTAATCTCCAATAGAGTATTCGCGAACGTCTATTCCTTTAGATCTGTAATAATCTGGGATTCGTGAGTCGTAGCCTTCATATCTGCCGCATCCAAAAATAAGATGATTCGCGCGGCTTAGCTCAGTTGCGTCACTCTGGTTAAAAAGTTGCGCAGAAGGGTTTGGGAATATCAATATAGGGTGATTATTTTCTTTGCAAGACTCGTTATTGTAGTCTGAAGATTTAATTTCGTCGTCTGAAGAATTAAAACCTAATAATTCGTCTAAACATTCAGCCCATACTTCTGGCTTCATTACCATTCCAGCTCCGCCGCCAACTGGAGTATCATCAACCGATTGATGAACATCGTGCGTCCATTTGCGTAAATTATGTGCTTGTATATTCAGCAAACCCTTGTCTTGTGCTTTTCCGAGCAAGCTTAAATCAAGCATATTGAAATATTCAGGGAATACAGAAATAATATCGATGTTCATAATAGTGCACTTCACTGCGAAAGTCCGGGAATTAAGCCATTCGGGGGATTAATAGTCAAATATCCATTTGCAATATTGACTTCTGGGACCAGTGCTTCAACAAAAGGAACTAATGCGGTTTTATTATCTTCATCTAAAGGATTCGCAAGACGAATTTTTAATAAAGATTGCGCTCCATCTAGCACGTCAACAACTTTTCCAATAACTTGTGATGGTAATCCTAACTGATTATCTTGGCATAAACGCGCTTCAAGTCCAACTAAATCCTTTATATACCATGCATTTTCGGATGCGAGCTTTTCTTTATCTTCTGCAGGAATATATAACTCTAATCCGTTAAGATCTTCAGCGTCATTTCTATTAAGTGATTCTTCAAATAATAGAATCCACTTGTTTTTGAAAGTTCTAGCATTTTTGATTACAAATTCTTGTAATCCGTCAGAAGAGTACAGATGCGTACCAATTTTAAAGCGCTCATAAGGCTCATCTGTGAATACTTGTATTGTTACTTCGCCTTTAAGGCCTTGAGCTTTACCGATACGACAAACCCTCAGCAGGTCATTTTGACTTTGCTGAGGGTTGCCATAAGCGTGTTGGTTTTGTGCCACGTTCAATCTCACTTACGTATGATTAAATCACTTACGCACATCCATAATGTCCACTCGAACGTTGTGATCGCTTAATGCTTGAACAACTGTACGAATGGCATTAGCGGTACGTCCGCCTCGGCCAATTACACGGCCAATGTCTTCTGGGTTCACGCGAACTCGCAATAATTCTCCGCGAGAGTTTTCAAGTGAACGTACAGACACATCGTCAGGGAAGTCCACGATGTTTTTAATGAGATGTTCGACAGCTTGAGCCAACATAATTACTCAGCCTTTTCCTCAGTTTCGGCTTCTGCTGGGGCTTCTTCAGCCTCATTTGCAGCAGCTTCTGCGGCAGCTTGTGCTTTTGCTGCTGCTTCAGACTTCTTAGCCTTCAACTTCTGCGCTTCAGCTTCAACAGCTTCAACGCGGGCCTGTGCGTCTGGGCCGGCTTCAGAAGTCTTCAATGTGCCTTCTGCTCCGTCAAGACCCTTGAACTTCTGCCAGTCACCGGTGATCTTCAAAAGCTTCAATACTGGTTCGCTTGGCTGTGCGCCAACGCCAAGCCAGTACTGTGCGCGCTCAGAATCAATCTGAATCAATGATGGCTGCTTGTTTGGATCGTAAACGCCAATCTCTTCGATGGACTTGCCGTTACGCTTATTGCGTGAATCGGAAATCACAATACGGTAGTAGGCGTAGAACTTCTTACCCAGTCGCTTAAGACGAATCTTGGTTGCCAAGATGGCTCTCCTTGTATCTAGAGTCGTGAAAAATCGTTTGGGTGTGGGGCACTCCTTGCGAGAATTCACTATGTTCCTCACGCAGTTGTGAAGAGGGCTACAACATACGCAAATAACTTTTCTATTATGCCTATCGGCTTGGACGATTACTTATATTTTTTGCTTATATCCCAAAGAAATAGAGAGATAAATAATCAAAATAAGTGATACATGTGCATAGGCATAGAGATATGATATTTTCAATAGTACATGACGTGCCTATTCGTTATACAAGGTGCTAGCAATGTTTGTATTGCGCTGTTGTTAACGATTCGTTCGTTTTTTTGAAAGGAACATTATGACTGAGTTCTCATCGGCACTTATGACAGACATGTATGAATATACGATGCTTGATGCTGCATTGCACGATGGAAGTGCTAATAGAAAATGTGTGTTTGAGATTTTTACTAGGCATCTTCCTGAAGGAAGACGATATGGTGTAATTGCTGGAACTGGTCGCATTCTTGAGCAACTGAAGAATTTCCGTCTTAGAGATGAAGATTTAAAATTCCTTTCAGATCGTCATATTGTAAGTAAAGAAACGATTTCTTGGCTTGAAAATTACAAATTTAAAGGCAATATTTTAGGGTATCGCGAAGGCGAAATGTTCTTCCCGAATTCACCAATTTTGCAAGTAGAAGGCACTTTTGGTGAATGCACTTTATTAGAAACATTGCTTCTTTCTATTTTAAATTACGATTGCGCCGTAGCTTCTGCAGCAGCTCGTATGGTTTCTGTTTCTGCCGGAAGACCTTGCATGGATATGGGTGGCAGACGCACTAATGAGTTTTCAGCTGTTGCAGCATCGCGAGCTGCTATTATTGGCGGATTTAAAGGAACTGCAAACTTGTTAGCAGCGCAACTTTACAATCTGAAAGCTATTGGTACAGCTGCGCATTGCTTTACTCTTGTACACGATAGTGAGCGTGATGCTTTTAAGTCGCAAATTGCAAGTCTTGGCAAGGGTACTACTTTGCTTGTTGATACGTATAACGTTGAGGAAGCTGTAAAAACTGCTGTAGAAGTTGCAGGCCCAGATTTAGGAGGAGTACGTATTGATTCTGGCGATTTGTGCGTAATGGCTAAACGTGTTCGTGAGCAATTGGATTCTCTTGGAGCAACGAATACAAAAATTACTGTTACAAATGATTTGGATGAATACGCTTTGGCTTCATTGCAAAATGCTCCTGTTGACTCTTATGGAATTGGAACAATGCTTGTAACTGGTTCTGGAGCTCCAACTTGCGCTATGGTTTATAAGTTAACTGAACGAGAAGGTTCAGATGGAGTTATGCATCCTGTTGCCAAAAAGTCTAAGAATAAGGCGACTGTTCCAGGTAGAAAGCTTGCTTATAGGTCATATGATTTTTCAACTTCGAATGATGGTGTTGCTGATTGCGAACATATTATTTCTGGATCTGAAGAAGCACTTGCAGGTTTTAAGCCTAAAGATAATTGGGAAAATCTGCTTGTGGATTATATGACTAATGGCGAGGCGGATACACAGTATATGGGCCATGATGCGATTATGAATGCTCAAAAATATTGTGCTACTGCCTTAAATCGTTTGCCTATAGCTGCTCAAAGTTTAATGCGAGGAGATCCTGCTATTCCTACTGAAATTGATGTTCTTGACGAATAGTCTCAAGATAAAACGAATAAAATAACACGAATAAAATAATGAGTGTGAAAATATCATAAAATAATAGGAATATAGGATATAGAAGAAATATAGGATATAAAAAATAAATAAAAGTAATTTTGGCAATTAGTTTGGCAAATATTTTGGCAATAATTTGGCAAATTTGTCGATGATTTTGTAAAGGGGATAGTATGAATATCGCTACTAGCTTATGCGATCTAGCATCGTTTAGCGAGGCTAAAGCATTAGATGTGAATTCAAAAAATTTGAATGCAAATATATTTGATTCAGCGGATTCACAATCTGCTCCAGATTCTGGTTCTAGCACTGGTACTGCAATACTTGAGCGTCCGGAAACAGAAGAAGATGCGCGTTTAGACGATGGTGGAGATTCTGATCGTTTTGCTCATTACGTTGACAAAATGCAAGTTCAAAAATCAATGCTTACAGGTCGACCAGTAGTAGCCTTATGCGGAAAAGTATGGATTCCTAAACAAAATCCTGACAATTATCCAGTATGCCCTGAATGTCAAAAAATTTACGATCAATTAGGGAAAATGGGATCATTCGGAATGTGAACAAGTCATAAAGCCATAAATAAATAAATAAGAGTACTCTTTAAGATTTTGAGATTTTGAGATTTTGAGATTTTTAAGGTCTAAATAATTTTAAGATTTTATAAAGAGTACTCCTATTGGCTTTGTGGGATTATAAGATTTCGTAATATTTTATTAAGATTTATAAGACTTTATTAGAATTTATAAGACTTTTGTTATATAGAACTCAATAACAATCGAATAATATGTTCAGGAGTAACATAATATGGACGTACACTTCGTGTCATCCTTAGTAGTATGGATTATCGTCGCAATATTAGCAATATGGCAATTGTTGAGATGGATTCCTGCAGGAGTAGATAAATATAAGCCGCTTCCGTACATAATAGGATTGTTACCGTTTGCGTATATGCCGATACTTGTTATTGCGTTAGTTTCTGCGTTGCTTTCGATGAGAGAAGCGTTTTTTGCAAGTATAGTCGTTTTACTTATTTCTTTTAGCTCTAATATTCCTTATGCATTTTCTGGGATTAAAAGAATATTTACAGTTAATCGTGAAGCTAAATCTAATGCAAATATACGCGTTATGACTTTAAATTGCCGTTATGGTCATGCAAACGCAGAACAAATCATAGATATTGCGAAAAAATACAATGTTGACACTCTTTTATTGCAAGAAGTAAGTGAAACCTTAGTAAAAAAATTATTTGATTGTGACATTGATAAGCTTTTTACAACTCATCAAATAGGAGAAAAAAGCGCTAACGATAACGGCGGATTTAATGCGATTTTTACAAAACGCTCTGCTCAAAAATCTTTAGGTAAGTCCATAAAATTTAACGCGGCAAATATCCCTTTAATAACAACAAAAATAGATAATATTACTGTTAATTTTGCTTCGGCTCACACAAAATCTCCGATGAGAGGATGCGCAGCGTGGAGCGAAGGAATACTAAGTCTTTCTAATATTTGCGAAATAGAAAAAGACGAAAATAGTAAGATTCTTACTGTTATTGCTGGAGATTTTAATTCAATTTTCGATCATCCAAGCTTTAGGAAATTATTAAAATCAGGATTGCGCGATACTGCAATAGAACTTGGAATGCGTCTTCGTACGTGGCCTGCTTGGTTGAGATGGCCTAATATAACTCTTGATCATGTGCTTTTTAAATCAAATAATTGTTTTGCTAAGCCACAATTTCATAAGTCGATTGTTATTGATGGTACAGATCATTTAGCTTATATTA
The DNA here is from genome assembly GCF_002896555.1 of Gardnerella coleohominis. Classification (GTDB taxonomy): domain Bacteria; phylum Actinomycetota; class Actinomycetes; order Actinomycetales; family Bifidobacteriaceae; genus Bifidobacterium; species Bifidobacterium vaginale_F. The sequence goes on from NZ_MNLH01000004.1 coordinate 43,575, forward strand.
CTTATATTCGGTTAAGCGATTAGGCGATTAAATAATTGAGCGATTAGGCGATTAGTGGATTTAATAGGCGATTAAGTAATTGAGCTATTAAATAATTGAGCGATTAACTATTTCTTATTTGATTTTTTACGAGTCCAGTATAAAGAGACACTTATAATGACAACTATGCTTAACAATACAGAGAACAAATCTTTAACAAAAGCCGCTTCTGGAATGCGACTTTATAACACTGCATCGCATACAATTTCTGAATTTAAGCCTATAAAACCTGGGCACGTTGGAATGTATGTTTGCGGTGCGACAGTTCAGAGTTCTCCGCATATTGGCCATATTCGTGCAGCAATAGCTTTTGATGTTATTCGTAGATGGATGCTTCGTTTAGGATATAAAGTCACTTTCGTGCGAAATGTTACGGATATTGACGATAAAATTATGAAGAAAGCTACGCAAGCTGGTCAAAGATGGTGGGAGCGAGCTTATATTTACGAAAGAGAATTCACTGAAGCATACAATACTTTAGGTGTGTTGCCTCCTACAGTGGAGCCAAGAGCTACAGGACATATTACAGATATGGTTGAGCTTATTGAGCGTTTGATTAAGCTTGGTCACGCGTATGTAATTAAAGATGATTCTGGAAAACCTACGGGTAATGTTTACTTCGATGTTCCAAGTTGGCAGCATTACGGAGAGCTTACGCATCAAAAGCAGAACGATTTGCAAAATACAAGTGACGATGCTTCACAAATTGCAGACGCTAAAGGTCCGAGTGTAGATAATTCTGCAGAAGATAAATACAATCCAGTTGATGCTGCTGACGCTTCGGAAGATAAGCATGATCCGCGTGATTTTGCTCTTTGGAAAGCTCCGTGTGATTTTGATCAAGATGATGCTAAATGGTCAACTCCTTTTGGAATTGGTCGCCCAGGATGGCATATTGAATGCTCAGCAATGAGTCATAGATATCTTGGAGATGACTTCGATATTCATGGCGGTGGATTAGATTTGCGTTTTCCACATCATGAAAATGAGATGGCACAAACAACAGCAGCTGGTTGGAAGAGTGCGAATGTTTGGATGCATTCTGCTTGGGTGACTGACAAAGGCGAGAAAATGTCTAAGTCTTTGGGGAATGGACTTTCTGTGCCATCTGTTTTAGCAAATAATAGCCCTTGGGTTGTTAGATATGCTTTGGGTGCTGTGCAATATCGTGCAATGTTAGAGTGGTCTGATCAAGCTTTAGTTGAAGCTAAGTCTGCATACGATAGAATTATGAATTTCCTTGAAAGAGCTGGTCGTGTTTTAGGTGAGCAGCCTTCTAGAGATGAAGTTATTTCTGTTGATGCTGATTCATTGCCGGAAGATTTTACTCGCGCTATGAATGATGATATTAATGTTGCTGGCGCTCAAGCTGCTATTTTTGTTGCGATTCGTAAAGGTAATGCTTTGCTTAACGATGCTTTGCTTAAGGATGCTTCACATAACAAGGCTTCACTTAAGGAAAATGCAAATAATAGTGATGCTGATTGCGAAATAATTAATAATCTTCGAAATTCTGTTATAAGCGTTAGAGCTATGCTCGATACTTTGGGATTAGATCCGTATTCTCAGAAATGGTCGTCTAATCTTTCTAAAGATGAGTCTTGCGAAAACAATAGTTCTGAGCATGAAGCGTTATCTGCTCTTATAAAATCTCAACTTGAAGCTAGAGCAAAGGCTCGTAGCGTTAAGGATTTTGCTACTGCAGATGCTATCCGTGATTCTTTGATTGCATCGGGAGTAGTAATAGAAGATACTCCTAACGGGTATTCGTGGCATTTGTTAGATAAATAAAAGTAAGATTTCTTTCTAAAACAGGTGATAAACAAATATATACAACCGCGCATGTTCATTCCAGCGCAATAGATAGAATAGAGAAACTATGGCAGTATTTAGTTCTTTAACAGACCGTCTTTCTTCTGCGTTTAAGAATTTACGCAGCAAAGGCAAGCTTTCTGATGCGGATATTGATGGTACGATTCGCGAAATTCGTCGTGCTTTACTTGATGCTGATGTGGCTCTTGAAGTAGTTAGATCTTTTACAGGTAGAGTTCGTGAGCGTGCTCTTGGGGAAGAAGTATCTCGCTCATTAAATCCAGCGCAACAAGTAGTTAAAATCGTAAATGACGAATTAACTCAGGTGCTTGGTGCTGGTGTCGATAGACCTCTTAACTTCGCAAAATATCCGCCAACTGTAATCATGCTTGCAGGTTTGCAAGGTGCTGGTAAAACTACTCTTGCTGGAAAGTTGGGATATTGGCTTAAAGATTCAGGTCATACTCCTTTGCTTGTAGCTGCCGATTTACAACGTCCTAACGCTGTTACTCAGTTGCAAGTTGTTGGTCAACGAGCTGGTGTGCAAGTGTACGCTCCAGAAAAAGGCGTGCAAACTGGTGGAGATGAAGTAGTTGTTCCGGGAAGTACGACTGGCGATCCTGTAAAAGTTGCTCGCGATGCAATTGATTTTGCGCGCGCAAAAATGTATGACACTGTTATTATCGATACTGCAGGTCGTTTAGGTGTAGACGAAGCGTTAATGCAACAAGCTCGTGATATTCGTGATGCTGTACAGCCTCAAGAAATCTTGTTTGTTATTGACGCAATGATTGGACAGGATGCTGTTCGTACTGCTCAAGCATTCAATGAAGGCGTTGATTTTACTGGCGTTGTACTTTCTAAGCTAGATGGTGATGCTAGAGGCGGTGCTGCATTATCTGTTGCAAGCGTTACAGGTAAGCCGATTTTGTTTGCGTCTACCGGCGAAGGTTTGAAAGATTTTGAAATCTTCCACCCAGATCGTATGGCTTCCAGAATCCTCGATATGGGCGATATTCTTACGCTTATCGAACAAGCTCAAAAACAGTTTGATGCTGAAGAAGCTCGTAAAGCTGCATCTAAGCTTTCAGAAGGTACATTTGGGTTTGATGACTTTTTGGATCAGCTTCAGCAGGTACGTAAGCTTGGGCCTATGAAGCAATTACTTGGAATGATTCCAGGTATGGCTCAGCATCGTAAAGAATTAGAACAGTTTGACGATAGTCAAATCGATAAAGCCGAGGCTATTATTCGTTCTATGACTCCAGCTGAACGCAGAAATCCTAAGATTATTGACGGTTCTCGTCGTGCTCGTATTGCAGCTGGTTCAGGATGTAGCGTTAGTGCTGTTAATACGTTATTGCAGCGTTTTGAACAAGCTTCAAAGTTTATGAAACGAATGGGTGGTGGAATGCCGGGAGCAGGCGGTATGCCTGGTTTTGGCGGCCCTAGCAAGTCAAAGCGTAAAGACAAGAAGAACTCAAAGAAAAAAGGTGGAAAATCTGGAAATCCTATGCGTCGTGAAGCTGAAGAACAAGCATTACGCGCGCGTCTTAACGGATCTGGATCTTATAAGAGTTCTGAAAATTCGTATGAGAATGATTATAACGAGAACAGTCAAGAATATGATCAGCCTAATACGATGAGTCTTCCTTCAGGTTTACAGGATTTGCTTGGCTCAAAAGGTCAAGGTAATTTCCCTGATTTATCTCAAATGCCTGATTTGCCGCCAAACTTAGGAGAAGGATTAGCTGGTCTTTTCGGCTCAAAGTGATAAAAGCGTTTTAATATGATTATGGACGCGTAGCATGATTAGCAATGGTTATTCTCGTAGATTTTCTTATAGATTACGCTGGTTAACTGTTATACTTTCCGCAATATTAAGCGCTTCTTTAGTATGCTCTTATATTGCGCTTGACGTGTACGATGTTCTTCCAGGTCCTCTTACTGTATCAGCGCAAAAACATGCTACTGTTATTCAAAACCCACAGGGCGTTAGGTCTGTTCCTTATTTCGCCAATGGCGCGAGTGACGGTAGTCCGATAAATCAAAATGAAGCTAAAAAACTTATTAAAGAACTTGTAGAAACTGCTGGCGTTGGTAACGACGTTTCTGTAGTAATAGCGGATGCTAGAGGGAAAGTTGTTGCTTCTCATGCTCCTGATATTCCTAGAGAGCCAGCTTCTACAATGAAAACTTTAACAGCAGATGTTGCAACGCATGTGTTAGACATGGGTTCTACTTTAGATACGACTGTTTATTTATCTAATAACAATAATTCTCATATTGTTTTAAAAGGCAATGGAGATATGTTATTAGGCGTTGAAGAAAACGATATTAAGCATGTAAATGGTAGAGCTGGGCTAAAAACTTTAGCAGAAAAAACTGCCAAAGTTTTAAAGTCTCGCGGAATATCAGAAGTATCTCTTTCTGTTGACGATTCGCTTTTTGGGTCTAAGAGATTCCCAAGTCTTGTAAGTGAAAATGATTCAGAAGGTCGTTTTTATGCGCCAACTTCATCCATGGCTATAGATTGCGCTCGCCAGCGTGATTTTGCTCAATGGGTTAAAGCTGGTTTTGATGCTGATGATTTAGATGATTATCCTATTTTAGATAAAAATCCTGCAGAAAAAGTCGGTAAAACTTTTTCAAACTTGCTATCTAAACAAGGCGTTCAAGTAAACTTTTCTGGAGATATAAGTAAAGAAAAATCTTTGATTACTAATGGATACAGTCCGATTGCTCATATTTCATCTGCAACTTTAGGTGAAATTCTAGGATATATGCTTAGAAGATCAGACAATACTCTTGCTGAAGAATTTGGGCGTTTAATTGCTTTAGCTCGAGGGAAAAGTAATTCTCCAGAGGGAGGAACTATTGCAGTTAAAGAATCGTTGCGAGAACTTGGAATAAGCACAAACGGATTGCATATGTCTGATTGTTCCGGTCTTTCGCCTAAGTCGACTGTGCTAGTTACTACTCTTGTGCAAGCTCAAGCAGATAATTTGCGTTCAGGCTCAAGCCCTGCGGCTGCTCAAGGTTTATCTATCCCAGGTTTTATAGGTTCTGCTCGCAAACGTTTACAAGATGATTCTATTGTTGGAATGTTAAGAGTTAAAACAGGAGCTTTAGAACAAGTAACATCAATGTCGGGTAATGTAACTCGCAAAAAAGGCGGGACTCTTACATTTGCTGTTATTATTAATAATCCTACAGATTATTGGTTGGCTTTTAATTCAATAAGTCAATTTATAAAAAATCTTCCTGAATTATAATAAAAACATGGTGTATTCATCTCGTTGGCGTGCAGGTATAGGCGAATTAAGCCGTTGTTTTGACGAATTGCATTTAAATGTGCAAGGAAATCAATTCCTCCAGCATGGTACTCATGAGCCTTTATTCGATGCCCCTTTAGTGCTTATAGCTTGCTCAGGAGGTAGAGACTCCTTAGCTTTAGTGGCTTTAGCATCAAAAGTATGCGCTAGTAGAGGATTGAGATGTGCAGTAGTTATTGTCGATCATAATCTGCAAAGCTCTTCACATATAGTCGCAAATAATGCTGCTTTAGAGTGTGAAAAATTAGGTATTTCGAAAGATTTAATTTATATTGAATCAATTACTGTGAAAGATTGCGGAACAGGTGTTGAAGCTTCTGCGCGTGATGCAAGATATTCCGCTATTATTTCGCGTGCAAAATCACTTAACGCTGCTGTTGTGCTATTAGCTCATACAGCTCATGATCAAGCTGAAACTGTTATTATGGGTCTTCGTGATTCTGCAGGATTAGAAGCGATAGCAGGTATGAGTGCGTTTATTGTACGAGATGGCGTGAAATTCGCGCGCCCTCTTTTACGAATCACTCGCGATGATACTACAGGTATTTGTGAAGATTGCTCAATAAAATGGTGGGATGATCCCACTAATGGTGATTTAGTTCCTTCAGATCAAGAGTTGAATAAAAAGTATCCTTTGCGCTCGCGAATACGACACACGCTTATGCCGTATATTTCCAGATTTTTCAATGCTGATATGGTGAATCTTTTAACGCGTGGCGCTGAAATTGCTCAGGATGATTTAGATTATATTAATTCACAAGTGGATGATGTCGCTTCTAAAACTATGAGCGTGGATTTTGCAGACAACTGTTCTTCTAAAAATGTAGAAGTTATTTTAGACGTTAAAAAATTAAAAAATTGCCATATTTCTATTCGACGTCGTGTAATAGCACGCGCGCTTAATACTATGAATTTGCGATTTTCTTCGACTCATGTAAGCGCAATCGACGATCTTATAAATAATTGGCATGGTCAGAAAGCTATTTCTTTGCCTAAACATGTTCAGGCGTGTCGTACGAGTGTTAAAAACACGCCCGTCATTCGTTTATGTAATTATAGTTAACATGCAGATTGCAGATATACGAGATGATATTGACTATGAATTAATTAGTCATGAAGACCTTATGAAGCGCATCCGTGAGGTTGCTGCTCAGGTTACTGAAGATTATAAGAACCGCGATATTTTGCTTGTTTCAGTACTTAAAGGTGCTGTTAATACTCTTGCAGTATTCTCGCAGGAATTAGGCCTTGATGCTCCAATGGATTTCATGAGTCTTTCCAGCTACGGTTCTGGTACTAAAACAAGTGGTCAGATTACTGTTCGCGAAGATTTAACTACTGATGTTCGTGGAAGAAATATTCTGATTGTGGAAGATATTGTAGATTCTGGCCGTACTTTGGATTGGTTAATTAAAGAGCTTAAAAGACGCGGTGCTGAAAGTGTTAAAGTGTTTGCTTTACTCACTAAGCCAGCTCGTCGCGAAGTTGAAGTTGATATCGCTTATACTGGCTTTGAAATTCCAGATGCTTTCGTAGTCGGATTTGGAATGGATTATGACGAGCACTACAGGAATTTAGATTCTATAGCAGTTTTGAAGCCATCTGTATACGAGTCTTGAGATTAAAAGTAGTGTTGTAAATATACTTGTTATGGTTGTTTTGCAACGCTACTTTTATAAAATACTGCCAATAATTTGATTGATGTTATTGTGCTAGTGATTTATGCTTTATATCAGTATTTATTTGTCTGAATTTATGTGTATCAATCAGGGAGTCTGAAAGGAGCCTTATTTATGGGCGCTTCTCCTATGGCACCACGTGGTCCAATGGGTAATCCTCTTGGTGGGGGTAATAACGGAAATCCGTTTGTGAATCCACGATCTCCACGTAAGGATAATGGTAATAAAAGTAATAAGAATGGTGAAAATCAAAATAATCGTAACGACAACGGCAATGATGAAGGTCGTAGACCGTTCTGGAAGTCGCCTTGGACTTGGATTATCGTTTTAGTTCTTCTTGCTGTTGCTGCATTCCAAATATTTGTGCATACAGGTCCGCAGAATATTGATACTAATGATGGTATTGCGCTGTTGAAGTCTCATAAGGCAAATTACGTAGAGATTATTGATAATAAGCAATTAGTTAAGCTTACTTTGAATGATAACTTCAAGAAGTTTGATAAGCGCAATAAGCAGAATCGTGATTATGGCAAAGAAGTACAGTTCTATTACGTTTTTGCTCAATCTAAAGATATTGTTAAGCAAGTTAAGGAAGTTGCTCCTGTAAACGGTTGGAATGTAAGCATTCAGCAGTCGGGTATTCTTTCTTACTTGTTCACTTCTATGCTTCCAATAATTATTTTCCTTGGAATGATTTGGCTGCTGTTTAGCCGCATGGGTAGTGGCGGTAGTCTTCTTGGAATGGGCGGCGCTCGTGGTCGCGGAAAGCTTATTGAAGGTAAAACTCCGAATACTAAGTTTACTGATGTTGCTGGCGAGCAATCTGCTGTTGAAGAAGTGGAAGAGATTAAAGACTTCTTGAAAGATCCTTCCCGATACAAGGCTTTGGGTGCGCGAATCCCTAGAGGCGTGTTGCTTTATGGCCCTCCAGGAACTGGTAAGACCTTATTGGCTCGTGCTATTGCTGGTGAAGCCGGTGTGCCGTTCTATGCTATGGCTGGCTCTGACTTCGTGGAAATGTTCGTAGGCCTTGGTGCTTCGCGTGTTCGTGAGCTTTTTGACGAAGCTAAGAAGAATGCTCCTGCAATTATCTTTATTGATGAGATTGATGCAGTTGGTCGTCGCCGTGGTAGTGGAATGAATGGTGGCCATGATGAGCGTGAGCAGACTCTTAATCAGTTGCTTGTTGAGATGGATGGTTTTGATAACGATACGAATTTGATTATCATCGCTGCAACTAATCGTCCTGATGTTTTGGATCCTGCATTATTGCGCCCTGGCCGTTTTGATCGTCAAGTTGCTGTTGAAGCTCCTGATTTGGAAGGCCGTGAAGCAATTTTGAAGGTTCACGCTCAAGGTAAGCCTTTTGTTCCAGATGTCGATTTGCATATGGTAGCTGTTCGTACTCCTGGTTTCACTGGTGCTGATTTGGCTAATGTGCTTAATGAAGCTGCACTTTTGTGTGCTCGTTCAGGCGCTCAGCTTATTGATAATCGCGCTATAGATGAAGCTATTGATCGAGTTCAGGCTGGACCTCGTAGAAGGTCAAAGGGTATGGCTTTGGATGAGTTGCGTAATACTGCATATCATGAGGGTGGTCACGCACTTGTTGCGGCTGCTTTGCATCATACGGATCCTGTTACTAAGGTAACTATATTGCCTCGTGGTCGTGCTCTTGGCTACACAGCTGTTATGCCTACTGCGGATCGCTATTCTGAATCACGAAATGAATTGCTTGATCAAATGGCTTATGCTATGGGTGGTCGTACAGCTGAAGAAGTTGTATTCCATGATCCAACAACTGGTGCTTCTAACGATATTGAGAAGGCTACGGCTATTGCCCGTAAGATGGTTGTTGAATATGGCTTCTCATCTAAGCTTGGCGCTGTGAAGTGGATGGATTCAGATGATGATTCTTCTGGCTCTATTGATTCCTTGCAACCTCGCAAGTTCTCGAATCGTACTGCTGAAGTAATCGATGAGGAAGTTCATAAGCTTATTGAAACTGCTCATACTGAAGCTTGGGAGATTATTAATAATAATCGCGACGTATTGGATGAGTTGGTTCGTCAATTACTTGTTAAGGAAACTTTGAACGAAAAAGAGTTGAAGGAAATCTTCGCTAATATTCGAAAAGCTCCTGAACGTAATTTGTGGCTTTCTAACGATCTTCGTCCAGATTCTGATATTCCACCTGTGGAAATTCCTGAATCTTTGAAGCGTAACGTTGCTGGTAAATCTAATTCTGATTCTGAAGAGGATACTAAGTCGGAGTCGGAGTCGGATTCTAGGTCTGATTCTGATTCCAGCAATGTTGATAATCAATGATGTTTTAGGTGTAGAATATACAAATAATAATTTGAGCGATTAGTAAATATTTTGCAATGTATTTTGCTTAATATTGTCGTTCAGTTGTTTTAGTTGTATAAAATATAAACATAAGATATCGATTGATAGATTCTCACGCTGATATGAGGGGGTCAACATGGATGCTATTAAATTTACTGGAATTCGCCCTATAGGCGGTAAAGCTCTTGTTGGCCCCTATCGTATTACTGGAGTTGACGTAGTATTACGTCTTTTCCTTAACGCGGCTGTTAAAGGTGAAGTTGCTCAAACAGTTGATATAGTGCAAGTTACTCAACGTCTTGCTCGCGATTTGAAGTCTTGTGAGAAGGATTCGCATATTCTTGAGAATCCTTCTATAACTCTTGAACTTATTGCCGGTAAATTAGTTGAGTCAGCTTTGAGATCTTGGCAGGTTAATGAAGCTGAAATAACTGTTCATGCATCTTTTAATCAAGCTAATGATTGCTGTGCTGATAATGAAAATGGTACTGGCAATGAAAATAATGCTTCGAATGGTTTGGGCTTTGAATTAGACGATATTGCTGTAACTATTTGCAAGCAAGCAGATAATCTTGGCGATCCGCTTGAGCCGCAGATGACGTCGATGGTTAATCCGGCTTATCCTGATTATGATTTGGATTACGATGATTTTGACTACGAAGATGAAGCTGACGCTGGCGATGTAGTTGAAAATAGCGCTGTTTCTGAAAATAGAAATGATAATGCAGATAATGCTGATAATGCTGATAAAGCTAAAGACAGCGCCGATTATGCAGACAGTAATGACGCTAACGATAACGACGATAACGGCGATAACGGCGATAACGACGACGACGAAAAATATTGGCCTGAATTATATAAGTCTGATTCTTATAAGCCTTACAAGTTTGGCAGTAGCGAAATAGAGTCTGATTCTGATTTAAAGTCTGATTTTGAATTTAATGAAAATGCAGATTCATCTGTTTCGCAAGGCGTTTCACACAATGTTCCACAAAATATTAGAAATAATTTTGGTAATAAAGACGAAATTAATAGCGAAAACAAAAGTGAAAATAGCGCCAAGAACAACGCAAACAACAACGATTCCGATAGTAAAAATGGATTAAATGAAATCGACTATCGAGATATTCGCAATCATATGCCTTCAATGAAGAATCTGGGATTTGTGCAGCACGGATCCTTCTTATCTTATGATGCTATTAATGATGAGCGCTTTGAAGAAATCTTCCCTAGATATAGCAATACAAATTACGATGATATAGATGACGATGGTACTGATAAGGAATATAAGCCTAGGGTTTCTGATTATTTCCCTATGCGCACAGTAACTATTGTTGTAATGAGGGGTCTTGCTAAGAATAAAACTCGATTAGCTATGTATGACACTATGGTTGCTTTTGAGCAAAGTAAGAAAATTATCATGCGCATTGATGGTATTTCTGCTTTGTATCTTTCAACTATAGGTAGCAATGATGAATATACTGCTGCATGCGTTGTTAGCTCTAATGTTGATGAGTATGAAACTATTCAGCGAGTTATAGAAGTTGCTAAAGCTCATGAGCCAGAGTTGAAAACAACTATTGTTGGAATGAGATTGTATAGCACTCCGCCAAAGGTCACCCAATCTGTTGATACCAGTATTTTAGATCCAAATGATGCTTCAATCGCATTACTGCATCCTTCTGCAGCAGATTTGCGCCCGTGGTTGCAGATTGAAGAAGATGCTTTCCTTGACGGTAATCCTTTAGGATATCTAATTGCATTTACTGAAGATTCTGCTAACGTTGGTATTTACTCAGAGCATTGGATTATGGGGAATTGCTGATGAAAGCTTATCGCACGCCTTGGTGGTATTTCGTACTTGGTTGCATTGCAGGACTAGCTCTTGGAGCTATGTCTGTTTCTGTAACCGAGTCAAGTTCGCTTGTAATTGCAGGCGCTCCTTGGATAGCTCTTGTTGTGCTTGTTTTCATTGGTATTGTGACGCTTGTGCTAGCATTGCAAACTCATCAATATGCAACAGCTAAACCTAAAGATCGTAAAATGCCTAATCACGCTCGTTCTGTTATTGCGCTTATGCTTTCAAAATCTCTTGGTATGGCTTCTGCGATTCTAATGGGCTGGTATCTTGGGCAGATTTTTATGTCTATTTCGCATATTGATATTGTTGTATACGGCAATGTTGTTCGCGAATGTGCTATAGCTGCTTTTGTTTGCTTTTTAGATATGATTGTTGGAATTGTGGGGGAATGGTTATGCCAAATACCTCCAGAAGATCGCGGTGAATCCACTAATGATTCTCAAAGAGCTTCAGCTTCTATTTCGTAATCTTTTTGCGCTAGATAAGCATGCGATAGATAAGATTGCGTTTAATAAGCTTTCTTTTAATAAGCATGCGTTAGATAAAACTATGTTAGATAAGTCTACGCTAGATAAGTCTACGTTTGATATGCGTTTATTAAATAGGCGTTTATTAAATAGGCGTTTATTAAATATAAATCTGCGCGATTTTTATAAATTTTTTATTGTACTTATCGTAAGTTTTATGGTTATATCTCTTGGGGCATGTGAGCCTGAAGGTAAAGCTGTTGGGGATTCGGGAAGTATTAACGATATAGTCCATGATGGCGTCGATTTGAATGATATAAATATTTTCGTTTTGGGATCTTCGCGTTTTTCTCTTGATAATTACATTTTAGATGAGTGCAAAAAGTATGGTATGAAAGCTTCATATGTTGCACTTTTTGGTATTAAGAATTCCTCTAGTTCTGCTTATGATGCGCTTAAGGAAGCTACTTATCGTCAAATGTCATTAATAATTATTGATGAAATTGACGTTGATTCGCAAGATTCTGTTGATTCGAGTGAATCAGCTAAATCAGCTGGATCCAAAACTGAAGAAGCAGATAAAAAAACGACTGAAAAATCGTTTGAAGAAGCTTTGCAAGATGTTCGTAGAGCAGGAATTCCAGTACTGCTTGTAAATCCTATTAAAGCTCCTGAAGATAGCACGCTTTACGCTGCTAAAGCGTATTCGAAAACTTATTTAGATAAAAAATCTATTTTAAAAACTAAATCAGCAAAATACGAATCGTTGCAAAATATAGTAAAAGCGTTAATTAACGATACTCCGCATTCAAGGGAAGTGATTATAGATGGTAGATAGTATTCGCAAACATTCAAAAACAAATTGTGATAAATCTGAAGCTTCAATGTCTAATATAGATCTTCCGTATGTAAAAGAATGCGGATTGTTAAGCGAACAAGTTGAAGAAGCTGTATCTAAAGGCAATGTGAATGTTACAGCTAAAAGAACTTCTCGTTCGGTTGCAGATATTATACGAGCTAATGTTTTCACTTTATTTAATGCGATTATTTTTACTGCAATGGTTGTTGTATTAATAACCGGATCATGGAAAGACGCTGTTTTTGGCGGTGTTATTTTAGTTAATACCGGCATAGGAATTATCACAGAGCTTAAAGCAAAACATACTTTAGATAAACTTTCTATTCTTATTGCTGCTCGCGCAATAGTTAGACGAGATGGTGAAAATAAACAGATTGATCACAAAGATATAGTTTTAGGCGATATTCTTTGGGTGCGTGCAGGTGAGCAGGTGCCAGCAGATGTTGAAGTATTGGATTCTTGGGGTCTTGAAATGGATGAATCTATGCTTACTGGCGAATCTGCTACTGTTCGTAAAGCTATTGGAGATTCTGTATATTCTGGATCTACTGCTGTTTCGGGTGTTGCTTTAACGAAAGTAACAGCTGTAGGAGAGCATAGTTATGCGTCTAAATTAGCCGCTCAAGCTAAGGTTTATACGAAAACAATTTCAGATTTAAGTCGTGGAATTAATACGATTTTGAAATATATGACTATCGTAGTTGTGCCGTTATGTGTTTTGCTAGTGTGCTCGCAGATGTATAAGGTTGGAGGATTTGTTGAGGCTTGGCATACTGGAGCGTGGCGTGGGGCAATTGTTTCTGCTGTAGCTGGAGTTGTTGGAATGATTCCTGAGGGATTAGTGCTTCTTACATCTCTTAATTTTGCTGTTGCCGCAATGCGTCTTGCGCGTAAGAAAACTTTAGTTCAGGAGCTTGAATCTGTAGAAACCTTAGCCAGAGTTGATTGTTTAAATCTTGATAAGACTGGAACTATTACAGATGGCGGTATTGCGTTTGTTGGAGTTGAAAGTATTGGTAGTTTTGAATCTAATTTGAATAGTCAAGCAGATTCTGAATCTAATACTGAATCTGAGATTAAAGCGGATATTAATCAGGCTCTTTATGATTTGTCGAATGAAGAAAATCCAAATGCTACCGGTAAAGCAATTATTGAAGGCTTGAAAGAAAGTGGCATTAAGCCGCGCGAAAATATTGTAAAAAGGCTGCCATTTTCGTCTTCTCGAAAGTGGAGTGCGATTTGCTATTCGCGTTCAAATGGCGAATTAGACACATGGTATATGGGTGCTCCGGAAGTTTTAATAAGCGCGTTTAAAAAATCCGATAATTCAAGCGAAGATTATTCGTCAATTTTGCAAAGAGTTAATTCCTATGCGCAACAAGGTGAGCGTGTGCTTCTATTAGCACATATTTGCAATAAATCTGAGGTTTCTGCTTCTGAGGTTTCTGCTTCTGAGGGCCTTGATTTTAAGGGTCTTGGTTCTGAAAGTTTTGCAGATAATCCTATTATTTGCAAAGAAGCTAAGCCAGTTGCAATAATTCGCTGTTGTGAGCGAGTGCGTGAAGATGCTTATAAAACTCTTTCGTGGTTCCGTGAACAAGGCGTACGTTGTCGTGTTATTTCTGGAGATAATCCTACTACTGTGGCCGCTGTTGCTGAAAAAGTTGGTTTAACAGGTAATCGTAAGCCAATAGCAATGGATGCTCGAGAGCTTCCAAGTGATATTAATGAATTAGCTAAAGTTTTAGATAATGTAGATGTTCTTGGTCGTGTTCTTCCAGATCAAAAGAAAGCGATTGTTCAAGCATTGCATTCTCAAGGTCATATTGTTGCCATGACTGGCGATGGAGTTAACGATACTCTTGCGTTAAAAGAAGCGGATCTTGGTGTTGCTATGGGTAATGCGGCTCCTGCTGCTAAAGCTGTAGCGCAAGTAGTTCTAGTGGATTCTCAATTTTCTCACATGCCGGATGTTGTAGCTCGTGGGCGACAAGTTATGGCAAATATGGAACGCGTAGCAGGATTATTCTTAGTTAAAACTGTATATTCAGCACTGATTTCTGCAGGAGTCGTATTGCTGGGATTGAAATTCCCTTATTTGCCTCGTCATATTACTTATATTGGCTCGTTAACTATTGGAATTCCAGCGTTTTTGCTAGCTCTGGCACCTAATACGCGTCGTTATATGCCTGGATTCTTAAAGCGAGTAGTACGTTTTGCTATTCCAAGTGGTTTGGCAATAGCTTTATCTGTGCTCGCTGCTTCTGTAATTGCTCCAAGCGTTTTGGGTGTAAAAGTTACAGATGCTAACGTAATAAGAAATTCTGAGGCAATGCCTAGTATATGCGCTGTAATTGTTTTTGTAATAAGTATTTTAGTGTTATCTCGTGTTTCAAAACCAATATTCTCATGGCGTGGAATTATGGTCTTATGTTTCACTATTGCTGGGATTGTAGGCGCTTTTATACCATTTACATCACGATTCTTTGAATTGCATATACCTACGCATGGCATAGAGCTTGTATTTATGCTTGTTGCAATTATTTGCGCAATAGTTTTATGGGTTTTGTGCTTATTAGTATCTAATTTGATTAGTTCAAAATTGATTGATTTGAAATCTTTAGATAATAAAGGTAAATAAGCAAATAAGCAAATAATCTAAGGAAAGCATATTTAAATACACGAAAATACATCAAAATATGTAGAAGTGTGTCGGAACGCGTTAGATTTATGTTTACAATAGAAATGTGTTCAGTATTTTAGAAATGTTTTCTGTTGGGGTTGGTCCTAGTTCTTCTCATACAGTGGGACCTATGCGTGCTGCTTATGCTTTTGTTAAGTCACTTAAAGATAAAGGCATATTATCTAAAGTTAATCATATAACTGTTACTCTTTATGGTTCGTTATCGCTTACTGGTTTAGGTCACGGTACAGATCGCGCTTGTGTAGCTGGTCTTGAAGGTAATCTTCCAGATGATGTTGATACAGAACATATGATGACTATTCGTGAGGATTGTAAAAAAACAGGTACTTTAACTCTTGCTCATGAGCATACGATTTCTTTTGATTACGATGAAGACGTTATTTTTGAAAAATGGAAGCGTATGGTTTCTCATCCAAATGGTATGCGATTTATTGCGAAAGATTCGGATGGGAATTTAGTTGATGAACAAGTATGGTATTCGATTGGTGGCGGATTTATACGTCAAGGCTTTGCCGACGATGCAATGATTGGATTGCACGATCGCGTTACCGAGCAGGACGAAAGTAATAAAACTGAAGATAGCGCAGAGAATAGCGGCAAAGATAGCGTAGAAAATAACGGCAAAGATAGCACTGATACTAGTAGCGAAGATAATAAAACTAAAGATTCTACAGTTCCGTATCCTTTCACTTCTTGCGATGAGCTTATAAGAATTTGCCGTAAAGAACATATGTCTATAAGCGATGTCGTATGGCAAAATGAGTTAGCTTTACATGAAGGCGATTCGAATTATGTGAGGAATTACTTATTACATGTTTGGAATGTAATGAGCAAATGCGTGGAAAATGGTTGTAATTCAAAGCAGCCGATTTTGCCAGGCGGATTAGATGTTCCAAGGCGCGCTCCGCATATGTATGAAAGACTTGCTGCAAATTCGGATATGCTTAAGAGTAATCGCAGGAGAGTTGATTTAGCTTTAGAAAGTTCAGATTCTGCTTGGGTTAATCTTTTTGCGCTCGCAGTTAGTGAGGAAAATGCCGGCGGAGGTAGGATTGTAACTGCTCCTACAAATGGTTCCGCTGGAATAATACCAGCAGTTTTGCAATACTATTGGAGATTCGTTGATTCTTCTGATGAAGATGGCATTGTGCGATTTTTGTTAGCTGCAGGTGCTGTAGGGTATCTGTTTAAACGCAATGCTTCTATTTCTGGAGCGGAAGTTGGTTGCCAAGGTGAAGTTGGTTCAGCATGTTCTATGGCTGCAGCAGGATTATGTGAAGTTTTAGGTGGAACTCCTGAACAAGTAGAAAATGCTGCTGAAATTGGAATTGAGCACCACTTAGGTTTAACTTGTGATCCTGTAGGCGGATTAGTGCAAATCCCATGTATAGAACGTAATGCTATGGCTGCTAATACTGCAATTAATGCAGTAAGAATGGCTATGCTGGGAGATGGATCTCATATTGTAAGCCTTGATAAAGCTATTAAAACAATGAAGGAAACTGGTCACGATATGATGTCGAAATATCGTGAAACTTCAAAAGGTGGCTTGGCTGTAAACGTAGTAGAGTGTTAGATGTTTATGCATGAAGTAGTATCTTATTAAATCTTGCGCAATAGTCTAGCAAACGTAACAATTGGGTGCTAATCTAAAACACGCTACAAAAACTATGCAATTGTATAATTTACTGTTGTTAATAGCTTTTAATGATTTTGATAGAAGTTCATAAAGGAGGCAAAATGGTACAGGATATGCCAGAAGTACTTGCAGAATTTGGTACTACGCCAACGGTGACGTTCCCAACGTCTGAGCCGCCGGCTGGGCTTAAGATTGTTGAACTGGTTGAGGGCAATGGTCCTCTTGTTCGTGCTGGAGACACTGTGACTGTAAATTATCATGGTGTTGTGTGGGGTTCTGATAAGCCGTTTGATTCCAGTTTTGCTCGTCATACCCCTGCAAGTTTTGGTATTGGAGTCGGTCAAGTAATTCAAGGTTGGGATCGTACTGTTCCTGGCCATAATGTTGGTTCGCGTTTACTTGTTTCTATTCCTCCTGAGTGCGGATACGGAGATTATGGTGTACCTCAGGCTGGAATTCCTGGCGGCGCTACGCTCGTATTCGTTATTGATATTATTTCTACTCGCTGAAATTGCGTGAGAGTTGAGTTAGGAGATTGCTATGGAAGAAGAAAAGACGATTTTGTTAACGCAAGAAGCGTATGACAAGTTGAAGGAAGAGTTGAATTATCGCGAAGGAAAATATCGCGAAGAAATCACTGAGCGTATTGCTGCAGCTCGTGCTGAAGGTGATTTGTCTGAAAACGGTGGTTATCAGGCTGCTCGTGAAGAGCAAGGCAAGAATGAAGGTCGTATTAATGAGCTTATTGTTAAGCTTCGTAATGCGAAAATTCTTGAAGCTCCAGAGGATGGACTTGTTGGCAATGGCTCGTTAGTGGTTCTTGAATTAGCTGGAACTGAGATGACTTATGTAGTTGGCTCTCGCGATATTGCTGTTGCTACTGAGTATGATGTTGTAAGCCCTGAGTCTCCAATCGGCGCTGCTATTATGGGCGCTCATACGGGAGATACAGTGACTTATTTCACGCCTAATGGTCGTCAGATGTCTGTGACGATTAAAAGCGCTCATCCAATGTCCTGAAATAATAATTTAAATATTTAGATATTATTTGTTTTAAGTAAAAACGACATTCGCTATATGCGGGTGTCGTTTTTTTGTAAATTTCTTGCTATTTGTTAATTCTTAATTTTTTGTTTAATGAATAAAATCTAATGATATTTTTGCAAATTTTTATGATTTTTATTCATTTTATATAGGAATTTCATCTTCTAATAGCGTGATTCCATTTTTGTTCATATTAATAGTGGTAAATCCTCCCAAAAAAATGTATTTTTTTACAAAAAGTGGGGATTTTAGGTGAAGGGTGGAGTAGAATGGTGAGCATTGTGCACGTGGCATAGCGCATATTATTTAAGGAGGTGGAAGTATGGTACGTAATGCAAATCGTAAAGAACCGCAGAATAATGCCAATTCTTCCTCTGAAAATATGTCTGATGCCGTTCGTGATGCTCAGCAAAAGCAGATGCCACTGCCTAATCAAGAGCAGAGTGAATCCAATAATCGTGCCAATAATCAAAGCTATGTAGCTTATTCTCAAGGCTATTCAATTCCTTCAGCGCAATACTATTCGCAACAAGTTCCTCAGCAGGCTTTTACCACTCCTTTGCCTTCTGATCCTTCTTATATGTATTACGCTCCAGGAAATCAGCCTCAGCAATTTGCTCAGCCTTATGTTGTGCAGCCTTCTCAAGTGCCGCAAATGCCTCAGCAATCTACGCAGCAAGTGCCACAAACTCCGCAGATGCCGTTGCAAATGCCGCAGATTACACAACAAATGCCACAACAGATGGCGCAACAAGCGATTTCTCCTGTACTTTTAGGAACTTATACGCCAAAAATTGACGGTAAGGGTCGTGTTGCATTACCAGCTAAATTCCGTGCTCAATTGGGAACTGGTTTTGTGATGGCTAAAGGCCAAGAGCGTTGTGTTTACGTGCTTCCAATGCAAGAATTCCAGCGTATTACAGCTCAGATTCAGCGCACTTCAATGAGCAATAAATCAGCTCGTGATTATTTGCGCGTATTCCTTTCTGGAGCTGTTGATCAAGAGCCAGATAAGCAGGGTCGAATTGTTGTTCCTCCAATGCTTCGCGAGTATGCAAATCTTGGCGACGAAATTGTTGTTATTGGCGTTGGTACGCGTGCTGAGATTTGGAATAAGACTGCTTGGAACGAGTATCTTGCAGATCGTGAACAAGGGTATTCAGATATTGCAGATGACGTATTGCCGGTGGTGATGTGATGACTGATCTTACCACTATTCACGAGCCGGTTTTATTACAAGAATGTGTTGATCTTGTTGCTCCAGCATTGAATCATGAAGGTGCTGTAGTTGTTGATTGCACTCTTGGTCTTGCTGGTCATGCAACAGCCTTCTTGAAAGCTGCTCCTGCCGCAACCCTTATCGGTATTGATAGAGATGCAGAAGCTCTTTCATTAGCTACTGAGCGTATGCGCAATGAGGGTCTTGAAAATCGCTTTATTCCAGCTCACGCAGCATTTGATGAAGTAAGCGATGTTTTGCGCGCGAATAACATCGACTATATTGATGCTGCTTTTATGGATCTTGGATTATCAAGTTTGCAAATCGACGAAACAGATCGCGGTTTTTCATACTCTCACGACACTGTTCTTGATATGCGAATGGATGTATCTCAAGCAACAACTGCCGCAACTATTTTAGCTAATTACGATGTTGATAGCCTTGTGAAGATTTTCCGCGATTATGGAGAAGAACGTTTTGCTGCTCCTATTGCTAGAAAAATCGTTGCAACTCGCGATGCTAATCCTTTAACTACTTCTAGTCAGCTTGTTGATTTAGTAGATAGCGTTATTCCAAAGGCTCATCGTGCTCCAGGAAATCCAGCTAAACGCGTATTCCAAGCTTTAAGAATTGAAGTGAATGGCGAATTGGATAAGCTTGCTCGCACTTTGCCTCAATTGACTTTGAATCTTCGTAAGAATGGTCGAATTGTTGTTGAATCTTATCATTCTTTGGAAGATATTACTGTTAAGCGCTTTATGAATCAGGGTTTAACAGTTGATGTTCCAGATA
This sequence comes from Gardnerella coleohominis, assembly GCF_002896555.1. Classification (GTDB taxonomy): domain Bacteria; phylum Actinomycetota; class Actinomycetes; order Actinomycetales; family Bifidobacteriaceae; genus Bifidobacterium; species Bifidobacterium vaginale_F. The sequence goes on from NZ_MNLH01000004.1 coordinate 63,374, forward strand.
ATATGCCTGTTATTCCGCCTGACGCTCAGCCGTTCTTTGCTTCTTTAACTCGCGGAGCTATGAAAGCTTCTTATGAGGAAATAGCTCGTAATACTCGTTCTTCATCTGTTCGTTTGCGTGCTGTTGAGTTGCAACGTGAATTACCTGATCGTTGGATTAAGCGCTTAGAAAATGAGGCTTCTGGTCTCTTATCTTTCGATGGAAAGTCTGCTTCTAATCGCGCTAATCGAAGCAAAGGAGGTAGATAAATGGTGAAATTCTCAGCACTAAAGAATCGTTTGCCACGAATGTCCTCCTCTGCTTCTTCTGCTCCTGCAGGTCGTTCGTCTGAAAAAGATGCGCGCAATCGCAGTGATTACTCAAGCTCAGCAAGTCAATCTCATTCTCGTTTTGAGAATAGCAAAGCTTCTATTTTAGATCACTTTAATAGGGTTATTGCTTGGAGCAATAGGAGTATGGTTCCGCTTTTTAACATAGTTATTATTGTTGTTTTCTTTGTTACAACATTAACAATTTCTTTGTTAATTCGTACTCGCATGACTGAGATTTCTTTTGCTCAAGCGCAAGTTCAGGAACATATAGTTGAACTTCGTCAATCAGTTGAGGACAAGCAGACAAAATTGGATTCGTTAGAAGCGCAATTGCCTGTTAGAGCTCAAAAAATGGGCATGATTCCTCCTAAAGACACTATTGCAATTGATCTTAGTGATTATGCGAAAAAGGGCGATAAGACTAAGTCAAAGTCTAAGGACGATAAATCTAAGGGTGATAAGTCCAAGGTTGATAAATCCAAGGGCGATAAGTCAAAGTCAAAGAATGACAAGACTAAATCTAAGCCTAAGGAATCTAAGCCTAAGGAAAATAAGCCTAAGAACGACAAGTCCAAGACTGATAAATCTAAGGCCAAGAACGAAAAGTCCAAATCCAAGAACGACAAAACTTCAAATAAAACTTCATCATCAAATACTAAGCAGCAACAACCAGCAAAACAGGAGAAACGATAATGCTTAAAGCTATTAAGAATTTCCTATCTCGCTATAGTGTATTTACTCGTAAATGCATGGTAATTATGGTACTTTTTGTGTTCCTCGCTGCAGGAGCAATAATTAAGCTTAGTTCTACGCAAATCGTGAATGCACGTTCAACTGCTGAAGCTGCACAGGAAGAGCGTAGTAGAGTTCGCCCTATATTGGCCCGTCGCGGTCGAATCCTCGACGCTAATGGAGCAGTTTTGGCACAAAGTGTTGAGCGATACAACATAATTGGTGATCCTTTGAATGCTCAAGCGTTTAAACCTACTCCTTGCAATGCTCAAACTAAAGGTAATTGCCATTCTATTGATGGAAAGCCTGTTGAAGGCACTGGTGCTGTAGCAGTTGCTCGTTTGCTTGCTCCAATTTTGCATATGTCTTCTATGGAAATCGGCGGAAAATTAGCCGGTACTGGTCGCTATATGCTTATTAAGCGCAATGTAACTCCTGAAGACAAGCGTAAAATCGACAATTTAAATTTGTCTGGCTGCATTTATGCAGAAAAAAGTAGCGAGCGCGTGTATTCAAGCGGTCATATTTTAGGCTCTCTTATAGGCGCAGTTTCCGATATTAGTGAAACAGATATTAAGGATACTAAAGGTCGTAAGGGTGATATTGGCGTTGCTGGTCTTGAATTAACTCAAGATAAGCAATTGACTGGTGTTGATGGATATCAAAGCTATCAGGGTAATAGCACTGGTGCTCAGCGCATTCCAGGAACTGTTCTAGAAACGAAGCCTGCTGTTAATGGCAATGACATTAAGCTTACGATTGATAGCGATGTCGATTGGTATGTTAAAAAAGCTTTGATGGATGGCAAGAAGAGGTACAAGGCTGCTTGGGGAATTGCAGTTGTTCAAGATATTCATACAGGCGAAATTCTTGCTATAGAAGATACAGATAATATTGATGCAGGTACTGTAAATGCTAAGCGCGTTGTTTCTCGCGCTGTTAGCCAAACTTTCGAGCCTGGTTCTGTTGGAAAAGTTTTTGCAATGGCCGGAATGGTTCAATCTGGAGCTAGAAAGCTCGACGATAAATTCTCTGTTCCTGGAAGCATTAATGTAAATAATCAGCAATTCCACGATTCTCACGCTCACGGTGTTGAACGTTTAACTTTAGCTGGAATTTTGCAGCAATCTTCTAACGTCGGCATGATTCTTGCTGGAGAAAAGTATCCAAACAATAAGCGTTATGAATTCCTTTCAAGATTTGGTATTGGACAATATACTGGTTTGAATTTGCAAGGCGAATCCCGTGGTATGTTGCCAAGCGTTCAATCTTGGGATATTCGTAAGCAGAATACTGTTTTGTTCGGTCAGGGATATGCAACTAACGCTTTGCAAGTTACTAACGCTATCGCAACTATTGCTAATAAAGGCGTAAGGCTTAAGCAGTCTATTATTAAGTCTGTGATTGATCCTAACGGCAATGTTAGTGAGCATAAGAGGCCAGAAGGAACGCGCGTTTTAGATGAAAAAGTAGCTGCGCAAATGCTTAATGCAATGGAAAGCACTGCTGAGTTCTATAATAAATTTGTGTCTGTTGATGGATATCGTATCGCTGCTAAGAGTGGTACTGCAGAAGTAGCTGGTGGAGCAGGTAGGAGCCTTACTTCTATTGTTGCTGACTGCGCTGGAATTATTCCTGCAGATAATCCTCGATTTGCCATAACAGTAGTATTTAGAGATCCTGAAGGGACGTTCGGCGTTTATACTGCAGGTCCAGTACTTAAGTCTATTGCTGGATTCTTAATGCAAAAGTATGAAATTCCAGCGTCTACTCGTCGATCTAATGCTATTCCTGTTAAGTGGTGAGTGTTATTTATAAATGCGAGTATAAATATGAATGCTGTTGATGAATTTTCAAGAACGAGAGTGACTTTAGGCTATGCAGCTGAGAACTATGGTTTTGAAGTAGTGCCGTCGTTTGCTACTGATGTTACTGTGACTTCTTTTGCTGACGATGTACGCAAAGTACGTCCTGGGTCTTTATTTGCTCCGACTTCTCATGTTGATCGTCGTCAATTAGAGGCTGCTCGTGATGCTGGAGCGTATGCTGCTTTAGTTCCTCCAGAATTGAGATCTGAAGCTAATAATATTGGTTTGCCGCTATTAGTTTCTTCACCAAATCCTGTTGCTTTCGGAAAACTCGCATGCGATATTAATAACGATCCTTCATCGTGTGTTGCTACGTTTGCTGTAGCTGGTGATGATGACGATGATATATATGCTAACGTTATACGCTTAGCAGATTTCCTCCATATGCTTGGAAATCCTATTGGCATTATTAGCGCAGCAGGATCTTCGTCGCTGCAGCGTGATTTAGCTTTAGAGTATCCGCTTGGTATTGCTGATTTACAGCATAATTTGTCTGTTTGCGTGGAAGATGGTGCTGCTGCGGTTGTTATTGCTTTGAATAGTGCAACATTGCAAAAAGATGCATTGCAATCTGTGAATATAGATGTTTTGGGTGTTGAAAGTGAAGAAAAGCGTAAGGTTTCTATAGTGCCTAAAAATCCTTTAGAAATCCCAACTCCTCCTGAAGATTCACATTCTAATATTTCTTCTTCAGAAAATGTGAATGATAAAAATGAGTTGTTAAACGGCAAGGATGATGAAGTTCTAATAAAGAAAGTTGATGTAAAGCCTGTTGTAAGCTTCTATTCTTTGCAACAACGCTATGGTTTTTATTGCCGTGAACGTTCTTATTGCATAACTAGAAGCAAGGAATCTGACGAATTAGCTCAATTAGATGATCAAATTGGAACTAAAGATTTGCAGCGTCATTTATCACTTTCAATAGCAATGGTATTGGCTGCAGGAGTTAGACGTGGAACAATTAAAAGTGCTCTTCGTGTGTCGCATGAATTGCATTGATTATGCTTGTGAAAGTTGGAAATTAATAAGTTGAAATTTTGTTGCGTTACGATGGCTAAAGTTACGATTGCTAAACTTGCGATAGCTAAGCTTACGATAGCTAACGTTATTAGGAGGATTGATGGCTTGCTGCAAAGGCACTGATAAGAGCGAATCTTATGCTGAAATGATGCGCATGAGCATAAGTGAAATCGCTCAAGCGGTGCACGGTGTTGTTAATGTCGACAACGCGTATGATTGTGATCAAGTTTTTGCAATTGCTACATGTAGCGATTCAAGAGAAGTTCATGAAGGCTCATTATTCGTAGCTTTTCGCGGAGAACGCGTAGATGGTCATGATTATGTGAACAAAGCTGCAAAATCTGGGGCTGTTGCAGCGATTGTAGAACATGTTGTGCCGGATGTGGATCCTAACTTTGCTCAGATTGTTGTTGAAGATTCAGTAAAGGCTTTAGGATTGCTTGCAAAACATAATATTGAGCGTCGTAGAGAATGTGATTCTGAGTTCAGCATAGTTGGTGTAACTGGATCAGTCGGAAAAACTACTACTAAAGATATGCTTCACGCTTTGCTTTCAACTTTAGGTGAAACAGTTGCGCCTGTTGGATCATTTAATAATGAAATAGGTCTTCCTTTAACCGCCTTACGTGTTGGCGAAAATACACGATTTTTAGTTGCTGAAATGGGAGCTAATCATGTTGGAGAAATCGCATATTTAACTAATATCGCTCCTCCTGATATTGCTATCGTCTTAAAAGTTGGAGTTGCTCACTTGGGCGAATTTGGCTCTGTAGAAAAAATAGCACAAGCAAAAAGTGAGATTGTACAAGGCTTAGTTCCTCACGGTGTGGCTGTTTTGAATGCGGATGATAGTCGTGTAGCTGCTATGCAATCTTTAGCTGATGAAGATAAAATACGTTGGTTTGGAATTAAAAATAAAAAATCACAGTATTGCATTATTGCTGAAGATGTGAATTTAGACGAATACGGTTGTGCTTCAGCTGTATTTAAAGAGTTTAATGCAAGTGAATCTGGCGTTAGTGAATCTGAGTCTAGTGAATCTGGCGTTAGTGAATCTAAATCGCATGAATCTAGCCAAAATATTCATCTTTCAATCCAAGGTGAGCATAATATTATGAACGCTCTTGCTGCAGCAAACGTAGCCAGATATTTTGGCATGCAGTGGAGCAGCATAGCTAGCGTATTGAAGAATATTTCTCATATAAGCCCCCATCGTATGCAAATTTCAACTGTTTGCAAAAATAATCAATCTTTTACTCTTATTGACGATTCTTTTAATGCCAACCCTGATTCAATGAAGGCAGGTATTAACGGATTATACGCTTATGAGAATAGTTGCAATCACGATACAGAGATTTTCAGAATTGCTGTTCTTGGTTCCATGTTAGAGCTTGGAAAAGATGAAAATATTCTCCACGAAAATATAGGAGAATACGCTATTGAGCACAATCTTGATGCTGTAATTGCAGTTGGGTCTAGTACTTCTAAAGATTTAGATAATTTAGCAAAATATATCTATGAAGGTGCTAAAAAAGCTTGCGATAATCTTCCAGAAAATTCTTCAAAAGTAGAAGTATTTTATGCGCATGATGTGAGTGAAGCCGATGAAACAGTTTGGTCGCTTGTTGCGCAACATTCGCGTAGTGTAGTGTTATTAAAAGGATCTCATGCATCTGGTTTGAGTGCGTTGGCTGAAAAGTGGGATTCTTTGCAATCTCTGCCTGAGAAAACTAAGGTTGAGGATTGCAAAGCCTGTGAACAAATGGAGGTTAAGCGTTGATTGCTCTTATAGTGGGAATCGTAGTGTCATTGTTAGTAACAATCATTGGCACTCCTCTTTTGATTCGCTTAGTTAACCATTTGCATTACGGGCAATATATTCGTCAAGATGGTCCACAATCGCATAAACTTAAGCGTGGAACTCCAACAATGGGCGGTGTTGTTATAAATCTGTCTGTTGTTGCTGGGTGGGCTGCTTCAGCGCTATATCGTTATATTTCTGTTAATCGTGCTCCTTCGTGGTCTGCAGTTCTTGTATTATTTGCCATGCTTTCAATGGGCTTGCTTGGATTTATAGATGATTTCGCAAAAGTTCGTAAAAAGCAGAATTTGGGTCTTTCGGTAGGCGCTAAACTCACTGGTCAGATTATTTTCGCAAGTTTATATGCTTTGCTAGCTCTTTTGCTTCCAACTCCTTCAGGATTCCCAAGTGCTCAAATGGGCATGAGTTTTATAGAAAAACCATTCTTTAGTTTTTCTATTTTTGGAAGTGTAATAGGAACAATCGTATTTATTATTTGGGTTAATTTCCTTATGGCAGCATGGTCAAATGCTGTGAATTTGACTGATGGTTTGGACGGTTTAGCTTCCGGATCTTCAATGATTGCTTTTACTGGATACGCTCTTGTAGCTTTTTGGGAATCATACCATGTTAGAGGCGGAGTAAGGCCTGGATTCTCTTATGCTGTTTCAGATCCTCTTGACTTAACTATTATTGCTGTTTGCGCAGGAGTTGCATGCTTCGGATTCCTTTGGTTTAATTCAAATCCTGCTCAAGTATTTATGGGCGACACCGGTTCCTTAGCTTTAGGCGGATTATTTGCCGCGCTATCAATCGCAACTCATACAGAATTTTTAGCAGTACTTTTAGGCGGTTTATTCGTTATAGAAACAATGAGCGATGTTATACAAGTTGGATGCTTTAAGTTAACTCATAAGCGAGTATTTAAAATGGCTCCAATTCATCATCACTTTGAACTTGCTGGTTGGACGGAAACTAAAGTCGTTGTTCGTTTCTGGATGATTGAGCTTATGTTCGTGCTTTCTGCATTGATGTTATTCTATGCGGATTGGGCTGGACGTACAGGATTGTTGATTTAATCAAAATCTTTAAAAGTATGTTATTAATTTAAAGTAATTTAAGGATGGCGAATATGGAAGGCGTTTCTAAAGATTGTCGTAGTGAATTCCAATTCCATAAAGTTCTTGTTGCTGGTTTAGGTGTTTCAGGCCGTGGTGCCGTTGAAGTTTTGCGTGCAATAGGTGCAACTCCTATTAGTGTGGATGAAAATAAGCCTGACGCAGATTTGCATAATTTTAATGAAATTAATTGGTCGGATATCGATGCTGTAGTAACGTCTCCAGTTTTTAATCCTCGTACGCCATTTTTGCAAGAAGCTGCAAAACGTAATATTCCTGTAATGAGCGAAGTTGAGCTTGCTTGGCGTATTCGCGTAAACTCACAAAAAACTAATTCTCCTGCATTATGGGTTGGTATTACTGGTACTAATGGAAAAACGTCTACTACAGAAATGACGTCTTCTATGCTTTGCGCATGCGGTTTGAACGCTCCTGCGGTTGGAAATATTGGTCAATCTGTATCTCATGCAGCTTTAGAAAAAAATCATGATGCATTATGCGTTGAGCTAAGCTCATTCCAATTGCATTTCACAGATTCTTTAAGTCTTGATTGTGCGGCGATTACTAATATTGCTGCTGATCATTTAGATTGGCATGGTGGCATGGATGCGTATGCCAAAGATAAATCTAAAGTTTTTAATCGCGTAAAAAAAGCGCTAGTTTATAATGCTCAAGATTCTAGAGTTACAGCTTTAGCTCATGAAGCCAAAGTTGGAAATGGTTGCAAGCTTGTAGGTTTTACTTTGGATTCTCCTAAAAGTGGAGAAATTGGCGTTGAAAACGGATGGATTGTAGATAGAAGTGGAATTTCTGGTAAAGAAATAGGCGAAGCTAACAAGATTGTTCTCGTCAAAGATTTAAAGCATTTATGCGAGCCAGACGGCACGATTTATCCGCATCTATTAGCTGATGCTTTAACTGCATTAGCTTTAACTCTTGGATTAAATGTAGACCTTAGTGAAGCAGTTCAAGCGTTATGCGAATTTGCTCCTGGAGGGCATAGGATTCAAACAGTTGCAACTTTTGAATCTCAAGATGGACTTTTTGAACATAGTATTCGTTTTGTGGATGATTCTAAGGCTACTAATGCGCATGCTGCTGCTGCTTCGTTGTCAAGTTTTGCTAAAAAATCGGTTGTTTGGATTGCTGGTGGATTAGCAAAAGGTGCTCATTTTGAAGATTTAGTTTCTTCTCAAAAAGATATTATTAAAGCCGTTGTTGTTATTGGCACAGATCAACGTCCTATTATTGAAGCTTTGCATGCTTCAGATGCTGATATTCCTGTTTCAATAGTTTCTCCGGACGGATCCTCTGTATGCTCTTATGAAAAAATAGATGATTCTTTGCTTAAAACTATTGAAAATAATCCTGTAATTGCTTCTAGTGCATCACTAGGTGAGAATGTTATGCACAACGCTGTGGAAGCTGCTGCTAGCTACGCTAAGGCGGGCGATGTTGTGCTTATGGCTCCTGCCTGTGCTTCAATGGATCAATTTATTTCTTATGCAGACCGCGGTAATCGTTTTGCTAAGGAAGCTCAACGATGGGTACAAAATCATGTCTAGCAACAAGTTATCTAATATTTTGAACGCTTTGAAGCGTGGTGTTAGTGGTGTTGCTAGGAATGTTGGTAAGAATGTTAGTAGCGCTGCTAAGAATGTTAAAAACAATATTGAGAATATTGGAAATAATATTGGGAATGACATCGGCAACAATATTGGATTAGGCAAAAATAAATCTAATAAAACCAATAGCAAAGATAATAAAACTTATAAATCCGATAAAACTTATAAATCCGATAAAACTAGCAAATCCGATAAAACTTATAAAAAACCGCGAAAGTCAGCTTTTAGTAAATATATCGGTGTGCGCAGTATTTTTAATCCGGTATGGTGCTTGTATGGCCTGCGTTTATCTATAGCTGTTCTTTCAGTATTCGGCGTTTTTATGGTTATTTCTAGTTCGTCTGTGACGTTAATTAGTAATAATCTTTCACCTTGGGCACAGGGCTTAATGCAAGGCCGTTTTTGCATTATTGGATTCGTAGCGTATATTGTTTTAGCTTGTATGCCGCCTAATTTTTATAAGAAAAAAGTAGGCGTTATATACATAGTTGCTGTTGTAATGCAAGCTTTGACTTGGATGCCAGGTTTAAGGCACGAAGTTAATGGTAATGCTGGTTGGATTAAGATTGGACCTATTACTTTACAGCCAGCAGAAATCACTAAACTTGCTTTGTGTATCTGGCTGCCGATGGTATTAATTGCTGCTGCAAAGCGTTATAAACATATTGGTTTTAAAGCTTATTGGCCGGTTCTTTCAAGTCTTGCAGTACCGCTTTTGCTTATTGTTGCTGGTAAGGATCTTGGTACTGCGCTTATCGTAATTTTTATAGCATTTATATCTTTCTTTATTGGCGGATTCCCTATAAAAGGTCTTTTAACAATTACTTTATTAGCTGCGCTTGGCGTGCTGTTAATGGTTGTAACAAGCCAGAATCGTATGCGAAGAATTTTTGCTACTCTTTATGGTTGCGATGCTAAAGATATTCGCGGAGTTTGCTTCCAATCAATACACGCTCAATACGCTATGGCTTCTGGAGGATTTCTAGGAGTAGGTATTGGTAATTCTCGTGAAAAATGGAATTATTTGCCTTACGCGCATAATGATTTTATTTTTGCAATTATTGGTGAAGAAATGGGATTCTTAGGTGCCTCTATTGTTATTGCGCTTTATGTTGTTATTGGATGGTGTTTGATTGTTTCCGCTATAAAATCGCGCAGTAGATTTATTTCTATGGTTCTTGTGTGCATTGCGGCTTGGATTGTTGGTCAGGGTTTGGTGAACATTCTTGTTGTTGTGCAATTATTGCCTGTTATGGGTGTTCCTATGCCGTTTGTGTCTGCAGGTGGATCATCGCTTGTTATGTGTTTGGCTGCAGCTGGAGTTGCGGATGCGCTAATACGAGCAAATTTGCGCACGCTTATATCTGATAGTTCAGTCGATGGCACTTTTAGCACACATGCATTTAGCTCAATAGCGGACGGTCCAAATGCGGATGGGTTGAATGCTGATGGGTTGAATGCGGATGGTCTAAATGCGGATGGTCTAAATAAAAAAGGATTACATTAAATTAAAGATTTAGTATGAGATTTAGAAAAATCTAATGTGATTTAGAAAAATCTAATGAGAGATTTATTTGGAAATCTAGTGTAAAATATTAGGAAGTTTTGTGATATTTCCATTGTGTTTCAATGTGGATTAGGGGTATCAATGGTAGCAAGTATTAAATCGCATGCGCATATAGTTCTAGCAGGAGGCGGAACTGCAGGGCACGTAAATCCGCTATTAGCAGTAGCAGATGCCATAAAAGAGCGTGATGAAGATGCTTTAATTAGCGTTATAGGCACTGCTGTCGGCTTGGAAAAAGATTTAGTTCCTAAAGCTGGATATGAGCTTGATGTTATAGAAAAAGTACCTTTCCCGCGTAAGCTGAATATGGATATTATCAATTTCCCATTTAAGTGGTTACGCGAGCGCAAAAAAGTGCGTGATATTTTAATTTCTCGCAAAGCTGACGTTGTTGTTGGTTTTGGAGGATATGCTTCAGCTCCGGTTTATGTTCAAGCGCATGCGCAGAATATTCCTATTGTTGTTCACGAGCAAAACGCAAGAGCTGGTATGGCAAATAAATTAGGCTCTAAATGGGCTGCTATGGTTGGATCAGTTTATGAGTCAACTGGACTTAGAACAAAGTCTGGCGTTAGTGTTGAAAGAGTTGGTTTGCCTTTGCGTCCGGCGATTTCGCAATTGTGCATTGAACGTTCTGCTGATTGTTATGCTGCGCGCGTAGAAGGTGCTTCGCATTTGGGATTAGATCCTTATCGTCCAATAATACTTGTTACTGGTGGTTCTCTCGGTGCTGCAAGTATTAATCGCGCTGTTGCATCTGCGTCCGATGATCTACTTAAAGTTGCACAAATCATACATCTAACGGGCCGAGGAAAAGCGGAATCAGTTAGAGCGTTAGTATCCGTGCATTCTAGTTCTTCGAATATTAATGATATTAAGCCTGAACATGCAGGTCTTGGGGATTATCATATAGCGGAATATTTAGAGCGAATCGATTGGGCTTTTGCGTGTGCTGATTTAGTTATTTGCCGCGCTGGTGCTGGTACCGTGGCAGAAATTTCGGCTCTTGGATTGCCTGCAATATACGTTCCTTTGCCTATTGGTAATGGCGAGCAGCGCTTTAACGCACAACCTGTTGTTAATGCTTCTGGTGCTGTTATGGTAGAAGATTCCGATTTTACGGATAAATGGCTAAGAACTGAAGGCGTGAAGTTGTTAAGCGATAAGAAGCGCTTAGAAGATATGAGCGATAAATCGTGGAGATATGGCATTCGTAATGCTGCAGACGTTATGGCACAGAGAATTCTTGAAATAGTTGAAGAAGGAAGAAAATAATTATGAGCGAAATTGCAAGTGGTAATCCTGCGTGCGAAAATTCTGGTAATCCTGCTAATGGGGATGCTGGGGATGCTGGGGATTTTATGAATGGGAATGCTGTGGATTCTGTAGATACAGTGCGTGCAAATTCCATGGATCCTGTGCGTGAAGCTTTCGATTCCAATCAAACTATATCTTCCTTAGGGCGTGTTCATTTCATCGGAATCGGCGGATCCGGAATGAGCGTTCTTGCACAAATGCTTCATGAAGATGGTGTGGAAGTAAGCGGCTGCGATCGTGAAGAAAACGATCATACTAAGCATTTTCGCGATTTGGGAGTAAAAATTTATATAGGTCAGTCGGCTTCACACGTTCATGACGCAGACGTAATTGTCTATTCGAGCGCGATTAAGCCTACTAATCCCGAGATTGTTGAAGCTTTCAATAAAGGCGTGAAAATAGTTCACAGAAGCGATATTTTATCTTTGCTTCTAAGAGAAAAGCGCGGAGTTACTGTAGCTGGAGCGCATGGTAAAACAACCACTAGCTCATTGCTGTCGCATATTCTTACAACTCAAGGCGTGGGGGAGTTAGCTGACCCAAGTTATGCTATTGGCGGATCGATTCAAGCAGATAATGGTGCTGTATTGGATGGGGGGCATGCTGGATCTGGATCTGTAATGGTAGCTGAAGCTGATGAATCTGACGGTAGCTTTGAAAAATATCACCCTTATATTTCTATCGTCACAAATGTTGAAGCAGATCATTTAGATCATTATGGGAATGCTGAAAATTATCGTGCAGCTTTCGTAAAACATCTTTCTAACGCTGAAAATCATATAGTTTTGTGTGCTGACGATGAAGGCGCTCGCATGGTATTGGAGCTGTTGCCTGAATCTTTGCTTTCTAAGACTATTGTTTACGGATTGGCAAAAAATTGGCCTAATGAAGTAAGTAAGCGCGTTTCTGATTCTGTTTTGTTTGCTGGAATTGAGCATGAAGATGAGAAAGCTGGTAGCGGTAAAGAAGTATTTTCATTGAAATTGCCGGCAAAGATTGCTGGCTATAGTGGGCGAGTTTTGCCTGTGAGTTTAATGATTCCAGGATTGCATAATGCTCGTAACGCTTCTGCTGCTATTATTGCGGCAATACTATTGGGCTTAGATCCTGATCTTGCCGCCAAAGGTGCCTCGGATTTCCTTGGTGCTTCTAGACGATTTGATATTCGCGGATGTGTTAATAACGTTACTGTAGTAGACGATTATGCGCATCATCCTACTGAAATTGAAGCTTTACTTAAGGCCGCTCGTAGAAGGTACCCTGATTCTAATATTAGAGTATTATTCCAGCCGCATTTGTTCTCTCGCACGCGTTCGTTTGCTCACGAATTTGCTTACGCTTTAAGTTTTGCGGATGACGTTATTGTTACTGGAATTTTCCCTGCGCGCGAAAAGCAAGAGGATTTCCCAGATATTCATGCCGATACGATTGTTAATGCTTCTCATGAAGACGGTTTGAAAACTCGCATCGAAGCTGTAGAAGATATGAATGAGGCTGCTGAGATTTTGAGTAATCGCGCTAAGTCTGGCGATGTTCTTTTTACTGTTGGAGCAGGAAGTATTACTAATATGACATCTGTTATGCTTAAAAGCTTGAGTTTAGAATAGAAAAATTATGGCTTGTGTAAGGTCTTGTGTAGTTCTTATGTAGGGTTTATGTAAGGTTTTATGTAAGGTTTTATGTAAGATTAAGTAAGTCTTGTAATAACACTAAAGATACGTAGGTATGGTATGTCGCGTACGATATTTGGCAAATCTAATGATGACAATTCGCGAAAACGTAAGTCTTCGATTCGCAGAACTGTTTCTAATGCTGCTGGAAAAGAATTTGATACGCCTGTAAAACCTAGAGTTAGGGTATCTAAAAGTAGTTTATGGACTTCTAATAAAGATTCTGGGATTGTGGATTCTGGGATTGTGGATTCTGGGGCTGCGAATTCTGGGGCTGCGAATTCTGGGGCTGATTCGTATAATTCTTCTAGTTCTGTCTCAAAGTCTGCCTCTAAGTCTGCTAGGTCTGCTTCCAATTCGTCTAATTCTGCTTCAAAGTCTAATTCCTCTAAAAGCGAAAATTCATACTCTTCTAGCGCATCCCAATTTTCGGCTTTTGTAGATGCAAGAAAATTAGCTGTTGCGGATTTTGCATCCAAAATACTTTCTGGAACTATCAGCCCATTAGGCGTAGTTTCTCGTCCGAAAGTTATTGACTTTAAAGATCGTAAAAAAGAACGCACTTCTGTAAAAGTTCGCACAATTGCAATCAGAGTTTTATACGTATTGATTGCGCTTGTAGTAATATCGTCTTTAGTATGGCTGCTATTTTTATCCCAAGTTTTCCGGTTAGAAAAAGAAAATATCAGCATTTCTGGGGCCAATGAATGGGTGAGCGAAAAACGAATTTCAGATATTGCTTCAGGTCAAATCAACAAATCCTTATTCTTGGTATCCTCGCAGGACGTTACTAACCAGTTGAATGATATACCTGGTGTTACAGAAGCAAAAGTCAAAAAAGAATTTCCAAAAAGCCTAAAAATTACTGTTATTTCTCAAAGGCCAGCTGCAATGCTGAAAACCAAATATAACGGAAGTTTAACAGCTGTTGACGTTAAAGGGCGTGTGCTGAACGTGGTCACGAACGCTTCGATTCAGGGCATACCGGTTATAGAAGTTAATGATGTGAATAAGGGCTTGAATACTAGAGCTGTTTTAGAAGCAATAAAAGTAGTTAGCTCGATGTCTGAGTCTTTAAGAGCGAAAATAACTAAAGTCAGCGCGCAAACTCAGGATTCTGTAAAAACTCAATTAGGTACTCCTGGCAGAGTTATTGTTTGGGGAGATTCATCTGATTTGAAATTGAAAAATGCGATTGTAGAGAAAATCATTAACGATCCAAGTAAGATTGGCAACAAAACACAGTTGGATGTTTCTGCTCCAACGCGGCCGATACTTAAGTGATGCTGGGACTAAGTTGTATCGTATTTTTTGCTCTCGGTTTTTGTTTCGGATTTTGTCTTAGATTTTTTGTTTCGGATTTTTCTCTCTGTTTTGGTATCGGATTTTTTGTCTTAGCTTGTTGTATAATAGTAATTCGTGTGTGCCAACGGCGTGCCTTATGTTATAGGCGTGCGTGTTGGGATATCCCAAGTGCTGAAGATAGCGCGCAGTAATGTGTGGCTGGAGGCGCGAGGGCCATCGGGCCGGTGGACTGTGGCTTTTACTTCTTAACCGATTCATGCGTTAAGGTGTGCTGCAGTGTGGCGGTTTCACCAAATAGAAGATATCAATGAATCGGAGAACTTAAGTTGCCTACGATTGAACAACTCGTCCGTAAGGGACGTCAGGCCAAGCCAAAGAAGTCAAAGACTTTGGCCTTGAAAGGTAGCCCGTTGCGTCGTGGCGTGTGCACCCGTGTGTACACCACCACTCCTAAGAAGCCAAATTCCGCGCTTCGTAAGGTTGCTCGTGTGCGCCTCAGCTCGGGTATTGAAGTAACCGCCTATATTCCAGGCGAAGGTCATAACTTGCAGGAGCACTCCATCGTGCTCGTGCGTGGTGGCCGTGTGAAGGATCTCCCAGGTGTGCGTTACCACATCGTGCGTGGCGCATTAGATACCCAGGGTGTCAAGGACCGCAAGCAGGGTCGTTCCCTGTATGGAGCAAAGAAGGCGAAGTAAAACATGTCACGTAAAGGACCTGCAAAAAAGCATCAGTTGCTTCCTGATCCAATCTACGGCTCGACCGTCGTGGCTCAGTTGATTAACAAAATCCTTCTCGATGGTAAGAAGTCCATCGCAGAAAACATCGTCTACACCGCTCTCGAGCAGGTGAAGGCAAAGACCGAGCAGGAGCCAGTTTCTGTTTTGAAGCGTGCTCTTGATAACATTCGACCAAGCCTTGAGGTTCGTTCCCGCCGCGTCGGTGGCGCAACCTACCAGGTTCCAGTTGAAGTTAAGCCTGCCCGTGCAAACACTTTGTCCCTCCGCTGGCTTACCGACTTCTCCCGCGCACGTCGTGAGAAGACAATGGCTGAGCGTTTGGCTAACGAAATCCTCGATGCCTCCAATGGCTTGGGTGCTTCTGTGAAGCGTCGCGAAGATACCCATAAGATGGCAGAGGCCAACAAGGCCTTCGCTCATTATCGCTGGTAATCCACAAGATATTAGGTATCGTAAAGAGCTAAGGAAAAAATTATGGCACAAGATGTGCTTAACGACCTGAATATGGTTCGTAACATCGGCATCATGGCTCACATTGATGCTGGTAAGACTACCACCACCGAGCGTATTTTGTACTACACCGGTAAGAACTATAAGATCGGTGAAACGCACGATGGTGCTTCAACCATGGACTTCATGGCACAGGAGCAGGAACGCGGTATTACTATTCAGTCCGCAGCAACTACCTGCTTCTGGAAGCGTCAAACCCATGACACTGATGATCGTTACCAGATCAACATCATCGATACACCAGGACACGTCGACTTCACCGCTGAGGTGGAGCGTTCTTTGCGCGTTCTTGATGGTGCTGTTGCTGTTTTTGATGGTAAGGAAGGCGTGGAGCCTCAGTCTGAAACCGTATGGCGTCAGGCTGATAAGTACAGCGTCCCACGTATCTGCTTCATCAACAAGATGGATAAGCTTGGCGCTGACTTCTATTACTCCGTCAAGACAATCAAGGAAAAGCTTGGCGCAACGCCACTTGTTATTCAGCTTCCAATCGGTGCTGAAAACGACTTCCTTGGCGTTGTTGACTTGATTCGTATGAAGGCTTACGTCTGGAATGACGTTAAGGACGATATGGGTGCTCACTATGACACCGTTGACATTCCTGCAGATTTGCAGGAGCGTGCAGAACAGTATCGTGCTGAGCTTATGGATCAGGTTGCTGAAGCTGACGATGAGCTGGTTGAGAAGTATCTCGAAACCGGCGAACTTACTGAAGAAGAAATGCGCGCTGGTATCCGTAAGCTTACCATTGAGCGCAAGGCCTTCCCAGTAACTTGCGGTTCTGCATTCAAGGATAAGGGTGTTCAGCCAATGCTGGATGCTGTTGTCGACTTCCTCCCAAGCCCAGAAGATGTTCCATCTATTAAGGGCTTCAAGCCAGGCGACGAATCCGTTGAAATTGACCGTAAGCCAGTTAATACTGATCCATTCGCAGCTTTGGTCTTCAAGATTTCAACCCATCCATTCTATGGAAAGCTCGTGTTTGTGCGCGTTTACTCTGGCGAAGTAAAGCCAGGCGATTCCGTGTACGATTCCACGAAGTCCAAGAAGGAACGCGTTGGTAAGATCTTCCAGATGCATGCCGATAAGGAAAATCCTGTAGATTCAGCTGAAGCTGGTAACATCTACACCTTCGTTGGTTTGAAGAACGTCAGCACTGGTGATACTTTGTGCGACGAAAAGAACCCAATTTCTTTGGAATCCATGACATTCCCAGATCCTGTTATCGAGGTTGCTGTGGAGCCAAAGACGAAGGCTGATCAGGAAAAGATGAGCTTGGCTTTGGCTAAGCTTTCTGATGAGGATCCTACATTCCAGGTTAAGACTGATGAGGAATCCGGTCAGACTTTGATTTCCGGTATGGGCGAGCTTCAGCTTGACATTATCGTTGATCGTATGCGTCGTGAGTTCAAGGTCGAAGCGAACGTTGGTAAGCCACAGGTTGCTTACCGTGAGACGATTCGTAAGGCTGTTATGAACCAGGAATACACTCACAAGAAGCAGACCGGTGGTTCTGGTCAGTTCGCAAAGGTTTTGATGAACTTCGAACCTCTCGACACAGAATCCGGCGAAACTTACCAGTTCGTCAACGAAGTTACCGGCGGCCACATCACCAAGGAATTCATTCCTTCAATCGATGCAGGCGTGCAGGAAGCTATGGAATCCGGCGTTTTGGCTGGCTTCCCAGTTGTGGGCGTAAAGGCAACCGTCACCGACGGTCAGACCCACGATGTCGATTCTTCGGAAATGGCCTTCAAGATTGCAGGTTCCATGTGCTTCAAGGAAGCTGCTCCTAAGGCTAATCCGGTAATTCTCGAACCAATTATGGCCGTCGAAGTCCGTACTCCAGAAGAGTACATGGGCGACGTTATGGGCGATTTGAACTCTCGTCGCGGTAACATCCAGTCTATGACTGATGCCACTGGCGTGAAAGTTATCGATGCCAAGGTACCGCTGAGCGAAATGTTCGGCTACATTGGCGATCTTCGTTCCAAGACTCAGGGCCGCGCAATGTTCACCATGCAGATGGACTCTTACGCGGAGGTCCCGAAGGCCGTTTCGGACGAGATTATTAAGGCTCAGCGCGGCGAATAAAGCGCACGCTACTTCGGTGTTTTCTGTCCCCGGTCAACGCTAGAATTTCTAAGTTGACTGGGTTCTGGCACCGAAGTGGCACCTAACCCAGAAACCCAGTAAATATGTAGCGAGATGCTTCACATAAGATTGTGAGGCAAACTACTAGACGTCCAGGAGGACAAACACATGGCAAAGGAAAAGTACGAGCGTACTAAGCCGCATGTTAACATTGGTACCATTGGCCACGTTGATCACGGTAAGACTACCTTGACCGCAGCTATTTCTAAGGTGCTGCATGGCGAATATCCTGATTTGAACCCACAGTACGACTTCGATCAGATTGATGCCGCTCCAGAAGAGAAGGAACGCGGTATTACCATCAACATCGCACACATTGAGTATCAGACGGCTGAACGCCACTATGCTCACGTGGATGCTCCAGGCCACGCTGATTACGTTAAGAACATGATCACCGGTGCTGCTCAGATGGATGGCGCAATCCTCGTTGTCGCTGCTACCGATGGTCCTATGGCTCAGACTCGCGAGCACGTGTTGCTTGCTAAGCAGGTCGGTGTCCCGAAGATTCTCGTTGCTTTGAACAAGTGCGATATGGTTGACGATCCAGAGCTTATCGATCTCGTTGAAGAAGAGGTTCGTGACCTCCTCGAAGAAAACGGCTTCGATCGCGACTGCCCAGTCATCCGCACCTCTGCTTACGGTGCTTTGCATGATGAAGCTCCAGATCACGAGAAGTGGGTTGAGACCGTCAAGGAGCTCATGAAGGCTGTTGATGAGTACGTTCCAACTCCAGTTCACGATCTTGATAAGCCATTCTTGATGCCAATCGAAGATGTGTTCACCATCTCCGGTCGTGGTACCGTTGTCACCGGTCGTGTTGAGCGCGGTAAGCTCCCAATCAACACCCCAGTTGAAATCGTTGGTTTGCGTCCAACTCAGACCACCACCGTTACCTCCATCGAGACCTTCCACAAGCAGATGGATGAGGCCGAAGCTGGCGATAACACCGGTCTTCTTCTCCGTGGTATCAACCGTACCGACGTTGAGCGTGGTCAGGTTGTGGCTGCTCCAGGTTCTGTGACCCCACACACCAAGTTCGAAGGCGAAGTTTACGTCTTGACCAAGGACGAAGGTGGCCGTCACTCGCCGTTCTTCTCCAACTACCGTCCACAGTTCTACTTCCGCACCACCGACGTTACTGGCGTTATCACCTTGCCAGAAGGCGTTGAGATGGTTCAGCCTGGCGATCACGCAACCTTCACTGTTGAGTTGATTCAGCCAATCGCTATGGAAGAGGGCTTGACCTTCGCAGTTCGTGAAGGTGGCCGTACCGTTGGTTCCGGTCGTGTAACCAAGATTCTTGCCTAGTATTTTCTAATTTCTTGATTTTCGGATTTTCTGACTTTCGGACTTTCTGATTTTCTGAATGAAAGATGAAAGTTGAAAGCTGAAAGTTGAAAGTTGAGAACTGAAAACTGAAAATATTAGCTAAGGCTTTTATTGAAAAGACCTCGTGGGCTTTTGCTCGCGGGGTCTTTTTGGTTTTGTTTACTTTTGGGGTGTGTTGGTAAACAAAATCGGGGTAGTGTTCTCGGTTTTGTTTACTTATTGGGTGTGTTGGTAAACAAAATCGGGGATGTGTTCTCGGTTTTGTTTACTTATTGGGTGTGTTGGTAAACAAAATTGGGGAAAGCTTGTTTGTTTGCTCGCTTACGAAACTCGCAATGCAATACCGAATAAATCACACTGCCTTCGTTAGTAGGAACGAAGGCAGACCTCGCTTGCGTTGAAAGCGCGCTGTGCTTTCAACTTTAAGCAAGCTCGGCGCTTCGAGTTGCCTTCGCACGCTATATCGCAGTGCTCAGGCAGGTCGTCGCGCTTATAGCGCGTGTTGACATGTGCATATTCTAATATTTTTTTTTACACATGCACTTTTGGAACGCCTGCAGATAACAGTTTTTGCTCCAGGCTTTTAGGATTTATAACATCTGCGAAATCAAATCGCACAATATTACTTGCGCCGCAATCGTATATATGTCGTTCTCTATCACGTTCTCGCCTAACAGAATCGCGATCATATATAAGATTTTTGTTTAAGTTAGCATTGTCATCAATAAAATTATCTGAATTTTTCCCGCATGCAATTAAATACTTATCGGTGCCATCTAATTCTCCAACTATTAGATTTCCATTAACTTTCCATGCAAAATCAGCGCGAATTGGCCAATCTGGATTGTTGTTATTTGGGAATTCATATTGTAAATATGGTTTAACGAATCCTAGTTCAATCATCGCAGCTCTAGCCAAAGATTCTCCGGCATTTTCGCTTTTTGATGACGCAAAGTCGCAAAGAATACGCAGTCGTGCAAAAATGTCATTTTCATCAATGTTTGCAAAATAAGGGTTTTGAGATTTTTTAAAATACTCGTTATTGTAGAAGGATTGAGCGCTTTGTTGGTATCTCGCAAATTTGTAAAATTCGATACAAGTGTTGTAAATTTTCTTAAGATCCATGCCATTTCGAGCTGCTGAGTCGAAGGTTGGTAGTGCAGTTTTAAATGTATTTGTCCAAGCTTCAACAAATAGAGTGTTGTAAATACTGGCAACATGATTTATTGCGTTTTCTTTTTGATCTTTAACATGTCCGAATTCTGAAGTTTTTAGTGGCATTATGCTGTCATTCGATGCCGTATACGCTCGGCTAGTAGCTGTCAATTTTGCGTCGTTGTACTTTTTATGGCAGTCTTCTAGCCTGATTCCATTGTCATCTTCAATAATATCTGGAAGATGAATGCGCTTAAGTTGACGTTTCGCTAGTTTTATTGCATCTTTCTGATTTGTTGATTCAGTATGTTTATCTGCGTATGGGCATGATACGTATATGTTTATCTTCTTTGACTGATTGCTGTATTCTTCAACTACGTCGAGTCCTAATAGTGCTGCGGCAGTTTCTCCGGTAAATTTCCATTCTTTTATTTGTATTTTCTGTGTAAGAGATGTAGCTATATGACGTACTTTTTCATTGTGCCAGAGGTTTTCCCAGTGTTCGCGTCTTGCATATAATCCATAGTAAGGTTCAATTAGATAGCGTGATTCTAAGTGTTTGCGCAGTGTTTTACGCGATAGTGTATTCGAGGCCATAAAGCATGAGCCTTGATTTTCTGCTTCTAAAATGTCTGAAAGTGTTTTTGAATATTTCATGATGATGATGTTATTTTTATCTTTTACTATGTGCAAGAGATTTTGGTTAATGTGGTCAGAAGTTATGTTCTGTCCACATACCTTTATTTTGGTTGACAAAAGTACCATGTAGTGGTATGCGAGTGCGAGCATAAGTAAACAAATTAGGGGCGCGACGACCTGCCTGAGCACTGCGATATAGCGTGCGAAGGCAACTCGGAGCGCCGAGCTTGCTCAGGGTTGAAAGTCCAGTGGACTTTCAACGCAAGCGAGGTCTGCCTGAGTCAGTAAATACGAAGGCAGGGTGATTTATTTGGTATTGCATTGGGAGTTTCGTAAGCGAGCTAACTAGCGAGCTTCTTCTTGATTTTGTGGACTTATTGGGCGTGTTGGTAAACAAATTCGGGGGAGGGTTCTTGGTTTTGTTTACTTATGTGGTGTGTAAGTAAACAAATTCGGGGGAGTGTTCTTGGTTTTGTTTACTTAGGTACCTGATATGTACCAATTTTTCTGCGTCAGTGTCAGATTTTGCTTACAGCGTGATTAAGTAGTAAAAATATCGATTTTGGGGTAAATTACGGTAATAAAAATTGCCGATTTTGGGGTAATTTGCTAAAATAAAAATTGTCGATTTTGGGAAGAAAGGCGGAATTGCAATGGTTTGCGAAGGTGTCAACTAGATTTCCGCAATTTTCGACGCTATTCCAGCGTTTTTCAAGTCGCTACTTACCATTTTTGTGTTTTGTATCGTTTTCTGCAGCGGTTTTGACGGTTGCAGCGGTTTTAGCGGTTTGTTCAAGATTCTTTATTGTAGCGAGATAAGATTCTTCAACTGGTGAAAGGTTGTTGACAATAAAACGCTTATATTCCGCGGTTGCTTTTTCAAGTGCTTGCTTGTGACTAATTTTGCCATTATCTAATAAAATCTGTTCCCCTGTAGCAGAAAGTATGTTGTCTAAGCATTTCACGTAATCGCTCATATGCATAGGATTATGGCGGATCGCTTGTATTTCCGCAAAATCAAAATATCCAGAAACAATACGATTAAGAACTTTTAGTTCGTCTTCTTTTAGATAATTTTTAGCAATACCAATATCTCTAGCGGCTGGAAAATCCCCAGAAAATGTAGTAAGTCCCATAAATGGCTTGTCTGCATCCGCTCGCTCATAAATCACTTCGGCCGCTGTATGCCCATGAGCAGCATAGTGTAGCTTATTTTGCACAATCTTAAAGAACGCTACTGATTCTTGACTTTTCGGATCATAATCCACACTAGTTGCGTACAAATCAAGCACTTGACGATACATGGCCTTTTCAGAAGAGCGAATGTTGCGAATTCGTTCTAAAAGTTCCTTCCAATAATCACCTCCTCCGAGTTCTTTCAGTCGCTCGTCATCCATGGTAAAGCCTTTAATAATGTACTCTTTGAGGCGTTCTGTTGCCCAACGGCGAAAATTGGTTGCGATCTTTGATTTTACGCGATATCCAAGCGAAATAATCATGTCGAGATTGTAATGCGGTATTTGTCGCGTGACTTGCCGTGTGCCTTCCAAACGAACTTGTCGGAAATTCCGACAGGTTGAATTTTCGTCTAGCTCGTTCTCTTCATATATATGCTTAATATGCTCAACAATGTTAGTGCGAGATGTCTGGAAAAGCGTGACCATTTGTTGCTGCGTAAGCCACACTGTTTCGTCAACAAATCTCACGTTTATTTTTGTTTTGCCGTCTTCAGCTTGGTAAATAAGCATATTTCCTTGCTGGTTATTTTCACTTGTTGTATTTTTCTCTACTGTCATGTTTATTCCCCCCTCGATTTTTCTTTATTTAGAACATTGTGCCATGTACCTTTTCTATTTTCTATGTGCACCTATTTTAGCAGTAGCTTTATTGGAACTTCACTATTTTTTTTTTAAAAGGAATATTGAAAAATTCGATGACGATTTTATGTTCCAATTAACCGATGAAGAAGTATATGAACTTTCAAGGTGCCATTTTGGTACCTTGAACGATGAAGAAGTATATGAACTTTCAAGGTCGCATTTTGCGACCTTGGACAAAAGGCAAGGCAGAGGCAGTAACATTAAATACAAGCCATATGCTTTTACAGAACAGGGCATCTATATGCTTATGACTGTATTAAGGGGAGAACTGGCAGTTAAGCAAAGTAAGGCCTTAATACGAATGTTTAAGCAGATGAAAGACTTTATTGTTGAAAATAGAGACTTTCTTAGCTCAAAAGAAATGACGCAACTGTCATTGCAAACAAGTCAAAATACAAATGATATAATGCAGCATTCAAAAGAAATAGCAAATATAAACGATAAAATTAGCACATTGGCAACAAAAGAAGATTTGAAAAATGTAATGGATAATTTTATAGATAGTAACACCTACAAGCATTTTCTTTTGCTGAATGGAGATAAGATAGAAGCGGATGTTGCCTATACAAAAATATATAAGTCGGCAAAGAAAAGCATTTATGTTATAGATAATTATATAGGTCTTAAAACTTTGGAACTTTTAAGGGCTGCAAGAGATAACGTACAAATCATAATTTTTAGCGATAATGTAAGAAATAAAGATATGCTTACAAAAAATATTTTAGATGATTTTAGAAAAGATTATACTAACATAGACCTGAATCTGAAGGTATCCGATAAAAAATACCACGATAGATATATTGCACTAGACTTTGGGGCAGAAAATGAAGCCTTTTATCTTTGTGGAGCGTCATCAAAGGATGCGGGAAATAAAATATCGAGTATTACCCGAATAGAAGAATCATCGAAGGATATGTATCATACAATGTTTGCTGGAATGTTAAATAATAAGAATTTGAAAATTTAATACACGCTTAACGGATTAGACAATTGTATGTGATTTAGATAGTTATATTTGTATGGTTCTGCTTTTAAGTAAGGCGGTAGAATCGAAAATCTATTGTCTTTTTAATTGCTGCAAATTAGAGTACAGCATTTGCGCGCTTACGAAACTCGCAATGCAATACCCAATAAATCACACTGCCTTCGTTAGTAGAAACGAAGGCAGACCTCGCTTGCGTTGAAAGCGTACTGTGCTTTCAACTTTGAGCAAGCTCAGCCGAGCGGCAATTAGCCGTGAGGATAGACGTTACGCTCTCGTGAGGTACGTGGTTTTTATGCTTGTGCTACTAGTGCTTGGATTCTTAGTTAAGTTTTGATTCCCAATAGGATTGGATTATGCGAAAGTCTGTTTAGAATCGCTCCACTCTTATATTGCTCGACCAAGCAATCCTTATCCCTCACTACTACCTGGTAATGCACACATAAGAAAATACGTGGGCGAAAAATCTTAAATCTCTGCCTAATTAATAGCAAAGCAGGTCGTCGCGCTTATAGTGCGTGTTGGTAAACAAATTCGGGGAGGTGTTCTTGGTTTTGTTTACTTATTGGGTGTGTAAGTAAACAAATTCGGGGGAGGGTTCTTGGTTTTGTGTACTTAGAGTGCGTGTAAGTAAACAAATTAGGGGCGTGACGACCTGCCTGAGCACTGCGATATAGCGTGCGAAGGCAACTCGGAGGCCGAGCTTGCTCAGGGTTGAAAGTCCAGTGGACTTTCAACGCAAGCGAGGTCTGCCTGAGTCAGTAAAGACGAAGGCAGGGTGATTTATTTGGTATTGCATTGGGAGTTTCGTAAGCGAGCTAACTAGCGAGCTTCTTCTTGGTTTTGTTTACTTTTAGGGTGTGTAGGTAAACAAAATCGGGGTAGGGTTCTTTATTTTGTTTACTTTTGGGGTGTGTTGGTAAACAAAATCGGGGGGGGGGAAGCTCGCTTGTTCGCGCGCACGAAACTCGCGTTGGAAACGCAAGCGAATTGACGCAATAAGTATGGGGGCAATTAACGCAATAAGTATGGGGGCAAGGGGGGAGTTATTTGTATTAAAAATGAAAAATTTTTTTGTTATATTTTTAGTACAGGCCCAGAAAACGTTGGTATTATTGACAAACCTGGGGGGGGGGGTATCAATTTGCTAGTATTAACAAGCTTTTGTTGGTGTTTTGAAACGCAAATTTGTCTAGCGTCGAAGTAGTCTATTTAGTATAAATAAGGTTAAGTGTGTGCGTTTAGCCTTATAACAAATGATTATACAACTAACAACAGTGAACATTTGCAATGAATGGAAGATGTTATTACGTTGGCGATGTTTTATGATCATTGAAATTAACAGGAATAAATCTCGCAAGAGATTACAATTTTACAATCGAGGAATTATGGGTACAAAACCAAATTCATTAAAGCGCGCGGTAGCACTCATAGCCGCTGCATGTACACTTGGCACCTGCTGCATCGCCGGATCCATCGCATGGGCTAATGGTGAAAATAATGCCGACAGTGCAAATACTGCAAACATTGATTCTAATAAAAAAACTTCTATAATCATTCACAAGTACCAAGGTCCTGCAACTTCTACTAAATCTGATGGCTCTGTGAAACCTTTTGCCAATAAAGGCGATCTGCTTTTCGGTAAGAAGCCAGTTAAGGGCGTTGTGTTCAAGGTTTGCAGGGTCGAGCTTGCAACAGGCATTGCTGAAGATGACAAGAAGATTGATTTGTCTAAGGCTGAAGGCTGGGAGAAAATCAAAGATATTCAGAATCTCGACCCTTCTACTAAGAAGGCTGCTTCATTCTTAGAAGGCAATTCTCCTAAATTCAAATTGGTTGATAATTGTACAGATACTAAAACAACTGGTGAAGATGGTTCCGCAAAGTTTGAAAATCTTGACGAATCGCTTTACTACGTTGAAGAAACTGACACAAAAGGTGCTCAAATTAAGGATGAAAAAAACAATTGGAAGTCTGTAACTGTTACTGGTAAGGTTGATCCGTTCTTCATCACAACGCCTTTGCCTCACAAGACTCCTACTTCATGGGAATGGTTGTACAACGTTGATGTGTATCCAAAGAATGATACAAGTGACGACGTTCCTACTAAAACGCCAAAGACTCCAACCAAGCTTTATGTTGATAAAGATGGTAGCACTGTTATTCCGTGGGATATTTCTATTCCTTTGACGCCTCCTTCTGACAATAAAGCTTATAAGAAGATTGGATTCATCGATGCTCTTCCTAAGGGTTTGACGTATAAAGACGTATCTGACGTTACGCTCGTTAAGAAAGCAAAGACGTCTGCTACTGCTGAAGCAACTGATGTACCGCTTGCTGTAACTACTGACTACACGGTTACATCAACAGAAAAGACTGAGTCGGCTCCTGCGAAGGTAACGTTTAACCTTTCTGCTTCGAGATTGGAAGAGATCTCCAAAGATTTCGGCACCAATACTTACGTTTTGAAGGTCACTTTAAACACTAAGGTTACTAAGGGAACCAAGAACTTCTCTAACTTTATTACTGGCTGGATTGACGACAGCAAGATTGGTGATGGTGACGAAAACAACCCATGTGTCCCAACTGCAGATAATCCATGCGATAGTAATCCTCACGGCACTTCGCATTTTGCTACCTTGAAGATCACCAAGGTTAATGATGCTGATACTAAAGAGAAAGGCAAGAAGCCATTAAAGGGTGCAGAGTTCACTGTTTATCCAGTTACAGAAGGTACAAAGCTTACTGATGTTTCAGGTGAGAACGTAACTAAGGAAACTATCGAAGGAAAGCTTGATAAAGGCAAGGACGATGCCAACGCTATTAAGCTTGCGGCAACTGATAATGCGGGTGTAACGACTGCAGACTTGTTCATTGGAACTAATGATGTTGCTTCCAAGATCTACTGCGTTGTTGAGACCAAGGCTCCTGCCGGCTTCAAGAAGGATGAAAAACCTCACTGCTACGAGGTTAAAGTAGAAACCGAAGCTCAGGCAACAACAGGTAATACTGATAACGCTCACGAGATCGTTAATTCCCAGGCTACTGAACTCGACAAAATCCTCGGCAACTTGCCTATGACTGGTGCTCGCGGCTTGGTGATTTTGACGGTTTGCGGCATTGTTGGCATCGCTGGCACGTTCTTCTACATTGTGATGAAGCGTCGCAAGGAGCAAGAAGCCGAATAGTCGGGAAGCTGAATGCTTCGAATTATTCGATACTGAATTATTCAATACTCGAATTATTAATACGATGTTTTGAATAGTTTTGTGGATTTGCGCAAACTTGGCTTGTAAGCGCTGACTTTTAGCCAGACTTACCGGCCAAGTTTGTGTGTTAACACTTCGGCAAATCCGGGAGGTTTGATAGTCCAGCGCTTCAAATAAATCCGGAGCGCTCTAGAGAACACTATCGGTTTATTGGTAGTGTGGGATAAGAATTGCTTGGTCGAGCAATATAAAAGCGAAGCGCTGTCCTCACGGCTAATCGCCGTTCGGCTGAGCTTGCACGGAAAGTCCACTGGACTTTCCGTCTGAGCAAGCTCACGCTCCGAGTTGCTTTCGCACGCTATATCGCAGTGCTCAAGCAGGTCGTCGCGCGTACGAATATGTGCATTGGGGTGCACAATAAAATGATTATAATGAAGAGTTTAAGTGGAATTATGAGCAGTATTTTGACGATTTTGCGAAACATTTTCGTCTATTCATATAAATATGCCCAAAATATTGCTAAAACTATTCTTATTTGCCTGATTTCGGTGGCGATGTGGCTGCCGATGTGCATCACTACTTATACTGCGCAAGCAGCAGAAACTAATGCAACGGGGACAAATTCGCACGAATCTGCATCTAATACTTCTACTAATACTGCATCTTCTGCTAATACTGCAAATAGTACTGCAAATAATACTTCAAAGAAATCCGGTAATGCCAACAATTCCGCTAATTCCGGCAACTCTAACGGCAACGGAACTTCGGCTACTTCCGGCAATCCATCCGCAAACGGATCAAATAATTTAGATTCAAATTCATTACAACGATATATCAATTCTTCTCAGCTAGACAATGGCGCGGGCAACGGCGCGGGCAACGGCTTTGGTGCAGGAGCAGGCTCTCCATTAGGCTTAGGCTTAGTCAATGGCTTAGGCAATAGCTCTTTGCTAGGCAATAGCTCTTTGCTAGGCAATAGCTTAGGTAATGGCTCAGGTAATGGCGCAGAATCATCTTACTCAGGAGGCGCAGCCTCCCCATTCGGCTCATCATCAGGCTTAGCCTCCCTGTACGGCTCCCAATCAAGATCGTCACTTTTTGAGCGCGCTGCAGAAGAAGCCCAAGCAAAAGCGCAAAACCGCGAAGCTAAGAATTACTCAGCTCGCGAATCTTACGAAGTGTATCACCCTGGGTGCAACAAGGATTACGCTTTAGGCGCATGCATTACTACTGACGGCGACGGCGCTGGTTTGCGAGCCACGAACGGTCACGATTTGGATGTTAATAGTCTTGGATACAACTTGGATTCCGGCGACCCATTTATTGGTGCAGCAACGAGACCTCGTGGCCACTACGAGAACGGTCCTGTGCCTGAAGATCCTTCCGGCACGGATCATTACGGCGCAACTTACTTCACTCCGTACCCTAAGGGCACTTTTATTATGGGCCGCTTCCGCAATATGGCATTTAACCATAAGGGTTCCGGCGTCGATAGAATGAACGTGCCTGTTGACGACACTGCAGACTTTGTGTTTGTAAAGCGCACGCCTAAGCTTTCCGGCGGCGGATTCGTGTGGGATATTATTTTTAACGCTGGCGGTCGTACTCAGGGCGCTGGTGGTGCTTTTAATTACTTTACGATTCCAAAAGGTCAGATTCTAGACAAAGGTAGCGAAGGCGGAAGGCAGTATATTCAGCGAGTTCTTTACAGCGGTAGGGAAGATACTGCTTTGTATAAGCAGAATCAGTACAAGAAAAATCATGGCGGAAATCTTGATAATTATAAGCCTCCTCGCGAAACTTGCTCCTTCTCTTGGGATAATCCTAACGGTTTGTGCAGTAAGGAAGTGAAGAGTAGCGATTTTGCTCCGGGTGATGATCTTACCGCAGCTTGGGGAAAGATGAAAGGCGACAACGACAGTCAGAACGGCAATTATTCTAGGCTCCTTCCATCCGCTATGACAACTACTGATTTGAATAGTAGGGATTTTGGTAAGTGCCGTGATGGTGGTCAAGGTTTGGACTGCATTAAGTCTAGTAGCTATGCTGCTTTGGATGAAGGCGATCTTAGAGTTGTTCCTAAAGTTGAAGGAAGCTATAACAGAGGCTATAGCCCTGCTTATGTTGCTCTCGTACAAAATCTTTATTGGTCTATAAAAGATGACACGCAGCGCGTGTTTGGTTTTGTGAACAATATTAAATCTGGTGAGATTGCTTATACTTACAAGATTCACTTCACTACTACAACTTCTACGAATAAAGAAAACTCATATTGCACTGCTAACAAGGGAGATGGAACAGGTTGCGAAAACTTTTCATTCTTCTACGCTGCAGGATCTTACTTCGGTCATAGAGATATGAGTAGCGGCTTTTATGGTGCTAATGATCCGTTCGGTATTACTAAAGCCGGTAAATACTCCATGACTAATTTTGGACGTGACGCTAACCTTTACATGTACACTATCATGCATCAGCAGTGGTATGGTGCGCCGCGAATTATGGATATTCAGGCTCCTAGATACCACTTCCTTAAGGGTACTGGTTTGGGTCCGTACAACAGTGACAGCGGTAATTATCTTACTAATAGGCATATTTCATTCTCTAGTGTGTTACTTGGAATAGTAAATAAGCCTTTGGGATACTCAAATCTTATGAACGAGGATCAAGATATACGCTTATTGCCTGATTATTATTCCCCGAATAACGGCTATGCTCGAGGTAATCAGTGGTTCCGTAATCCTGGTATGAACGACCATACTACGAAGGATTCAGAGCCTGGTAGACACAAGCTTGAGCTTAGATATAACGATAGAACGTATCACATGAGCGAAACTCAGGATTTGTGGTATAGGATTATTACGCAAGCGGATGTGTTTAAGCCTTTGCAAACTGAGGAATATGACGAAAATAACAAGACTCCTAAGTATTATTCTTACGATCAGCCGCTTCCTAATCCTCTTATTATTGATGATCGTGATAATAATGCTGGGTTCGTGAATTTTGTTGGTAAGCGTTCTGACTTGTATAAGCAGGTAATGGCTTTCGATCCTAACTTGTTCCTGCCTGTTAATCTGACTGAGTATGGTTCAAGAAATAGGTATGGTTCCATAAGGCAGAAGAAGGGCGCTAATACAAACCCTTATCCGCTTGATGCTAACTATTTGACTGTTAATCCGGATGGAGATTCTAATACTCCTCTTAAGAATCTTGCTGTTTACAAAGCTGAGTGGACGGATAAGTGGGGTGATGAGCCTCGCTCGAATACTCTTCAAGATGCTGATTTAAGCGTTGCTGCCAAAGTGCCTATTGTCAGTGTTGTAAATCCTTGCGGCCACTCTAAGATTCTTGATGAGTACAAGGATAAAATTAACGGTCAATCTAGGTCTTCTATTTCATTTAGGTCTGTAGATAGCGACGATAATTCTGCTGTGAATGACGACCGTGCAGCTCTTGGTGAGAATCGTGAAGACAGCATGCCTGAATGCTGGCCTAAAGCGCAAAATGCTACTAAGCGTAATGTTTGGTTTGTAAGCGATGCTCCTAAGACAAGTGATGACGGTAAGGAGTTGAAGCCTGGAGATCCTGTAAAGCAAGACTTGCATGACAAAGTCTTGGCTAAAATCAAGCGTATTTACAGAACTTGGATGCGCAACAAGTATAGTGCTCAGTTGCAGGATGGCAAGGATCCTAAAGTTTTGCCAAATTACGTGTTTGTAAAGTACGTAAAGATTACGTTCTGGGATAATTCGACTACTGTTATACCTGTTGTATTCCCGTATGTTGATTACGAGAAGCCAACGTTGGATGTAAAAGTGAGCGTGAATAATGGAAATCCTGTTGACGTTCCAGCTGATGGTTTGAAGATTCCTGTTAATAGCAAAATTAAGTTCTGGGTTAAGGGTCATGACGATAAGAGGATTTTGCTTGGCGTGAAGCCTAAGGAAGCTACTGAATACTTTACTAACAATAAAAATAAGAGATTCTTTGATAATAAAAAAGTCGTTGTGCGCAATGATTTCGATATGATTACCACTCCGCGTAGCAATAAGAATAATTGCGATACCCTCGGTTGCGGCGATTTTAGGACAATAAGCTACAATCAGTTCATTCATAAAAATGGCGAGCTTGATAATCAAACGGATCAAGTTGGATGGGTTATTAACAGCGGTAATTCTGAAGATGATGGTTCTCCTACAGTATTAGCGGAAGATAAGAGTAGAAATAACGGTGTACATGATTTGATATTCCACGGTTGGGATGCTGCAGGTAATTCCGTAATAAAGAAACTTAGGCTGATTATTGTATCTCCTGGCTATGGTTTGCCAAACGTTTGGTGGGATAAGAAGCCGAATGGACATTATGTTGGGCGCGTGAATCCTTGGGATGAAGATAAGCGCGTGCGCTCGATTATGGTTAGAATTTGGGCGCGAGGTAAGGAAAAGCCTGGCAATGAGCACAACTACGATACAATTTGCCCAAGTGATGGCAGCTGCTACGGCATTGTTATTCAGCGAGACGGTAATAGTAAGGCTGATCGTTGGCATCAGGTTAATACTTATAACCACAATAATGATGCTGCAAGCCCGGATGGGTCTAGAGCTGCAGGGGATAGGTCTGCTGAGGATAGAGCTGCTTTAGAGGACAGAGATGCGTCTGACGATAAGGCAGCTGATGGCAAGTCGGCTGATGGCAAGGATAAAGATAAATCTAAAGCTGGCGATAAGGATAAAGCTGATGGCAAGGCGGCTGACGATAAGACTGCTGACGGCAAGGCGAAAGTTGACAACAAAGCTAAAGCTGATAGCGAAAAAACTGATAATGCCAAACCAGGGGAGAACTCTACCCAAAATCAGCAAGATAAGCAGGAGCAGCACGGTAAGCAGGATGAGCAAGCTAATAAGCCGCAAAATAATAAGCCGCAAACTAGTAACAAGCCTGCTTCTTTGAAGATTTCTAAAGCGACTAAGAAGAATGCTAAGAATAAGACATCTAAGAAGAGTTCTAAGAAGAACGCTAAGAAGCGCAATGTTCCGGGAAGGCGTGGTAGTGTAAAGCTTGCTGTGCTAAACGAAGGTGATTCTTCTAAGAAGGACAATACGCAAAAATCTGAAGTACGAAAACCTGAAGTAAGTGATGGTAACAAGCAGAGTGATGCTGCTAATACTGCAGAAAACGGTGGCGCAAGTAAAGATAATAAAGGCAGTAACGGTAGCAAGAAGTCCGATAACAAGGACACCAAGAATTCTGAAGATGCTAAAGATTCTGAAGATAAGTCAGGAGAATCTAAGGATCAGGATCGCAGTGCTGAAGGCGAAGATCGTTCTGGTAGAAACTGGGTTGAAGAATACAGTAAGCGCATTATTACAGCAAATCTTGGAAAGTATATCAAGGGTTGCACTGCTAACGGCGACGATAAATGTGAAATTACTTTTGATCCTGTAACTGGAAATATTACGATTCCAGAATACTTTGCGGAAATTGGTTCCAGAATTTACGTAGACACTTACTCTGTGCCAGAAAATGATCCAGATCGGCGTCAAAATAAACTTTGGAAGACAATTGATCCAAGCCAAACTCAGGATCACGAAGAATCAGACCCGCTTCCGCTCGATATTGCGTGGCCAAACGGCTTAGTGCAAGTGAACCCGTTTGAGCTTAATAATAACGAAATCGTGGCAATGCTTTCTTGGATGAGGCACGATAAGCGGAACGAGCGAATCTTCGGCTACCGCAAGGAAGAAATTGGCGTTAAGGGTGAAAATAAGTACGATACTTACGATCAGTACGACAATGGCTTTAATCCTGCAAAAACTACAGCAAAGTATGCTTATGGTGAAGATAAGCCTCAATACTCATGCGCGGTGGAGAGGGAGCAGCAGTGGAAGCTGTGCTTAGGTGGCGTTACTGGTATTGGTCAGCTAGGAAAAATTGCCGAAAAGAAGTATGCAGAAAAGAAGCTTGTTTTCAATAAGTTGGAAGCTGATGACGAGACTACGCTTAACCCGATTGAGCATAAGGTGACGCGCTTCGTTGATATGCGTAAGGACTATACGTGGGGATTAGTAGATAACAACAAGAAGAGTGTTGATGGGCGAAACGATCCTGGATTTGACGGGCCGCAAAATGGCTTGTATGGAAATCAGAAGTATGGCACGCAATACTTTGTGTACAAGTGGAACATAAACTCATACCGCAAGGGCGGCAATGGTAAGGCGTTAAACCTTCAGGATGTGCTAAAGCTTGTAAAAGGTACGCCTAGTATCAATACGAAAGATGAAAATAATCCACAGCCTTCTCTAACTCCTATGAGCGCGGCGGATAATAGGCAATTTGATGCGTGGGGTGGAGAATACCCTAAGGCAGTCGATGGTGGTGGAATAAATTACGCTGTGCGCGACAATACATGTGCCGCATCTATGAATGCTGATACTCATGTTGCGCAAAAAGGTAAGTGCCAGTGGCGAAATAAGCTTAATTTAGTTAAGTATACGCCTAATGAATTTATTATGAAGGATTCTTCATTTGATTACAATGCTTCTGTAAATATGAAGAACGGAAGTGAAGTACATATTACAGATAGGCTTATTGAAAATAAGGGTAGTCAACATGCTGGTGAAGATAAGTATGTTAGTGAATATGCTATTCACAAGGACTTCCTTATGCCTGGCGGTGAATATCTGAACGGTCAAGCGGATGGCGAAAATATTGGCGACGTTATAACTAAGAACATTGATGTCGACACTATGAACGACTACGACGCGTACGGTGAAGGTACTTCAAAGCCTGAGGGATACGCAAATAACAGGCCGTTCACGCATGCGCAACTTTATGTGAATAATGGTCAGGTTACGAACGATCTTTTGCTTCGTGAACCTGGTAAGACGCCAGATAACACAACGAACGTAATAAACGTGTGGTTTATGCCGGTTGATAGTGAGAAGCCAACTATTAGTGCGAAGAGTATTGATAGTAATGGTAATCCATGGGATATTCACGGAAAATGCATGGTTAATGGTGATGTGAATAACTGCACTGTAAATAACGATAATCTTGTTTTCTTGGATAAGAAAGCTTATGCAGGTGACACTAAAGCTTGGTATGAAGCTGATAATGCCACAATGAATTTGCCTTCAGCGTTAAAGTTAGACGATGATTTCAATGTATACGAACAGGGTAAAGGTAAACCATATAAAAAAGATGGAATAAAGGTTACTTTGTATCCGGATAGTATAAACAGTAAAGTGCTGCTTAATAATCTGAATGTGTATATTAAAGCGAACGACATTCATTATCCTGACGGTAAAACTTCTAGCCCAATGGTGAAGTTTGTTAGTAATGGCGTTACGAATAAACATCTTATTAGAAGGTTTGTTGAAAAATACAGAAGTACGGATTTGCAAAATCCAAGCAAAGATAAGCAAACTGTATTTACA
Source organism: Gardnerella coleohominis (assembly GCF_002896555.1). Classification (GTDB taxonomy): domain Bacteria; phylum Actinomycetota; class Actinomycetes; order Actinomycetales; family Bifidobacteriaceae; genus Bifidobacterium; species Bifidobacterium vaginale_F. The sequence continues at coordinate 97,739 of NZ_MNLH01000004.1, forward strand.
ATGTATGCTGAAACTACGGATAGTGCTGGAAAGCAAAGTGAAAGAACTGTTGTTGGATGCTTCAAGGCGACGTGGGAAAATGTTATTAAGCCATCCGTTGTTGCGTATGATGGTGAAACAGATGAGGTTGCAAAAGAAGATAAATGGCTTAATAATAACTCACAAAACCGCGACTATAAGGTTGTAGTTACAGCAGGTTTTCATGCGACCAAAATGGTAGTTTACTATCACCCTGCTTCGGAGCTTGAAAAAGCTAAGCAAGCTGCTTCTAATGCTGTTTATGGATTTAATGCATCTAGTGGAAACCAGAATGAGCCTGACGTAGAAAACAGCATTGGCAAAACAATTTCCATCTGCTGGATAGAACGTAAAGGATTGATAAAAAATGGTCATTGGGAAGTCTGCCCTGGTACTTCCAAGCCGGATGATGTGAAGCTTGAAAATGTTAGCACTGATAAAGGATTGAAAGGTGTTCTAACATTCCCTAGCGGTTTCTTAGCTCCAGGAAGCGTTGTTCGAGCGCGTGATCGCAAGGATGTTGGTCCATGGAGTAGTATGCCTGGTGTTAGAAGCCCTGAAGATCTTGCCGATGACTCGGGTAATAGAGACGGAAACAAGACTGCAAGAAACGGCGGAAACCGTGGAAGTACGCGTGCTGCAAAAGATAAAAATGCAAAAGGCCGTGCTGCAAAAGATAAAAACTCTTATAGAGACGACGCTAGTTCAGAAGATACTCTTGACGTGCTGCCAATGGCTTACGCAAAAGAAAAGCCTAGCGAAGTATGCCGTCCGGATTACTCGAGGGCAAGCGATTGGGAAGGTCAACTTAAGCCGTCTGACTGCGTGTACTTCGACGTTACGATGAAGCGTCAAATAGTGCAAATACACCCAATGTTGCTAAGCGGTCACGAGGAGCGCGCAATACGAATGGATTTGCGTAGCGAAAACAACTTTGCAAATGATCCAAGGAAGGGAATTTGGCTTCCAAGCGATAGTGAAATCGTTACGAATGAGGATCCAAGGCTTGGACCTGGTAGAACTATGGTGACGTTCAGGCAGTATGACTATAGTGCTATGGACAATGACCATAAGCCTTTGCATCTGCCTAATTATGATGGCCGCCAAGTAGGAAATAAGCAAGACGTTGCTGTTCTGACTAGAGGCTGGAGAAGCCGCGTGCTCGTTCCAAATCCGCAAGAAAATAAGATTACGCGATTTGTACGATTGCGCGCGCCTGAAAACGTCGATAGCGAGCATGGTGGCGATAGTAAGGGTGCTGCAGACTACTTAGCTGATGCGCCTGCTAGCTTCGATGAAACTAAGGGTGATAAAGCTCTGCGTGTAAAGGATCGTCCGGATGATCCAGGATTCATTCTTTCGAATGATAAGAAGTCTCTTCTGTATCTATACAATGCTTCAACTAAGAAACAATTTAGCCTTAATGATTTGCAATCTGCGTTGAAGCTTAAGCGTAACGATGCTTTGCATCCAGCAAATGAGTGTGGAAAGTATGTTGATGGAAGTGACTGGTCGTTTGCTGATTGCCAGCCATCTTTGCTGCCGGAAGTAAAAGGTAGCGATAAGGTCGATGGTGAGCATAACCGAAACGGCTTCAGCTTTGATGGGACTAATCATTTCTATACGTATGATCCGTCTGAAGACCATAGGTCTGGCGCTAACGGCGCTAGTAACGACAATGGTGGCTCTGCTGCTGCAGAAACTTGGTACGTAAACGTCATAGATATGATTCCAAAGGTCGGTGGCGGCGGTTCATATCCTATTCCTAATAGCTCTGGCGTAACGTCTGAAAGTAGTAATACTGGTCTTTCGCTTACTGATTTTGCTAATATTGGCGCATGGGGTAGGTCTGGCGCGATTGATAAGAGGTTAATCGGTCATAAGATTTTCGAAAATCCAAGTGATCGTTTGTCAGTTATTATGACATACGGTGATAGTTGGGTTGGAGATACTCATAAAACGCGAGGCAAAGAAGGCGGCTGGAATAACGATGCCAATTACGAATTCGTAATGCCTGTGTATCTAGTGCCTGTTGATAACGTTAAGCCAACTGTTGCTGCAACTGCAGGATCGCTTCTAAGTGGGCACACAGATGCTAATAATCCTTACGTTGTAGCAATGGATGAGAAGGACTACTCTAAGCTCACGGTTGAGGGTAATCCTGTGGAATACGACAAGGACGGAAAAGTTTCGAAGTCGGAAAGCAAGGAGAGTGGAAAGACTCTGTTTGCGGATGTTCACGACGACTACGATAGCTTCTCTAGACTCAGTGACCTTAGCTTGTACGCATGCAAAGTCAATAAGGCTGGAGGTTCAACTGATTTTGGCACTTGCAAGTCGATAATGAGCAATGGCTCCATAGATGCTTCGGCGTTCAAGCAGCTAAAGACTGACGGTGACGGAGTTGAGTACGCTTTGTACGGACGTGCAAAAGATAAGTCCGATAATGAGAGCGACGGCTTTGGTGATAACAACGGTAAGGGTCACTTAGTCGGATACTTCAGCTTCGGATACTTGGTGCGTCCGGTTGCGCTGCCTTACAGCGGCGGTCAGGCTGCAATATGGTTCAGCTTCATGTTCGGCGTGCTGTTTGCGCTGTTCTTGGCATCCGGCGCATTCGGAAGGCGCGGATGGCTTGGATCAGTGCTTAGCGGCAACGGATTTGGCGCGCTAACCGACAGCAAGCACTGCGATGCTTCGGCTGAAGCGCTTCGAAACGGCAATCTGCTCTTCAAACTCAAGTTAATGTTCAAGCGGCTCCGGCTGTAACGAATAAGCGAGCGTTAATTGAGTGGTATGTAAGTCACCTTTTGCGCTCGCTGGCTATTCTTCGGACACTCTCGCAGTTTGTGTTCTGCGTTAGTGTCTGATTTTGCTTGTTTTGGGACACTCGCGCAGTACGCTTTCTGCGTTAGTGTCTCATTTTGGTGGTTTTGAGACACTGGTGCAGTTTGTGTTCTGCGCTAGGGCTTTTTGCCCAGTTTTATGGCACGCACGTATTTTTAGTAGTATGTGCGTGCTTTATTTTGCAGTGAGATAGTCAAACGGCGCTAATAGCTTAAGTGTGACGGAATACGGGTTAATTCTCAAAAATATCGTCAATCAGCCAAATATAGCCAAATACACAGCAAAATACAGATTAAACAGATTTCAGAGCGTAAAAATAAAACTTGCGCTAAAATGATTTCTCATCTTAACGCAAGTTTTATACATTTTGACACGTTGTTGTAACGTTTTTGACGTATACGCTTACATTCTACAACAAAGCCTTGTCAACTACGGCAGTAGCTTCCTCAAGAACCTTGTCAAGTGCTTCTGGAGAAACGAATGACTCAGCGTAAACCTTGTAAATATTTTCGGTACCAGATGGGCGAGCAGCGAACCAATTGTTCTTAGTCGTCACCTTCAAACCGCCAATTTTCGCGCCATTTCCAGGGGCTTCAGTGAGCTTTGCAGTAATATCCTCGCCAGCAAGTTTAGTTGCTTCAACGTCGTCACCACTCAAAGCTGCAAACTTCTGCTTTTGCTCAAGAGTTGTCGGCGTGTCGACACGCTTATACCAGCTTTCGCCAAAGCGAGCAACCTGATCCTGATGAAGCTGAGCAGGGTTCTTACCAGTCTTCGCAGTAATTTCCGCAGCGAGCAAATCAGGAATCAAACCATCCTTATCGGTGGTCCACACGCGGCCATCCTTGCGCAAGAAGCTCATGCCGGAGCTTTCCTCGCCGCCGAAAGCAACTTCGCCGCTAAAGAGAGGGTCAACGAACCACTTGAAACCAACAGGAACTTCCACAAGCTTTGCGTTAATAGAAGCAGCCACGCGGTCAATCAAAGAAGAAGACACAAGCGTCTTACCAATAGCAGTATTCTTTGGCCAATCCCGGCGAGCGCCGCCGAACAAGTACTCCACGCACACTGCAATGTAGTGGTTCGGGTTCATAACGCCCCAGTTCGGGCACACAATACCGTGACGGTCAGCATCTGGATCGGTGCCGCCAACCAAATCGTACTTATCCCAGGCGCCAGCGTTAAGCTGATCAACTAAGCCCTTCATTGCGTAAGGGGAGCTTGGATCCATACGAATCTTGCCATCGTGGTCAATAGTCATGAATCGCCAAGTTGGGTCAACTTCTGGACGCACAACGCCAATGTTCAGGCCATACTTTTCGTTCATAAGTGGCCAGTAGTTTACGCTTGCGCCGCCGAGTGGGTCAATTCCCAAACGCACGCCGCTAGAGCGAATCACATCGAAGTCAATAACGTTTGCCAAATCGCTAACGTAGTGTTCGCGATAATCGAAACCTTCAACCAAATCAGACTTGATTGCTTCCTCGAAAGGCACGCGCTTAACTGACTTGTAATTGTCGAGCAATTCATTTGCGCGGTTTGCAATAGCATTAGTTACTTCTGCAGGTGCAGGACCGCCTGTTACAGGATCGTACTTAAAACCACCGTCGGTTGGAGGATTGTGCGAAGGAGTGACGACAATACCATCAGCCAAGCCATCGCCGCTAAAACGCTGAGTGCCGTCGGCTGCGCGATTATGAGTCAAAATAGCCTGAGAAACAACAGGAGTTGGCACGAAATCGCCGCGAGAATCCACGCGAACGTGAACTCCGTTAGCAACCAAAACCTCAATAGCGGTTTTTTGAGCAGGCTCAGAAAGAGCGTGCGTATCGCGACCAATATAAAGAGGGCCAGTTACGCCAGCTTTCTTGCGATATTCAGCAATAGCTTGCGTAATAGCCACAATATGAGCTTCGTTAAACGAAGTTTTCAAAGCAGAACCACGGTGACCGGACGTGCCGAAAATCACGCGCTGTTCTGGAATGTTGGAATTTGGAACTTCATCATAGTAAGCGCCAACCAAAGCGTCGACGTCGACTAGATCTTCTGGGGTGGCGGGCATTCCCGCATTTTTTGCTACCATAATTTTTTATTTTGCCACGGTGGTGGTATTTTAACGTAAGTCGGTGGTATTTTGAGTCAAAGAAGACTCTAAACTTTCAGGAACGCGAACGCATAATGCTTGTTTTTCAACGGTGAAACGCACATGCTTAGTGTATCCCAAAATATCTCCATCCGCTTGTACTGGAGCCTGACGCGTTAGAAATACTTCTGCAGACAATCCTTGCGATTGATCAATCATTGAATTAGTTGAAAGAGGACTTTGCTGAGCTTTACCTGTAACAGTTTGATGAATAACATCACCAAACAAATTTGCCCATCCAATTATTCCGCCAGTTGTGTCAATAATCTCAAAATCAAGAAGTCCATCGTGATAATTAGCTTCAGGCATAAGCGAAAACATAGGTATTTGGCCGCAATTGCCAGTCATAAAAGTACGGAAAGTGACATCGTTTATAACGCGCTTAGAATTATCTTCCTGAGTAAAAATTATTTTAGCGTGATATTTTGGCGCGAAAAGATGTCTAATACCAGATTCGAAATATGCCAGCCAGCTTATATTTTTCTTTAATTTAGGATTTGTGTCGTCAATCATCAATGCGTCAAATCCCATGCCTGCAATAATTAGGAACGCGTGACCGTGATCTTCATAAGGCTTATCCAAAATAGTTACGCGCCCCATATCTACGCGCTGCGATCCATGCGAAGTAGCAACAGCAAGAGCTGCATCAGCGTTATCAACAGGTATACCCATATTCCTTGCGAACAAATTACCTGTACCAATTGGGATTATGCCCATTGCGTGTTCGGTGCCAGACATAGCGCTCGCTACCGTTCTAACAGTGCCATCTCCGCCAACTGCCACGACAACATCTGCGCCGTGTTTAAGCGCTTCTAATGCGCACGCTCTGCCGTCTTTATTTAGCAAGGTGTCGATGATTTCGTATTGTAATTTATGCGATTTGCAATACTCTTTAATGGTCGCTCTGTATTGTTCAGCTTGCGGTTTAGAAGGATTTAATATAAATGCGTAATGGACGCAATCGCCTGTTCGTGCTGACACTGTTTCGCTCATATGATGCCGTTTTAAGGCACGCGAAATAATCATGATGACGAACGGAGCACATACAAGTACAAATACAATCACCATGAGTATTATCGTGGCTTCAAGAGGCATACTTATTATTTTTGCACAATATTTTTAGAAAATGCGATATTTTTCAGAATAATGAAAATATTTACGTTTTTTACACATTTGTGATGCTGTGTTTGTGCTGCTGCGCTTGTGCTGCTTTTATGTGTTGCTGTGCTTGTGTTGCTTTTATGTGTTGCTGTGTTCGTGATGCTATGTTTGCTTGGTGGGGTTGTGCTTGTGGGTTATTTTCCTAAGCGGCGATAATCCCATCTGTCGAAATGCTCCCAAATAAGCAAAGCTATGCCCACTAGAAATCCCGTAAAGCAAATAAGCGCTGTGAACAATCCGCAGATATTTAAAAAAGTGAAAATTGCAGTCAAAATAGATAAAACAAGCCAGATAATCGTACCTACAGAAAATGCCTTCCGCAAATCTACGCGTAAAGCTTTCGGTGTATCTTTGCGCGCATCTGGATTAATAATAGGTGCAATCTTCATGAAAATCATGATACATCGTGCCAAAGTCTTATGTTTTTGCCTATAAAATCAGGCGTGTATAGTCATCCGAGGCACGTTGTATTCTTGCATATTGGAGAGATTCGTATATGGTGTTTTTACGCCTTTACAGTTCCTAGTTTTTAACGGATTGTCAGGAGTGGTTGGTCTATGAGACATGCTGCGCACGGTGCTAAGAAAGCTAAACGGCAAAATGATTCGCTGTTGTCGCTTTTTGCCACTAGTACTGGCTCTCATGGAAAGTCACGTTCTGCTGTTGGCTCTGTAGCTGGTAGTTCTGTTGGTGGTAGTGCTGTTGGTGCTTTAGCTAGTTCTGTAGCTAGTGAAATTCAGGGCGCTTTTCCGCTTACTCGTCGAGAAATTCGTTTAGCTCATCTTGCTTCTGTTCGTCATAAAAGACTAGTGGTTTCTGCGACCGTAGCCGCGATGTTTGCTTCTGTTGTTGCTATTATGTACGCCAACGATTCGTCATATAGCTCTTTCGCAAAATCGCAAGCTTTAAATTCGACATATGAGAACAACGCTGAAAATGCTTCGAATGCTTCGAATGCAAATGCGAGTAAATATTCGGATCCTGTTGCAGTTTCGCGTTCTTATGATCGTTCGGCGTTGAATAATAATTATCAAAATCCGAATTCTAATGCCGACAAGCATGCAGTCGCCGTCGAAAGTCTTTCTACGGCATCCTCACACCAATCCAAGTGGAATCTTGATTCTACAGACGATTTTGATGTTTCTGAGTTGTCTCGCTCTATTGCGCGTAATCCGCAAGTCGCTTTGTTTATGGATGATGATGCAGGCAAATTGCCTAAAGGTTTTAATCCTAATCATGAAAGCGGAGACGTTGGAAATGCTTATGAGTTCAGTCAATGCACGTGGTGGGTTTATATCCGTCGTCACCAATTAGGTTTGCCGGTTGGCTCGCGCATGGGCGATGGTGCTATGTGGGCTTATTCGGCAAGTCGACTTGGGTATTGGGTTGATAATTCCGCTCGTCATAAGGGCGATATTATGGTATTTGCCCCTGGCCAGGCCGGCTCCAATATTGTGTATGGTCACGTGGCGATTGTTGAAAAAATTAACCCTGATGGTTCTATTGAGACTTCCGAATGCAGTGTTGAATTAAACGGGCGTACTATTTCGCGCAAGTTTGCAGCTAAGGATCTTAAGAATTTTAAGTTTATTCATTACTGATAAGTTTAGCTGTTGCTGATAAATTTATCTGTTGCTTATTCGTTGCTGGTAAGTTTGACTGTTGCTGGTTTTTGCGAAATAACCTGATTTTTGTGTATTCGTTTTGTATTTTGTCGTGCCAAATATCTTTATAAAAAATCATGTATAACATGTATAAAGCGTGTGGTATCCTTCGTTTGATGGTAAAAAATAGCTTCTATTCACGTATTTTCGCCGCGGTTGTTGCTGGCGCGCTTTCTCTTGCCATGATTCCAATCACCGCTATTGCTGCAAATAATAACAATTCTGCTATTACAGCTACGCGCTCATTCCCAAAGGTTACAAGCGTAAAGCGTGATTTGTTTACAGAAGCTGTTTACACAGACGTGGACGCTAACTCAAAATGGGGCGGCATCGAGACTTTAAATGTGCCTCAGACTAAAAGCGCCGCTGAACGCCGTCAAGAGCTTATTCGCAGGCATTTAAGAGATGCTCAAAATGGTTACAATGCCACTGTTAGCCGTGATGCTTCTCGTGGAGGTTTCGATGCAAATCAAACCTTTACAGTTACGCCTCCAAATGAGAATTCAGTCGATGGATTGTTGAACTTTGCGGCTCAATTCGTTGGCAAAGTGCCATACGTTTGGGGAGGAACCACTCCTGCTGGTTGGGATTGCTCTGGATTCGTTGGATATGTTTATGGTCAGATGGGCGTGAGTCTTCCGCGTACTTCAGGCGCGCAAGCCGGAGTTGGAAGGGCTGTTCCAAGTCTTGCAGAAGCTCATCCGGGGGATATTATTGCAAACGGCCAGCATGCGGCGATTTACGTCGGCAATGGAATGGTTGTTAATGCTCAAAACGGCGGTACGCAATATAGCCCAATCAGGTATGTTTTTACGGCGCCTTATTCTATTCGCCGTATTTTCTAGACTTTGTATACTCTAAGTAAACAAAACCAAGAACCTTTCCCCGAATTTGTTTACTTACACACCCCATAAGTAAACAAAACCAAGAACCCTTCCCCTAATTTGTTTACCAACACGCCCCATAAGTAAACAAAACCAAGAACCCTACCCCGATTTTGTTTACTTATTTACCCTCTAAGTCCACGAAATCAAGAAGAAGCTCGCTAGTTAGCTCGCTTACGAAACTCCCAATGCAATACCAAATAAATCACCCTGCCTTCGTCTTTACTGACTCAGGCAGACCTCGCTTGCGTTGAAAGTCCACTGGACTTTCAACCCTGAGCAAGCTCGGCGCTCCGAGTTGCCTTCGCACGCTATATCGCAGTGCTCAGGCAGGTCGTCGCGCCCCTAATTTGTTTACTTACACACCACATAAGTAAACAAAACAAAGAACCTTTCCCTAATTTGTTTACTTACGCGCGCAATGCTGCGCTCAGGCAGGTCGTCGCGCATCCAATATTTTTGTGTCGAGATGGCGGCTTAGATAGAAACGCGCTATTCTTATTCTAAGTAATAAAATTAAGCAAAACGGTGCTGTTGTGCTATGAAGTTTGGAGGGTGAATTATGAACGATAAAGCTGTTCTTGTTGGTGTCGATGGTTCTCATGCAAGCTATAAGGCCGCTTGGTGGGCGGCGAATTACGCTAAACACGCTGGATTGCAATTGCAAATCGTATGCGCATACTCCTTGCCAAGCTATGCCGCGGTTTCATTTGACGCAACATATTCCGCTATAGGAGACGACAATTTAGCTCATCGCGATGCTCAAGAAATACTTTCGAAAGCAAAAGCAGTTGCTAAAGAACAAGGCGTGGATGCCACAACTCTTATAGTTACAGGCGATCCTTCTTCGGTATTTATTGAGCTTTCCAGGAATTATAAGCTTATCGTGATTGGAAATCGCGGCAAAGGCGGTCTTGCTGAAAGATTGCTCGGCACTACTAGCTCTTCGCTTCCTGCATACGCGTATTGCCCAATAGTCGTAGTTCCGTATACTGACGATGACGGCCAGCGTATTCATTTGAATAATACGATTGAAAAGATTGCGGTCGGGTCGGATGAATCTAAGTGGGGCTTGAAAGCTTTGGAGATTGCTTCCGATTTGGCGTACAGCTGGAATGCTGAGTTAGACGTCATTTCTGCGGTTCCTAGCGTGCAAGGCGCGGAAGGGGATACTGCAGTTATGGGATCGTATATGGACGATTTGCAGTCTCGCGTGAAGCCGATTTTGGATAAAAATCCTGATTTGCGTATTAATTGCTCCGTTGTTCCAGGATCTGCAGTTACGGCTTTAACACAAGCGAGTTTGACTCATGACCTTGTTGTAGTGGGATCTCGCGGTCGTGGCGGATTTACAGGACTATTGCTTGGTTCTATAAGCCAAGGATTGCTTCAGCATTCCTCCAGGCCTGTGTACGTTGTTCCACGCAAATACGTCGAATCGGATGCGGCGAAAGAATCTGCTATCAACACTAAGTCGATTCCTGTAGACGATATTAACGGAGTTCACGAGGTGGAAGTGCCGAAAGCTGGTGCAGAAGCTGCCAAGGAGATTGAGAAGACAATCGATCCGCTGCACTAGGCGTTACTCTAAGCGCGTGAGTGCTGTTTATCAGTGAGTTTTGCTTATTGGTGAACGGCACTCGCTGATGCGAATGTATTAAAAGCTATTTAGCGCTATTATGGCTATTTATAAAGCTATATAGCGCTATTTTCTTTTATATTCGCGATACTTTTATTTGTTTTTACTCGAATTCTACTCGTTACTATCGCTACTCGTTATTGTCGCTCTTTTTTAGCATAAAACGTGCTCGTCTAGCATCACGCTTAGCTTTCTTTTCAGCAAGCTGTTCTTTATTCATCTCAATCGCGCGCTTATAAATCTTAATTAATTCTTGAGCTTGCGTCTTAAAGTCATTATTCTTCGAATACTCAAGAACATTAGCTTTAAGCTGCGCCTGCTCGGAATCGCTCATATTTAAAACTTTGCTAAAAACAGCCTTGAAATCTTCGCGAGTATCCCACTGATAGCCGTTCTGTCCGCTAATAATTTGATCCTCATTAGGCTTATCGTGCTTAACTAGAGCAAATAATCCAGAAGCCATCGCCTCAAGCATAGAAAGCGAATGCATTTCAGAAAGAGACGCAGTAGTGTAGTAGTCCATCGCATGCAAATACTTCGGAATTTCAGTGTGCGAAATAGGTCCTAGAAGATAAATTCTATCGTCAAATCCTTCTTCGGAAACGTGTTTGCGTAAATCTTCCAAATCCGGTCCGCCGCCAATCACAAACAAGCGTGCTTTTTCCCGAGGAAAATCGCAATAAATAAAGTTATCTATAAGCTCGCGAATATTCTTCTCCGCGCCTATTCTGCCAACAAACACAAAAGATTTAGTTGAATCTGAAATTTCGTATTTTTTACGGAACTCTTCTCTAAAAGCAAGTCGCTCAGGAGTTGGCAAGAACTTCTTATATTCCACGGCATTGCTTAAAACGATAACCTTTTTATTCACCTTTTGGCGATCGATATACGCTTGAGCCTTAGCAGACATACTCGTAATAATTGTGGCATTTTTCGAAAAACGCATAAAATATTTGGAAGAAATATTGCGAGAGAATTCTGTAAAATGCTTAAGTCCGATGTAGAACAAGAACTTATCGTATTCCGTGTGAAGAGTATAAATAACAGGAATATGCTCTTTTTTGGCAACCTCCAAGCCGATTTCGCCAATGCCAAACTCGTTTTGAATATGAATCACATCCGGCTTGAAATTAATAGGGAATTTCTTACGCATATAGCCGATAGGTATTGCCACGCGATACTTGTAAAGCTTTTTAAGCATGAACCCAGGTACGTAAACAACTCCATCAACGAGCTTCGTTTTGTACTGCTTTTCGGATCCAACTGTCACTACTAATACTTCGTGACCCATTTCCTCGTACATTTTTTTCAGCATGTACGATTGGGTTGCGACGCCATTTATGTATGGTGGATAAGTTTCCGTAAAAATAGCTATTTTCAAAATTTCCTCCCAGTACATAAACAACATATACAGTATATTATGTTTTTTGGAATAGTCCACGCGATGTGTTGGGTGTTGTTGGTTTGTTTTGGGGCTGTTGTGGTGTTTGCGTTAGGGTGTTGTTGGCTTGGGGTTGTTGGTTTAGGGTTGGCGCTTTTACGCTTTATCTGCGAATAGTCACCATAACTCGAACCGGCGCGGCTGATTCAAGAGTGTGCTTCACAGTGCAACCTTTGCTTATATGGCGTTCCATACGTGCTTTCAGTTCAGAAGTAGCTTCATCGCTAAGAGGGGGATTGGCAGAAGTCGCGTCAACGGTAACATCTTCGTTAAACTGCGTGTAAGTTCCTTCTTCTGGGTCGTATCTTCCGCTTACAACGACGCGTGCGCTGGCGGATTCGCCAAGAGAATGCTCTATTGCGTACTGGCTACTTAGGGCTGTGCATCCTGCTAACGCTATTTGCATTAGTTCAACGGGCGTGAACATTCCTTCGCCTTTTCCGAAAGACAATCGCGCGCCGTCGTCGCTTGAAGCCTCCCATGTGCCATCATCTTTGCGCTCCACGCATAATCTTCTAGACATTTTGCTTTGCTCCTTTGCTGTAATCGTATTTTTCATGTTATCGTAAGGATCGTAACTATGCTTTCGGTTGTCGTGATAATGCAGTCGTCGTTCTGCGCGAGTGTCTGATTTTGCTTGTTTTGGGACGCTGGTGCAGTTGGCGTTCTGCGCGGATTACGCGCTCGCTTACGAAACTCGCAATGTGATATCAAATAAATCACCCTGCCTTCGTTTTTGTTGACGAAGGCAGACCTCGCTTGCGTTGAAAGTCCACTGGACTTTCAACTTTGAGCAAGCTCGGCGCTCCGAGTTGCCTTCGCGCGCTATATCGCAGCGCTCAAGCAGGTCGTCGCGCTTACTTTTGTTTACTTATGTGGTGTGTTGGTAAACAAAGTTGGGGGAGGGTTCTTGGTTTTGTTTACTTCGAGTGCGTGTTGGTAAACAAAGTCGGGGAAGGGCTCTTGGTTTTGTGGACTTATGGGATTGATAAGTAAACAAAGTTGGGGGAGCTGTTACGATGCGTAACGCTAGATTGTCGAAGTGAAGATAGCGTTTTGCGCGGTAGGCATAAGTTTTACGAGCGCGATTCTTTAAATTTATTATCGCTTTGTTAACATGGCAGTATGGCTTTAACAGAAGAAGAACTTGCGGCAATTCGCGCGCGCGTACCACAAAAACCAGCGTCTAATATTCCTACTCCTTACGAGGATTTAGTGCGAAAAATCCTTACGGAAGGCACTCTAAAATCAGATCGCACAGGCACAGGTACGATTTCGCTTTTCGGTCAGCAAATCCGCTTCGATATTAGCAAATACTTCCCGCTTATCACCACGAAAACCGTGTTTTTCAAAGGACTCGCGTACGAGTTGCTTTGGTTCCTTAAAGGATCAAGCAATGTGCGCTGGTTGCAAGAAAATGGCGTTCACATCTGGGACGAGTGGGCGGATGAGAACGGCGATTTAGGCCCTGTTTACGGCGTGCAATGGAGGAGTTGGCCGGCGCCTACCGCTGAAAATCCAAATCGCACAATCGATCAAATCGCGAACGTGCTGGACCTTATGAAGAATCATCCAGATTCTCGTCGAATGATTGTTAGCGCTTGGAATCCTGCGGAAGTTGAAAACATGGCCTTGCCGCCTTGCCACTCGCTTTTCCAATTCTATGTGGCTGACGGCAAGCTTTCGTGCCAGCTTTACCAGCGTTCTTGCGATATGTTCCTCGGCGTGCCGTTTAACATTGCGTCTTACTCGCTTTTGACGATGATGATGGCTCAGCAGGCAGGTCTTGAGCCGGGCGAGTTTGTGTGGACGGGCGGCGATTGCCATATTTACGACAATCACGTTGAGCAGGTGCTCGAGCAGCTTTCGCGCGAACCATACCCGTATCCGCAGCTTAAGATTCGTAAGGCAGATTCGATTTTTGACTACGATTACAGCGATTTTGAAGTGGTTGATTATAAGCATCATCCGACGATTAAAGCGCCGGTTGCGGTGTGAGATTTGCGTGATTTGCGCTGCTTAGTTTTGCGTTAGTCGTTGTGCGAGAGGCGTTGTGCGAGAATTGCGCGTGATTTTATATGCATTAGTGGAAAATAGCGTTAGTAGAAAGTGGCGTTAGTATGTCGAATAATTTTCCTGTGCGTCTGATTTGGGGACAAGCGTACGGAACTGACGGAAGGTCCGGCGCGATGGGTGTGAACGGTGGCATGCCGTGGCGACTTTCCCCGGATTTGCGCTATTTTAAGGCGATGACAATCGGCTGCCCTGTGATTATGGGTCGAGGCACGTGGGATGCGATGCCGCCGAAATTCCGTCCGCTGCCTGGGCGCGAAAATATTGTTGTTACGCGAAATCCGGATTTTGTGGCGGATGGTGCGTGCAGTTTTACTAGCATTGACGCAGCTTTGGATTATGCGCGAGAATGGTTGGAAAATAGGGAAGCGCTGGAAAATCAGGAGAATGTAACTAAAGAATCGCCTTTAGATTCTCATCAAGATTCGCCTAAAGACGGACGTGCAATCTGGGTTATTGGCGGGGCTGCAATTTTGCACGAAATGCTTGCAAATTATCACGCGGACGCAGCTTACGTAACGCAAATCGACGCAAAAGTTGATGCAGATACGTTTGCTCCCGATATTCAGAATCTTGTTGATGCTGGAAAATGGTGCGTTGCGCGCGAAGGTGAGTGGCAGGAAGCGCCGTTGAAAGTTGGTAGCGAAAGCAATCCTGCACGATACCGGTTCATGGTATATAGTCCTGCGCAGTAAACAAGAATCGCAAAGTAAACGAAAAATCCAAAAGTAAACGAGGAAATATGACTGAAGAATCAAGCAAAATCAAGGTAGATGCGCGTCATCCATACACTGTTATGACCGTTTGCACGGGGAATATTTGCCGCTCTCCAATGGCGGAAATCGTGCTACGTAATGAGTTTGCGCTTAGGGGATTAAGCGACGTCGTTGCCGTGCGTTCCAGCGGAGTCAGCGATGAGGAGTATGGGAATCCGATCGATCGCCGCGCGCAAAGGGAATTAACTAAACGCGGATACCACCTTCCAGTATCGCATTTTGCGCATCGAATTGAAGCGGACGAGATTGCGGAAACGAACCTGTTTTTGCCAATGACGGCATCGCATATGCGTTCGCTCGTGCGTCTTCTTCCTGTACAAAAGCGCGCGTTCGTTCATATGTATCGCTCGTTTGATCCTTCGTTACCAAAGCCTTCTGCTGGGTGCGAGTCCACTTTAGATTTGGCGGATCCGTGGTATGGTGGGCCGCGAGAGTTCGAAATTGCCATGAATCAGATTGAGGAATGCGCGCCGTACATAGTCGATTGGGTTGAAAGTAGAATTTCGCGCGACTAATAACGACTAGTAAGCATCCTTAATGGTTTTGGCAAATTGAGTACTAAGTTTGTATTGATTTGCTAAGACAATTTTTGGTGCGGAATAATAGTTTTAATTCCTGTGCATTGCGCTTTTACGGGGTACAAGATTTTTATACAAGGTCATAATTTTCCTATGCAATGGGGCTGAGTTGCGAATCGACCGAGCTTAAAGCAGCATAGTGCACTTTAAGCTCCTTCGATGAGTGAGCTGGCACAGAGAGGAAGTCCAGTGGACTTCCTCGCCAGCGAAGCGTTGAGCTGTTACTGCGAACGCGATGAAAAGTGGTACTAAAGATCTCTCATCGCAAGATTTTTACATTGCTCTAAGAGAAACTCCGACAGCTCTTGGCATGTTTAGTCTTTTAATCTTCGGTTAATCACCGAGATTTTTCAATTTTTCTTGCTCTCTCGACGAGTCACCATTCGGGCTGCGAATCGACCGAGCTTAAAGCAGCATAGTGCGCTTTAAGCTCCTTCGATGAGTGAGCTGGCACAGAGTGGAAGTCCAGTGGACTTCCGCCGCCAGCGAAGTGTTGAGCTGTTACTGCGTGCGCGATGAAAAGTGGCACTAAAGATCTCGTTCACTGCGAAAAATCTCAAATCTCTGCCTAATAACAGCAAAGCGTAAGTATTTTAGAACTATGTGTAAAAAATTAATCTACATATTTTGTTAATTAACTAGTATTGCAAATAAGTAAATTGACTGGTTCTGAAGCCGATTTATAAGCGCTTTTATGCAAGTCTTATATGATTTGCAGATTTTAGTAAGTCTTAGTAAGTCTTTAGTAAGTCTTCAGTTGCAATTCTCTAGATACAATTTTTGTATACAATTTTTTACTTGCAATTGTGCGTTATTTGTATAATAATAAAGCACAAAAGCAAGTTTTTTATAAGCGTTTATTATCTCTAAAATGATAATTCTTTAATAGGTTGGTATGTGACGGTGAAAGTAAAGTCGGATAAAAAGAGAACAAATATTAGTGAAATTAAAAGAATTGTTAAGAAAAATAACGGTATTATCACGGCAAAAGAAGTTTCTTCCGCAGGAATTGACTCTTGGTATCTAACTAGCATGGTCAAAAATAATGATTTGGAAAGAGTTGCGCGCGGCGTGTATTTCGATAGCAATTCAAATAATTATGATGAACTTTATTTTTTCCAGCTTCGTAATAAAGCTTGCATATGTTCTTACCAAACTGCCTTGTATTTGCATAATCTTACAGATCGCATGCCGTTTATAAACGAAGTTACGGTATGTCAGGGATATAACACGTGGCGCATAAAAAATGATGTTGAAGTGCATCAAATTAAAAAAGAATGGTATAAAATTGGTATCACTCAGGTGCGTACGGTTATTGGTAATTATGTGATGGTTTATGATATGGAGCGCACTATCTGCGATTTGGTTAGGAATCGTAGGCGTCAGGATTCAGAGATATTTGGTAAGGCTTTGCGTGCGTATGTGAGAAACCCTAAGAAAAATGTACATAGATTGCGCGAATATGCCAAAAAATTTGGTATTCTTCGGCAAGTTGACGATATTTTGGAGATTCTCGATGAATAACAGTAGTAATAAAAGTATTGCAATTAGAGATAGTGTTACGCAGCGTTTGCGTAACACACAAAAGCAGTGTCAGTGAGCGTAAAAACCAGCATGAAAGTGTTCGATAACCCGATTAAAACTACGCATGGTATTTTTAATTAATAAGTTTATAATTTACAATTCACGTACATTTTGTATAGTTTAATTTATGTTTGCTTATATAGATGATTCTGGTGACTCTGGGTTTAAATACGACAGAGGCTCAACGAGATATGTCGTGATAGCAGCATGTATTTTCGATACCAGTGAAGATATTACTCATACTTGGCAGTTGATTGAAACAGCAAGATGTGAGGAACAAAATGGAGAATTCTTTCATAGGTATGATCGCGAATTTAAATATAATAAAACGCACCCTAAGCTTAAAGACGTGTTTTTTGATCGCATGAAATCAGCTAATTATCACGTACGAGTAATTATTGCAGATAAAACTAAAATTCGTAGTAAAAATTTATTAAGTAATCCTAGGCTACTAAAAAGTTATATGATACGTCAGCTTTTTACGCACACATTTGGGGCGGTCAAGGAATGTGTTTTGTATATTGATGGGCAGGATACTCGCGCTTTTTCTATTCCTGATACAGATTACCTGATGAATATAGTTAATAAAATATGTCCAGGAACATTAAGCAAGGTTAATTTTGTTGATTCAAAAACAAATCCAATGATTCAATTGGCGGATATGACCGCTGGAGCTATTCATGCAAAATTAGAAACTGGTAATCCAAAAGCATTGGCGCATTTTAATACTTTTGCTTATAGAACTGATAAGCCGCTGGGAACGTATTGGATGTTTACAGATGACTAAATACTTTGTTGTTTGGCGAAAATTCTGTCAAAAATAACGAGTAAAAATTATAGCCCCTCTATTCATTACGTTGTGTAAAGAAACGCGCACCAGCGGGTGACTATTCGAGGGACTTCTTAAAATTCTATCAAACTAGAATGATGTTAGCAACATACTGTAGTGCTTGTCGCTTTTAATCTGCGTGAAATCGGCAACCTTAAGCAAGTTTTTTTATAAGTGAGATAGCTAGTGTGCGCATTCGGCTGATTCGAGCGAATCGTATCCATACATGCGCACGGTATTCGTAATAATCATTTGCGTAAGATTTAGATTTTCCGCGCGCAAATTATTTACAAAACGCTGGTATTTAGCGAAAGTATCGTCAGAATACGTGCTTAATTCGCCTCGCAAATACGTTTCAAAAGACGTGTTTTCTGCCGTATCCTCGCTAGTTTTAAGCACGCGCATCGCAAGACCCAAGTTAGGGTATCGATTGCGAAAATCTGAAGCCCATTTAACTTGCGTTAAAATAATCTGCTCCTGCGCGCTTTTTCTAGGCTTCAAAATCGGCTTAATATAAGGTTTAATAGTGCGTTCAAAAATTTCCGGGGCAGTAGATTCCATCATTCTTGCATATTTTTCTGTTATCAAATTGCGGCCATCGCTGTCGGCGCGCTCAAGATCTTGCTTATAAGACTCCTGCAAGTCAAGCGGCCATGACAAAAACTGACTCATGCGCATAATGCGAAAAGTTGGCCAGTTTCCTTGGCAATTTGCGCGCCCTCCTTCGTTTTCCGTAAGCTGGAACTGATCCCACTCGAGTTTAGTGATTTCTTCCGCAAGCTTTTGCGCTTGCAGCTTTTCTTCGTTTGCAAGATTTTGCGCTTTCTGATTTTGCGTTTTCGGATTTGTTGATGAATCGCACATCATAAGCTCCTCAAACATGCTGCGCGCGAGTGAATATGCGCTTCAACGTACGGCCTCTGCCATTCCAAAAAAGTTTCGCCGCAATCGCTCAATCCTTGATATTGCAACTCTCGCACAATATCTTCGCAAATGCTGTCAATTATTTGCGTAACTTGTTTTTGTGCAATTCCGGCTCCCTTTCCGCCTTCGCCAAATCCGTCTCCGCCGGAGCCGTCGCCACCAAAGCACGCCGCGGAAGAAAGTCGCATTAACGACTCAAGTTTGCCGAATACTTCCGGAAGTCTAGACGCCATTCGCGCGCTGAGTTTGCGTAAAGCTGCAAATTGCCACTTGTAGTAAGGCAAATATCCTGCACTTATTGGGTTATTTAGCAAAAACACGATTGACGCGGTCGCACGCACGAATTCGTTTATAGAAAGCCACGCTGCGGATGCGTCTTTGCGCGCAATCATGCGTGGGAAATTGTACTGGCCTGCTTGAGCCATCATGCCAAGCCTGCGCGAAATTAGTGAGATTCGCACGTCGTCCGGCATGAGTTTGAAGCTTTGGCGCGCCTTTGAGAATTCTCCAAGAGGATCCGCGAAAATTTTGCCATTCGTTGCTGCTGCAAGCGTTGACTCATTTAAGGACAGCCATAAGTGAGGTTCGTTTTGACTTGGGGCAGTAGGGAAGCCGGTTAGATTTTCGAAAAACTTAGCTGTACTAAATACTCCGACTCGCTTGCTGCTTTCGCATGATTTAGCGCGTGGAGTTTCTTCGCGAGAGCCAAAACCGGCGTATCTCTGAGGAAGTACGTCGTAAGCAGCCTGCAAATCCGCGCCAATTTTTGCATAGTCTTCATCTGTAAGCCATAAGCAGAATCCTGGGCCAAAATCATGGTCGCGCGAAATCTCGTCGTCAAATCCGTAACATTCCGATCCATGACCAACTAATCCGGCTGCTATGCGATTTTTGTATTTCGCAAATTTTGGCTGATCAAGTAACGGCTTTCCGTAAGTTTGCCAATATGATTGCGATAATTGCATGCCGTTTTTTATGTGTGGAGTGGGCGAGGATTGACTTGCTGTGTTCTTGGCTGTTATGTGTTGGTTTTCTATGTGTTGGTTTTCTATTTGTTGGATTGCAGACACTTTTTTGGATGTTTCCGTAACGTTTTCTGCTAACTTGCGTGTTTGCTGCAAATTTTCCAACGTAATCGCATATGATTCGCTATCTTTTCCGTAGCATTTAGCAATCAAATCAAGCGCTTTACTGTATGCTTTTACAGCATCGGAATACTCGCCGCGCTCGCACTGAACCTGCGCAAAACCAGCCAAAGCAGAAGCATAATGCGGCTGATTTTCGTTATTTCCAGCGATATACATTCGAACGCTGGTTGAAGCGTGTTCAAAAGCAGAGTTAAGAGTTGCAGATTTGCTGTTTGTG
Source organism: Gardnerella coleohominis (assembly GCF_002896555.1). Classification (GTDB taxonomy): domain Bacteria; phylum Actinomycetota; class Actinomycetes; order Actinomycetales; family Bifidobacteriaceae; genus Bifidobacterium; species Bifidobacterium vaginale_F. Next base: position 117,665 of record NZ_MNLH01000004.1, read on the forward strand.
TTTTCGTCAGGCCTCGCGAACTTTTGTTGGTACTCCTGCGAGCATTTTTGTTGTAACTCTTGCGAGCACTCATGTTGAAACTCTTGCGAGCACTCCTGTTGGTACTCCTGCGAGCACTCCTTCGTGCACTCTTTTGAGCACTCCTGCAGCATCGCAAGCGCAAGATTCGTGTGCGTGGCAGCAATATCAATATCGCGCTCAGGATCCGTGCTTGTATTCTGCAAAATTTCAAGCGCCTGATTAAGCTCCTCAATTGCATCATGCGTGCGACCGGTTTCGCTGTAAAGCATCGAAAGATTGTTGTGAAGTGCAGCGAGCTTGCGATTTTTGTCGCCGAGAGTTGTAGAGGATTCGTTAAGAGCCTGAGTGTAAATTTTTTCAGCGCGATTGTAGTCGCCAGACGCGCGAAGGCTAGTAGCAGCGTTTATAAGCGTGGTTGTACCAGCTTCGGTGCCAGCTAGTTGCATTTCATTTGCAAGATTTAGAGCGCGATTGATAATTGGTTGATTTTTCGCGTATTCTCCTCGAGAACGATAAAATCCCATCAACTCGTTTAAAACAGATAGTTGCAATGCTTGAGCGTTTGCTTCTTGCGATTCGGCGAGTTTATGCAAAAGGTACGATTCGATTGCGTCTGCGCTCGCGTGATTTGCGAACATTTTGTCAAGCTCGCTATAAAATTGCGTCGCATTCTCCATCAAAGCCCCCTTGCTACACATTTGCGCTCCAAATCGACTTTAACTTTACAGTCTTGCAAAGAAAAATTGCGCGGAAGTGGGATAAGTGGAATAAGCTTAATAAGTGAAATTGGCAAAGCGACATGTTCTGCATAATCGCAATAAGCGGCATAAATACGCCAAAAATCAAAAGTCGGGCTGGCGGGATTTGAACCCGCGGCCTCTTCGTCCCGAACGAAGCGCGCTACCAAACTGCGCTACAGCCCGATGCTGAAACTTGCGTAAAAATGCGCATAAAAGTTCCGGCAACGTCCGTAATGTTACAGGTTGGCTAATACAAATTGTTTTAAAGCGTGTGAAAGTCGCGTATAAAAAGTCTTGTTATATAAGAAAGTCTCATATACGAAAGTCGCGTATAAAACCTGTATTCCCTACTGGTTACAATTAGCGTTTATGACTGACACCAATACTGCAATGTCTGCCGCGCAAAATGCCGCAGAAAACGAAGCAACAGATACCGTCAATGAAATTGACACTGTTGAGCATGCCGAAATGCTACTCGCGCAAGACGAGGCGATCGCCAAGCGCGTAAACGAAGGCGCAACTCTGGATGAAGCAATCGACCCAAGTAATAAAGAGTTTGGTCCGCAGGCTCATCCGGAGCAGGTACAGATGCGCGTTGCTAAGCGCGCGATGATGCTTAAGGAGGGCGTGCAGCCTTATCCTGTGCACCTTAACGTTACGGATACTATCGAGCAGGTTCGTAAGCAGTTCGATGGCAAGCTTGAAGCTGGCGAAGAAACCGATACCGAGGTTGGTATTGCAGGTCGCGTGCTTTTCTTGCGTAACGCTGGCGGCTTGTGCTTCGTTAAGCTTTCTGCCGGTGACGGCACTACGATTCAGGCGATGGTTTCCAAGAAGGAAATTGGCGAAGAATCCATTAAGAATTTCAAGCAGATGGTGGATTTGGGCGACCACTTGTACGTTCGCGGTCGCGTGATTTCTTCCAAGACTGGCGAGCTTTCCGTATTCGCAACTGAGTGGGCGATTGCAGCTAAAGCATTGCAGCCGCTTCCAGCTTTGCACAAGGAATTAAGCGACGATACTCGTACGCGCAAGCCATATATTGGCATGATTGCAGACGAAAAGATTCGCGATATGGTTCGCCGGCGTTCGCGCGCTGTGGCTTCTCTTCGTCGCACATTTGACAGCCACGACTTCTTGGAAGTTGAAACTCCAATGTTGCAAACGGTTCACGGCGGTGCTGCAGCTCGTCCGTTCACAACTCACATGAACGCTTTTGACATTGATCTTTATTTGCGCATTGCTCCGGAGCTTTTCTTGAAGCGCTGCTTGGTTGGTGGCATTGAGCGCGTGTTTGAAATCAACCGCGATTTTAGAAACGAAGGCGTGGACGCAACTCACGCTCCAGAGTTTACGATGCTTGAGGCTTACCAGGCTTACGGCACTTACGATACGATTGCTGCTCTTACTAAAGAGCTTATTCAGAAGGCTGCTGTAGACGCATTCGGCTCCACTAAGGTGACTTTGCTTAACGGCGAAGAGTACGATTTTGGCGGCGAATGGAAGCAGATTACCATGTACGGATCGCTTTCCGAAGCTTTGGGCGAGGAGATTACGCCGGAAACTTCCGTTGAGCATTTGGGTGCGATTGCAGACAAGCTTGGCGTTGAGCGCGACGACGTGGAGAATCACGGCAAGTTAGTTGAGCACTTGTGGGAGCACTTCTACGAGGATAAGCTTTACGAGCCAACGTTTGTGCGAGACTTCCCAGTGGAGACCAGCCCGCTTGTTAAGGGTCATCGCACGAAGCCTGGAATGGTTGAAAAGTGGGATTTGTACGTGCGCGGATTTGAGCTTGCAACCGGCTACTCCGAGCTTAACGATCCTGTTGTGCAGCGCGAGCGCTTCGTGGCTCAAGCTAAGGATGCTTTGGCTGGAGACGTTGAGGCAATGGATATTGACGAGGACTTCATTGAGGCTCTCGGCGTCGGTATGCCTCCTGCTGGCGGCATGGGAATGGGTATTGATCGCTTGCTGATTGCTCTTACGGGCGCAACTATTCGCGAGACGATTACGTTCCCACTCGTGAAGCCTCTTCGCTAGTTGTGATTATCGCTAGTTGTGATTATTGCTAGTTGTGTTAGTTATAATCAGTTGAATTAATCTTAAAAGTTCTTAAAAGTCGTTGAATGCTATTTTAGTGTTCGGCGACTTTTTTGATTAAATTTTTCGTGTTTGTTTACTTTTTGTGTGTAGTCGTACGAAACGAATAGACTAGGTAATTATGACATACAAATTAGTATTGCTCCGACATGGTCAGAGCGCATGGAATAAGACCAATCAGTTCACTGGTTGGGTTGATGTACCGCTGACTGAGCAGGGTGTCGAGGAAGCTAAGCATGGTGGCGAGCTTCTTAAAGAGAAGAACGTTCTTCCAGACATCGTGTTCACTTCTTTGCTTCGTCGCGCTATCAATACCGCGAATTACGCGCTTGATGCAGCCGACCGCTTGTGGATTCCAGTTCGTCGTAGCTGGCGTTTGAACGAGCGTCATTACGGTGCTTTGCAAGGTAAGAATAAGTCTGAGATTCGTCAGGAATATGGCGATGAGAAGTTCATGATTTGGCGTCGTTCTTACGCAACTCCACCTCCTGAGATTGATCCAAACGATGAGTATTCTCAGACGAATGATCCTCGTTACGCAGGCGATCCAGTTCCAGAAACTGAAGCTTTGGCGAACGTTGTGACTCGCGTAACTCCTTACTGGGAATCGGATATTATTCCAGAGCTTAAGTCTGGCAAGACTGTGATGATTGCGGCTCACGGCAACAGCTTGCGCGCAATCGTTAAGATGCTTGACAACTTGAGCGAGGAAGAGATTTCCAAGGTGAATATTCCAACCGCTATTCCTCTGCTTTACGAGTTGGATGAGAACTTCAAGCCGATCAAGCCTCGCGGTGAGTATTTGGATCCAGAAGCTGCTGCTGCTGGTGCTGCTGCCGTGGCTGCTCAGGGTCAGAAGTGAGATTCTGATTAAGCTGGATTTGGAGCGCCTAAGTTAGTTTTTAGCGCTTAAGTTAGCTTTTAAAATAAAAGTAGGTCTGCAATTAGTTTGCAGGCCTATTTTTTTATTTACTTTTTATTTTCATTGGTGCGTTCGCTTACGAAACTCCCAATGCAATACCAAATAAATCACCCTGCCTTCGTTAGTAGAAACGAAGGCAGACCTCGCTTGCGTTGAAAGCGCACTGTGCTTTCAACTTTGAGCAAGCTCGGCGCTCCGAGTTGCCTTCGCACGCTATATCGCAGTGCTCGGGCAGGTCGTCGCGCTTAGTTTTGTTTACTTATGCGGTGTGTAAGTAAACAAATTCGGGGAGGTGTTCTTGGTTTTGTTTACTTAGAGGGTTGATATGTACCCCTTTTTCTGGACACATATCCCTTTTTACTTAATCATATCGTCTGCGTGGATGCTTTCCTGCATTTAACAGGAGGCACCCACCCAGTCTTCTTCTGTATTCTCTCGTTATTGTAATAATAAATATATTCCCTCATTGCTCGATCAAACTCTTCAAACGAAGCATACTCATGCTCATGCCCGTAATACATCTCGTTTTTAAGCCTACCGAAAAATGATTCCATAATACCATTGTCATAACAGTTA
>NZ_MNLH01000040.1 GCF_002896555.1 Gardnerella coleohominis
TAAGGGACAGGCTTACGTTTTCTATAGAAATCAAGTATCCAGCGCCTGGATCATTCAATCTTGATTATGGTAATAATCGAATTGTACGAAGTCACCCTCTCACAATTCGCGTGCTTCCTCAAGCCTCTTTGTATAGTCCTAAATACAATCAAACAGAAGCAGATTTTAACGAGATTTTCAATAATGGTAAGGATAGCGAGAAGYMTWTKMRYKCCATGAAGGATCTGATTGGTTAAAAAAGTTTGATTCTGAAGCAGGAAATGCAAAGAATCATAGTAAATTGTTCGATTTTGGAGCGAATTATAATAATGGCTCTGGCTCTAAGCGAACTGCGCAATGGGCGGATAATACTTTTAAATTTAGCGTCAAGCT
>NZ_MNLH01000041.1 GCF_002896555.1 Gardnerella coleohominis
GCTGCTGATTCAGGTCATGTGCCTACAGAAGCAGAAATTAAAAGAGCTATTAAAGATTTTGCTGAAAATAAAAAGAATGAAGGTACAGAAGAATCTTATAAAGGTTCATTGCTTGAAAAAGCTATAGAAGATTATAAAAAAGCGTATAAAAACGAATTTGACTTCAATTCTAAAGAAGAAGTAAATGTTGTAGTTACTCTTAAAGGTAAAGGTGGCACTGGAAAAAGTGTTGCTTTAGAACGTAAGAATCAACAAAATAAACTTCTTCCTCAATGGTGCAAAAAATATAAGATGAAGGTTCGCCGTCAGCTTGGATACTTGGTGAATGCATTTGAGGTAACCATGCCTCAGAATATGGT
>NZ_MNLH01000042.1 GCF_002896555.1 Gardnerella coleohominis
ACATAGTACAACACTATCGTCAATATTTTGACTATCCGCATTCTGATTATCTGCATTATTAGTATTTGCATTCTGGTTATCTAAAGAAACTTCATTAGAAGAATCAAACGCAGAATTTTCTAAGCTATTTTTAAATGGACAAGAATCTGTAACAGTCGCGTTTATACAAAGATTGCGCAAAGGCAATGCAACAGCAGGATGGGCGCGACAGGATCATCTACTATGCCTCATAAAGTTAATCCAATCCGCTTTGAAAATGCGGAAGCAAATCTTGAAATCTCATGCGCATTATTCGATACTCTTTGCGCAACTCTTACTGAAAGCCGTTGGCAAAGAGATTTAACAGATTCAAC
>NZ_MNLH01000043.1 GCF_002896555.1 Gardnerella coleohominis
CCCGTATGTAAGGAAATCACGAATATGTATTTTTTTCAAGAGTTTTATGAAGTTTAGTTAAATATATAAATATTTATGCTATGTATTTTCGAAATAAATTAACTGCAGAAGATAAGCGTGCCCTGGATAAATTAGTACTGCTCGCCCCGCAACAATAAGAAGCGGAATCGGCTTATAAATACGATTAGCAACAGCATTAGTAGCAAACTGAAGCTCCAAAGTAAAAGGAACAGCCAAAACCAAAGACGTAGTCTTAAGCATGCCAATAGTTTCATTACCCAAAGGCGGAATAATAATACGCATAGCTTGAGGCAAAATAATACGACGCATCATCAAAGACCTACCCATACCC
>NZ_MNLH01000044.1 GCF_002896555.1 Gardnerella coleohominis
GCCAAAGCGTATTCATCCAAATCATTTGTAACAGTAATTTTTGTATTCGTTGCTCCAAGAGAATCCAATTGCTCACGAACACGTTTAGCCATTACGCACAAATCGCCAGAATCAATACGTACTCCTCCTAAATCTGGGCCTGCAACTTCTACAGTTTCACTTACTTCTTGCAATTTGCGACTTAAAAGCATCACGCTCACTATCGTGTACAAGAGTAAAGCAATGCGCAGCTGTACCAATAGCTTTCAGATTGTAAAGTTGCGCTGCTAACAAGTTTGCAGTTCCTTTAAATCCGCCAATAATAGCAGCTCGCGATGCTGCAACAGCTGAAAACTCATTAGTGCGTC
>NZ_MNLH01000045.1 GCF_002896555.1 Gardnerella coleohominis
TTATCAAACCAATCTAATGCTTCATGAACATATTCAACATACTCATTTTCTAAAGCATCATCTTGAGATGAAGAATTCTTCAATTTATCATTTCTATCAATTAAGAGTGAATTATTCCCAACATTTTCTGATTTAGTAAAATCAAAAGCATAAAACCAATACGCTTTACCAATCTCAAAAGAAAGCTTAGACCACAATTCACTTTGACTACGCAATCTAGAATCATATTTCGAAAGCAATTTATTAAATACGCGCCTTTCGCGAGAATCCCAACGAAAATCTCTACAGTGATATTTCAATAATTGCAATAAAGGTGTCATAGGCATAGAC
>NZ_MNLH01000046.1 GCF_002896555.1 Gardnerella coleohominis
CGCTTTACACTGTGTCTATGTGAGGTTGTTTTAACGCTTGTGCAAAGCTCCAGTAAGTAAACAAATTCGGGGAGGTGTTCTTGATTTTGTTTACAAACACGCAGGATAAGCGCGACGACCTGCCTAAGCACTAATCCTCACGGCGTAGCCGTTCGGCTGATTTGGTGATTGATTATTTTCAGCGATTGGCTACTTTGTGGTGATATGACCTGCTTTTTCGCTACATTTTAAGGAATTTCGTTGTTGCTTGCAGTGTGTTATTTGATTTAAAATATTGCAGAATAAATCTTATAAAAATCTATATTTATTTAATGTTTATGTGTAATTTA
>NZ_MNLH01000048.1 GCF_002896555.1 Gardnerella coleohominis
GACAGACTCAATCCGCCACGGCCAAGCTTTAAATGACGATCCCTACTTACGCCTCTAGGTAAACGCTCTGCCTCCATGCTAACTCTTAAGCATAAATTCTATAAGTCTGAGTCTCAAAGGCATGAATATCATTGCTTATATTGTGACGAAGAATCTAAATGAAAATAAAATATATTAGAATAATTAAATAACAATAAAAATTAAAAGTTACGCAAACTAGGAGTGATATGAACGAAGCACGTACCTTAACTTTGCGCAATATCTCTGTTTGGGATACAGGCGAGCGCATTGATCT
>NZ_MNLH01000049.1 GCF_002896555.1 Gardnerella coleohominis
GAGGTCGTTCTTCCAGTTATCAGATGGCATTACGGTGAAGTTCCAGCTTACTGGAGTCTTACCGGACTTAGCATCTTCAACAGCTGCTTGAGTCAATGCAACGGTTCCAATATTATTTTTCTCAGTATAATAACCAAGAATTATACAAATTTGCAAATTTATGAAACACGTTTGTTTTTTATTCTAAAGAAGGCATAGGCTTCCAATGTGAATCATGCAAAATCCTTCTAGAAGCAAACCATCCTTTAATTAATTTTCCTACGCCAGAAGATATGTTATCGCGATCAACTGC
>NZ_MNLH01000005.1 GCF_002896555.1 Gardnerella coleohominis
TGGCTCATAGTTTTGCCAGTAAGAACTTGGTTAACCATGCAAAGCTCTTGCACGGGATCCCAATACCTATGTTTTTTAAAACGTGGTTTAAGCACTTCAAACCCGTTAGCTTCTACTAAACGCGTCCAATACGCGACAGTATGACGAAAATTATTCCTACTAACAGCGTCAGGTGTTGGTAATTCCAGATTTTGACGATATAGTTCAACACACTTCTTTTTAAACTCGTAACTATATTTACATTTTGACATGCGTTACTCCTTTGACTAGCAGTCCAGAAAAAGGGGTACATATCAACCAGATAAGTACACAAAGTCGGGGGAGTGTTCTTGGTTTTGTTTACTTAGGTAAATGTAGTTTCGGCGTGTCGCGAGAGAGTGGCGATATTGCAACGGTTTTGCAGATGGTTGGGGGAGCGCGGAAGAGTTTCCTGAGAGTTTCCTGGGAAAATTCTTGAAAATTCTTGAAAATTCATTTTTTAATATAAAAACAAGTTTGATACTGTATTTTTTACGGTTTAGGGTTTGTTTATCGTGTTTTATTAAAATATTTTATTTAAATTGTGGATAAGTGTGGGTTGATTGGCTCTTGACTTTTTCAAACGGGGGGGGGTATCTTAAAAGCAAACGTCAGCCGCCCTAGATTTTAAGGCTGGCGATACCGCGAATTGTTTCAAGACAATCGTGGTGCAAATTTTTCTTCGCATACCCTAGTGCGAAGGAGAAGAAGAAAGGAAATTATTATGTTAAATAAGAAGGCTATCGCCGCTCTCGCTGCTGGCGCCACCCTCGTTTCTGGTTTGGCTTTCGCCACACCATCTTTCGCTGCTGAGACTCCAAAGCAGGCAACCTGCACTGTTGACCAGGATAAGGTCGATGATGCTAATAATGCTTTAGCTGAGGCTTTGGCAACTAAGTCAGCTAAGAAGGTTGCTCTTAACAAGGCTAATAAGGACTTGAAGACCGGTAATGAGCAGCTTGGTAAGGTTAATAATCTTAAAAAAACTAAGGAAGATGCTGATAAGGCTAAGGAGGATGCTGATAAGGCTGTAGCTGCTTCTAAAGCTGCTGATACTTCTGCAGAGAAGTTGGAATTGAAGGCTAAGGCTGCCGCTGCTGCTGAAGCTGCTACTAAGGCTCAAGAGAACTTGACTAAGGGTTTGTCTGATGCTGCTAAGGCTCTTGGTGATGATACCTTGGATGCTGTTGAAAAGGTTAAGACTAAGGTTGCATCGCTTAAGACTGCTGTACATGATGCAAAGGTTTCGCTCGACGAGGCTGAGCAGGATGTTAAGGATGCTCAGGCTGAGCTTGCTAAGGCCGAGTGCAAGACTACCCCAGCTCCAGCTCCACAGCCTGGTCCACAGCCAGGTCCAAAGCCTCTTCCAGATGTTCCAAGCATTCCATTGCGTGATATGGATCATGATCAGATTCGTGCTTTGACTCGTCTTGAGAACGCTTACGTTGTGTTGAAGAAGGATCAGGCTGCTTTCGAGTCCCTTCATAGCGAATATTTGAAGTCTAAGGCTAATTATTACTCTGCTCTTGCTAAGTACCAGGCTGTTGATAAGGAGTATGTTGCTGCTCAGCAGAAGGTAGCTGATCTTAAGGCTGCTGGTAAGGAAGGTACTGACGCTTATAAGGCTGCTCTTAACGATGAGCAGGCTGTTAGCGCTCGTTACACTGCTGCTCAAGCTTCTCTCGATGAGGCTGCTGCTGACTTCCAGGCTAAGACTGTGGCTGTGAATGCTGCTGCAGATAAGTTCAATGCTGATTTGGTTCTTTACCGCAACGCTTACAACAATGCTGTAGCTGTTCGCGCTAATGTTTCCGGCTTCCCGAAGCCAGATGATGTTGCTAAGGCTCCTACTTTCGGTGTTCCAAACCAGGTGAAGGAAGCTGCTAAGAAGGCTGAAGCTAAGAAGGGTGCTGTTAAGAAGAGTGGCGCTGCTGCTCCATCTGGTGCAAAGCTTGATACCAAGGCTGCAGCTGCTGCTTCTGCTGCTCCTTTGAGCAAGACTGGTGTTACCGTGATGTTCACTGCTTTGGCTGCTTCCATGCTCGCTGGCATCGGTGCTGCTGTTCGCAAGTTCCGTCACTAAATAGTTTTCACATTCAACTTGTGGCGTGGAGCGTGTGTTTCACGCCACTGCTCGGACTGTTCATGTTTTAAGTGTTTGCTGGTTTGCCGTTTACCTTTTCTTACTGGCGAGTGTTTAGAGTGTGGTGGTTTGAGTGTTGAGTGTTGATACTGGTTTTGTTTTCCGCTAGGGACGGGTAATGATTCCAGGTTTTGAAAGGCTTACTTCGGTAAGCCTTTCTTGTTTATATGCAAGCTTTTTGCTTATAGTCCGGCTTTTACTTTTGGGCGAGTGTTGGTAAGCGTTAGTAGGCCTTAGTGAATTCCATTCAAGTATTTGGCGTGTTTTCATTCATGTATTTGGCGGAATTCTGTTCCGACGTTTGGCGGGTTTTTATTCCGATGATTGGTGAGTTTTCATTCCGACGTTTGGCGAACCTTGTTTACTTACTGGGTACATAAGCGCGATGACCTGCTTGAGTGATTAAAGTTCCTTTGATGAGTGAGCTGACATAGAGCGGAAGTCCAGTGGACTCCCGCCGTCAGCGAAGTAATTAGTTTTTACTGTGGCGGTGAGGAATAAGGATTACTTGTCTCGCAGACGTTACGCTCTCGTACAGTACATGGTTTTTATGCTTGTGCTACTAGTCTTTAGATTCTTAGTTAAGTTTTGATTCCAAATAGGATTGGATTATGTGAAGGTCTGTTTAGAATCGCTCCACTCTTATATTGCTCGACCAAGCAATCCTTATCCCTCACTGCTACTTGGTATGCACACATGGGCGAAAAATCTTAAATCTCTGCCTAACTAATAGCATTGCGCTCTTTAAGGGTTATTTTGGGAATTAACCCTTTTTTAATTACGTCTTTTTGCAATAAAAAAGACGATAGATTTTATCTACCGTCCATATTTAAAAATAAATTTACTTATTTTTTATAACGTCATTTAACTCTTTCTCGTATTCCTTGAGAGCATCGATGATTTTATCAAATGGTATCTTTTCCCCAAACAACATATTTTTCATGCTGTCATAGTCTTTTGAAAAGACTTCTAGTCCTTCTTTTGATGGTATTAACTTTAAATTACCATTCATAATATCGTCATATTTCGCCCAGTTACTTGCATAGAATTTTTTCTTAAAATCAATGACTGTCTTTAATAGTTTTATGTTTTCAAAACTCTTTTCCCTAATATCAGTTAGGAGCATTTTATAAACATCGTAAAAGTGTCTCGAATATCTTGCGGGATAATTTCCATTTATTCGATTTGCTTCTCTATGAAGTATAGTAATTTTCTCAAAAAAGGTTCTTAAACTATCTACCGCAACAACTTCTATATCTTCATTGAATGCTTCCGGGTATGCTTCTTCGATATAAGTTTTTATCTTTTTATTGCTTGCAGGAATTGGTTCTGCTAAACTTCCAATTTCTAATCTTATTACTTGTAGAATCGAGCTATCTTTATGATTTTTAGGATAGTTAAAACATATTGTCTGCCCGTCAAATTCGTCAATATAAAAACTATATGTTTTATTATCTAAAATTTTTTTAAAATCATTTTGTAGAATAGGAAGAAATTCATCGCGAAGAAAAACTTTTGTATCATCATTTAATTTATCATTGAATTTTTGTTGCTTTGTATTGCTTCTATCTTCATAAGGTTCTGTTTTTCCATATCCTAAAACCTTCCAATCCAACGCAAGGTCTATATCTTCTGAAAATCTTTCTATCAGTTTATAAACTTTAGATAGGCTCGTTCCTCCTTTAAAGAAAATAGAATTCCTGTACTTAAACTCGCTAAACAGGTATTTTAAAATCACACAAACCCACAAGTCCTTTTCTACAATAGCTTTTGACATGTTGAGTTTATCTGAAGTATTTTGTATAACAGAATCTAATTCATCATCTGATATCTCTAATAGTTTATTCATGGTTAACCTCCTGTATCTCTTCTAAAACTTCTTGTATCCAAAAAGGTAATCTTAAGGTATCTTCCTTTAAATCTTCTTTAATATTTTGGGAGAATGCAGCTAGTTTTTTAATATGTTTTTTATTGATATTATCTTTGCCCAATGTCTTAATTGCCTGTATGAGAATAGATAACTCTTTGGAATAAGATGTTATGTTCCTATTTGTAGTGTGTTTAAAGATAATCTTTTTTCCCCTATATAAATACTCTCTGTACGCTCCATCTGAAATATAAATATACTCGTTTGAAATTTGAGTTGATAGTCCTGTATAGTTTAGTGCTATATCTCCTGTAGGAGCTATTGTCCAAGAAAATTTATCTGCAAGTTTTTCAGCAACCTCGTTTGCATCCGGATAGGAATATTCTTTTAAAATCTTGCTATATTTTGGTTTGATATACAGTCCATCTATAAGCCTTGCAATTTGATTTTCTTCATTTAATCTATATAAGACAGACTTAATTGTGTTCTTTGTTCCAAGATTATAAAAATCATTAATAGAAAAGATTTTCCCCTGATTTTCTGACATAATATTTTCTATTTGATTGGTTATACGAGCCATATAAAACACCTCCTTGCACCCATAATTATACACTTTTGGGTGCAAAACTCAACTTTAAGTTACTCAGTAGGAAGAGATTTAAGATTTTCGCTCTGAATATGACTTTACTGACTTCGTCGCGCTTGATTTTGTGGACTTACATGCCGAATAAGTAAACGAATTCGGGGAAGGGTTCTTGATTTTGTGGACTTATGTGGCGTGTTGGTAAACAAATTCGGGGAAGGGGTATTACTTTTGTGGAACTACGCAAATGGGCTATCGTATGTTGCATAAAACGGCGATATTGCAAGGGTCTGAAGGAGTGATGAGCAGGGTTGGGGTGGGGGAGAATAAGAGAAACCTTAAAGAAAGCTGGGAAATTCATTAAAAAATTCTATGTACGGCGTGTTTTTAATAATTTCTTGTTTATTTAAAGAGATTCAATAAATTATAATGAAAATTAGCGTGCGTTCTATAAAATTTTGTAAAATATGCTAATTTAAAGCTGGAAGTAAGCTGGGAATTTCTGTTGAGTTTTCTTAAAGCATAGAGTATCTTATAACTCAGCAACCGGTTGAATCCCTAGTTCGACTGGTGCTAGCGGGAAACCGCAAAAGGCAAATTGTTCTTCGCATACCCTAGTGCGAAGAAGAAGAAGAAAAGGAAAAATATCATGTTAAATAAGAAGGCTATCGCCGCTCTCGCTGCTGGCGCCACCCTCGTTTCTGGTTTGGCTTTCGCCGCCCCAGCTATGGCTACTTGCCCAGTGCCTGCACCACTCATGAGTGTTGCTAAGGCTGCTACTAAGACTGCTTACGATAAGTATACTACCGCTAAGGCTGCTTTGGATGCTATGACTGTAACTCCTAAGCCAGAAGCGCTTGCTGGTGCACTTAACACTTACATTAATGTAACTCCTGATCCTAAGACTGGTTTAATTTCTCTTAAGCCAACCGCTACATCAAGTACTCTTACATACGATGTTTATGTAAAGGTTAGTGGATATGTTGAGGCTTTCAATGCTAACGTTAAAGAAACTAGGGCTAAGGAAGCTAAGCAGGCTGAGGTGAATGAGCTTCGTGATAAGTATCTCGAGGCTAAGGCTGCAGAGGCTTGCGCAACTCCAGATCCAACTAAGGATGAGCTTAATCGTGCTGAGATTAAGAAGGTTTACGACGCTAAGCAGGACTTGGATAATAAGGAAGATATCCTTAATAAGAAGCAGAAGGCTTTCGATGGTGCTTTCAAGGCTTTGAATGCTGCTACTGCTGAGTTTAAGGCTCGTAAAGCTGCTGTTGATGCTGCTAAAGCTGCTATCGATAAGTTCGATGCTTCTGGCGTGAATGATTCTGCTGCTCGGGATCATTTAGTTGATGTTTACAATCGCGCTGTCGCTCATCTTACTCGCGTTACTGCAGCCCTTGGAGATGCTCAGAATGCTTACGATGATGCTTTGAAGGATGTTAAGAAGGCTGTAGCTGATTACAATACTGCTTTAGAGTATTACAAGGCTGTTTACAATGAGGCTATTGCTATGGGTATTAACCCAGCTGCTTTGCCACCAGTTGTAACTGCTGATCCTTTGGCTCCAAACTTCCCAACCGTTCCAGGTGCTCGCGATCTTTATTCTAAGTCTTTGAGCGGCGAGTTCGGTAAGGATGTTCAGGCTGCTGCTAAGAAGACTCAGAAGGCTGCTCCTAAGAAGGGTGAAGCTAAGAAGGAAGCCGGTAAGAATGGTGCCGCTGCTCCAGCTGGTGCAAAGCTTGATACCAAGGCTGCCGCTGCTGCTTCTGCTGCTCCTTTGAGCAAGACTGGTGTTACCGTGATGTTCACTGCTTTGGCTGCTTCCATGCTCGCTGGCATCGGTGCTGCTGTTCGCAAGTTCCGTCACTAAATTTAATTATTGCAAACATAAACATTTAATTTATTAATTTACGTTTTGCGTTTGCTTTAATCTAATTAGCGTGTGGTATGAAACTATTCAGTTTTGTGCCACACGTTTTTATTATTTCCGTAGCCAAAGTCAGCATCCAAAGTGCGAATATCGCTCAGCCAAACTTCCAAGTCAAACTCCTCAATATCTCCCTATCTTGTGTTTTTATGATGTGTTAACAAAGATATTTTGTAGAATATATTTAATGCAGGCAAATTGTTGCGTAATAAAAATTGTTGCGTAATAACCCTGATAGACCGTTGAATCCGTAGCCCCTCGTAACTAATTGCAAGGAGGTCGTATTATGAGCAGAAAGCCTGTTGTGCCGCGTTTTACATTAACGCAATCTGAAGCTAATTTACTTATTGCAGAAACTAAGCGTGCTGTTGAGAAGGTTGTTAATATGCCTGCGCAGGGCGTGCATAATGCTGAGTTTCATGTTAAATCAAAAGAAAACTCGTTTACTATCGCTTTGTATAGGGGAAGAATAAATGCAAATAAGCATACTTTATCAGCGCGTACTTCATCAGCGCGTACTTTATCAGCGCGTATTAGTGTTTCTGGTATACCGCTGATTCGTTTGTGCGTGAATGGTTCTACGCATACTAATCCAGATGGAACAAGGGTTGGTGGCACGCATTGGCATATTTATCGTGAAGGATTTGATGATTCTTTTGCAGTTGCAGCGAATATAAATTCGCCTGACTTCGTTCGTGATACAATACTGTTACTCGATAAATTCAATGTAATTCAAAAGCCAAAGTTCCAAGGTGCATTATTATGAGTGCAAGTAGTGTAGCGTTTGATGTTCCCGCTCTTCTTGATGACTATACGTCATGGTTGCGTAAGTCTTCTGCCGTTGAGCGAGTTGGCGAATGGAATGAGGTCACCTTGCCTTTTCTTGATTGCTCTGGCGACGACCTTGTTTTTTATGTGCGTATTGATCGTAGTAACAGTGTTGCTTTTACTGACGATGGTTATACTTTTGCTACTTTGAATCATAAGGGTGTGAGTATTACTGAAAAGCGTTTAGAACGTATGCAGTGCTTGGCGCGCAGGTATGGTGTGAGTATCACAAATAAAGGTGAAGTTACTCTTGATGCTGAAGATAGTTACGCTAATGCTTTGAACCGTTATGCTCAGGCTCTTTTGTCGTTGAATTCTATGACTGAAGTTTCTCGTAGGCATGTGGCTGAGTATTTTGCTGATGATGTTGCTAAAGTGTTGGAATCTTGCAATGTTTATTGCACCGCAAATGTGATTATTCGCGGTGTTTCTGGATATGAACATAGTTTTGATTTTTTGTTCCAGCGTAGCGCAAAATATCCTACTAGATTCTGCCATGCTCCTAATAAGTTTGATAAAACTGCTGTTCGCGATATTATGTGGAGTTGGCAGGATACTTGTAAAGCAAAAGAACGTGAAGGTTCTAAGCTATTTGTGATTGGCGATGATAGGGATCATCCTTTGCAGACTGCTGCTTTGGAAGCTTTTGAAAACTATGGCGTGGAAGTTATTCCTTTTTCTAATCTTGAGGAACGAGCTTACTTATTGCGCGCGGCTTAATACTGCATTTTACTTCTACTCTAAACTTTAGGCTGTAACGCTGAACTTTAGATAAATAAAAACGCTGGCGGCTCAAAGCAACCAGCGTTGATTATTCTTAGTAACTATTTAAGTAACCATTTAATAACTATTTAAGTAACCATTTAAATAGTTACCCTATAATCCAAATATTTTAGCTAAAATTCTCAGCCTTCTACAATATCCGCATTAAGGCAAGTCTTAAAGTGACGCAAAGCCCATTCGTGACCTGCAGGATCAAAGCTTGCAACTGCATCTTTGTGAACCACAATCTTAAAACCAAGATTATACGCATCAACCGCAGTGTGAAGCACGCAAATATCCGTGCAAACTCCCACCAAATGCAGCTCCTCAATATGGCGTTCGCGCAGCTTAATCAGCAAATCCGTGCCATTAAACGAAGAGTAGCGAGTTTTATGAATGTAATACACGTTGCTTTTATCTTTATTCGCCTCATAAAAATCACCAAGCGTGCCATATAACTTCTGGCCGTGAGTTCCGGCGATATTATGAGGTGGGAAAAGCTTAGTTTCAGGATGATACGGATCGTTCAAATGATGCGTATCAATAGCAAAAACCACGAACTCGCCAGCGTCAAGAAATTCCTGTGAAATCTCAGTAATACGCTTCTCGAGCTTTTGCGCAGGCTCGCCTACAGTCAGCGAACCGTCGCTTGCCACGAAATCATTCGTATAATCAATGTTAATAAGGGCTTTATTCATACCTACTCCTTGTATGAAATTTGCAGAATAATCGCTAGCACAATTATCGCTAATAGCATTACTTCTGGCAGTATTACTGCAAATAGCACAATCGTTTTAGTTACAATATTCCGCATTCTTAATTGCTTGATTTTATTTCAATTGATAGCCCAATTATCAACTCAATTGTTGGCCCAATTGCAATCGGCGCAATCCTTAATACTCAAAGAATACTCAAAGCTCACTTGCTTCTGCGCCGATTACAATTATTTAATCACTACCTTGCGGCAAATGTTGCGCTTTAGCGATTTCTCGTCAGCTCGCTTACGACACGCTACCTAAGTACACAAAACCAAGCAACCCTTCTTGCTTTTGTTTACCAACACGCTACCTAAGTAAACAAAACCAAGAATACTTCCCCGACTTTGTTTACTTAGAGCACTGATAAGTACACAAAACCAAGAATACTTCCCCGACTTTGTTTACTTAGAGCACTGATAAGTACACAAAACCAAGAATACTTCCCCGACTTTGTTTACTTAGAGCACTGATATGTACCCCTTTTTCTGGACACATATCCCTTTTTACTTAATCATATCGTCTGCGTGGATGCTTTCCTGCATTTAACAGGAGGCACCCACCCAGTCTTCTTCTGTATTCTCTCGTTATTGTAATAATAAATATATTCCCTCATTGCTCGATCAAACTCTTCAAACGAAGCATACTCATGCTCATGCCCGTAATACATCTCGTTTTTAAGCCTACCGAAAAATGATTCCATAATACCATTGTCATAACAGTTAGCCTTACGACTCATAGACTGAATAACCCCATGTTTTTTCAAAACACTCCTAAAATAATCATGCCTATACTGCCAACCCTGATCAGAATGAAATATAAGCCCTTCAACCATTCGGAAACGTTTAAAAGCCTTATCTAACATGCGTCTAATCTGATTTAAATCAGGATGCAATGATAAATCGTAAGCAATAATCTCATTCGTATGCATATCAAGTATTGGCGAAAGATAACACTTACCCCACGAGAAATTAAACTGTGAAACATCAGTAGTCCACTTCTGCAAAGGAGCAGTAGTAGTAAAATCACGGTTAATAATATTATCCGCGACTCTACCAACCTCACCCATATACGAGTTGTACTTCTCTTTTGGCCTTTTTCCAACTAACTGCATGACATGCATTAAACGTTGAACACGTTTACGATTCACCTTATACCCACGGTTTACTAACTCCTTATGCACTCTTCTAACACCATACCTGCCTTTATGATGCTCGAATATTTGCCGTATAACCTTCATTAACTCTTTATTTCTTATCTCAACCGCGTCTACTTTCCCTATCTCGAAATAGTAAGTAGATTTAGCCATTCCAATGATAATAAGAAGATATTTTAATTTATGTCCTTGCTCACGGAGTTCTTTGATAACTTCTGCTTTTTCGCCTTGAGTAGAGCAGCTTGTTTGGCTCTCCTCAAGGCGCTTAATTTTTTTAGTACTTCAATCTCTGTTCTAATAAGCTCGTTTTCTTCACGAAGAGACTTAAGTTCTTCACGCTCACTCATTGTTAAAGGATCATCATTTTTCATGTTTTTACGGTTCATACAAGGCTCTTTTACTGGTTTTTTACGAGTATGTTTTACTAAACCACTATAACCTTCCGTTTCGTATATTCTCACCCATCTTCTTAATTGGCCTTCCAGTAACCCGTTCTCGATTGCGACCTGGCTCATAGTTTTGCCAGTAAGAACTTGGTTAACCATGCAAAGCTCTTGCACGGGATCCCAATACCTATGTTTTTTAAAACGTGGTTTAAGCACTTCAAACCCGTTAGCTTCTACTAAACGCGTCCAATACGCGACAGTATGACGAAAATTATTCCTACTAACAGCGTCAGGTGTTGGTAATTCCAGATTTTGACGATATAGTTCAACACACTTCTTTTTAAACTCGTAACTATATTTACATTTTGACATGCGTTACTCCTTTGACTAGCAGTCCAGAAAAAGGGGTACATATCAGGGTACATAAGTAAACAAATTCGGGGAGGTGTTCTTGGTTTTGTTTACTTAGAGGGTACATAAGTAAACAAATTCGGGGAGGTGTTCTTGGTTTTGTGGACTTACGGGGTACATAAGTAAACAAATTCGGGGAAGGGGAAGCTCGCTTGTAAGCCGATTTATAGGGCATTGGTAAAGGAATTTTTACGATTATTGTTATTTTTGAGAAAGTAATATTTTTTGTAAAGTATGTAGCGTTTTTTGGGTCATATAAGACTATTTTGTAATATTATACTGTCTTTACCTCATTGTTTCAACGGTAATAAGTATCCAAATAATGGAATTTTTTTCGTATATTAAGTAAATTAAATGTTAACAAAGTATTTTTTAATCATTTCTTAATTACATACATGTTAGTAGAAATTGGCTAAAATACGCCATTTTGAAGTAATAAATCCCGTTTAATGATATTTTTGCAATGACCAAATATTGGACTAGAAAATTTTCTTCTTAAAGATTGGTGCTATTGTTCCGAAAATATATTTTCATAACTGATGTGGGTGCGACTTTCGAAGTGTTGTTTAGGTTTTGTACGAGTAATGCGAAATTGTTTGCGATACTTCCGCTGGTTTCGCTGATTAAGCAAATAAGCCAGAATTAGCCTATAAGCCAGAGCTAGCTAGTACTAGTCGGAGTTAACTAGCTGTAAGTCATAGTTAGCAAATAAGCCAGCATTTCGTTATGAAAATATGTTCATACCCATTCGAGAGGAGATTGCTATGAAGTTCAAACGAACGTCATATCTGACTCGTTTAGCAGCATTAAGTGTGGCCGCGGCGACGCTTATGGTGCCGCTTGCTGGATCATCGGCTTATGCGGCAAATGCTAAAGACAATAGTGCTGAGAAAAATAATCTCACGCAAGTCGTAAACCAAAAAAATAAGAAGAATAAAACTACTAAATATCTTGATCCTAAGATTGTTAGCAGAATAGTTAATAATCCGTTTAATAGGACTGGTTCTTCTAATAAGCCTGTAACTGTTATTGTTACTTTGAAGAAACAGCCAGAACTTCCTTCGAAACAATCTGAAAGCAGTAATAAAGCTGACCAGAATCGTCTTATTGGAAAATGGTCTTCAAAATATGGCATGACAGTACGTCGCCAATTTGGTTACCTGATGAATGGTTTTGAAGCAACATTACCAGCTAACAAAGTTGCGGCTTTACGCCACGAACGCGAGGTAGCTTCTGTTGCGCAAGAACGTTTGTATTACCCTCTTGAAAATTACGCTCGCGGATTGCAGGGTGTGAATGAAGAATTTAAGAAGCGTGGACTTGATGGAACTGGAATGCTTGTGGCTATTATCGACACTGGTATTGATCCAAGTCACCATGATATGAAGCTTGATTTTAAAGCTGAAAAAGTTCGTAAGATTAAGAACACGTTCCCGTCTAAAGGTGTAAAGTTCACTAATAAAGTTCCTGCTGGCTTCAACTATGCTGATGAAAACTACACTATTACAGATAGTGGTGCAGAGCAGCATGGTATGCACGTTGCTGGTATTGTTGCCGCTAATGGTGATGATGAGAATAAGCCAGCTGATAAAAACGGTCATATTAACGGCATTGCTCCAAATGCTCAGTTGCTTGCAATGAAAGTATTTTCGAATAAGCCGGGAGCGCGCGGAGCTCGTGATGCTGATATAGTTGCTGCAATCGAGGATTCTGTAAAGCTTCATGCAGACGTTATTAACATGTCTCTCGGCTCAGATAACGGTTTCGGCGGAACTTCTAACGCTACATCTCTTGCTTTGAAGAAAGCTCGTGAAGCTGGTGTGCTTCCAGTTATTTCTGCAGGAAACTCCGGTTTAAGCTTCTCTACATCTGGAGGAACTAATGATGCGTTAGGAAAGTGGGATGATGCAACTCTTGGTTCACCATCTTCTTATCCTGCTGCTTTCAGCGTTGCTTCTGTAGAAAATTCTTATATTATTCAAACCGCTGGTTCATATACAGATAAAACTAATAAGAAAACTGAGATTCCTTACTCTATAGCTACAGGTAAAGCTGATGGTAAAGAACATGAGATTGTGAATATCGGTCTTGGTAAAAAAGCTGATGTTCAGAATTTGGATCTTCACGGAAAGTACGCTTTAGCTGAACGTGGCGAAATAACATTTACTGAAAAATTCCAGAATGCTATTGATAAAGGTGCTGAGGGTGTAATCGTTTATAACAAAGCTGGCGATTCAGCACAGTTCCTTGGCATGGCCGGAATTGAAAAGTTCAAATGCTTTGGAGCATCAATTCGTCGTGAAGATGCTTTAAAGATTGTTGATGCACTCAAAGCTACTCAAAGTGGTACAGTTAAGGTTTCCTTCTCTGATAATACAATGAGCATTGCAAATCCTGATAAGTTGCATCCTTCTAACTTTACTTCTTGGGGCCCAACGCCAGAACTTGATTTTAAGCCTCATATCGCTGGTATCGGCGGTAACGTGTGGTCAACTCAGAACAACAACAAGTACACCAATATGTCTGGTACTTCTATGGCTGCTCCAAACGTTTCCGGTCTTTCAGCGTTGGTAATGGAAAGCTATAAAAATCGCTTCCCTAATCTTTCTCCAAAAGATCGTGCTACTCGTGTTGAACAAGCCTTGATGAATACGGCTGAGATTCTTAATAATTCAAGCAATGTACCATTTGCTCCTCGTCAGATCGGCGCTGGTTTAGCTCAGGTCGATAAAGCTGTTGCTACTAATGTGATTGCAACAGTCGACGGCAATTCGTACGTGGCTTTACGTCAGGTTAATGGAAATCGTAAGTTCACTGTTAAATTGCACAATTATGGGGATAAACCTGTAACTTATGAAGTTCCTAAGCAAAATGTTGTTAATGAATCTAATAAAGCTGGTGAAGAAACTACTACTTCTATTAGCTCAGAAACATTAGTTTCTTCGACTAATACAGTTACAGTAGATCCTAAGTCAGAAAAGGAAGTAGAGTTTACATTAACTCCAGACGTGACTCGCGACCATTATGTTGAAGGTTGGGCGCGCTTCACTTCAAAAACTGACGGAGCACCAGATTTGGCTGTTCCATATCTTGGATTTGTTGGCAATTGGGTTAAGGAGCCAATTCTTGTAAAGCCTGGTGAAGAGTATCTTCAAGATGCAATTAATATGACTACTTCGCTTATTGCCGAAAGTTCTTTCGGTGATGTGCAAGTTAATGATGAAGCTCCTGGTCATTTAGAATTTTCTCCAAATAGTGATGAGTTTTTCGATAAGATACGACCATCATTAGCATTATTCCGTAATGCAAGTTTAATACAGTATTCTGTTTTGGATAATTCTGGTAAGACTGTTGCAGAAGTAGGTGAGGAACATAACGTTTCTCGTTCTAATTTCTCAGAATTATTACATGATCCAAGAACTTACGATAGTTCTATTGATTTTGATGGAACTATTTATAATAAGACATCTACTGATATTGCGCATTGGAGCAAGAATCTTCCTGATGGCAAATATATTTATCGAGTAAAAGCTTGCTTGACTAAGGATATGTGCCAGACGACTGATATGCATTTTAACCTTGATACTAAAGCTCCAACCGTTACAATTAGCGAGCCTGATCAAAATGGTGAAATTACCATTACAGCTCATGATGAATTAAGTGAAACGTTGAGTGAGCCAGGTGTAAGAGTTAATGGTAACAGTGGCTATGTCAAGGTTGATGAGAAAGACTGCAGTGAAACTCATGACGCAAATGGCTATACTCGCACTTGCAAAGTTAATGTAGGTAAGGATGCTTATTACGTCAATGTCAGTTCGCATGATGGCGGTTTCAATGAAACCAGCATTTCCAAAGTGTTCAAGGCATTTGCTAATAAAAAGATTCTCATAAATAATGAGGTTAATCTTAAGCATGTTGGCATTAGTGATGTTACTGCTAAAAAAGATAACGGTGTGACTAAATACAGCATCGGAATCTCTGGACGCATTGCTGATGGTTGCAAGGATGTGAAAGCTTATGTTCAATCAGGAACCGATACAGAAAAAGAATTAGCTGTTAACATGTATGGTTCTGAATTTAGCTTTACTGCTCCTATTAAACCGGGTGATAATACAATAAAAGTTAAGGCAAAAGGTTCTGATGATAAAGAAGTAGTTGAAACTCTTGTAACTAATTTCGACGAAAAAGCACCGACAATTAAACTAACTAATGCAGATAGTAATGGGAATGTAACAATTGACCAAACTGGTGCAGTAGAAGTTAAAGGTGAAGTTAAGGACGAAACTACTCCAAAGCAGAATCTCACGCTTACTGTTAAGTATAGTAAGGATGAGGTTGTTGGCGGTGAAGTCCAGACTGAACAAGTGGAAGATCCTGTAACTGTTGCTACTGATGGCTCATTTACTGTCAAAGTTATTCCATCTGCTACTACATATTCAGTTACTTTGGTTGCTACTGATGGAGTTAACACCACTACTCAGAATGTAGGTTTCGCTAATCGCGTTATGCCAACAAAGCCAAAGCCTTATAAGATTTCACTGAGTAATGCTAACAGCATAGGATCATACAACTGGATTGTTCCTGGAAATAGTGGTACTTCGCTCAATTCATTTACCGCAAAAGGTAAAGTAAGTAACAAAGCTACAGAACTGCTATTTACAAAAGCTAATCGCGTTAAAGATGATGGCTCTGGGTATGAGGATTATGATTCTATAGCGGCAACAATCACTAAGTCCACTAGTGCAAATGCTGATTCTACATTCACGGTAACTCTGCCAATGCATCCTGGAATAAATGACTTTAGGATGATTGTTAAAGAGGGAAGTGATGTGGTATTAGATACTCCTGTTGCTTTCTATTTCGACAGACAGGCTCCTGAAGTAATGTTTAGTACTCCAAAGTTGTATGGCGGAAGAATATTCACTAATAAAAACACTGTGAAATTCAAGGGTGTTATTAGTGATGATTTTGCTGGCTATACTCTTAAGATTAATGATCTTATTGCTTCAGACAACTTCAGTACTGACTCTAAAGGCAAAGAAACTAATTCTCAGAGCTTCGATAGAGATGTTGAAGTTAAAAATGGAGAGTTTGTGTTAATCCAAGCCATCGATCAGATGTCTAGTGCACTGTATGGTCGTGCTCCTGTTGTTGTTGATAAGGATGCTCCTTCTGTGACACTTGGAATAAAGGACAACGATCATGTTGAAGCAAATCGTAAGATTTCTGTGACAGCTAAAGATGATCATTTGAAGTTATTGCGAGTTAATGTTGATGGTAAAGAAGTAAATCATGCAAGTAAAGGTCTTAAAGAAACGGATATTAAGCTGAGTAAGAATAATCCTTACGATGCTACTTTTGCCAATCTGAAAGATCTGAAGGATCCGCTGAAGGTAGATGTTGATTTCAATTCACTTGCTGCCGGAAAGCACTTAATCACAGTTGAAGCTGTTGATTATGCTGGTAACGTTGCAACGAAGAATACTTCCGCAGAATTCGTCGTTGAAAAGAAGCCGAATGATAGTCATGAAAACGATCATGGTTCCTCTTCTGTAACTGTCAATCCTCCTTCCGCTTCAACTCCAGCGCCTACAGCTCCTGAGTCTACTGCAAAGCTAGATCAGTCGCTTGAGGGAAGCCTTGTTGCTGGTGAACATATGAATGATGTTGTTCGCGCTGGTAAGAGCAATCCTGTGAAGTTGTATTTCGCTGGCATGGATGCTGCTAAGGGTGATGCAAAGGCTGGCTCTAAGGCTGGCTCTAAGTCTCACAAGGTTAAGTCCTCTTCTGCTACTAGCGAGTTCATCAAGGAACTTCAGAAGAACAAGGTTGCCTACGCTTATGCTTACATGTATTCTTCGCCTGTGTTATTGAAGGGTGCAGATGGATCTAAGTATGTGAAAGTAACTTTGGATGAGAATGGTCAACCTCAGTTTAATGTTGTGATTCCAGCTGGTTACACCGGTAAGCATACGATTGTTTTGCTTAACGATAAGGGCGATCAGCTTGCTTGGGCTGATGTGTGGGTTGTTCCTTCGGATGCTACAGCATTTGATGAAACAGTTGCAGAGATTAACCTGAAGTATTCGGAGAATCATTTTGGAACTGGATCTGGTAACGGACTTGGAACTGGATCTGGTAACGGATTTGGTACTGGTTCTGGATTCGGCACATTTACTGGTACTACTTACGTTGGCACAGACGGCGATGCTTCTGACGGTTCCGCTGACGCAAACGGTACTGCCGCGAACGGTGCCAATGCTAATTCCGCTGACGCGAACTCTTCTGATGGTGGTAAGTCTGCTGCTGCTCAGAGCGCTAATAATTCTGCGATGGGCAAGACTGGTGTTGATTTGATTCCAGTGTGCATGCTTGTTGTAGCGTTGTTTGCTGCCAGTGCAGTTGCTGCGATTTCCCGCCGCGTGAAGGTTCATGCCGGTAGCGAGAAGTAATCAAATGGGTATGAACAGTTAATCAGATAATTTAATAAACTAAAATGCTCCCCACTTTCAATCGAAAATGAGGAGCATTTTAGTTTTGTTTTTGGAGAATAACCCGTTCTTGTTCCCGTTCTTGTTCTTGGTTTTGTTTACCAACACGCACCCTAAGTCCACAAAGTCGGGGGAGAAGCTTGTTTGTTCACTCGCTTACGAAACTCGCGTTGTAAGTCTAAATGTACCGCTAGTGTATTCGATCGCGTGTTACAGCGCACCACTAAGCAACAACAGTGTCTTTGTCTGGCTCTGGCTTCTTCGTTGGGTCAAATCCTGAAACAATAAACACAACCTGTCGCGCAGCTGCAACGCAATGGTCGCCAATTCGCTCAATAAATCGACTAAGCAGTACAACGTCAATTAGCTGTCTGCGTGTGCCGCTCCAATCTTTGCTTTCTACGAGTTCAAAAATCTTTTCATGCAACTTATCAAGCTTGTCATCGCCTGCAATAATCGACTCCGCTATTTTCACATCGCGCTTAGAAATCATGGTTGTTAAGCGTCCGGAAAGCTCTTTCAAAAAGTCAATCATCTCCACTATCGTTTCGCGCGATTCTTCTGAGATTGCAGAATCTGGCCATGTTCGTCTTGCAATTTGTGCTATGTGACTCGTTAAATCACCCATGCGTTCAAACGTCGCCGCCAATCGCATAGTAGCCACGACTTCTCGTAAATCTGTTGCAACTGGGTTCTGTCTTGCTAGCAAAACCAGGCATTGGTCAATAGTGTTTGCTTCCAAAGCGTCTAAATCTGCATCCCTGTCTATTACGGTTTGCGCGGCGTCCAAATCTTCATTGACTAACGCGCTTCCGGCATCATTCATAGCACGCGACACAAGCTCAGCCATTTGTTCGAGGTTTGTAGCTACTGCTTTCATCTCTTCGTTGAAAATCACTCGCATGGTTAGTCCTTTCTTTGGTTTGCAAACATCCTTATATGCAGACGTACTTATTCATTATAAACTAAGCTTGCAATATGCGACGTGTATTGCCATGACGCACATTACTATTCTGTACAATGTGATAGCAAGTGATAGCAAGTGATAGCAAGTGATAATTAATCAATAGCAATATGAAAAGAAATATGAGATTATTATATTATGCCTATTGATTCTTCTACATTGGTTTTCATAGCATTCGCAGTGCTTGCTTTATGCGTGCTGCTTGGGCTTTTTATGCTGATGGCAGATTACGTTGCTGGCATTTTCCGTGGCATTTTTTGTTGGATTTTTTGCAAATTCTCCAAAATTAATGTGCAGAATATAAAATTTAATAATTTATTTAGATTTATATCAGTTAGGCGCACTAAATTATCTGATCGCGATAATGTTTCAGATGATGTGAGTAATGATGCGCAATTTGTTCTCGCTATGTTGCATACGGCGACAATTGTTGTTGATTCAGATGATGAAGTTATTCGCGCTAGCTCCCAAGCTTATACTCTTGGAGTTGTGGTTGATGATGCTATCGTACAGCCGCGCGTTCTTGATGCAATAAGCGTTGTACGTAAGAAAGGCGGAAGTGAGCGTTTTTCGATTGTCACTTCTACTCCTGCTAAATATATTACGATTGAGGAAGATTCGACTTCTGCTTTCTTGTCTAATACGTCTAATTCTCCTAATTCTAATTCTTCAGATTCGTCTAATTCTTCAGATTCTTCTAACGCAGATTCTCCTTTAAATACAGCAAACTCCTTAAAAACTAGCGCTGCCACAATCACAAGACCTAATTGGCTTACTGTTACCGTTGGCGCGGTCGGCAAAGGTATTGTAGTCGTAATTATTGAAGATACGAGTGCAGAACATCGTTTTGCGCAAACACGCGAAGATTTCATTGAGAATGTTTCCCAGCAGCTTATTAGTTCAACGCGCACGCTTTCTAATCTGACTAATGTTTTACAAAATGAAAATGTTAGTACAGAAAAAATAAAGGATATCGCTCGTTCTACTGGCAAATCTTCTAAGCGACTTGAGCATATGCTGGAAGATTTACTGCTCTTAATGCGAGCGCAAAATCCTATAAATCCAGATGATTCCAATGTTTTGTCTATTGAAAACGAGTTGAATGAAGTTCAAAAGCAAGTTTCACCTTTGGCCTTAGATTGCAATGTAAAAGTGAAGATAGAATCTGATTCTTCTTTGAAAGTTTCAGGTTATGCTGATCAAATTTGTGCTGCTATTCGTAAATTAGTTGAGAATGCGATTATTTATTCTCGTGAAAATAGTGTTGTTTCTGTTTCTGCAAAGAAATCTAGCGATGGAAACTATGCTGTTATTAGAGTTGTTGATTGCGGAGCTGGTATTCCTTTAGAGGATCAATCGCGTATTTTTGAACGTTTTTATAGATCTAATAATCAAAATAATCGTAGTCAAGAAGGAGTTGGCTTGGGTTTGGCGATTGCAAAGCATGTAGCTTTAACTCATAACGGTAGCATCACTTTATGGAGTAGGCCTGGGCAGGGGACTACTGTGAGCCTTGCTTTGCCTTTGTATTCGCGATGAGTGAGATTGAGATTGATTCAAAAAAAGTAAGCTCAGGCAAGTTGGCGCGAGTAATTCGTGGGTGCTGCCCAAGCAGTTAGTATCATTTAGCTCAGGCAAGTTGGCGTGTATGTTTTTTATTTGCTACGCTATATCTTTAACAGATAGTCCAATGATGCGGTAGTCCAATGATTAGGGGACCCAATTGTTAGGTAGCCCAATGGTGGTAGCTGCTTAAAAGTTAGGAGGGTGATTGTGGCATTTGATAGCACGGATCTTAATATCGCGTCGGAAGATTTGCCTTTGTCTCATACCACTTTGTTTAAGCATGTTCCTTTGGATGAAGCTCGTGAGTTGTTCGAAAATTTGAGGCAATCTATTTATGAAAAAGGCGAAGTGATTTTTAGCGAGGGAGATAAAGATCACAGAATGTACTTGCTTGAGCGAGGTCGTGTTAAGCTAGTCAGACATTCTCGCGATAGTCGTGTCCAGTTATTGAGCATTCATACTAATGGCGAAATTATTGGTGAAATCCCGGTTTTTGATCCTGCTGGAGGTCCTAGAACTGCCTCAGCTATTGCTTTAGTGGATAATACGCGCGTATTGTGGGTGGAACACGATGTGCTTTTTGATTGGCTTGGCAAGCATCCTAAGGTTGCTGTGAGTATGTTGCAAGTTTTGGCAGCAAGACTTCGCGCTAATAATGAGCATATTTCAGATTTAGTTTTTATGGATGTTCCTGCACGTTTAGCTAAAACTATACTAAATTTGGCTTCTCGCTTTGGAAAGCCTGTTCGTGAAGGCTTGTTAGTTCCTTACGATTTAACTCAAGAAGAATTAGCTCAATTAGTTGGATCATCTCGTGAAACTGTTAATAAAGCATTGATGGATTTTGTTAATCGAGGATGGATTAAACGCAAAGGCAGGTCAATCATAATTTATGAGCCTGGAATGTTGATTCGTCGAGCTGAACGTTAGAGAAATTCAATGAAAGCGGAAAGTGGGCGATGAGGGACTCGAACCCCCGACATCCACCGTGTAAAGGTGGCGCTCTAGCCAGCTGAGCTAATCGCCCGCTTGAAATAAGATACATGAGGGTATGTACTAGAGTCAAGCTGGTGTCGAAATATTTTTTATTTCGTGTTTTGTTTTTAGTTTTATTTTTAGCTATATTTTTTACTTTTAGCTATATTTCGATTTCTATTTTTATTTATTACCTAATTTTTGAGCTGCAGGATGGAAGATTTTTCACATTTTTCCCAGATCTTATAGCTTCGAGAGCTTTCCACGCATCATCAAGTGTTGCTACTTTCACAACTCTTAATCCAGAAGGGATATGTCCTGCAACCTCATCGCAATTAGATTCTGGAGCCAAGAACCAAGTCGCACCGTCTCGTTTTGCTCCCAACATTTTTAATTGGATTCCGCCTATTGCTCCAACATTTCCTTTTTCGTCGATTGTTCCAGTTCCAGCGATTGTTTTTCCGCCAGTTATGTCGTATTTGTTTATTTTATTTAGTATTCCGAGACTGTATATCATTCCTGCTGAAGGTCCACCAATGTCTTCAATGTGTAAGGATATTTTCTTATTAGTAGTTGAAAGTCCTAATTTTTTCGCCTCGATTTTTGCCGCTTTTATTGCGGAATCTTGAGATGAAGTCATTTCTTCATTTGATTCTTTTTCATATTGCTCTTCTGTTTGACCGATTGGAACTATTGCTTCTCTAGGATCAAGTGTTCGTTCTGGATTCAGCCATGCTTTTATTGCGTTGAAAGTTGTTGTTTCGTATCCAGGAACTCCTGAAGTTCCAACTGTTACGAGTAATAATTTTCCAGTTTTTTTGGAATCTTCGATATAGGAATTTTTGATATCAGACTTTTTGGAGTCTGATTTTTTGGAATCTTTGATTTCTGACTTTTTTGTATCTGAATTTTCTATATCTATAATTTTTAATCCATTAATATCGCTTAAAACGTCTTGAGTTGGGCCAGGTTCTTCAATAACGTACGCGCTAGGAAGCATAAGAGCCAGTATTGCGACTGCTACAGCAATTATTCCAGCAAAATATCTAATTGAATGTTGAAAAATATATTGCGAAATTGATGTAATGCATGATTTAGCAATTATTATGCTTTTTTGCAATGCACGTTTAAAAATATTTACGAAAGACGGAAATTGAGCCATGCATACAATAATAGCCGACTGTGTGTTGTGGCGCGCGTCGAAACAATCGCGTAAAGTATAGCGATAGGATTATTTACGCAGGAGGTCAATCGTCGATGGCTCAGAAACCCAACACCGCTCGTAAGGTTTCAGGTATGGAACGAGTTGGAAAGCGTAAGTTTGGTTATAACGTATCTCAAGTTAATGAATTTCTTGAGCGTGCTCACAAATTGTACGTGAGCGACAATATGGACTTGACTCAGAAAGATATTCAAGAAGTATCTTTTGATTTAGAACGAGATGGTTATGTTATTTCGCAAGTAGACGCAACTTTATCTCGCTTGGAAAATGCAGTAGTCGATAAAGCTACAGAATACGATATTATGCATCGCGGCAGAGTCGTATGGAAGGCTGAGATTGAAGATATTTATAGGACTTTGCTTAAGCATGCTAAGCGTGCTGAGCGTCAACGTTTTGCCCCAGGCGAGCCAAAGCATCCTTCTTATGATCGCACTCAGGTAGATGAGTTAGTTAATCAAATCTTAGATAAGATTGCTATTTCATTAGGTCATCGCGCTTCGTGGGATACTGACGAGGATATTCTTAAAGAAATCACAGATGATTTTGTTTCAGATGTTGTTTTCACTCAGCGTGTTGGCAAGCGTGGATACGATGAGCGTCAGGTTGACTATTATTTGAATTCTTGCATTAGAGTATTAAGTAAGATTGAATCATATGAGCGCATTTCTAAAGATTTTGATATTAGTGCTTCTGATTTGCATAGTGCTTCTGATTCCTACAGCGCTTCTGATTCTGAAGAAAAACCGCAGTCTTCGTTTGATTTATCTTCTTTAGTAAAGAAAAATAATTCTTCTGATTTAGATTCTTTAGATTCTGATTTAAATAAAGCTAATTCAAATAATTCAGATTTACCATCGTTTGCCGCTACTCAAAGTGCTCAAAGTGCTGAAAGTAAGGAAAGTAAGGGTCATGCTGAGCCTACTATTCTCAGTACTTCTGCGCTTTTTGGTGATTCTGAATCCGACTTGTCTAAAGAAAATAATTCTGGTTCAGATTTGTTGAGCAGTTTTGCGCGTTCTTCCAGTGCTTCTGAATCTGCTTCTCCTGAAAAGCAAAGTATTTTTGCTCCAGTCAAACATGATGATGACGATTCTTCTGATACTGGTGATGACATGATTCAGAGCGCAACCGTTTTGTCTAATCTTCATAAAGCGTCTGCTCCGTTGCCTCCAGCATTCCCTCCAGCTCCTAAGAGGAGTTCAGTTTCGCATAATATTGATGAGAAAACTGTTAATAGAAATTCAGATTCTGCCGCAGCTTTGCCTCCTGAGTTTCCTCCAAGTTTCACTGCTGGTTCTGCTTTAGGTGCTGTTTCTGCTTCTAAGGCGGATGCTTCTAAGGATGCGTCTTCTGCTTCTGATGGATTGCATGATATCCCTGTTAGGAATTCCTTTGATTTTAACCAAAGTCAAAGTCTGAATTTAGATATTCCTGACTTGTCGTTCCCGATAATGAATAAGCTTGGATCATTTGATGATTCTTCTGATGATTCTGATTCAGATAGCGAGAACTGATAGGATTAAAGAATTCATATAGATTGGTATAGATTCATATAGTTTCCTAATAGTAATTGAAAGCGTTACTTAAGATAAAAAGTATTACTTGAGATAAAGCGTTACTTAAGAAGTAAGCAGAAAATATGCCATTATATAATGATGAAGCTGTAGTTCTTCGCACTTTTCCTCTTGGTGAGGCAGATCGTATTGTGGTTATGCTTACGCGCAATCATGGGAAAGTTAGAGCTGTTGCCAAAGGAGTTCGCCGCTTAAAATCGCGTTTTGGTGGAAGACTTGAGCCTTTTATGCGAGTAAATATGCTGATTGCTAAAGGCAAGTCTCTTGATGTGATTTCTCAGGCTGTTTCGTTATCTACTTACGCGGCGCCGATTTGCGCTAATTACGATTCTTATAAATACGCAAATTTAATGGTTGAAGTTATTGACTATATTGTTAATGATTCTTATCAAGATACGTCTTCGCAATATTCTTTGCTTATAGCTGCTTTGTCTGCACTTTCTAGAGGCGTGCATTCTCCTGAAGAAATAGGATTGTCATATGTAATGCGTGCATTATGTATTGCAGGTTGGTCGCCTCGTATTACTTCTTGCGCAGTTTGCGGAACGAATGAAAATCTTAAGTATTTTAGCCCAGCTTTAGGCGGTATTACGTGCGTGGCTGATTGTTCTGCTGAATCTTTGCGCTGTAGTGATGAGGCTCGTTGTAAAATTCGTGCGCTAATTCAAGGTGACTGGAATAATCTTGACGGCAGTGTTTTAGACGACGAAGTTGTTAATTGTGTGAAATGTTGGTGTGAATATTATCTCGAGCGTCCTATTCGTTCTATGAATTTTTCAGATAGTTTTTAGCGAAAATAGTAAGTAATAAGTAGTGTTTTCGCATGTTAAAAGTTTTGTATGTCATAAATTTACGTATTTTTGTGTGAATTAATTTATGCTTTGCTTACGTATAATATCTGACAGGTTCGTTAAACAATTTATGTCGGCTATCGCGTAGTCAGTTGTGCTGGCTGATTGTGCTGGCGATTGTTTATGTGTGATAGTTGATAGCAATATTTTAACGGTAAGTGTTAGGTTTGGAGGTTTGCTGTGAGTGATGTAAATAATGGTATTGGTGATTGTCAGAGCAAAATTTAGGTGAATAATAGTTTCGATGATAATATTGCGTACATCTTTTAATAATGCTTATAATGCATTGTTTCTAGTGTGTAGTTAGTTCTATGGAGTTGTTGAATTAATAATTATGGCTTTTGAAAATGTTGATTACGCTTCTCTGGAGATTCCTGCTGCTCCTTTTAGTGACACTTCTCGCATACCTGTTTTCCCTAAAAACAGTGTGCCACGTCATATTGGCGTTATTATGGATGGTAATGGTCGCTGGGCGCAAGAGCGAGGAATGGTTCGCACAGAAGGTCATAGAGCTGCAGAGCCTGTTGTATTCGATATTATTGCCGGAGCTATAGAAGCTGGGGTTAGATATTTAAGCTTGTATACGTTTTCTACTGAAAACTGGAAGCGTTCTCCGCAAGAAGTCCATTTTCTTATGGGATTTTCGCGAGATATTATTCGTAGGCGCGTTAAACAAATGAATGATTGGGGCGTTAGAGTTCGTTGGTCGGGTAGGCGCCCACGATTATGGAAGTCTGTAATAGACGAATTAGAATCAGCTCAAGAATATACGAAGGATAATTCCACTATCGACGTAGTGTTTTGCATTAATTATGGCGGTAGAGCAGAAATTGCAGATGCTTGTTCAGCAATTCTTAAAGAAGTACGCGAAGGAAAAATAAAAGGTGATCGAGTTACAGAAAAGATGATTGCCGATCACTTGTATAATCCGGATGTTCCTGATTGTGATTTAATGATTCGCACATCTGGCGAGCAGCGCACGAGTAACTTCTTGCCTTGGGAAGCATCTTATGCAGAGCTTGATTTTGTGCCTGAATTATTCCCAGATTTTAATCGTGAAGCATTGTGGCGTTCTATTGACCGTTATGCGCATCGCGATAGAAGATTCGGTGGAGTCGCAAATTAATGTGATTTGTTGATTTGCTAATTTGCTGATTCTTTGAGTTATTGAGTTGCTAAATTATTTGTGGATTGATTAATTTGTTAATTGATTAATTGATTGTCTTGTTGTTTTGTTGATTTGTTGGACTGAGAGTCGATATGTTAAATGCTTATAACACAAAATTTACAGTAGGAATTGTGGGATTAGGGCTTATCGGCGGATCTTTAGCAAAAAGATTAGTTAAACAAAATTGCACTGTTTACGCTTATAACAGACATACCGACATATATAGTCAAGCGCGAGAAGCTGGAATTATATGCGTAGATAGTGTTAAAGATCTAGCGTTAAAAAAACCTAATGTATTAGTTTTATGTAATTCGCTAGCGTCTATGCCAAGTGTTTTAAAACAATTAGAAAACAATATTGACCAATCTGTCACAACTCTAAGCGACGTTGGCAGCGTAAAAGATATAGTTCGAAATCAAGTTAAAGCTGCAAATCTTGGAGAATGTTACGTCGGCGCGCACCCAATGGCGGGAAGTGAGTTCACTGGATGGAAATCTTCTTATGCTGAATTGCTTGATAACGCTTTGTGGGCATTAACTGTTGATTCAAATACAAAGCTATGGCGTGTAGCAAACGTTTTACATATGATAACGAATGTTTGCAAAAATAGAGCAATAGTAATTAATGACGATATTCATGACAAGTCTGCAGCGCTAATTTCACACATGCCTCATGTTGTATCTACTGCGCTCGCGAACGTATTGTGTGATAATCAATACCGCAATATTGCAATTCAACTTTCTGCTGGATCTTGGAGAGATATGACGCGCGTATCTTTAACGGATCCTAATCGCACGCGTGCAATGGTAAGTGAAGATAGACATAATGTTGCAATATTATTGCGCTCGCTTATTAAAGAGTTAGATAAAGCTGCAACTATGTTAGAGGATTCTGCTGAGGATGCTGATAGCGCTGAAAAAGAATTCTTTGCGAAAGCTCAGCCGTGGCGAGAATATAAGTATGCTGTTAGGAATAAAGAATCTTCTTTGGATTCCGGGACTTCTGTGACTTTGGCTGATTCTGGTGATTCTGGGACTTTGACTGATTCTGCGGATTCTGCGGAGTATTCTGTGTATTCTGCAGATTCTGTATCGAATTGGCGTGAAAAACTTTTAGATTTGGCGAAAAATGGTGAGGAAATTATTGGAATTTCATCTAATTTAGATTATGAAAATGTCGATTTTTCTTCTGACAATGAATATTCTTATGATTTACGTTTGAAGAAAAATAATATTATGATGAAATTCATGGGTTAAATGGTGAATTTTATGCAATCTATGTGTGTTCCTATTGTTGAAGTGCCCATTCCGAATAAGATTCCTGCAGGATCTCGCATTGTGGTAAGAACTTGTAAAGTCAAAAAAACTTCAGAGAATACTAATTATGGCAAATTTGAATATTTTGATGTTATTGGGCATGTAATTGACTTTGATGGAATTACGCTTCATATAATGCGCGATCCGGCTGCGAATGGTTCCAGGGCTGCTCAGGAAATGTATATAAATGCGTCTGATATAGTTCGTTGGAAACCGATTCCTGAAAGACGTTTTCAAAAACCAATTAAGTAGTATATTCTTACATTAATAATCGATTGAATAATAGTTGAGTAAGTTGTTGAATAATAAGTTGAGTAATTGGTTGAATATTGGTTGAGTAAGTTGAGTAATTGGTTGAATAAGTTGAAAATATTAGAGTTAATCAACGGTGAGAACTATGGAAAATAATCAGCGTTTCTGCACGTTTGTTGACGATTATTGTGCGTATATTTCTAACAATAAAGGTTTAAGCGCGAATACTGTTAAGTCATATTGTGTAGATATAGAACAGTTTCTTGAATGGTGCGAAAGTCATGGATTTAATGACTTAAATAAAATTGTTACAGATGACTTGAGATTATGGATGGCTTATGAGTCGTCAAAGGTTGCGCGTTCTAGTTTAGCTAGGAAAGTAGTTGCTATTCGTGGATTTTTTGATTGGTGCGTGCATGAAAATCATATAAAATCTAATCCTTCAGAAATACTTGCAACTCCAAAAATCGCCAATGTTCTGCCAACTGTATTAGACGAGTCGCAAGCAGAAAAGCTAATGAATAGTGTTGATGAACAAGCGAGTAAATCTTATAAAAATATAAGCGAATATTATTCTAAAAATGATTCTGCTGATTCTGCTGATTCTGCTGATGGCGCGAGGGATATTGCTTGTGATGGTGCTTGTGATGGCGCTAGTGATAATGCATCTTCTTATTCGCCTAAAAAAGCGGCAATTGATTTGCGAAATGCAGCAATATTAGAGCTTTTATATGCAACTGGAATTCGTGTAGGAGAGCTTACTGGATTAAATTTTAAGGATATTAATTTTGAATCTCATACTATGAAAGTTACTGGTAAAGGCAATAAGCAGCGCGTTGTTCCTTTTGGGATTCCTGCTTATAAAGCATTATTGGCTTGGATTTCTAAGGATGGTCGGGCAATTTTATTGCAAAATCCTGCTGAAATTGCGCTATTTGTTGGATCTCGCGGTAAGCGAATTGATCAACGTTTAGTAAGGCAGATTGTGCATGATGCGGCTGCTCGCGCGAATGTACCAGATATTTCTCCTCATGCTTTGCGTCACAGTGCTGCAACTCATATGCTTAACGGCGGAGCTGATTTGCGAGAAGTGCAGGAAATGTTAGGGCATTCTTCGCTTACAACTACTCAAAGATATACTCATGTTTCTATTGAGGCTTTGAAACAGCGATATTCGCAAGCTTTTCCTCGTGCATAGATCATAAAAACTTCTGAATTAACATGTTTTTTACACTATCAAATTATTAATTTACATTTTTGTAATATGTTAATTCGTGTAAGAAGCCGCAAAAAACGATAGATAATATCGGAATATTTTCTTTTCTTATTCGAAAATAATATTTTGTTCGTCGATAATTTTGTAGTAAACCGAAAATTTTATATTTTCTGCATGTGCTTGCATTGTTCGTAAAAACACGTACCATTTAATTTTAATCAACGAAGAGGCCCCTTATTGGCTTTGCAATTTATCCATCTGGCAATAAATACTAGGTGGATTTTTTGTTAACGCTTGTAACTCGACTTTTCGTTTATTAATAAAATTTGGGTTTTGTCCCAAAAATTGCCTACCACACGTTAGGAGAATAAATATGAAGAATAAGGCTTTGGCTTTTGCCGCTGCAGCCTGCTCGCTGGCCATGTTACTTGGTGGCTGCGGCTCCTCTGATTCGAAGACTGCACAGACAAACGGTGGTAAGGTTATTATTACCGTTTCTAATTCTGAGCCACAGAACGAATTAGTGCCTGGCAACATTAACGAAAATGCTGGCGCACGTCCTGCCATGTTAGTCAATTCCACATTGGTCACTTTTGATGAAAAGGGCAATGCAGTAAACGAAGATGCTGAAAGCATTACTCCAAATAATGATGCTACTCAGTACACTGTGAAGTTGAAGGAAGGCAAGAAGTTCAGCGATGGTACTCCTATTACCGCTGAAAGCTTCACCAAAGCATGGAGCTTCGTTGCAAATGCTAAGAATGCTCAGAAGTGCGCTTCCTTCTTCCAGACCATTAAGGGTTATGATGACTTGCAAAAGGGCGACACCAAGGGTGACGAACAGCTTTCCGGTTTAAAGGTTGTTGATAAGAACACCTTCACCGTTGATTTGAAGCAGTCAGATTCAGTGTTCCCAATTAAGGTTGGTTACTTGGCATTCGCTCCACTTCCAGAATCCTTCTACAAGGATCCAAAGGCTTATGGCGAAAAGCCAGTTTCTTCTGGTCCATACTTGTTCAAGTCTTGGGATCACAACAAGCAGATTGAAGTTGTGAAGAACCCAGATTACGATGGCCCACGTAAGGCTCAGAATGATGGTGTTACATTCAAGGTTTACACTGATGGAACTGCAGCATATCGCGATGTTCAGGCTGGTAACCTCGATATGACTGATAACATTCCAGATACCCAAACTAGGACTTTTGAGAAGGATACTACTGTTAAGGCTTACAACCGTCCTGGCTCTGTAATTCAGCAGTTCACAATTCCTTCCAGCCTTCCACACTTCGATGTTAAGACTGAAGAAGGCCGCTTGCGTCGTCAGGCACTTTCTATGGCTATCGATCGTGCTCTTATCGTAAAGAAGATCCTCAGCTCTACCGCTTCTCCAGCAAACGAGTTCACTTCTCCTTTGACTCCAGGTTATAAGCCTGATCTTAAGGGTCACGAGAACGTAGAATTCAATGCAAAGAAAGCTAAGGAACTTTGGGCTAAGGCCGATAAGATTTCCAAGTACAACGATACTCTTACATTCTCTTACAATGCTGATGGCAATGCTAAGTCTGTGTTCGATGCTGTTGTGAATGCCCTTAAGAATAATCTTGGAATCAAGGCTGAAACTACTCCAATTCCAACCTTCCAGGAATTCCGTAACGCATGCTCTAAGCGTCAGATTAAGGGCGCATGGCGTGCAGGCTGGATGCCAGATTACCCAAGCCCAGAAAATTACTTGACTCAGGAATTTGCATCTGTTGCTGCTGATGGAAATGGTTCAAACGAAGGCGATTATAAGAATCCAAAGTTTGATGAATTGCTTACTAAGGCTGCATCTGCTAAGCCAGAAGAAGCTACTAAGCTTTATCAGCAAGCAAACGAAATCCTTCTTGCGGATCTTCCATCAATCCCATTGTTCTACTCGAACGCTAAGGCTGTGATGGTTCCTTCATTGCAAGGATTCGTAATGGATTGGCAGAATATGCCACTCTACTACCAGCTTCATAAGTAAAAATCTAAGATAAAAATCAAGCATCTTAGAAAAAATAAATCATAATTTAATAGCATGTAGAACGTGCGGCTGTCCCGGATCTCGAATTGAAATATTGAAATATTGAAATATTGAAATTGATTCGAATATTCGGGACAGCAATTTGCGTTTTGTATGTTCTAGTATGGGGTACAAGCAGATTAGTGAAGTTGGGCGTAGTAGTCTGCAAAAGTTTATTAAAAATTTTAATTAAGGTTTTAATTAAAAAATAAGTAAGGAGAAACCAATGGGTAAATACATTCTGCGACGCATTTTGCAGATGATTCCTGTTATTCTCGGCACAACTTTACTGGTTTACGCTTTAGTCTTTGCTTTGCCTGGAGACCCGGTAAAAGCAATGTTCGGCGAAAAACCAGTTAATCCTGCTGTTGCTGCGCATATACGCGCTGAGTATAACTTGGATAAACCATTTATTATTCAATATTTAATATTCTTAAAGAATGCTCTTACCCTTGATTTCGGTCATACTTTTTCGGGTCAGCCTGTAATTGACGAAATTGGTCGTGCATTCCCAGTTACGATCAAGCTCGCTATTATGGCATTCGCTTTCGAAACATTATTCGGTATTACTTTCGGAATTATCTCCGGTTTGAAAAAAGGAAAGTGGTACGATAGCGTAATTCTTGTTGTCTCGCTTCTTCTTATTTCTGTTCCAACCTTTGTTACAGGTTATGTTTCGCAATACTTATTCGGTGTTAAATGGCGCATATTACCAGTTACAGCTAGTAACAATCCTGGATTCTTAGATTTGCTTCTTCCAGCAATGGTTCTTGGATCTGTTTCAATGGCATATATTATTCGACTTACTAGGTCTGAAATCTCTTCGAATATATCCTTAGATTATGTGCGTACTGCTCGTGCTAAAGGCTTAAAAGAAAGTGTTGTTGTTATTAGACACATTCTTCGTAATTCCTTAATCCCTGTTGTTACATTCCTTGGTCAGGATTTGGGCGCTCTTATGGGCGGCGCAATGATTTCTGAAAGAATCTTTAACATTCAAGGTGTTGGATTGCTTACATTCAATGGCATTTTTAAGGGTGAAGGCAATCTTGTTGTTTCTGTAGTTACACTTCTTATGCTTATTTTTGTTGTGAGCAATTTGTTGGTTGATATATTGTACGCGGCTCTTGATCCGCGAATTCGTTACGAGTAGTGGAGCATTAATTATGGAAAATAATTTAGAAAAAAATTTGGCTGTAAATGCTTCTGTAAAATACGAAACATTGCCTGGACAAGAGCATTACGTTGCTCCTCTTAGTGAAACTCCTTTGAAAGAAGTTGATTCCGTAGATGAATCTGCTCCTGCTACAAGTATGTGGGCTGATGCTTGGCGTACATTGCGTAGAAATCCTTTGTTTATAATTTCTTCAATTGTTATTGCAATTATTTTCGTTATTGCGCTTTTCCCAAGCGCTTTCACTAAAGCTGATCCTAATAAGTGTTTAACGGAACTTGCTTTGGATCCTGCATCTGGCTCTAGTATATTTGGATTTAATTCGCAAGGCTGTGATACATACGCACGAGTTATATACGGAACTCGCACTTCTGTAAGTGTTGGCTTGTTAGCAACAATCTTAGTTGTAATAGTCGGCTCATTAATTGGCGCATTAGCTGGTTTCTTTGGCGGATGGATTGATGCAGTTCTTAGCCGTATCACCGATATCTTCTTAGCTTTGCCAATGCTTCTCGGAGCTATTGTAATTTTGCAAATGTTCCGTACTTCTAAGTCAATCTGGAAAATAGTACTTGTAATGGTACTTTTTGGTTGGGTTGGTGTAGCTCGAATTGCAAGAAGTGCCGTTATGGAGTCAAAGAATCTTGAGTTTAATACTGCTTCTACGGCTTTAGGTTCAACTCCAATACGTAATCTTTTCCGTCATATTATTCCAAATTCTCTAGCTCCAATCATTGTTGTTGGTACAACTTCGCTTGGCTCTTACATTGTTTTGGAAGCAACTTTAAGCTTCTTAGGAATAGGTTTGCCAACAACAACAGTTAGCTGGGGCGGAGATATTTCTGATGCTGCTCATGACGCTCTTAGTACAAATCCAGAAGTTTTGTTGTATCCATCTGCAGCACTTGCTATTACAGTACTCGCTTTCATTATGATGGGTGACGCTGTTAAGGATGCATTGGATCCAAAGAGCCGCAAGGCGTGAAATCATCGTGAAGGAATAGAAACTCATGAATACTACACGTAAAGATGTAAACATTCGCGCCATGCAATTAGAGCAAGGCCCTTTGTTGGAAGTTAAAAATCTTCAAGTTGATTTCACAACAGATTCCAAAAAAGCTGTTCACGCCGTTCAAGACGTAAGCTTCTGTGTTTATCCAGGGCAGTGGGTTGCAATCGTGGGCGAATCTGGTTCAGGAAAGTCAACTTCTGCAATGGCTGTTCTTGGTTTGCTTCCTGGGACAGGTCACGTTACTGGTGGATCTATAAAGCTTAAAGGCAAAGAAATAAGCAATCTAAAGCCAAAAGAATATGCAGCTTTGCGCGGTAATGCTATGGGCTTAGTGCCGCAAGATCCTATGAGCAACTTGAACCCTGTGTGGCGTATTGGTACACAAGTTAAAGAAGCATTAATTGCAAATGGAGTTGATGTTAATCACGAGAAGCGTTCCTCATTAGCTGAGGCACTTGCTGGTGACGCAGTTCAAGTCAAAAACAATGATGACGAAACATTCCTCGGCTCTAAAGAGCTTCCTGAACTTATGAAAGTTGCTGCAGGAGCTTTGAAGGAAGTTGGACTTGAAGGTCGTAGCAATCCTGCAAAGTTCAGAGAAGCCATGGAATACTACAAAAAAGAGTGGGTTCCTGGTTCTGAAACTCGCTGGCGTGTGGCTGACGATTTAATCAAGTATGGCGTGAATGACGATAAAGCTTGGGAAATTGCCAAAAAGTATGTTGTTGGCGCAACTATTGAAGATCGTATTGCAGGTTTGCTTGATGAGGCTGGTTTGCCAGATGCAGCAACTCGTGCGCGTCAGTTCCCACACGAGTTTTCTGGCGGTATGCGTCAGCGTGCTTTGATTTCTATTGGTTTGGCTTGCCGCCCAGATTTGCTTATTGCAGATGAGCCAACTTCCGCTTTGGATGTTACTGTTCAAAAGCGTATTCTTGACCACTTGCATACGCTTACAGATTCGCTCGGTACTTCTGTACTGTTTATTACTCACGACTTAGGCTTGGCTGCAGCTCGCGCGCAGCACGTTGTGGTTATGTATAAGGGTCGCGTTGTTGAATCTGGTCCATCTTTGGAAGTTTTGCAGCATCCTCAGCATCCTTATACAAAGCGACTTGTTGCCGCAGCTCCATCTTTGGCATCTCAACGCATTATTTCTGTTAAAGAACGCGGCGGTAATGTCGATAACTTGCTTGAGCATCACGTAGTAGGTGAGCAAACTCTTGAAAAGAGTGAGCATATTATTACTGTGAATAACTTAACTCGTGAGTTTAGGCTTCCGCGTAATAAGGTACTGTTCAAAGCTGTGAATAATGTTTCATTCTCCGTTAAGCGCGGAACAACTTTGGCAATTGTGGGTGAGTCTGGTTCCGGTAAATCTACTGTTGCAAATATGGTTTTGCGTTTGCTTAAGCCGACAAGTGGAACAGTGACTTACGAGGGCAAGGATATTGCTAACTTGAAGGGTGTGGATTTGCTTAATTTCCGCCGTCACGTACAGCCAGTATTCCAGAATCCTTATGGATCTCTTGATCCTATGTATTCTATCTACCGTTCTATTGAAGAGCCTTTGAGAATTCATAAGATTGGCGATAAGAAGAGTAGACAGAATCGAGTTCGCGAGCTTTTAGATATGGTTCAAATGCCTGCTTCTGTTATGACTCGCTTCCCGAATGAGCTTTCAGGCGGTCAGCGTCAGCGTATTGCAATTGCGCGAGCTATGGCTTTGAATCCTGACGTAATTGTTTGCGATGAAGCTGTATCCGCTTTGGATGTGCTTGTGCAGGATCAGGTTTTGCGTTTGCTTAACGACTTGCAAGCCGAGCGTGGTTTGAGTTATTTGTTCATTACTCACGATTTGGCTGTGGTTCGTCAGATTGCAGACGAAGTTGTTGTTATGCAGCACGGAAGACTTGTTGAACATGCAACTACAGACGAAGTGTTTGATCATCCGCGAATGGCATACACTCGTGATTTGCTCGATGCAATTCCAGGTAGAAACTTGGAGCTTGGCTTGGACTAGTTGCAAGCTGGTTTATGAGCCTTAAAACTAGCGTCTTATAAACTATAAATTTAAAATAAATTTAAATTTAAAATGAAGGTGTAGGAGTCAAAACTTCTGCACCTTTATTTTTGTGTAATGGTGCTGTTTGTGTTGTGCGCATATTAGAGTTGATTACATGATTACAATTACGACTTCGAATTTAAATGGTATTCGTGCAGCTGAGCGCAAAGGTATGCTTGACTGGTCTGATGCGCATACTCCAGACGTGTGGTGTATGCAAGAAGTGCGCGCTCCGCAGGATGCAATCGACCCAATCATGACAAAAATTGAAATGGGATATCGCGCGTCTGAAAATATCGCAAATCCTATAGAAAACGATAATTTTACCTATACAAATGAAGTTTGCCGTGTAAAAGGTCGAGCTGGAGTAGCTTTAGTTACGTCTCTTCCTGTAGTTGAAAAACGCTACGGTTTGCCCGGATTAAGCGAGGATGTTGATTCTGGGCGATGGGTTGAAACTGACGTGCGTACCCCTGAAGGGTATGAAATCACTATTGCCTCTGTGTATGTTCATGCTGGGAACGTGGACGATCCGCAAAAAATGCAACAAAAATTCCGATTCTTAGACACAATGCTTATACGTTTGGGGGAGCTTCGAGACTCTGCGGCAAGTGGCGGAAATCAGGCGATTTTGTGCGGCGATTTTAATATTGCTCATACGCCGTTAGATATTAAAAATGCTAAGGCTAATGAAAATAGCGCAGGATTCTTACCAGAGGAACGCGCGTATATCGATCGCTGGATTAACGAGTACGAGTTTGTTGACGTTATGCGCATGCTTGCAGGAGATATTCAAGGACCGTACACTTGGTGGAGTCAGCGCGGTAAAGCCTTCGATAATAACGTTGGCTGGAGATTAGACTACCAGTTCGCAACTCCTGAAATTGCGGAAAGCGCTCGCGGATTTGTAATCGATCGTGCTGAAAGCTATGATGCGCGATGGTCTGATCACGCTCCGTTAAGTATAAAGTATGACGTGTGATGCGTTAAGTGTGAATCGTAAGAATTAATCTGCATAATGTGAAATAACTAAGTAATCGCATGCGTATATGTATGTAGCGTTTGCTCAAATTTTTCAGTGCTTTGCTTGTGATATT
The DNA here is from genome assembly GCF_002896555.1 of Gardnerella coleohominis. Taxonomy (GTDB): domain Bacteria; phylum Actinomycetota; class Actinomycetes; order Actinomycetales; family Bifidobacteriaceae; genus Bifidobacterium; species Bifidobacterium vaginale_F. The sequence goes on from NZ_MNLH01000005.1 coordinate 35,824, forward strand.
CTAGTGAAGTTAAGCAATTTACAATAATCAATAGTGTATTGCTTATTGTTGAGTTGTAATTATAAGAAACGAGGAATAATGGGCTGGTTTGGTTTTAAGCGCGGATCTCATGTTGCTAGCGCAAAGTCCACTAAGGAAGTGGCGGAATCGCGTAAAGAACAGCAAGATTTAAATCCTGAAGAAGATAATTTTAATAAAATCAACGATTATTTAGATTCTTTAAAAAATTCTGATAATTCAACGAATGAAAATAATGGTTTGAATGAAATTAATCATGGTCCTTGGGATATAAGCGACGAAAACGTGCCAGACTATAGCAATTACTTAGATTTAGGTGCTTTCTATCTTCCATTCCTTCAAGGTATTTCATTGCGATTAAAAAAGCACAGTGAAACAAATCAAGTAATTGGCGCAATAGCTACATACGGATCTTCAAGCGTAGAAATAGAAGCATTTGCTGCACCTAAATCTACTGGAATTTGGGATGAAGTTCGTAAAGAACTATTGGAAAATAATAATGAAATCACTGAAACTGACGGTGTTTTTGGTAAAGAATTGCTTTTGCCTGTACAGATTGAAGGAAAAACAATACAAACCAGATTTGTTGGCGTGGATGGTGTTCGTTGGATGATTCGCGGAGTATTTTCTGGAACGGCAGCAGACGCATCAATGAAAGATAGCGATGAAACAGTAGCTCTTAATAAATGGTTCGCTTCAATTGTTGTAGATAGAGGTGAAGAACCAATGGCTCCGCGTGATTTTATTCCTATGCATGAGCCGACAATTGCTAAAAATAGTGATGAAAATGAAGATGCTTCAGGAGTTTCTGAGGCAAATGCTGGAGCAGAAAGCTCTAAGACGGATGCGTCTGCGGATTCGTCTGCGGATTCGAATTCTGCGGATTCGAATGAAGATAATTCTGCGGAGTCTGCTCTTAAGCGTGACAATAGGCCGTTGGGTTATGATCAGCAAGTAGAAGTAAAAACAACTCTCACTCGCGGACCGATGTTCTCTGAAGTTCGATAGTGAAATCTGTGAAAGCTGGTAGTGAAAACTGTGAAAGCTGGCAGTGAAAGCCGATAGTGAAATCTGTGAAAGCTGGCAGTAAGCCCATATAGTAAGTCCATTTAGTTAAGACATTTAGTTAAACCATATAGTTAAAACCATATAGTAAAAGGCAGCAAAGGATTTCGTCTTGGAAAATAGTGCGCGTAGCAAAAAACGCTCAGGTCTTGCCTCACTTGCATCTATCGGTTCCGATGGAAGCAACTTTTCTGTAATTGATTCCATAGGTGGTATTCGAGGAATAATCGAATCCATGCTGCCGGGCTTGCTGTTTGTTATTTGCTTTGTTGTAACAAACAATTTGCAGACAACTGTTATTGCATCCGCTGCTCTTGCTGTTTTGCAAGTTGTGATTCGTCTTATTCAGAAGCAGTCGCTTATGGGAGTAATTAGCGGACTTGTTTCCATTGCAATATGCCTTATTTGGGTTTGGACGAGTCATAAAGCTGGCGACTATTACATGTTGGGATTTATTACCAATGCCGTTTACAGTGTTTTTCTTGCCATATCGCTAATCGTGCGAGTGCCTGCTTTAGGGCTTGTGATTGAGTCTATTCGTAAAATGCCTACTGAAAACTTTGGTGCGTGGCTTCACGAATGGCTTGATTATAAGCCGCTTAAGCGAGCGTATATGTATGTAACAGGATTGTGGATTGCTGTTTTTGTGCTGAGGCTCGTTTTGCAAGTTCCGCTGTATTTGGTGAATAACGTTGCGTGGCTTGGTACAGTTCGATTGCTTATGGGTTTGCCGTTCTGGGCGCTCGCGATTTGGGTTTCTTACTTGATTATTGCAACGCCGTTTATGCGTCTTCATCATAAAAATCACGAAGAAAAACAGGTTGGTGAGAAGCAGGACGAAGGTAAGCAGGTTAACGAGAAGCAGAATGAAGAAAATTCTAGCGAAGAAAAACAGAGCGAAGAAAAACAGGTTGAAGAAAATCAAAACGAAGTAAATTCTAGCGAAGAAAAACAGATTAACGAAAAGCAAAGTGAAGAAAAGCAGAACTAAGGGGTAGTACATGCAAGTGACGATGCGAATCGAGAGATATGCGGATCAAGGAAGATGCGTAGGTCATCTTGACGGGCGCGTTGTATTCGTGCGATTTGCGCTGCCTGGTGAGCTGGTTGTTGTGCGCATGGATGAGCCGATGCGTGCAAAAGCGCACTTTTTCACCGGTGAAGTTGTAGAAGTTTTGGAGCCTAGTGCGGATCGCGTGGAGCCGCAATGGAAACTCGCTGGTCCTTTGGCTCAGGGTGGCGGAGTTGGCGGCGCGGATTTAATTCACGTTTCTTTGCCTGGGCAGATTCGTTGGAAGGCGTCCGTGATTGCAAATCAATTCCAGCGTTTAGCGCATATGGATGTTGAAGAAGGCGATGTTAACGTTGAGCGCATGCCGGGGGATGAGGAGCTTAACGGATTTAATTGGCGCACGCGCATGGAGCTGGTGGCGGATGATGAAGGCCGATTGTCTATGCGTAAGCGCGAGTCGCATGATCGCATTGCGATTGATACTATGCCACTTGCATCCCGCGCTGTTTTAGCAGTTGCGGATTCTTTGGATTTGTGGAATCGAGAATTTGAGCCAAATTCGCAAATTCGTCTTGCTGTTCCAGAGCCTAGGGTTGAGGGTTTGGATTTTGGTGTTTCGGGTGACAAGACTGCGCTTCTTGATGCGATTGGCGAAAATTATGCGCTTATAGTAAATGATGAGCTGATTGCAGGCTCGGCTTTGTTGCGAGAGCGCGTGCGAGTTGCGGTTGATGGTGATTCATCGCGTATGCGTACTTTTGATTATGATGTTGACGCGCGCGGTTTTTGGCAGATTCATCGCGCAGCTCCAGAGCATTTGGTGGGCTACGTTTTGGGATTAGTCCGTTCTGCGCTTGGTGGGCGTAGTAAGAATACGGTTTTGTGGGATTTGTATTCTGGATCTGGTTTGTTTACGATTCCGCTTTCGACTTTGGCTAATGTTGGCGGAGATTTATCTAGTTCTGCTGGCGCTTTTGGTGCTGCTGAACCAGCTCGCGTGCTTAGCATTGAGGGTGCGCCGATTGCTGTAAAGAATGCAAGGCGAAATATTGGGCGCGCGGGTCTTAGCAGGGATGTTGTTGAAGCGCTTGAAGGTGATGTTGCGCAAACGCTTGAATCGCAGGTGTTTAAGGCGAGTAAGTCGTCTAAGATTGTGCGACGCTTTGCGCATCCTGATGTTGTTGTGTTAGATCCTCCGCGCGCTGGTGCTAAAGCTCAAGTTTGTAAGCAGATTGCGAAGTCTGGAGCAAGAAGCGTTGTGTATGTTGCTTGCGATCCGACTAGTCTTGCTCGCGATGTTGGCACGTTTAAGGAGCTTGGCTACAGCGTTCAGTCTTTGCGCGCGTTCGACATATATCCCAACACTCATCACGTCGAGAGTGTTGTATTGATGTCTAGGGCTTAATAGGTGGGTGCATTTTTGCCCTTATGTAGCAGGGGTTTGCGAGGGCTATCGTTAAAAGGTTTAGTGTGTGGCGGCTTTAGGCTGGGTTCTTGCGGTTTTTGAGTGTGTTTTGGCTGTATGAGGGAACATGTCTACGTTCTAGGGTCGAGTGCACAAGATGGATAACGTTAAAAAGTGCACCCACCTTGCACCCAGCTGGTGAAGTGGGGATATACAGTATTACAAGCATAATATAGTAAGAAATAATATGATGTTCTAAATCAAAGTTTCAGAGTACAGAGCAATAGTTTCAGAGTTCAAAAGCAAAGCTTCATTGTATACAACACGTAATGAAGCTAGATTTCAAATTATCATGTGAAGAATCATGGAAGATATTATCTGAAATCATAAAATCATCACCTTCAAACCTTGTATATTTTAAAACCCGCGCGACTAATCAGCTAAATCCGCTAATTTAGGAGACTTAGTAGGCTCATGGTCTTGCAATCTAAAGCTCGAATTAATGCGAGGCTGAGATTATGTGAAATTGCAGGTAAGCCAGTAGGTGATTTACATCCAGTTTGCAATGGTATTAGTGAACTGCGTTTCGCTTTTGGACCAGGATATCGTGTGTATTTTGCACAAAAAGGCTCAAAGTTAATGCTATTACTTGCTGGTGGGGATAAAAGTAGTCAAAGTAAAGATATTAAGCAAGCGAAGATACTTCTTGCACAGTTAATTGAGGAGAAGAAATGGTAAATATAAGTAAATGGGATGCGAGTGAGTATCTTGAGGACGATGATGATGTTATTGCATATCTCAATGCTGCAGCAGAACTTAACGATCCTCGCTTGTTGCAAGCTGCTATAGGTGATATTGCAAAAGCTCGAGGAATGAAAGAGATTGCTCAAAAAGCTGAGGTTGGTAGGGAAAGCCTTTATAAAAGCCTAAGACGAGATGGCAATCCTAGCTTTCAAACTATTGCGAAGGTTGTTCAAGCGTTAGGTGGACGCATTGCAATAGAACCAGCAAATGCGTGACACACACAGTTATCGTGGCAAAAATCGCAAATCTAGCAAAATCTGCCACGATAACGTGCGTCCTGTTTACAGCGTCATGCAACAATTACAATGACTGAATTGTAAGGCGTAAGACTAGAATTACATACATTTTTAATACATTTAGTATATTAAATATATTTAGTTGATATTTGAAACAAAATGGCACTTATAGCAACAGAACAACAATTCCATATACATAAAACATCGTTTTATGATTTTATTGACATCCATATAAATTCAATAGTAGAATTTCTAATGTGTTGTTTAGTTGCACCGTAAAGATGCATGCAACTAGCGCTTTGCTAGTTTCTTTTATCAGTACGGTTGCTGATCATCATGGTTAATTAGGAGAGAAGATAAGATGAAAATTTGTTATAAAATGATAGCTACATGCTTTGCCTGTCTACTGATTGCTAATGGATTAGTAAATGTAGCATATGCCGATAATAATTCTGGCGTTACAACTCAAGAAAGTAGTTTTGTAAAAGTACGAAATTATATAGCATTCCAAGGTGAGCGTTTCAGATTACTAGATACATTCCAAGACCCAAATTCAGCAAAGCAAAACTTTTTATCTAAACATTTTAGTGTTATCAACAAGGCTAAGAAAAGTTATTCATTGCCTGAATTAACTGAAAAAACAGCAACAATTTATAAAAGCATTCTTTCACAAGAGGATGAAAAAAATACATTGAGAACAGACGCGACAGAATCTGTTGAATTTTTAGATTGGTATGAAAATAGATCTGAGAATGATGCAATACTTGCTGAACTTGAAAAAATAAATAAACAAATTTCTAATGGATTTCTATCTAAAGAAGAAGGCATAGAAAACGCTTATCTACTTTTGCCAACATTACCAGAAAATCATAATGATAAACCATATTACGCAGACCGTAGTTTAGGGATTAATGTTTCTGCCGCGAAAAAATATGCTGCAAAATATGCTGTAAAACCTAATCCAAAATACGGTTATAAAAAAAGAGGCTGGTGGATTTGGGAACGCGATGAAGATTGCACAAATTTTGCTTCTCAAATTTTGTACGCCGGTGGCGTATCAATGGATATGTATAATAATCCATCTAAAGGTTGGTGGTGGAAGGCACAGAATGACACTTCTATCTCTTGGGTTAATGCTAATACTTTCAAAAATTATATGGGAAGTGGCTACAATACAAAGCATTGGAAACAGCTTGTTCATTCTGTTGCTGACGGTGATTTTATCGGCGTTGATTATAACCAAGATGGAGAAGTTGATCATATCGGTTTCGTGTATCAAAAAGGTCGCGATGGTTTGAAGATTGCACAACATTCCACGAATTATTTAGCGTGGGATGGTGGATGGCCAAAACATGACGGAAAAGCTATTTATTATAGAGTACGTCGATAAATAGTAAAATTTTGTAACATTTTCATTTAAGAAGAATGTAAATAATGAATTTGCTAAAGAATATTTGTAAACGCAAGTGTGCGTGGTTATTGTTTATTCCACTTGACACTATATGCCTACTTACTCTGGCATATAGATATTTTATTAACACATCGAATGGGTATGTTTTATATGACGGTCTTGCATGGACTAGTGTAGTAAGTCTTGTATTGTTGGTTTGCGTTATTGCATTTTGTCGCGAGCGCAAACGCTGGATAATGTCAATAACACTAGTAGCGCTTTTCGTTATATCTACGCTTATTTGCATGTATGCGCAATCATTAGCAGAGCTATTACAAGTTCCTATGGTAAATTATGCATATTATCCCGGCTCTGAAGTAAATACAGTTCTTATATGCCTGAATTTTTGCGTACATAGTGTATTGGTTATGCTTCTTGCATTTAATAGTTATAAGACTTTCATCGAGAAAGAACAATCAGAAAATAGTGCATCTTGCAATATTGTTCCCGAGGAGAAAAAATTTAAAAATATTCATTCTTTCTGTGCAAAATATTTGTGGATTATTTTAGTAGTGATTGATGCTATAAGTATTGTATTACTTCTTCGATTTTGGTTTACAGGATTGCATGATGCAGTTAATTCAACATTGTATAAGGCAGTACAATTGTCTGGATTTTATGTGCCAATTTGCTTTGCAATTGCTGTGTTATCTTTGCGCAAAGATTCAATGCGATGGAAAGCATTAATACCTATTGTAATTATTATTTTTGATACATTAGGTACATTGCTATGGTCAAGTGATACAGAACTATTGTATGGGTATTCAATCAATCCATACCCTGGACCTCATATTTTCACTCTTGTTACTACGTGGAATTTCTACCTAATCACTTGTACAGCTTTTGCTTTAATGTTGCACAAATATAAGGAAAATGTACGATTAAAATCAGTTGATAGCGTTCAAAATAAAAAAGATTAGATGCTGATTCAATCTGCGCAATAATCGCGATTGTGCCTTGCAATTATTGTGCGGATTGAATTGAAGCCTCTTGGCGAGCAACATCAAGCGCTTTATTGAATGCGTCGCTAGTCCAACTTGCTCCAGCAACAACTGAAATATGCAAATCTTTCAACGGCTTTCCAACTATTTTACCTGGAATAGCGCCAGCAAAAGCATTCATGTGCTTTTTTGAAATCGGCGTAAACGGATGAGGAGTCATTTGCACATCGCTAATATTCCCATTTGCGACGCTTAAGCGCACATCAAAACTATCTTCTGCAACCGGACCATACGTAGCTTTGATTTTGTAATCGCCATCTTTGTAATTGCCAGTATCGGTTTTAGACTGGTTTTTAGAATCCCCAGAATCTTCACTTTGCGCAGAAGACTGAGATTGCTGAGCGCCAGCATCGTACTTCCCTGAAGGATTACCGCCATCATCCGCGCTTTGACCAGAATTGTCAGCGAACTCATCGTTCATAGGAACAGCTTTTGGCTCTCCACAAGCGGACAACATAGCAGATGATGCAGCTATAACAGCAAGCGCAGCAACAGTTTTGCAACTTTTTTGGATTCGACATCCTTCAGGGTGGATGCCCTATATCTAGCGACTGGCTAGGATTTCGACTCCAATTTCCCTTTTTTCAAAGGTAAGATACAGAACAAGAGAATAGTTTGAACTTAGACCAGCTTTGGGCTCTTTTAGTTTCATCATGGTTTTGAGTGATGCAGACTCAACGACGTATTCTTTGATCGCAAGTGTATCGCTTACCTCACTTCGGTCACATAAATCTAATATTGTCAGAAAGACGGGTGCATATATTATGCGAGTTCAGATAATCCAGAACTGCTAAGTTCGAGCCATCTTGTGATTGAGAGGCTCTCTAAAAAGTCGCGATCATGACTTATTACTAGCAGAGCGCCTTCAAACTGCGACAGCAAATCTCTCACCTCACGGAGGCTTTGAATATCTAGACTATTAGTAGGTTCATCTAAAACAATGAGTTGTTTTGGTGGGGTAGCTAGTAGGAGCTTCGCGAGTGAAAGTCTAAACTGCTCGCCACCCGAGAGTTCAGATACAAGGCTGTCAGGCGTTGCGCTGCTAAAATCAAGCCGAGCAATGACAGCGAATACTCGTTGCCGTTCAAGGTTGGGTATCCCTTGCACAAGCTCGTCCCAGATCGTTTTTGAGTGATCAAGATGTAGTGAGTTCTGAGAGAGAATACCAATACTTTCAAGATCAGGGGTCAAAGGTTCTGCCCAAGCCGGACCAGAGCACCTCAAGGAGCTATTGTTAATGCTTGCTATGAGGCGCGACTTTCCAACACCGTTAGCACCAACAAGTGCAACGCGATCGTCACCACCGATAATGGTTTGCCAGCCAGTGCATGAAGACAAACATATAATCTGACGCCTACTGCCCTCTTGATCTGACAGCAAACCGTCGAGACGCATAGTATGTTCTTTTTCGATGTTATTTTTTGCGGCCAATTCGGTCTCAGCGGCATCTTGGCGTTTCTCTGTTAACTGTGATCGTTGTCTGCTTAAGGTACCCTCAGACTTACTTTTGAGACCGTTCATAGACATTTTAGAGCCGCGCTTCTGAATCGATGCACGTTGATTACCGTTCCTACGAATTGATTGCCGTTGCTCTAATTCTCTAAGAGAACTTTTCAGCCTTTTTACCTCTTTTCGCGCTTTGTTAAGCTCGTGAGTGGCCTCAGCTCGCCTATTCTTTACATGGTTCAAGTAATCAGCGAAGGATCCATCTATCTGAGTCAATCTACCATCACGGATTTCCCAAATCTTGTCAAAGCAATCCATGATATTTCGATCATGTGTTGCCACGATAAGGGTGTATTTAAAGTCGGCAATAAAGCGCACCAGCCGCTCTCTTCCAGCGAAATCAAGGTTATTCGATGGTTCATCAAGCAAACAGATTCTCGGCTTGGCAATCTGAGCTCGCGCTAACCCCAAGTTCGCGAACTCACCACCAGAGATTTCTGAGATCAACCGTGAATACTCTAGTTGTGGGAACCATTCTTCTTTAACAGACTCAAGCAGGCTCGCAAGTTCCCATTTATCACTTAAATACGCTAAGTCCTCCTCATTATAATTACCTTCCTCAAGTCTTTCGGAAGACCTCAAGAACCACTCAACACCAAGAAACTCGGCAACCGTGCGATTATCATCAGGGCTACGATTCTGTGCCATGAAATACGGTGCGGATCCTAGGACTACGGAGCCATGAGATGGAGAAATCGTGCCTGCGATGATACGCAAGAGCGTTGACTTGCCACTTCCATTATCACCGACAACTGCGATACGTGTATTAGAAACATGGCTTGAGATGTCGTTCAATACGAGCACATCTCCATCAAAACTGTGACTCACGCCATTCAAACGTACAGCACTCTGATCCATATTCTTACCTCACAGAGAAATAATAAAGATGAATTAAGGTCGTGCTATTAAGGAAAAGCGCATCGGACTTTCTGTAACATGCTCACAGTCTGTGAAACCCGCAGCTAGAACAAGTGACCGAACATCTTCAGGTTCTCTGACCCGTCCTTGAACAGCACAAGCTAGCGCCAGTTTGCCTATAGCATCAACATGTGATGAAGAAGAAAATCTGATCGCCTCGGAGATAACCAAGTTCGCCCTAGATTGGCGAATCGATCGAAGAATATTTCTTAGTATTTTTGTACAACAGTCATCATCCCAATCAGCTAAAATCGAATCCAACAGAACGACATCTACGCTCGGAAGACTGTCGTGGAAAAAGTCCAGTGGCATAAACTCAATGGTTTTATTGGCTTCAATTCCGTATATTTAGTTTTTACCTGTCTATTTAGTTTTTACTGTTTTTATCCGTTTCATTCTTACTTGAATGAGATTTTATGTGTGTTATTAAATCTCTTAGGAACGAAATTGCTGGTAATGCCAATGGCGTCCATGACCATTGGTTATTTGTAATAAGGAAAGCTATTAGTCCAGAAAGCAAGCATAAAACAAATAGTACAGCGCTTATCCATGTATTTCTTTTAGATGTTTCTATTTCTGCTTTAACAAGTTTGTCTTGTCGTTTAGACTCATCGACCGTAAAAGCATCTGCCTGATTAAGTATTCTTTCTTGTACATTCGTTGGGTACAAATTAAAACTTTCTGGATCTGGCAGTATTCCGCTCCATTCGTCGCTATAACCTAGAGTCTTGAGTGCAAATATAAGTGAAGCAGCTTGTTTTTCTTCAAAGGTAGTTGAATCTATTGTTTCGTTAATGTCATTTGACGTAATTCCGTCGACACTCCCAGCAGTATTCGAGTCATTCTTCGATTCATGATTTGTTTTTGAGCGTTCTTCATTGACGCCTGGCGATATTGTTCCAGCTTCTGAGTCTGATTCGCGCTCGGAATCGTCGGCATAATTGAAATCATTTTTCACAAACTCCTACCTTTTGCTAGTGCGGTTTGATTCTCAAATGAGAATTTAATAGTTTACGCAATATAAAACAGTCTACACAATATAATGAAACTATTTTACATTATTGTTTATTGCTTAGCTAGTGTATAACAAGATTGTTTTTGATTAAAGCAGTAATGTTTATTGAGTTATAAAAGTGATTGTGTTTTTGTTTTAACATTTTTATCTCTGGTTTGTGTTGGCGTTGGTTGCGTATGCGTGTGTGTTTTGAGTGTTGAGTGTGTTGCTTTCGGTTTTGTTTGCTACTAGGGACATTCAAAACCGAAAGCTTTTTGTTTTTCACTCTTTTTGTTTTGAACTGTTTTAGTCTATGATCCCTGTTTTTTTGTAGTGTTTTTGTTGTTTTGTATTATTATTTGTTGTTTTTTGGCCAAGGGTATAGTGTTATCAAATTTGTCAAATAAGCTATTGGATTTGTGTAGTTTGTAGTGAATTATTTAAGTTTGGTAGCGATTTGAAGGTAGTTATGTAAGTTTGCATGTAAGCCTGCGTGTAAGTAGTTATGTAGTCTTGCATGCAAGTTTGCATTGTTTGGAGAGAGTTTTAGGGGAGAGCTGGTTGCTGTGAAGTCAATATTTAGTAAGAATAATATTTTTATTCGCATGAGATCTATTAGTCCGGCATTGCGATGGGCTCTGGTTGGCTTATGTTTTTCTATGCTCGGCAATCAAGCGTATGAAGGATCGGTTTTGCCTATACTCGCGCTGATTTTTACCGCCGGTCTTCTTGTTGTTTTGCCGCAGCTACCAAACACGAGCTACGCTACAGACTAGGGATGTAGTTGTGATTTTGAGTATTCTAATTGTAGTCTATTTGCATAATTTAGTATTTGGGGGGGGGATAACCCTATTCCTATTTGTTACAAGTAAAACTGAGAACACCTTATACATTTTATATATTATCAAAAATAACAACAACAATTGTATGGCAAAAAATTATGGAATAAGATGAGTACTAAACCTAATGATAGGTCTTTTATATATTGTAATTACAAAGGAGAATTTCTATGAAATGTCATATTTTTAAGTCTATTGCTGTAGTTGTTGCAGCATTATCAACCTGTATTTCTCTGGTATCAACTGCTCAAGCTAGTGAGATAGTGGATAATGGACCAAGTGTTGTAGAAAGTAATGTCAGTGATGCGAATATAGATAATTATGCTAAGCGTCTTGAAATTATTTTTTCAAGGTATCTCAAGTTTAATAAAATTAATAAAAAATGGACTATAACACAAGCAGGGGAGTTTTCTCATGTTCCGAAAGAAGTGCTTGAGAATTTAATTCATAAGCTCAATGCAAATGCATCTGTTGATAAGATTTCGTCTAATGATAATCATGCAGTGCGTTCGAAGGATTATGCTAAATGTGTACTTGAAACTACTGGTCTAAGCAGCCTTATTGGAATATTTCATGGTGCTTTAACAAAGTTACTTGAAAATCAGCTTTGGAAGCAAGCTGCTATGTATATTTTAAAGGCAGTTGGTCCAGCCGCATTTAGAGGTGGAGCTGTGGCCCTAGCTGCAAGTTTAGCAGCTTCTGCTATTTGGTGTGCGACTCCGTGGAGTAAGTGAGGAGAATATTCTTATGTACAAGGTTCTTATGTTCGTGCTGAAGTTGGTTCTGTTTACAGCTGTGAATTTTATGTTCCTTTACTTGTCGATGGTGGTATTCGGCCATGATTTTGGTGTGATGTTCAAAACGTATGGGAATGCGCTCGGTCCGCTTATGTTCATGCTTGCTTTGATGACAACGATGTCGTTGCCTAATGAAGGAACCATTTTTGAGGATAAGCGGCAAAAAAGTGTGTCTAAAAACCCGAGTTATCGTTGAAATACCACGGAAAACTCGCTGTTATTAAGCTAAAAAAGCTTAACATTCAGCATTACTTGACATTGAAAACAAAAGGGGCTTAAAAGATAATCGTGCTATTACTGCATAAAATACTTAAGAAATTATCATAAGCCCCTTTTCGGCCTATAGACCTTCTTTTTAGTTTTAATGCAATAAATTTAATATTCCTAATTTTATTTTCAAAAATCACTAGATTGGTTTTATATATTTTTTGAAATAAAAACTATTCTATACAAAGCTTAAAATGCACTCATCTAATCATCCCTTGAATCATCTCACGTGCTACGAAGCATCATCAGAAGATGACTGGACGAACGAGTAGGTATTGAAGAAAGCCAACCAAGCTTGTGTTGGCTTCGCCTTGTCGCTGCCATCATTGCGTTGAACCGCACCATCAGATGCGGCAATTAACCAACCGAGCAAAGCGTCTAAAGCAGCAATGATCTACTAATACTGTGACATTTTGACATTCAAAGAAGTTTGTGTATAATATATAATTGTGTTGTTGTAATTAATTCAAAGGAGTAATATTATGAAACACAAATCCACAGTAAAAATGTGTGCATTTTGCCTATTGTTTACAATTGGAATATTTCCATCAATGGCATCCGCATCCCCGCCTCACAGTGAAGACTTTCTTGCCAATCAAGAAACTGCAACTAATACTGTTAAGTTCCAAGGGAAGACTTTATATTTATTAGATACCTATGTCAATGGCGATGCTGCCAAGGCTAAATATGTTGCTCTCTACGCGAGTGACCTCAGAGCTGCTCAAACCAAATATTCTCTACCAGAACTAACCGTCGACACAGCATCTATGTACAAACAGATTATTATTACTGAAGTTTTGGATGGCCGTCCAGATTTACAACCATTGGTTCAATTTCTTGATGTTTATGAAAACCCTAAAGAGAACTCACAAATTATCGAACAGTTAGATGCGTTCAATCTTAAGATTTCCGAAGGTGAGCTTTCTAAAGACGATGGTATTGCTCTCGCAAAAATGTGGATTCCAACCAAGCCTAAAAATGGGAATGATAGACCAGTTTATGCTTTGCGAAATTCCGGTATCGACCTTAGTAAGGCTCGCGCTTATGCCGAGAAGTGGGCAACAGGGATTAATGGCAAATATGGTGAGGAAAAGAAATGGTATGGTGCCCCTGTTGACTGCACTAATTTTGCTTCGCAGATCCTACACGCCGGTGGTGTACCAATGGATACCTATAATGATCAAAATAAAGGATGGTGGTGGAAATCGAAGGGAGATCGCTCTACATCATGGGTGAATGCCAATGTTTTCAAAAACTACATGGGGTCTGGTTATAGCACAAAGCACTGGGATAGTTTCGTGTCTAATGTGCGTAGTGGAGATTTCATTGCTGTAGACTTCACAAGTGATGGGACTGTAGATCATGTGGGCTTCGTCCACACCAAGAGCGGTAGAAAGTTGCGGATTGCACAACATACCAACAACTACCTTAAATGGAATGGCGGATGGCCAGATTCAAATGGCAGAGGAACGTACTATCGTGTCCGCCGCTAAAGGTAATAGGCTACAGCTAATACCCCTAATAGCTGTGCTAGCAGGCCTAGGAATACTAGTTTATCGCTTCTGGTTGAACACCTCTGCTCTGTACGCTCCATTCTACGCTCTCATGGCGTGCGGGGTTGTTGGTGCGTTGATTCAGTTATTGGTTGCAATAACAACTACTTGTTTGTACCGCAGAAAAGTTATAGCTATCGTGGATGTGACAGTGATTATAATTACATTGTTGATTATTCTATTTGGCGATTATATAGCATGCAGTGTGCTGAAATTGCCTGTTGTTAGCTATGCTTGGAGCCCTGGAACGCAGATTAACACCGTTGCTACAATCTTGTCCGGTGCTGTGGTGACATTCCTAGCATTCTGGGAACAACGCAAAATAAAGTGACAGTAAAACCATATGAAAAATCTACAGTTAGGTATATTCTTGCGCATTCGATGACTAGTTTTTCTCATAAGGGAATGTAGTACCGATTGCTATATACCTGCCAGATTCTAGGCGAATAACCTTTGTGCTATTCGCCTAGATTTTTATATATTCTCATCACTGCGAGTGCTATTGCGTCTCATGAGATATAGGCCAAAAGGGGCTTAGGACAGTTTTTAGACATTTTGTGCAACTATAGCACGATGTTCCGTAATTGTCTTTCCATTAAGACCTGTTTTAATTCTGTGGTTGTTGTAAAAATCAATGTAAGTATGAATAGCTTTACGTAATTCTTCTGTACTATCCCAGTTAAGTGGATAATACATTTCTGTTTTCATTCGTCCAAAAAAGCCTTCACAGGCAGCATTATCTCAACTGTTTCCTTTTCTTGACATGGAGCGTGTAATACCAAGACCTTCTAATCTCTCAATCCACCTGCCACCTCTATAGTGATTTCCTCTATCGGTATGAATAGCTAAGCTTTTACATTCTGTAGTGTCGAGGGTAGATAAAGACCCTTCTAACATTTCATCTTCAAGACACTGATATGGGTGGTTTGAAAGAGCGTAAGAGACCACTTTACCATCAAAACAGTCAATCATAGGGCTTAAATAGAGTTTTGACTCTTTTGCTGAAAACTCAGTAATGTCTGTAAGCCAAATCTTATTAGGTGAATTTGCATGAAAATTATTATTAACGATGTTACTGCATGCGGGAGTAATTTCTCCTATGTAACTTGAATAGCGTCTTTTACGCCTGGCATATCTAATCTCAATTAACTCTTCTTTCATGAGCCGTCTTACTACTTTTTCAGATACTTTAATACCTTTAGTTCTCAACACTAACCATATTCTAGGAGAGTCATAAGTAAAGAAGTTTTCTTCTGCAATCTTGTGTATGCAACCTCGTATATGTGCGTATTTGTCAGTTTTTTTTTGAAGAGCCTTTTTAGCATAGTAATAACTTGAACGCTTTATCTGAAGTGTTTTAATCAGAAGCTCTAAAGGTAACACTAAAAGTAGTTAGGCCTATAACACTTTTTGCGGAGTGAGGATTTCTGATATTAATACGGTTGGGATTATATTAGATTTGTTGGGATTGTATTAAATACAGTTGGGACTTTATTAGCCACGGTTGGGACTCTATTAGAGCGTGGCTAATGCTCGTTTTGTTTTCTAAAACGAGTGTTGTTTAACGAGAAGGGGGGTGAAAACATTGTTAACGCTTAAACCTCAAAGCACGTAGCTTTCAAGGCAAGTGTGGTTTTTACATGTCAAACTGTTATAAAAACGAGATTATTCCACTCTTTTTTACACTCATGATACGGGTTTTAAGAAAGAGCGGGTAAATGTTATAAGAATTTTTGGAACAATTAACAAGATTGTGGTTAATGATTAATCAATAAGACACTACTAATAAACAGTTAAAGCCTGATTAGCTATAGGGCGATGAGATACGTCAATAGGATCCTCATGGTTTTTTCATGACTCCTATGAAGTACCTCTATTCTACTATGGCTGTTTTTCAGGTATTAGAGTCGGTACTTCATAAAGTATCGGCTCTTTTTTGTATGTGTCTTCACCCTACCGCTGCAGGCGGGAAGGGTGAGCATGAGGACTCGCAAAACTAATAGCAACGATCGAGCAACATATAAGTATACAAGTTGTGTTCGTAATGAAGATGGTAGTTATAGTGAAGAAACTATCGAAATCAAGCCGGGCGAAAATGGTGTCACTCAAGCGGATATTAAAATGCTTCACTCAATGGATGACAGTGAGGTTTACTACAACAATAAGAACCTGCGTCCAGGTAGAACTGCTGAAGAAAAAGCTGAGATTAGGGCGTGGAAAGAAGAATATATCCGGCGTTTTAATCTTAAGCACGGTTATGAGCCTAACAAGGATGATGTTGAGTATGCTGCTGAAGAGCATTTTCCACGTAACTATAATCTTTCGCTTGACTTCGATGCAGATGGTGAGCTTGAAGTAGATAAAAGTCATCTTGCTGAAGCTCTCAGTACTACTGATGATTATGGTTTTATTACCAACGATTATGGTTTTGAAATGTCAGAGAGAACAGAATCTATGCTTTCAGTGCTGACAGATAAGCAGAGTCAAGTAGTAAAACTGATGTTTGTTGAAGGATACACTCAATCAGAGATTGCGAGCATGCTTGGTATTTCGTCTGCTGGCGTGAAAAAGCATTTGGATAAGGCTCTCGAAAAGCTTAGAAAAACGCGTTAAAAAATTCTAGAAATTTTTTAGGAGGAGGTTAAAAACTCCTCCTTTTTCTTTGCCTGTGATGTGTAAGGAAGAAACCCCTTACAGAAAGGAGGCAAAACTCGTGAAACACAAGATCGTTATTAACGTCACCGGTGAAAACGGTGAGAAGAAACAGGTTCTACGTGGAGCTGTGATGCGATTACCTAAGCGTTTTATCCGCTGGCTGTTTGGTGATTACTCGCAAGTCTACCTATTAGATCCCGGAAAGAGCGTTCAGTCAGTTGATGTCAAAGAAGTTTAAGGAGGAAAACCGTGAACAAGGAAATATTGAGAGAAGTCATCAAAGACTTGGAAAACTTAACAGCTCATCTTAAAGCACTATTTGATGATGCTGGTGCTTCTGGTGCTGGTTGTAAAGAAACAGCTCTTAATAATAAGGAGTCTGTTAAAAAGGTGAGTTTAGAGGATGTGCGAGCGGTTTTAGCAAAGCTTAGCCAGATGGGAAAGACAGCTGATGTGAAGAAACTCATCGTTAAGCACGGTGCGCAAAAGCTATCGGATGTTCCTGAAAGCGAGTATGAGAGCCTATTGCATGAAGCGGAGGGAATTAAAGGTGACTAAGCATGCTTTACTTTCACCGTCTTCTGCTCACAGGTGGATTAAGTGTACTCCTAGTGCTGTTTTAGAAGAAAAGTTTGAAAACACTACTTCTGCTGCAGCAAAGGAAGGAACGGCAGCACACGCGTGGTGTGAGTACAAGCTGAATAAGTTTCTTAACCGTCCGTGTGAAAAACCGTTAACCGAGTATGACTCAAGTGAGATGCAGGAATGCTCGGATGCTTACGTGGATTTCGTGTTGGAAAAATACGAGCAGGCAAAACTTAACTGTCAAGATCCTATTATTCTCATCGAGCAGAAAGTTGATTTTTCAGCTTACGTGCCGGACGGGTTTGGTACAGCGGACTGCATTATTGTAGGCGAAAAAACTCTGCAGGTTATCGACTTTAAGTACGGTCAAGGCGTGCTGGTTGATGCTTACGAGAATCCTCAGATGAAATGCTACGCTCTTGGAGCTTTAACGCTTTTCGACAGCTTGTACGAGATTCAAACTGTTGAGATGAGTATTTTTCAGCCAAGACGTGACAACGTATCAACTTTCACACTACCTGTCGCGGAGCTTATTTCTTGGGCTGAAAGCGTGCTTAAACCTAAAGCAGAGCTTGCTATTAAAGGCGAAGGCGAATTTGAAGCCGGAGACTGGTGCAGATTTTGCAGAGCAAAAGCCACGTGCCGTAAACGTGCGGAAGAAAACCTTAAACTTGCAGAACTTGAGTTCAAAGAGCCATCTGTTTTAACAGATAGTGAGATTGAAGAAGTGCTCACGCTTATCCCACAGTTAACAAAGTGGGCTGATGATGTTTTAGCTTACGCCACAGATTCCGCTATAAACCATGGTAAAGAGTGGTCTGGTTTCAAACTCGTAGAAGGCAGATCAGTTCGCAAGTTTAAGGACGAGACAGCTGTTATTGAGAAAGCAAAAGCTCATGGCTTTACCGACATTTTCAAAACTAGTCTTATCGGTTTAACAGAAATGCAAAAGCTGATGGGCAAGAAAAAATTTGAGGATATTCTGGGCGACCTCATTATAAAACCGTCCGGAAAACTTACGCTCGTACCAGACTCGGATAAGCGGGCAAAAGTTAACGTAACAAATGTAAACCAAGAATTCAAAAAGGAGAATTAGTACTATGTCTAAATTAAATAACACGAAAGTTATCACCGGTAAAAACACGCGTCTTTCCTATTTCAACGGTTGGGAGCCAAAATCTATTAACGGCGGCCCTGAAAAATACAGTGTTTCACTGCTTATCCCTAAAAGTGATGTTGAAACGATTACGGCTATTGAGAAAGCTATTGATGCTGCGATTGAGGAAGGTGTCGGCAAGTTCGGCGGTAAAAAACCAAACAAGGCTGCTCTTAAAACACCACTGAGGGACGGGGATATTGAGCGTGATGATGAAGCGTATAAAGGACATTATTTTATTAACGCGAACTCAACCACGGCTCCGCAGATTGTAGACAAGCAGGTAAAACCAATCATGGATCGCAGTGAAGTGTATTCAGGCTGCTATGCGAGGGTTTCCATCAACTTTTACGCGTTTAACTCTAACGGTAATAAGGGAGTTGCTTGCGGTCTTGGCAATATTCAAAAGATTCGAGACGGTGAGCCACTCGGCGGACGTAGTCTCGCAACCGATGATTTTACGACTTTAGAAGATGATGATTTTCTAGCATAAGGAGCGTGAGTTAATTATGGAAATTGTTATAGCGGTTTTTATTTCAGTGTTTATAGGAGTATTACTTCTTGATTTCACGGTAAAGAAACTCGTGAGTCTTTACGTTGATATTAAACACATTCTAAATAGGAATTAGAAGATTCCTGAAAATAGGATTTAGAAGATTCTATAAGTGGGGTGGCAGGTTTTCTGTCACCTCTTTTATTAACTTGGAGGTGATGTAATTTGGAAAATTTGAGTGTGGATTTGGAAACGTTTTCGAGTGTAAATCTTGGTAAATGTGGGGTTTACAAGTATGCAGAATCGGATGATTTTGAGATACTGCTTTTTGGCTACAGTGTGGACGGTAGTGAAGTTAAAGTCGTTGATTTAGCGCAAGGTGAAACCATACCCGAGGTTGTGCTTTCCGCTTTAACAGATGAAACAGTAACCAAGTGGGCGTTTAACGCTCAGTTTGAAAGAGTCTGCTTATCACGCTACCTGCGAGATAAAGGCATCAATGTTAACCCTGGTCAGACAGTGAAAAGTGAAGGCTTGTTTTTAAACCCAAGCTCCTGGCATTGCACAATGATCTGGTCAGCCACACTGGGGCTTCCCATGTCTTTGGAAAGCGTGGGAGCAGTACTGGGGCTTGATAAGCAGAAACTCACTGAAGGTAAGAATCTTATTAAATACTTCTGCCTACCGTGTAATCCTACGAAAGTAAACGGTGGAAGAACAAGAAACAAGTATTTTCACGATAAGGAAAAGTGGGAGCTGTTTAAATCGTATAACAAGCGTGATGTGGAAGTTGAGATGAGTATTCAAGAAAAGCTCTCACGCTTTCCCGTGCCAGACTTTTTATGGCAGGAGTTTTATCTCGACCAAACTATTAACGATCGTGGGATTGAAATAGATTCTCTTTTCGTTGATTCAGCTATAAAACTCGACCAGGAGGTGAAAACGCATCTCGTGAGTGAGATTAAACATGTTACAGGTTTAGAAAACCCGAATTCAGTGTTACAAATGCGCTCTTGGCTTAAAAAGCATGGTCTTGAAATGGAGTCGCTTGGTAAAAAAGAAGTCGCTAAAGAGCTTAAAACAGTGGGTAAAGAGTTGGCGGAAGTGTTGCGGCTTCGTCAGCAGCTTGCTAAATCATCGGTGAAAAAGTATACGGTGATGAAAAACGCTGCATGCATGGATTATCGGGAGCGTGGCATGTTTCGCTTCTATGGTGCAAACCGTACAGGAAGGTTTGCGGGAAGGCTCGTGCAATTACAAAACCTGCCACAAAACCATTTTCCTGATCTAGCGGAGGCTAGAAGTCTTGTTAAACAAGGAAATGTTGAAGCGTTGGAAATGCTTTATGAGGATATTCCGGATACTTTATCCCAGCTTATTCGCACTGCTTTTATTCCACGCACGGGATTTAAGTTTATTGTCGCGGACTTTTCAGCAATCGAAGCTAGAGTCCTTGCCTGGCTTGCAGGTGAAAAATGGCGTATGCGAGTATTCGCGGAAGGTAAAGACATCTACTGCTCGTCAGCCTCTCAAATGTTTGGCGTACCTGTTGAAAAACACGGAGTAAACGGGCACCTGCGGCAGAAAGGTAAGATAGCGGAACTTGCTTGTATTGCTGAAGGTGAACTTGTACTCACAGATGAAGGGCTTGTTCCAATTGAAGAAGTCACTACAAAACAAAAAGTGTGGGACGGAGAAAACTGGGTCAACCATAACGGAGTTGTTTTTAAGGGTGTAAAGGAGGTAATCGAGTATGAAGGACTTAGAGCAACACCAGACCATCTCGTCTGGGTTAAAGGGAAACCGAAGCCAATACGGTTTATTGAATCCGCCATCTGCAAAACACATCTCATACAAACCGGAGATGGTCGGAGAACAATACGGCTGGGTGAAAATCATAAGTGCAGAGAAACACTGGAATCAAAAGCAAAACCACTGTTATGTATTGACACAATGCGTAGGGTGCGGAAGCGTTCAATGGCAGGACTTAAACAGTCTAAAGTCGGGCAAATCAAAAGGGTGTCAAGCTTGCTCGCAGCCGAAACAAATACCAATATGGTTAGAAAAGCGGCTAAGTGCTGCGAAACAGCGATGCATCAATCCAAGAGATCCAAATTACAAAAACTATGGTGCAAGAGGGATAAAGTGGTGCTTCCATTCTGTTTTAGAAGCAGGCTTGTGGATTTTACAAGAGGTAGACAATGTGCGAAAAGACTGGGAATTAGATCGGATAAATACAAACGGCAACTACGAAAAAGGAAATATCCGCTTTGTTCCAAGAATAGTCAATCAAAACAACAAGCAGAACGCTATCCTAACACGGTGGGAGCAACAATATTGGCCATACGCAAGATCGGTAGTTACAAGAATGCTATCGAAAGGAATGGGCAGAGAAGAAATCATATCAAGAGCAAATACAGCTGTAGAACAACACAGAAAAAACTGGCGTTTAATCGAAGCAAGGCTCGAGTTTATGACATACGAAATGCCGGACCAAATCATCGTTTTACCGTATCGGGGAAGCTCGTGCATAACTGTGGCTACGGTGGTGCAGTAGGAGCATTAAAGGCAATGGGTGCTCTTGATATGGGTTTACATGAAGATGGTTTGCAACAGTTGGTTAATGATTGGAGATCTGCTAATCCGCATATTGTTTCATTGTGGTGGGATGTGGACAGAGCGGTAAAACAGTGTGTGCGCGAACACGTATCTGTGCGAACACACAATATTGTGTTCACTTATAAGAGTGGGTTTCTTATCATCGAACTGCCTTCGAAAAGATGCCTTTACTATGTGAAGCCACGTGTGGAAGAAAACAAGTATGGTGGTGAATCAGTCACCTATGAGGGTGTGGGGTCTACTAAAAAATGGGAGCGGCTGGAAAGCTACGGTCCTAAATTTGTGGAAAACATTACGCAAGCTATAGCTCGTGACATTCTCATCTATGCTATGCAAACGCTGAAAGAATATCGCATCGTCGCGCACGTGCATGATGAAGCCATTATCGAAACCGATAAGAATGTGAGTGTTCAAAGCGTGTGTGAGCTCATGGGAAGAACACCACCTTGGGCGGAAGGGCTTGTTTTACGAGCTGACGGCTACGAGTGCGAGTTTTACAAAAAAGATTAAAAAAATTTTAGGAGCAGGGTTAAAAACCTGCTCTTTTTCTTTGCCTGTGATTTAGAAGGCAATACCGCCTTCAAAAAGAACGTAAAAGGATACGCGAATGACTATTAAAAACAATATTAGTAAGCAAAAACGTGGCGTTAAAGGAGACTAAAAGTGGGTAAGTCTTATAAAAAGCATTTAGAAACAACACCGAACTTTAAGCCTATCGTCTACATTTGTGCTCCCTACCGTGGAGATAAGGAGAAAAACGTTGAGCACGCTATCCGGTGTGCGGCTTACGCGTATTCACGCGGAGCAATCCCTATCACTCCACACCTGCTTTTCCCGTTCATGGATGATGAGAATCAAAAGCATAGAGGGGATGCGATGTTTATGGACATTATCCTCTTAGGCAAGTGCAACGAGCTGTGGGTGTTCGGGGAGAAAATCACAGGCGGCATGCAAGTAGAAATCAATCTGGCAGAAAAACGCAGGCAGCCGATTAAGTATTTTACGGATAAGGATTTAGGGGGTGAATATTGATGCTTGAATGCAAAATTTATACAGCTTCCTGTGTGGGAAACAGTAGTAACTGCTTGTATCCTGACGAAATAAAAGTCTGTGATCGAGATAGCTTTAATAAGGCTATCTCTTTTGACCATGTCACAGCACAATTTACTAACAGTTATAGGTCTAAAGATAATTTTCTCTCATCTACCTGTATTCCGATGGACTGTGATAACGACCATTCTGATGTTGGTAAAGACTGGGTGACGCCTTTTGATGTTGCTTTAGCGTTTCCGAACGTGTGCTTTTACGCGTCTTATAGTAGAAACCACATGAAAGACAAGCATGGGAAGTGTGCAAGGCCACGTTTTCACGTGTATTTTCCAATTGAAGAAGTAAGCGATGCTAAAGCTTATGTGGAGCTTAAAACAAGGATTCAATCAGTATTCCCGTATTTTGACAGTAACGCTCTTGATGCGGCACGTTTTCTCTACGGTGTTAAAACTCCGCAGGTAGAACTTTACGAGGGTGAAAAAACAATTACTGATTTTCTCTCGGAAGAAGATTTCAGTGAATTTGATGCAGGAACAGAAGAAATACCATCAGGGCAGAGAAACTCTAGGCTTAGTCATATTGCAGGAAAACTCATCAAACGTTATGGTGCGACAGATGAAACACATGAGAAGTTTTTGAGTGAAGCAGAACGGTGCAATCCTCCTTTGCCTGACGCAGAATTATCTAAAATCTGGTATTCGGCTAAAAAGTTCGGGCTTAAAGTAGCAAGTCAAGAAGGTTATATTCCGCCTAGCGAGTATGGCAAAAGCTATGAGGAGTATAAGCCTGATGATTTAACAGATATTGCGATGGCTGAGGTTTTTGCCAAACATAACAAGAATAAGGCTGTTTATACGATGTCTGCCGGCTGGCTTTACTGGACGGGCAAGAAGTGGGAAGCGTCTGAGCTTAAAGTTATGAAACTTTACATGCTTATTGCTAAAAAGGTTTTGAAGAATGCCGGTGTTGAGTTTAAGACAGCTTACGAACAGTTCATTCAAGCTGAATCATCAGGTGATAAAGAGCAGGCGGATAAAGCAAAGAGTGAAGTGAATCGAGCAAAGCAGTATCTTTCGTTTGCTAAGAAGATGAATGATCACAGTAAAGTGTCCGGGATATTAAAGCTTGCTAAATCCATGCTGGAAGTTGCAAACGAAGAACTGGATCGTGATGCTTTCATTCTAAACACGCCTTGCGGAATCGTGGATTTAAAGACAGGCATGCTAAAAGCACATGATCCGTGTTTGTACTGTACGAAAATGACCGCTGTTTGTCCTTCACAGGAGAACATGGGATTGTGGCAGACAACGCTTGATATGGTTACCGCAGGTGATAAAGAGTTTCAGACATTTCTTCAAAGCCATGCGGGTAGTACGCTTATAGGTCAAGTGTTTGAAGAATCGCTTTTGCTAGTGTACGGGTCAGGCGGTAACGGTAAGTCGACCGTGTTTAATGCGGAAGCACATGTGCTTGGAGATTATGCGGGGAAAATACCTGCGGAGTCTTTAACCACTCGGGCTAAAAACGTGAAGGTGGATTTAGCGGAGCTTTGCGGTAAAAGGTTTATTCTTGCCTCTGAAACCGAGGAAGGACAAAGGCTTTCTATTTCCATGCTGAAACAGATAGCAAGCGTGGATGATATTTCAGCTGAGAGGAAATATTATGCTCCTTTTACGTTTACACCAAGCCACTCAACTATTCTCTACACGAACCATCTGCCGAAAGTCGGTTCGAACGATAAGGGAACGTGGCGGAGAATCTTTGTTGCACCGTTTACGAAAGAAATCAAGAATCCGAAAACAGACTATGTTGATGAACTTTTGCGAAAAGCAGGTGGTGCAATACTTCAATGGATGATTGAAGGAGCCAAGCTTTATATCCAAAACAGTTATAAATTCCCTACTTGTAAGGTGGTAGAGCAGGCTAAGGACGCTTATCGGGCTGAAAACGACTGGATAGGCCATTTCATCACTGATTATTGCATTAAGGGCGTGAATGAAACGGAGATGAGTAGGAGTCTTTACTTGTCTTACCGTCAGTGGGCAAATCTTAATGGTGAATATGTTAGAAACGATAGGGATTTTTCTAAGGCTTTACTGTTAGCGGGTTATAGCAAAAAACGGACGGGTAAAGGGTATCAGTGGTGTGGGCTTTCCATTAATCCTAATTTGCAGGCACAGGAGGATTTTCTTTGATGGAAAACACGGTAAAACTGAAAGATACTTCCTGAAAAATGTATTGGCGTGTAGGCAAATGTTTTACATGGTAAAAACCGGGTTCAGAGAAAAATGCTCTATGAGATTTTTTCATACACGAAAATAGGCGTTGCCTACACGCTACCATGCACGTTTTCAAGAAAGAAAAGCCTGATAAATAGGGGTTTTGTATTGTAGTGTACCCTTTTTCTTTACTTTTTATATAAGAAGAAAAAATAAAAGAAATATAAGTGTATATAGAGAAAAGTAAAAGATGGGTCTAAAGCATACATGGCTACACAAATAACATTCGCCTGATGTAAACGGGCAAAACCAACGAATGAAACAACACTATCCAATAAATGAAAAATAAGATTTGAGAAAGGTGGAATAAACCATGATTAACAAAAATGAGAGAACAGTAGAAACCTACAAGCAAGCAGGAGCAACAATGCGACTGACTAAGAGTCTGATTAGCCAATTAGTGGTCGATATTAGCCCGGTGCTTTTAGCGAAAGATCAAGACAGACTGCTAAAAGCCATGAACATGATTGATGAAGTATCCTCACACGCTGAGGACAACATGTTCAAAGATCACCCACAATTAAACAATCACTATATTGACGTGTTTTACGGCGATGTTTCCGATGAGCCGAGAAACGAAGTTGATAAGAAAATAATCGAGATGGCAAAAGAGGTATCTGATGGGCTTTTTACGAGAAAAGGAAACTGAGCGAAAACTCGTCCGTGATGTTAAAGCTTCGGGAGGGCTTTGTTTAAAGCTTACAAGTCCTTCCGTTGACGGGCTTCCTGACAGGCTGGTTTTACTTAACGGCGGGAAGATTGGTTTTGTGGAGCTTAAAGCACCGGGTAAAAAGCCTAGAGTTTTACAGGTGAAACGGATGAAGGATTTACAGGCTTTAGGTTTTAAGGTTTTCGTGGTTGATGACAGGAGTCAGATTGGAGGTGTGATTGATGCGATACGAGCCACATGAGTATCAAAAGTATGCGACTGATTTTATTATCACACACCCAGCGTCAGCGGTTTTGCTTGAAATGGGACTTGGTAAGAGTGTGATAAGTCTTACAGCAATTAACGACCTGATGCTTGACTCATTTGATGTTTCCAGGACTCTTGTTATCGCTCCTCTTAGGGTTGCAAACACTACGTGGCCTTTAGAGTTAGAAAAGTGGGAGCATTTAAAACACTTGACTTATTCTGTGGTAACAGGCAGTGAGAAGGAGCGGATTCAAGCACTAAAAACGCCTGCTCACGTTTATATTATTAACCGTGAAAACGTGGAGTGGCTGATAATGAAAAGCGGCCTACCGTTTAATTTTGACATGGTTGTGATAGATGAGCTTTCAAGTTTTAAATCATATCAGGCGAAACGTTTTAAAGCATTACTGAAGGCTAGGCCGAAAGTTAAAAGGATTGTAGGTCTTACGGGAACTCCTTCTTCTAACGGGCTTATGGATTTGTGGGCTGAGTTTAGACTGCTTGATATGGGTGAAAGACTAGGCCGTTATATTACGTATTATCGGCAGAACTTTTTTAATCCTGATAAGCGTAACCAGCACATGGTTTTTTCTTATAAGCCTAAAGATGGTGCTGAGAGTTTAATCTATAAGCAGATAGCTGATATTACGATTTCGATGAAGTCGAAAGACTATTTGAAAATGCCGGCGTGTGTGATAAACGAGGTGAAAGTAGAGTTATCCGGTAATGAGCGAAAACTCTATGATGAGCTGAAACAGGATATGGTGGTGTCGTTGGAGGGTAAAGAGATTGATGCGATTAACGCAGCGTCTCTTTCAAATAAGCTTCTTCAAATGGCAGGCGGCGCGGTTTATAACGAGAAAAAAGAAAGCGTTCATATTCATGATCGTAAGCTTGATGCTTTAGAGGATTTAATTGAGGCTGCTAACGGTAAACCGGTGCTTGTAGCTTACTGGTTTAAGCATGATCTTGAGCGGATTAAGAAACGTTTTAACGTGCGTGAGATTAAAACGAGTGCTGATATTGCTGACTGGAATGCCGGCATGATTCCTGTAGCATTGATTCACCCGGCTTCCGCAGGTCATGGTCTTAACCTACAGGCTGGCGGTTCAACTCTTATCTGGTTTTCCCTGACTTGGAGTTTGGAACTTTACCAGCAAACGAACGCTAGGCTTAACCGTCAGGGGCAAACCGGCACGGTTGTAATCCATCACATCATCACTAAGAACACGATTGATGAGGATGTGATGAGGGCTTTAAGCATGAAGGCTAAAGTGCAGGATGCTTTAATCGAGTCGGTTAAAGCAAGACTATCAATTAATGAAGTGAGGGAAAGGGGTTCTAGAGAGAACTTACCTCAAAATGGAGGTAAGAATGAACAAAAAAGAATACTTACGGCAAGCCTATCTTCTTGATAAACGAATTAAGGCTGACATGGATGAAGTAGTAAGACTGCGTGAGCTTGCTACAAGTGTTTCTTCATTAAGATACGACCGAGAGTATGTGCAGACGACTCGAAGCGTGGAAGCTCCGTTTGTGAAAGCTCTTATAAGGGTTATGGATTTAGAAGCCAAGATTAACACGGAGATCACGCTGCTTATCAGTTTGAAAGAGCAGATTTTGGACGTGATTTCTAAACTTGAAAGCGTGGATGAGCAGATGATTTTACGCTACCGTTACATGAGTAACATGACGTGGGAGGATATTGGTAAAGAACTCCATGCTAGCAGAATGACGATTATAAGATGGCATGGTAAAGCATTAGAGCACATGGTTTTACCAGATAATCTAATCCAAATCTAAAAAATGGTACGGTTTGGTACGCTCTGATACGAGATGACACTGCCTTCTATATGGTATTATAAACTTAGCAAAAATTATAAATACTAAGCCTTGGAAGAGTAATCTTTCAGGGCTTTTTTCATGCCTAAAAGGAGGGCACAACATGGATCAGATGGTATTACTAACACAGCAATGGTTAAACAAAACCTATGGTGATAAGCCTGGGTTTGGTTCAGTTATTACTGATGGGAATACTGGTTGGGATACAATTAATGGGCTTATTCGTGCTTTGCAGATTGAGCTTGGTATAACAGAAACGGCAAATAATTTTGGGAAAGGTACTCAGTCACGATTTAAGAAGCGCTGGCCAAATGGTATTGATCAGACAGATGAAAGTAATAATATTCATGGAATTATTCAGGGTGCTCTTTGGTGCAAAGGGTATGAGGCTGAATATGGAGGCATAACAGAAGAATTTACATATAATGTAGCAAACTCTATTTCTGATCTTAAAAGTGATATTGGTCTTTCAGATATTTCATCTACTGTGGATCTAGAACTAATGATGGTTCTTTTATCAATGAAACAATTCAAATTGTTATCGTTGTATGGAGGCAAAGAAGACATTCGTGTAACACAGCAGGCTGTTAACAGTAAATATAAGAATTATACTGGAATTATTCCAACAGACGGTCTGTATGGTCGTGAGATGAATACAGCATTGATTCAAGTGTTACAAGCTGTTGAAGGGTTTACTCCAGCTGAGGCTACTGGCAATTTTGGTAATGGCACACGATCACGTTTAAAGACAATTAGTGAGGGAACGAGTGAGTGGGTTTGGTTGGCAAGCGTAGCGCTCACATGTAATGGGTATTCGCTTACGCCAACTTCAACATGGAATAATGCAATAGTGTCGGCATTGTATAAGTTCCAAGCAGAGCATGTTATTCCTGTTACAGGTAAGGTTGATCCAACAACATGGATGAGCCTGTTAACTTCGAAAGGTGATCCTAATCGTTCTTGTGTAGCGTGTGATACACGTTTTGAGATTACTGACGAGTTTGCTGAGTGTTTGAAGGCTGATGGTTATAGGATTGTTGGTCGTTATTTGAGTGAACCTGATCAAAAAAACACTGCTGAAAAGGACTATTTTAAGGCATTGCGTACTGGAGAATTGGAAAGAATTGTGAGCCACGGTCTTCAATATTTCCCTATTTTTCAAGAGTATTCAACTGAATTACGTCATTTTACAGCAGAAAATGGAGCTCGTCATGCAAAAGAAGCGGTTGCTTCAGCTAAACGTCTTGGAGTTCCGCCAACAGTAATCTATTTTGCGGTTGATTATGATGCAACGAATCCGGAAATTAGTAGCAATATTTTGCCGTACTTCAAAGCTGTTAAAGAAAATATGCATGGTGGTTATCGGATTGGAATTTATGCATCTAGAAATATTTGTACTCGTGTTAGTAAAGCAGGATATGCGGTAGCATCATTTGTGTCTGATATGTCTACAGGTTTTAGTGGAAATCTAGGCTTTTCTATTCCAAGTAATTGGGCGTTTGATCAGTTCCATGAAATCCCTGGCTATAAAGGTAAATGGGATCTTGACAGAGTAGCATATTCTGGACGTTTTGGAGCGGTTGGAAGTGTAAATCATTCAACTGGCAATCCACAATCAAAGATTACTTATGTCGCTCCACCTAATCCAGATACGTCTCGTTTAACAAAAATTGAAAAAGTGATAGACCTCATTCAACAATTAGAAAGCGTGTATGATAAATGGCGAAAAGTATATCAAAAGTATGCGGTGGTTCTAGAGTATCATCCTTTAAGCGTGACTCAAGGTGTGATTAATTATCTAGCTAAGGCATATATGACGAATTGGAAATTTGCTATTGCTGGCGCGTTTGCAGATCCATTTTTCATAATATTCATGGAAAAAGAATATCCTGCATTAAAAGATAAGCTGGATACTTATATTGGTAATAAGCGTGACGAAGTTGCTGATATAAGTGGTGGTAAAAACGATATAGCACACTTTGCTTATACGCTTTATTGTTATGCTTATTCTAATTTAGCTCCAGATCATTGGACTGGTTGGGCAGGAGATCTTGCAACAGGCATGGATGACTTACATAAGTACCTGCAAAAGTATCCATCTCTTGATCGTATGAAAACAGCATATGCTCTTATTGGTTCAGACAGTAGTGCACAGTCAGAGTATTTTAAAGCAAATCATGTCAGTAATAAACTTGGTATTCGCTGCAATTTTACAGATTTTTGTGATGATGCAGACGCTATCTATTTAGGAATGAATCTACGTAATGCTAGTGATGAAAATTTGCATACTTTAAGCGATATGATGACAACTTATTATAGTAGTATTACTGCTCAAAAGAGATATACTGCTTATGCTCAAGATGGGTTAGATTTCAGTTCATTTAAAGCACTGGAAAATTCTATTAAGGCAAAAATGTATGGATGTCTGGAAAAAATTCTAGGATTTGGATTGCTGGCACGGCTTGCTGGCGAATCAACTGATGAAGAACGAGATGCATGCTGTATTGCTATGGCTCATTATTTGCTGGCAAAATCAAAATAATCATAGAGTTAAATTATTGAGATAACAGGTCACGGAGGTGATTGAGGGTGTCTTTATTCTCAATCACCTTTGTGCTTTTGGTTTCTTCTTCGTAAAAACTCTTTAACAATGATTGGAATTATAGTTGGGATACATTCAAGAGTAATAAAAAATGTAATGTACGTGCAAGTCCAGCTACTACCCAATTGCCGAGGAGACTCTTGTAATATCAATAAATCAATAGCAGGGGCGATAAGCGCGATAGCGATGGTTTTACAAACTCCTAAGTTTTCGAGTGTTTTTTGATTGACAACAATCGAGTAAAGAAGAATTTTTGTTAAACCAAGTGCATGAGCTATAACAATGAGTAAAAAGGGTGAGTCATAAACAATTTCCCAATCGAGTGATTTAAGAGAATTGATAATAAGTCCTAAAAGAGGGAGTAATAATGAAAAAAGGAATAATCGTATAGCTTGATATACAGATTTCTTCATAACTAACCTCCTTAAATTTATATAGTCAAGTGGATGCCTACTGTCATAGACAGACTATTTTTCACTTATTTTACGTTAATTTATCTTACTTGAAAAGGGAGGATGAGTCTTGCCGAGAAAACCTAAAAGACCGTGTTCTTATCAAGGCTGTCCGAACCTAACTGACGGCAGGTTTTGCGAGGAACATTTAAAACAAGAGAACCGACGCTACGAAAAATACGAGCGTCCTTATGATGCTCACAAGCGTTACGGCAGAGCGTGGCAGAAAGTGCGGGATTCTTATGTGAGAGAGCATCCTTTCTGTGAGCTTTGCTTTAAGAACCATATGCTTGTGCCTGTTGAGCAGGTTCATCATATTAAACCGATTGCTGAAGGTGGAACGCACGCTAGAGAGAATCTTATTTCTCTATGCAAATCCTGTCACTCTAAAATTCACGCTAAGCGTGGAGACCGCTGGCATAACAAATAAAAACCACCCCAGGGGCGGTCAAAATCTCTAAAAACCTATTCCCTGGGGAACGGGCGCAGGGTATTTTGCGTAAAAACAGCGAAATCAAAAGGGCAATAGGCAAAATCAAACACAAAAAATTTTTAGTAGTTAAAACTCACGTGGGAAGGAGGCGGAAAGTTTGCCTACAAAATCAAATAATATCGGCGGTCGTGGCGGCAGACGCGTGGGTGCCGGGCGTAAAAAGAAAGCGGTTGTTGAAAAAGCGAGTGAAGGAAACCCCGGTGGCAGGCCTTTAAGCGTGCTTGATATTCCGGAGCTTGAAGGTGCTGAAATGCCTCAGCCTCACGAGTTTTTATCCGCCACGCAAAAAGACGGCACTCAGCTTCAGGCTAAAGAAATTTTCGCTGAAACATGGAAGTGGCTAAAAGACATTGGTGTTAGCAGTAAAGTCCCATCTCCTCTTATTGAACGGTATGCGATGAGCTGTGCTCGTTGGATTCAATGTGAGGAAGTAACCAGTAAACTCGGGTTTCTTTCCAAGCATCCGACCACGGGTAAACCGATACCATCGCCTTTTATCAACATTGGTATTAACTACATGAATCAGGCGGTCAGGCTTTGGAATGAGATTTTCCAGATTGTGAAAGAAAACTGTTCGACTGAGTTTGATGGCGTTTCACCTCAAAACGATTTAATGGAACGCCTGCTTATTACACGTAAAAACATTTAGGAGAAAAATTATGATAGAAAAAGTAAACCCGTCACATGTCGACAAGATTGCGGATCGTATTGCTGGAGCAATTGTTGATCTTGCTTACAAGCTGGATGAGAATCCGAAGATTGCTGTTGAAGTGATGCTCGGGCATGGTAAGTGTGCCGTGTGCATTGAAAGCACGGTGATGTTTAAGTTTAAGGATATTAAAAATATTATCCACCGTTTAAGCCCTGGGAAAGTAAAGATTGATATTACGGTTGTGCCACAGGATAAGCATTTAAGCCGAAACCAGGATGGTATGGTTCGCTCGGGTGATAACGGGATTTTTAAAGGCATGCCACTAACAGGCGAGCAGAAGAACCTCTCGGCTATTGCCCGAAAGGTTTATGAAAAGTATCCGTATGACGGCAAGTATGTTCTTGATGGTGAAAAGCTTATCATCTGCCAGTCTCACGCTAAAAGAGAAGACTTATTGAAAGACTATCCGAATGCGTTTGTTAATCCTTTAGGCGACTGGACTGGTGGTATCAGCGTGGATACGGGAGCGGTTAACCGAAAACTCGGGTCAGACATGGCTGATGCTGTTACGGGCGGCGGTCTTCATGGTAAGGATCTTACGAAAGCTGACGTGTCGGTTAACATTTACGCGTTTTTGAAAGCGCAGGAAACCGGCCGGGTGGTTGAGTTTTCTTGTGCTATCGGGGACGAGATGGTTGATGGTAAACCGTATGCGCAGATTGTGGAAATTGCGAAAGATTATATTGACTCGGTGGGTGGTTTTGAAAAGCTGGCTTGCTGGGGTCTTTTCTGACGGGAGGAAAGCTTATGGAAAAAGAAATGCAGTATTATTTGGCTGACGTAAGTGAGCTTATCCCGTATGTGAGAAACGCTCGCACGCACTCTGAGGCGCAAGTAGCTCAGATAGCGGCAAGTATTCGCGAGTTTGGTTTTCTATCCCCAATTCTAGTGGCTGAGGATAATACGATTCTCGCAGGGCATGGCAGGCTTGCCGCGGCATTAAAACTGGGTCTTAAAAAAGTTCCGTGCGTGAAAGAAAATCATTTAACTGAAACACAAAAGCGTGCTTATATTATTGCGGATAATAAGCTTTCACTTAACGCAGGCTGGGACAGTGAGCTATTAGCTGTTGAGTTATCGGAGCTTGAAGGAGCTGATTTTAATCTTGATCTTCTCGGGTTTGACGAGGCGGAGCTTTCCAGTATTTTTGATGCTGATAAAGACGTGAGTGATGATGATTTTGATGTTGAAAAAGAGCTGGAAGAACCGTGTTTTTCTAAAACAGGTGACGTGTGGACGCTTGGCAGGCATCGTATTATTTGCGGTGATGCTACTAAGTTAGAAACATATAAGACGCTTCTTGAGAATACTAAAGTGAATCTGGTGGTTACTGATCCGCCTTATAACGTGAACTATGAGGGTTCTGCTGGGAAAATTAAAAACGATAATATGGAGAATGATAAGTTTTACCAGTTTCTTTTCAACTCGTTCGTGAACATGGAGCAGGCGATGGCAGATGATGCGTCTATCTACGTGTTTCATGCTGACACGGAGGGTTTGAATTTTAGAAAAGCATTCCAGGACGCGGGGTTTTATCTTTCAGGTTGTTGTATTTGGAAGAAACCGTCTCTGGTGTTGGGTAGAAGCCCTTACCAGTGGCAGCATGAACCGTGTTTGTATGGGTGGAAGAAAAAAGGTAAACACAAGTGGTACGCGGGTAGGAAAGAAACTTCAGTTTGGGAGTTTGAAAAGCCTAAGAAAAACGCTGATCATCCAACCATGAAACCAATAGCTCTTTTAGCGTATCCGATTAAAAACTCGAGTATGACGAACTCGCTTGTGTTAGATCCGTTTGCTGGAAGTGGTAGCACGCTTATAGCCTGCGAGCAGACGGGTAGAATCTGCTACGCTATCGAGCTTGACGAGAAATATTGTGACGTGATTGTGAAACGTTATATTGAGCAGGTTGGAAATGATAAGAGTGTGAAAGTTTTAAGAGGCGGTAAAGAATACTCGTTTACTGAAGTATGTACTAACAAGTAAGACTCGTATTTTATATGAAAAATAGTTTGCAAACGCTTGCTATAAACCTTCTTTAGAGTGATTTATATATGTACCCGAAAAAATCTAAAGGAGGAAAAATGGAATTAAAATACGGGTTAAAAGGAAAAGATAGGCAGCCGCTTATTAAAGCTATAGAGGATTCTACGGGAGTAAAGGCTGTTTACTTAAAAACTCCGAGTATGTCTTACAGGATAGGTGTTTTCAACATTAGTAAAGATGGTACGGTCACGTGTAGTAGTGAAGAGAACTTAGATGATTTGAAAAACATGTTAGACGCTGACTATGGTATAAGTCTTCCAGTCTGCGCGTGTGATGGTACGCAATGTTTTAGTGTTGAGTTTCCTAAAGATAAGGCTGATGTGGTAAAGCTTAGGAAAATTCTTGATAATAAGGGTGATCTTATTAAAAAAGCGTTAGGAGTGAACAGTCTTAATATTAAGGAAGAAGATGATAAGCTTATTTTTCCTTGGTTTGAGCAGGCTAACCAACCAGGCTTGGCATCCTATGCGAAGTTTATAAACAGTCTTTGTAAAATGAGCGTGGAAATTAAACGCGTTAATAATAGTAAGCATAAGCCGGTTAACGATAAGTATGCTTTCAGATGTTTTCTTCTTAGACTCGGGTTTATAGGAGACGAGTTTAAACAAGACAGGAAAATTATGCTTTCCCGTTTAGAAGGCTCCTGCGCTTTTAGAAACGGGGGTGAGCGTAATGCTGTATGCGAGTGAAGACCAGGCGTACGTGTTGAGTGAAGACTGTACTACAGGCTCTTTGGTTGAAGAAATTTTCGCGATTTTAGAGCAAGAGAACGAGGTTTTTGTAAAAGTATGTTTTACTGTAGTAGATGATTTTTGGGTGATTATTATTTCAGCATGATTTTAGAAACATTTTAACGGTTTTTAAGAGTAAAAAAATTAGCGAAAACTGGTGGGGAAAAACGTGTAAATACCCGGTGTTTCTTGGCTTAAAAGCTTGCTATTGCGCTCTTTTAGAGTGATATATAGTATCAGCAAAAACACGTGCGCAAAGGAGAAACTCATGAAAAAAGAAATTTTACAAAACCTCGCAAACGAAGTTAAAACATGCAGACGCTACACATTAAACGCAGTCAAAAAAGCTGAAGAAGGGAAAATTAGTTCGGCTATCAGCATGCTCGACATCGCGCAAACAGCAAAAACCTGCGCCAGTAAAGCTCACGAGGAGCTTTGGAAGGCAAGCGGAGGAAAACTAAACGATACGGAGTTTCAACTGTTTGCGGATGCTGAAACCTTGGACAAGGATATTCAAAAAGCTTATCAAGCGATTCAACAAGCAAGAAGCTAAAAGAAAGGGGGGATAGTCAGCCATAGGGTTGGAAGGCTGGAGAAAAATCGTGGAATTATCCGCGATTTTTTCTCGTTTACGGCTTGCTATTCTGTGCTTTTAGAGTGATATATAGTATCAGCAAAAAACACAGAAAAAGGAGAAAAAATCATGTGGGAACAAGATACGCTTAAAGTAGAAAATCAGGTTGTAAGCTACAGTATGAAGGTTTTTGAAGAGCCAAGCGAATATGGGATTAACCAGGGTCGAATTTCCAAGCTTACTTTGAAAAACAATAACAAGGTTATCGCAAACTACGATAGAGGCTGGGACATGATGCCAACAGGCAAGCTTGCAAACGAGGCTTTAGAAATGATCCTCGACGCTAGAAACTAAAAACTTTAAGTTTAGTTAAAAGTAGCAGGGCTTTGAGGCCCTGTTTCTCGTAGGAAAGATAAGGAAATGATGTGGACGCAAGTAAGCGTCTTTTTTTTTATGCCTAAAGAAAGGAGGAGCTTAAGTTGCAAGCGTACGAGGTTACTAAGTTTAAAAAAGAAGATTCAACGTATAGTAAGGATTTAGCGGATTATGCTGTAAGTTTTATCGAATGTTTAACACACACGAAAGGAACGTGGGCTGGTAAGCCTTTTAAGCTCCTTGACTGGCAGGAGCAGATTATTAGAGACTTGTTTGGCGTGGTTAAACCGAATGGTTACCGTCAGTTTAATACCGCGTATATTGAAATACCTAAGAAAATGGGTAAAAGTGAGCTTGCCGCGGCAGTGGCACTGCTTTTATGCTGTGGGGATAATGAGGAGCGTGCCGAGGTTTATGGTTGTGCGGCTGACCGTCAGCAGGCAACCATCGTGTTTGATGTGGCGGCTGACATGGTTAGAATGTGTCCGGCTCTTAATCGTAGGGTTAAAATTTTAGCTTCGCAAAAACGTATTATTTTCCTACCAACTAACAGTTTCTACCAAGTGTTGTCGGCTGAAGCGTACTCTAAACACGGTTTTAACATTCACGGTGTCGTGTTTGATGAGCTTCACACGCAGCCAAACCGTAAACTGTTTGACGTGATGACTAAAGGCTCCGGGGATGCTCGCATGCAGCCACTATATTTTCTGATTACCACGGCTGGTACGGATACGCATTCTATCTGCTATGAGACGCATCAGAAAGCAGTGGATATTATCGAGGGTAGGAAAATTGATCCAACTTTCTACCCCGTGATTTATGGTGCAAAAGATTCGGATGATTGGACGGATCCTAAGGTGTGGAAGAAAGCTAATCCTTCTCTTGGGGTGACGGTTCAAATGGAGAAAGTTAAAGCTGCTTTCGAGTCAGCCCGGCAAAATCCCGGTGAAGAGAATGCTTTCCGTCAGCTTCGTCTTAACCAGTGGGTGAAACAGTCTATTCGTTGGATGCCGATGGAAAAATGGGATGCTTGCGGTTTTCAGGTGAACGAGGAAGAACTAGAGGGCAGGGTCTGCTATGGGGGTCTTGACCTTTCAAGCACCACTGATCTTACGGCTTTTTCGCTTGTGTTTCCGCCTTTAGATGAGTCGGATAAGTTTCGTATCCTACCTTATTTTTGGGTGCCTGAAGAAACCTTGAGTTTGCGCGTGAAACGGGACCACGTGCCGTATGACGTGTGGGAAAAACAAGGGTTTATTAAGACTACGGAAGGAAACGTTGTTCACTATGGGTTTATTGAAAAATTCATCGAAACTTTAGGTGAACGTTTCAATATTCGTGAGATTGCTTTCGACCGTTGGGGTGCGGTGCAAATGGTGCAAAACCTTGAAAACATGGGGTTTACCGTGGTTCCGTTCGGACAAGGGTTCAAGGATATGAGTCCGCCTACCAAGGAGCTTATGAAGCTTGTGCTCGAGCAGAAAATCGCACACGCAGGGCATCCGGTGCTTCGCTGGAATATGGATAACATTTTCATCCGCACTGATCCTGCAGGAAACATTAAGGCAGATAAGGAAAAATCAACCGAGAAAATAGACGGTGCTATCGCAACCATTATGGCACTTGACCGTGCTATAAGATGCGGTAACGCGAACACTCAAAGCGTGTATGACGCTCGAGGAATCCTATTCATGTAAAGAGGTGGGTCGTGAATATTTTTAGTAAGATTTTTAAGAGTAGGGATAAGCCTGAGAATCGTTTTAACTTGAATGCTCAAAGGTTTATTAGTGGCATGTCTTCTTCTGGTAAGAGGGTGAATGAGCGTTCGGCGATGCAGATGACGGCAGTTTACTCGTGTGTGCGTATCCTGTCTGAAGCGGTGGCGAGTCTGCCGCTTCACGTGTATGAGCGGACGAGTACGGGTACGGCTAAAGCGATTAAACATCCTTTATATAAGGTGCTTCATGATGAGCCGAATCTTGAAATGACAAGCTTCGTGTTTAGAGAAACCTTGATGACGCATCTACTGTTATGGGGTAATGCTTACGCGCAGATTATTCGAAACGGTAAAGGCGAGGTTTTAGGCTTATACCCTTTAATGCCTGATCGTATGAGAGTTGACCGGGATGAGAGTGGTCAAATTTTTTACGAGTATACGTTAAATGATAGTGATGTTTTAGCGGGTAAAGAAACGAGTGTGAAACTTAAACCTTTTGACGTGCTTCATATTCCCGGTCTTGGTTTTGACGGTCTTGTTGGCTATTCGCCTATTGCGATGGCAAAAAACGCTATCGGTATGGCGATAGCTACGGAAGAGTATGGTGCATCGTTTTTCGCTAACGGTGCTACACCAAGTGGAATCTTGGAATACCCCGGTACAGTGAAAGATCCTCAAAGTATGAGGGATAGTTGGAATAAGGGGTTCTCGGGTTCTAACTCGCATAAGATAGCGATTTTAGAGGAAGGCATGAAGTATACGCCTATTTCTATTTCGCCTAACGAAGCACAGTTTCTTGAAACTCGTAAGTTTCAGATTAACGAGATTGCTCGTATTTTTAGAGTCCCACCACACATGGTTGGTGATTTAGAAAAGTCGAGTTTTTCTAATATTGAGCAGCAGTCGTTGGAGTTTGTGAAATACACGCTGGATCCTTGGGTGGCGCGTTTTGAACAGTCTATTACGAGGCGGCTTTTTACTGATAAGGAGAAAGAAACTTATTATGTGAAGTTTAACGTGGATGGTCTTCTTCGAGGAGACTATCAGAGTCGTATGAATGGTTATGCTACCGCTCGTCAAAACGGTTGGATGAGCGCGAACGATATTAGACAGTTAGAAAACTTGGATAAGATTCCCGCCTGTGAGGGTGGTGACTTGTATTTGATTAACGGTAACATGCTCCCGCTTAACCGTGCTGGAGCGTTCACTGTAATTGGTAGAAATAAGTTAGGTGATTAAGATGAATTTGTGTCTTGATAATATTAATATAATATGTTATATTAATATTATTTTATTATAACTGTTTAGACAGTGGATGAATCATTTAGGCAACGAAGACATAACGAATTATCTTAACGTTAAGCGAAAAATAGAATTTAATCTCTATGGATACTTAGCTAAGATAATATCCTACACTATGAGAGTATACAACAAATTAATAATAGCAGAAAGGATGGAATAATTTATGTGACATTATAAAAAAAATCATAAAATGTACAAGAATAGTGATCATTCGAGATAAAATCTGATTAATCTCAATCTTAGTTAAAGATGTTGTTTTTAAGGAGGTGCTTACAAATGATTAGAAAAAGAAAGATGTTATCAGCAATAACCACTTATGTAATGGTTGTTGGAATGTTGTTTTTCACATCCAATTCTGTTGCTTATGCGTATACTTTATCTCAACCAAAATCGTTTTATGATAGTATTTCATGGACATGGTTTTATAGCGATAAGGCTACGCCAGCATATAATTGTCTAGGATTTGCAACTGGTAGTATGACGTACGAATGGCCTAGTGACTTTGGTGATGATGGTGCTACTAAAGCGCAATTGGATAATTATCTGGCAAAGAAAGGTTATAGACCTTATAAATATGATCCATTTATTCTAGTGTATGGTCATTCTCCTGATAAAATTGTTCATTTTGCAAAGGTTACTGGTCTTAAGTGGTGCCGTGCTAAATGGGGACAATTGGAGCTGTTTAACCATGGTAGTCATGATCCTTATTACCCTAATTCTGTTTATGGTTCTTTGCAACACAAATACACTGCGAATTAGAATTCTAGGAGGTGTAATACTATGTCTAAGAAAAAAATGTATATTTCGCTAGGAACTTTACTTTTATTGGTTCTATTTGTATTTACTGGAATTTTTATTATTGGAAATAATCCAGCATCAAAGAATAGTGGGAATATAGCTCATAAATTGATGCCAGTAAACGTAGCTTATGCTGAAACGTTAGATGATATAAAGGGATCCATGAATAAGTTGATGGTGGAATTAGAAACTGAGACGAAGACTAATCCACAAGTGGCTATGCAGGCACATCCAGGAAAGTTTATTAGGAATTCTAAAAACTATCAAAGAATATTGAAACTGGGACTGAAGGCAATTAAACCTCTTTACGATGCTATTTATGATAGTAGAG
Source organism: Gardnerella coleohominis (assembly GCF_002896555.1). Taxonomy (GTDB): domain Bacteria; phylum Actinomycetota; class Actinomycetes; order Actinomycetales; family Bifidobacteriaceae; genus Bifidobacterium; species Bifidobacterium vaginale_F. The sequence goes on from NZ_MNLH01000005.1 coordinate 75,414, forward strand.
ATGCTGGATGCTATGAATATATTCTAGCTATGGCTATTGAAGACATAACTGGCGAAAAGTTTGTTTACAATTCTGACTATGGTTGGAAAAATTCGTTAGAGTTTAGGATGGCTTCTGTCTTTATACACATCT
>NZ_MNLH01000050.1 GCF_002896555.1 Gardnerella coleohominis
AGATAATTTAGTGCGCCTAACTGATATAAATCTAAATAAATTATTAAATTTTATATTCTGCACATTAATTTTGGAGAATTTGCAAAAAATCCAACAAAAAATGCCACGGAAAATGCCAGCAACGTAATTGATATGTACCCCTTTTTCTGGACTGCTAGTCAAAGGAGTAACGCATGTCAAAATGTAAATATAGTTACGAGTTTAAAAAGAAGTGTGTTGAACTATAT
>NZ_MNLH01000051.1 GCF_002896555.1 Gardnerella coleohominis
ATACATAACAGTGGTTTTGCTTTTGATTCCAGTGTTTCTCTGCACTTATGATTTTCACCCAGGCACCATAGTTTTTGTAATTTGGATCTCTTGGATTGATGCATCGCTGTTTCGCAGCACTTAGCCGCTTTTCTAACCATATTGGTATTTGTTTCGGCTGCGAGCAAGCTTGACACCCTTTTGATTTGCCCGACTTTAGACTGTTTAAGTCCT
>NZ_MNLH01000052.1 GCF_002896555.1 Gardnerella coleohominis
GGACTGTACTCCTGATTAGAAATGAACTTAACCATACCTATTTCCTTAAAAACAATTTAAAAGACTTACCAATTGTATTCTATTTTGCATATATAAAATATTGGGGCATTATTCTAAAAATGCCCCAATAAAAGTTTTATGCTCGCCAAGCCTCTTGCGCAATATTACGAATAGAATCAATAGCAGCTGATGGATTTTCAGCTCCATAAAC
>NZ_MNLH01000006.1 GCF_002896555.1 Gardnerella coleohominis
TTTAGTCTTTAGTTAGCTATATCAGGTATTAAATATATATAAAACCAACAAATGTTTAGACTATAAAACATATGTTGATTTTTTCAAAAAAATGTAAAATAAATTGACAATTTAAGCAATTTAAGTTTTAAGCTTTATTTTTTTGCGTTTTTACGGCGTGTCGAACCTGTATTTTTTCCATCAAATAATGTAAAAACCTTAAATTTTTATTAAAAAAATGCCGTTATATAGATTTTTATAACAAGAAAACGATATTATTAAAAAGTACATTAAAATACATGTGAGCTTTACGATATTGAAGGTAGATATTAAAGATAGAGTAGTCCTATCTAACTTGTCATGTTCGCTTGCTTTGCAGACTTGCGTTTAATGCACTTTATTGCTTCTGTGCAGTGTGTGATTTGCTGCTCGGATGGATTGTGATTGATGCTGCAGAGTTTCGTTCAGCTTCGTTATTGTTACCAGGCTCAACCTTTATTTAAGGAGTGAACCGTGAACGGTGTTCTGTCTGTACTGCTTGACGTTTTTCGTCAGCCTGCAGTAATTGTTGCCTTAATATCTATGATTGGTCTTATTGCCCAGCGCAAAAAGATTTCTGATATTTTACAGGGTTCTGTTCGTACGTTAGTTGGTTTTCTTGTTTTAGCAGCTGGCTCAGGGGTTGTTACTGATGCTTTAGCTCCATTTGGAAGCATGTTCCAGCACGCATTTCGTGTGCAAGGAGTTGTGCCGAATAATGAAGCAATTATTGGCACCGTCCTATTAAAATATGGCTCAGAGTCTGCTCTTATTTTCTTCTTTGGCATGATTGTCAATATTATTCTTTCTATTACTTCTCGTTTTAAGTTTATTTATCTAACCGGTCACGTGGCATTTTATATGGCAAGCATGCTAGCTGTTATATTTAATGTTGCAGGATTCCCAATGTGGGGAGTGCTGCTGTGGGGTTCTCTTGCTCAAGGCTTGCTTATTACGATTTCTCCTGCAATTGTTCAGCCGTTCATGACAAAAGCCGCCGGTAAAGATGATGTTGCTTTAGGTCATCCTGCATCTGCTGGTGTTGCTTTAGGAGCTTTAGTAGCTCGACTTACATCTTCTAGAAAAAAGCCATCGAAGTCTACTGAAGATATTAAGTTCCCTTCTGCTTTAGGTTTCTTGCGCGACACAACAGTGCTTATAACGATCTCAATGGCAATAATTTATGTTGTAGTTGCTTTGTTTGCAGGTTCTCAATATATTGAAAGTCAATTGTCTCATGGTCAAAACTTCATTATATTCGTAATTCTTAAAGCTTCTACTTTCTCTGCAGGTGTATTCGTTATTCTTGCTGGCGTTCAGGTTGTTTTGGATGAGATTGTACCTGCTTTTAAGGGTATTTCTGAAAAGCTTGTTAAGAATGCGCGACCAGCATTAGATGCACCTATGACTTTTGGATTTGCTCCAAATGCTGTTCTTATAGGTTTCTTGTCAAGCTTCTTTGGCGGTCTTCTTGGCATGACAGCTATGGTATTTGCTGGAACAACTGTAATAATTCCTGGAATTGTTGCACACTTTATGTCTGGCGGCGTTGCTGGCGTATTCGGAAACGGACAAGGTGGCCGCAGAGGATGCATAATAGCTTCGTTTATTAATGGTCTTGTTATAACATTCTTGCCGCTGTTAATTTTGCCTGTGTTAGGAAATCTTGGTTCTGCAAATTCAACATACTCTGATGCTGATTATGGTGTTGCGGGCGTCGCACTTGGATATGCTAATGTAGCTGGCGGTCAAACTGTGCTAATTGTGTCAGTAATATCTTTGTTGGTTATGTTCTATCTTGCGTCATTTATTCTGACACGAAGAGAAGCAAAAAATAATATTGTAGAAACACAGGTAGAAGCGTAATAATTTCTGAAAACTACAATATTTATGAAATAAGTTATTTATATATGCAATAGTATAGAATAATTAAGGTAGTAAACCGAACCGTTGTTACTTTTACTTGGCAGAGGTATATTGCTCTGTTAAGTAAATTGTAGCAACGGTTTGTTTCGATGTAGTGAGATATTTGCGAGACTATCGGTAGTTAAAATTTGCTTGTTCGCTTGTGATTTTAATTTAACTGTTTTGCATATTTATGTCGTTATTGCTATTTGCTCATATATTTTTGTGAATATATCTAGATTGGAGAGTGATATTAATGGCTGATGGAGTTCCAAAGTATATAGCCGTTCGTGATAATCTTCGTCAGCGCATTGATTCAATGGCTCCGGATGAACAATTGCCACCTGAAGTTGAGCTTTGCAAGCAATACAATGTGAGTCGTATAACATTAAGACATGCGGTTGATAATCTCATATTAGAAGGCTTGCTTGTTAGGGAACAGGGTAGAGGTACATTCCGCGCAAAAGGCATTATATATAGTCATAATCGTGAAGTCATTTCGGATAGAGTTCAAGGATTCTATCGTCAAAGCGGGGAAGATAATAACTCTGCTACTTATAAAGTTTTAGAAAATGATGTAGTTAACGATGCTGATGCGGCTTCTAGATTAGGATTAGATTCCGATACTGATCTTATTTGTTTGAAACGAATATGCTATATGGATGGCGTATTATCTCGTTATAGTGCAATATATCTTAATGCTTCACGTTTTCCAAAGATCTTAACAAATGATTTTTCAACCGGATCTTTATCTAGTTTTCTTTTTAAAACGTATGCTGTGTCTCTTACTGAAAATGAGATTTCAATACATGTTGAAAAAGTTTGCAGTAGAATGGCTGCTGTTCTTGAGGTTCAAGAAGGAACTCCTGTTCTTGTAGCACAATCAACTGTTAAAGATAAATTTGGTTCTATTGTTGCTTTCGGCATAGCTGTGTATTCTCCAAGTTATGGAGATATCAAATTCCACTTGCATTCAACAAGTGAATGATTTTTAGCTTGAAGCGCATTTAAAAGTTAATTTCCAAGTTTTAGTATTGCAAGTTTTGCGATTACGCGCTTTACTATTACACACTCTACTATTGAACGCTTTGCTATTGAACGCTTTGCTATTGAACGCTTTGCGATTACAAAAGAGCTGGTTGTTCTTACTTACCTAGTTATGGGTTAAGTGTAAGGGGAATTCAGCTCTTAATTTATATTCCTCTTAAATAATCTTCTTTTTGAATGTATGCGCTTAATACTTAAGACTATGAGTATGGATAAAAGTTTCATCGCGAAAGCGGATATAGGCGCTTAAGTCTGTGATGGAAAATAAAAAATCTCAGCGGAATATGAGGACATAAGAGCTTAAGACATCTTACGGGAAACAAAAAATCTTAGCGTATATATCATATATTCCGCTAAGATTTAAATCGTGGAGCTAGGGGGATTCGAACCCCCGACCCCCTCCATGCCATGGAGATGCGCTACCAGCTGCGCCATAGCCCCGTTTTTCAATTGTCCGGTTCATTCGAACCTTTGATAGAATACAACATTTTGAGCAATTATCAAAATCTCGGCGTGTCGCTTAGTGAATCCGCCTGATTAATCCGCTTACTGAAGTTGTTTACTGAATCCGCTTAGCGAATACGCTTACTTAAGTCCTTTACTGAATTTGCTAGCTTAACTTGCTCGCATAAAGTATTACATAATCGCTTTTTCAGCGAGTTCGCTAATAATTAGTTGCCTCTACCTGCTTCTCCAGATCCAGATCCTTTTTTGTAGCTTTTATCTACGCTTTTAGACGATCCTGAGCCAGCGTTAGAGCCAGTATGCGATTGTGATCCAGAAGATGATCCTGAAGATGTATCAGAGCCAGAGGAGCCGGATGACGAGCTATTAGAAGAATCGGATGGAGATTCATATCCTGAGCTCCCATCAGTATTATTTTGATCGCTTGTGCCAGGCTGCGAGCTTTGAGACAAATCATCTCCGCTATTGCCAGCTTCGTCATCGTTATTATTTGTTTTAGAATCTTCGTTATCATCCGCGTTAGAATCATCGGAATCTTTATCGGAATTATCCTCTTTCGTGTTATTCTCAGATTGCTCATTCTTATTTTGCTGTTTTAGCTGATTTGGCTGCTCTTGATTGTTAGTATTTTGTTCTTGTTGAGGATAATTTATATTATCTGTTCCTTTACCTTGTGTGAAAAGTAATATTGCTCCTGCTGTTATAACCACAGCTGCTAAAGCGCTTAATACTGATACTAGTATTACTAATTTTTTATATCTACTTTCCATATGGTCATTACTTATATTTTCTTGACTATATGATCTATTAGAGTTTCGTAATGCTTTTGAAAGCGGTATAGGATTCTCGTCCGAGCCATTAGAAAGTTGCATATCTTCTTCTCGTTGTTCACGAATTGCAGCAAGCTCCATAACTCGAGTATTATTAATGCTTTCGTCGTTAGCATTAGAACTAATAGTGCGTGTTCTAGGAATATTTATATTGTTATCGTTCCCAGGTTTTTCGTAATTGATTGTATCGTTGAAGTTATCAGTATCTAAACTGTAATCAAAATTATTTGCGTTATTAAAATTGCCAGAAACTGGAACGTTAGACATTTTAATATCATCTCCTGTTGCTTGCGCTATCTCTTTATTGTTGGTTTCATGAGATTGCGTGCGAGGATTTTGAATTTTTTCTTTTGACGCGCGAATTACGTTTTGATAAATTTGCGATGCTACTGCCGATACAATCGAACCTATGGCAACGCCAATTACAGAGCCGGCTATGCCGATCTTTGACGATAATAAAAATGACGTCACAGCTGCAAGTGAACCAGCAAGTACTTGCGTAAATGATATACCTTTGAAGAAATTCTTCACTAATGTTACCTTAAACGAAATTAGTATTTAAATCTAACAGCATTAAAAAAGTATACACAAAGTAAAACTAAAAGATATATAAAATCTTTGTTTTTAACAAAATTTTGACATTTTGGGGAATAACCCTAAAAACAAATCCTCACTACCGAAAAGTAATGAGGATTTGTTAAAACTCTAGTCCATATGCAGTTAACTGCACGAACCTCACAGAGCGTTAATCGCGAGGGCGAGACCAGACTTACGGTTAGCAGCCTGATTCTTATGAATCACGCCACGACCTGCAGCCTTGTCAAGCTTCTGAGCGGCGACTGCATATGCAGCCTCAGCTGCAACTTTATCACCGGCAGCGATAGCTTCACGAGTAGCGCGGATAGCGGTTTTCAAAGCCGACTTAACGGCTACGTTACGCTTGTGCGCTTTCTCGTTAGTGAGCACGCGCTTCTTCTGCGACTTGATGTTTGCCACTGTTACTCCAAACGACGTTTGCTATATAAGGACATACAGCGGGCAAGCATAGCATGATTGTTGGATAAATCATTTTTCAAATTAATTAGTGCATATAATCGCATACGATTCGCAAATTTTCTAAAATTAATGTAAAATGGCTTATTTGCAGCAGAATGTTAATTTTTAGTATAAACGCAATGCAAATACACTACAATTCTGTGTATTGCGCGAATTTATCTATTGCGATTACTTGTGTTGCATACGAATTGCCTTGTTACAACATGCAAAGGAGATATTTGCTTTGATTACACCGCATAACCAGCCAGGATTTACGGATCAATCGTTGATACGCAATTTCTGCATTATTGCGCATATAGATCATGGCAAGTCCACTGTGGCAGACCGTATCTTGCAGCTTTCAGGAATTGTGCCAGAGCGTGAAATGCGAGATCGTTTTTTGGATCGCATGGATATTGAGCAGGAACGCGGTATTACTATTAAATCTCAGGCTGTTCGTGTTCCTTGGACTTTTGAAGGCAAAGAGTATTCTCTTGGCATGATTGATACTCCTGGTCACGTTGATTTTACTTATGAAGTTTCGCGCGCGTTAGCAGCATGCGAGGGTGCTGTGCTGTTAGTAGATGCTACTCAAGGAATTGAAGCGCAAACTCTTTCTAATCTTTATATGGCAATCGACCACGATTTAACAATTATTCCTGTTCTTAACAAAATCGATTTGCCAAGTGCTGAACCAGATAAGCATGCTGAAGAAATAGCTGGATTAATTGGCTGCAAGCCGGAGGACGTATTGCGTGTTTCTGGTAAAACTGGCGAAGGTGTAAAAGATCTTCTTGACCAAATTGTGTTGGAAGTTCCAGCTCCAACAGGAAATCCTGATTCTCCTGCTCGTGCTCTTATTTTTGATTCAGTATACGATTCGTATCGCGGAATCGTCACATATATTCGTATGGTTGATGGCGAGCTTAAATCGCGTGAAAAATTGCATATGATGGGTATTGGTATGACGCATGATCCTATTGAAATCGGCGTTATTAGCCCAGATATGACTCCAACTAAGGCTCTTGGAGCTGGAGAAGTAGGATACGTAATTACAGGCGCAAAAGACGTGAGCCAATCTAAAGTTGGTGACACTATTACTAGTGCTGCAAATCCTGCATCCGAACCTTTGGAAGGATATAGAGATCCGAAGCCTATGGTTTACGCAGGTCTTTTCCCAATTGACAACGCGCAATTCCCAGATCTTCGAGATGCTCTTGATAAGTTAAAACTTAATGATGCAGCTCTTATCTACGAGCCAGAAACGTCTGTTGCATTGGGCTTTGGTTTCCGTTGCGGATTCTTAGGTCTTCTTCATATGGAGATTGTTTCCGAGCGCTTAAGCCGCGAGTTTGGCTTGGATCTTATTTCCACTGCTCCTAACGTAACTTACGACGTTACTAGCGAAGATGGTAAAGAGCATCACGTAACAAATCCTAGCGAGTTTCCAGAAGGTAAAATTAAGCGCATTATTGAGCCAATGGTTGCTGCCGATATTATTACGCCGAAAGAATTTATTGGTGCTGTAATGGATTTGTGCCAGGATCATCGCGGAGAAATGGGCACAATGGAATACATTAGTGCAGACCGCGTGGAAATGCATTACAGGATTCCTCTTGCAGAAATCGTTTTTGACTTCTTCGATCAGCTTAAGAGCCGCACAAAGGGTTATGCTTCTCTTGACTACCACGAGGATGGCGAGCAATCTGCCGATTTAGTGAAAGTTGATATTCTTATTCAGGGAGAAAAGGTTGACGCTTTTAGTGCAATCGTGCATCGTGATAAGGCTTATTCTTACGGCGTTATGATGACTAAGAAGCTTCGTGGACTTATTCCTCGCCAGCAGTTTGAAATTCCAATTCAGGCTGCAATTGGCTCTAGAATTATTGCTCGCGAAACTATTAGCGCTCTTCGAAAAGACGTGCTTGCCAAATGCTACGGCGGTGATATTACGCGTAAACGTAAGCTTCTTGAAAAGCAGAAGGCTGGTAAGAAGCGCATGAAGATGCTCGGCCATGTTGAAGTGCCTCAAGAGGCATTCGTTGCTGCATTAGCTACGGATGAGAGCGCAAACGATCGCGATACTAAAGATAAGATTCGTGCAGCACAAAAGTCTGAAGGCTGAGGCTTATATTGAATTTTGAATCGAACATGACAAGTGAAGATTCGCGTTCAATCATGCCTTTTGAAGTGTACGTGCACGTGCCGTTTTGCTTGCGTCGCTGCGGTTATTGCGATTTTAATACGTATACTGCGATTGATTTAGGAGAGGGTGCGAGTCGTGAAGGTTATGCTGATGTTGCGATTCGTGAAATGCAACTTGTAAAAAAATGGCAGGAATATCACGGAATTTTCGAGCCTAAAGCGCAATCTGTTTTCTTCGGCGGAGGAACTCCAACAGTTCTTAAAGCGCAAGATTTAGTGCGAATTTTGCAAGAAATACGTAACTTGTGGGGATTCAATAAAGACGCTGAAATAACGACTGAAGCAAATCCAGACACTGCAGATGAAAAGTATATTGAGACGCTTGCAGAAGGCGGATTTACACGAATATCTTTTGGAATGCAATCGGCTGTTGCGCATGTTCTTAAAACTCTTGACCGTACTCATACTCCAGAAAACGTAACTCGCGGTGTAAAAGCTGCGAATGCTTGCGGCTTGCGCTCAAGCGTTGACTTGATTTATGGAGCTCCGGGGGAGAGTTTAGACGATTGGCGAAAGTCAGTAGAAATGGCTTTAAGTCTGGGCGTTAACCATATTTCTGCATACGCGCTAACGGTAGAGCCGCGTACAAAAATGGGTCGTCAAATCGCTGCTGGCACTATTCAAGCGCCAAATGATGATGATGAGGCAGCAAAATACGAGTTGGCAGACGAACTTTTTAATTCTGCTGGCTTAGAATGGTACGAGATTTCTAATTGGGCGCGCCCCGGTTTTGAGTCTCGTCACAATCTTGGATATTGGAAGAATATTGATTGGGCTGGAATTGGTCCTGGTGCGCATTCTCACTACAATTCTGCAAATCACATTAGTAAACAAAGTATGGATGATGACGCTTCTTTAGCTAATCCAAACGAGTTTTATAATCTTCGCTCATGGGATATTTTGCATCCAAAACATTGGGCTCATGCAATTAATTCTGGGAATGTTCCTTGGCAAAACTACGAGTGCATAAACGCAGAAGATGCTCTTATTGAAGAAGTAATGTTGGGGCTTCGTATTAAAGAAGGTCTTAATATTTCGCAATTGTGCGGAAAGATGCGCGAAACTAATAAAGCCTTCAATGATTCGCATTTGCAAAAAGTGTTACTTGAAGTGTGTAAGGAAGATTTGGCAGTGTTGCATGAAGATCGCATTATCGCAACGCGCAAAGGTAGGTTGCTCAACGATTTATTGATAGAAAAAATCGTTGACGCGTGTGAAGACGGTCTGACTGTGCGCTAAAATAGTGCGTATTGTGTCGTAAATACGTTATATGTGAAAATTCAATGTAGAAAGGAATAATCATGGCAAATCGTAAAGAGCGTCGTGCGAAGGAAAGGCAGAGCCGCAGGGGAATTCCTTCACAGTACGATGATACAAAAGGTCGCGCTAGAAGTGGAATGATTGATGAGTACGCTCTTCAGGATCGTTCTCGTCGTCTTGCAGAACATAAAGATGGGGAGTGGAAACCTTCTTCTAGTGTTACTTCCCAAGAAGATAAGTTTAATCGCAATATTCTTCGTGCTGAAGCTGGGGATGAAACTTGGAATAAAGTTCGTAAAGTGATAAGCATCGTTTCATGGGCTGTTATTCTTATTTCTGCATTCGCTTTATTTGTGTTTATGTGGTTACCAAATACTCCTATCGTATTAACTATCATTTCTTCTGTGCTTTTTGCTTTAGGTGTTGTTGGATTGTTCTTCACTATTGGCAACGCTAGACGTAATCCTCGTCTTGATGAGCATGGTACGTCGTTGTAATGCAATGATTTTTTAGCTACGTTTTGTAGTTATATTTCATAGCTGCTGAAGCTTCTGAAACTGCTGAAAGCGCTAAGACTGCTGATACTTCTAATACAAGTAGAAGCAAAATTTTAATAGTATTGCTTGGTTATGCCGCCATTCATATTTATTGATAATGATTTTATATATCATTTAAGACCTTGGCTTGTGATACAGTTAAGCAATACTCATTTTTTAAATATTTAATGAGCTAGTAATTTATTTTTTAAATTACGATGTGGATTACGTTATAGATAATAAAAGAGTATTTAAATAAAATAACGAATATTTTTTGTCAGGTATTTCGGTGATGAAAGGCGTTCTATGACATTTATTTCGCGTGCATTTCGCTATATTGTAAGGAAGCGTATTAAAAGTTTAATAATTTTTACTATTCTTACTTTGATTTCTACACTTTTATTGGCTTCTCAAGCTGTTGGCTTTGCTGCCCAAAAAGAAAGTGAAAAGGTAGAAAGTCAAGCTTCATCTAGTTTTGTTCTTTCTAATAATCCTCAATTTAATCCTGGAACGCCTAGGGGAGCAGGAACTGTAAATCCTAAAGACGTTTCTAAAATTTCTAAGATTCAAGGAATATCTTCATATGTTGTTCGCCAAAACGTGACAGCGGATTTAGTTAATGCAAAAGCTGCGCGTATTCCAGGCGTACAAGACTATGATGAGCGTCGTGAAAAGCAATTCGGTAATGCTGTGAATTTAGAAGGCACGAATGATTCTGCATCTCTAAATGCTTTTGTGACTAAAACGATTAATTTAGTTAAAGGTAAGCATATAAATTCAAAAGACACTCATGTTTCTTTTATTCATGAGGACTTAGCTAAATTAAATAATTTAAAAGTTGGGGATAAGCTTATTTTAAAAGCTAATCCATATGATGCGGATAATGTTCGTCAATCCAAAGCCAGTGTGACAACTACCATTGTTGGAATATTTGGTGGTGCTAATAATCGCAGTGTTGCAACTAGAGCAGAGCTTACTGCGAATACTATTTATACAGATTTGAAAACTACCAGGGAACTTTATAAATATGAGCCTGGGAAAGAAATATATCAGGACGCGACGTTCTTTGTTAAGCGAAATTATGATGCAGATCAAATTATAAAAGAAGCTTCTTCCTTAAATATCGATTTGCAATCGTATCAATTAACTAGGAATGATCAATTTGTCTCAGGTCTTATAAATGCTGCTAAAGGTGTTCGTTCTATGATGAGCGTTACGTCTGTAATTGTTATTTTGTTTGCAATTATTGCATTAGGATTGGTTTTGCTTTTATGGTTTAACGAGCGACGCAGAGAAATGGGAGTTTTGACTTCTATTGGCGTTAAAAAAAGTTCAATGATTTTACAGTATATTAGCGAAATTTTCCTTGTTTCTATTTTCTCAATAATACTTGGATACTGCATTTCATTGTTTGTTTCTCCTTGGATGGGTAGTTCTGCGTTGAGTTCAGTAAATAGTTCTGCTGCGCGCGAACTTAGTTCTATGGGTCAAGCAGGTGGGAATCTTGAATCAAGCATGGCGACAAGAACCTTAGATAAGCTTGTTGTTAATGTTGATTTGAATTGTCTCGCATATACAACTCTTATTATTGTTTTCGTAATTGTAATCTCTGTGCTTATTTCAAGCTTGCCAATGTTAAAGAAAACTCCTAGAGAGTTATTGGGAATGCAAAAATAACATTTTATAAATTACTTAAAACAGTGTATTTTCAAGGAATCAAATGAATCAATCAATAAAAGATATTTTATATAGATCGTGGATTGCTGTTGTAAGGAAGCCACGAAGAAGCGCTATGTTGATGCTGATTATTACTTTAGTGTTAACTTCTTTAGTTTCTCAGGCTGGTGTGATTGCAGCTGTGCAAAGTGTGCAAGAGAATATAAATAATAATATTGGACTAGGATTCAATGTTTATTCTCGAAATAATGTTGATAATATAACTCAACAAGCACAGTCAAACTCTCAAAATACTGTTACAGATAAAGCTGTTGATAATACAAGTAATTCCGACAAATCCAATGGTTTTGTAGATTATTCTCAATCTGGAATGAGTTTAGAACAAGCTAAAAAGTTTTCTTCAATAGCTGGTGTAAAAACAAGTTCTTATGAGTCTGAAACGCTTGCTTCTGCTCGTGGTATGCAAATTGTAGCTGCAACATCTGGTCCTAGATTAGATAACGACAAAATGGCATCATATGTAGGTGTTACTGGAACAACATCTTCTCGGTTAGCGTCTGGATTCCAAGAAGGTTTATATAACCTTGATTCTGGTAAACATATCGATACTAAAAGTTCTCATAGTGCAATAGTACATAAAGCTTTTGCTGATAAAAATAAACTTCACATAGGATCTGAGATTACTCTTTATCAAGGCAATCATCATGCAAAAGTATCGATAGTTGGCATATTTTCCGGGAAAATGCAAACAAAAGGGATTTTGCCATCTGATTCTTCAGAAAATCGCATTGTAACAGATATTTATACAGCTTTTACGCTTAGTGGAGCTAAATTAGTAAATGCCGTTAGATGCGTTTTGAATAGTGAAGATTTATTGAATAATGCTCTTATTAAAGCTAAAGAATTATCAAACGGAAAATTCGATATTGAAGATAATTCAGCTCGTTTTAGTGGAGTATTACAATCTGTGAAATCAGTTAAATCAATGATAACTATGATTTTTGTAGTTCTTGGATTAGTTGGCATATTGATTTTAGGATTAGTGCTTGTTTTCTTTGTGCGCAGTCGCATTCATGAAGTTGGAGTATTCATGGCGCTTGGTATTAATAAAATCTCTATAGCTGCTCAAATGATTGCTGAAATCATTATTATTTCTGCAATTTCAGCATGTTTATCTCTTATATTCGGTGCTTCTGTGTCGCGAGTAGTAGGGAATTTTATGTTTTCAAGCATTGCTGATTCTTCTATTTCATCGTTGCATATTCCTATGTTGCCTCTTAGTCAGACTGTATTTGCTTTGCTTATAGGATTTGCTATGGCAATAGTTGCGCTATTACTTGCATTAATTCCGTTATTTACTTCGCGACCTCGTGCTGTTTTAAGTGCTATGAGTTAGCGTTTTAGATATTTGGATAAATCAGAAGTATTTTAAGTTAAATAATTATTTTATAGAAAAATTTTGAAAAGAGTTATTGTAAAAGGAATGATTATGACAAATTTATTAGAGTTAAATAATGTTGAATATTCTTATGGTCCTGCAAATATAGCTGTTCTTCGTGAAGTTAATGCTGTATTCGAATCAGGGAAAATGTATAGCATAACAGGTCCATCTGGTTCAGGAAAGTCAACAATACTATCTTTATTAGCTGGCTTAGATTCTCCTACCAAGGGCACTGTTCTTTTCAATGGGGAAAATATTGCAAGTACTGGTTATGCAAATCACAGGAAGAAGCATGTTTCTTTAGTTTTCCAGAATTTTAATCTTATTGATTATTTAACTCCGATAGAAAATGTGAGACTTGTAGATTCTAAAGCGAAAGTTGATATTTTGTATGAACTTGGTCTTAATGAGCAGGAATCAACTCGTAATATTATGCAACTTTCAGGTGGTCAGCAGCAGCGTGTTGCGATTGCTCGTGCGCTTGTTTCTTCTTCTCCTGTTATTTTGGCTGATGAGCCTACAGGAAGTTTAGATCCTGATACTACTTCTGACGTTATTTCTTTGCTTCGTGATGCTGCTCATAAACGTGGAAAGTGCGTAATTGTTGTAACTCATTCTTCTGAAGTTGCATCTGCTGCAGATATAAAATTAGTTCTTAAAAAGAAGAGGCTTATTTCAAAATGATTTAGATTTTTGGAATTAAGTTTTATAGGTTTTACACTGTTTTACTCTGGTCTTTGTGATTTTGTCGCACGTTATGCTAATAATGAAACACATCGACCAGAGGTTGCATTTGACAATAGTAGCCAATATGAGCTTGAAAGTAGCGAAGATTATTGGTGAAAGGGGATAATGCCGAAATTTATGACGATACTTTCTAAGTCATAAGTTGGGATTTGACTGAATAAGTCAAATACTGTCGCAGTAATTCGGCGTATTGCTGCTTCTCACTACCGTTTCCGTAAGGCTTATGTGGCTCAGGGTCATTCTTTGAACAATTTAGTGTATCGTGCAAAGTGGTATCCGTTTGGTCCGATTGTGGCGTTCCTTTTGTGTGTTCTGGTTATTGTTGGTCAGGATTTGCGCTCGTTTGCAACGCTTAATTGGGAAGGTATTGGTATTACTTACATGTCTGTTCCGTTATTCATAATTCTGTACGTTGGGTACAAGATTAAGAATCGTACTAAAGTAATTCCTCTTAAAGAAGTAGATCTTGGGAAGTGATTATTTAGTTGTTATTAAGATGTTATTAAAAGTTGTGTATGAATTAGGTTTCTAATTCATACACAAATGGTTGAGGCTCAGCAGAAAAACTGTTGAGCCTCAACCATTTTATTTTCTATTTTTAGTTATTTGTTTTATAAGATACCAATTTTATGGTCTTTGTTCACTGTTTCCCTTAGCTGGATCATTTGTATTTACTGTTCCAGCATCTGGTTCCCCGTTATTATTTTTTTTGGGATCTGTTTTGTTTTCTTCGTCGTTCCCGGTTTCTGTTTTGCTTTTGTTTTTGTCCTTGTCCTTGTCCTTGTCCTTGTCTTTGTCCTTGTCTTTGTCCTTGTCTTTGTCCTTGTCTTTGTCCTTGTCTTTGTCCTTGTTGGTCTTATCTGTCTTATCAGTCTTGTCTGTCTTGTCTGTCTTGCCGGTCTTGCCTTTGTTTGTCTTAGGAGTGTTCTTATTAGGAGTAGTCTTGCCGGTCTTGGTTTGATTATTTTGTTTAACTGGATGTTTTACAACAGGATTAGGCGTACGCTTAGTTTCTTCTTTTTTGTTTACGCTTGTATCCTTGTTTTTATCCGCGTTCTTATCGTCCTTGTCTTTATCTTTATCCTTGTCTTTATCTTGCTTTTCTTTCATTTCGTTAACCAATGAAACTGCAAGAGAGCGTATCTTAGTAGATTCATCTTTATACCATTGCGATGCAGCTATTGCTTGAGCGCTTTGTTTTCCTAATTCTTCAGCTGAATTAGCATTGCATGTAATTGGTTCAGGAGCTTTTTCTGCAAGTAAACTTGCTAATTTTTTACTATTTTCGCTATCTTGTTGCGTTAAAGTAACTAAAAAGGAATTCCCTACAAGTTTTTTCCAAGTTTTATTTGGTTTTGAAATTTTTGCTACTTCTTCTTGGCATTGTTTACGCGCTTCATTAGTCTCTTCGGATTGTTTAAAATACCAATACGAACCTAATCCAGTTAATGCAAGTGCTAATACAACAATGCATGATATAAGAGCAATAAGCTTCTTTTTCTTTACATTTTCGCCTAGTAAAACTTTTGTTGGCATATGTATTTCCTTACTTGTGGTAATCATTTTTAGTGTATTGCAAGTAATACGTGCCACATATTTTACGCTATTTTATATATGTTTAGAAGTGATTCTAAAGTTTAATTCACAAAACTAGGGTTATTTCCCAAAGCTAGGCGTTAATTCACAAAATTTCGGTTAAATTCAAAACCTCTATTGTCATACAAAAAAACCACCGGCGAACCGGTGGTTAATGGCTCCTGCGGCTGGGCTTGAACCAGCGACCATTCGATTAACAGTCGAACGCTCTGCCAACTGAGCTACGCAGGAATATCCTTTGTGTTTAGCTGTGTGCTGTGCACAAGACATTTATATTACACGGATTTTTAAGATATGCAAATTTTCTTAGTTTTGGCGTGTCGTAAAATCTTAAAACAATATCAAAATTCAATAAAACTCAATAAAAACAAGGTTTTTCCTATTTGTGCATAGTCTTATGAACTTCTGACCACATTTATAAAAAATACTTCTTTTTGCTTAATGCAAGTTTCATAATTTATATAAATCATAATTATATAAATTATTTTCATTAAGTTAGAGCTTCAAATAATGAGAATAAAATATGAAATTTATTTGTATTTATACATGTGATTTTCATATGAAAGAGTTATTTTTTAGCTTTTTACGAACTGCTAATAAGCCAAAGTAAAAATTGTGGGGGAAGGGGTTATTTATGTTTTTGCGTAAGGTTTCGCGTAATTTTTCTAAGATGTTTTCGCGTAAGGTTTCGCGCATGGTTTCACGTAATTTTTCGCTTAGGGATTCTCTATGCAACTTGTTTTCTTTTAACTTGCTTTTTAAAAAATCGGATTCTTTAAATAATTCAGAAAAAAGTGATAAAACAAGCAAATCTTCATATATTTTATATTTTGCTATTGTACTTACTTTAGTTATTGTTGCTATAGGCAATTTAATATCAAGTAATTTAATATCAAGTAATTTAATATCCAATAATTACAACTATTATTCTTCATATGACTCTAATAAAAAGATTCTAAATTCAAGTAAATCTGATTGTTACCGCGTGATGCTAGTTAGTGATTCAAAAGCTTCTTCGAAAAGTATTTGTGAAGCTAGTATGTTGTGGCCTGTAAAGCATGTAAGAATATTAAGGCCTTTTGATCCTCCTGAAAAACCTTGGATGGCTGGCCATCGAGGGGTTGATTTAGAAGCAAAAGAGGGGACCAAATTATTTGCTCCAGCTAACGGAATTATAAGTTTTGCTGGCGTTGTAGCTCATAAAAATGTAGTCAGCATAAAGCATGGATCCATAACGTCCACTTTTGAACCTGCTAAAACCTTTCTTTCAGTAGGTGAATCCGTAAAGCGCGGACAACTTATAGGATCTGTTTCTCGCGGATCTGATCATTGCGATAACTCGTGTGTTCAATGGGGTCTTAAAAAAGATAAGCGTCACTATGAAGACCCTGCTATTAAAGCTTCTATGAGGAGGATTGTATGGAAACCAATAAAATAAGCATTTCGTGGTGAAAATAAGCGTATTCGAATAAATCACATAAATCATATAAATCATATAAATCACATTCAAGTTTTAATTTGGCAACTTATTTGTGCATGAAGATACTTACGAAAGTATAGAATGTGGAATCATAAGAATACGTGTAGATTCTAATTAGATCTACTAAAGTACTGTTTCGTTCACATAACAAAGGGAGCGTTATGCAGGAGTTTTCTCGTCCGCTTGATGAGCATATTGAATATGATGCTAATATATTTTCAATTCTTGAAAATCGTGTTGAACGCAAACCGGATGATTCTTTAGTTGAATACGTTAATGACAACGGTAATTGGGAATCTTTCACTGCTAAAGAATTTCGAGATAAGGTAATTGCTGTTGCAAAGGGATTGATTGCTCGTGGTGTTATGCCAGGAGATTCTGTGTCTATTATTGCTCACACTTCTTGGCAATGGACAGTGTTGGATTTAGCAATTATGTCTATTGGTGCTTTAACTGTACCTGTTTATGAAACTAATTCTCAGATACAGATTATGAATATTTTTAATGATTCCAATGTTGGTACTGTATTTGTAGAATCTCCTGAATTACAAGATAAAGTTCTTAATGTTAAAGATGATTGTCCTTCTTTGAAAGACATATATGTTATTTCTCGTGATGCAATAGATGCGTGCATTGAATACGGCAAGGCTGTTACAGATGCTGAATTCTATGAGCGTGAGCAGTCTGTTCGAGGAGATGACTTAGCAACAATCGTTTATACTTCAGGATCTACTGGCGAACCTAAAGGCGTAGAGCTAACACATAGTAATTTTGTTTTTATCGCTAAAAGTGGTGTTATTTCTATGCCAGATATTGCAATGAAGCCGAACGCTAGATTATTGCTGTTTTTGCCATTAGCTCATGTTTTTGCACGCTTTATGCAATTCTTCTGCTTCGCAGGAAATGTCACTCTCGGTTTAACAAGTAATTTAAAGACTATACTTTCTGATTTCCAGAAATTTAAGCCTACATTTATACTCGCTGTTCCTCGTATTTTTGAAAAGATTTATAATGCTGCTTCTCAAAAAGCTGGTCGCGGCGTTAAAGGATTTATTTTTGCTCGCGCTACTAAAGTCGCTATTCAGTGGTCTAGAGCGCAACAGTCCGGTGGTGCTATCCCTCCTATGCTTTCGCTTATGCACTCAATATTTAACAAGTTAGTGTATAGCTCAATTATGCAAGTTTTTGGTGGATCGGTTGAGTATGCAGTATCTGGCGGAGCTCCACTTGATTTATCTATAGCACACTTCTTTAACGGTGTTGGTCTTCCTTTGCTTGAAGGATATGGCATGACTGAAACTTGTGCGCCTGCTATGGTAAATCCTACAGTCGGATATCGCATTGGTACAGTTGGATTACCTGTTAAAGGTGTTTCTGTTGCTATTGACGATGAAGGCGAATTATGCATTAAAAGCCGTGCAGTTTGCAATGGCTATCATAATCATCCTGAAATTACTGAAAAGCAGATTGTAAATGGCTGGCTTCATACAGGTGATTTTGCTTCATTAGATAAAGATGGGTTTGTGCGAATCACTGGTCGTAAGAAGGATCTTATTATTACAGCAGGAGGAAAGAATTTATCTCCTGGTCCTTTAGAAGCATCTATTATGACTTCTCCAGTTATTTCCCAATGCGTTGTTATAGGGGATAGGAAGCCGTTTATAGCAGCTATTATTGCGCTTGATTTAGCTGAAGTTAATTCTTGGCTAGAACAAAAGGGTGCTCGTAAAGTGTCTTCTCTTGCTGAAGCATCGCGTAATTCTATTGTTAGGGCAGAAGTTGAGCGTGCTGTTTCTAGGGCAAATACGATGGTTTCTAGAGCTGAATCCATAAGACGTTTTGAAATCGTTGCAGAAGAATTTACTCAGAAAAACGGGTTGATTACGCCAAGTATGAAAGCTAAAAGACAAGCAGTAGTAGAGCGTTATAGTAATTTGATTGAGCAAGTTATTTATGCTCCGCGCAAACGTCGATAAATAGATAGATAGATAGATAAATAGATAAATAAATTCTGCTAAAAGTTTGTTATAAGTTATATAGCAAACCTTTAGCAGAATCTTATTATAAATTTTCGTAAGTTATGGGACTTTTATAATCCTGCATCTGCGAGGCTTACGTATCCAGGATCGATCAGCATTGCCTTTAGATTTGTAGCGCTTACGGCAATAACCTTTTCGGAATAAATAGCTACTTTCTTGTTATTTATCGTAACAGTTGTCATTTGAGCGTCTGGAGTTAGTTTGCCTGTTTGATTTAATTGTTGGCAAACATGTGCTACGTCTTTTGAAGAATCTTGCATATTTTCAATAGTTGTAATCCATTGTTTGCCCTCAACGATATTAGGCAATGAATCCTTGTAGGCACCGTAACCTGTTACGATTGGCCATTTCATCAATGAATCGTTTTCTTCATTAGTGCGATTATTGTCTGTTTTCGAATCTTTAACAGTTGAATTATCGCTTACGTTATCTTTATCTTTAGATTTATTATCTTTTTTATTATTTAGGTTAGGCGAAGGAACTGCTTCTTTATTAAGATTTCGCTTGCCAATAATATTTCCAATAATATCTTGAACGCTAATAGAAGGATTAATATCTGCAGCGCTACCTTTGTATCCAAAGTCAGATAGTGCTTTGACTATCTTAGAAGCAGCGTTATCGTTCAAGGCAATAATTCCATCAATATGTGAATACTTATTACCTAAAATATTTTCCTGTGAGATTAAACGCTTAGTAAGCTCTTTTTTAAACGATTCAGCGTCATTAGCGTAAAAAGCAACGTTTTTCCAATCTTTTTCTTCTACTTGCGCATGTAATTTTCCAGATGGTGAAATTAAGGTTCCAGCTTCAAAATAAGGCTGTAATACTTTCCAAATACCTATAAAAGCATGTCGAGCAAATTCGTCAGAGTATGATTCGTCTTCTGTATTATTGGCGCTTGAACTTGTTCCATCTGATTTATTTGAATCGTTTGAGGATTTAGGCTGAATGTGGCACGGCAAAAGCACTTCAATAGACTTAGGATGGTCTTTACTTGCTTTGTATAGCGCAAGTTTTTCAACAAGTGTTGCCGCTTGCATTTCGCCTATTTCTTCAGCAGTAGAGAAATTAAATATAGCGTCTGGCTCAAAGTTTTCAATCATGCGAGACAAAAGTACTACGTGCATTCCGTACTTTTGAGCTAATTTCAATGCTGATGCTAAACGTTTTTCTGCAGCGTTATCTACATGTTTGTTCGCATTATTTTGAGTATCTTGATCGTTGTCATTAGAAGTATTATCAGCGTTTTTACTGTCTGCTTTGTTGTCTGTTTTTTCGTCTTTTTTGGCGTTAGATTTCTTTGCAGACTTATTTGCAGACTTATTTTTTGAAGAATCATTATTTTTAGAATTTAAATATGATGCGTATTCTGGCTGAGTAACGTAATCGCCATAATTATTGCTTCCGTTTTTATCCGTCCATGGAGCAACAACAATAGTTGTTTCAGATTTTTTGGAATCTTTTACGCTATTGCCTTTATTGTTGGATTTTTCAGAATCATTATTCTTGTTCTTTTGCGAAGAAATTTTTGATACCACATAATCTTGGATTGCTTGGCTTTGTTCTTCTAAGTTTGAGTAAGAATGTGTTTCAATATTTGAATCGCTAAAACCATGCGATTTCAAAGATTTTACTATTTCAGGTATTAATAAATTCCATGTGCTCAGTGGAGTGTGTCTATTTAATGAAAGTCCGTCTGAAGGAGAAAAAATAGCAACATTGCCAATAGGCTTTCCAGATTTGTTTGCGTTTGAGCTTATTTGCGATGTTGAAGTTGAGCATCCTGCAATCGCTAAAAGTGTAGAAATAACAGTAAATACAGCTACAACATGACGTAATCGTGTTCGCAAACGAATCATAGTACAATGCCTTCCATCAGTTTACAAATCAATAAATATTTTTTACAACTCATGCTATTTTATACGTATCACTTGTATGTTTATTAATGCAATTGGCGTGTCATATAAGTAATTAAACGTAATTCTTAGCACTAGATTTCAATGCAATACGAAAATGTTTTGTTTTATCACAAATTTTGCAATAAACTCACACACATATCTCTATATTCTCCAACGTAGCCTCCGCCAAAGAATACACAATGGCCAGCAATTGGATATAACTGCCAGATAGTCATGCGCTTTTCGAAACCAGATTTAAGAGGATGAACAGATTGATATCCATTTAGTATTTGTTCAAAATAGCTTATTCCAAACAAGTGCAACATAGATAAATCTTCTTCTCGATGACCTCCATGAGCAGCTGGATCAATTAGAACTGCTTCTGTATATTCTTTATCTACAGTTTGCGTATTGTTTTGGCTCTGCGATTCGCTTGGAGTTGAAGTCCAAAGCACGTTTCCGCTCCATAAATCTCCATGAACGCGCGCAGGCTTATCTTCGCTAGCTTTACCAAGTAAATCAGGAAGAGCGTCAATAACTTGATTAGTAAGTTCTAAATCAGCTTTTGATAGTTCGCCACGCTCAATTGCGAGATTTACCATAGGTTTTAATCTGCCTTCAGCTAAATAATCTATGACGTTATCCCATTTACCTGTATCCATTTTTACTGGATCTGAAAGTGGCCCAAAATAGCATGTTCCATCATAATCTGCTGGTGGTTCTCCAAAATATTTTGCACCATAATCGTGCATATGCGCTAAAGCGGCACCAAAACGATATGCTGCTAATGGTGTAGGCCTTGATGACATGTTTATGCGCTCAATATTTAAATAGTTAGCGCCCCAATCGTATACTTTTGCAACTCTAGGTCCGCCATGATCGTGAGCTTCTTGTAACCATTGCAAACCTTTGCCTTCGCACTCAAAAAATCGATTTGGCGCGTATAACCTGCTTTTCTTATACACATCATTATTCATAGCAACCTCATTATTCATAGCAATTCTATGCGTGATTATGCCTTTTAATACCTTTATACTATTCTACGTCTAAAGATTTTATTAATGCTATTTTGCTATAAATACTATTTGTATTATTTGTATTTTGTATTATTTGTATTTTGCATTACTTATATAGGTACTTTTGCTAAATAGCACGATTTATGTATGTCTTTTAGATATGTATTTTTCTATTTCTTCTTTTCTTCTATTTTAAGAGATTAGTTAGTTATCGCTTTTGTTTTTAGTGGAGAAGCAAGATTTTAAAAAGTTGTATCCGAAAAGTATGCCAGCTAAAAATAGCGCTCCACCTAATCCTGTGTAAAATACTGCTATAAATTGTTCCGGTGCAAGATTGCTTGTTCGTAAAAGTATTCCGCCTGTCATCATAAACGCCATAATTGCAAATGATTTCACATCAAAGAATTTGAGGAAAAATTGTTTTTCTGTATATGCGATAATCCTTGAAGTATGTTTTTTAACAAGCTTACTGAAAATGAATATATAGAATATTGCAAAAACGATTAAAGATAAACCGTAATTAATTATGGATAAATAATTTGGGTATGCTAAAACTCCTATGCGCAATATGTTAAATCCTGCTGCTGCCCAAACTAAGCATGCTATTGCTAAAAGAGTATTTTTTGATACTTTCATGATTCTTTCCTTAAATTCAAGCTATAAACAATTTTTAGCAATATTTTTTATATTTAATTTATATATTTTAGCAATAGTATAATTAGGAAAGATTATTAAAATAAATTTAGTTAAAAGAATAGTAAAATTTTTATTTATTAATGTTTTTTCTTTGCTAAAGTTGTAAAAAATGTTGCATAATGACGATATGAGTCGCTATAGTCCTTATTTATGAACGACAACATTAAACAATATGCAACAGCTGAAAATAAGCCTGCAATTAGTGAGCCAGCTTTTCGTTATAATGCACGCTTGGCTCAAGATATTGAAAAGCGTTGGCAAAAACTTTGGGATGACCAGGGTACATTCTGGGCCGCAAATGTTAAAGGCGATTTAAAAGATGGCGATGGTAATAATGCTAATGGCCGTCCAGCTTTCTTCGCTATGGATATGTTCCCGTATCCATCTGGTAAAGGTTTGCATGTTGGACATCCTTTGGGATATTTAGCAACAGATGTTGTAAGCCGATATCATCGCATGAAGGGCGAAAATGTACTGCATGCGATGGGTTATGACGCTTTTGGTCTTCCTGCAGAACAATACGCAGTGCAAACAGGACAGCATCCGCGCATCACTACTGAGGCAAATATTGCTAATATGCGTCGCCAGTTGCATCGCATGGGTTTGAGTTTTGATGATCGTCGTTCTTTCGCAACGATTGATACGAATTATGTGCGTTGGACGCAATGGATTTTCTCAAGGCTTTATGACGCTTGGTATGATCCTGAGTTTACGCGTAAAGACGGCGGTAAGGGTTCAGCTCGTCCTATTAGTGAGTTGGTTGACGAGTTTAAGAGCGGTAAGCGCGAAATTCCAGGTTTTGCTGGAAAGAATTGGGAAGATTTAAGCAAGATTGAAAAAGCTGATGTGCTTAATGATTTCAGAATCGCTTATATTTCTAAATCTCCTGTTAATTGGTGCCCAGGTTTAGGTACAGTGCTTGCTAACGAGGAAGTTACTGCAGAAGGTCGTTCTGAGCGCGGTAATTTCCCTGTATTCCAGCGTCATCTTCGTCAGTGGTCTATGCGAATTACTGCTTATGGTCATCGTTTAGTTGAAGATCTTGACACTATTGATTGGCCAGAAAAAGTTAAGCTTATGCAGCGAAATTGGATTGGCGAATCTCACGGTGCTTCAGTTCATTTTGATGTTGAATGCTCTGATGGAAAAACTCGTGATTTGGAAGTTTATACTACTCGTCCAGATACGCTTTTTGGAACCACTTTTGCTGTAGTTTCTGTTGACCATCCTCTTCTTGAACATATTCCAGATTCTTGGGAATCTGACGTTCCTGAAAGCTGGAAGGGTGGCTACGAAAATCTTAAAGAAGGTTTGGTTAAGTATCAAGCTCAGACTCGTGCAAAAACAGCTAAGGATCGTACAGAAGACGCTGGATCTAAAACTGGTTTATTCACAGGCTTATATGCAATTAATCCTGTAACAGGTGCAAAGTTGCCAATTTTTGCCGCTGACTATGTGCTTATGGATTATGGTACTGGTGCAATTATGGCGGTTCCTGGAGGAGATCAGCGAGATTATGACTTCGCTGCAGCCTTCGGACTTCCTGTAATTTATACAGTTAAGCCTTTGCCTGAATCTGATGAGAAACTTTCGGATTATGAAGGAAAAGCACCATTTGTTTCGCACGATGGAATTGTTATTAATTCCTCTGTAGATAAGACTTACAAGCGCGATGACGCGTTGTCTATCGATGGTTTGCGTGTGGATGATGCTATTGAAAAAGTAAACGAATGGCTTGAATCTGCAGGAGTTGGCAAGGGTAGAGTTTCTTATAGACTTCGCGATTGGCTGTTCTCTCGCCAACGTTATTGGGGAGAGCCATTCCCAATTGTTTACGATGAGGATTCGGTTGCTTATTTGCTTCCTGATTCTAGTCTTCCAATTGCGCTTCCAGATGTTCCTGATTACCAGCCTAAGACTTATGCTCCTGACGATGCTAATTCTGAGCCAGAAGCTCCGTTAAGTCGCAATGAGGATTGGGTTAAAGTACAGCTGGATCTTGGTGATGGTGTAAAAACCTATTATCGAGATACAAATACTATGCCTAATTGGGCTGGATCTTGCTGGTATTACATGCGTTATCTTGATCCTAATAACTCTGAAAATATGGTTGATTCGGAAGAATACAAGTATTGGATGGGTGTTAAGGATGGACAGAATTCTAAAGCCGGTGGTGTTGATTTATATATCGGCGGTGTAGAACATGCTGTTTTGCATTTGCTTTACGCAAGATTCTGGCATAAAGCTTTATATGATTTAGGCTATGTTGGCACTCCAGAGCCTTTCCATCGCTTATTTAATCAAGGTATGATTCAGGCTTATGCTTACACAGATGATCGTGGTCAATATGTACCAGCAGCTGAAGTTGAAGAAGGTGCTCCAGATTCTAATGGTGAACCAACTTTCACTTGGCACGGAGAGCATGTTAATCGTGAATTTGGCAAAATGGGTAAGAGCTTGAAGAATATTATTACCCCAGATGACATGTACGAGAATTATGGAGCAGATACGTTCCGCTTGTATGAAATGAGTATGGGACCTCTTGCTGAATCTCGACCATGGAATACTCGTAATGTTGTTGGTGGTATGAGATTCTTGCAACGCTTGTGGAGAAATGTTGTAAATGAAGAAACAGGAGCTTTGGCAGTAACTGAAGATGCTCTTGACGATAAAACTTTGAAGCTTCTTAACAACACTATTGCGGAAGTAACTGTAGAGATGGAAGCTATGCGTCCTAATACAGCAATTGCTAAGCTTATTGTGCTCAACAATCATATTACTTCTTTGCCGCATGTTCCACGCGCTGCTGTAGAGCCGCTAGTGCTGATGCTTTCTCCTATTGCTCCTCATATTTGTGAGGAAATGTGGAGCAAGCTCGGGCACAACACGTCTATTGCACACGCAAAGTGGCCTGTAGCTGATTCCAGATATGTTGGTGAGGATACTGTAACTGCTGTTGTGCAAGTAAAGGGCAAAGTTCGCGCAAAACTTGAAGTTGATCCGAATATAGAGGCTAGCGAGCTTGAAAAGCTTGCGTTAGAGGCTGTTGCTGATCGTTTGGGTGGTAAAGCTCCTCGAAAGGTGATTGTAAAAGCTCCTAAGATTGTTTCTATAGTTCCTGACGAAAGTTGAAATTGACGGAAGTTGAAAGATAATTTAAGTTTTATTTGCAATGTTTTTTAGTTTCTTTGAGACTAAAAAACAAAGCTGTAGTTGCAATGTGGTTTTGTTTTGGCAATAGCTTGGAACTTCTGACCACATAGCACGATTTTTCTTGAAAGTGCTCATTCCTTCATGCATAGTTGGAATGGGCACTTTTGTATTTATTAAAGCGAAAGTTGGGGAATTTATAGGGGATATAAACAAGTTGGGGGTGTATATGCAAGTAAACAAAGTTCAATCTCTTAATGAGCTTATGACAAGCGATTCTTGCGTATTAAAAAGAAACAGAGAAGATGAAGATAGTGATATTAATCGCGTTTCAGGAGTTAGATTACGTTTTAAGCCAATTCATGCTCTTTCGTTACTTCTTGTTTTAGTTGCCGCTTTATGTGCTAGTCTTACGCTTCTTATTACGCAATCTGTGAATTATTCTCGAGCTGAAACTTATAGAATTAATTCTTTAAAATCACCTTCTCATGACGATTCGTCTTATTTGCATTACGATGAGCATGAATCGGCAAGTGAAAGTAATAAAGAAGCCGAAGATGATGATGCTAAAAGTGTTGGCGTTGATCGTGTTGGCGTTGAGCGTGTGAATGGTAAGCGTGTTGATAGTAAAAAATCTAATGTTTCAGAAAATGTTTCAGAAAATGCTTCAGTAGAGAAGTCAGAAAATAAATCAGCATCGAAATCAGAAAATAGGTCGGAAGGTAAATCAAAAAGTAAGTCAGAAAGTAAGTCAAAAAATAAAGTAAATTCTGAAAGTAGTGCCGAAAAATCATCTTGTATAAATTTAAATACTGCTAGTGTTGAAAAATTGCAACAATTACGCGGAGTTGGTCCTAAGATGGCTGAACGC
The DNA here is from genome assembly GCF_002896555.1 of Gardnerella coleohominis. Lineage (GTDB taxonomy): Bacteria > Actinomycetota > Actinomycetes > Actinomycetales > Bifidobacteriaceae > Bifidobacterium > Bifidobacterium vaginale_F. The sequence continues at coordinate 25,913 of NZ_MNLH01000006.1, forward strand.
ATTATTGCGCATAGAAAGCGTTTTGGTAGTTTTAAACGAATTAACGATTTGATGAATGTCAAAGGCATAGGTGCTAAAACTTTAGCTAAATTCCGCGAAAAAGTATGTTTTAAATAAATATTTATTTTTGCTTTAGTGATTGCTTTAGTTGTGTTGGATTTATTTGTGTTGGATTCGCGGGCATTTTGCTTTAGTTGTTTGAGTTAGTGATTTTAGTTTTCTTTCTTTTGTTTTGGCTTTAGAAATTCTGTGTTTTCGTGCGTATTTGTAAAGGCGTTAATTATGGAAGATGTATCGAGATTAGTTGTAGCGAAAAAATTAAAAATAGAAGAAGCTATATTCTTAGAAAATGGAAATAAAGATTTTAGAATGTTGCCTATTGCTGTAAGCATATGGATTGGGTGCTTTTGCGGAAAGTATTTAAGTGACGCTTTAGGGTATTCATTTAAAAAGCCATTTAAAACTTTCTCTAATAATTCCAAATATGCTACGAATTTTACTTTATTCGTATGTTTGATTGTGTTTACAGTACTTTTATTATGCTTAATAATCTATGTTGTAGTTTCAAAAAGTAGTAGTAGGACGAGCTTAAATCCGAAAAAGCTGAAAACTATACAATCTGTTTTTAAAGTTTGTATTAGTAATTTACAAATTTTTGTTAGACGCTATAACCTACTTTTTCTTCTTGTAATTTACGCAGTTATGTTATCTTGCGTAGTTAGTTTTGCGTATTCTCGCGTTGAATCCGCAGATATAGTTAGGAAAATAGCTTATGGCAATGCAAATAATGAGAATTCTTATTCTCGTACGTTAAGTAATAATGCGAGTTTGTATTTGCAGAAGAATCCAAGTTCTAAGATTATTGCAGATTTGACTGTTATTTCTCCGCCTAAGGTTTCAAAATCTTTTCGCGCAGATTGCTATGCGAATGTTTCTGTGTCTTATTTAAGATTTGAGAATAGTCAATCGGATGCTGTTCATAATATTCATAATATTCATAATCTTCATAATCTTCATAATGAAGTTGGTTCAAAGAATTTTGCTTATAAATCATATGCGAGCGCAAGATTGTATGCGTATAAGCCTTTGTGTTCAAGTTTGTCTTATGGATCATCTTTTCGCTCTGAAGTAACGATTGGAATTTCGAAATTTAATCCAGATATTGTTGAATTAAGTATTCCAAAAAATATTAGTAATATTCTTTCATTTAAGAATCCAAGTTTGTATCATTCTGCGTTTAATTCGTTATGGAAATCTTTTTATAAAGTTGCTGAAAATCTTGATGATCAGGGGAAAATATTGGTTCCAGGGCTTACTGTTGGTTTGCTTGGGCAAGAATATGTGCTAACTGATTCTAAAGATAGTAGTAATAGTAATCTCAAGGTTGATTCTACTTATGCTGATTGTGTTAAAGATAATTTTCAGCATGCTGGCATTATGCATTTAATGGCGGTATCAGGAGGCCATTTTTTGCTTCTTTCTGCATTTATACGTAAAGTCTTCTCTTATTTTCTTATTTCTAGGCGTATTACTGCTTCTTTTGAAATGTTAGCTTGTGTTGCTCTTGCTGGAATTGTTTACCCGTCTGCTTCAGTTTTGCGAGCGCTTATTATGGGATTAATTTCCGCTTTAGCTTTTGCGATTGGAAGGCCTTATCAATCTATTAGTGCTTTAAGCTTGACTGTTTGCTTTGTATTACTAGCTAATCCAAGTTTTGCGTGGGATTACGCTTTTGCTCTTTCTTGTTCGGCAACTTTAGGAATTATTGTTATGGGAATTCCTTTAAGTAATTGTTTTAATATGATCATGCCTAAATGTTTATCTTCTGCTTTAAGTATGACTATTGCTGCTCAATGTTTTACTTTGCCAATTCAAATATTGATACAGCCTGAAATATCTTTTATGGCAACTTTTGCGAATCTTATGGTTTCGCCATTCGTGGATTGGGCTACTGTATGTGGTCTAATTTCACTAGCATGTTCTATTTTTAATTCAACTTTAGGATTATTTTTTGCTCGAGCTGCTTGTATTGGTACGGATATTATTTCCAGGTGTGCTCAGTTCTGTAGTCAATGCGAATGGGCAGTATTTCCTTGGCTAAAAGGATCTTTAGGATCTTGGCTTATTTTTGCTGTTGAATTAAGCGTGTTTGTATCTTTATCTGCTTTATCTCGATTATCAAAAAAGTGCGATATTAGAAGTGAGTGTTATTTATCAATGCAATTAGTTTTCTGTAAAGCTAGAAGAATTATTGATGATTCATTAAAATTATTTGCTTCATAGTAACATAGTCTATGCGTTATTGCTTGATTTTCTTAGACAATATCGTGATATTTTAGCGAGTAAATATAATTAGCGAAATATGGGGGATTTATGGCGTCTAGTCATGTGATTGATCCTCTGACACTTGTTGTTGGAGGTGATGCATATCTTAATGAATTAAATGCTAAAGATGTGCGAGATAGTATTCGCTTAAAATATCCTGAGGCAGAAATATTAACTTTAGATGCAAGTGTTGCAAATAGTTATGCTTTTGATGAAGCTATTGGGCCTTCGCTTTTAGGCGACGAGACAATAGTAGTTGTTAATGATATTCAAAATGCAGACGATTCGCTTGTTGAAGCTATTGAGTCGTTTGCTAAATCTTATTCTATTAATGATTCGTCTTCTCAAAATAATCGTTGGGTTATTGCTCGTCATGAAGGTGGTCTAAAAGGTAAATCTGTTATAACACGTTTAACTCGTGCTGGTGCTCATGTTATTAACGTTCCCGATATGAAAAAGCCTGCAGCGCAATTGAATTTTGTAATGAGTATTTTTGAAAGATCGTCTAGAAGTATTGAGCCTCAAGCATCTCAGCGTTTAGTTGCAGTGTTAGGGAATAAAACAGATGAATTAGCTTCGTTGTGTTCTCAGTTATGCTATGACTTTGATGAGAATCCTATTAGTTTGAAAACTGTTGACAAATATTTAGTTTCAGATCCTCAAGTAACTGGATTTTTTGTGGCAGATAAAGCTGTTGCAGGTCGTACTGGTGAAGCTGTTTTAGCCGCTCGTACTGCTATTAATCAGGGCGTTGATCCAATTGCTCTTATAGGTTCTCTTGCTGCCAAAATGCGCATTATATCCAAAGCTATTGCTGTAAGAAATGGTGAGATTTCTCAAGCTGAAGCAAAAGTGAATCCGTGGGCATTGAATATCGCTATGAAACAATTAGCTGGTTGGTATAGCGATGGAGTTTGTGAGTGTGTGAAATGTTTAGCATGGGCAGATGAGCAGTGCAAAGGCGGATCTAGCGATGCGAATTATGCTTTAGAAAAGTGTATTATGCTTATTGCGTCTCGCGGTAAATAAGGAAGAATAATACGATGGTATTAGATGAAGAAAAAAATGTAATTCTGCGCGTACCGACAGATTCTGATATGCGTGAATTGGGTAAATCTGTAGCGTCACTGGTTAAAGAGGGAGACGTTTTGCTGCTTTCTGGTCCTCTTGGGGCTGGTAAAACAACGTTCGCTCAAGGTTTTGGCGCAGGGCTTTCAATTAGTGAGCCGATTGTGTCTCCAACTTTTACGATTGCGCGTGAATTGCATGGAACTTTCTCTGATGGTAATCCTGCAACTTTAATTCACGTTGACGCCTACCGTTTGGGTGGCGAAGATTTTGCTCCAGGCCAAGATACTGTTTCGCGTTTGCTTGACGAGCTTGAATCTTTGGGACTTGACGAAGCTTTGGAGGAGCCAGGAGATGGCACTGTTGTGCTTATGGAGTGGGGCGAGCAAATGGCTGGAGTACTTGCTGCTGAGCGCTTAGAGGTTCATATTGAAAGGCCTATTGACTCTTCACAAGTAGACGATTTTACTAGCGATGGCGAGCGAATCGTAACTTTGAAAGCTGTTGGCAAGGATTGGCTTAATCGACTTGCAAAATTGTAATTAAGAAATAGGCGAGAAATATCGATATAAATACGCGAGTAAATATCGAGAATGCAATAAATATCGCAGCAAATAACGCAAGTTGTGCTAAGCGAGTAAGCTAGTCTGGTACGTGATTTTGAGGAATAAACATGAGTAATACGCTGATTATTGACACTTCATTTGGTTCTACTGTTGGAATTGTTGGTCATGAGCCGATTGTTGAAACTGACTCACGCACTCACGTGGAGCGTTTACAGGTAAATATTGCGAAAGTTGTTGAGGCTGCTGGTCTTCAGCCTTCCGACATTAATCGTGTGGTTGTGGGAGTGGGTCCTGCTCCTTTTACTGGTCTTCGTGCAGGATTAGTTGCTGCGAAAGCAATCGCGTTCGCTAAAAATGCTCAAATTTTGGGGTGTGATAGTCTTCTTCCTCAAAGTTTGATGATGCGCTCTGGTGCGTTTGAAGAAGCGATTAAAAATGGTGTTATAGAGAAGGATTTGCTGCTAAATATTCCGGATCCTGTGGATTATGTGGATTCTTGCGACTCTAATATTCGTCACTACGTGCTTTCACTAAACGATGCGCGCCGCCGCCAAGTGTACATGTCTTTATACGACGATGAAGGCAATGCGCTAATCAATATGGATATTGACTATCCGCAAAATGTTGTGACTCGTGTAAACGAGTATTTAGCGAGCGAAACTAGCGAAAATTATTGCGTGGATGTGCTCGGACACGGTGCTAAAAAGTACGTTGAAGATTGGCGAAATATTGCGCATGTTGGCGTTATTGCAGAAGTTTCTGCGCTTGACTTGGGCGTGCAAGGCTTGCAAATTTTCGAACAGTGCTCTTTGGAATGTGCGAATAAAGATGAGCACGTAAAAGCTGTTGAACCGCTTTATTTGCGCCGTCCGGATGTGTCTGTACCAAATCCACTTAAGCATGTGCTTGGATCTGGCGAAGCGAATAAAGCAAAAGAAAAATAGAAGCGTTTTTAACGATTTGAGTAATTATGATTGTTGATATAACGCGTTCTAAATTTCCTGCAATAGCAGAAGATTGCAATATAGTGCCTAAATGCGATTTTACATGCGATGAGTTAGCGCAAAAAATAGCTCCTATTGAAGCCGACTTATTTGGCAAAGGCTCATGGAATGAGAGCATGATTTCGCAAGAATTGCAAGCTCCTATGCGTGCGTATTACGCTCAAATAGACGAAAATACGCATACGTTATGCGGGTATGCTGGCTACTGGTTTGACGGCGACGATGCGCAAATAATGACAATTGGCGTTGCAAAACAATATCAACGAAAAGGCATAGCATCTAAGCTTTTATCAACCATTATTAAAACCGCAAAGCAGATTGGTGCTAAACGCATGCTGCTAGAAGTACGCGTTGATAATGTTCCTGCGCTCGCACTGTATGAACGTTTTGGTTTTGTGAAAATGGGTTTGCGAAAACGTTACTATCAGCCAGAAGGCGTGGATGCGTACACGATGTGTGCTGACTTAAACGAGACTTTAAATGACACTTTAAATGAAATTTTAAACGAGAATAACTTAACTTCCGCAAAAAATAATGCAACTAAGGAATAATGAGGAATAACGAGGAATAGCAATGAGCGAAGCAATCGTATTGGGAATTGAATCAACTTGTGATGAAACTGCCGCCGCTATTGTGCGTGGACGTACGCTGGTGTCAAATGTGGTGGCATCTTCAATGCAGGAGCATGCGCGCTACGGCGGTGTGATTCCAGAAATTGCTTCTCGCGCTCACGCTGAAGCTTTTGTGCCGGTTGTTTCTAAAGCTTTAGCAGACGCAAACATGGATTTAAGCGATGTTGACGCGATTGCAGTAAGCGCAGGTCCTGGTCTTGCTGGCTGCTTAGCTGTGGGAGTTTCAGGAGCTAAAGCCTTGGCTTGGGCTGCAAATAAGCCAATTTATGGTATTAATCACGTAATAGGGCATATTGCAGTAACGCAATTGCAATTCGGTGACGTGCCGGAAGATGTGCTGGCTTTAATTGTTTCCGGCGGTCACACTTCGCTTCTTCACGTGAACGATATTGCTAGAAGTATTGACGTTGTTGGCACGACTTTGGACGATGCTGCAGGCGAGTGCTTTGATAAAGTTGCACGCTTGCTTGGATTCCCATACCCGGGTGGTCCTCATATTGATAGGCATGGTCGTCTTGGTAACCCAGATACTTTAAAAGTTCCGCAAGGCTTAACGCAAGGTCGTTCCGGCAAAGAGCATCCTTACGATTTCAGCTTCTCGGGTGTAAAAACTGCTGTTGCTCGTTGGGTTGAAGCACGCGAGGCTCAAGGTCTCGAAATTCCTGTTGACGACGTGTGTGCTTCTTTGGCTAATTCTGTGGCAGATGTGCTTTCGCGCAAAGCTATGATGGGTTGCGAGCAGTACGGTTCTAAAACGTTGATGATTGGCGGTGGATTCTCTGCTAACTCGCAGCTTCGTGAGCATTTGTTGGCTTGCGGCAAGGAGCATGGAATTGAAGTGCGTTTGCCAGAGCTTAAGCTTTGCACGGATAACGGTGCGATGGTTGCAATGCTTGGCGTGAATTTAGTGGAAGCAGGGGTTCGCCCTTCCGCTCCGGATTTTGCAATCGATTCTGCTATGCCGCTTACAACGGTGAGCTTATAATAGTAGAAATAATAAAAGTCGCTCTAAAAAGTAGCTAAAAGTAGCGATAAAAGTTGCGATAAAAAATCGTTCTAAAAATAAGTGAGGTGTTTTGTGCAGTCAGTTAATTCGCGTAGTGGTGTGTTACGAGTGGGTGAGAAGATTCAGTTCACCGATCGTAAAGGTAAGCGAATTACTGCACAACTTGTTGCAGGCGGTGTTACACAAACTGAGCACGGTCTTATTTGTCACGATGACGTGATTGGAAAGAGCGAAGGAGTTGTAATTACTACTGTTAGCGCGAAACGTGAAGCTCAGCAAACTATTGTTGATCCTTCTAAATCGTCCAATAAGCCTTGGAAGGCAGCACGCGCTATTGGTGGCTGGGATTATGTAGTTATGCGACCGCGCATGGTTGACTATGTGCTTTCTATGCCTAGAGGCGCGCAAATTATGTATCCGAAAGATATAGCGCAAGTAATAGCTTTAGGAGATATTCGCTCAGGTATGTGCGTTTTGGAGTCGGGTGCTGGTTCTGGTGCTATGAGCTTAAGTCTTTTAGATGCAGTTGGGGAGAGTGGAAATCTTACTACGATTGAGCTTCGCCCGGATTTTGCGCGAATTGCCGAATCTAACGCAACTTTGTACTACGGAAAGCGCCCAGAATGGTGGAATTTGCTTACTGGCGATTTTGATTCTGTTGCAAAAACCTTAGAAGCTCATAGCGTGGATCGCATTATGCTAGACATGCTTGACCCTTGGAATCGCCTCGAACAAGCGCATCGCGTTATTGTGCCGGGAGGCGTGCTTATTGCGTATGTGACAACTACGACGCAAATGTCTCGAATGGCTGAAGCTTTGCGAGAAAGTGGCGTGTGGACTGAGCCGGAAATTCAGGAAACATTGGAGCGCACTTGGAAAGCGCAAGGTTTGGCGGTTCGCCCAGATCACGCGATGATTGGCCACACTGGATTTTTGATTGTTTCGCGCGCAATGGCAGAAGGTTTTAGCGCTTTGAAGAAGCGTGAGCATGGAACTAAAGATACTGTTAGCGATATTGACGATATGACAGAAGAAGAGCGCGCTGAACAGTTGGAAGACTTGTCTTTGCGAGATATTTCAGATCGTAAACTTCGTAAAGTATTACGCGATTTAGATATACAACTCGGATATTTGTCTGCCGGGAGGTAATGATGGCAACTTCAATAAAGAAAATTGCAAAAAAAGCTCGACACTCTGAGTACATTTTATTGCTTATGCGACATGCAAAAGCTGAATCTCCTACTATGGGTAATGATTGGGGTCGCGATCTTACTGATAAAGGTTTGAAACAAGCGAAAATAATGGCAAAAGGTTTAGAAAATATGAAGCTTGTTCCAAACTATATAGTTTGTTCTAGTGCAAATCGTACTGAGCAAACAATGCAACGTATGCTTAAACGTTTTGGGGATAAACCTGTAGCATCTTCACGTAAAAGCCTTTATGACGGCGGTATGCAATCAGTTATGGATGAATTATCGCATGCTAATGATTCAAAAATAACAATGATTATTGGTCACGAACCTACTATGTCAATGGCTGCACAGTGGCTTTCGTCTGCTGAGTCTGATCCTGATGTTTTAAGTGAAATGCGCTTAGGTCTTTCTAATGCTTCGATTATTATTCTTGCATCGGAAAGACCTTTTTCTTTATGCGGACTACGAGGAGCTACAGCTCTTGCTGTTCTTAAACCACAAGATTTTGAGTGACAAATATAAAATTTAATAAAATTTATAAAAAAATAGTAAAAGATACGAAATAATATTAAAAAATAGCATATAAATTTAGTTTATAACGACACCCCAAGTTCTTCAATGACCGATTTGGGCATTTCTTTGCTAGGCTAAAGCGAGTCAAAAGAAATATTTGGAGGATTTATGTCTACGGTTCTTACTTCGGTTTCCGGTTTCCCGCGTATTGGCGCTAATCGAGAACTAAAAAAAATTATTGAACGCTATTGGAAGTCTGATGCAACTCTTGATGAAGTTCGTGAAGAGTCTAAAAAATTACGTATAAAGCATTGGAGATTACAAGCAGAAGCTGGAATCGATTTAATCCCAAGCAACGACTTTAGTTATTATGATCAAGTTTTAGATACCGCAATTTTGCTAAATGCTATTCCAAAGCGATATCGTGAGTTAGATTTTGAAAATCCTGAAGATACATTGTTTGCTATTGCACGAGGATATCAAGGTGAACATGGCGATGTAACAGCTTTACCAATGAAAAAGTGGTTTACAACAAACTATCACTATATTGTTCCTGAAATTGATAATCCTGAAGAATTACGTTTGATTGGTACAAAGCCATTTGATGAGTTTATAGAAGCTCGTAATCAAGGTTTAGAAACTAAGCCTGTGCTAATTGGCCCTTATACTTTCTTCAAGCTAGCTAGAAATTCTAAAGCCGAAGAATTAGTTGCAAATGCTTCGATTATAAATGCCTTAAGCAATGCGTACGCTGATATCGTTAATCGTTTTTCGCATATTGGAGCATCATGGTTGCAATTTGATGAGCCATATTTGTCTATTGATAAAGAAGATGGCGATATTCAACTTTTCAAATCTCTTTATGAGCAGATTCTAAAATCTCGTTCTGGAGATGCAAAAGTCTTACTTAATACTTATTTTGGCAATATTGCTGATATTTATGAAGTTGTAAATAATCTTGGCTTTGACGGTATAGGTCTTGATTTAGTAGAAGGTAAAGAAGAAAATCTTGCAGCTTTAGATAAATATGGTCTTAATGAAGAAACTACGCTTTTTGCGGGAGTTGTAAACGGACGCAATATTTGGCGCAATGATTATGCAGTTAGCTTAGGTCTTATCGATGCATTGCGCGCTAAAATTACGAATAAACTTGTTGTTTCTACTGCATGCTCGTTATTGCATGTGCCTTTTAGTACTTCTGGCGAAGAGGCATTGGGTGAAGATGTATTATCTCATTTCGCTTTCTCAGTAGAAAAATTGCAAGAATTGCATGATATTTCTCAACTTGCTTCAACAAGCGACGAAGATCGTAGAGTAAGCAGTGTTCTTGCTAAGAATCAAGCTTTATTTGACGGTTCTCGAGTACAAGCAGACGCAGATGTTGCAAATCGTTTGGCTAATCTTAAAGAATCTGATTTTGTGCGTGAGCCTGAAAGATCTGAACGTCAACGTTTGCAAAAGGAAGCTCTCGGCTTGCCTGATTTGCCAACAACAACTATAGGCTCATTCCCTCAAACAAAAGATATTCGTAATGCTCGAGCTTCTCTGCGTAATGGTGAGATTACTCTTGAAGAATACAATGAGTTTATTCGCAAGAATATTTCATATTGCATTGCTCATCAGGAAAGAATTGGATTAGATGTGCTAGTCCATGGAGAATTTGAGCGCAACGATATGGTTGAGTATTTTGGCCAGCATTTAAACGGATTTAAGTTTACTAAAAACGCTTGGGTACAATCTTATGGCACTCGCTGCGTTAAACCTCCAATCGTGTGGTCTGATGTTTCTAGGAAGGAACCAATTACAGTAGAATGGAGCTCTTACGCTCAAAGCTGCACGAAGCACGTTGTTAAAGGCATGCTTACTGGTCCTGTAACGATTCTTAACTGGTCTTGGCCTCGTGAAGATATTACGCACGAAGAGCAAACTCAGCAGCTGGCACTTGCTATTCGTGATGAAGTATTAGATTTAGAGCGAGCTGGGATTCGTGTAATTCAGATTGACGAAGCTGCTTTGCGTGAAAAGCTTCCTCTTCGTAAGTCTGATTGGCATAAGAAGTATTTGGATTGGGCTATTCCTGCCTTCCGCTTAGTACATTCTGCTGTATCTGCTACTACGCAAATTCACACGCATATGTGCTATTCAGAGTTCAACGATATTATTCGCGATATTGATGCTATGGATGCGGATGTGATTTCTTTCGAAGCTTCTCGTGGCGACTTAGTTGTTCTTGATGCTATTCATGATGCTCATTTTGAAACTGAAGCTGGCCCTGGAGTTTACGATATTCATTCTCCGCGCGTTCCAAGCAAAGAAGAACTCGTGGATCGTATTCATGAGATTTTGCGTAAGATGCCTGCGGAAAAATTGTGGATTAATCCTGATTGCGGTTTGAAAACTCGCGGTAATGCTGAAACTTGGCCTAGCTTGGAAAATCTTGTTGCTGCAGCTAAAGAAGTTAGAGCGCAATTGCAATCAAATCAGCAATCCCAGCAATCCCAGCAATTAAGCCAAACAAGCCAAACAAGTGATATCTAATAGGGGGTGAGTGATGCATTACAGACCAAAGTTTTCTTTGGAAGTTTTTCCGCCTAAACGCACATCTCCTATAGGTACTATTTACGACACCTTAGATGGTTTGAAAGGCCTTGATCCAGATTTTATTTCAGTTACTTATGGTACTGGAAAATTGAAAGATCGTACTGCTACTGCGCGAATTGCTTATACTATTCGCTCAGAATACGGTATTGACGCTGTTGCTCATTTAACTGCTAGATATCTTGATTATGATGCTGTTGATGAAGCCTTAGAAATGTTTGATAAAGCTGGTGTTTCTGGGGTTTTGGCATTGCGCGGAGATGCAGTTGCAGGTCAGGAAGATGCTGGAGTTTTTGAGCATGCTAGCGATTTAGTATCTTATATTCGTTCCAAGCGTCCGGATTTGCCTATTTTGGGTGCATGCTATCCAGAAAAGCATCCAGAAGCTAAGAGTTTGCAGGAAGATATTGATAATCTTAAGCGAAAAGTTGATGCTGGTGTTACGCATTTAATTTCTCAACTTTTCTACGATAATCAGGATTTCTTGCGTTTTCGTGATTTAGCTCGCGCTTCTGGTATTGATGTTCCAATTGAAGCTGGAGTTATGCCTGTTGCCAATGCTTCACAGGTTAAGCGTATGACAACTATGTGTTCTTCTCGCATTACTGCTCCAGTGTATGCGATGATGGATCATTGGTCTGATAATGCAGATTGTTTACAAGATGCTGGTACTATTTTTGCTTCTCAACAAATAAATGATTTGGTTGCTGAGGGAGTAGATGGTATTCACTTGTATACTATGAATCGCCCTGGTGTTGCGCGTAGGATTTGGTCTAATGTCAAGCCACTTTTTACGAAAATTATTTGATAGTTTTAACTAATATTATTTGATTGTTGCCAACGCGTTCATAAGTGTTGGCAACAATCGTTTCGTAATGAGTTTTGCATTTAGATTGCAAAATATTTAAATTAGTCTTTTATTGAACTATCGATAACCTTGTAGCCATGTTGAGTTAATACAGATTTTAGCTGTGAAAGATACGCGTGAGATGCTTCAGAAAGTTGTGTTCTTTCGTTCTTAATCCAACCTACGAGCATTGTTTCATCGCATTCGAGAGGGATAGTAACAATCTTTTCATTATTAAGATCGCCATTATCTATTCCTGTGCAAACTGTGTATCCGTTTAAGCCAATAATGAAATTCAAAATAGTAGCACGGTCAGTTACGTTTATTTTTTTAGGAGGATGATTTGGCAACACAGCTTCTTCTGCAAAGAAGAAACTCCCATCTTCTCCTTGCTCATATTGTATAAAAGGATAAGGCTTCAAATCCTCAAGACTAAGGCTTGTGCGGCTTGCCAAAGGATTGTCTCGTGAAAGAAATACGTGAAGATTAGCTCTGAAAAGTGGATGAAATTCGAGATGCTTTTCGCGCAACATCTTACCAATAACATCCTTGTTATAGTCTGAAAGATAAAGCAATCCTAAATCTGCACGCATATCTGTGACTTGATTAATAATAGTTTTAGTGCGTGTTTCTCTTATAGAAAATTCATATTCTTCAGAATCTAAACTGCGAATCATTTCCACAAAAGCTTCAACAGCAAACATGTAATGCTGAGTTGCAACACTGCATAATTGTCGCCTAGGCTTTACACTTTTATAACGTTCTTCTAATAAATCAGCTTGATCTAAAACTTGGCGAGCGTATGTAAGAAATTCTGCTCCATCAACTGTTAAAGCAATACCTTGAGAAGAACGAGTAAAAATCTCGATTCCTAATTCTCGCTCCAATTCTTTTACTGAGGAACTTAAAGCTGGTTGGGAAATATAAAGTTCATGTGAAGCTTCGTTCATAGATCCGCATTCAACGATTTTCACAATGTACTTTAATTGCAACAGCGTCATACTATTCAATGCCTTCCAAGTTGTAATTCATGAGTTGTTATTACAACTATAATCTAACGCCTAGCGATGCTAAATCTTTACGAGCTTGCTCTGCAGTCGTAAAAACAAAGCCATGCATGCCAACGTTATGAGCTCCATCAATATTTGCTGTCTTATCGTCGAAGAAAACAGTTGTTTGTGGATTCAATCCAAATCTACTTATAGCAAGTTCAAAAATTTCTGGTTCTGGCTTATGTAAATGCTCAACGCCGGAAATAATAGTTCCTTGCAAAAGAGTAGAAAGTTCTGGGAATTTACGTAACGCAAGTGGGAAAGTTTCTCTTGACCAATTCGTTAAGCCCCATACGCCGTATCCAGCTTCACGTAGATCGTGCAATAAATCAACCATTCCAGGCATCATTCGCGTCAAAACTTGATCATAATGAGCACAATACCAGCGGAAAGCTTCAGCGAGTTCGCTTCCAAAACGGCGTTCGTATTCCGGCATAAGATCTTTCAAAAGTTCGCCGCCGTCCATGCGATCTTCAAACTCGTAGAATCCGGCTAAATCGTCCTTTCCAAAGCTCCCATTAGGGCAAATTGTATCAACCAAATTTGGGAACTGCTTTTGCAAGCAATTTCGGCAATTCCACTCGAGTAAAACTTTGCAATAGTCAAACATAACATCGCGGATTTCAACATTTTGTTCGTTAGTCATTTATTATCCTTTTGTTTATTTTCTTTTGTGCGTATGGTTTTTATTTTATTTTCTTTTAAGTTTTATTGTATTTTTGCGTTATTTCATATTAATAAGAATCCCAAGAATATATGGGAGCGCATTAATAATATCGCTTGCTACAATTGGATGATCTAAAGTTGAAGTATCATTTGATTCCACTATGTCTTTTGCTAGTTGAGTGTAATTGTTCTCGCTGTTGATTCTAGATGCTAATGATGCTGAAATTCCGTGGATAACAGCTGCGCTCGCTGCAATAAAAGCATAGTTTTCGTTTTCTGCGTTTTCTGCGTAATTTTCTGTGCTATTTTCCGCGTAATTTGCGCTATTTTTATTATTTTCCGGATTGTTATTGCTTTCGCGTTGCGCTAATAATGCTCCTAGAATTCCTGCCAGTACATCTCCTGAACCTGCAGTTGCGAGCCAAGATGGAGCGCATTTTGCAATATAAATGGGAGAGTGTAGTTCTGATGGTGATGCAACTGCTGTTGTTGCGCCTTTAACTAGCACAGTTGCTCCAGTAAGATCGGCTGCTTTTTGAGCGTACTCAACAGGATTTTTCAATATTTCTTGAGCGCTTATTTCTAAATCGTATCTAGTAAAAAGTGAGCTTAATTCTCCTGCGTGTGGAGTGAGAACTACTTTTGTGCAAACCTGTTTTGGCAGTAAATCTAACGCTCCAGCATCTACGCATATTGGTGGAAGATTATCTTTTTGACTTGTTGATTTTTCTTTCGAATTATTATTTTCTTTTGCGTATTGCGCAAGAATACTTGCAATGTATCTTCTTTGATTTGCGCTAGTTTCAGTATTGCAATGATCAGCATCTGGTATTCCGGATCCAACTGTTATAGCGTCGATTTTTCCGTTCAATTGTTCCGATGCTACTACTTCTGGAGATGTTTGTAATACTAAGTTTTGTGCACGAAGAGGGCCGGCATAACGAACCATTCCAATATTTGCGTGGGCTGCGGCACTTGCGCTTAATATTGCAGCTCCAGGATACTCGTTAGAACCTGTGACTAAGCCTAGAACACCGCGCGAATACTTATTGTAGAAAGGCTCGGGCTTTTTTAGACATTTGCTTGCATCTTTTGCTTCTACGTTAAGAAGTTCACTCATGATTACGATTGTAGTGAATATCTGGGATTGTTATTTGCTGTTTTTATTTGCTGTTTTTATTGATTGATTTTTCATTTGCTATATACACCATTTATTAGCAGAATGCAAGAAAAATCGAATTATATCAAACAAAAAAATCGCGACACGCCAATTTTGAGAAAAATATAATAAATTTTCAAAATTTCGTTGACCACGTGCAACTTTTTTTCTATGCTGTAACCGTTATTGCTAACGATAATCTTTCCTAATTACGAGTGGGAAGTAATGAAATATAAGTGATAACAGATATATTCCTGAGAGATAATTCCTGAAAGGAAGATAGTGAAAACTTATAAGTTTATAGCCGCAGCAGCAGCTGCTGCATTGATGGCAACATGCTTGGGTGCTTGCGGATCTAATTCTAAGAGCGCTGATCAAAGCAAAAAGGGTAATGAAGTAAATGTAGTTGCAACAACCACACAAATTTGCGATTACGTAACACAAATTGCTTCTACAGCTGATGCAAATTCTGGTTTAAGCCTTAATAAGACCGATTCTCAGGGCAAGAAGTCTGTAATCGGAGCTCCTCAAGATAAAGCAAAGTCAACAATCAATTTGACCTGCTTACTTGCACCGAATGCTTCTGCTCACGAACATGAAATGACGCCAGCTCAGTCTAAAGCTCTTTCTAAGGCTGATTTAATGCTTGTTTCTGGCGTTGATCTCGAGCACTTCTTAGATCAGGCTGTGGAAGCAACAGGCTTCAAGGGCACTATGGGTGTTACTTCTGGCATTTTAACTGCAGATGAAATCAAGGATCCAAATGCGCAAGCTGCTAAAGAAAAGGATCTTCCATACAAGATTGATCGTGGTATTGCTAAAGTGCATGCTGAAAAGTGGCCATTCCCTCCAGAAGAAGGTGAAAAAGAGCCTGAATTCCAATATGATCCACATATTTGGACGAGTACTAAGAACACGATGATTCAGGTTAAGAATATCGGTAATTTCCTCGGTAAAGCTCTTCCTGGAAGCAAGTCTATTTTCGATGAACATGTTGAAAAATTCGTTAAGGCTTTGACGGACTTGGATTCATGGGCTACTGAAGCTTTGAACAGCGTGCCACAAGAGCATCGTGTTCTCTTCACTTCGCATGATGCTTTCGGTTACTTCTCTCGCGATTACAATGTGAAGTTCATTGGTGCTGCACTTTCTGATTTCAACAGTCAGCAGGATGCTACTGCGGATCACATTAAGAAAGCTGCAGAAGCTGTTAAAAAGTCTGGTGCTGTTGCTCTTTTCGCTGAAAATTCCAACAATTCCAAGTCAATCAAGGCTGTTGCATCTGCAGCAGGCGTGAAGGCAATTATTGGTGATGATGCGCTTTACGGAGATTCTCTCGGACCAGTCGGATCTGCAGGTGAAACTTATATCGGTTCTATCGTTCACAATGTTGAAACATTGGTGAAGGCTTGGAATGGTAAGGTTCCTGATTTACCTGATTCAGTCAAAACAGCATTGAAGAAATGAAATAATTAAAAAGGTTAGAAAACAGTGAATAAGAGCGTCCTTGCAATGAAAGATTGCGACCTAGCATACGGTTATAAAACTGTAGTGACTGGGATTAACGGCAGTGTAGAAGCTGGAGAGGCTTTGGCTTTAATTGGCCCAAATGGTTCTGGTAAAACAACGTTTTTACAAGCCATTATTGGCATTGTGCGCGTAAGTCGTGGCGAATTGCGCATGCCAAAAGCTATTTCTATTGGTTACGTGCCTCAGCAAGTTGATCTGGATTTGACCTTCCCAGTAACTGCTAGGCAAGTTGTCGCTATGGGCTTAAGCAGACAAACCGGTTTCTTAGGGATTTTAAAAAAATCTCAAAAAGCTGCTGTTGAGGACGCTCTTAATCATGTTGGTTTGCTTCATCGTGCAGATGTAAGATTTGGTGATCTTTCTGGAGGTCAGCGTCAGCGAATCCTACTTGCTCGTGCTATTGTTGCACATCCAACGCTTATATTACTTGACGAGCCATTTAATGGTCTTGATGAGCCGAATCGTAAAGAATTACTTAATATAATGAAATCCGCTAAAAAAGAGGGTATTTCATTTGTTGTGTCTACTCACGATTTGGTTATTGCAGATGCGATTTGTGAAAAAGCTTTGCTCTTGTCTGGAAAGCAGATTGCTTTTGGTCCTCTTCATGAGGTAATGACTAAAGAAAATATAACTCTTGCTTACGGAGGTAGTGTTCCTGCGGATAGTGCTGGTCTTACGCTTTCGCAAATAGCACAGGAGGATTCTAAGTCTGATTCCAAGTCTGATTCTGATTCCAATGCTGATTCCAATTCTGATGGAAGCTCGCAGTTGTTAGAGGATTGATATCAATGATTCCAGAATTAGTCGAGGATTTAAGGCAAGAGTTAGAGCCAATACCGGGATTTGACTTTATAGCTTCCGCTCCTAATATTTTCCGCGCTTTTTGCCTTCTTATAGTACTTTCTATAGCTAGCGGAATCGTTGGCGTATTCGTAAATTTAAGATGTGCTGAATTTAATGCTGAAGCTATTGTTCACGGTATTTCTCCTGGAATAGTAGTTGGTGCTTTATATGGTGGCATAAATCAGATAATTCCAGGAGCTTCAATTTGCGCAATATTTTTAGTTGCAGCATTGGTTTGGGCGTCTAGATCTACTCGTATTAATGAGTCTGTTATTGCCACTGTACTAACAACTTTCTTTGCGATTGGCGTAGTGATATCTCTTAAAAAAGGCGATATGTCTGGCCAGCTTGAAGCTTTGATGTTTGGGCGATTAACTGATGTTACTAATGAGCGTATGACTCAAGCTATGTTAATCTGCTTATTTGCAATTCTTGTGATGATAGCGACTTTTAAGCAGCAAATTATTGTTGCATTTGATCGTGCTAGCGCTCCGCTTATGGGAGCTAATACTTTAGTCGCTGATATTGTGCTAAACGTTGGAATTGCAGCCGTTGTAGTTTCTGCATCTTCGGCTGTCGGTGTTCTTCTTGTTATTGGATATCTTATTATTCCAGGAGCTAGTGCTCGGTTGGTGTCTCGTACGATAAGCCATATGGTTGCTGTTGGTATTGCTGTTGGTATTGCTGGAGTAATACTTGGAATGTATGTTATGAATCTTGAATTGGATCACCCTATTTCTCCGCAAGCTGCAGTTGCTTTAAGCATATGCTCAATGTTTGTAGTAGTTCTTGTACTTAGATGGTGTTTCCGATTTATTTCATCCCTAATTCCAGTGCATAAAACTCATGCTGATGGTGCAGATATGCAAGCTATCACAGAATCTTCTAAAAAGTAGGGGAATTATATGGTAAGTATTTGGCAAGTTATTGCTCTACCTATAGTTGAGTCAATTGTTGTTGGAGCATTGTGCGGTTTTGTGGGATCTTTAGCATTGTTAAATCAGCGTATATTCTTCACAGAATCAATTACTCATGCTGCTTTTCCTGGTGCTGTTTTAGGTGTAGTTTGTACTTCTATGTACACGATTGATCAAAATATTTTGTCTCTCGGGTTGTTTATTGGAGCCGCAATTGCATGCGTTGTGCTTTCTTTTGTAATGCACGCGCTTTCATGTATTAAAGGTATTTCTTCACAAGCTGCAGCTGGAATTACGCTAACTGTTGGTTTTGCTAGCGGATACTTTTTAAATAGATGGTTTGCTCCACTTCCATTGCGTATTGAAGGATTTTTGACAGGATCTTTGATTAATTGCACTCCAGCAGATGTTATTTCAGCAACTGTTGCTTTTTTGTTAGTTTTATTAATTTGGATTTTCAATGTTGCTAATCTTGTGCATTGCTCTTTTGATCCTATTAATTACCGTGCTTCTGGCGGAAGATCTGGCTTTATACAAGTAATGGTTCTTGCGTTAATCATTATTACAGTTTCAGTAATTATCCCAGCAGTAGGTACTGTTGTTTCAGTATCTCTTATCGCTGCTCCTGCTGCAGCATTAAAGGGAAGAATCGCGTCTATAAATAAATTCGTACTTGCATGCGTAATTTCTTCTATTGCTATTTCAATTACAGGATTAGCGCTATCAGTAATATTTAAACTTTCGGCTGGTGGAACTATTGCGATTGTAGCTGGATGCTTCTTTGTAATAGTTAAAATTGGTGAAAGTATTTTTATAAAAATTAATGATTTTTTGTCAAGATTGCAATTGCAGCGCGAAAAAGCATCTGAGAACGCTATTTAGTAAAAGCGCTTTAAAAGTCGCTCTGTTGTCATAAAGTATCAATGAATTGTGCGTGAAAAATGCGCGCGATTGACGTCGTTTTTGCGCGTTTTATTTATGTTTTAATCGCGTAAGTTTATCGACGCCACACAGGTCCAGGTCTGCACATTAGTAACGCAAGACCCCGATAGAAAAGGACAATTATGGCTGAAAATACCATCTCCATCACTGTAAACGAGGAACGCAAGGAGGTGGATGCAAGCTTCACTGGCGTTGAACTTTTCGCGGAAGATAAGAATATTATTGCCGTACGTTTAAATGGCGAGTTGCGTGATTTGTACACGCCTCTTCATGACGGCGATACCGTGGAATCAGTAGCCCTTGATAGTGAAGATGGCATCGCAATCATGCGTCATTCCGCTACTCACGTGATGGCTCAAGCTGTTCAAGAAATTCGACCAGACGCAAAGTTGGGCGTAGGTCCTGTAATTAAAGACGGCTTCTACTACGATTTCGATGTTGATACTCCATTTACGCCAGACGATTTGAAGCAAATCGAAAAGCATATGCAGCGCATTATTAAAGAGTCTCAAAGCTTCCGTCGTCGCGTTGTAACTGAAGATGAAGCGCGTGCTGAAGAAGCAAATCAACCTTATAAGTTGGAGTTGATTGGGGATAAGGAAGCTGCTCTTGATCCGGCTGCTGCTGGCGAAATTAGCAAGCATGAGCTTAGCATGTACGACAATTTGGATCGCGAAGGCAATAAAGTTTGGAGCGATTTGTGCCGCGGACCTCATTTGCCAAACACTCGCTATATTAAGGCTTTTAAGCTCGAGCGTGTGGCTGCAGCTTACTGGCGCGGTTCGGAGCATAATCCTATGCTTCAGCGCATTTACGGCACTGCTTGGCCTAGCAAGGAAGAGCTTAAAGCTTATACAACTCGCATGGAAGAGGCCGCTAAGCGCGATCATCGTAAGCTTGGCCAAGAGATGGATTTGTTCTCATTCCCAGATGAGATTGGTCCAGGCTTAGCAGTGTTCCATCCAAAGGGTGCTGCAATTATTAACGCGATGGAAGATTATTCACGTGAGCAGCATCGTAAGCATCACTACAGCTTCGTACAAACTCCTCACATTACTAAGGGCGGCTTGTACGAGACTTCTGGCCACTTGCAGTGGTACAAGGATGGCATGTATCCTCCAATGAAGCTTGACGAAGAGCGCGACGAAAACGGTAACGTAACTCGTCAAGGTGCTGACTACTACTTGAAGCCAATGAATTGCCCAATGCATAACTTGATCTTCAAGTCTCGCCAGCGTTCTTATCGCGAACTTCCTTTGCGCTTGTTTGAGTTTGGTACAGTGTATCGCTACGAAAAGTCTGGCGTTGTTCATGGCTTAACTCGTGTTCGTGGATTGACTCAGGATGATTCGCATATTTACTGCACTCGCGAGCAGATGCGCGATGAGTTGAAGAGCTTGCTTAACTTTGTGCTTGGTCTTCTTAAAGACTTCGGTTTGAACGACTTCTACTTGGAGCTTTCCACTAAGGATGAGCACAAGTTCGTTGGTTCCGACGAGATTTGGGAAGAAGCAACTAATACTTTGGCAGAGGTTGCTAAAGAGTCTGGTTTGGAACTCGTGGACGATCCAGGTGGAGCTGCATTCTACGGCCCGAAGATTTCTGTGCAAGCTCGCGATGCGATTGGCCGCACTTGGCAGGTTTCTACTATTCAGCTCGACTTCAACTTGCCTGAGCGCTTTAAGTTGGAATACATTGCAGCTGATGGTAGCCACCAGCGTCCTGTGATGATTCACCGCGCACTCTTTGGTTCTATTGAGCGTTTCTTTGCTATTTTGCTTGAGCATTATGCAGGCGCGTTCCCAGCATGGTTGGCTCCAGTTCAAGTAACTGGCGTTCCTGTTGCAGACGAGTTCGCTCCACACTTGCAAAAGTTTATTAGCGATTTGGAAGAGAATATGGTTCGTTGTGAAATGGACAGCTCCGACGATCGCTTTGGCAAGAAGATTCGTAACGCTTCTAAGTCTAAGGTGCCTTTCACTTTGATTGCTGGCGAAGAGGATGTGAACAACAATGCTGTGAGCTTCCGCTTCCGCGATGGCAGCCAATTGAACGGCGTTCCAGTTGAACAAGCTAAAGAGTGGATTTTGTCCATTATTAAGCAGCGTGTTCAGGTGAATACTGCAGAAGATTTCGAGCGCTACACTAAGTGATTTAAGTTAGCTATGTGATTTAAGTTAGCTAGCCTAAATCTAAATGTAAGCTTAAATCTAAATGTAAGCTGAATCGTAAATAAAAAGCCCACACTTCTTAGCTTGTGTGGGCTTCTTACTATCTTCTTACAGCCGCTTGGCTAGTATGGTTGTCTAGTATGGGATTGTTTATTGAACCAGAGTTTTACTTGCTTGATTACGCTAGGAAGGTTGCATTCAATGTTGGAATCATTACGCATTGGGTTTAAGCGCGTTATTTCTCCTATTGCAAAATTGCTAGTGCGACTGGGCGTAAGTGCTAACTGTGTAACAATTGTTGGCACAGTAGCAGTAGTTATTACTGCTTTTATAACAGCTTTTACTAATCAGCTTGTTATTGGTGCTATATTTTTAACTATTTTTGTGCTTGCAGACTGCTTAGATGGTTCTGTTGCATCTTTAACAACAGGCGGCACAAAATTTGGTGCATTTCTTGACTCAACGCTTGATCGTATTGCAGATTGGTCGTTATTTATATCAGTATGCATTTGTTTGTATAAAGCTAACGAAAAAGAAATGTGCACATGGATTCCAGCTCTGAATGGAAACATAATAAAATACGTAGGTTTGTTAAGTTGTTTAATTGCTCTTATGGGAGCTTTCGTAACTTCATACACTCGCGCTCGCGGTCAGTCAATAGATGTAGATCCTAAAAAAGGCTTAATTACTCGTGCAGATCGCGTAGCTGTTATTCTTATCGCTATGTTTTTTGCTGGCCTAACTCGTCAACTTATTTTGTTAAGTTTAGCTATGATTCTACTTGCTATAGGCGGTATCGTTACTGTTATTCAGCGTATTTTTGAAGTAAATCAAGGTCTTAAACAAAAAGTAAAGTAATATTTGTCGTGAAAGCGCAATAAAATCGTTTCGTTTGATTAACTGTACGTTTTAGGAGTATCATGTCAGGTCATTCCAAGTGGGCGACTACAAAGCACAAGAAGGCCGCTATAGACGCAAAGCGCGGCAAGCTTTTTGCCAAGCTTATTAAGAACATTGAAATCGCTGCACGTTTGGGCGGTGGCGATCCTGATGGTAATCCAACGTTGTATGATGCCATCGTTAAAGCTAAAAAGGCTTCTATGCCTGCAGATAACATCAAGCGCGCTGTAAAGCGTGGTTCTGGTGAAGAAGCTGGCGGCGCCAACTACGAGGAGATTGTTTACGAAGGTTACGCTCCTGCAGGTGTTGGTTTGATTATCGAGTGCCTTACTGATAACCGTAATCGCGCTGCTGCTGATGTTCGTTCAACTCTTACCAAGGGTAATGGTTCTTTGGCAACAAGCGGTTCTGTGAGCTTTAACTTTGAGCGTAAGGGCTTGATTGAAGTTCCATCTGAAGGTGTTGATTACGATAAGCTTTTCGATGTTGCAGCTGAAGCTGGTGCTGAAGATGTTGCTGATGATGGCGATGTGTATTCTGTATACACTGGTTCCAGTGATTTGGTAACAGTTCGTAAAGCTTTGCAGGAAGCTGGTTTCGACTATGATTCTGCAGATATCATCATGCATCCAAATAATGAGATTGAATTAGGTTTTGAAGATGCTCAGAAGGTTTCTCGCTTAATTGATAATCTCGACGACTTGGACGATGTTCAGAATATCTACAGCAACTGGACCGCTTCAGATGAAGTTATGGCTCAGCTTGAGGAAGCAGAATAGTTTTCTATGATGATTTTGGGCGTTGACCCCGGGCTTACTCGCTGCGGGGTCGGCGTGATTGAAGCCGGCGTTTCGCGTCGGCTTTCTTTTATTCACGTCGATGTATTGAGATCTGAGCCAGATCTTTCTCAAGATTTGCGACTTTTAAAGATTTATAACGGATTAGTTGAAAAGATTGAGCGCTTTTCACCTGATGTAGTATCTGTTGAACGCGTTTTTGCTCAAGAAAATCGAAATACCGTTCTTGGTACTGCGCAAGTTGCTGGACTTGCCATGCTTGCAGCAGCTCAGCGCAATATTCCGGTTGCTTTGCATACTCCTACTGAAGTTAAACTTGCTGTAGCTGGTAATGGTAAAGCAGATAAAGCACAAGTAGAACGTATGGTTGCTAGATTACTTGCGCTTAATATTCTTCCAACTCCTGCTGATGCTGCAGATGCCTTAGCTCAAGCTATTTGTCACGCTCTTCGTCCTGAAGGCGCGCTGCAAGGCGGTGAGCGTGAGCAACATTTAACTTCAGCGCAAAAACAGTGGGCTTTAGCTCAGCGCGCGGCACATTCCAAATCTAGTGTCTCCCGAGGTATGTAGGATATCTATAGAACAGATGTTCTACTTGTTTGTATTTTATTTGATAGTTTTAATAATTCTTTAAAACTATCTATAAAGTATTTACATTAGATTTTGATTACAAATCAGAAAGGTTAGCGCTGATGATTGGCATGCTAAATGGGGTAGTAGAGTCAGTTGATTCTCGTTGTGCGCTTATAAGTGTTTCTGGTGTCGGATATGAAGTTTATATGCCTTCTACAGATTTAGCATCTTTGCATGAAGGGCAAGAAGTTAGAGTGTATACGTCTTTGCAAGTAAGCCAAGAGGCTATTACTCTTTATGGTTTTACTAACCAATCTGCTAAGCGTATTTTTCTTCAAATCCAGCAAAAAGTTAGTGGGGTTGGGCCTAAGGTTGCTCTTTCATTATTATCTACATTAAGTGTTAATCGTTTAATTCAAGCAATTAGCGATGGCGATATTGATGCTTTATCATCTGCTCCTGGATTAGGTAAAAAAGGTTCTCAAAAGATTATTTTGGAGCTTAAAGGTTCGATTGATATATCTAAATTAGACGAATATGATTCTTCTAAAGGTGTAAATCGTAATATTAAAGATTTTGACAATTCCGGAATAAGCAAGGTTATTGAAGGACTTATGTCTTTAGGATGGAAGCAGTCAGATGCTCAAAAAGCTGTAGAAAATGTTTGCAATATAAATAATATTTCTTTGCCAATTAACGATTCTGATATTCCGAATATTTTGCGTATGGCATTGTCTTCGCTTGATAGAGGTAGGTGATATAGATGAGTTTTGAAGAAAATATTTCTAGTGGTATTTCTAATACTAGTGGTATTTCTAATAGTGCTTCTAACAATATGACTAATACCGCTTTTAACAGTACTTCTAATAGCACTATTAACAATATTCCAGCTTTAAATACTGGCGTATCTGAGGATTCTTTAAGAATAGTGTCTTCTTCACCTATTGGAAATGAACAGGTTAGCGATGAAGAATTAAGGCCTAATGCATTAGAGGGGTTTATTGGACAGCCGCTTTTAAAAGCGCAGTTACAACTTTTTTTGGATGCAGCAAAGTTACGTGACGTTCCTCCTGACCATATGCTTCTCGCTGGTCCCCCAGGTCTTGGTAAGACTACTCTTGCGATGATTGTAGCTAACGAGCTTGGTGTTTC
Organism: Gardnerella coleohominis; assembly: GCF_002896555.1. Lineage (GTDB taxonomy): Bacteria > Actinomycetota > Actinomycetes > Actinomycetales > Bifidobacteriaceae > Bifidobacterium > Bifidobacterium vaginale_F. The sequence goes on from NZ_MNLH01000006.1 coordinate 50,370, forward strand.
TATTAGAGTTACATCTGGTCCTGCTATTCAGCATGCTGGTGATTTAGCGTCAATTTTGAGTTCTCTTGATACTGGTGAAGTACTGTTTATTGATGAGATTCATCGTTTGCCTCGAGCTGCAGAAGAGTTGCTTTATATCGCTATGGAAGATTTCCGAGTTGATGTTATGGTTGGCAAGGGACCTGGAGCTTCATCAATACCTCTGACTCTTCCTCGTTTTACCGTAGTTGGAGCTACTACTAGAGAGGGAATGCTACCTTCTCCGTTGCGTGCGCGTTTTGGTTTTACTGCTCATTTGGATTTTTATCCTCATGAAGAGCTAGAAAAACTTGTTAATAGATCATCAAATGTTCTCGGTATAAAACTTGTAGATCAAGCTGCTAAGGAACTTGCTGTTAGGTCTAGAGGTACTCCGCGTATAGCAAATCGTTTGTTAAGACGTGTTAGAGATTGGGCTATTGTTCACAATCTTAAAGAAGTAGATAAAGAATCTGTAATAGAAGCATTAGCTTTGTATCAAATTGATACGCAAGGGTTAGATCGATTAGATATTGCAGTACTTAAAGCTATTGTTTGTCAATTTAATGGTGGGCCTGTAGGTCTTAATAATTTGGCTGCAATGGTTGGTGAAGAATCAGAAACTGTTGAAACGGTTTGTGAGCCTTATTTAGTACGTGAAGGATTCTTAATTCGTACACCTAAAGGTCGTGTTGCTACTTCAAAAGCTTGGCAACATTTGGGTCTTGAGCCTCCTAGTAATGTCAGTGAGATAGCATAAAATGTTCATTTTGGACGGTGTTTTGCCGTCTTAGGGTTGGACACTTAAGGAGTTTATTGTGCCTCAATTTTTCCAGCAATATGGCATACTCATCGTGCTCGTTGTAGTGATGGTTTTCATGATGATTTTCCAGAGTCGTAGTGCTAAGAAGCGTCAAGCTGAAGTCCGTTCTTTTTATGATTCTTTGAAACCTGGTACTGAGGTTATCACTATTGGTGGTGTTATCGGTAAGGTTGTTAGCGTAGATACCAAGTATGAAGAAATCGTGATTGATTCTGAGGGAAGTTTATTGCGATTTTCCTTCAGAGCTGTGAGTAAAGAATATATTCGTCCAGCGTTTATTAGCGATGAAGAAGCAGAAAATGCTGAAAAAGATCAAGCTAAGGATCAAGCTAAAGAATTAGCTAATGAATCTGATTCCGATAAGTCTGCAGAAACTCTTGAAGAAAATAAAACTTCTGAATCTTCAAAAGTTGAAGACAATAAAGATGATAACAAGGAATAGTAAGTAATCTTTTTTGAAAGCAGTTCTATTGTTGATCAGCATTTTATAAACGCGACAATAGTTGTAAAAGCATAATTTAATCTAATAGCATTTTTCACTCATGTTTGCCTTATTAAGCTTTGCTTAAAAGAAGGAAGATGCTGAAAGTTGTGAAAATAATGCTATTTATTTCAAACAAGAATTCGCTTGCAACGTGTTCATGTTTGAATAATTAAAAATGCAATTGTTTTGTCGAAATATTCGGGAGAAAAGAATAGTAGGATTATGGCAAAATCGGATATCACAGTAAAGCAATTTAAAACAGTAAGCAAAGAAGATGCTGATTACTTAGCTTCTCTGATTAATACCGTACCGGGATTTCCAAATCCAAATATCATATTCCGCGATTTTCTTCCAGTATTCTCTTCACCTCGCGGTCTCGGTATTCTTATTGATGCGCTGATTGATTGCTTGCCTGTTTCAGTTGATTCCTTTGACTTAGTTGCAGGTCTAGAAGCAAGAGGATTCTTATTTGGTCCTGTTCTTGCTGAACGCTTAGGAAAAGGATTTATTCCTGTTCGCAAAGCTGGTAAGTTGCCTCCAGAAGTTATTAGTGAATCTTATTCACTTGAATATGGCGAAGCTAAAATCGAAATCGAGAAAAGTGCTATTAAGCCTGGTCAGAGAGTCTTGATTGTAGATGATTTGATTGCTACTGGAGGGACTGCTAAAGCTGCTGCTCGGTTAATTGAACGTTCTGAGGGAAAAGTTGCCGGATTTAGTTTTGTTATGGAACTTACAGGAATAAGTGGCATGAGTGAACTAAGTTCATACCCTTGCTCAAGTTTGATGACAATGCCAGCGTGACTAATCAAAATCGATATTACGAATGAACTTTGTACGAATGAGTGTTGTGAGTATTAACATGGTACGAATAAGCATTGGTAATATTGATGAGTTTATGTTTCTATTTTGAAATATAAGTGTGATACAAGTATTAGTGATAATACGAATAGTTATATGAGGAGTTATGTATGAAAAGATTAAAAGAATCTGTCATAACATTCCTTAAAGGAATTGCATCTCCGCTTATTGCTATTTTCGTTTTTGCATTAACAATCGGATTGTTCTTGTCTCTTACTTTGCTTGTTATATCGATAGAAGAAGGAACTGGAAGTTTTTCTGATTCCGCTATGTCTATTATGTGTGCAACTTTAATGCTTGCACAAGGCGTTGGGCTTGGATTAGAAGGTTTAGTTATTACTGTTACTCCTCTTGGGTTAACATTCCTTCTTATAGCATTTTTAGCTTATCTTATTCGTAAATTTAAAGGCTCTATTCCTGTTTACATTATTGGTTTTATTTGCTGGATTATTATAAACGTAATTATTTATCAAAATACTTCTATTGAATTATTAGATTCTTTGCCGATAGTTCTTTTAAAAACATCAATAATATACATAATTTCAATTTGTTTTGCTGTTATTCCTCATAGTGATTTAATTAATTCTTTATACAATAAATTCAAGCAATATATTAATCCGATTGTTCCTAGAATTATAAAACTATCGGTTGTTGGTGCTTTATCAACAGTTATTGTTTATACGATTGTTTCGTGTATTGCTGTTATTGTTTGGTCGTTTGTTGGTTATGAAAATGTTGAGTCGTTTTTCACTGTATTAGGAATGCAACAAGGTTCCAGGATTTTAACAACAATTGCATGCTTAGCGTGGTTGCCGAATATAGCTTTATGGGCTTTGTCTTGGATTTGTGGTGCTGGATTCTCTGTAGGAAGTGTTGCTCATTTTGCTATTGGTGTAGCGAAATATAAGCAGATGCCGCCTGTACCTGTTTTTGGAATATTCCCACATGCTATTTCAAATCATTCGCAGCAAATGTTAGTTTTAAGTGCTGTTCCTGCGGCTTTGTTTGTTTTATCTCTTGTAATACTGTTCCTTAAAAAGGGATGCAATATAAGAGTTCATATTAGCGATAAGCAGATTGATTATAAGAAGTCTCTTATTGATTTTGGCGTTTCTGCTGTTGTATTAGTTTGTGTTGCTTCACTTTCAACAATTGTTATGAATATTCTATTTAATTGTTGTAATGGATCTTTGGGGCAGTATCGTCTTAAAAACATTGGAGTTAAAGCTGTTGAGAGCGTGCAGGCTGTTGGGCACTATACGTTATTGCCTTTTATAGCTGCATGGCTTGTTTCATTAGTTGGAATTTGTTTAGCATACTTAATTCTATGGTTATTTAATGTTATTAAGGATAAATATTTTGCTCATAATAAAGATTCTGTTCATAATAAAGATTCTGAAAAGAGTAAATCAAAGTTAAGAACAATTGCGAATAAACCTGATGCTAATAATTCTGCTGTAGATAATTCTTCTGTAAATAAATCTACTTCTAATAAATTTGGCGCTAATAGATCTGTAGCTACTAAATCTGGAGCTAATTCTTCTGATAGTAATAAATACGATGAAGAATACTTTGAGGAAGTACTTTCTGAGGAAGTATTTTCTGAAAAACCTGATAAAGAATCTTTTGAACGAAAATCAATCGCCGATGAAAATATTAGCGATAAGAATTCTAAAAATAAGACTTTGTCTTCGAAACGAAATGTTCCTAGAACAATTCGATCGAAGGCAGTAAAAAAATAAATCTCATCCACTATAAGGAGGGAAGACCGCCGTGCAACAGACAACGAGCCAAGAATCATGTGCAAACGTGCTGATAACCACAGACAAACGGTCAATTAAAAGGGTGCTTGTTTCAGTATTTCGTAAAGAAGGACTTGAAACTTTAGCACAAGCTTTTATTAAGGAAGGAACGCAAGTTGTATCAACTGGTTCAACTGCAGCATTCCTTACTAAATTAGGTGTAAATGTTACTGAGGTTTCCGAAGTTACTGGTTTCCCTGAAAGTTTAGATGGACGAGTTAAAACTCTAGATCCGCATATTCATGCTGGTATTTTAGCTGATATGAATAATCCAGAGCATGTTCAGCAGCTTAAAGATCTGAATATTGCTCCGTTTGATGCTGTAGTAGTAAATTTGTATCCGTTTGTAGACACTGTTATGAATGGTGGAAACGAAGCTCAGATTATCGAGAAAATTGATATTGGCGGTCCTTCCATGATTCGTGCTGCTGCTAAAAATCATGCTACGGTGGCAGTTATTACTGATCCAAATGACTACAGTTTGCTTGCAAGTAGAATTCTTTCGGGAGAAGGTTTTAGTCTTGAAGAGCGCAAATATTTAGCTCGTAAGGCTTTTGCTCATACTGCTGCTTACGATGCTGCTATTTCTCAATGGACTAGTGATAATTGGAGTAAACCTGAAAGCTTGTCTTTGAACTCATCTGCATGTGAGGAATCTTCAGATAAAGTACAAAATTGCGATTTGGAGCATGAAGAAGATTTAACAATGCCATTAGATTTTACTCGTACTTATCGTAGGGAACGAGTATTGCGATATGGTGAGAATCCTCATCAGCAGGCTGGTTTGTATGTTGACCCATTGCATAAGGGTGGACTAGCTCAGGCTGAACTTCTTGGTGGAAAACCTATGAGCTACAACAATTATGTTGATGCTGATGCTGCTTGGCGTGCGGTTTGGGATTTTGCTCCTAGAATTACTGTTGCTGTTTGCAAGCATAACAATCCATGCGGTTTAGCTATTGGAGCTACTGCTGCTGAAGCTCATAAGAAAGCTCATGCGTGCGATCCAGTAAGTGCATACGGTGGTGTTATTGCAACTAATACTACTGTTACTTTGGAAATGGCAGAAAGTGTTCGACCAATTTTCACTGAGGTAATTGTTGCCCCAGATTATGAGCCTGAAGCTTTGGAATTATTGCGCACTAAGAAGAAGAATCTTAGGATTTTGAAAGTTGCAAATCCTCCTGTTTTTGGTTTACAGCTTCATCCAATTGATGGTGGTGCATTGGTTCAAACAGCAGATTTAATTGATGCTGAAGGGGATAGTCCAGAAAATTGGAAGCTTGTTTCAGGAGATCCTGCTGATGTTGACACTATGAGAGATTTGCAATTTGCTTGGCGTGCGCTTCGTTGCGTGAAGTCTAACGCTATTTTGCTTGCTAATAATAGTGCTACTGTTGGTATCGGTATGGGACAGGTTAATCGCGTGGATTCGTGCCATTTAGCTGTTGAACGTGCTAATACTTTGGCTGATGGCGTTGAGCGTGCTCGCGGAGCTGTTGCGGCTTCGGACGCGTTCTTCCCATTTGCTGATGGCCCACAAATCCTGATTGATGCAGGCGTTCGCGCAATCGTACAGCCTGGTGGATCTATTCGCGATGAGGAAGTGTTTGAAGCTGCGCGCGCAGCCGGCGTAACGATGTACACTACCGGCACTCGCCACTTCTTCCACTAAATCCGGAATTCGTAAATTTGCGAAATAAGTAAATCCGCGAAATAAGTAAAATAAGTAAATCAATATTCTTAAAATGCAGTGTTTGATAACTTCAAGCGCTGCATTTTCTGCGTTATGCCCTAAAAGAATTTATGTCTTATTATCTAGTTATCGCGAAGCAGGTATGATACAAGTATGACTAATAGTGAGCAGCAGATTGAATCTAATAAAACTGAGCATCCTTATGTGTCAGAAAAACGTGAGGGTAAGCCTTATGCTGAGTGGATTGTAGCAATACTTGTTTTTATATCAGCGGTTTTAGCGTTCTTTGAATACACAATGGCCGCCACAGTTATTGTATCTGCAACGGCCATTGTTATTGGTGTTATGCGCATTATTTTACGTGATCGTAGTCCTTGGAAAGTTCGAACAGTATTTTTCGATTCTTTTGTGAGCATAGCTCTTGGAATCGGATTGCTCATAACATATTGTTCAATTATTTTTCTGTTTTAATATTCAATCCATTTAATACTTAAATTTTAACCAGAATATTAAAACTAAATTTATTAGTTATGTTGTGAATAATGATTGGTTTTATTTATTTCTAACAGAGTTAGTTAAATAAGCTGCATTATTCGCATTGGTTGCATTATTCATATTGGTTGTGTTTGCACTTTTATTGTTTTGTGCAGAAATTCGCGAATCATTGTGATTTCCATGCTTATTAGTTAAAGCTGAAGGCGAATGTGGTTCACGTAATAACTTAGTAAGCAATACAGCGAAACTTACAATTGCTGCAGCAAAAATTGGAGCAACCCAGAATAACCAAAGTTGGGTTAGTGGATTAACTTCAAAATCATAGAAGTTTGCGAATAACGCAATACCAGTAGAGCGAGCAGGATTCAAACTAGCGCCTGTAATCTGGTAAGTAAGTAAGGATCCAGCTGCGTATGCAATACCAATGTGTGTTGCATAACCGCATTTAGTATTACCTTCATTGTCTGTGCTACGCAATGCAGTTGCAACAATCAAAATAACAGCAATAACTTCAACTAATAATGCAGAAACTATTCCGAAGGACAAGTTTATTTCTTTTATTTGACGCGAGAGAAGAGATCCCTTTTCAAAACCGTTTATTATTAAAGTGAGCCAGTTCTTTTTGTCAAAGCCTGAACCTTGATTAAGTTGGGATGGATCGACGTTTGAATTCATATGAGGAATAGTAAGAATAAATAATCCTGCAGCGACGATAGAGCCAATAACTTGTGCGACAATGTAGCATAATCCTGCAGCGTATGGAGTGCGTCCTGTAAGCATTGAAGCAACTGTTACTGCAGGGTTAAGGTGGCCTCCAGAAATTTTAGATGTAATATATGCTGCAGTAGCGTAAGCAAAGCCCGTGCCGGCAGCAATCGTTAGAACATTAACACCCCATATAACGGTAGTGAAAGAATAAAAAGTGTAAATTGTGAACATTGCTAAAGTTGTAGCAATGAATTCAGCGCCAATGCGAACAATAAGTGGTGCTGAATTTTTAGTTGTACTGCACTGTGTATCTGTAGTTTTAATCATAATTTTCCTTAATTTTTAGTTGTGCTGCTTTATTAATGATTACAACACAAAACATAGGCTATACTATCACGGCTAGGCTATACGGTAATATAGAAACTCATGGTAATTTCACTCAAATTATGAAATTGCTATAAATTATAAAATCATAGAAATATATAAAAGAATTTCAATTCTGTTGCGCTTATTGAACTTGTTGTGTTACGTAAGATGCGAAGAATTGTGATTCATAGGTCACGTTGGGAGAACGATGCCAAACGCATATTCCCGCGCCAATCAGGCGCATTCAGATGACAAAAACGCCATTCGACTGCAGAAGTTGCTTGCTGAAGCGGGATTTGGTTCACGTCGAAAGTGTGAAGAAATAATCCTTGATGGTCGTGTTGAGGTAGACGACGAATTGGTTACAACACTTGGTACTCGAGTGGATCCTAGTAAACAAAAGATTCGTGTAGACGGTGCTCGTGTGAAATTTAACACGAAATTAGTAACTCTTGCTTTGAATAAGCCTAAGCGAGTTCTTAGTGCAATGGATGATCCAAAAGGTCGCTTTACTTTAAGAGATATTGTTGGAGACAAGTACGAGCGAATTTTCCACATGGGACGCTTGGATTACGATTCTGAAGGTCTTATTTTAATGACCAACGATGGTGAGTTAAGCCAGCATGTTATGCATCCAAAGTATGAAGTTGAGAAAACTTATATTGCAACTGTTGAAGGCAAGATTAACGGTTTGGTTTGCAGACGCTTGGTTTCGCAAGGCGTAAATCTTGAAGATGGTTGGATTAAGCTTGATCGCTGCGCAATAATCGACCAGAATCACGATGCAACTATCGTAAAAGTTGTGTTGCACTCTGGTAAGAATCGTATTGTGCGCAGAATTTTTGGAGCCGTAGGATACCCTGTAAAGCGTCTTGTGCGTACTCAAATTGGTCCTATTAAATTGGGGGACTTAAAAGCTGGATCGTATCGAGTGCTTTCTCAAACGGAAGTGCGCTCTCTTTCTAAGGAGGTTGGCCTGTGATTTGCGTAGCAATTGATGGACCAGCAGGAGTAGGTAAATCTTCTACTTCCCGTGCTTTAGCGCAATACTATGGTTTTGCATATTTAGATACGGGGGCAATGTATCGAGCTGCTGCTTGGTGGTGCTTGAAGCAAGGTATTGATTTAAGCACGCAACTTGAATTAGATGAAGAAGGAAATCCTGTAAATCCAGCTGATACTGAACGTTTTAATCAGATTGTTGAAGCTGTTGGAGCCTTATTTACTGAAAGTGACGCTGACTTTAGTGTTGATCCTAAGAATCCTGTAGTGACTGTCGAAGGTGAGGATATTAGCGAAGAATTGCGTTCTGTTGAGGTTTCTTCGCATGTGTCTACTGTATCTTCAATTCCTGCGGTTCGCCGTATGCTTATTGCTGCTCAGCGCGCGTATATTGCTTCAGAGTCAGCTGAAGATTCTTTCTCAGGCGGAGAGGGAATAGTTGCAGAAGGCCGTGATATTACTACTGTTGTTGCTCCTAATGCGCAAGTTCGAGTGCTTCTTACTGCTCGTGAGGATGTGCGTCAAGCTCGCAGAAACAAGCAGAATATTGCGCAAGAAAATTTGCAAAATAATGAATCTAAGAATATTGAATCTGAAGAAGACGATATTCGCGCTCGTGACGCTAAAGATTCTAAAGTTACGCATTTTCTTCAAGCAGCAGACGGCGTTACAACTCTCGATAATTCTGATTTGACTTTTGAGCAGACTCTTGACGCTCTTGTTGAAATGGTTGATGCTGCGATTGAGCAGGATGAGTACGACCGCTATGCAGCTAATCTTGAAGGCTACGATCTTGACGATGAAGACCGTGCGCTTCTTCGAGGTGACGAAGTAAGTCAAGACGATGCGAAAGATTCTAAAGCTGTTGGAGTAATTGCAGTTATAGGTCGACCAAACGTTGGAAAATCAACGCTTGTAAATCGTATTTTGGGTCACAGGGTTGCTGTTGTAGAAGATACTCCAGGTGTTACGAGAGATCGCGTAAGCTACGACGCTGAGTGGGCTGGAACTAACTTCAAGCTGGTTGACACTGGCGGCTGGGAAGCAGATGTTGAAGGTATTGATTCTTCTATTGCTCAGCAAGCTCAAGTAGCAGTGCGTTTAAGTGATGCTGTGATTTTCCTAGTAGATGGCCAAGTTGGTTTAACGGCTACAGACGAGCGTATTGTTTCAATGCTTCGCGCTGCCGGTAAGCCTATTACTTTGGCAGTTAACAAGGTTGACGATGCTAGAAGCGAATATTTGACTGCAGAGTTTTGGAAGCTTGGAATGGGTGAGCCTTACGGAATTTCTGCAATGCACGGAAGAGGCGTTGGAGATTTGCTTGACGCGGCTCTTAACTCTTTAAAGAAAGCGAATAAAACTTCAGGATTCTTAACTCCAGAAGGACTTCGCAGAGTTGCTTTAGTAGGTCGTCCAAACGTTGGTAAGTCTTCGCTTTTGAATCATTTAGCTCACGAAGAACGTTCTGTTGTGAACGATTTGGCTGGAACTACTCGAGATCCTGTTGATGAGGTTGTGCGAGTTGATGGAGAAGACTGGCTGTTTATTGACACTGCTGGTATTAAGCGCAGGCAACATAAGCTTACTGGTGCTGAATACTATTCTTCACTTCGTACGCAAGCTGCGATTGAGCGCTCTGAACTTGCTTTGATTCTTTTCGATTCTTCCGAACCGATTGCGGAGCAGGATTTGAAAGTTATGAGCCAAGCGGTAGACGCAGGCCGTGCAATCGTACTTGTGTTTAACAAGTGGGATTTGATGGACGAATTTTCCAGACAGCGCATGGAACGCTTGTGGAAAACTGAGTTTGAGCGCGTAACTTGGGCTGAGCGCGTAAATCTTTCCGCGAAAACAGGATGGCATACGAATCGTCTTGCGCGCGCTATGCGAACGGCTTTAGACAGCTGGGATAAGCGCATTCCTACAGGCAAGCTTAATGCTTTCTTGGGGCGTATCCAGTCTGCTCATCCACATCCTTTGCGAGGCGGAAAGCAAGCGCGAATCTTATTTGCCACGCAAGCTTCTACGCGTCCACCGTGTTTTGTGATATTCACAACCGGCTTCTTAGAGCACGGCTACCGTCGCTTTATTGAGCGTTCTCTTAGAGAAGAATTTGGATTCGAGGGAACTCCTATTCAAATCTCAGTAAAAGTACGAGATAAGAAGAAGCGCAAGTAAAATCGCAAGTAAAAAAGTTGCGATTAAATTTGCTATTAAAGCGTAAATAAAGCGTAAATAAAGCGCTATTAAGCCGCAAGTAAGTTACGATTAAAGTAAAGTAGGAGCGTATATGGCTGGTTTGGGCGAGTTAGCTTTTGATTTGCATCATGCTAGCGAAGATGAGATTTTTCAAGCATTTGTTGATTGGGTTAAAGATAACAAGCATGTAGATTTGTGGCCGCATCAAGAAGAATCCGTTATGGATTTGCTTGCAGGGGATCACGTAATCTTAAACACTCCAACAGGTTCTGGAAAATCTCTAGTAGCGCTCGGCATGCATTTTGCAGCACTCGCCACCGGCAGACGCTCCTACTATACTGCGCCAATTAAAGCTCTTGTATCCGAAAAATTCTTCGATTTAGTAGCTATTTTTGGGCGAGACAACGTAGGCATGATTACTGGTGACTCGCATATTAATGCGGACGCTCCAATAATCTGCTGCACTGCGGAAATCTTAGCAAACCAAGCTCTGCGTGAAGGTGCAAACGCTGAAGTTGATTGCGTTGCAATGGACGAATTCCACTACTATGGCGATCCAGAGCGCGGATGGGCTTGGCAAGTTCCGTTACTTACACTTCCAAATACGCAATTCTTACTTATGAGTGCAACTCTTGGAGACGTAACGGATATTGCGGAACGACTAGAAAAATCAACAAAAAGAACTGTTGATATTATTGCAGACGCTCCAAGACCAATCCCACTCGAATACGAGTACACAGATAAGCCGCTTGCAACAACTGTAGAACTCTTATTTAACAAGGGTTTAACACCAATCTACGTAGTTCATTTTTCACAAGACGCAGCTCTTGAAACAGCGCAAGCGCTCGCTAGTACTGGAGTTTCAAGCAAAGAGCAGCGAGACAAAATAGCTCAAGCAATTAAAGGCACTAAATTTACTACAGGCTTCGGCAAAATTTTGCAAAGACTATTGCGCACTGGCGTCGGCGTACATCATGCTGGCATGCTTCCGCGCTACCGTAGGCTTGTCGAACAGCTCGCTCAGCAAGGGCTTCTACCAGTTATTTGCGGCACAGACACTCTCGGAGTTGGCATTAACGTGCCAATTCACTCGGTTGTTCTTACAGCTCTTACAAAGTTTGATGGGAATCGTAGTAGAAAGCTTCGCGCTCGCGAGTTTCATCAAATTGCAGGGCGTGCAGGCAGAATGGGTTTCGATACTGAGGGCTTAGTAGTTGCAGAGGCCCCAGAGTTCGAGATTGAGAATGCGCGCGCTGTTGCAAAAGCTGGCAATGATCCTAAGAAGCTTAAAAAAGTTAAGCGTAAGAAGGCTCCAGAAGGCTTTGTAGTTTGGGGGGAGCCAACGTTTACTAAGCTTATTGAAAGCGCTCCAGAAACTTTGAATCCTCACATGGTTGTAACGCACTCAATGATTTTGAACGAAGTTACTCAAGGTGGGGATGCTAGAGCACGCGTTGAAAAACTTATTGAAGATAGTGCGCAAAAGCCGCAAGATAAAGAAAAATTGCTTGAGCGTTGCGATGATATTTTCCAAACTTTGCTCGATACTCAAGTCATCGAATGTAGAGAGCGTGCTGACGGTTCTTGTGATTATGATCTTGATGTTGCTATGCCAGAGGGTTTTGCTCTAGATCAGCCGCTTTCCCCGTTCTTGCTTGCTGCTTTGGAACTTCTAGATCCAGAATCTCCAAGCTATGCGCTTGATGTAATTTCTATGGTTGAAGCAACTTTAGATGACCCTAAGCCTGTTCTTCGCGCACAAGAGCGTAAAGCTCGCGATGCTGCGATGGCTGGTATGAAGGATGATGGCATTGATTACGAAGAGCGTATGGAACGCTTAGCTGAAGTTAGCTACCCTAAGCCTCTTGAAGATTTGCTAGCTCCTGCTTTTGCGCAATATCGCAAGGATGTTCCGTGGGCAAACGACTACTGGCTAAAGCCTAAATCTGTGCTTCGAGACATGGTTGAAACTGCTTCCGATTTTACTGGATACATTTCTCGTTATGGCATTGCTAGAAGTGAGGGAACGCTTCTTCGTTATCTTTCGGACGCTTACCGTTCGCTTGCTCGCACTGTGCCAGAAGATATGCTTAACGAAGAATTGCGTGATATTATTTCGTGGCTTCGTCTTGTTGTGCGCTCTATTGATTCAAGTCTTGTCGACGAGTGGGAGAGCGCTGGAGGATCGGACGCCGAAGCTAGTGCTGTAACTACGGCTGCACCTTCAACTTCTGAGTCTGTAGTTGAGGATCGTCGTGGACTTATTGTGTTGATTCGAAATGCAATGTTCCGTCGCGTGCAGCTTATGGATTTGGAAGATGCGGATACTTTAGGAGAGCTTGACAAAGCTTGGGGCTATGGCGTTCACGAGTGGAATAATGTGCTTGACGACTATTACGATGAGCACGAGTATGTTGGAATAGACGCCAAGGCTCGAAGTGGCGACTTGTTTATTTTGGATGATTCTCTTGAGAAGAGTGAACATTCGTGGAAAGTTCGGCAGATTATTGACGATTCAGACGGAGATCATAATTGGGCTATTACTGGCGTTGTTGATTTGGATACAACGCAAGACGAAGGCGAAGTTGTGTTCTTTGATTACCAAGTTTCGCACGTGTGATTTTTAAAAATGTGCTAACAAAGCACAGAATCCAAAACGCAGAATGCAAAACACGGAATGCGAAATGCAATCGAACGTTTGTTCTATATGTAGTGTAAGCTGGTATTTATGGAGCAAGATTTATTTTCCGCAAGTAGTGCGCCTAGCGATGTGACGCGTCCGTTGGCAGTGCGTATGCGCCCAAGCAGTATTGAAGACGTGTTGGGGCAGTCGCATGCGCTAAAAGAAGGTTCGCCTTTACGCAGGCTTGCAAATCCGCAATCTAAAGGTTCTCTTACTGCTCCAAGTTCTGTTGTGTTGTTTGGCCCTCCAGGAGTTGGTAAAACTACGCTTGCTTATATTGTGGCTAGACAGTCTGGTCGAGTGTTTGAAGAGCTTTCTGCTGTAACATCTGGAGTTAAAGATGTTCGAGCTGTGCTAGATCGCGCGCATGAGCGTTTAGTTAGTAAAGGTCAAGAAACAGTTCTGTTTATTGACGAAGTTCACCGTTTTTCTAAATCTCAACAAGATGCTTTGCTTCCAAGCGTTGAAAATCGCGACGTAACTTTTATTGGAGCTACTACCGAAAACCCGAGCTTTTCAATCATTAAGCCGCTACTTAGCAGATCAGTAGTTGTTAAACTTGAGTCGCTTAGTGTTGAAGATTTGCATACGCTTATAGAACGTGCGCTAACTAGCGAAAACGGTCTTAACAATCAGCTTAAAATCGACGATGACGCAATAGATTCAATTATTCGTTTAAGTGGGGGAGATGCTCGTAAGACTCTCACTATTTTAGAGGCTGCAGCAGGAGCGGTAACAGGAGATGTTGCGTTGCAGCATGGCAAAAAGAAGCCTGTAATTACTGCTGATATTGTTTCTAACGTAATGGATACTACTACAGTTCGTTACGACAAAGATGGCGATGATCATTACGATGTGATTTCTGCTTTTATTAAATCAATGCGTGGAAGTGATGTTGACGCTTCTTTGCATTATTTAGCGCGAATGCTTAGAGCTGGGGAAGACCCGCGTTTTATTGCAAGGCGAATTATGATTGCTGCTGCCGAAGAAGTTGGTATGGCAGCGCCGCAAATTTTACAAGTAACTGTTGCTGCAGCTCAAGCAGTTGCTTTAATTGGCATGCCAGAAGCACGCATTATTCTTTCTGAAGCTGTGATTGCTGTAGCAACTGCTCCTAAATCAAACGCAAGCTATAACGCTATTAATAAGGCTTTGCAAGACGTTGATGCTGGAAAAATCGGTCAAGTGCCTCTTCATTTGCGAAATGCTCCAACTGCTTTAATGAAAAGTTGGGGCAATCACGACGGATACAAGTATGCTCACGACTATCCTGGTGCTGTGGCATCGCAACAGTATATGCCAGATGAGCTGGTTGGCCGCGAATACTATCAGCCATCCAATCGCGGCTACGAGCATGAGCTTACTCAACGCTTATCTCAAATACGTGCCATTCTTCATAATTCTGAAGATAACAGTTAAATAAATACTCCGAATGGTTTATACAAAAATGCTCCACGATTCGCTCGGCTATCAGATTGCTATGAATAAGCCTTAGAATCATGGAGCATTATTTATATTTTGGGACTATAGCCCTATATTTTATATCGACGATAAAATTACGTTTTGATTTTCGAACGGATAGTTTTATTGATTATTTGCTCCCGATGAGATATCCCTCATTAGGCCAGTTGTAAGCGAACGGAAGTCAGTGTGGTAAAGATCATCAACGTCTCCAACAACCATAACGTTTCCGTACATTGATGGGAATATTAACACGCATGTGGTTTTACCTGCAATCATGATTCTTTCGCCGCCGCTGATAGAAAGCGGATTATATCCTTCATCGACAATTTTATCTATCTTTCTTTTGTTTTTCTCAGAAGAAGGGAATTCGTCTACTACACAGTCTGCAGCATTGCGGAAGTCGTCATTTGATCCAACTTTAACAATTGCTTCAGCTCCATTAAGAGCATAACTATGCGTTATAGGAATATTACATTTCTGACTAATTGCATTGAGATCTGGCTCAATATTAAACAGTTTTCGTAAACCGCTAAATGAACCATTGTGCGAAATGGAATAGTATGAAAATACTAGTACTGCTAAAAATACGATTGCCAATATGAAGCCTATAATTTTAGATTTCATGATCAGAAACCTCTCTCTTGCGCGCAATATAACTATGAATAAATAAGCATTATTGCTGAGTTTCTATAATTTATTAGTCTCTCTTAAGTGAAAACACTTAAACACGATTCTAATTGCATGTAGTGATAAGCATGCATGCATAATGCGTTCCCTAAATTGTTTGCGATTTAACTTAGATTGAGTGCTGTTAAATGGCGCATACGTTTAAAAACAGTAAAAGGCTCATAGTAAGTATTACAAACTGCCAACTTCCTCATTACCTTTTTCCTCCTCTCTTATATAAAGAAGCGACCAAGATTTTCTTGGTCGCTTCATGTTCGTATAACACTCATATAATACCTAAAGAACTAGCTTTACAGTTAGATAATCCAACTTACTTGTATGCTCTTCCATTTAAGGAAACTAGAGAATCAAATAATTGTGTTTCATCTAGAATACTCTCAGTTGGAGTTCTTTCCGTTATTGCAAGTTCTTTATACTTACTAGTAATTCCCTTAACAGCTTCTAATATCGATGGTTTAGAAACTTTGGAATCACTTTTCCTATACTCTTTAATTAAATCAGAAACTGCAAAAATCCCTAATTCCTTAAATTTCTGAGTTCGGTCATGATCATTCAAAGTTTCATTATTACTGATTCTTTCAACATTAAACC
>NZ_MNLH01000007.1 GCF_002896555.1 Gardnerella coleohominis
ATTACGTGTGTGCCTAACTTTTGTTGTAAAGCCATGTATGGTGTGTTTACGGATTTAGCTGTTGCCTGATACATGTCAATTGTTCCGTAACTTATGTTCGCAAAGTTGTTAACTGGATTTCGTATGCCGTCAAATTTCAGTGAAGAATCTCCGTTAAAAAGCGTATTAAGATTCATTCCAGCTTGAATTGCTGCCATAAGAGCGAATGGTTTCATAGTCGATCCAGGCTCATAAAGTGCTTGAGTTGCGTTATTTAAAGGTTTTTTAACATAATCGTCCCCAGCGTAAAGCGAAATAATTGAGCCGTCTTTAGGATTTACAGACATTGATCCTACTTGCATTCCTCTTGGAAGCATACCGCTCATAATTTGAGAAGGACTTGCCACTTTAAACATAAGATCTTGTTTGGCTTTGTCTACAGTTGTTATAATTCGATATCCGCCAGTATCCAAGTCGTCTTTAGTAAAACTTCCGCTGCTAGTAAGTTCTTCTCGAACCATGTTTAATAAGTATCCGTTTGGTCCGCCATAAATATTTTGAGTTTTTTGATTAAGTGTTTTCGGGAAAGCGGTTTTAGCACGCTCTTTATGCGTTATATAACCATCTTTTTCCATAATATTTAACACACGGTTGAATCTCATTTTGGCTTCTTTAAGGCCTACAGCAGGATCCCAACTGCTAGGAGCTGGGATTATTCCGGCTAATAGTGCTGATTGCGCTAAAGTCATATCCTTTGCTTCTACGCCAAAGTATGCTTTTGCTGCTGCTTGAATTCCGTATGCTCCGCGCCCAAGATAAATCGTGTTCATATAATTGCATAAAACTGTGTTTTTATCTTGAGTTTGTGCGATTTTTAAAGCGAGTATTGCTTCCTTTAGTTTTCCTAAATAAGTTTTTGTTTCCCCAAGATAATAGCGTTCGGCGTATTGTTGCGTGATTGTGGATCCGCCCCAACGGTCGCGTTTTGTAGCGTTGTGTATAAGAGCGCGTCCGATTCCTTTTATGTCAATGCCGTTATCTTTGTAAAAAGAGCGATTTTCTGATGCAACTATTGCGTTTCCAACATATTTTGGAAGTGGGGAACAGTTTATTATTTCACGATTTTGTTCTGCGAAAGATCCTATTTCAGTTTTTCCGTCTGAGTAGTAAACCTTTGTTTTATCTGCCATGGCGATTTTGTCTGGCTGCGGAATATTAGTTGTGTAATACAAGTATGCGAACGACAGTGATGCAAGAAGCGTAAAGAAAGTAAATAAGATAATTATCCAGAATATGAATGGGTGTCTTTTTCGCCAAGTCTTGTTTAGACTATGATTTTGCGATTTACGATTTTGTGATTTTTGATTTGTTATTTTGTGATTTTTAGATTTATAAGTTGTTGCTCTGCGGTTTGAATTGTGGTTTGAATTGCGGTTTGAATTGTGGTTTGAATTGCGGTTTGAACTAGATCTGTATACGTTTTTATTGCGCGTGTTGTGCTGGGTTGTGTTTTCAGAATGCCCATTATTACGTACAGTCATGTCATCCAAGTTAATGCCAGGCCTTGAATTTATGTTTAAAGATACAAAAATACCTCCGCGCACCCATCAGAGGCCACTTACCCTTGCTGCATTCCTGCCCTGGGGGGATTGGGTGACTTAATGCCACACGGAGGCTTTATCTATATTACACGATTTTTGCTAGTTGTCGAGTAAATTAAAATTTTAGGCGCGCCATACGCTTTTGCCATGCTCTTTAGCGGATTCTAAATCTGCATTAAGTTGAGATTCATCCGCTTCAACTTCACATGCAATATAGCGTTCAACTAATTCGCGAGCCTCGCTGTCTTCATGCTGAACAGCTGGAGACTTCATAAAGTAAGAGCTTGGTGCCAAAATCGGGCCAGAAAGCTTACGATCCAAAGCAATCTTTGCAGCACGAACAGCATCGATTACAATACCTGCGGAATTTGGCGAATCCCATACTTCAAGCTTATATTCCAAATTCAGCGGAACGTCACCAAAAGTAGTTCCTTCCAAACGAACGAAAGCGAATTTTCTATCATCAAGCCAAGCAACATAATCAGATGGGCCAATATGCACGTTATGCTCATCCATTTCATGCGGAACAATCGATGTCACTGCGCGAGTCTTAGAAATCTTCTTAGATTCCAATCTTGAACGCTGAAGCATATTCATAAAGTCCATGTTTCCGCCGACGTTCAACTGGTATGTGCGGTCCAAACGAACTCCGCGATCTTCAAAAAGTCGAGCCATTACGCGGTGTGTAATAGTTGCGCCTACTTGACTTTTAATATCGTCGCCAATAATTGGCACGCCCGCATCACGGAATTTTTGCGCCCATACGGGGTCTGAAGCAATAAACACAGGAAGGCAATTAACGAACGCGCATCCGGCTTCCATTGCTGCAGTAGCATAGGCTTTATCTGCTTCTTCAGATCCGACTGGGAGATAAGAAACAAGAACATCTACATGCTTATCGCGTAATACTTGAGCTACATCTACTGGTTCTGCTTCCGATTCGTCAATCATTTGACGATAATATTCGCCCAAGCCGTCGTAAGTAGGTCCTCGTAATACTTCAACTCCAAGATTCGGCACATCTGCAAAACGAATCGTATTATTTTGTGAAGCTTCGATTGCTTCGCTTAAATCGTGTCCAACTTTTAATGCATCTACGTCGAATGCTGTAACAAATTCAATATCTCGTACACGATATGATCCAAAAACAGCGTGCATTAATCCTGGGATTTTATCGCCATCATCGGCATTACGATAGTATTCCACACCTTGAACCAACGACGAAGCGCAATTGCCCACGCCGGCAATGGCAACGCGGATACTCATATAAACTCCTTGTTTGCAAAGATCAATGACATATGCTTTGTAGCACTAACACATTTATCATACTAGCTACTGACTTATATAGGTTAGTTTCTTTTAATATTTTCAGTAGAATTTCCTTAATTAATTATTTAGTGGGTTATTTCAATCTGCTAAAGAGTGTGAAAAATCTTAAAACTACGTAAATTAGTTAAAATATCCGCTAAGTTTTATAGAAAAGTTTTAGTATAAGAATGTTTTTGGTGTGACGCTGTCGTAAAGTCTAAAGTATGAGTGAGGAATTAAAGAAGCAGCCGCGCGGATTACAAGGCTTGGAAGATATTGAGCCATTGCCGGAGCTTCCTAATGAGCATAAGTCAAATTTTGATGGCGTTGATTCTGGGAATAAACGTAAATCTGGCGATGAAGAACTGGTGGGTTTTGTTGCGGATTCAGAAAAATTAGATGATTCCGGAGATTCTGATGATTCTAAGAATTTGTCTAAGATGGCAGGAAAGTCCGCTAAGTCATCCGTTAAGTCCTCCGCTAAGTTGTCTTCTAAGCCCTCTAGCGAATCCTCTATTGCGTCACTTATTAATGCTAATGCAAATAAGGGCAGCAATGAAAGTAAGGCTATTAACGGAAGTAAGCCTATTAACGGAAGTACTTTCATTAACGGAAGTAAGGCTAGCGGCGCAAGTGATGACTCGTTGTCTCCTTTAGATCCTTTACTTTCTAATCCTAGAATCTCAACACGCATATGGTGTGTTGTTTGTGGATTGATTATGGTCGCTGCTGCTTTTGGTTTATGGTGGCTGGCTGTTCGCACTCAATTAGGCCAGAGCTACGAAGAGATGGTTATAGAAGGTTTTGGCGAAAATGCTTTACCTTCATGGCTTAGCTTAGTGCTCGCTCCTCTAAGAAAATCTGTAGTAATCGTATCTATAAGCGTGCTGATTGGGTGCATTGCTCTAGTAATAGCGATTGTTCGTAAACGTTGGTGGCTTATTGGCCAATGCGTAGTGATAGTGCTTTTATCGCTTTCAAGTGAACCGCTTAAAAAAATACTTCCTCGAGAATTACTTGTAAATATAGAAACTCTTGCCAAGAATTCTGCTCCTTCAGGTCATACTTTGCTAGTTGCCTGTGCTTGTGCGCTATTGGTATGTTGTGTTACGCGTACGTTTAGAGCGTGGACTGCATTGATAGCAGCTGTGTTCACTTGTCTTGTAGCGTATTCTCTTATGGCTGGTAAATGGCACAGGCCGACGGATGTTATCATGTCGTTATTGCTTGTTGGAGCAGCATCGTTATTCGCTCTTGCTGCATCTAGAAAATCTGGAATGGATATACCGGGTTCACGTCGGTCCTCTGTTAGCGTGCAAATTATTGGCACTTCTATGATTACTTTTGGATTGCTTTTTTGCATTTACGCTACATATCTTGTATGGCAAATTTTGCCTGGAGTTGGATTATTCGCGCGTTGGGCTGAAGGTGTGTCGTATTTATCGGTTTATTGGGCCGTTGCAGGCGTATCGTTACTAGTTTTTGGAGTGGTAATGGTTCTAAGGCAAGCAAGCGCGGCGCCTTTGAGCAGATTGGGATTAGTGGGTGCGCCTCCAACGCCTCCTTCTTCGTTAGCTAAATCACAATACGAAGAAAAATCTCAAGATGATAAGCTGTCTGCGCTATTATCATCTGCTAATATATCCGATACTTCTAGTAAGTAATATTCCGTGAATATTATCTACTAAGTGATACGGTTGTAATGTTTTGTATATACGGTATAACATTTATGCGCGTTTTAGACTTTTAAAAGGTTTAGAAACGTAAGAAAAATTGTATATATGCAAGTGAAAATTAAAGATAATATACGAAAGTTTTGTAAAAGTACTGTAAGTGGTTGTATAAATAGTAGATGTTAGTAGATGAGAAAACTATTGCGTAAGTTTAGTTGATTAGCAACTCTGAAATAACAGTGTTGTATACGTGTGTTGCGATGATTAACGCTTTAAGTGTTATGAGATTGATTTACGCAATAATTAAATAAGTTTGTAATGTAAGATGCGATGTAAAGAAAGGGACGAATATGGCAAATAAAAATAAGCTTGTCATTGTGGAGTCTCCGACCAAAGCTCGGAAAATTGGTGGGTATCTGGGCGATGGCTATACGGTTATGGCATCGGTTGGACACATTCGTGATTTAGCTCAGCCAAGTCAGATTCCTGCAGCTAGTAAGGCTGATTTTGGTAAGTTTGGTGTTGATGTAAATCATGGTTTTGCTCCGTACTATGTTGTCGGTGCGGATAAAAAGAAAACTGTATCGGATTTAAAGCACGCTTTATCTAAAGCAGATGAGCTTTTCCTCGCAACTGATGAGGACCGCGAAGGAGAAGCTATTGCATGGCATTTAGTTGAAGCTTTAAAGCCTAAAGTTCCCGTAAAACGTATGGTTTTTCACGAGATTACTAAAGATGCTATTTGTGCGTCTCTTGCTAATACGCGTGATGTTGATGATCATATGGTTGATGCTCAAGAAACGCGTCGTGTGTTAGATCGCTTATATGGTTATGAGCTTTCTCCTGTTTTGTGGCGTAAAGTTGGGCCAGGGCTTTCTGCAGGTCGCGTGCAATCTGTCGCTACGAGATTGATTGTTGAGCGCGAACGTGAACGTATGGCTTTTAAGAAAGCTGAATATTGGGATATTAACGCGCTTCTGAGCACGAGTGATACTAATAGCACAAATGATAATTCTTCTGAAAGTAATCTTAATTGTGAAGCTCGCTTAGTTGAGTTCAATAATCAGCGTGTTGCTTCTTCTAAAGATTTCAACGATCGTGGTGAATTAGTATCCTCGCGAAATTTGAATAATGCAGTTGAACAAGATGATTTGGATGATTCTACGAATTCAGTTGATTTAGAAAATTCCAAGGATTCATCTTCTGCAATTCATTCTTCTTCTGTAATTCTTATTGATGAAGCTTATGCAAAATCTATTGCGGATGCTTTAAAGCAGGCTGATTTTGTTGTAGATGCTATGGATACGAAGCCTTATCGTAGGCGTCCAATGCCGCCGTTTACTACTTCGACTTTGCAACAAACAGCTGGAAATAGACTATCTATGAGTTCTCGTCAGACTATGCGTGCTGCGCAAGCTTTGTACGAAAACGGTTACATTACGTATATGCGTACTGATTCCGTAACTCTTTCGCAAGAAGCTATTGCCGCTGCTAGGGATGCTGCTAGTAAATATTACGGTGCCGAATATGTAGCAGATACTCCAAAGCAGTACACGACTAAAACTGCTGGCGCTCAGGAAGCTCATGAATGTATACGTCCTGCTGGAGCGCATTTCCGTAGCCCTCAAGAGTTGGCTGATTCCTTGCCTTCTGATCAATTGAGATTATATACGTTGATTTGGCAGAGGACTCTTGCCTCGCAAATGGCTGACGCTACCGGTTTTACTGCTACTGTTACGTTAAAAGCGAGTGCTGGAGATTTAGGAGAGGCGACTTTCCAGTCTTCTGGAACTGTTGTGACTTTTGCTGGATTCATGAAAGTTTTCGGTGAGCAGCGTTCCGGTGAGCAACGTTCTTCTTCAGGCGACTCTGCGTCTGTTGCTTTGCCGCATATGGAAGTCGGTGACGTGCTTTCTGCTCTGCAAGTAGATGCTAAATCTCATGAAACTCAGCCTCCAGCTCGATATACTGAAGCGTCTTTGGTAAAGACATTGGAAGCTAAAGAAATTGGTCGCCCTTCTACGTATGCAACTATTATCTCTACGATTATCGATCGCGGATACGTTTATGAACGTGGACGTGCGCTTATACCTTCTTGGCTTGCATTTGCTGTAATTAAGCTGTTGGAAGCTAATTTCCCTAAGTATGTGGATTATGCTTTCACGGCAGATATGGAAAATGGATTAGATCGTATTGCTCACGGCGAAGAGTCTGGGCGCGATTGGCTTACAAGATTCTATTTTGGTTCCGGAGATGGTGCTGCTGAATCTTCTGAGCAAGCGCATGTTGGTTTGCAAGAACAGGTTGCTGAGCTTGGCGAAATCGACGCTCGTGAAATAAATACGATTGATATTGGCGATGGCTTAAGCGTGCGAGTAGGAAGATATGGCCCGTATTTGGAGGATTCGAAGAATTTAGATTCGGAAGGTAATCCTCGTCATGCCTCCTTACCGGAAACTTTAGCTCCAGATGAATTAACAGTTGAAGTAGCGCATGATTTGCTTGAAAATAATGCTGAAGGTCCTCGAGTTTTGGGTGTTGACGCACAAACAGGTGGAACTGTAGAAGTTAGAAATGGACGTTTTGGACCGTATGTTGCTTTAGTGCAATCAACTAATTCTGAGGATTCTACTAAAGGTAATTCTGAAGATTCTTCAAAGTCTAATTCTAGTAAGTCTGATTCTTCGAAAACTGAAGAGCGTCCAAAAATGGCGTCTTTGTTTAAGACTATGAATCCTGAGACTGTGACTTTGGATGAAGCTTTGCAATTATTGAATTTGCCGCGATTAGTTGGAGAATATGAAGAAACTAACGCAGACGGCAAATCTCAAAAAGTGCGTATTGAAGCGAATAACGGAAGATATGGCCCATATTTGACTAAATCTTATGAGCCTGATGGTAGTTCTGACGCTGTTAAGCCGGAGACGCGTTCTCTTGGTAGTGAAGATGCTATTTTCACTGTGACTTTGGATGAAGCGAAAGAGATTTTTGCACAGCCAAAGTATGGCAAGCGCACTCGCGGTGCTGCAAAACCGCCACTTAGGGAGCTTGGAAACGATCCTGAAACCGGCAAGCCTGTAGTTATTAAAGATGGATTCTATGGAGCTTATATTACGGATGGCGAAACTAATCGTACTTTGCCAAAGCAATATACTCCGGATTCAATCCAGCCGCAGGAAGCTTTTGATTTGCTGGCGCAAAAACGCGCTGCAGGTCCTGTAAAACGTAAGAAGCGCACTGCTTCTAAGACTGCTTCTAAGACATCAACTAAGGCTTCTGCTTCTAAGACTGCGTCTTCTAAGAAGTCGGCAACTAAGAAAACGACAACCAAGAAGGCAGCAACTAAGAAGGCTACAACTAAGTAGGGAAGCATATGACATCTAAAAGCAGTGATCTTTCAAGCGGTTGCGCTTGCGGCGGAAATTGCGGTTGCGGTGGTCATGAAGAAAGCATCAAAGGCCTATTTATATCGTTTGAAGGCATTGACGGTGTTGGCAAAACTACGCAAGTTGAAGCTTTAAGCAAGCATTTGCAATCGCTTGGACTTGAAGTAGTTGTTACTCGTGAACCTGGTGGCACTTCTTTAGGCAAGGAATTGCGTGAAATATTATTGCACGGAAGCAATGTTTCTTCTCGTACAGAAGCTTTGCTTTTTGCTGCCGATCGCGCTCAACACGTTGCAGAAGTAATTTTGCCAGCTCTAAAACGCGGAGCTGTAGTAATAACAGATCGCTATATCGACTCTTCTCTTGCTTATCAATCAGGTGGCAGAGAATTAACTATGAACGATATACGCGATTTAAGCGAATGGGCCACGTCTTCTCTATGGCCAGATCGCACTTATCTTCTTGATATGAATGCTGAAGATGCGTTTGAAAGATTGCATGGACAAGCAGATCGCATGGAATCTGCCGGATTAGAATTTGCTCGTCGCACGCGAAATTCATTCATCGATTTAGCAGATAACGATCCTGAAAGATATCGTATACTAGATGCAACTTGTTCTGCTGAAAGCTTGGCGGATCTTATATCTGAAGATGTTGATTCTTTAATAAAATCTAAAGATTTGAAAAATCCAGGATTCTAAATATGAGCGTATGGGATTGTGTAATTGGTCAACAAAATGCAGTAGATCGATTACGAAAAGTTGCGTTGTCAGATAAAAGCTCTATAGCTCAATGCTGGCTTATTTGCGGTCCTACTGGAAGTGGTTGCACAAAACTCGCTCGCGCTTTTGCAGCAGCTTTAGAAAGTGAAGATCGCGGAGAAGGCGATACTTTATCGAAAGTTTCTTCGGAAGTTTTAGCAGGATCTCATCCAGACGTAAACGTTCTTAGCACAGATAAAGTTACGATTAGCATTGATGAAGTTAGGGATATTGTTGCGTTATCGTCTCAAATGCCAAGCACTGCTCCTTGGAGAATCATAATTATTGAAGATATTGGCAGAATGCTTGAGCGAACTACGAATGTGCTTTTAAAAGAGATAGAAGAGCCAAGCGATAGAACTATGTGGCTTGTTTGTGCTGCTAGCGCTCACGATGTTTTGCCTACTATTCGATCTCGTATGCAAGTTGTTACGCTTTCAATGCCAGATGAATCAGCTGTTTCGAAATATGTAATGGAAAAAACGGGTGTTGATGAGCGCATTGCTAATCAGGCTGCGCGTATTTCTCAAGGGAATATTGATGAAGCATTGCTGTATGCGGAAGATGAGAGAGTGCGAGTTAATAGAGATGAATTAATCGACGGTATTTTTCGTATGAGCAGTGCTAGTGATGCAATAATTTTAGCTGGGAATATTATTGACGATGCTAAAACTCAGGCTGAAGTTGAAGTTCAAAAAGAGGTTGATTTTCAACAGCAAGAATTTAAGCGTATTAATGGTCTTTCTAATGAAGATCGCATACCTACAAAACTTCGTAGCGCTTATACTGCTTTGAGTAAAAAAGATGAAGTTAAACGTCGCGTTACTCGTAAAAGTCGAGATGTTATAAATAGAGCTTTAGATGCTATCGACAGTGTTTATAGAGATGTGTTAGTTATTTCTAATAACGCTCAAGGTGTGACTCCGATTATAAATCAGCAGTATAAATCAAATATTGAAGCTTTAGCTCAAAAGTTATCTATAAAGGATGTGCTTTCTAGGGTTGATGCAATCGCTACAGCACGCCGCCGATTGGCGTTTAACGGTAACCCGACTCTTGATTGTGAAGCATTACTATGCTCGCTGATAGTAGGGAAGGCGTAGTTGCATGTCTGTAACGCTTGAAACATCGCTTGCTTCAATAATAAGCAACAAGCGTAGGGTATCAGCACTGAAATCGCTAGGAATAGTGAGTATTAAGGACGCTCTTACGTACTATCCTTTTCGCGTTACAGAGCCTATGCGAATTATGCGTTTACGTGATATTCGCTATGGCGATTCTGCTGTTTTCGTGGCATGTGTAAATTCAGTTTCTGTTATACCAATGAACGTGCGTAGAGGTTTTAGATTAGAAGTAAACGTAGTTGACGATATTTTGTGTAGCGCAACTTTAGTTTATTTTTCTAAGAAAAAACAATACGTTGATTGGATGTTAAATAAGTTTAAAAGTGGATCAAAAATTGTTATTTCAGGAACTGCTAGCGAATTTAATAACAGATTGCAATTTACGCATCCCGATGTTTTACAAGTAAATGATTCTAGCAATTTAGGCGATACGCATAACGCTGATAATTCTAATCGCATTACTGTCGCCAATCATGACCTACTTCAAGGCGCGGAACAGAAGAATAGCGTTGAAGATTGTCTTAAAAAGTTAAGCTCGCCTATGCCTATTTATCACGCTAATTCTCGTATATCTAGCGAGCATATTCACGATACTATTATTGCCTCTCTTAATGCTCTTGAAGAAGACATTTCGGATATTATCCCAGAGACAGTTCGCGCTTCGCATAATTTGCTGCATAGAAGTGAAGCGTTTGAAAAAATCCATAATCCGCAATCTACGGATGACTTTAAAAAAGCTTTAGCTACTTTAAGATATGAAGAAGCGTTAGTTTCGCAAGTTGCGATATTGTCTGCAAGGAATTCTGATTCATCTTGTATTGCTCAAAGTTGTAAGTGTGATGATATTCGTAAAACTTTTGTAGACTCTTTGCCTTTCGAACTTACTCAAGGCCAGAATGATGTTATTGGCGAAATCATTGGAGATATGGCATGTAATAAGCCTATGAGAAGACTTTTACAGGGAGAAGTTGGATCTGGTAAAACAGTGGTTGCTGTGAGCGCTATGCTTCAAGCTGTTGGGTCTGGGAAACAGGCTGTTTTGGTTGCTCCTACGCACGTTTTAGCTTTGCAGCATGCTGATAATTTGCGAAATATGATTTCTCGCGCGAATCTTTCTGTAAAACTTGTTGTTGTTACAGGTGGCATGAAACTTAGTGAGCGTCGTAAAGCTTTGGCCAGTGTTGCAAGTGGGGAGCCTGCAATAATAGTTGCAACACATGCAGCATTTTCTTCAAGTTTTAATCCTACTAATTTAGCTTTAGTTGTTATAGATGAGCAACATAGATTTGGCGTTGAGCAACGCAATTCTCTTATGCGTTCTTTTGGCGGAAATTCTACGGTTCCGCATTTATTGGTTATGACTGCAACTCCTATTCCTCGCTCTGCTGCTATGACTTGGTTTGGAGATTTAGACGTATCTTATTTAATACAATTGCCTGCTTCCAGAAAACCTGTTCGTACTTTTATTGTTCAAGAAAATGATTCTCGCACTATGGCAGCTATGTTTTCACATATTCGAAAGAGAATTGATGCAGGTGAGCGAGCTTATATAGTTTGCCCGCATATTGAAGATGAAGAGTTAGATTTAGATGCTAATGCTCGTGGAGCTAAAAATTCGCATAATATTGCAGATGATAACGATGCTTTTGATGATGTGATTATTAGTAATGAAAGTTTCGTTGAAGGATATTCTGGGGACTATTACGAAAATTCATCTGAAGGATCTGTAAGCGAAGAATCTACGAATGGCGGCTCTGCGATTGCTGGCTCAATTGGTGTCCCTGTGAGCGAAGAAAATAATCAGCCTCGCAAACTTCATACGGTTACCAATATTCTTCAAAGGCTATCTGCGCTTCCGCAATTTAATAATATTTCTTTAGTTCAGCTTACAGGTAGAAATACTGACGATGAGAAGAAAGAAATAATGCGTCAATTTATTTCTGGAGAATCGCCAATATTGGTTTCTACTACTGTTATTGAAGTTGGAGTCGATGTTCCTACTGCTAGTTGCATGGTGATTTTTGATGCAGATCGTTTTGGATTAGCACAATTACACCAATTAAGAGGCAGAATTGGACGAGCTAACTTACAATCCTGGGCTTTTCTTGTTTCGTGCGCTCAAGAAGGAAGCGTAGCTGAAAAACGCTTACAAGTAGTTGAAAAATCGCGCGATGGAGCTGTTATAGCTCAAGAGGATTTGAAATTGCGAAATGTTGGAGATGTTCTTGGAGATAAACAATCTGGCGGAAAATCAAGTCTTAAATTGTTAAGAGTAGTTCAGGATGCTTCTATTATTGCTTCTGCTCGTGAGGAAGCGTATAAGTTGATTTCAGACGAATCTGATTTTAATAAAATGACGTCTTTGCGCGGAGCGGTATTAGATTTCACTCGAGGAGGATCAATTATTAGTAATTGATATTTTTATGATTTAATTATTGTGCGATTTGAGTATTGTGAATATCCTAGAAAGTAGTGATTATTAGTTCTAGTTGTAATCGTATAGAGACGAGGCAATGATGACTGAGAGAGAGCAACAAATTTTAGCCTGGATTCAGCAAAATCCAATGATTAGTCAGCAGGAACTTGCAAGTCTTGCTGGTATTACGCGTTCCGGTGTAGCAGCGCATATTTCTAATTTAATACGTAAAGGTTATTTGCGTGGAAAAGGGTATATCGTTACTCCGCCTAGCTATGTCACAGTAATTGGTGGCATTAGCATGGATGTGCTTGGAGTTGCTCGTGGTGATTTAATGGATTACACGTCTAACGAGGCACGTGTTCGTTACATGCTTGGTGGTGTTGGACGAAATATAGCTGTCGCTCTTGAAAAATTGAATATTCGCACAAGTATGGTTTCTGTTTACGGCGGAGATCATAATGGAGAGCTTTTTAAAATAGATGCTTCCGCTAATGGATTAGATATTGGTTATTCAAAGCAATTGCCTGATTTAATGACTGCATCTTATATGTATGTTGGCGACGCTTCAGGTCAACGTCTGCTAGCTCTTGATGATATGAGTATTTATAATCATATGACTCCTGATTTTTTGCGTGAAAGATACTCTATTATTGAGAATTCCGACATGGTTATTATGGATACCAATATTCCGCAAAAATCCTTGGAATGGGTGTGTGATCACTATAATCGCCCAATTATTGTGCGCGCCATTACTGACGCAAAAGCTCCGCGCGTACTTTCTAGACTTAATCGCGTAGATACTCTGGTGCTTGACACTGCGGAATCTCAAGCTCTTACTGGTATTGTTGCTGTTGATGGACGTTCTGCTGCTCGCTGCGCTGCAGTATTGCTGAAGCGTGGAGTTAAACACGTGTTTGTGAATGCTGGACGCGAGGGTGTTGTTTATGGCAATTCAGAAGACATTGTGTTCTATCCTGTGTCTGTAAAGCATGTTCAGCGTATGATAGTTGCTCGCGATGGCGGTCGCGGCGGTGTTAAAGCTGTTGGCAACGACAATGGTTCTAGTGATACTGCTACTGCTGCACTGATTTATGCGCGTTATGCTGGCTTTGACGATAAGAAGTCGAGTAGATTTGCTGTTGCTGCGGCTGTGTTGAATACCGAGTCTATGGAAGCTGTTCATGAATCCTTAGATGCTGATTTAGTATTGTCCTACATGGAAAAGATTCACGAGCGTGCGTGATACGGGCGCAAATAAATCTGTCAGAGAAAATCCTGATATAAATACTGACGGCAAATCTTTCGTTAATACTCGTGCGCTAGGTAGTAAGCATCCTATTTTTGCATTAATGCTTGCATTATTTGTGTCAATTTTCTCTTTTCAATTAAATATTTCTATGCTTTCTCCGGCTCTTGCCTCGATGGAGTCTGAATTACATATTTCACAAGTGCAAGTCGGATTAATGCAAACTGTGTTTTTCGTAGCTGCGGCATTATTCTCATTATTCTTGCCTAGGCTTGCTGATCATATTGGTAGAAAAAAAGTTTTGCTAGGCATGCTTACTGCAACTGTTGCAGGAAGTTTTATATCCGCTTTAGCTCCTAATGTAACTTTGCTATCTATAGGTCGCGTTATGCAAGGAACATCCGGGCCTATGATGCCTTTGTGTCTTATTATGCTTCGCGAGCGCATTAAAGATAATAAGCATTACGCAAAGCTTATGGCGATTCTAACTTCGATTAATGGAGGCTTAGCTGGGATTGATGCTTTAGTTGGCGGCTGGCTTTCTAGTATTTGTGGTTTTCGTTCTATTTTCGTTATTATGACTGTTGTTTCACTGTTAGCAGTGTTTTTAGTTATGTATAACGCAGAAGAATCTAAAGTTGCAGACGATATAAATATGGATTGGTGGGGTGTTGTTACTTTAGGAATCGCGTTCTTATCTGCGTATATGGCTATTGACGAATCGCAAAAACTTTCGAATGCTAGCTGGATACTTATACTTGCGCTTGCAATAGTGGCTTTAGTGTTCTTCGTAATTTTTTGGCAAATTGAAAAGCATGTTAAAAATCCTATGGTTTCAACTCGCTATATGAAGCAGCGTCGTACGTGGGGTTTATTGAGCACTACGTTATTTACGATGACAGGCGTTTTTGCAATCATGAATGGCGTTGTTTTGAAATTTGCTCAAGATAATTTCTGTGGTATAGGTTTGCCGGAAGCTATTGTTCCTTTCGTAACTCTTACGCCTTATGCACTTGTTGGCTTCTTGTTTGGTCCATGGGCGGGAGTTCTAGCTGCAAAATATGGATATAGGCTTGTTTTAAGAACTGGTATTTTAGTAAGCATAATAGGATTATTGTTAGGAATATTTGTTATGAAAAATCCTGATATTCTTACTTTGGTTCTTTTATCTGTTTTTATAGGTATAAGTTACGCAGGCGTTGTAAATATTATGCTAAACGGATTGGGAATTGTTTTATCACCTAAAGATAATCCTGGATATTTGCCTGGCATGAATGCTGGAGCGTTTAATCTTGGAGCTGGATTAAGTTTCGCTATTATTTATGCTGTTATGGGAGTTTTTAACGTTAATCCTTCTGCTATTTCTTCTTCCGCTGCTCACGCTTCTGCTGCTTCTTCTGCTTCTGTTGCTGCAGCGAAAAGTGTTATTAAGCTAGTTCCTTCTTCTTCAAGTTATATGTCTTCTATGGTGGTTGGAGCAATATTGCTTGTTTTAGCGCTATTGTGTTCTATTTGTATTCCGCGTTCTGAAGATTAATAATTGTAGAAGTTTTGATAGAAGTTTTGATAGAAGTTTTGATAGAAGTTTGTCTGTAGTCTGTTTGCTAAAATTTTGGTGCGAATTTTGACACTAATTTTGGTGAGAATTGTATTTTAAAAGTAGATATATTCGCAAATGTAAATTAGTGACATGGTCGGTGCTAATCTAAACATATGACTATAGCAGTGTGCCCAGGCTCTTATGACCCAGTTACAGCCGGTCATTTAGATGTGATACAACGTTGTACCAAGCTTTTTGATGAAGTTCATGTGCTTGTTGCAGTTAATTCCGCTAAGATGCCTATGTTTACGGAGAAAGAGCGAGTTCAAATTATTAGCGATGCTGTAAGTGACGCGAAATATTGTTGCGATGGCGGAAAGTTAGTAGTTTCGTCAACTACTGGGCTTGTTACCGATTATTGCAAGAAAGTTGGTGCTACAGTAATTGTTAAAGGTTTGCGTCAGAACGGTGACTATGAGGCAGAACTTGGCATGGCACTTGTTAATCGAAAACTTGCTGGTATTGAAACTATGTTTCTTCCGGCAGATCCGATTTTGGAACATGTTTCCAGTTCGGTTGTAAAGGATGTTGCGCGTCACGGTGGTGATGTAACTGGCATGGTTCCAGATAATGTAATACCCTTATTACATGAACTGCTTGCAGAGAAAAATTTTGAGGAGAACAGACTGGAGAGCAGACAATGATGACTGAAGATGAAAATGTTGTTAATGCAGCAAATGACGATTTTGAAGAAGACGATACTATGGAGAGAGATGTTCGAGCGGATAAGCTTCCGTTGAATCCTATAGTAGAGCCTGACGATTCTGAAACAGACGCTATTGCTTCACTCAAATCTAATAACAGTGAAGATTCTTCTAATAATTCTGAAGATGCAAATGAAAATAGTGAAAGCTCTAAACAAAATAGTGATTCTGCCGACTCTTCTGATTCTTCTATTAAGCCGTTGTTCCCTATGCCTGATTTGCGTGAGCGCGATGACGGTGGAGCTATGGATTTTGAAGGCGAAGATTCGCATGATTCTTACAGTTCCAGCAATAGTAATGCAAATGTGAGCGATAAAGCTCGTTCACAGAGCAGAGCTGAGTTCACTACTGTTTACGACATTATTGACGTAATGGAGTCGAATCTTTCAGAGGCTAAGGGCGTTCTATTTTCTGCTGATATGGTGAAAATTAGTCGTGAAGATTTTGAAGATCATCTTTCGCGATTAAAAGACATGTTGCCTGTGCAATTGGAGCGCGCTTCAGCTTTAATGCGTGAAGCTGAGCGTCGTTTGCGTACTGCTCAAACTCAAGCAAGTTCTATTGTTGCAACCGCTAAATCTCAGGCAGCTCAGATTGTTTCAGACGCTGAAGATCGTGCTCAATATTTGGCTGGTCAAGAAAACGTTACTGCTCTCGCTCGTCGTAAGGCTGCAAATATTTTGGAAGCCGCACAAGCAAAGTCGGATAAGCTTACTCATGGAGCAGATCAATACTGTGTAACTGTTATGGAAGGCTTGAAGCAGCAGTTAGACAAGCTTGAGCAGGATGTGCAAGCAGGACAGCGCGTTTTGGAAGAACGTCGTCGAGCCGCTACTCACATTCAAGACGGCATTAGTGCTCAAGCTCATCTTGATGATGAAGATGAATACGGATATGGAGAAAGGAATAACTAATGACATCTCATCCATCTAAATCTTTGTGGGCTATACCTGTTGCGCAAATGGGTGCTCGCGCTGGTCACAGTATGCATATTGACCGCGCGTTTCCGGCTCCTGAGGGTATAGGGGATAGTGTTATTGGTGTAAAACCTGGAAGCGACGTACAAGTAAAAGGCGATTTCGATTCTGTCGTGGACGGACTTATGTTTCAGGGGAGTATTACAGCTCCTGTTCACGCTGAATGCACGCGCTGCTTAATGCCATTGCGCCGCGATTGGAAAGTCGACGTATGTGTATTTTTCCCATATAAGGATGATCAACGATTGCAAGCTTCTCAGCGTAATTCTAAAGGAAAAGCTGGTGGGAAGTACGCGGATAAATCTGATTCTGAAGATGATTCAGAAATATGGGATGACAACGATGATTCCGGCTGCGTTTATCCTCTAGTTGCTGGCGGAGATTTTGCTGATATTGAAGCTTTGATCCGCGATACTATGGTAAGCGAGTTGCCTTTGCAGCCTTTGTGCGAACCGGATTGTTTGGGATTATGCCCGCAGTGCGGAGAAAATTTAAACGAGCATCCTGATCATCATCACGATATTACGGATATTCGTTTTGCTGCATTAGAAGGTTTTAAAGAAAAGCTGAGCAAATCTAACCAAAGCTGAACAGAATCTGAACTAAAGCTGAACTAAATCTGAACAGAGATGAGTCAAATCTTGCAAAAGCTGAGTTAAATCTGAGCTAAATATGTGTTTAATAGCCAGATTTAGCAGTTAGATTTAGCAGAATGTATGGCGCATGTTGTAATATACAGAACGCTTAAGCTCAATCGTTCGAACGAAATAGAGGAAAGATTATGGCACTGCCTAAGTATAAGACCTCGCGTGCTAATACGCATTCGCGTCGCGCTAATTGGAAGGCGTCTGCCGTGCAGACTGTGACTTGCCCGAACTGTGGTTCTGAGGCATTCCCACACATGGCTTGCCCATCCTGCGGTAACTTCCGCGGTCGTGTGTACAGCGAAGCTATTCGCTCAGCACACACCACCAAGTAGGTTGTATTTATGAAAACCCTGCCATCGACGGGTGGTGGGGTTTTTCTTTATAGTATTTAGTATTTATAGCGTTTGTATTGCTTTTATGAGTATTGGGGTAGTGAAATATGGGAAATCAACATCAATCTGAAGCTAAAAAGCAAGATATTGGTGTAATTCATTACGACAATGATGCAAATCAAGTGAATCCTTCGCAAGAACTTTTAAACGCGTTGGGCACTACTATTTCACCAGATTTGTTAATCGAAGCTTTAACGCATAGATCGTTTTCTCATGAGCATCCTGGTACGCGAAATTATGAGCGTTTAGAGTTTTTAGGTGATGCTGTACTTGAATTAGTTTCTACGGAAACTCTTTTCACTAAGCATCCAGATATGACTGAAGGTCAGTTAGCAAAGTTGCGTGCTAAAGCTGTTTCTGAGTGGGCTCTTTCGGCTGTAGCTCGTGAAAAATTGCATGTTGGTCCGTATATTTTGCTTGGCCGCGGTGAAATGGAACAAGGCGGTAGCGATAAAGATTCGATTTTATGCGATATCGTTGAAGCTTTAATTGGAGCTACTTTTGTTGAGCATGGAATTGATGAAGCGAGAGTAGTAGTTCATAGGTTGATTGATGATACTTTAGCTGAAGTTCTAACAGAAGGTCCTGCGTTAGATTGGAAAACTTCTCTTACAGTTAAAGCGCACGATATGGGATTGCCTGATCCAGAATATCGCATGGCTGTTTCGGGTCCTGATTTTGCGCCTGTTTTCGAAGCTCGCGCGGTATTAGCACATGCTGATGGTGATGAGTTTCTTGGTGAGGGTACTGGTTCAAGTAAGCGTAAAGCACAATTGGCTGCTGCTGAAGATGCGTGGCATGCGCTTGATTCGCGTAAACAGTGATGATCTAGTTCTTTGCACTTCGTCATTGAGATAGTAGATACTTAAAGTATGAATATTTCTACAGATTTCACTACCATTCCGGATGATTATTCTAAAGCTGCGCCGGAGCAGAATAAGATCAGTGGAGTTCCGGTAGTTTCTTTCCCATTTTACGTTGATAGTATGCCATCTTTCGTGCATTATTTGCATTGGCGTTTTGTTGACGACGACGCAATACCAGTATGCGGTTTTGAGTGGATTCACTGGACTGCCGCAAATGTGCCTGTTGAAGCGTTAATGTTTGATTTTAACGATTCTCACGCTTTACAAATACCGGAAGATTTTTCTCGCACAATGACTTCTATGATTCCGGAAGCTCTTCAAGGGCGTAATTCGCAAGCAAGCAGATTTATTGGTTGCGATGATCCAGCAATTACTATGCGTTACAACGGCCCACAGCCTCCTGATAAAGATCACGAATACATGTTTGAAGTTTTTGGCACAGAAAAGCCTTTGCCAAATCTTAAGCCGGGATTCTATATGAATGAATTATTGCGCGAAGTGAGAAATGTAACTTCAGGTGTAGACGCTGGCGGAATGTTCCTTACTGGTAAAGCCTAAACGCAAGCACGAGAGCAGCCAATTAGGTTAGCAGTTAACGTCTAAGCGTTAGAATCAAACAGTAACAAATCTAAAAATAAAATATAAAATCTAAAAACAGAGGATGCAAATATGGCATGCACAACAATTCTTGTTGGTCGAAAAGCAAGTTACGACGGATCCACACTTATTGCGCGTAACGAAGACTCGGCAAATGGCGAGTTTAATCCAAAGCGTTTAGTGGTAGTAAAGCCTGAAGATCAGCCTCGCGTTTATAAGTCCGTGCTTAGCCACGTAACAGTTGAGTTGCCGGATAATCCAATGCAATACACAAGCGTGCCAAACGCAGACTTGCGCGAAGGAATTTGGGGAGAAGCTGGCGTTAACGAAGCAAACGTGGCAATGAGCGCAACTGAAACGCTTACGTCCAACGAGCGCGTGTTAGGCGCAGATCCAATGGTTGAGCTTCAAAAAGAACAAGGCAAAGTTGGGGACGCTGACTACAAGCCGGAAGTGCCGGGTGGAATTGGCGAAGAAGACTTCTTAACACTTGTTTTGCCTTATATTCGTAGCGCTCGCGAAGGCGTTGAGCGTTTGGGTGCATTGCTTGAAAAGTACGGCACTTACGAGATGAACGGCGTTGCGTTCTCTGATGTGAACGAGATTTGGTGGTTGGAAACTGTTGGCGGTCATCATTGGATTGCTAAGCGCGTTCCGGATGAAGCTTATGTTGTTATGCCAAACCAGCTTGGAATTGATGAGTTCGATTTGGAAGACGCTTTGGGAGACCAAGAAGAGCATATGTGCTCTGCTGATTTGCTTGAGTTTATTGAAGAAAATCACTTGGATTTGTCGGTGGAAAACGCTTCTCCGTTTAACCCTCGCGATGCTTTCGGTTCTCATTCGGATGCAGATCACGTTTACAACACTCCTCGCGCATGGTTTATGGAGCGTTTCTTAAATCCTTATGACGAAGTGTGGGACGGTAAGGACGCTGACCATAAGCCGGATAGCAACGATATTCCTTGGGCTCGCCAGCCTGAGCGCAAAGTCACAGTTGAGGATATTAAGTACGTTTTAAGCTCGCACTATCAGGGCACTGAGTATGATCCTTACGGCAAGCTTGGCGATGAGCATACTCGTCATCTTTTCCGCCCAATCGGCATCAATCGTCAAAGTGAGCTTGCTGTTATGCAAATCCGCCCTTACGTGCCGGAAGCAATGCGCGCAATTCAGTGGATTACTTACGGTTCTAATCCTTTCAACTCTTTGATTCCGTTCTATCCAAACGTAAATCGCACTCCAAAGTATTTGGAAGATACAACTACTCGCGTAACAAGCGAAAACTTCTATTGGGAGAATCGCATTATTGCAGCTCTTGCTGATGCAGCATTTAACGATACTGCAAACGCGATTGAGCGCTACCAGGAAGTTGTCGGTTCCCTTGGTCACGCAATGGTTAAGTCTACGGATGCTACCGTGGCAGATATTCTTGGCGTTGATTTGAGAGATTACGAGCCAGAGCGTGAAGGTGATGAGGGCGAAGATTACGATGATTTAGTTCGCAATCCTGAAGCTATTATTGCAGAGCTTCGTAACGACAAAGTGCGCGAAGCTTTGGCTGAAGCAAACGACGATATGGCAGCAAAGTTGAAGAAAGAAACCGATTCTTTGCTTGACACAGTGCTGTACATTACTAGCATGCGTATGAAGAATGGTTTTAATCGTTCCGATCACTGATTTATTTAAAGAATTTATTAGAAAATTATTAAAAGAAATAATTAGGAAAATAATTAGGAAAATAATTAGGAAAAATACGAAAGGTACAAAATATGCCAGGAGCAAATCTTACTCGCGTAGAAGCTGCGGAACGTTTTAGCGCAATTCAAATGCCAATTCACTACGATGTTGCGCTTGATTTAGGAAAAGGCGGCCGCGATTTTACTTCGCGCACAAAGATTGAGTTCGACGCTAAAGCTGGTAGTGTAAGCTTCCTCGATTTGATTGCAAACAGCGTAGAATCCGTAGTGTTAAACGGTACCGCTCTTGACGTTTCTAAAGTTTTTGCAGATAGCCGAATTGAGCTCGCAAATTTGCTTGAGCATAATACCGTAGAAGTTGTAGCGAACTGCCAGTATTCCAACACGGGCGAGGGCTTGCATAGAAGCGTTGATCCTTCTGACGGAAACGTGTATTTGTATACTCAGTTCGAAGTGCCGGATGCTCGCCGCGTTTATGCTGTGTTTGATCAGCCAGATTTGAAAGCTGTTTTTGACTTTACGGTAGACGCTCCAGAAAGCTGGATTGTTACTTCAAACATGCCAGTTAAAAGCGAAACCGCGATTGAAGGACGCAAGACAGAAGACGGCACTTTGGAAAATGGTGCTGTAGAAGGCATGAAGCGCTGGGTATTCGAGTCAACTCCAAAAATGAGCTCTTACTTAACTGCTATTTGCGCAGGACCTTACGCCGAATGGCACACGTCTTACAACAACGAAGACGGTCGCGTAGTGCCAATGGCAATGTACTGCCGTCAGGCACTTAAAGACGCATTCGCTAAAGACGTTGACTACTTGTTCGATATCACGAAGAAGGGCTTTGCTTTCTACGCTAAGACTTGGGGAGTGCCATATCCGTACGCAAAGTACGATCAGATTTACGTGCCAGAATACAACGCTGGAGCTATGGAAAACATTGGTATGGTTACGATTCGCGACCAATACGTGTTTGAATCCAAAGTTACAGACGCTTATGCTGAGCGTCGCGTTGTAACAGTTTTGCACGAGCTTGCACACATGTGGTTCGGCGACTACGTAACCATGAAGTGGTGGAATGATTTGTGGCTTAACGAATCCTTCGCAGAATTCACTTCTACTCTTGCAACTGCTGAAGCAACCGAATGGCATGACGCTTGGAGCACTTTCAATTCCGGCGAAAAAAGCTGGGCGCTTAATCAAGATCAGCTTCCAACAACGCACCCAATCGTGGCTCCAATCAACGATTTGAACGACACTTCCGTCAACTTCGACGGCATCACTTACGCAAAGGGCGCTTCCGTATTGAAGCAACTCGTAGCGTACGTTGGTCGCGAAAAGTTCTTTGAAGGAATCCACAACTATTTGAGCAAGCATGCATACAGCAACGCAACTTTGGCTGATTTGTTGCACGAATTAGAGCTTACAAGTGGACGCGATCTTAAGGCTTGGAGCGCTCAGTGGCTTGAAAAAGCTGGAATTAACACGATTTCTACCGAAGTCGAAGAAGCAGCTGACGGCACTATTGCTTCCTTGCGTTTGCGCCAGAGCGCACCAGCTGAGCATCCTGTTCTTCGCGCACACCGCTTGGCTGTTGGATTCTACAATGTAGACGAAGCGACTGGCGAAATTAAGCGCACAAAGCGAATCGAACTTGATGTTGACGGCGAAGT
The DNA here is from genome assembly GCF_002896555.1 of Gardnerella coleohominis. Lineage (GTDB taxonomy): Bacteria > Actinomycetota > Actinomycetes > Actinomycetales > Bifidobacteriaceae > Bifidobacterium > Bifidobacterium vaginale_F. The sequence continues at coordinate 22,648 of NZ_MNLH01000007.1, forward strand.
GACGGAAGTTGTTGAAGCGCGCGGCGAAAAAATGCCAGCGCTTATTCTTGTAAACGACGACGACTTGACTTACACGAAGCTACGTTTTGACGCAAAGTCGCTTGAGTTTGCTGCAGACAACTTGTATCGTTTCAAGGATTCTTTGACACGCTCGCTTATTTGGCTCGCATTGTGGGACATGACTCGCGACGCAGAATTCCCAGCAGAACGCTTTGTGGAACTCAGCCTTAAAGCTTTGGCGACCGAGCGCGAATCAACTACTTTCCGCTATGCTCTTGGTCAAGTAAAGGTAACTGCAAGCCACTACGTTGTTCCAGAGCGTCAAGCAGAAGTCGCAAAGCATGTAGCTCACGAACTCTGGCAGTTGGCTTTGGCAGCTTCTGCAGGTTCCGACGAGCAATTCCAGCTCGTTAAGGCTTATCTTGGATATGGCGAAGTTGGAGATGCTGAGTTCTTGCGCGTAGCTAACGGATTGCTCGACGGTTCTGTGCGCTTAGAAGGCTTGGAAATTGACAACGACTTGCGCTGGAGCATTCTTATTGCGCTCGCAGGCGTGAACGCTTTGGACGAAGCTGGAATTGACGCGGAACTCGCTAAGCGCGATACTACCGAGAATCGTGAATACGCTTACCAAGCTCGTGCGGCTCGTTCAACTGCAGAAGCTAAGGATTGGGCTTTCGAACAGGCTTTGCGCAATCTCGATTTGACTAATATGCAAATGGGTGCCGTGGTTGCCGGTTTTGCAAGCACCGCTAAGGGTGATTTGGTTAAGCCTTATGTTGAGCGCTATTTTGCTGAAGTTGAGTGGATTTGGAAGAATCGCACATTCCACATGGCTGAAGCTTTGATTGAAGGCTTGTATCCAAATTATGCTGATGTAGATGAGTTAGTTGAGCGCGGACAGCTCTGGCTTGATGAGCATAAGGATGCGGATCAAGCTTTGCGCCGCATGGTGCTCGGCAAGCTCGATTCTTCTCGCCGTACGCTTAAGGTGCAGCATTACAACGCTTCCTTGCGCTAAATTCGTGCGCTCGCTTTGACTGAGCTTGAAGCAGCATTGTGCGCTGCGGTTTAAGGTCCATGCTGATGTTGCTGAGCTGTCGGAGTTTCTCTCATCGCAAAATTTTTACATTGCTCTAAGAGAAACTTCGACAGCTCTTGGCATGTTTAGTCTTTTAATCTTCGGCTAATCACCGAGATTTTTCGATTTTTCTTCTTCGCTCAATGAATCACCACTTCGTGCTGAGGTTCATTTCGCTCTGGGCGAAAAATCTCAAATCTATGCCTAGCTGGTAGCAAAGCATACTAGACCAAGCAACACCCATCCCTCACTGGCATCCTGTTCTTGGTTTTGTTTACTTACGTACCAGATAAGTAAACAAATTCGGGGGAGTATTCCTGATTTTGTGGACTTAGAGTGCGTGTAAGTAAACAAAATCGGGGAAGTGTTCTTGATTTTGTTTACTTGAAGTCAAGTCCTATTCGCTGCGAAAAATCTTAAATCTCTGCCTAACTAGTAGCAAAGCGTACTTTGTAAATAAAATTATTTACAAAACCTAAAGGTTCACAAATCTTAAGCATTTACAGCTTCAAATTATCTATAACTACTTGTGCTAACCTAGCGCATATTTCATCTGCTTGCTTCTGCGTAGCAGCCTCGCACATAACGCGCACAAGAGGTTCTGTACCGCTAGGACGAAGAAGCACACGACCAGTATCTCCCAGCAGTTTTTCTTCTTTTTCAACAGCTTCAAGAACAGCAGCGTTAGTTTTGGAAGCCATCTTATCTACATTTGGTACGTTTACAAGAGCTTGAGGAAGCTGCGGGAAATCTGCTGCCATTTGAGAAAGCTTCTTGCCTTCACGCACAACCTCGCGGCACAAAGTCAAAGCAGTAAGTGTACCGTCGCCAGTAGTGGCAAATTCGCGATTAATCACATGACCAGACTGTTCTCCGCCGAGTGAATAGTCGTGCTTAAGCATTTCTTCAAGAACATAACGGTCGCCAACATTTGTTTGCACGGTTGCAATGCCCATATCTTTAAGCGCAAGTTTTAATCCAAGATTGCTCATAACTGTAACTACGAGAGTGTCGTGATTAAGCTTACCTTCAGCTTTCTTAGAGCGAGCAAGAATACCCATAATTTGATCGCCATTAACCATATTGCCATTCTCGTCAACAGCCAGGCAACGATCAGCATCGCCATCGAAAGCAACGCCTAAATCAGCCTTTGAAGCTTTAACCATAGCCTGCAACTGTTCAGGATGCGTTGAGCCGGCGTGATCGTTAATGTTGTAGCCATCAGGAGACGCATTAATTACGATTACTTCAGCGCCAGCTCTACGTAGAGCTTCAGGAGCAACAACAGAAGTGGCACCATTTGCGCAATCTGCCACAACGCGTAAACCAGCAAGTGGCTTTGGGCGCGTAGTAGAACCATTGCTTAAAGGAGCGACAGCTGAAACTAAATGATCAATATAAAGATTAGTAGCGGTAACGGTATCGTGGCTTATGCGACCAACTCCAGCGCCAGTAGGACGCTCCCAATCCTGACCAAGCACAGCTTCAATTTCGTCCTCTTTGCTATCTGGAAGCTTGAAACCGCCTCGCGCGAAGAATTTAATACCGTTATCTGGCATAGGGTTATGCGATGCGGAAATCACAGCACCCATTTCAACGTTTAGTACAGAAGTTAAGAATGCAACGCCAGGAGTTGGGATGATTCCTGCGTCAATAACATCAAAACCGCCAGCGCTCATACCAGCAGCAAGAGCAGAAGCTAAGAAATCGCCGGAGACGCGAGTATCTCTGCCGACTAAAGCGCGTCTACGTGCATGAACAGAAGTATCGGAAGAATTATCTTTGCAACTTACAAAAGAATCTTGAGCAACGTTGCATTCTGAAGATGTCTTTCCTAAAACTCGCACTGCAGCGTCACCCAAATCTAACGCAAGTTGTGCTGTTAAATCACGGTTTGCCAATCCACGCACGCCGTCAGTACCAAACATTCTTGGCATAATAAAGCCTCTTTCACAAAAATCGCTTCACCTTGCGCGCAAGCAAACAACATCGCATACTAGCGCGTCACACACTATCCGCAATTCTACTCACTGTTCCACATAACGCGCTAGCGCTCCGACCTGCCTTCGTCTCGATTGACGAAGGCATGGCAGAGCTGTGTGGTTGTTCATTGGGAATTTGATTGTGGTTGGTGTACGCTGACGACCTGCCGAGCTAACTAGCGATAGTTAAATAGCTCATGCATTTTTCTAGCGTCCACAATCGTGTTGGCATATGGCAAGGCGTAAATAATTTTGGTATACTTAAGAACTTAGTGTTATGTTCACGAGATGCACATAACAATGATTTTTTGAACAAGTTATTATTCTTGCAATTTTAAAGGAGTCCTATGTTTACGCATCACGCAAGTGTCGATACTAAGCTAAGCCGCGCTGTTGAGCATCTATTGGATTCCGCAACAAGTGATGGAATATTGCCTATCGTTCAAGCGGGAGAGCCTGTTTTGCGTTCTCGCGCAGTCGAGTACGATGGTCAGCTTACCAGAGTTACGTTAGATAAGCTTATTTCTCTTATGCATAGCACGATGCTTGCAGCTCCAGGAGTCGGTTTAGCTGCTCCTCAGATTGGCTTGGGTCTTGCTATCGCTGTAATTGAAGATCATGTGCGCGATGATGAAGATGATCCTCGTGATATTGCAGAACTTCCATTCCGCGCGATTATCAATCCGCACTACGAGCCTATTGGTACACAAACTCGTAGTTTCTATGAGGGTTGCTTAAGTTTTTCTGGTTATCAGGCAGTTCGTCAGCGTTGGCTTGATATTCAAGCGACTTGGCAGGATGAAGATAGTAAGCAGCATTCTATGAAGCTTCATGGTTGGCCTGCACGTATTTTCCAACATGAAACAGATCATTTGCGTGGTGAATTGTATATAGATCGTGCGGAAATTCGTTCGTTGACTACGGATGAAAATCTTGAGGATTATTGGTCGGATGAAGCTGTTCCTGTGTCCGCTTCTCGTAGTTTAGGTTTTGCGATTTAGGATTTGCCTTTATTATTTTTATAAAAAAATTGATTTTTACGGGTTGATATTGCTGTGATGGCTTAAACTTATAATCAATATTTTAGAGAATGTTTGATTGCTCTAAATGTAATGAGTTTGTTGCAAGGAGAAAAGATGAAGATTTGTAGCCGTTGTAAAGCAGAGAACAAGGACGTTGCTAATTTTTGCCGTGAATGTGGTAACAAACTTGAGGCAGCTACTGTAAACAGTTTTAGCCAGCAAAATAACCGTACTCCGAATAATCGTACGCAGAATAATAATCAACGTGTTAATAGCCAGGCTAATAATAGCCAGTCTAATGGCGGTCAGTTTAATAATGGCCAATTTAATAACGGTGGCCAATTTAATGGCGGTCAATTTAATGGCGGTCAATTTAGCAACGGCCGCACTGCTGTTCAGACTAATGGGCAGGCTGCTGTTCAGGCTAATGGACAGGCTGATGGTCAGACTAACGGTAAGAAAAAGGGCATATTTAGTGGCTGGTTTAATTCCAAAGATAAAGAGCAGGCTAATAATTCCCAGGCTAATGCTCAGGATAATGTAAGCAACAATAGCAATCAACTTCAGAATCAACCTTATCAACAAGTTAATTTCCAGGCTCAAGGTCAGCCTCAGAATCAGCCTCAGTCTAATTATCGACCTCAGACGCAGCGTCAAACTAACGCTCAGCCTCAGACGCAATCTCAATATAGGCAGCCGGCTCAATCAGTTTCTCAATATGGTCAGCCTCAGAATTATGCACAGTCTAATGGGCAGGCTCAGCAGCAAGCTAATGCTCAGCAGCATGCTCAAAACCAGCAGAATGCTCAGCCTCAGTATGCTAAGCCGCAGAATCAGGCGCAGCCTCAATATAATCAAGCTCAGAATCAGCCTCAATTTGCTCAGCGCTCAATGAATAAGCCTAATGAGCAGGTTCGTTCGCAAGGTCAGCCTCAGAATTATGCACAGGCTAATGGGCAGGCTCAGCCACAGCCGCAGACTCAGGCTCAGGCGCAGCAACAGGCTAATTCTTATCGCCAAAATCAGCAGAATGTTCAGGCTCAGGCGAGATCTCAATATCAGCAGCAGCCTCAGAATCAGGCTCAGCAGAATACTCAGCCGCAGACTCAAAATCAACCTCAGTATGGTCGTATGCAGGCTCAAAACCAGCCTCAATATACTCAGCCGCAGAATCAGGCGCAGCCTCAAAATAATTATCCGCAGTATAATAACGTTCAATTTAATAACGGCAATCGCGCTCGTGAAAATAATGCATTTGAGGAATATAAATCTCCTGTGAATAATAATTCTTCTAATGTAAGAGCAGAAAATGATTCTGCAAATACATTAAGTAAATTGGTTTCAGAAAGTGAACAATTAGAGGATTCTTCAAATAAGAGCTTTAATTTCGAGGATTCAAATACTAATAGAAGCACAGCGGATGCTGTTTATACTCCGGTTTCGAATATAAGCGCTCCAAAGCTTGCTGATATTCAATCCGAGAATAATTTTGGTACAAATTTTGAGGCATATAAGCAAAACAATGTGTTTGAGGAGCCTAAGTTTGAGGAACCTAAGGTTGAGGAACCTAAGGTTGAATTTGCTGAGGATTCTAAGTCTACGAGTGATTATGTTCCTAAGTTAGATATTAGCGAAGAACCTGAGAGTGATATCGTTGAGGAATCTAAAGTAGAACCTGCATATGAGCCTAAGTCTACGAGTGATTATGTTCCAAAGTTAGATATTACTGAGGAACCTGAGGATGATATTAAAGAGGAGCCTAAGCCTCAATTTACTGAGGAGCCTAAGTCTCAATTTATTGATGAGCCTAAGGTTGAGGAGCTTAAGCCTCAGGTTGAAGAGTTGAAGGCTGAAGAGCCTATGACTCAGGTTGAAGAGCCTAAGGTTGAATTTGATGAGGATCATCAGACTGAAGAGTCTAAAACTCAGGTTGAAGAACCTAAGCTTAAGGTTGAAGAGTTAAAAGTTGAAGAACCTAAGGTTAAGACTGAAGAGTCGCCTAAAGCTGAGGCTAAACCACAAGTAACGAATGCTCAACCACAGTCTCAGAACGTTCAGTCACAAGTACAGGCTAAACCTCAAGAAAAGCCTCAGGCGCAGCCGCAGAATCAGCTTCAGGTTCAAAATCAGCAGAATGTTCAGCCACAACAGCAGTTCTATGGCCAGCAAACAACTCAATATTACGGTCAGCAAGAACAATATTATGGCCAGCAAACTCAGTTCTATGGTCAAAATACTTATGGGCCACAGTACGGTCAGCAGGCTTATTACATACCGTATCCGTATGACCAGCAATACGGCCAGCAGTATGGTCAGCCTTATGGCCAACAATACGGCCAGCAGTATGGTCAACAACAAGCTGTTCAACCTTATGGCCAACAACCTTATGGCCAGCAGCCTTATGGTCAGCAGCCTTATGGTCAGCAGTATGGTCAACAACAATATGACCAGCCTGAATATGGTCAGCCGTACAGAGAGCCATATAGCCAGCCGAAAAATGACCAGCCATATGGTCAACCATATGAGCAACGTCCGGGTCAGCCTTATGGCCAGCCTTATACCGAGCCGTATAGTAAGCCGGAAGATAACAAGCCGTATGGCCAGCCGTTCAACAAGAAATCATAATAAGAATTGTTGTTATAAATAGTCATTTAGTTGCATGTTGCGTTTTGCTGCAGGCGGTATTTGATTGTTTAAAATTATTCTGGTTATTTTAGATTTCTAATTTCAAAAACAGGTTTCTTTGGAATAATCCTTAGAAGCCTGTTTTTTTACAAATTTAGTTTCGCGTTGATTTCGCGTTACTTCAGTGTTAGTTCTGCGCCAGTCCATCGTTACTTTTGCACAATGCCAGCGCCGGTTCACTGTTAGTTCAGCATTAATTGCGATATTTTCTAGATTTAATAAAGGCATATAACTAGATCAAATAAATACGTATAACACCAAAATGTGTTATTAAACACATCTACTATGAGCAGCCCACACATTCGTATAATATTGTTTCTGTTTTGAAATATTGATATAAGTTCTGTGATATTAACTATGAATATTTCAATGAATCAGCGTGTTTTGTTAAGAAAGTGGGGAATATGAGCATTCTTGAATCGTTTACAACTTCTTATGGTTTAGTTTCTAAGATTGACGCCTTTGGTTTTATGGATTATCTCAACCAGCATCCTGATGAAGCACGTAAACATGGCAAAGTAATTCTTGTTACGGCTGATACTCCGCTTAAGGCTTCTCGTGGCGAAGGCAAAACAACTACTACGATTGCTCTTGTAGACGCATTACGCAAGCGTGGAATTGATGCAGCTGCTGTTCTCCGTCAGCCAAGTATGGGCATTACTGCAGCTGGTTCTAAGGGCGGCGCTTCTGGTGGCGGTAAGGCTTCTCTTTCACATCCTGAATTGATTGATTGGGGATTGTGCGGAGAAATGGCTGCTATCGCAAGCGCGCAAAATCTGCTAGTTTCGTTCGCTGAAAAGGCTATTGACGAGGGAATATTAGATAAAATTTTGGTTCCACGCGTAAGCGAGGTTCCTTCTCGTTCTTTGAGAAGTATTGCGGTTGATTTTGGCAAAGGCACAGTTCCAGAGCGTGTTGTGTTAACTCCAACTTGCGAACTTATGCAAATTGTAGTGCTTTCAAGGAGCATGGAGGAGATTTCTAATCGCGTATCTTCTATGATTGCCGGTACGAAAGATGGTAATCCTGTTACTTTTGGCTCTTTTGTAGATTTGTGGCGTATTACCAATATGCTTTCAGACGCTGTAAAGCCTGTGAAGACTGAAACTGTAAACGGTTCTCCTATTTATGTTCATTGCGGCCCGTTTGCTAATGTTTCACTTGGAATCCCTAGCTTAATAAGCGTTGAAATGGCTTGTGCTGAGCATGACATTGTTATTGTTGAGGCTGGTTACGGCACTGATGCAGGTGCTCAAAAGTGGCTTGACATTGCGTCTCGCGAATATGGTGCTCAATGGCCAACTGCTGCAGTTGTTGTTACTCGTGCAAGTACTTGGCGAGATGATAAGACTTTGGCATGGCGTTATCCATTCCATGTTGAGCATCTTGAATCATTGCATATTCCTGCGTTCCCACTTATTAATTTGTGGGATGGCGAGGATGATCAGATTCCAGATTTGCTTAGTTATGCAAGTCTGCTTAAATTCCGTAAGCCTATTATCGGCAACTTGTTCAGAGATGGCGGAGATGCTTTAGTAGAGCAGCTGGATGGGTTCGTGTCTGCTATTGATAGCGAGATTCCTGCTGTAAGAAGTCTTCCTGAAAGTCGTAGAGGCAAGTCGTTGCGCAATCGCATTGATTTATTATGCGAAGAATCATATGGAGTTCCATGTGATCGCGTAATTGAAAAAGATGGTTTTGCGGATTCATTGTCCGAAGCTTTGGATTTATGCAATAAAGCTGGAGTTGTTTTTGATGATCTTGCTTTAGTTGCTGTAAAATCTCCTGCAACTATGACGGATGATGATCATAAGCTTGCAAATGAGCGTACAGTAACTTTGAAGAAAGTAGAAGTTCATGCTGGAGCTGGACTTGTGCAAGTCAATCTCACTTCTTCGCTAACTACGCCAATGCCGAAAATCGTGTGATATTAATCGTATGAAATATTAATCGTGTGATTTTCTTTTAAATATGAATAACGTCGTCAACACATATAAAGTGTGCGGGCGACGTTATTTTTTTATGAATGTTATTTATGAATTTTGTTCACAAACGTTATTTATGAACGTTATTTACAAGCGTTTTTTACAAACGTTATTTTTATAAATGCTTTTTGCTTTTTACATTATGCAAAAGTACGGCGTAGCCAATCGCAAGCAAGTCCAATCCACTGCTGTACCTCTGGCTGCACGAATTCAGGAATCACATTTCCGGAATCGTCGCGTTTAGAAGTCTCTTTAACAGCTAAAGCTAAACCGTGTGGGCCCTTCGGGAACAAGTGTGCTTCAACATTTACTCCTGCTTTAACGCAAGCATCCACGAACATAATTGAATTTTCAACTGGAACAACCTGATCTGTAACGGTTTGCCATATGAAAACAGGTGGCGTCTTGGAATCCACATGCTTTTCTAATGAAAGATCTTCAACAAGCTGCTCGCGCTTTTCTTCGCTAACATCTCCAAAAAGACGGTCGAATGTTGGCTTATGCGCGTATTTTCCAGCAGAAATAACAGGGTAAGCTAGCATAAGTGCATTTGGACGAACCTCGTCGGCTACGTATCCGTGAGCTTCTTCAATATCGTCGCTAACGCTTGTAGCCAAATTTGCAGCCACATGTCCGCCAGCTGAGAATCCGATGATAGCAATTTTCTTTGGATCCACATGCCATTCTTTTGCATTATTACGAATCATGCTAATCGCTTCAGCTGCTTCTAAAAGTTGGGTTGGATGAGTGCTTGGAACAAGCGAGTAGCGTAAAACGAATGCGTGGAATCCTTCTGCTGTAAACTTCATTGCTATTGGCTCAGATTCTCGATTTGACGTGCGTAAGAATCCTCCGCCTGGAAGTATAAGAATAGCTGGGCGAATCTGCTTTACGTCAGTATCTGTGTTATCGTCTAAAACGTATCCCGTTAGTTGCGCAATGCTATCATCTGCGCCTTTGATTTCATGTTCAATAATTTTCATAGTATCTCTTTCTTTTTCATAAAGTTACACTATTTATTTCAAGAATAATTCTAATCAAATACCTTGCTTTTTTAAGTGCGTTCTATATTAAATTCGTGTAGAGTTTTAATGAGATTTAATGAGCTTTAGGATTTTATACGATTTTTTAAGTGATTTAAGTGATTTAAGTGATTTAAGTGATTTAAGTTATTTAAGAGCTTAAAAGAGTTTAAAAGGGCTTAAAAGAGTTCAAAGGCTTAAGGGCTTAATGTCTTAAAGACTTAAAGTATTTTTAGGGAGTTTATATGAGTGGCGAGGAATCTGATATTTTGCAAAGCGATTTGAAAGATGTTAAGTGCGGGAAAGTTGTACTTGCTGCTACTCCTATTGGAAACATGGGCGATGCTTCTTCTCGTTTGGTGCATCTTTTAGAGACGGCGGATATTATCGCTGCAGAAGATACGCGTCGCTTGTATGATTTGGCGAATCGCTTGGAAGTGCGTGTTTCAGGGCGCGTTATTGCTTATCACGATCATAATGAGCGAAATAAAGCCGATGGCTTACTTGATGATGTTGAAAAAGGCGCTACCGTATTAGTTGTGTCGGACGCCGGTATGCCTACTATTAATGATCCGGGCTTAGCTATTGTGCGTAGGGCAATTGAGCGTGGATTACCTGTTACGTGTGCTCCTGGGCCTAGCGCTGTTTTAGATGCTTTGGCGCTTTCGGGTTTGCCGACAGATCGTTTTTGCTATGAGGGATTCTTGCCTAGAAAATCCAGTGAGCGTAAGCAGCATTTGCGTTCGATTCGTAACGAGCGCAGAACTATTGTATTTTATGAAGCGCCACATCGCATTGAAGAATCTATGAAAGATATATGTGAGGTTATAGGAGCTAATCGCTCTATGGCGTTATGCCGTGAGCTGACTAAGGATTATGAAGAAATCCGACGCGGAAGCGTTCGAGAAATCCTGGATGGCGTGCTACAGGATCCTCCGCGCGGCGAAATTGTGCTTGTTATTTCTGGAGTAAGTGAGGAAGAGGCTGAAAGTTCTGAAAATGTTGAAAATCTTAGTGTTAACCAGCTTGCTCAGCTTGCTATAGATTGCGCAAAATCAGAAAATATAAGGCTTAAAGATGCTATTTCGCGTGTTGTAGAAAGTAATCCTCGTATTGATGGATCTTTTGCGAATCGTAAACAAGTCTATGCCGAATGTCTTTCAATTAAAGAATAGAATCGCATATTTTTGCTGATAGTAGGGCTAGTGCTGTCGATAGTAAGGCCATTTCTGTAGATAGTAAGGTCAAGGTCATTTCTGTCGATTTCTCTAGATAGTAAAATCATTGCTTTAGATAGTAAAGCTATTGTTGCAAATGGCGACTTGCATATTATTTTGCTAACTTATTTGATATTTCTATGCATATAGTCGTAGCTTTCGAAAAGCACATTAAAACTATGCCTTACGTCTGGGCCTCCCTGTTGAGAAATGTATTCTAATAATCTTGCGTCTGCAGAAGTGTTTGCAATAATCCATTTTCGTAAATGTGGAATATTCTGCGCAATATACCACAGTACTTCTTGACTGGTTTTTGGAGAGCAAGCGATATCTTCCGTTGGCATAATAGGAGGCTTAGGTGGAGTAAGTTTTTTGCTATTTATTTCGCTCATGATTTTTCCTCTTTTCCATCTTCCTCTTTTCCATCTTTTTTCTCTTTTTTCCTATTCATACTCGTGGTTGTTTTCTTCTTCGCGCTCGCAAATATTTTCATCTATGTAAAGTTGCATTATGCTTTCCAGCCATTCGCGAGCAGCTACAGAGCTTGGAAAATGGTGATTGTCGTTTAAAATATTCGAGCAATCTTTGATATTAATCATGTAATTTTCCATAAGCGTATATATGGTTTTGTATCTAAGAGATTGCGTTATTTCCGACTCTGTTTGAGTGAGTGCTATATCGCATACTGTTCTTGTTGGAGTAGTAACTAATAAATTCCCGATTTTAACGCATTCTCCGTCAATAATTTTGCGCGTATAGACGTGTATTGGGCGCCCGTGTGGTCTTGATCTATAGTGACTTTGTGAAAGCACGTCTAAAGTTACGGGGAATGATCCACCTAGCCAAATCCATGCAGATGTGTAAAGGCATGCAATAGTATTTTTAGGCAATAGTTCCTTTATTATTTCGCTTCTTCCTGCAACTGTTTTAGATTGTTTGTTTGAAAAGCCACTTTGATTATCTAAATGTTTGAATATGCCTATTGTTCTTAATTTATTCATACACAAAGGCCCAGGTAGTGCTGAGCTATCTAGTATTGTTGGAAATCTCGTGTTTTCGGCGTTTTCTGAGTTTTCATTGTTTTTTGATTTTGAATTTATGGTCGTGATTGCTTTGAGTGCTAGTTCCTCAGCTGTTTTCGTATGTTTTTTGTGATTTCTTTGCAAAATCAAATTTTTGCTTGTGCTTTTCTTGTATATCATTTTTCTCTCAGTCTGTGTTTCTGCGTTTTTATAGAGTAAGCAGATTTATTGAGCTACGCTAGCGCATGCTAAAAAATTGTGGATATGTGGATAATTGTCGCAGATTGTATAAATTCACAAATTATATTGCTTTACTTCGCGCATTTTGGCGGTTAAATAAGATTTTAAGAACGTTATTATTTGTATTTTATTCATTGATTATTTGAATATTATTTATAAGTGTCCTCGCTGAACAAGATAATAATTGCCTATGAGTCATATTTTGGTGAATGTTGCTTGGCCATACGCTAATGGCCCTCGTCATATCGGACATGTTGCTGGATTTGGGGTACCTTCAGACGTGTACGCTCGCTATGAGCGCATGAAGGGCAATGACGTGCTTATGGTTTCTGGAACGGACGAACACGGAACTCCTATTTTAGTAGAAGCGGATAAAGAAGGTGTTAGCGCTCAGGAGCTTGCTAATCGCTACAATCGCGTAATTACTAAGGATTTGTGCGATTTAGGTTTAAGCTACGATTTGTTTACGCGCACAACTACAGGGAATCATGAGCATGTAGTTCAGGAAATGTTCCGTCAATGCTTAAAGAACGGTTATATTTACAAGGGTACTCAGAAGGTTGCGATTTCTCCTTCTACGGGTCGTACTCTTCCAGATCGTTACATTGAGGGCACGTGCCCACTTTGTGGAGCAGATGGTGCGCGCGGTGATCAGTGTGATGCTTGCGGTAATGAGCTTGATCCAGATGAGCTTATTAATCCTGTTTCGAAAATTAATGGTGAGACTCCGCGATTTGAAGAAACAGAGCATTACTTCCTTGATTTGCCTGCTTTAGCTGATGCTAATTTAAGCTGGCTTAATTCAAGGGATGGTTGGCGTACAAATGTTATTAATTTCTCAATCGGATTGTTTAAAGAAGTTAAGCCTCGAGCTATCACTCGTGATATTGACTGGGGTATTCCTGTTCCTGTAGAAGGATGGATTGATAATCCGAATAAGCGCCTGTATGTGTGGTTCGACGCTGTTATTGGATACTTGTCTGCGTCTATTGAATGGGCTCGCCGTCAAGGTAAGCCGGATGCATGGCGCGATTGGTGGTGTGATCCTAAGGCTCCTGGATATTACTTCATGGGCAAAGATAACATTACTTTCCATTCTCAGATTTGGCCTTCAGAAATGCTTGCATATAATGGTGCTGGTTCTAAGGGTGGCGAATCTGGAGTTTATGGCCCGTTGAATATGCCTGAGCAAGTTGTTGCTTCTGAGTTTATGACTATGGAAGGCAAGAAGTTCAGCTCTTCGCGCGGAATTGTGATTTACGTGAAAGATATTTTGGCGCGTTATCCTGTGGATGCTGTGCGATACTACATTTCTATTGCTGGTCCGGAAAATTCCGATGCTGATTTTACTTGGGCTGAGTTTGCTCGTCATAATAACGAGGAACTTGCTGCAAGTTGGGGAAATCTTGTAAATCGAGTAGCAAATCTTATTAATAAGAATTTTGGAGCAATTCCTCCTCTTGATGAAGATTCTATGACGGATATGGATCGCGCTTTACTTGATCAAACTTCTAACGCTTTTGAAATTGTTGGTGGCTTGATTGAGCGTCATCGTCAGAAGAATGCTTTGACTGAGGCTATGCATGTTGTTGCAGATATTAACAAGTATATTTCTGCAACTGAGCCTTGGAAGATTAAGGATGATGAAGCTCGACTTGGTACTGTTTTGCATGTTGCTGCTCAAGCTGTATCTGATGCTAATCATTTGTTGGCGCCATTCTTGCCTCATTCTGCTCAAAAAGTGTGGGAAGCGCTTGGCGGAACCGGCATATTTTCTCCATTGCCTCGTATTGAGGAAGTAGAGGATTTGGATAAGCCTGGATTTAAGTATCCGATTATTACTGGCGATTACCGTTTGGGCGAAACTGTGCACCCATGGGAAAGCGAAGAGTTGGTAGTTGGTACTCCTGTGCCAAAGCCAACGCCTATTTTTGCTAAGATTCCTAAAGAAGCGGTTGACGAGGAGCTTGAGCGTTTTGAATCTGCTTTGGCTGAGCGTCAGCGTGCTGAGGCGAATAGACTCGCAGAGGCTCGTAAAATTTTAGAGAATAAGTGATTTTTGATTAAATATTTAATTAAAAGTGATGCAGATAACAAAAGTTAAATATTTAATCAGGATTTTTTAGATTTTTTTAAGGAAATTTTTAGCTTAAACTATCGTTTTTTGATGAAGGATGGTGTATTATGGAGTTTGTTAGCGGTTATCCGCTAGCGAGATTCGCTATTCGAATCCCATAACTGAAACCTTCTTCTCTCTTTCTCTCTGCCCAGGCGGGTTTTTCTCTCCCGCCTGGCTTCTTTTTTATCGCCTGCAAATCAAATCGACATATAGTTTTTGCAGTTTTATGAATTAATATTTTTTTGGGGATAACCCGGAATAACACTATTTTTTGGCCTATAGCCCATATCTGATAGCCCATATCTGATAGCCCGTATCTGATAGCCCGTATCTGATAGCCCGTATCTGATGGTCCATATCCTATAGCCCATATTTAAAAATAAAAGCGCAGACTGCTGTGCTGCAATCTGCGCTATTTATTCAAACTCTAAAGCATACCGTGCTTATGCTTAATAAGCTTTTAAGTTAACGGCAACGCTTCGAAAGTGGCTCCCATGGTTCGAGCATTACTGGCTCCTGGCCTAAGACAGCTAATGTTGCTTCATCGAGATACTTCTTATTGATGATTATTTCAGTAACATAGCGGTCGAACCATTCAGCGGAGCCGACATAGTATCCGTCTTCTCCGTTATCCTTGCCCCAGCTATTCTCAATCTTCCAGCGATCTGCCTCGCCCTTTTCATTGAGGTTTACGCCTGTGAATGTCATTGCATGGTTGCCTGGGCAATCCATGTATTCCAAGCCTTTAGCTTTGTCGAATGTGAATTTCACATCAAACAGTTCATCTACGCGCACAACTGCAGGATCAAAGAATCCTTCTTGTCTGAGTGAGAACTGAGTGCAATCGCATGCGAACCAAATTGGATGTCCGTCCTTCAACTGATCAACAGCTGCTTTTCGGAATACTTCAATTGGGACGTTAAGGAATTCGAGTTCCTCAGTTTCAGCCACGTTTGTGCTGTACCTTAACTGATAGAGCTTGTTGAATGGAGTGCGTTCCATAGGAGAGTTGCATATTGTTACGAAGTCGTTCACGTCAATTGGCACATACTTCTTTGCAAATTCTAGTGGAGTAATACCATATTCGCGAATAATTGGACGCTCGTCTTTGCCAGTCTTTGGCTTTTCTTCTTTCTTGTCGTCCTTTTCGGCTTCGTCTTTCTTAGCTTCTTCGCCAGCTTTTTCGCTGTCCTTCTTTTCGTCCTTCTTATCTTCGTCCTCGTCTTTGGTGCGTGCGAAGAAATCGAATTTTGCTGGTGGTTCACCTAAAGCAATAGAAGTCATGCGGTAAATAGTTTCCAAGTCGCGGACTTTCATTTCGCGCAATTCTTCCAAAGAAGTACCGTTCTTATGGGCTTCGCGCATTTCTGCAGCGAATTCGCGCAACTTGGTATTTATGTATTGTACAAATGCATCTGAGTCAATGGCATTCTGAGAATCTGGGTATGCGCTCTTTGGTACGAGTCCGTACTTGTTTACCAAGTTAACGAACATTTGCCACCAGCCGCCATCGTCGATTGGGCCATAGTTAATGCATTCGAAAACTCGGCTATTAACATCTTCGTCAAGTGTTGCAAGCACGTTTTCCAAATATGCGTTTGCTTTTTCAATCTTGTCCCAGAAGAACAGGTAGCTTTCAGAAAACTCGAAGTCTTCTAAATCCCACTTGTGCATTAATTCATAGCGCAAAGTGTTAAGAGAAGCGAACATCCAGCAACGTCCAGAGTGCTGCTGATTTGTTATTGTTCCTTGTTTTAATTCGATTGAGAAGTCGCGTGGAAGTTCTCGTTGGCCTTGGTAGCTTGTTGCTGCTTTAAGCACGCCGTTTGCTACAGAGGCGTTCGCGGCCAATCGGTTTGCGCGCTGTTCGTTGAAATGTTTGGAATATTCTTGCACGTGATCCATGGTCACTGCTTTGACATTCTCTGCCATATAACTCCTTAAATAATCTAGCATTGGCTAATAAAAGCTATTCTATAGGTCACATTGTTCAAGACTTATCCTGTTGTGTTTCGTAATTGTGACATATTGTTTACAAACCTAAGGAATTTTTGAATAATTATCGTTATGCCGATAAATATTCTGTTTTTTGATGTAAAAATAGAATATATTTTATTTTATTGCTGTTTGTTGCACGGCTAACAAAAAAGATTTTTAAGTGTAAAAAATACATTAGCGCATAACAGTATTTATCTGCAAAAGCCTTAAAAACTTTGATATTCTGCGATTAATAGCATGCTTGAGGTTTACGGGTTATATGAGATTTTACTAAACATGAGTATATTTTCCTTATTTTCTGTTGTACATAGGTTAGCTGAAAATATACTAATTACAGTCCCGAGTTATATATGAGGGTCACTTGACTGTGTCTTTTTTCGGGAAATTAGACGTTAAAGGCATACAAACTTCCGCGGTTTGTGATTGTCTGTGTTTGGATATGCTAGGCGGAGAAAAGAGTTATAATGATTCGATACATTATTAAGCGGTGCTTGAATTATGTTGTGATGCTGTTCGTAGCAGTGTCTATGACATATTTCTTGGCGAGCGCATTTATGGATCCGCGTTCTAACCATGCTCAGATTTCGCCTGGAAAAGCGACTCCTGGTTATTCAATTGAACTTTCGTTAGATGCTGCGAATATCAACGATCGTACGCCAGTCATAATTCGCTATTTTAGATGGCTCGGTGGCATTTTCACCAGATGGGATTGGGGATTAAGTCCAGATGGTGGTCATGTCGGAAAAGAAATTGCTTATAGAATTGGTGCTTCTGTGGAGCTTGTTACTGGAGCTACCATATTAGGCATTGTTATTGGTGTGAGCCTTGGTATTTATACAGCTATTCGTCAATACAAGTGGCAGGATCGTGTTCTGAATGCAATTTCCACATTCCTACTTGTTGTTCCTACTGCTGTAATGATTTTGGCTATTGTTAATTTGGCTATTTTTATTAACGATTCAGCAGAATATCGCGTTTTCTACGTCACTGGTTTAAGCTCGTATCAAGGCAATAACATATTTGAGTATTTGGCTGATTTCTTGCAGCATTTGATTTTGCCAACTATTTCTATGACTATTTCTGGCATGGTTGGTTATCATTTGACTCAGCGAACCTATTTGCTTGATACAATGAATGCCGATTATGTGCGTACTGCTCGCGCTAAAGGCTTGCCGTTGAATATTGCTATTCGCCGCCATGCTTTGCGTACTTCTTTAATTCCTACTGCTGTTGACGTTGCATTCTCTATTGCAGGTATCTTTACTGGTGCTGTTATGACAGAGAAAATGTATGCTATTCACGGTTTGGGTGAGTACTTCCTTAATACTCTTGCTCAAAATGACATCAATGGTGCTACTGCAGTTGCTGCATTTGGTGCTGTATGTACATTATCTGGTGCTTTGCTTGCAGATATCTTCTCTGCTTGGTTAGATCCACGTATTCGTTTGAGTTGATTGCGTTAGAGTGTAGGTGATATTAGCATGACAAGTAATAAATCTTCTGATTCCAAAAAGATTGATTTGAAGAATACTGAATCTAAAAAAGATGAGGAATTAAAGAAAGACGAATCTGTGAAAACTGCATCGTCTAAGAATGCTGCAGCAGAAAAGAAGATTTCTAAATCTAAGCAGAATTCAAATGAATCCGCCAAATCTGAAGGAACTTCATCGTGGGCTAACTTTAAGCGTACGGGAAGGCTTAGGCTTTATACTCGCAGATTCTTCCGCCGTCCGTCTGCAGTTTTTGGCTTAGTTATTTTAGTAATTTTGGTGTTCTTTGCTCTGTTTGGATCTTTATTCACTAAGTATTCATATACTGATACGAGCATGTCAGCTTTGCGTGAGCCGCCTTCTGCAGATCATTGGCTTGGTACTACCAAGGAAGGCTCCGATATGTATGCAATGCTTATCCGAGGCTTAGGTAGATCTTTGGCTATAGGCATTATTAGCTCTATATGCATCACTATCATTGCTGCTATTGTTGGTACGGCAATTGCATACTTTGAGGGTTGGTTTGAGCATGTCGGTATGTGGTTCCTCGATATGCTTTTGATTGTTCCTTCATTCTTGCTTATTTCTTTGCTTATTGGCAATGCAAGTGGTGGAAGCGATTGGCTGTGGCTTACTTTTGGCCTGTCAGTTTTCGGTTGGATTGGTTATGCGCGTACCATTCGAACTTTAACTTTAAGCTTGCGTGAACGTGAATATGTGCGTGCTGCAAAGTTCGAAGGCGTGAATTCATTCTTTATCATCATTCGACACTTAGTTCCAAATCTTGGTTCTGTTTTGATTATTAATTTGGTTCTTGGCGTTATTGGTGCAATTAATGGCGAAACTGCTTTAAGCTTCTTGGGCATCGGTATTAAGAGCCCAGATACTTCTCTCGGTGTGTTGCTTAGCACTGGTCAGGATCAGCTTTATACAGCTCCATGGCTTATTTTGCCTCCTGCAGTTGTTCTTGTTTTGCTCACATTCTCTATGCAGCTTATTGGTGATGGTTTGCGTGATGCTATCGATCCGTATTCCAAGTCAGTTGGTAAAGCCGAGTAAGGCTTATTTAGAGGTGTAAAAATGACCGATATGGTGAATGACGTGAATAAGGAAAATACCACTATGGAAGATCAGAACACTGAGGCTAAGCTTAGCGACCAGAAGACTGAAAAGGCTTCTGAGAAAGTTGCTGATAAGGCTAAAAAGTCAGACAAAAAGCATGAAGATTCTAAAAAATCTTGTGGCTTTAGTTTAAAGAATCTTTGGCCTCTTAAAAAGAATAAGAAAGTTGCAAAGAGCGACGATAAGTTCAGTGGTAAGTGGCCTGATGATAAGCCATTGATTTCTGTTCGCAATTTGCAAGTGAACTTTGCTTCTGAAGCTGGTACAGTTCATGCAGTAAGAGATATGAACTTTGATTTGTATCCTGGCAAGACTTTAGGTATTGTTGGTGAATCTGGTTCTGGTAAGTCTGTTACTTCCTTAGCTGTTATGGGTTTGCTTGACAAGAATGCTTCTGTTAAGGGTTCTATAACTTATAGAGGTGAAGAACTTTTAACTAAGACTGATCTTGAGATGAGTGCTCTGCGCGGCAAGAATATTGCTATGGTATTCCAGGATCCTCTTTCTGCTTTGACTCCTGTTTTCTCTATTGGCGATCAGCTTAAAGAGGCATTAGTTATTCATAATCCTGATATGACTGATGAGCAGATTCGTAGTCGCTCTATTGAGTTGCTCACTTTGGTTGGTATTTCTAATCCAGTAGCACGTTTGAAGGCGTTCCCTCACGAGTTTTCTGGTGGTATGCGTCAGCGCGTTATGATTGCTATGGCAATTGCTAATAATCCAGATGTTATTATCGCTGATGAGCCAACTACAGCTTTGGATGTTACAATTCAGGCTCAGGTGTTGGAAGTTTTGAAGAAAGCTCAGGCTGCTACCGGCGCAGCAATGATTTTCATCACACACGATTTAGGCGTTATAGCTGGTGTAGCTGATGAAGTTATTGTTATGTATTCAGGTCATTTGGTTGAGCATAATACTGTTGAAGAAATCTTTGAACACCCAACTCAGCCATATACGATTGGCTTGCTTGGAGCTATTCCTAGAGTCGATCAAAAGCGTACTCGTCGTTTGACGCCAATTTCTAAGCCTACTATGGATATGCTTATAGAATCTGAAAAGTCTGGCGATACCAGTTCTATTCTTGGCGCTGAAGCTCAATCTGAAACTGTTCGTGCAATGCTTCGTGCGGAGAGCGAACGTGATATTAAGCCTATTTTCGAGGGTATTCCTCGCGAGCAGCGCAAGGTTGTTTTGGATGTTAAACATCTTGTGAAAACATTCCCAATTACTGGTGGCGGTTTCTTGCGTCGCAAGGTTGGTGTTGTTCGCGCAGTAGATGATGTAAGTTTTGAAGTGCGCGAAGGCGAAACCTTGGCCTTGGTGGGCGAATCTGGTTCTGGTAAGTCTACTACTTTGATGGAAATCATGAATTTGAAGAAGCCGGAGTCTGGTTCGATTACTGTTTTTGGAACTGAGCTTAATGATAATTTGACTAGCTTAAAGCGTCGTCAGCTTCGTTCTGATATTCAATATGTGTTCCAGGATCCAATGAGCTCGCTCAATCCTCGTATGTTGGTTTACGATATTTTGGCTGAGCCTTTGTTGGTACAGCATAAGTCCAAGATTGAAATTCGCGATCGTATTGCAGAGCTTATGCAATTGGTTGAGTTGAATCCAGACCAGGTTGATCGATTCCCAACGCAGTTCTCTGGCGGTCAGCGTCAGCGTATTGCTATCGCTCGTGCATTGGCTGTAAATCCTAAACTTTTGCTTCTCGATGAGCCTGTATCTGCTTTGGATGTTTCTATTCAGGCTGGCATTATTAATTTGCTTGAGGATTTGCAGGATAAGCTTGGCGTAGCGTACTTATTCGTTGCACATAATATGGCTGTAGTTCGTCACATTTCTAGTCGAATTGCTGTTATGTATCGTGGTCGTATTGTGGAATATGGCGAAACTGATGAAGTTTTCGATAATCCTCAACATCCTTATACTAAGGCTCTGATTAGTGCTGTTCCTATTCCAGATCCTAAGATTGAGAAGCATCGTAAGCGTATTATTCTTTCTGAAGACGATACATTCTGATACTAGAGTGATTTTCAGTTAGAACACTTTATTTGGGCGTGTACTTGTATGAGTGCACGCCTTTTTATTTTGTGTTTGTGTTTTCTGTTTCTGTTTTTGTTTTTCGCGAATATAAATCGATATGTTGTATTTTTTTGTAAACATTAGATAAACGAATGAAAAGTAAAATATTTTGTTTTTTAGTAAAAATTAACTAAAAAATTTTTAGTTTTTGATTTTATACGTATGAATTAACATTTCGTTAACTAAAAATTCAATTAACAAATGTTCATAATGTGGATGTTGGTAGTAATCGTAATCAAAATGTCATATGACAAGATATACTCTAACAACATACCGGAAATAGGACATCATCCGGGGAATGAGAGGAATCATGAAAAAAACAAATGCAGGTAAACTGACTGTATTTGCAGCAGCTGCTCTTTCATTAGCAATGCTGCTCGGCGCATGTGGCGGAAAGAATACTTCCGCAGGTGACGTCTCTAAGGCTGAACCAGCTGCAGGTGTTGAATCTACCTACACTGGTACTTTACCAATGCCAGAGATTGACAAGCGCTACGATAATCCACAGCCACGTGAAAACATTAAAGATGGCGGCACTTACACGTTTGCACTCTCTAACATCGGTCCAAACTGGAACTACGCTTCCAACGATGGTAACACTGCTTACATGAATACTTTGTGGGGATTCTACCAGCCATCACTTTCTTATTACGACACTGTTAAGGGTGAAAAGGTTAAGTATAACCCTGATTACATCACTTCTGTTAAGAAGGTAAGCGACAAGCCTCTCGTAGTTCAGTACGATTTGAATCCAAAGGCTAAGTGGAATGATGGCACTGACATCGATTACACTGCTTTCAAGGCTACATGGCAGGCTATGAACGGAAAGAACGAAGCATATTCTGTTCCAAGCACCGAAGGCTACGATTGCATTAAGAGCGTTGAAAAGGGTTCCAGCCCTAAGCAAGTTATTGTGACTTATGAGAAGCCATGCGCAACTTGGGAATTGCTCTTTGCTCCACTGGTTCATCCAAAGGCTACTGATCCTAAGACATTCAACCAGGGTTGGGTTGACAATCCTCACAATGAATGGGGTGCAGGTCCATTCATGGTTAAGTCTGTAACTCAAGATCAGGTTGTTTTCGTGCGTAATCCAAAGTGGTGGGGCAAGAAGGCAAAGCTTGATAAGGTTGTTGTAAAGCGCATGGAAGATGTTGCTGCTTTGAACGCATTCAAGAATGGTGAGATTGATTCTCTCGATTCTGTCGGTTCAAGCGATAACATCATCGCTGTTCGCAAGGTAGAAAATGCCCAGCTTCGCTACGGTTACAGCACCAAGATTCGCGTTTTGAACTTCAACTCTAAGGTTGGAGCACTTAAGGATAAGGCTGTACGTAAGGCTGTTGTTCAGGCCTTCGACGTTAATAGCTACAACAAGATTCAGTTCTTGGGTATGAACTGGAAGAGCGAACAGCCAGGTTCTGAGCTTGTTTCCATGTTCCAGGCTGGTTACAAGAACAATCTCCCAGCTGAATCTAAGTACAACGTTGCTAACGCAAAGAAGACTCTTGAAGCTGCTGGCTACAAGATGGGCAAGGGTGGCTACTACGAGAAGGACGGAAAGACTCTTCAGATTTCCTTCACCTTCTTCGGCGATGACTCTACTCAGGCTTCTCTTGCTAAGGCATTCCAGTCCATGATGAAGGAAGCTGGCATCAAGTGCGAAACCGTTAACAAGCCTGCCGCTAAGTTTGCAAAGACTGTAACTAACCACGACTTCCAGGTGCTTCCAATGGCATGGGTTTCCCCATCTCCATTAAGCTTCTTGGCCGCTGGTTCCCAGCTTTACAACTCCACTTCTGATTCCAACTTCGCTGGTACTGGTAACAAGGAAATCGATGCAGTCTTCGCTAAGGTTGGTAAGACCTACGATTACAACGAGCAGATTTCTTTGTCCAACAAGGCTGAGGCTATGGCCTTCGCTGAATACGGCACCATCCCAGTTTCCGCTCCTCCAACCTACCAGGCTTACAAGAAGGGCTTTGCTAACGCCGGTCCTTCTGGTTATGCTAGCGTTCTTGTTGAGGACATGGGTTGGCAGAAGTAAGTAAATTTGTAGCAATAAATCGCACAGATTTACTAAGCTAGTTGCTTAACGATAGCATGTGGCGCGTGGTCTTATGGCTTCGTGCCACATGTTTTTGTCTTTATCCATATAATTATTAAATTTATTTTGTTTTTATTTGTGCGAATGAAGGAGAGAACAGCGCATGTACGTAAACCCAACTAAACGCAAAGACGCGAGTAACGTGCGCTGGATATTGCAATATTGCAAGCCAGATATGTGGAAAGTTTGGCTTTCTATTTTCCTATTTATAATCAACGACACAATGGCAATGACAATGCCGTTGCTTTCAGGCTTTATAGTAGACAAAATCATTATTGGCAAACAACATAATTTGCTGATTGGCACATGCATATTAATGGTGTCTATGATGATTGTGCGAGTTGGATCTAGGTATATTTACCAGCTTTTAATGGAAAAGTTTGGGCAGAATACTGTATACCGACTTGTAAGCGACGAGTACGAAAAGCTTCATTCTCTCGATTTTACGTACTTTAATCACACGCGCACAGGCGACATTATGAGCCGCATGACTTCTGATACGGATGCAATTCGTCATGTGCTTAGTTGGGTATCGTATATGGCTTTAGATTGCGTAGTAATGTTCGTATTCGCATTAGTCATAATGGTATCAATCCAATGGCAGCTTGCATTAGCGCTTATGGCGATTACGCCATTTTTGTTCATACTGTCAAAAATTATGGGCAAAAATGCTAGGCCGAAATTCCTTGCAATTCGTGAATCTTTCGCTCGTATGAATTCAATGGTTGAGGAAAATATTGAAGGGAATCGCGTTGTAAAAGCTTTTGTGCGTGAAGATTACGAAACTAAAAAATTTGACGAGTGCAACGAAGATTACTTTAATCGAAATATTACTCTTGCAAAAAACACTCAAAAATACATGCCATGGCTTGATGGAATGGGCTTTGTGCTTGAGCTTATAACAGTAGGCTTCGGCGGTTGGCTGGTTTTGAGCGGCAACATGACTTTAGGTACATTCGTCACTTTTAATAGCTTCCTTTGGATGCTTCATATGCCTGTACGAATGGTGGGTTGGCTTATAAACGATTGGCAGCGTTTTAATGCAGGATGTGTGAATATTCGCAAGCTTCTTACGCAAGAATCGCATATTAATCTTCCGAAGAATGCAGAAGAAAGTATTAAAGTCAAAGGTGAGATTACCTTCGAAAATGTTGAGTTTGCGTTCCCTGATGATCAGGACTCTTTGGTTTTGCAAGATATTAATTTAGATATTCCAGCAGGAAGTAAATTGGGTATTCTTGGTGAAACAGGCTCTGGAAAATCAACTCTTGTAAGTCTTATCGCAAGATTCTACGATCCTACGAGTGGACGCGTTTTAATTGACGGAAAAGACGTTCGCGAATGGCCTCTAGAAACTGTTCGCAACCAAGTTAGCATAGTTGCACAGGAAACATTCCTGTTTTCTGACACTATTGCAGGGAATATTAGTTTCGGCCTTCCTAAAGATAAAGAAAATCGCAAGGAATTAGATAGCACTATTCGCAGAATGGCTAGAATTGCTGCGGCAGACGATTTCATTATGAATATGCCAGAAGGCTATGAAACGGTAGTAGGTGAGCGCGGAGTAGGTCTTTCGGGTGGGCAAAAGCAGCGTTTAAGTTTAGCTCGCGCATTGGCAAATAATCCTGCAATCTTGATTATGGACGATACAACTTCCGCTGTAGATATGGAAACAGAAGAGCATATTCAACAGGAGTTAAAAAAGCTTGATGGCACGCGCACAATAATCACAATTGCACACAGAATTTCATCCGTTAAAGATGCAGACATGATTGTTGTATTAGATCACGGGAAAATCGTGGAACGTGGAACGCACGCTCAACTTGTTGCAGCGCACGGGCGTTATTGGGAGATTTACCGAAAGCAGCTTGGCTTGCAAACGGGTATTTCTGCAGGATTTGAAACGAAGGAGGAGTAGCAGATGGCGCAACGTAATACTTACGATCAAGACGAAAGTCAAGAAGAACACGTTAACGTTCATGAACTGCTACGCGTCCGGGCATACATAAAGCCGTACATATGGCAATTAGTGCGCGTAGTGCTAGTCGTAATTAGTGGAAGCATAATTATGACTGCAATGCCAATGATTACAAAAATTCTTATAGATGTAGTTTTGCCAAGTAAAAACGTCACATATCTTTACATGGTTATTGCTGTATTCGCATTACTTATTGTGCTTTACGAACTAGGCTTAGCGTACAGGACGCTGGCAATAACGCGCCTAGGACAGCTGATTATTAAAGATATGCGCCGCGATATTTTCACTCACGTGCAGTCACTATCATTTGATTATTTTGATTCGCGTCCGCACGGGAAAATTTTAATTCGCATTGTGAACTACATTAATACGCTTTCTGACACGCTTTCTTCAGGTTTAATTAACGTATTTTCTGATGTTTTTGTGCTTATTATTACGTTAATCACAATGTTTGTTATAGATTGGCGAATGGCATTGTGGAGCTTAGTGTTATTCCCAATATTTATAATCTGGACTCGCACTTTGCAAATTCTGCAAAAAAAGGCGTCTAAAAAATTATCAAATAAGCAAAGTAATTTGAACGCATATTTGCACGAATCAATTGCAGGCGTAAAAACAACACAGACCTTTGCTCGTGAAGCGACGGCATATAATACTTTCCAAGAGCAGCAATCAGAAGTAAGAAGTGCTTGGATGCGAAACGTTAGAGTGCAGTTGCTTCTTTGGCCTGGAGCTTCAGTTATTGAAACTGCAGCAATAGCGCTTTTGTACTATGTTGGCATAACAAACGTTGGTGCAATGAATGTAAGCACTGGTACGCTTATCGCATTTATATGGTATTCGACTACATTCTGGGATCCAGTAGTAAATATTGGTAATTTCTACACGCAACTTGTAACATGTTCAGTTTATTTGGAGCGAATTTTTGAAACGCTAGGAATTAAGCCGAATATTGTAGATAAGCCTGATGCTGAAGAATTGCCGCAAATTAAAGGCAAAGTAGATGTAAATGACGTAGTATTCCGCTACGAAGATGATGGAAAGCCAATATTAAATTTGGTTGATTTGCATGTTGAGCCTGGAACTACTGTAGCTCTTGTAGGTCCTACTGGTGCTGGAAAAACAACTCTTGTAAGTCTTCTTTCCAGATTCTACGACGTTTCTGAAGGTTCGATTACTATAGACGGTCACGATGTGCGCTCTGTAACTTTGGCTTCGTTGCGCAAGCAAATGGGCGTCATGCTGCAAGATAGTTTTATTTTCAGTGGAACAGTCCGTGAAAACATTCGTTATGGGAAACTTGATGCTACAGACGAAGAAATTGAAGCTGCGGCTCGAGTTGTGCACGCGCACGAGTTTATTGAAGGATTACCAAACGGATACGATACTGAAATTGAGGAGCGAGGAGCTACTCTTTCTGCAGGCCAGCGTCAGCTTATATCTTTTGCGCGAGTATTACTTGCAGATCCGCGAATTCTTATTCTCGACGAGGCGACAAGCAATATTGATACTCGCACAGAAGAAGCACTGCAAGCAGGATTAGCTCAATTGCTTAAAAATCGCACTTCTTTCGTAATCGCTCACAGGCTGTCAACTATTGAAAACTCTAACTTAATTTGCGTAATCGATCATGGGCAAATTGTGGAACGTGGTACGCATAAGGAGCTTATGGCGGCGAAAGGATCTTACTATCGTCTTGTGGAATCGCAATATGCAGCGATTCGTCAGTCTGTTGTGTGAATGCTACAGATGCTAAAGATGCTAAAAATGCTAAATAAGAAGTTTCGCGAGCACTAATAAGTAGTTGATTTATTAAATAAGAAGTTTCTTTAGCGTGAAGTTTCGTGGGTAAACTAATAGTATGAGTAAACATCATCGCGAACACAACTGGGCACCAGCGTTAACAGAACAATCTGCAATATGGGAAAATTTGCTTAAAGAAGGCCTAACAATTGCAGACGATCATACGCATATGCTTAGCGTTGTGGATTTTGCACATAATTTAAACAAAGAATTAGCAGAAAAAGGGCGCGATTTAATAGCAGAACCTACTGCAGACGACTTAGTTACTCAAGCAAAATCAGCAGGCGTTTCACACATGCTAGAAGTCGGATGTGAATATCCAGACTGGGAGCCGACGATTAAATTCGCTCAAGCGCATGAAAATTCAGTTCGTGCAGCAATCGCAATACACCCGAATGAAGCAGTACTACATGGGCATAAAGGCGCTCAAGGACCTGACGGACTTCCGATAGTTTATAAGCCGTATCACGATATTCCATTTGACGAAGCAATGCAACATTTGCGTTCGCTAGTAGTAGAGCATCCCAAAGAAGTAGTGGCAATAGGCGAAACCGGTTTAGACTACTTTCGTACAGGAGAGACTGCGAGAGAAGCACAAATAGAGGCTTTTCGAGATCATATTGCGCTCGCAAAAGAATTGAACTTGCCTTTGCAAATTCACGATCGTGACGCTCACGAAGACGTAGTAAAGGTTTTATTACAAGATGGCGCTCCTGAGCGAACAGTATTTCACAGCTATGCTGGTGGCGTAGATTTAGCAGAAATACTCAAAGAGCATGGATGGTATGCAAGTTTTTCTGGAACGATAAGCTACAAAGGCAATGAAGATTTGCGTAAATCAGCTCTTATAATCGGAAAATCGCATATAACTGTTGAAACCGATGCGCCTTATTTAACGCCAATGCCTTATCGCGGACGGCCAAACGCACCTTATATGGTTCCTTATACGCTGGAAGTTCTTGCTGAAGTTTTAAATATGCAGTTAGCGGATGCGGCGAAAATCACTCGCGAAAACACTAAAAAAGTCTACGGATTCTAGAAGTACAAAACCCTTGTTTTTCAAGGTTTTTTCGGGATCTTTTGCGCTATATATCTATTGTTGTATACAATATCCAAGTACGAGTTAAATAATGCTGTATGTTAAATAAGGCCGTATGTAACTCCCCTAAGTGATGGGATAGGTCTTAGCTATGGAGGAATCTGGCATGACTAAGTCACGCATTAGTGTACCAACGAAAGAAGGTACAAAGGATCCTCGCAATGGTGCGAAAGATTCTGGTAAAGTCTCAAAATCTGCTATTTTGCGCGCAGCGTCATTTACTAAAGCGCCGAAAGTTTCACAGAAAACGACCACTCGTGAAGAACGCGAAGTAATCGCTAAGCAACAAGCGCAAGAAGTAAAAGAAGCTGAAAAGCTTGCTGACAGTGCAGTACGCGGTCCTATCGGGCGTTTGTGGGCTAAAATCCAGACTAGCTCCGATAAATTTACTTTCGGCATGGCGATTGTTGCGCTTGGCGTTGTTTATGGAGATATTGGTACTTCTCCTTTGTATACAGCTCAAACATTTTTAGCTGGGCAAGGCGGATTGCAGAATATTAATCGTGAAGCAATTTTTGGAATGCTTTCATTGGTTTTCTGGTCTATTACTTTAATTACGACTGTTAAATACGTTTTCGTAGCAATGCGTACAGATAACAAGGGTGAAGGTGGTATTTTTGCCCTTTATTCTTTAATTCGCAAACGTGGAGCATGGCTTGCTATACCTGCAATGCTTGGCGGTGCAGCGTTTTTGGCGGATTCTGTACTAACTCCTGCAGTTTCAATATCTTCTGCAGTTGAAGGTTTGCGTACAATTGACGCTTTTAAGCCAATTTTTATGGAGAATACTAATTTATCTTTGATGATTACTGTTGTTATCATCGTTGTTTTATTCTCTGTTCAACAGCGCGGCACTGAGAGAATCGGCAAAGTATTTGGCATTGTTGTCATGATTTGGTTTGCGTTCCTTGCGCTTGTCGGAATTATGAATATAGGTACAGATTTCACTATTTTTGAAGCTCTTAATCCTGTATATGGCATTAAATTCCTGTTTAGTACACATAACTTTGCTGGACTTGCTGTTATGGGTACAATCTTCCTTTCAACTACCGGTGCTGAAGCGTTGTATTCAGATATGGGTCATGTTGGTAGAGGAAATGTTTATGTAACTTGGCCATTCATTAAAGTTGCGCTTATTCTTAATTACTTTGGTCAGGGTTCATGGATGCTAAGGCATCAAAACGATAAAGCTTTATGGTCGACTGAAGGTTTAAATCCATTCTTCCAAATGCTTAGTCCAAATCTGCGATATGTAGCAGTTGTTCTTTCTGTTACAGCCGGTATTATCGCTTCTCAGGCTTTGATTACTGGTGCTTTCACTATGGTTTCTGAAGCAACGAGCTTGAATTGGATGCCTCATCTTCAGGTTCGTTATCCTGCGCGTACTCGCGGACAGTTGTATATTCCAGTTGTAAACGTTGTTTTATGTGTTGCGACATTAACGGTTTTGGCTGTGTTCCGTGATTCTGAGCATATTTCTGGCGCGTATGGTTTAGCTTTGACTGTGACGATGATTGCTACGACTACGCTTCTTGCTGTGCGAATGTGGTATCAGAAGAAACGCTTTGGTGCTTTTGTATTCTCGGTTGTGTTCCTTGTCATAGAATTTATGTTCTTCGTGGCTTCTCTGGCAAAGTTTATGCATGGTGGTTGGTTCACTGTGCTTCTTGGCGCTTCGATTTTGATCATTATGGTCACTTGGAAAGATGGCACTAAGATTGAGCGTTCCCAGCGTTTGCATATGAAGCCTAAGGATTTCTTGCCGGTATTAGACAAATTACACAGCGATTTTCGTATTCCGTATTTTGCGGATAATATCGTGTATTTGACGTCTGATCGCGAAATGAAGCGTTTGGATACTGGTATTTTCTTCTCGATTTTTGCTGATCATCCTAAACGTGCTCGCGCGTGGTGGGCTGTTTCTGTTGAAACGGATGATGCTCCTTTTACTCGCGAATATTGTGTGGAGAATTTTGGCACTGATTATTTGTTCCGCGTGAAAATTAAGTTAGGTTTTAAGGTTTCTCCTTCTATTCCTGCTTATTTGCATCAAATTATGCATGATCTTTCGCATACTGGCGAATTGCCGCAGCAGAAGTCTGTTTATCCGAAGGTTGATGCGGATCCGGATATTGGTCCAATTCGTTACGTGCTTTTGCACAAAGCTTTAATGCCTGAGTCAAATGTTTCTGTGCGCGGTGCTTTGTCGTTGAATATGAAGTACGCGATTCGACATATTGCTGGTACTCCTGTTAAATGGTTTGGTTTAGCTCCTTATAATCCTATTGTTGAAGTTCAGCCATTGTTCGTTTCTACTCGTAGGCCTCCGCGTTTGAAGCGTGAGGATTGTGCGCAACGAGCAGTGCAATCTTTGCAAGGAGCTTCTGCTGTTGAAACAGATATTCCTGTGAAAGATAGTAGGCCTGCTGACGCTGAGCAGACTGCCGTTATGAATGCGCGAGATATTGCAGCAGCTAAGGTGATGTTTGCTGATGAAAAGTTGGCGAATACTGGGAATATTGATCCAGTTTTGCTAAAAGATGCTATTAAGGCTGAAAAAGATGCGGCTAAAATTAAGGAAGATGCTGCTAAGGCTAAGGAAGATTCTTCTAAAAAATAATGAAGAGTTTTAAGGAAGAGTTTTAAAAATGGAAAATGGCGCAGAAAATCTAGCTAAATGCAATTCGGAGAAATTGGCTAATTTACCTGATTTCAGTGAAGTAGAAAAATTGCATTTGATTACTGCGCCTTCTTCTTCCGCTTATGATCTTATTCATGGCCATTGCGCGATAATCGCAACTATATCTTGGCAAATCGCGCATCATTGCAATATGTTGCTTGACTCTAAGAGTGTTAATAGCGAGTTAGCTAATCGTGCGGAGTTTGCTCAAGCTTGTCTTAAAAAGCTTATTGGGGACAAGTATTGTGACTTACCTCCAATTAAAGGTGGATTTGCTCCTGATTCTTATATTGATGAATATGCTGCTTTTATTGGTGGATTGATACACGATATAGGCACGTATTTTGTGCTTGCTAAAGATGGCAGCGAAAACGATGGCAGCGAATTGCGATTTGATGGCCCTAATTACATTTTGCATGGTTTGCGCGGTTATAAATATTTAATTGATAATGGCTTTAGTGAAGATATTGCTCAATTTGCTCGTAATCATACTGGTGTTGGGTTGACACGTGAGCAAGTTATTGCGCAAAATTTGCCGCTTCCTGCTGGTGATTATATTCCGCAAACTGTTGAGCAAGAAATTGTTATGGTTGCGGATAAATATAACAGTAAATCAATTCCTCCTCGTTTTTTGAGTGCGGATGCGTATCGTCGCAAAGCTGCGCGATTTGGCGAAAGCAATTCTATGCGCTGGATGCAGCTAGTTGAGAAGTATGGAAACATTGATGTTTTTGGATTTGCTGAGTTGTTTGGACTTGAGGCTGATTGATTAGGACTTATGCCTAATTAATTGGTTGAGTAATTGGTTGATTGATTAGTTAAGTGTGGTTTTGTGGCGCAAGCCGGTTTGAGACTGATTGATTGTTGTTTGATTGTGGTTTTTCGACACGCCGGTGTTTTGGCTTGTTTTCAATGGTTTTGGGGTTGTTTTACTGGTTGGGTTTGCATTTAATCTTGGTTTGGTGTAAGTTTATCTCTTGCTGCTCAGCGCGGCTGGTTCTCCTCGGTTGGGGTTGATGAGCCGGCTGGTGTGGTGGTGGTTTGAGAACTCAAAAGCGTGTCTGTACTACTTATTTAGTTAATTATTGCCAGTTCATTGTCAGCCTTGCAGGTTGCAGGGTGCCTGAGAAATGGTTAAATGATGGTGAGGTTTTGTGGGATGTTTTTTCCTTAAAGAATATCTCGTCTTTTTCTTATTTTTTTGGAGCCTTGTTTTGGCTCTTCATTGAATTTTTTCGTGGAGGGTTCGATTCTGGCTCAGGATGAACGCTGGCGGCGTGCTTAACACATGCAAGTCGAACGGGATCTGACCAGCTTGCTGGTTGGTGAGAGTGGCGAACGGGTGAGTAATGCGTGACCAACCTACCCCATGCTCCAGAATAGCTCCTGGAAACGGGTGGTAATGCTGGATGCTCCAACTTGACGCATGTTTTGTTGGGAAAGTGTTTAGCGGCATGGGATGGGGTCGCGTCCTATCAGCTTGTAGGCGGGGTAATGGCCCACCTAGGCTTCGACGGGTAGCCGGCCTGAGAGGGCGGACGGCCACATTGGGACTGAGATACGGCCCAGACTCCTACGGGAGGCAGCAGTGGGGAATATTGCGCAATGGGGGAAACCCTGACGCAGCGACGCCGCGTGCGGGATGAAGGCCTTCGGGTTGTAAACCGCTTTTGATTGGGAGCAAGCTTTCGGGTGAGTGTACCTTTCGAATAAGCGCCGGCTAACTACGTGCCAGCAGCCGCGGTAATACGTAGGGCGCAAGCGTTATCCGGAATTATTGGGCGTAAAGAGCTTGTAGGCGGTTCGTCGCGTCTGGTGTGAAAGCCCATCGCTTAACGGTGGGTCTGCGCCGGGTACGGGCGGGCTAGAGTGCAGTAGGGGAAACTGGAATTCTCGGTGTAACGGTGGAATGTGTAGATATCGGGAAGAACACCAATGGCGAAGGCAGGTTTCTGGGCTGTTACTGACGCTGAGAAGCGAAAGCGTGGGGAGCGAACAGGATTAGATACCCTGGTAGTCCACGCCGTAAACGGTGGACGCTGGATGTGGGGCCCATTCCACGGGTTCCGTGTCGGAGCTAACGCGTTAAGCGTCCCGCCTGGGGAGTACGGCCGCAAGGCTAAAACTCAAAGAAATTGACGGGGGCCCGCACAAGCGGCGGAGCATGCGGATTAATTCGATGCAACGCGAAGAACCTTACCTGGGCTTGACATGTGCCTGACGACTGCAGAGATGTGGTTTCCTTTCGGGGCAGGTTCACAGGTGGTGCATGGTCGTCGTCAGCTCGTGTCGTGAGATGTTGGGTTAAGTCCCGCAACGAGCGCAACCCTCGCCCTGTGTTGCCAGCGGGTTATGCCGGGAACTCACGGGGGACCGCCGGGGTTAACTCGGAGGAAGGTGGGGATGACGTCAGATCATCATGCCCCTTACGTCCAGGGCTTCACGCATGCTACAATGGCCAGTACAACGGGTTGCGACATGGTGACATGGAGCTAATCCCTTAAAACTGGTCTCAGTTCGGATCGTAGTCTGCAACTCGACTACGTGAAGGCGGAGTCGCTAGTAATCGCGAATCAGCAACGTCGCGGTGAATGCGTTCCCGGGCCTTGTACACACCGCCCGTCAAGTCATGAAAGTGGGCAGCACCCGAAGCCGGTGGCCTAACCCTTTTGGGATGGAGCCGTCTAAGGTGAGGCTCGTGATTGGGACTAAGTCGTAACAAGGTAGCCGTACCGGAAGGTGCGGCTGGATCACCTCCTTTCTACGGAGTTTTTGTGCACGCTCAGATGAGTGTGGTTACTGGTGTGGAAAACAATAGTTAGCTTTTTATTGTGAGTGGTTTGGGCATGTTTTTGGGTTCCCGGATTGCCACCCCCCTTGTTTTGGGGTTGTAGTCTGTGACTCATGGGATGCGCGTTAACGTTTTTGTTAGTGTTGTGTTTCGTGGTGTTGTGGTGGTTTGAGAACTGGATAGTGGACGCGAGTAAGAATAGTGAGACTATTTTTGGTTTTGCTTGTTTTTACTTTTATCAATTTCAACCGGCTCCATTTTGGTGGAGTCGTCTTGATCGTTTTATGATCTTTTAGTGTGATGATTAGTTGTCTAGAGTATTTTGCTGGTAGGTCTTATTAGTTTGTATTACTGGTAAGGGCGTATGGTGGATGCCTTGGTAGACAGGACCGATGAAGGACGTGACGGGCTGCGATATGCCTCGGGGAGCTGCCGAGTGGGCTTTGATCCGAGGATTTCCGAATGGGGAGACCCGGCCATTGTTATGAGTGGTCACCATGTTTTGCATGGGGGGTACGCAGGGAAGTGAAACATCTCAGTACCTGCAGGAAAGGATACTCCGTGAGTAGTGGCGAGCGAAAGCGGATCAGGCTAAACCGGGTGCGTGTGATAACCGTCAGGTGTTGCGTGCTCGGGGTCGTGGGATTGATTGTTCAGCCTCTGACGGGGTTGAGAAGAGTGATAAAATGTCGTGCTAGGTGAATGGGATTGAATTCCCAGCCGTAGAGGGTGATGGCCCCGTAGCTTGTCGTGCGATGTCTCTTTATGTTTATTCCCAAGTAGCGCGGGCCTCGTGGAATCCCGCGTGAATCTGCCCAGACCGTTGGGTAAGCCTAAGTATTCCTGTCTGACCGATAGTGTACTAGTACCGTGAGGGAAAGGTGAAAAGCACCCCGGGAGGGGAGTGAAATAGTTCCTGAAACCGTGCGCTTACAATCCGTCGGAGCCTTTTTAATGGGGTGACGGCGTGCCTATCGAAAAATGAGTCTGCGAGTCAGTGGTATGTGGCGAGGCTAACCCGGGTGGGGGAGCCGTAGCGAAAGCGAGTTTTAAAAGGCGTTTGAGTCGCATGTCCTGGACCCGAAGCGGGATGATCTAGCCCTGAGCAGGTTGAAGCGCGGGTAAGACCGTGTGGAGGACCGAACCCACCTAGGTTGAAAACTGGGGGGATGACTTGGGGTTAGGGGTGAAAGGCCAATCAAATTCCGTGATAGCTGGTTCTCTCCGAAATGCATTTAGGTGCAGCGTCATGTTATTGCTTGCAGGGGGTAGAGCTACTGGATGCTTGCGGGCCCATACCGGGTACTAATAGCAGCCAAACTCCGAATACCTGTTAGGTTTATCATGGCAGTGAGTCGGCGGGGGATAAGCTCCGTCGTCAAAAGGGAAACAGCCCTGATCGTCGTCTAAGGTCCCTAAGCGTGTGCTAAGTGGGAAAGGATGTGGAGTCGCATAGACAGCCAGGAGGTTGGCTCAGAAGCAGCCACCCTTGAAAGAGTGCGTAACAGCTCACTGGTCTAGTGGTTCCGCGCCGACAATGTAGCGGGGCTTAAGCACGCCACCGAAGACGCGACTGCGTGATTTAGTTCGCGCGGGGTAGGAGAGCGTCCTGTATGGGGTGAAGCGGCAGTGTGAACTTGTCGTGGACTTTACAGGAGTGAGAATGCAGACATGAGTAGCGAGAGACAGGTGTGAATCCTGTCCGCTGAATGACTAAGGGTTCCGGGGCCACGTTCGTCGTCCCCGGGTGAGTCGAGTCCTAAGGCGAGGCCGACAGGCGTAGTCGAATGGATGAACGGGTTGATATTCCCGTACCGGTGTTACACCGTTCGAACTGAATCTGAGAGTACTAACCTTCATTTTCTTGTTGATTGCCTTTCGGGGTTGTTGATGGGTTTGTGTTGGGACTGTATCGGTAGTAGGTTAGCGTGGGAGTGACGCGGGTAGGTAGCCGGCTGCGGAGGTGGTTTTCCGTGGCTAAGCGTGTGGGCTGTCTCCTAGGTAAATCCGGGGGATGTTAAAGCTGAGGCGTGATGGGTAGGCTGTAAGGCTGATTCCGGTGATCCTGCTTGCCGAGAAAAGCTTCAACGTGAGGTGTGATTCCGCTCGTACCCTAAACCGACACTGGTGGTCTGGTAGAGTATACCGAAGCGATCGGGCGAATCCTGGCCAAGGAACTCGGCAAATTACTCCCGTTCCTCTGTCTCTTATA
>NZ_MNLH01000008.1 GCF_002896555.1 Gardnerella coleohominis
CCCGGCCATTGTTATGAGTGGTCACCATGTTTTGCATGGGGGGTACGCAGGGAAGTGAAACATCTCAGTACCTGCAGGAAAGGATACTCCGTGAGTAGTGGCGAGCGAAAGCGGATCAGGCTAAACCGGGTGCGTGTGATAACCGTCAGGTGTTGCGTGCTCGGGGTCGTGGGATTGATTGTTCAGCCTCTGACGGGGTTGAGAAGAGTGATAAAATGTCGTGCTAGGTGAATGGGATTGAATTCCCAGCCGTATAGGGTGATGGCCCCGTAGCTTGTCGTGCGATGTCTCTTTATGTTTATTCCCAAGTAGCGCGGGCCTCGTGGAATCCCGCGTGAATCTGCCCAGACCGTTGGGTAAGCCTAAGTATTCCTGTCTGACCGATAGTGTACTAGTACCGTGAGGGAAAGGTGAAAAGCACCCCGGGAGGGGAGTGAAATAGTTCCTGAAACCGTGCGCTTACAATCCGTCGGAGCCTTCTTTGTGGGGTGACGGCGTGCCTATCGAAAAATGAGTCTGCGAGTCAGTGGTATGTGGCGAGGCTAACCCGGGTGGGGGAGCCGTAGCGAAAGCGAGTTTTAAAAGGCGTTTGAGTCGCATGTCCTGGACCCGAAGCGGGATGATCTAGCCCTGAGCAGGTTGAAGCGCGGGTAAGACCGTGTGGAGGACCGAACCCACCTAGGTTGAAAACTGGGGGGATGACTTGGGGTTAGGGGTGAAAGGCCAATCAAATTCCGTGATAGCTGGTTCTCTCCGAAATGCATTTAGGTGCAGCGTCATGTTATTGCTTACAGGGGGTAGAGCTACTGGATGCTTGCGGGCCCATACCGGGTACTAATAGCAGCCAAACTCCGAATACCTGTTAGGTTTATCATGGCAGTGAGTCGGCGGGGGATAAGCTCCGTCGTCAAAAGGGAAACAGCCCTGATCGTCGTCTAAGGTCCCTAAGCGTGTGCTAAGTGGGAAAGGATGTGGAGTCGCATAGACAGCCAGGAGGTTGGCTCAGAAGCAGCCACCCTTGAAAGAGTGCGTAACAGCTCACTGGTCTAGTGGTTCCGCGCCGACAATGTAGCGGGGCTTAAGCACGCCACCGAAGACGCGACTGCGTGATTTAGTTCACGCGGGGTAGGAGAGCGTCCTGTATGGGGTGAAGCGGCAGTGTGAACTTGTCGTGGACTTTACAGGAGTGAGAATGCAGACATGAGTAGCGAGAGACAGGTGTGAATCCTGTCCGCTGAATGACTAAGGGTTCCGGGGCCACGTTCGTCGTCCCCGGGTGAGTCGAGTCCTAAGGCGAGGCCGACAGGCGTAGTCGAATGGATGAACGGGTTGATATTCCCGTACCGGTGTTACACCGTTCGAACTGAATCTGAGAGTACTAACCTTCATTTATGAGTTGGCTTCCTTTCGGGGTTGTTGGCTTGTTTGTGTTGGGACTGTATCGGTAGTAGGTTAGCGTGGGAGTGACGCGGGTAGGTAGCCGGCTGCGGAGGTGGTTTTCCGTGGCTAAGCGTGTGGGCTGTCTCCTAGGTAAATCCGGGGGATGTTAAAGCTGAGGCGTGATGGGTAGGCTGTAAGGCTGATTCCGGTGATCCTGCTTGCCGAGAAAAGCTTCAACGTGAGGTGTGATTCCGCTCGTACCCTAAACCGACACTGGTGGTCTGGTAGAGTATACCGAAGCGATCGGGCGAATCCTGGCCAAGGAACTCGGCAAATTACTCCCGTGCCTTCGGCATAAGGGAGACCCTTGATGGTGATGTTTTTTACAAGCGGAGCTGTTGGGGGTGGCACAAGCTAGGGGGTAGCGACTGTTTACCAAAAACACAGGAGCGTGCGAAGGCGTAAGCCGCTGTATACGCTCTGACGCCTGCCCGGTGCCGGAAGGTTAAGAGGATCCGTTAGCCCTCGGGTGAAGCGGTGAATTTAAGCCCCGGTAAACGGCGGTGGTAACTATAACCATCCTAAGGTAGCGAAATTCCTTGTCGGGTAAGTTCCGACCTGCACGAATGGCGTAACGACTTCCCCACTGTCTCGGCCAGGAGCCCGGCGAAATTGCAGTACGAGTAAAGATGCTCGTTAAGCGCAGAAGGACGAAAAGACCCCGGGACCTTTACTATACCTTGGTATTGTCGTTAGGTGTGGATCGTGTAGCATAGGCGGGAGGCTGTGAAGCGTGAGCGCTAGCTTGCGTGGAGTCGTAAGGTGAAATACCGCTCTTTCCATATCTGGCGTCTAACCTCAGCACGTTATCCGTGTTAGGGACAGTGCCTGGCGGGTAGTTTAACTGGGGCGGTTGCCTCCTAAAGAGTAACGGAGGCGCTCAATGGTCCGCTCAACCCGGTTGGCAATCGGGTTTTGAGTGTAATCGCACAAGCGGGCTTGACTGTGAGACTGACGGGTCGAGCAGGGACGAAAGTCGGAGATAGTGATCCGGTGCCGGCGTACGGACGTGGCATCGCTCAACGGATAAAAGGTACCCCGGGGATAACAGGCTGATCATTCCCAAGAGTCCATATCGACGGGATGGTTTGGCACCTCGATGTCGGCTCGTCGCATCCTGGGGCTGGAGCAGGTCCCAAGGGTTCGGCTGTTCGCCGATTAAAGCGGCACGCGAGCTGGGTTCAGAACGTCGTGAGACAGTTTGGTCTCTATCCTCTGCGCTCGTTGGAATGTTGAGGAGACCTGCCCATAGTACGAGAGGACCTGGGTGGACAAACCTCTGGTATGCCGGTCGTCACGCCAGTGGCGCTGCCGGTTAGCTACGTTTGGAAGGGATAACCGCTGAAAGCATCTAAGCGGGAAGCCTGCTCCAAGATTAGCATTCCTTGCATTTTAATGTGTGAGCCCCCATGAAGAACACGTGGTTGATAGGCTGGATGTGGAAGCCCTGTAAGGGGTGGAGCTGACCAGTACTAACGGGCGATAGTAATATACTCTTTTAAGCTTATGGTTTAATGTTCTAGTTAACTTGGAGTGTTAAAAGATTCTGCGTTTAAGTTTGTTGAGATTGGTTTGATTGTTACTCGCGTTCATGTCCGGTTCCCTAACCGCCACTATTCCGCTCATGGTTTACTGTGAGTGTTATAATTAAGTTTGCGGTGGTCATGGCTCAGGTGAGACGCCCGGTCCCATTCCGAACCCGGAAGCTAAGGCCTGACACGGTGAGGGTACTGCACTCGATAGGGTGTGGGAGACTAGCACGCCGCCGCATTATTCTTCTAGCGGGGAGTTAAAACTCCCCGCTTTTTTATTACCATCACACAGAGGTGTTCCAATATTCACTGCCTTTAATTTGCTATCGGCTATTTGTAAGCGTCTTTTCTAATGCAATATCTTGCAAGTAGTCGCTATTAGGTGGCATAATAGGAAAGCTTGTGTCTGGAGGAGGAATCCGCTAGCACAGCACAGCAATACAAGATGCGGGAGGAAGCTGCAAAACAGCTTTATAGCAACGTTTCGTAAGTGTTTATACGTTTTCGAACGTTTTGCATGTTTTATAAGAAGCGACTATAGAAGAGTTTGCAGCAACCGTTTGGACCGCTTGTACAAGAAAGAAGAACCATATTATGGCTCCGAAAAAGAAAGTCTCCGCGCTTATTAAGCTCGAGATTCAAGCTGGTAAAGCAAATCCAGCTCCACCACTGGGTCCAGCATTAGGCTCCCACGGCGTGAACATCATGGACTTCTGCAAGGCCTATAACGACCAGACGAAGGACAAGATGGGTCAGATCGTCCCAGTAGAGATCACCGTTTATGAAGATCGTTCCTTCACTTTCATTCTGAAGACCCCACCTGCCGCTGCTTTGTTGCTTAAGGCTGCTGGTATTCAGAAGGGCACCGAGAATCCATTGACTCACAAGGTTGGTTCTGTGACCAAGGCTCAGGTGCGCGAAATCGCCGAAATTAAGATGCCTGACCTCTCCGCACGTGACGTCGAGGCCGGTATGAAGATCATCGCGGGTACTGCTCGCTCGATGGGTATTACCGTTACCGACTGAAAGGGAGTGTAGAAATGGCTAAGCGTTCTAAGAAGTATCGTGAAGCGGCTGAGAAGATTGACCGCAATAACCTGTACACCCCAGCTGAGGCTATTGCTTTGTTGCAGAGCATGCCAAAGCACGCTTTCGACGAGTCCGTTGAGGCTGTTATGCGCCTTAACGTGGATCCTCGCAAGGCTGATCAGTTGGTTCGTGGCGTAGTTAACTTGCCAAATGGCACCGGTAAAACCGCTAAGGTTTTGGTGTTCGCTCGTGGTCCAAAGGCTACTGAGGCTCAGGAAGCTGGCGCTGACATCGTTGGCGATGACGAGCTTATCGAAAAGGTTGCCGGTGGCTTCCTTGACTTCGATGCAGTCGTTGCAACCCCAGACATGATGGGTAAGGTTGGCCGCTTGGGTCGTGTTCTCGGTCCTCGTAGCTTGATGCCAAATCCAAAGACTGGCACCGTGACCATGGATGTTGCCAAGGCTGTGGCTGATATTAAGGGCGGTAAGATTGAGTTCCGCGTGGATCGTCAGGGCAACCTGTCCTTCCTCTTCGGCAAGCTCTCCTTCGATGCTAAGTCTCTTGAAGAGAACTTCAAGGCTGTTGCAGACGAAGTTCGCCGCTTGAAGCCAAGCACCATCAAGGGTCGTTACATTACTAAGGTAACCGTTACCTCCACGATGGCTCCTGGCGTTCCAGTTGATATCGCCAGCATTGCTGCCTGATTTGTTGCTCACATAGTTTGTGTGAAAGCATAAGCTAGTAAGTAATGAATTAAGTTTAAAGCTTATAAACGCTGAAAATGTGCTCTTTTTGAGTTATGTTTTCAGCGTTTTTTTGTTTGTGTTGTTTGTGTTGTTTGTGTTGTTTGTGTTGTTTGTTTGTTTTTATTTGGTTTATTGTTTTATTTTGTTTTTTCGATAATTGTTTTGGAGAATACCCTCATTTTGTGGAATAACCTGGAAATAACAAGGAAATAACCAGGAAATTATCAATGATCAGCTGGGATTGTTCCTAGTCCTAAATCTTTTTTTATTTAGTGTTTTTCCTTGAAAATCTTTTTATTTGTGAAAAATTGGTGTAACCTGTGCCCTGTATTCTAATTGGTGAATTCCAGTTAGCATATTTCAATTTTAATAACGGTATCTCACTTTCATATCTGTCTTGTGCTGTGTGGAAATGTGATAAAAAGGATTGAAGGTATGAATATGTTGAGCAAGAAGTCAATCGCTGCTCTCGTTGCGGGTGCTACTTTGCTTGCCGGTTTTGCAATGGCAACTCCAGCAATGGCTGAAGATTTAGGTTTGCCACCAGTAGTAACATCTGATCCACTTGGTGGTTCTTCTAATAGTGAGCCAGCAACTGTAGAAAATAATGCTCCTGCTACTGCTAAGAAGTCAGGTAAGGCCACTGCTTCAGCTGAAGTTCAGGTTCCAGACCGTTCCAACTGCTACAAGAACTATTATGGTACTGTAGTTTGCGTTCCAGCCACCAAGCCATTGTATGATAAAGCTTTGTCTGGAAAGTTCGATGACCCTGTTTCTCCTGCTAAGCCAGCCGCTAAGCCAGCTAAGGAAGCAAAGCCAGCTGCTAAGCCTGCAGCCAAGCCAGCTGCTAAGCCATCTGCATTGCCTAAAACTGGTGTTGCTGTAGCTTTGGTTGCTGTTGCTGCTTCTGCTCTTTCTGGCATGGGTGTTGCTCTTCGCAAGTTCCGTCACTAGAGCTTATTATTGCAGACGCTGACTTTTTGTTTATAACTTTTAATTTATAGATTTTCGTTTATAGATTTTCGTTTATAATTTTTTGTTTTGCGTTTGCTTTAATTATTACTGTTATGTGGTGTGAAACCTTTTGGTTTTGCGCCACTTTTTTGTTTTGCGTTCGCGATTCGACTGCGAATCGACCGAGCTTAAAGCAGAATAGTGTGCTGCTGTTTAAGGTTCATGCTGATGTTGCTGAGCTCTCGGAGTTTCTCTCATAGCAGGCGCTTTGACTGAGTTTGAAATTGCATAACGCATTTCAAACTCCTTCAAAGCGTGATTTGGCTTAATTGTGAAGCACAGTGCGCTTCACATGCCAAATCAGCCGAACGGCTATGCCGTGAGGATCAGCACTCACGTCCTCGCTTGCGTTGAAAGCGAGTGTATGGCTCTGGCGGTGAGGAATAAGGATTACTAGCGCGACGACCTGCTTGAGTGCAGCATTGCGCGCACGAAAGCAATTCGGAGCGTGAGCTTGCTCAAAGTTGAAAGCACAGTGCGCTTTCAACGCAAGCTCAGCCGAGCGGCAATTAGCCGTGAGGATAGACGTTACGCTCTCGTGAGGTACATGGTTTTTATGCTTGTGCTACTAGTGTTTGGATTCTTAGTTAAGTTTTGATTCCCAATAGGATTGGATTATGTGGGAGTTTATTTAGAATCGCTCCACTCTTATATTGCTCGACCAAGCAATCCTTATCCCTCACTGCTACCCGGTGATGCACACATGGGCGAAAAATATTAAATCTCTGCCTAACTAATAGCATTGCGTACTCAAGCAGGTGTCGCGCTTGCGCACCTTCTAAGTACACAAAATCGGGGAAGTGTTCTTGGTTTTGTGTACTTAGAGAGCGTGTCGATAAACAAAATCGGGGTAGGGTTCTTGATTTCGTGGACTTATATACCCTGTAAGTAAACAAAATCAAGAAAATGCATGGGCGAAAAATCTTAAATCTCTGCCTAACTG
This sequence comes from Gardnerella coleohominis, assembly GCF_002896555.1. Taxonomy (GTDB): domain Bacteria; phylum Actinomycetota; class Actinomycetes; order Actinomycetales; family Bifidobacteriaceae; genus Bifidobacterium; species Bifidobacterium vaginale_F. Next base: position 6,708 of record NZ_MNLH01000008.1, read on the forward strand.
GTAGAAAAGCATCTATGGTAAGCAACTCACATTACTTACTAGCGTATTGTGTGACTGCTGCTTGATAGGTGGTGTATATATATTATCGGCGTGTCGCGCAAAAGTGGCGATATTGCAACGGTTTTGCAGATAGTTGGGGGAGTGCAGAAGAGTTTCCTGAGAGTTTCCTGGGAAAATTCTTGAAAATTCTTGAAAATTCATTTTTTAATATAAAAACAAGCATGATACTGTATTTTTTACGGTTTATGGTTTGTTTATCGTGTTTTATTAAAATATTTTATTTAAATTGTGGATAAGCGTGGGTTGATTGGCTCTTGACTTTTTCAAACGGGGGGGGGGGTATCTTAAAAGCAAACGTCAGCCGCCCTAGATTTTAAGGCTGGCGATACCGCGAATTGTTTTAAAACAATCGTGGTGCAAATTTTTCTTCGCATACCCTAGTGCGAAGGAGAAGAAGAAAGGAAATTATTATGTTAAATAAGAAGGCTATCGCCGCTCTCGCTGCTGGCGCCACCCTCGTTTCTGGTTTGGCTTTCGCCACACCATCTTTCGCTGCTGAGACTCCTAAGAAGCCAACTGCTGAAGAGTGCAAGAATGCTCAGGACGATGTTAATGCTAAGAAGGCTGCTTTGCAGGATGCAAAGGATGATCTTGTTACCGCTAATGCTGCTAAGCGTCGTGCTCATAAGAAGCTTGATGCTGCAAAGGCTGCAGTAACAGCGTACAAGAATGCTGTTCAGAAGTTTGTTGATGCTAAGAATGCTATCGCTGATGTTGATGCAGCTGATTTAGTTGCTGTTGCTACTGCGCAGCAGAAAGCTAATAATGCCGCAAAGGATATTAAGACTGCTATCGATGCTGCACAGAACACGGGCGTGAAGTTGGAAACCGGCGCTCCAACTGCTCCAGCTGATTATAATGGTACTGCTCCTGATAAGAAGGCTTACGATACTAAGCTTGGTACCATCAAGACTGATGCTGAGGATACTAATGCTCAGAATGCTCAGGATGCAGTATCTGCAGCCCAGGATAAGCTCGATCTTGCTGAGATTCATTTTAAGAATCTTGGTTGCAAGGCCAGTGGTAATGAGCAGAATCCTCCTGCCAACCCACCTGCTAACCCACAGAATCCTGTAACTCTTCCTACCGTGGTTGCTGATCCAACTACTAAGGATGAGGCTATTAATGCTACTCGTTTAGCTGCTATGGTTTTGCAGAATGCTGAGAATGATCTTGCTAAGAAGAATCATGATTATAATGATGTAAAGGCTGCTTACGAGAAGGTTATTCGTGAACTTTCTGCTGCTAAGGCCAATCTCGAGAAGGCTCAGCATGATTTGGATGCCTTCTTGGCTTCTGGTGTAGATGATTCTGCTAAGGAAACTCGTTTGACTGATCTTCGTGATCGTGCTCAGGCTCATGTGACTCGTCTTGCTGCTGAGTTTACTGCTTTGACTCTTAAGTACAATGATGCTAAGACTGCTGCTGTTGCTGCTGGCGCTGCTTTTAAGGCTGCTAAGGCTCAGTATAAGAAGATTTACAATGAGGCTATTGCTCTTGGTGTGAATCCTGCTTTGTTGCCTGTAGTTGCTACTTCTGATCCTTTGATGCCAAACTTCGCTGATCCTGCTGGCGCTAAGGAGCTTTATGCTGAGGCTGTGAGCGGTAAGTTCGGTGACGCTGTTGCTGCTGCTGCTAAGAAGGGCCAGAAGGAAGCTAAGAAGGGCGAAGCTAAGAAGGGTGCTGCTGCTCCAGCTGGTGCAAAGCTTGATACCAAGGCTGCCGCTGCTGCTTCTGCTGCTCCTTTGAGCAAGACTGGTGTTACCGTGATGTTCACTGCTTTGGCTGCTTCCATGCTCGCTGGCATTGGTGCTGCTGTTCGCAAGTTCCGTCACTAAATAATATTTTCACATTCAACTTGTGGCGTGGAGCGTATGTTTCACGCCACTGCTTGAACTAGTCATGTTTTAAGTGTTTGCTGGTTTGCCATTTACCTTTTCTTACTAGCGAGTGTTTAGAGTGTGATGGTTTGAGTGTTGAGTGTTGATGCTGGTTTTGTTTTCCGCTAGGGACGGGTAATGATTCCAGGTTTTGAAAGGCTTACTTCGGTAAGCCTTTCTTGTTTATATAGCTATGTTTTTGTAGCGTGACGACCTGCTTGAGCTCGCAATGCTATTAGTTAGGCAGAGATTTAAGATTTTTCTCGCATGTGTTTTCCTATGCGTGCATACCAAGTAGTAGTGAGGGATGGGTGTTGCTTGGTCGAGCAATATAAGAGTGGAGCGATTCTAAATAAATTCCCACATAATCCAATCCTATTGGGAATCAAAACTTAACTAAGAATCCAAACACTAGTAGCAAAAGCATAAAAACCATGTACTGTACGAGAGCGTAACGTCTGCGAGACAAGTAACACCCACCCCTCACCGCCACAGCCATATCCTCGCTTTCAACGCAAGCGAGGACGTGAGTGCTGATCCTCACGGCATAGCCGTTCGGCTGATTTGACATGTGAAGCACACCGTGCTTCACATGTCAAATCACGCTTTGAAGGAGCCTGAAATTCCAATAATTTCAGACTCAGTCAAAGCGCCTGCGATGAAAGAAACTCCGAGAGCTCAGCAACATTGCGTAGGAAACCTGTACCTCACGAGAGAGTAAAGTCTATCCTCACGGCTAATTGCCGTTCGGCTGATTTGGCTCAATTTCGCAGCATGTTCAACAGTCTTTAACGTATGGGAAAATTATCGCATGACAAAAGCTATTATTAATACCTCTGAGGGTAAAATTGCAATCAATCTTTTTGATGACAAGGCGCCAAACACTGTAAAGAATTTTGTAGGATTGGCAACTGGAAGAATCGAGTGGGAAAATCCTGCTACTCATGAAAAGTCACGCGAGCCATTCTATGATGGCCTTATTTTCCATCGCGTAATCAAGGATTTCATGATTCAAGGTGGATGCCCATTGGGTAATGGAACTGGCGGCCCAGGATACGAGTTCGATGACGAGATTGATCCATCGTTAAAGTTTGATCGTCCTTATCTTCTCGCAATGGCTAATGCTGGTACGCGTCTTGGTTATGACGGTCGCATGCATGGCACAAATGGTTCGCAGTTCTTCATTACGGCGGTTCCTACTCCGTGGCTTGACGGTCATCATACTATTTTTGGTGAAGTTGCAGATAAAAAATCTTGCGAAGTAGTGGATGCTATTGAAAGCATTCCAACTGATTCCTCGGATTGCCCGATTGAGCCAGTTGGTATTATCTCTATTGAAATTGTTGAAGAATAATTTATATTATTTAGACTACGGATTTTAGTCGCGGATTTTTAAGTACTGATTTTTAGTCGCGGTAATCCCGATGGAATAGGTTTTATCCTGCTCTATCGGGATTATTTTTTAATTTGTTTGCGCAGCACGAGGCTGCATAATTGGTCCCATTGTTTGTACGCCATCGTATTCGCATGGACGCGTAAAGTTTAACTCATATAGTTCTTTTTCTTCTCCAAACGATTTCAAAATATTATCTAAAATTGCCTTTTCTTTTCTTATTTTGCATTCTTCTTCTTTTAATTTATTTAATATCCCGCTATCGTTTTCTTGGGTGCAATTCTTTTGTTTAGCTTCGTTTGCAGCAATACTTTTTAATAGAAATTCTCTTCTGAGTAGTAATATTTTCTTTCCGCCAGCGTGATATCCTTTAAAACATTGATTTTTCCATTTTTTAGAATAGAGTGGATTGACTTTTTGCTTTTCTTTTTCAATGTCCGATTCAAATTTGTGATATAAAGACAATAGTTCTCTATAATCGAAATTTGTTTGTGAGCCTACTATTTTCGCGGCTGACAAATCGCTGGATAATGATTCGCGTATTCTCATGAATGTGCGAATCAATTCCTTTTTTATTTTTTCCTCTTTCTCTTTGTTTGATTCCATGAAGCTGCTGTTTTTATCCGATTTGTTGGATTGAGATGCCGGTTTTTCGTGGAACAAGCGTTTTCTTTTTGAGACATAATAATCTTTTTCTAGCGAACTTTTGCTGTTTGTTATTGAATTTTTCTCTTGAATGCAGGTATTTTGCGTGCGAGGACTCTTATCTAGGGTTTTCATGAGTCATCCTTCTACGTTTTAGAGATTTTAAAATTCAAAATCTTAAGATCTTAAGTTCCTATGGCTATAAGATTTTAAGATCTTAAGATTTTTATGTGAAATATTTATCGCGCTAATAAATAAGTGACAATTAGTGTCTGGTACGTTTTTGCTTACCGGGCACTACTGGGTTATATGTGTAAAATGTTCTTATATAGCCGTTTAGAATAATTTCTTCACAGAATTGGTCTTCTCTATACGGTATTCGAGCTATTCTCCAAGGGGTTTCTTTTGTGACTCGTTTATAAAGGTCAAATCCTGAGCAATCTTTTAAAATATCGCATACTTCGTCAATAAGATCTAGCTGATTTTGATTGAGTGGATTTTTGCGCTCGTTTAACGACAATATTAGGCATCCTTTGTGAATGATGATTTTATCTCTGTATCTATTTAGTAGCTCGATTGAAACTGGCCCGTTTTTCCAAGCTTCAAAATTTTCGTCGAACAGAGTTTTATTTGTACTAGCAAGACTATGCGCTTGAGCATAGTATGCAAGTTTTTGCAACCTCATGGTTGTCATTGTTCCTAGATTATCTAGTATGCGGTCCGCCACGTTTACAACTGACATTTTAGCTTCCTTGCTTCGATGTATACGGGTCAAAAAAAACGTAGAGATATATAAATATACGGTCTACTGCATTAGGGTATGCTTATAGCTGTACTATTTAATATTTCTCTCTTAATTTCTTATTGGCCTCAGTGGTGAAATAAATAAGAAATTATGAACTATTATACTGGAAAAATTTCGTTACACAATATCGTATTGGGTATTTAATTTTAAATTTTTCTCAAAACTGTGACTACTTTGCCCATAATCGTCGCATTTGTGCCGTCAATTGGGGAATAAGTAGGATTGTGTGGTATTAGCCAAACGTGTCCGTTGTCGTTTCTGAATGTTTTAACAGTTGCTTCATTATCTAGCAATGCGGCAACTATGTCACCATTGCAAGCGTCGTGTTGCTCGCGTACAACAACGTAGTCTCCATCGCATATTGCAGCGTCAATCATTGAATCTCCATGAACTTCTAGCATAAACAGATTTCCTGTTCCTGTTAAACGCTCTGGCAGTCGCATAACGTCGTCAATATGTTGTTCTGCTGTAATAGGCGTTCCTGCAGCGATTCTTCCCACAAGAGGGACGTCGTGAGATGTTTGAATGCTTTCGCTTTCGTACATATCTACATCCACGCCTAAAGGTTCAGATTGTTGTCGCTGCGTGGACGAAGTTACTGGATTGTGTCCAATAACTTCAATTGCTCTACCTTTGTTTGCACTTATTCGAATTAGGCCCTTTAATTCGAGCGCCTTTAATTGATGTTTAACAGAAGATGTACTTCGTAATCCGACTAATTCTCCTATTTCTCTAAATGAAGGCGGGAAACCATGAACTGCTATATTTTGCTGTATTGCATCCATGATTTTGCTCTGTCGCCCGGTCAGAGAAGCGGCATTGCTTTCTGTGGCAAAATTTGCCTGGTCGGTGCTTTCATCGTTCATGGTTACTCCTTTCAAAATTTATATTAGCGCATGTTGTTCAAAAAATCAAACATATGTTCGACACGCCGTTGCATATTTTTTCAGACTGTGCAATTATTAAAACACTTGTTCGATAGAACAAATGTTCACAAGGAACTTTGAGTAAAGGAGAGATATATATGAATAAGTCATTTGGAGTACGCTCTACTTGTAAAAACAGAGTGTCAAAGAACAATTTTGTGGCCAGAGTCAGTGTAGTTTTATTTGCTATTGCTGTTGCTTGGATTGTAATTATGCCTAAGGTTGCTGTTTCTGCTGCACCAGAAAAGTTCGTCACATATACAGTCCGTCCTGGTGACACTTTATGGGGTTATGCCACATCTATAACTGATAAAAATGGTAACGTTTCAGATACTGTTGAACATTTGGCTGAGATTAATAATCTTTCGTCTTATGATTTGCAGGTAGGTCAGACTATTAACGTTCCAGTATTAAATAGTGATAAATAACGGCAGACTTGTAAGCATTTTCGAAAATAACGATTCATTATTTCTTTTACGTATAAGTACTGTTGGAACACTTGATTAGAAGAAGAACAATATAAGCAATAAATGGGGGATTGATATGAGTTGGAATCAGGATGCAAAATGTGGGATATATATCTATGAATGCACTCCTATAAACATTGATACTATGCGATATATCTATGCAAGTTTAAGCAATGAGTATTTTCTTGAGGACGAATGCTATAGAAAATTATTGCAAAAACGCATAGAAGCATATGTAGATGACTATTATTCGGAACGTATTTGCAGTTCAGGATGTTCGGGACGCTCAGGGTGTTCAGGATGTTCTGGGTGTTTGGGGAATTCAGGACGTTCGTGTTCACGTTGCTCATGTGATTTTGATGACTTGGATAGTTTGAGTTGTTTGTATGGTTTGTATGAATCAGATTGTTTGGATAGTTTGGATGGATCTGAAGAGTGCTTGAGCTGTTGTTCTGATGATTTAGGACGGCGTTATTCTAACTATTCAGACTCTTACTCGGATGGTTCTGTGTATTGTTTGAATGGCTTTATCTGCCCAGGATGTTTAGAGTATTTGGCTTCGCAATATTCAGATTGCTATGAGGATTCTGAATGTTCGGATGCTAGGTCTGCTATTTTGATGGTTTGCGACGCTTAAATGATTACTTTCCTTAACCCTATTGAGAATAAAATATGTGAGGCGAATGTCGACATAGACATTCGCCTCACAGGACATCATCTGGCGCATTCGTAAAAGCAACAATGCAATACAAACGCACATTATTTATTTGGAATGATGGTTACTCATGCGGAAACCAACATTCCAATTATACGCAGAACCGTGTATTTACTAGGGTAGAGCTTACTTGAGCGTAACGGCAATAGTATCCAACTTATGAGTATTACTTATGAGCGACACTATTCCTGAGTATTAGATTGGTTCTTTTTTAAGTCTTCGATAGCTTTTTCAAAATCTTTAAGGCCCGTGAAGTTTTGATATACGCTTGCGAATCTTAAATAAGCAACTTCATCAAGTTCTCGTAAAGGTTGCAAAATAGCTTTTCCGACTTCTTCAGAAGTGACCTGAGCTAAACCTCGAGCTCTTAAATCAGCTTCGACTTTCATGCCGAGGGTTTTAAGAGCTTCTGAATCAATAGGTCTGCCTTGGCACGCTTTACCTACGCCTGCAACTACTTTTGATCTATCAAAAGGCTCAATAGATCCTGATCGCTTCATAACAAGAAGCTGTGTAGTTTCAACAGTAGTAAAGCGATTGCCACACAACTGGCATTCGCGTCGTCTGCGGATGGAATAACCATCCTCGCTGATTCGCGTATCTACGACTTTAGTATCAGAATTCTTACAAAAAGGACAATGCATAAGATAAGCATACTAGAAAATACTAGAAAATTAATATAGAAAGCGAAGAAAAATGACTTTAATTCACTAAATTATCAAAATGCAAGGCAAAATTTCATAAATTTTATAATTTTTGACTTATATTGGCTCGTTTTAACTTATTTCATAATTTATTATGAACAAGTTTTAGTGCATAAATAACTCAAAAATTATACGATTCTATGGCTCACAGAGTGTAATTTTGTTATGCTTACGCTGTGCGAATTATTGTTGCTGATTGTAGTGCTGAATATTCAGGTAGACTTAACGCGTCACTTCCACTATCAAAAAGAGTGTTGCTTATAAAAGAAGACGGCAGTGTATTAATTTTCTCAGAGTTGGGATCGTACAAGCCGCTTAATTGGATGGCAGCTCCTTGCACTATGCGCATAGAACATGCATGCCAAGAAAAAGCAATAAATTCTAATGCATCCGATGCAAGCAATTGTTCTTCTAGTTATGCTTTAAGTGATGGTGATGTTATAAAAGTTGCGGCTAAAAAAGGCAAAGATGTATTAACGATTGTTTTGCAACGCGTATACGATGATCAGACACATGATCTTGGCGAAGACCCAGGTTTAGTAAAAGATGGAGTAGAAGATCACCTACAACGTTACTTAGCAGAACAAATTGAGAGAATCGGTAAGGGTGCTTCACTCGTTAGACGCGAATACCCAACAGCAATCGGTCCAGTAGACATTATGGCTGTTGACAGTGATGGAGTTCATGTTGCAATAGAGATTAAACGTCATGGAGGAATAGACGGAGTAGAACAGCTAACAAGATATTGTGAATTGCTTAATCGCGATCCACTTTTAAAACCAGTGCGCGGAATTTTTGCAGCACAAACAATTACGCCACAAGCACGAGTGCTAGCGCACGATCGTGGGTTTACATGCTTAATACTCGACTATGACGAAATGCGCGATACTGAATCTGACGAACTTCGTTTATTCTAACTCTGACGAGTGCGCGTAACAGCCTATGCAGAATCAACCATAAAGAACCGAACTTAAACCAAAGAATTAAGCCGAATCAGCAATACAAAGTAAAACAGTGAAGCGTTAAAAACAGGAAGAAGACGAATCAAACCCTGTAACAACAACCCAATAAGAGCAAATAAAAAGCTAAACAATCCATAAAGAGCCAAATACAAACCCAAAACCAAAAACAAAAAGCCGCACAACACGGAAAACAACAACAATCAGCGCATCGCAACAAACAAAAAGCCGCACAACACAAAATGTGCTATGCGGCATATGCGAGATGAGAAAAAGTGTTTTGTTTTTACTTGCCTTTACTTGCCTCTTATTGCCTTTACTTGCCTTGCATTACAGCAGCCATAGAAAGCACGCGAGAAGACTTAAAGACTTCATCAGTATGAACAACATGGCCGTTTTCATCAGCAAGAGGAATACGCCAGTTCGGGTACTCAGTGCTTGTGCCAGGCTGATTCTGCGAACGCTTTTCGCCAACAGCATCAACCAAAGCTACCTGCAATAGAAGCTGTGGTGAACAAGCAATCGTCTTCCATAATTCTGACGCTCGTGCCAAGGCTGCTGGCGAATTATAAATGGTGTAACTGTTGGAGATAGTTGGCGCCCCAATAAAGATAATTCTATGATCGTATTGCAAGCTCAACAGTAAAAATAATGTAGAAGTAAGAAGTGTGAAGCATGGGAAAAAAATTACAATGCAGGATATTGCTGACGCGGCGCATGTCTCTAAATCTGCTGTCTCCTTTGCGTATAATACTCCTGATCGCTTATCATCAGAAACTGTAGAACACATATTTTCAGTTGCAAAGGAACTAGGATATGTGCGTAATCCTGTTGCTTATATGCTGCGAACTCAAAAGACGGTATGACTTCTATGGGCGCTAATCAAGCATGGGATACTCTTAAGAAAGCGTTCGTGGACGGCTGGGAGAAGGAATATAAGATTGCTCACAGTAAGAGTTAGCTGCTAATTAAATAATTTGTTTTAAATTATGATTCTCAAGGGATTGCGCAATCGTTTGCTAAATTGTTGCGTAATCCCTTTAATTATTGCCAAAAATACGTGTTAATTTTATCGGAGATATTGGTGTGTGATATTTTTTATGACGACACGCGTTAATTTACTTATGCTATCGTTTGCAATATTGCAACAGTTGAGGCATAATAAATATTGTCGATAAGGACACCTAGAGGTGTGGCAGTCCGATGACGGGATTGTCGGCATAGGAGAAAGGTTCGATGATGAATCGTACAATTAAATCAACAATTGCACTGGTAGCTTGCTCAGCAATGGCTTTTGGCGCGCTTGCTGCTTGCGGATCCTCCTCAAGCGACAGCTCTGCTAAAGGTAAGGTTTATTTCTTGAACTTTAAGCCAGAAGCTGCAGATCAGTGGAAAGAAGTAGCTAAGGCATACACCAAGAAAACTGGTGTTGAAGTTAAGGTTCAAACTGCTGCTTCCGGAACTTATGAGCAGTCTTTGAAGAGCGAAATTAGCAAGGGTGACGAAGCTCCTACACTCTTCCAGATTAACGGCCCAGTTGGTTACGCAAGCTGGAAGGGTTACACTGCTGATTTGAAGGATACTGAGCTTTATAACCAGCTTCAGAACAAGGATATTGCTTTGAAGGATGGAGATAAGGTTGTTGGTATTCCATATGCAATGGAAACATACGGCTTGATTTATAACAAGGCTTTGCTCAAGAAGTACACCGGTCTTAAGGATGCTAAGGTAAAGTCTGCTGAAGAAATCAACTCCTTCGATAAGTTGAAGGCTGTTGCAGATGATATCCAAAAGCACAAGTCAGATCTTGGTGTCGATGGTGCATTCACTTCTGCTGGCTTCGATTCCAGCTCTGATTGGCGTTTCAAGACCCACCTTGCAAATCTTCCTTTGTACTATGAGTTCAAGGAAGATCATGTTACCAAGCAGCCTGCAAAGGTAAAGGGTACGTTCCTTGACGGTTACAAGAAGATTTTCGATCTTTACATTACTGATTCCACTACACCAGCAACGAAGATTGGTTCTAAGACTGGTGAAGATGCAAATGCTGAGTTCTCGCAGGGCAAGGCTGTGTTCTATCAGAATGGTACTTGGGCTTGGGGTGACCTCTCCAAGGCTGGTATGAAGGCTGAAGACCTTGGCATGCTCCCAATTTACATTGGCGCTAAGGGCGAAGAGAAGCAAGGTTTGGCAACTGGTTCTGAGAACTATTGGTGCATCAACGAGAAGGCATCTGACGCTAACAAGAAGGCAACTAAGGACTTCTTGAAGTGGTTGCTTACTTCCGATGCTGGTAAGGAAGCTATTTCTAAGAAGATGGGCTTCACCACTCCATTCAAGAGCTTCGCAGATATCAAGTCCGACAACCCATTGACTCAAGCAGCTGTTGAAGATGCTAAGTCCGGTAAGACTCCAGTAAGCTGGAACTTCACCGTAATGCCATCTGATAACTGGAAGAACGACCTCGGCTCCGCTTTGCTTGAGTACGCTCAGGGCACCGGCAAGTGGGATAAGGTTAAGAGCGCATTCGTGGACGGCTGGGCTAAGGAATATTCTCAGGCTCACGAAGATGACGACTGATCCATTAATAAATAAATAGACGTTACACCTGCTGACGTAAGCAAGCAAAGGTGACGTAAGCAAATCCGCTAGGATACTGGCACATAATAGTGCTAAGTCCTAGCGGATTTTGTTATTTAGATATCTTTGTTATTTAGATATCTTTGTTATCTTGATACCTTATAGAAAATTATAAAAGGCTTAGTCATTTAATAATGCGGATGTGCTTGAACGCACAATAAGTTGCGCTGGAACAATGCGATATGGATCTTCAACTTTCTCTGTGTTTATAAGCTCAAGCGTGATATTTGCCGCAGTAGAAGCAATATCAACTGGATCCTGTCTAATAGTAGTTAAGCCAGTTTCATGCGCGTAAAAACTATCGTCAAAACCAACAATTGACACATCTTTTGGAGTGGAATACCCGCTGCGTGCGAGCTGAAACATAAGTGGTATTGCAATCCCATCTTCTTGGCATGCAATTGCTGTTGGCATAATTGAATTTCCAAGAAGCATAGAAACTATTGCACTTATGCGATCAGAATTAGCAGGTGCCACAATTTCTATAGGTGTAATTCCGCTATTTTGACATTCATCAATAAAAGAATGGTACCGCTGCAATACGCTGAAATGTAGTGAAACGTCACGAGTTGTGCGCACATATGCAATATTGCGATGCCCTAAACCTATTAAATGGCGTGCCATAAGTCTTGCACCTTGGTCATCGTCAATATTGATAGTCGCGTCAAAATCGCATTTTTGTGGATATAAGCAGTTTATGCCAACAATTGGCACCCCTGTTGATTTAAGTTGTGCAATTTCGTTGGTATTTACGTCAAATGAGCATACAATAACGGCGTCAGCATTACGTCTAGTTGGGAGCATTGTGAAAAATTCGCTACGCTCTTTGCTGCTGGAAATCTGAAAAATAGATAAATCGTATCCAGCTGTGTGGAATACTTGATTCAATCCTTGAATAATAGATGCAGAAAACCATAGACGAATTTGATCGCTAATCAGTAAAGCGATGCGCAAGGTTTTACCAGATTTCAGTGCTGCTGCAGATTTCGAAATAGAAAAATTCAATTGTTTGGCAATTGCCAATACTTTATCGCGAGTGGATGCAGATACTAAGTTTGGTCGTGTAAATGAACGCGACACAGTAGAAACTGACACATGAGCTTTATTTGCTACATCTTGAATATTTGCCGACATGTGAACCCCTTTATTCGAGTATAACAAACGTGTAGCACAGCCTTGTGTTTAGTTGTTTAGTGTGAACTTTTATAGTTCGAAACAAACAAACGTTTGCAAACATTTCTATTTTAGCAAATTTTGCTGGAATACCAACGATAATAAGCAATTTTTTAAAACTAAATTTTGATATTTGTTTGAAGCGACATGTCGAAAATGACAACGTTTGACATAACTAATTCATGTAGTAGAATGAAAGTATTGGTTCAGGACAGCGATGTCTACGTAGATATCGCACTCAAAGAGGAGAAAGTGACGAGTCATGATTAGTATGAGCGGAAAGGCAATACGTAAATGGTGGTGGCTATTTGCGCTACCTACGTTTGCTGCGTTTATTGTTGGCTTCTTAGTGCCATTTATTATGGGTGTGTATTTGAGTTTTAGAAAATTCACTACTGTAACTGATGGTAAGTTTGTGGGTTTTCGTAACTACTATAGAGCTTTAAAAGATCCGCATCTTCTTTATTCGTTTTTGTTCACAACGTTTTTTGCAGTTATTACAACAATAATTATTAATGTTGTTGCTTTTGCGATTGCGTATTTACTTACTAAGAAGTTCAAGGGTACAACACTATTTAGAGCAGTGTTCTTCATGCCAAATCTTATTGGCGGTATCGTTTTAAGCTATATTTGGCAGCTTTTGTTAAATGGCATACTTGGATACTTCAATCGTACGATTACGTTCTCTGCAGTATTCGGTTTCTGGGGTCTTGTGATTGTTGTTTGCTGGCAGCAAATTGGCTATATGATGATTATTTACATTGCTGGTATGCAAGCTCTTCCTGGAGACGTTATGGAAGCAGCTGCTGTCGATGGTGCAAGCCCAAGCCAGACTTTATTCAAGATCACTATTCCATTGATGATGCCTTCTATTACTGTTTGCACGTTCTTAACAATTACTAACGGCTTTAAGCTTTTCGATCAGAACTTCGCATTAACTAATGGTGGTCCATCGAGGAAAACAGAAATGTTAGCTCTTAATATTTATAGGACTTTCACTACTCCAAGATGTGAAGGCGTTGGTCAGGCTCAGGCAGTCATGTTCTTCGTTATCGTGGCTGTTATTGCTATGGTTCAGAATATTCTCACTAGGTCGAAGGAGGTAGCAGCATGAACGAGAAGACAAAGTATCCTGCGTTATTGACGGTGCTGTTCACTTTTATAAGCTTGTTATGGATTTTCCCTATAGCTTTAGTAGTGCTGAATTCTTTCAAGTCTAAGGTTGATATTGCCAGCAATCCTTTTACTTTTAGTCCAAAATCGTTTGTTGGAATGTCTAACTACGTATTAGGCTCAAATCGTACTGATTTTCCTATGAGCTTCTTATGGACTGTGGTTGTAACTGTTGGCTCTGTGATTCTTATTCTTCTGTGCACATCAATGTGTGCATGGTGGATTGTTAGAGTTAATAATTGGTTTGCGAAACTGCTCTACGTGTTGTTCCTATTCAACATGATTGTGCCATTCCAGATGGTTATGTACACCCTTGCTTACATTACGAATACTTTGAAGTTGAATACTCCATGGGGCTTGTGGATTATTTACTTAGGCTTTGGTGCTGGTCTTGCAGTATTTATTTTCACTGGCGTAATTAAGGGTATTCCGCAAGAACTCGAAGAGTCTGCAATGCTTGATGGCGCTTCTGTGCCACGCATATTCTTCCAGATTATTGTGCCGATTATGCGACCTGCTATTATTTCGGTTTCAATCTTACAAGCAATGTGGATCTGGAATGACTTCCTGCTTCCGTTCTTGACGCTCGATCTCAACAAGTATAAGACTATTTCTATAGCTGTTCAGTATTTGAAGGGTGGCTATGGTTCCGTTGAAATGGGCGCAATGATGGGCTGCTTAGTTATGGCAATTGTTCCAATCATAATCTTCTACCTCATCTGCCAGAAGTACATTATTAAAGGTGTTATGTCTGGCGCAGTAAAGGGATAGATTAATTCTTCTCCAAAATTCCGGTGGCAGTAAAAGCGGCGGTGTGCGCATACTATATGTTTGTGCACACCGTCATTATTTTTAATAGTTACGCTAGTTTGTAATTAAGTGGTAGAGTTCGTTGTTAAAGGTATCTATAGATAGTAAAGCATAGGAATTGCGTCATAAAACCAGGAGATAGTATAGAATGTTTTTCTCGTTTGGAAGCCCAGATTCAAAGTTTGCGCAAGGCATGGAAACATTTGCTGATGCCGTGTGGCTTACAATATTGATGATTTTAACAAGCATTCCTTTAATCACTATCGGTGCTTCTCTTTGTGCAGGTCATGATGCTGCAAGACGTATAGAGCGAGGTGAAGGACATATTACTGCAGCGTATTTTCGTGCGTTTGCTAGCAATTTTTTGGAATCTACTATTATTTGGGCTGTAATGGGTCCGATTCTTTTTGCTATTATTTGGCTATGGCTTTGTGTGTGGTCTACTCCACTTTTAATTATTAAATTTATTCTGAGCATATTATGGGTTCTTATTGCCGAATGGGTGTTTGCACTGCAAGCGCGTTTTAAAAATTCAATCGATAAAACAGTGGTTAATTCTCTTATTTTTGGTATTTCTTATTGGAAAGAAACTCTTTTAATGGCACTGCTAGATATAGTGTTTATTGTGTTAATATTTGCATCAATCGTGTATCTGCCGCAGGGTTTACCTTTGTTGGTATTCATTGGTTGGGGATCGCTTATTATGCTTCACACGCCTTTGTTGGAGCGTGTTTTTGCAAAGTATATTAAGCAGTAGTTTCTGCAAATAATTAATGAGGCGAGCATCTATGACAATGCTCGCCTCACATAGGACATCATTGCAAGGAACATTTTGACTTGCTACTATGCAAATCATATTCCTTACGAGGGGGGAATAGAGTCAGTTCATCAGTAAACCAACTGTTAAATTATACATGCTTCCGTGTATTTTCGCCGCGCATAACTGCCGTCATAGATAGCACTCGTGGTGACTTAAATACTTCATCGGTGTGAACTACACGACCATCAGTGTCAGCAAGTGGAATACGCCAGTTTGGATACTCTGTGCTAGTTCCAGGCTGATTCTGTGAACGCTTCTCGCCGACAGCATCAACCAAAGCCACCTGCAATAGAAGCGATGGGGAAGTAAGCAATACAGCGTGCATACCCTCAACAATCTCTTGTACGTGACCCTCAACATCCTTAGCAGCATCTTTGCTAATCCAGCCGTTCTCAAGAAGCATCTTCATCATTGCATCGCGTTCAGCTTGAGCAGTCTCCTGGAACGTTTCTACGGAGTCTGTAAGCAGGTGAAGCTGCTCGCGAAGCTTTACATGCTCAAAGGCAAGATAACCAGCTGTAGGTGGCATATCGTGCGTAGTTACAGAAGCCAAAGCGTATTCGCGGTACGTAGAAGGATTTGCGTAAATAATTTCCTTCTTGCCAGCCTTCTTAAGTGCAGCTTCAGCCTCATCGTCATGAGTAAACCACTCAACAACTGTTCCAAGAACACCGTGAGCAGCAAGCACCTTAGAAACATACTTCGGTACAGTGCCCAAATCTTCGCCAATAACAACACCGCCTGCGCGAGTTGCTTCAATAGTGAGAACTGCGAGCATTGCATCTACGTTGTAGTACACATACGCGCCGTTTCTAGCACCTTGCCCTTGTGGAATCCACCACAAGCGGAAGAGGCCAAGAACGTGATCAATGCGAGCAGCTCCTGCATGCAAGAACACGTTATGAACCATGTCTCGGTAAGCAATATAGCCAGTTTCATCCAAGTAATTTGGATCGAATGGAGGTTGACCCCAATCCTGACCTTGCTGGTTGTAGAAATCAGGAGGAGCGCCTACGCTAACGCCATTAGCAAATCGTTCCGGACTCCACCAAACGTCAGCACCGTAACCGTGTACGCCAACTGCCATGTCTTGCATAAGACCAATTGCCATGCCAGCAGCCTTAGCTTCAGCGTGAGCTGCAGCAACTTGCTCATCAGCAATCCACTGAAGCCAACGATTGAACTCAAACAAGTCAGCATGTTCGCGCTTAAGTCGTTCAATTTGCGGAGTGCCTTTACCAGTAGTATCAAACCACAAATTCTCGCCCCAAGGAGCACCCCAAACCTCAAACGCAACACACCAGGTGGCAAAAGCATCAAGATCTTCACCAGAACGATGCTTAAACTCACTAAATTCGCGCTCGCGTTCTGCGGAACGAGGCTGCTTGAAAATAATACGCAACGCAGGAAGCTTGGCATCCCATGCAGCGTTGATATCTATAGGATTTGGATTGTTGTTTTGAGGTGCAATAGACTCATGCAATTGCTCTACTTTAGCAAGATTCTCTCCACTTAATTCAGCATATTCTGGAATATCTTGCGGACGAATATAAGTGACATTTAAGAACCTACGAGACTCAGGCAAGTACGGTGAAGGCTCAAGAGGTGTTACTGGAGCGCACGCATGAATTGGATTAATCAGCATAAAATCAGCCTTGCCGATTTCTCCAGCATCCTTAAGTAGACGACGCAAATCGCCATAATCGCCAATTCCCCAAGAATCTTTTGAACGCACAGAATACATTTGCGTCATGAATCCCCAACGTTGCTTTTGCTTAACGCTTTCAGGCAATGGAATACGCGCAGGTGCGGCAATCAATGTGACATCAGCATGTTGAGCCGTCTCACCATTCGCGTTGATTACTTTAGCATGCAAAGTGTGGTAGCCCATTGGCAAATCATCCGGAAGCTCAATGAACAAATCTCCATTGTCTTCGGATTGAATATCGCCTAACGAACCTTCATAATCCGTTCCATCTTCGAGTGTAAGAGAAATATGAATTTGCTCTTTTTGGGCATCTCCTGCGTGAATTGGCACACAAGTTTTAACACCATTAAAAGCAACTACAGTAGGAGGAAGCAATTCATTAGCTGTTTTTTGAGAAACGCGCTCATAAGAATCAGCAATACTTTCAGGCGTATCAGCCTTAAAACCTAAAGCGTCAAGAACTCCAACCAACGCTTCATCAGTAATCTCCGTATAATCGCCCAATTGATCGATATAAAAAGTAGCTACTCCGCATGCTTTCGCTAACTTAATAAGTGGACGCGCAAGACGTTCCGCACTTTCCTCAACAGCAGGCGTGCTTTTGTCTTCGCTTTTAGCCTCTTTGCTCATTATGCTCCTTTAATTACGGCACCTTCTTCAACTCATTGCACTTAGTGCCAGATGTGCAAACGAGAGCGAGAGTACAACAAAACTTAACGCATCTGTGGATTAAGCCGCACTCTAAAAAGCTATTATATAAATTATTGATATTGTTTGCAAATAAGTGTCTGTAGATAAAATAACAAAAAGGCGCAGAAGACCAACATTTTCTACGCCTATAAAACATGCAATCTGATTGAGATTGAGCTTACAAATTCCAGATACGACTGAACTACTCGCGCACAAGAACTACGAAAGTTCGCGACGGAATATGCAGAACTTCTGCAGCAGAGTCTAAACCAGCTGGATTGTTAGCTCCAGCTTGCCTTGCTTCACAAGTAGCAGAACAAGCCGCCGCATCAGAAGCGCCAGAACCACAAGCATCAGAACAAGTAGCATCGCAATCGCCCGCAACCCAATCAGCAAAATAGCTGGAAGAGTCAAGTTCAATCTTCCAATTCTTGTGCTTTCCTTTGCTAGAGAGTTCAGGCAAAGTGACGGAAGCGTCCGCATTATACATAGGATTAACGCATACAATCACGTCATCTCCAATAAGATCAGCTATTACAGTCTTATCGGATGCTTTAATTTGCGTACGAGTACCGTCATAGAAAGACTTATGCTTAGCGCGCAAAGAAATCAAATCGCTATACCAGCGTACAAGCGACTCATACTTTTGCGAACGCACCCAATCAAGCTGATTGATTTTCGCACCGCTTTTATAAGTATTATCGTTTCCGCCTTTAGTACGGCCAAATTCTTCGCCGCTTAACATAAATGGAGTGCCTGCAGAGCACAAAACCATTCCGGCAGCAAGCATATTAGCTGTGAAAAGATCCGCTACTGAATGAGGATCCTTAGCGTAAAAATCAGAGTCGCTAGGCTTTTCGCGCAAAGAAATGCAGAGTTTATCCCACAGAGTCAAATCGTCATGAGCGGAAATATATTGGATAATTTGTCCAACTTTCTTACCGGCAGAAGGAGTACCGCGCCATCCGTTTAACGCTTGACGAGCCGAATCCGCAGTCCAAAACTCATTTCCATTAATGTAACCATGCTCGTGATGATCCATAACGTTACCTTTAAGAGTATCGCGAGTTTCATCACTAAACCAACCGATTCGATCGTCTAAATTATGTCGACCGAGCTTATCTCCCATGGTTGTTCCTTCAGGCACTGCGGTATAACCAGCAGACCATGGTTCGCCATACATGAGTATGTCTTTTCCGCCAGGAAGTTTATCAAGAGCTTCTCGAGCTTGATTCAAAGTATCAGTGTCAATCAAACCCATAAGATCAAATCGGAATCCGTCAATGTGGTAGCACTTAGCCCAATGCAGCAAAGATTCAATAATAAATCTGCGATACATAGGATGCTCGCTAGCCATGTCGTTGCCGCATCCAGAGCCGTTAGAAAGTATATTTTCTTCGTTACGCCTGCAGAAATACCCTGGTGCGGTTTGCTCGAAAGCGTTGTCGGAATGATACATGTGGTTGTAAACTACGTCCATTACAACGCGCAATCCATTCTTATGAAGGGCAGCAATCATAGCTTTGCATTCGCGGATTCGTGCAGTGCCATCATAAGGATTAGAAGAATAAGCTCCCTCTGGAACGTTATAAGCACTAGGATCATATCCCCAGTTATAAAGCTGATCGATGTTTTCGCCGTTTTTGCGAGCGTCGTAAATGTTGATTTCATTCACAGTGCAAAAATCATAAATTGGCATGAGCTGGACATGCGTAACGCCCAACTTTTTAAGATAGTCAATACCTGTTGGAGATGTAACAGTCTTACCGTTGATTTCAGAAGTTACAGTCGTGTGCTCATCCGTGAAAGCTAAGAATCTTCCGCGATGTTCAGGCTTAAAACCGCCATTAACATCATTGCTGAAATCAGATACGTGTGTTTCCCAAATCACAGTAGAGTGTTCAGAGAATTTTGGAGATTTATCTTTTTCCCAATTGGCTGGAGCAACGCGATTTTCGTCGATTACTAAGCTGCGCTCGCCGTTGACGCCACTTGCGATGTCCCATGGATCGCTTGTGCGATTAACTTTTCCGTCTTGGAAAGCGATTAGATAATCATAATAAATTCCGTCAAGTCGTTTACGTACGTTAACTTTCCAAGCGCCGTCATGATGAGGTTTTAATTCATAAGATTGAGTTGGTTCGCTATTATTTCCGGTTTCAAAAAGTCGCAATGTTACTGAAGTTGCAGTAGGTGACCATAGCGTGAAAGTAGTGGACTTTGCGTTAAGAGTGAATCCAAGTGATCCCTCGTAAGTTGGCCATTGTGCTGAAGGTAAAGAAGTCATAAAACAATCCTTCTGATTTTGTTTTATTCTGCAGTTTTTCTGTAATGTTCTTTTCAATGCTGGGTTGCAATACCAGGTTGCCATATCAGTTTGTAACGTTAGGTTTGTAACTCTTGGCTGCAAAATCCGTCTGTAACGAACATTGAAAACTGAAAACTATTGAAAACTGAAAATGCTTATTAAATTTGAGATAGTGAAGGCCGAAACGCTTAATGACGCTCGGCCCTCACTATTCTACGCTACCAGTTATTTGCCGCAAAACTTATTTCACAAATTAGTGAATCGTAGCTTCGAATAACCTTTAAGCGATTTATTAATTTTTTAACTGCCCGTAATCTGTGTAAGTATAATCAGATACCTACTGATACTAGTAATACCAGTATCTGATATCAGCCCTTAACGGAGCCAGACATGGACTCTTCGTAGAAGCGCTGCATCACGATAAACAGAATCACGATTGGGATGGAAATGCACACAGCTCCTGCTGCGAATGAAGCGTACCAATCAGGTAGATACTTCTTGGTAAGCATCTCCATCAAGCCGTAAGCAACTGTGTAGTTTTCCTTATTATCCCTTACTACTGTCTTAACCATAACGAAGTCTAGCCATGGGCCTAAGAAGCCTGTAATAGCCTGGAACACAATCATTGGCTTGCAGATTGGAACAATAATCTTCCAGAATACTTGCCACTTTGTGCAGCCATCCAAGTATGCAGCTTCATCCAAAGACTTCGGGATAGTATCCATGTAGCCCTTCATGATGTAGAAGCCAGCGCCGCTACCTGCGGAATAAACGATAATAAGTGCGACTAACACAATCGAACCTGTTGTTAAGCTAAGAGCCTTCAAAATGAAGTAGATAGCGATAACAGCCATGATGCCTGGGAACATGCCAAGAATCAAAGCAAGGTTCATGAATGTCTTACGTCCCTTGAAGCGGAGGCGAGACATGCAGAAGGATACTGCTAATACGAATACCAAAGAAATAATGCACACGAAGATTGAAACAATCAGGGTGTTCAAGAACATTCGTGGGAAATTAATGTCATCGGTATCCGTAAATAACTTTATGTAGTTATTTAGCGATTATTCAGTAGGGAAGAATGTCTTCTGATAGGCGCCAGTGTTAGCATTGAAGCTTTCCAATACAACCCACAGGATTGGGATCAGCCAAATAACTGATAACACGAGCAAGAACAGATGTGAGAATATGTCTCCGAAAATCCTTCGAATGCGCTGATCTTGTGTAAGCGGAACAGTGCGAGTGCTTTTTTCGACAGACTTCGCGGCTTTTGTGGTATTTTTATTACTCACCGGAATCCCTCCTCATTCTTATAAGATCCAGAGTTGCGATACGTAATCAGTGCCACAACAGCGAGAACAATGAATGTCAAAATACCGATTACAGCACCTGCGTTGTAGTTCTGCTGGTCAACAGTCAACTTGTAGAGCCATGTGATAAGCAAGTCGGTGCCGCCTGCGCTGTTAACTTTACTGCTTGCTGGGCCACCCTTTGTTAAGAGGTAAATAACGTTGAAGTTGTTGATATTACCAGTGAACGTGGTGATCAAGTATGGAGTCATAACGAAGATGATGTATGGCATTGTGACGTTCATGAAGCGCTGCCACCAGCCTGCACCATCAAGCTCTGCAGCTTCGTAGAGTTCTGCAGGGACATTCTGCAAGATACCCGTAATCTGCATGATAGTAAATGGAATACCAACCCAAAGGTTGATGATAATAACTGTTACTCGAGCCCAAGTTACATCTGTAAGGAACGGAAGTTCATGACGTATCCAACCATGCTCCTTAAAGACAACGTTAATAACGCCGTTTTGGTCAAGCATGTTATTCATGATAAGCAACGAAACAAACTGTGGAACTGCAATCGTAAGAGAGAAGCAAGTACGCCATACGCTCTTAAGATGAGTCGTCTTTCTGTTAATTATCATCGCTATGAACATTCCGAAGAAGAAGTTAAGGAATGTAGCAAGGAATGCCCAAATAAGAGTCCAGATTAATACGTCAAAGAATACGTCGGCTTTGATTAACTTGCTTTTGCCGGTTAAGAACTCAGAGAAAACTTCTAATCCAACCCAGCTGAATTTCTTTTGGTGGTCTTCATCGTAGTTTGTGAAAGCCATAGAAATCATGAAGAACAATGGCAAAATTGTGAACAGCACAATTCCAGCAGTTGGAAGAGTCATGAAACCAATATGTGCTTTTTCATTCAAGAGCTGCTTTGCATCTTTGATGAAGTTAAGAGGCTTATGTCCGCTTTTAACTACAGACTGCGTCTTATAAGCACTGCGAAGAGAAAGTGTTGCAAGATAAACAAGCAATACAATTGTTAAGATTGACATAACGCCGTAGAGCAAAATTTCTACAGAGTTATCGCCTGGAGTGTATCGCCAGAATCCGTTTACCTTAATTTTTCCTTGCTCTACTGTACCAAGCGTGTGAAGTTTTGGAAGATATTCAATACCGGTTGTGAACAAGAATGCAAATAGTGCAACTTCGCACGCTAAGAATATAAGACCCTTAACGAATTGCATACGCACGAAATTACCGAAACCGAATATTACGATGGAAATCCATGAAAGAGCATCTGCATGTTTTACAGCCTCTTTCAAAGAATACGGTGAAGGAGCAAAGCGTTCTGCAGTTGACGTCTTCTTCTGGCGCCTTTTTAGCTTTGTGGATGTCGTGCCAGTCATGACATGCCTTTCATGTAAACAAAATTATTTAATAGAAGATAAACAACGCGCCCCGCCCCTTGCCGGAGCGGGGACTGGGGCGCATCGTTTTACTCGAAGTGCATAAGACATTGCTTATGCAACCATTTAAATTTATTGGCTAGAGTAGGTTTTGTTTACTTACTTTCCTAAGCCCTTAGCAAATTCTGCAGTCTGTGCAGCAGCGTTTGCTGGAGTAATCTTGCCGGTGGAGATACCGGTGCCGAATGCCTGGACTGGATCCCAGAACTTACCCATCTCTGGGATTGCTGGCTGCAAGACAGAAGTCTTAGCAATGGTTTCCATCTGAGCAACAGCAGCTGGCTCAGCCTTTACGCTATCAGCGAGGGACTTATCAGAAGGAATTGCGCCTTCCTTCTCGAAAGCGATCTGCTGGGACTTCTTGGAGCCCAAGAATGCAGCGAAAGTAGCGGCCATCTCTGGGGACTTGGTGTTGGTGTTGTAAGCAACAGCCTTAGAACCAGCGAAGGACTTCATCTGATGTTCGCCAGACTCGGTCTTGAACTTTGGAAGAGCAGCTGCAGCGTAGTTGTCCTTCAAAGCATCCTTTACCTTGGCGGCATCCCAAGAACCGGAGAAGTAAGCGTCAACGGAGCCATCCTTCAAACCGGCCAAACCGCGGCCGTTACCATCGAGCACGAAGTTCTTGTTTGCAACGAGGTTTGCGAGGTACTTTGTAACTTCGCCAGCCTTGTCGCTGAGCTTCATACCGGCCTTGGCATCGTTTCCATTCTCGCCGAAGAGGGTCATGTTGCCATCGAGGTAGAAGCCTGGGAGATACCAAGCGTTAGCAATATCGAAGGAAACCTTGCCCTTTGTAAGCATAGTGTCGAGAGACTTTACGTCATCAGCGGAGAACTTAGCCTTGTTGTAGTACATGAACCAAGTGTTGCCGGTGTAAGGAACGCCGTACATCTTGCCATCCTGAGCGGTAACAGACTTGATCAAAGTATCTTCGTTCTGTTCCTTAACCTGGTTTGTAGCAGCATCGCTCAACTCGCCGATTGCTCCAGCCTTTACCAAGTCACCGAGCTGATCGTTAGGGAAGAGGAACACATCAGCGGCAGCCTTAGCATCCTGCTTCACAGCCTTTGCAGCGTCTGGTGGCTCAACAACAGCATTCTTGAAGGTAACGTTTGGATGGTCCTTCTTGAACTCCTCCTCGACTGTCTTAATCCAGCCGCCGTCCTTCTGATCATCTGCAGAGCCCCAAACAGTGAGCTGAACTGGAGTAGAAGTATCTGCCTTCTTTTCGGAACTGTTATTGTTAGAACCGCAAGCTGCGAAACCAAACAAAGTTGCGACAGCGATACCAGCACCCAGCATCTTCTTAATATTCGTCATCCTTGACCTCCTAATTTTATGCCGTATGGCATTTTCTTTGGTGGCGTAGTGACGGACTAAGCTGTGGCGCGACATCGCGTTTGCTGCGCTAGGCAGCGTCACATGCTTTGTTATCCGTCCGTAAGCAATGTGAAGTATACACGAATATGAATAAGTTCGCAAACTACCTTGATTTGCATGCTAGGTTTTGTTAGCAAAATGTTTATTTCGTGTTTGTTTTTGTTTGAAAAGTATAGTTTCAGTGTATGTGTGAATTAAGTTAAAACGTTGTTATAGCTTATATTGCCGCGTTATTAGCATTTTTAGTAGCAAATTAAGTAATTATTTATGGTATGTTTTGTGAGTTTTGAATATACTGCGTTGAATTTGAAGATATTGTGTTGATTTTGAATATATATTTTGAATGTATTGTGTTGAGTCTTGAAAACAGAGAGTGTCGTGATAGAAAATGTATAAAATATCACTCAATAGCTGCAAGAAAGTTGGGGACAGCTTATCCTAGTGTTTGCTTCTAGGTTTGAGTTTAAAAGTAGAAGGATTTAAAAATGGCATTATATGATCATGCTAAATGGCTTAAAGACGCGGTTTTTTACGAAATCTATCCGCAAAGTTTTTGTGATTCCAATGGCGATGGAATAGGCGATATTCAGGGAATTATTGAAAAGTTAGACTATGTAAAATCGCTTGGCTGCAACGCAATCTGGCTTAATCCTTGCTATGACTCGCCTTTTAAAGATGCGGGCTATGACGTGCGCGATTACAAAAAAGTAGCTGCACGTTATGGAACAAACGAAGATTTAAAGCAACTTTTTAATGAAGCTCATAATCGAGGAATCCGCATATTGCTTGACTTAGTTCCCGGGCACACGAGTGAAGAACACGAGTGGTTTAAGGAAAGCTCGAAAGCGGAAGAAAACGAGTTTAGCAAGCGATACATTTGGACAGACAGTGCGTTTAGCGGCTATTCTATGCCGTTTATTGGCGGTGAAACTGAGCGTGATGCCACTTATATTCTAAACTTCTTCAAATGCCAACCGGCTTTAAACTACGGTTTTGCGCATAGAGATCGAGCTTGGCAATCTTCGCCTGATTCCAAAGAAGCGGCAGAAACTCGCGCTGCAATGGTTGATATTATGCGATTTTGGCTTTCACTCGGTGCAGATGGATTCCGAGTTGATATGGCTGATTCGCTTGTAAAAAACGATGAGAACAATGGCGAAGGAAGTCTTGGCAAAGACAATACGATTCGCGCATGGCAGGGAATGCTGGGTGCTGCAAAAGAAGAGTATCCGCAGGCTGCTTTTGTTTCCGAATGGGGTAGGCCACGTCAGGCTCTTGCTGCCGGATTTGACATGGACTTCTATTTGAATTGGCGCTGGGATGGAAATCCTAATGGATACGCACGTTTAGCTCGTGATGTTGATAACGCTTTAGACAGCAATCCTGAGCATGATCACAGCTACTTTAATGCGCGCGGCGGCGGCAGTATTTGCCCATTTTTAGACGATTATTGCCCACAATATGAGTCGACTTGCAACCAAGGTTACTTTAGTTTCATCACTTGTAATCACGATACGCCGCGTTTAGCTCCGCGTCTTGACGATCGTGAGCGTCGTGTGGCTTTCGGTATGATACTCACCATGCCAGGCGTGCCATTTGTATACTACGGCGACGAAATCGGCATGAAATATCGCGATATTCCAACAAAAGAGGGTGGTTACGCTCGTACTGGTACTCGTACGCCAATGCAATGGGATGATGCAAAGAATTTTGGCTTCTCAACTGCTGAAAAATCTAAATTATACTTGCCTGTTGAAGCTCGAGCAGACGGAAGAACTTGCGCAAACTCTCGCAAGCAAGCAGTAGAAAGTGGCGAAATTCCAACTGTTTCTGCACAAATTAATTGCGAAAATTCCTTCCTTTCATGGGTGCGCTCTCTTATTGAACTTCG
This sequence comes from Gardnerella coleohominis, assembly GCF_002896555.1. GTDB lineage: Bacteria > Actinomycetota > Actinomycetes > Actinomycetales > Bifidobacteriaceae > Bifidobacterium > Bifidobacterium vaginale_F. The sequence continues at coordinate 32,613 of NZ_MNLH01000008.1, forward strand.
TCATAATCGAAAATCTTTGCACGCTGACGCGTCTTGGAGAGTTTTGTATGCTCCGGTTGACGGCCGCGGATTTGCTTACGAGCGTTGTGCAAAAGGTGACGCTGGAGAATCAGCTGCAGAACGAAGCATTGTGGTTATGAACCCGGGCGTAAATAGTGAGTATGTTTCGTGGGATTGCCTTGCTGGCTTAAGCGCAAACGAAGCTAATTCGCCTGTGTTGAAAGTTGGAGAAATCTCATGCACTGACTCTTCGCTTGTGCTGGGTGCTCAATCTTTCGCTATTTTTAGTTTGTGAATTAAAGGCATTCGATTTAAGGAACCACATATTTTACGTATTGAGTGCGCATACATAAATACGTATACGGCAAGTAATGCATGCGTACTCATGCGTAAACGCGTATATAAGGGCGTATAGGTGTGTATATGAAGCGCGCGTATAAAGATATGAGTATATAAGCGCGTATAAGTACGTGATACTAATAGAATGGTATGGGTATATACACAGAAGTAGTAAAAGTTTGAGTCAGGTTTCGAAAGGTACGTTATGGGATTGTCGAAGAATGGCGTGAAGGATGCCGCGAAGGATAGCGCGAAGAATGGCGCAAAAAGTGCAGCAAAGAGTGCCGCAAATAATAGCGCGCAGTATGATTCTTCAAAGTTGAAGTCCACAAGTATGAGCGGAGTTTCATTTAACGGCTATTATCACGAGTCAGAAACTGAGGAAAAACTAGATAATAACGGGAATCCTATACGCGCGGATCGCAATATTAAAGAAGGCATAACTCTTAACAAGTTTAAGATGTTGTGCGCGTTTATGGCTGTTCTTAGCGTGTTTGGCACGTCTCTGCTTTCCGGTTTTTACGGCGGATTGATTGCGTTATTATGCGAGCTTATATCTTGGGTTGCTTTGCCATGGTATGCGTGGATGATTGTTCGCGGATATCACAATACAAATAATGTTGTGTTTTATGGCTTGAGATTATTTGTTTTGGCGCTTATATGTGAAGTTCCGTACGATTTTGTAACTTCAGGAAAAGTTTGGGATATGACATCGCAGAATCCTGTGTTTGCGCTGCTTATATCGCTTATCGTGCTTAGTTATGTGGATACTGTATGCAAAAAGTTGCGCGGGTTTAAAAAAGTAGCTGCTTGCGCGTTTGTTGTTCTTGCTGGTGCTGCCTGGAATTTAATCGGTATGGTCGGAGTGCGTCAAAGACTGCTTTTTGGCGGTTTGATTATTTTCGTTATGTCGATGCTTTTTGAATTTATGCGCAAACGTGAAACGACTATGGAATTGACTGCAGGTGTGTTTGGTGCGATGTCGCTTGTTGCTCCAGCTATTGGCGTGGTTGTGTTGCATTACCGTAGTGTTTATGGCGATGGCCCTCGACCAACTAAGCAGTTCCGCTGGATTATGTACGCGTGGTATCCAATAATGCTACTTATTGCGTCTGCTGTATTGCTTGTGCAAAAGTTTATGTGATTTTTGGATTGATTACTCATTAATTTATTAGTTACTTTTTACGCAAAGGAGCTGGGGTAATGGTTTACGATTTTTGTGGCTCGCAAAGTGGGTTTAATTGCGGTTCGCGAGATGAATTTAGTGCCGGTTCGCGAGATGATTTTGAAAGCGGTTCGCGAGATAGTTTTAGTGCAGACGCGCAAAATAGCCTCAGTTCGTCTAAAAATATCGTAAATGCATGCGAATGTACTTGCACTTGTACAGATCCTAGCAAAGCGCGAATTTTTGCCGATTTCGTAAATAATCCTGGCGTAAAAGCAAATAATCAACAAATTATTCAGGGTGATTGTTTCAGAATTACTGTAATAACAGATTCCCTGATTCGTCTTGAGTGGAGCGATGATGGCAATTTTGTTGACGCTCCTACGCAAATGGTTGTGTGCCGTGATTTTTCTGGAGGTAATTCCGTTCAGCCAAAGTTTTGCGCGCGAGAAGATGAAAATGGTTGGCTTGAAGTTGAAACGGATAAGCTGCTTTTAAGTTATAATCGCAAATCTTTCAGCAAAGAAGGATTAAGTATAGTTGTGCGAGGAGTTCCTTGTTCGCAATTTAATACGTGGCATTATGGCGACGATTGCCCAGGAAATTTGCTTGGCACGGCTCGCACTTTGGATGAAGCGGATGGTGCAATTAAGCTTGATTATGGCATAATGTCTCGTGACGGCTGGGCTGTGTTAGATGATTCAAAATCTTGTGTTATTGTTCCGGAGAGCGAAGTAAATGGTAAGCCGAATCCGTATGGCGCGTGGGTGAAGCCGCGCTCGCAAGAGTTTGATTCGCACGATCTAAGTTCGCACGATAATAGCAATAACGCCTCGCAAAATAATCGTTATCGCGACTTGTACTTCTTTGGCTATGGTCACAATTACATAGACGCAATCCGCGATTTCTATAAGCTCACAGGATCTCAGCCGCTGTTGCCAAGGTTCGCAATGGGCAATTGGTGGAGTAGATATTGCAGATATTCGCAATCTGATTATGAAAATCTTATGAGCAGATTTAAGCGTGAGGCAATACCTTTTAGTACGGCAGTTATAGATATGGACTGGCATATTAGAGACGTTGACTCAAAGTATGGATCTGGGTGGACTGGTTACACGTGGAACGATCAGCTGTTCCCTGATCATAAAGCTTTTTTGCGAAAACTAGCGAATGAAGGCTTAGCGCCTACTTTGAATTTGCATCCGCGAGATGGCGTGCGTGCTTTTGAGAAGGATTACCCACAGGTTGCGCGAGATATGGGCATTGACCCTGCAAGCGGTAAAGCTGTGGAATTTGACTTAACTAATCCGCGATTTGTTGAAGCTTACTTTAATATGCATCATCGCATGGAAGATGAAGGTGTTAAATTCTGGTGGATTGACTGGCAGCAGGGTGGAGTTACAAAACAGGCTGGGTTGGATCCGCTATGGATGCTTAATCACATGCATTATGAGGATTTGGCTCGAGATGGAGGCTGGCCACTTACGTTCTCGCGCTACGCTGGCCCAGGTTCGCACCGATACCCAGTTGGATTCTCGGGAGATACTGTTACTACTTGGAATTCGCTTGCTTTTCAAGCTTATTTCACGTCTACAGCTTCGAATATTGGTTATGGCTGGTGGAGTCATGATATTGGCGGCCATATGCTGGGTGTGCGAGATAACGAGTTGGAAGCGCGATGGTATGCTCTTGGAGCTTTTAGCCCGATTAACCGTCTTCATTCCAGTTGCTCGCCTTTTGCTGGTAAAGAGCCTTGGAATTTTCCGCGTGAAACTCGTGACGCGATGGTTAAGATGCTTCGTTTAAGAGCGTCGTTGATACCTTATTTATATACGATGAATTATCGTGCGGCTTTTGAGAATCGGCCAATAGTGGAGCCAATGTATTGGCAATCTCCAGAGGTTGGTGCTGCTTACGAGATGCCGCAGGAATATCGTTTTGGTAGCGAGCTTATAGTTGCGCCGGTAGTTTCTAAAAATGACGATGCCGTTACTAGAGGTTGTGCTGGAGTGTGGCTTCCTGCTGGAGATTGGTACGATTTCTTCGACGGGCGACGTTACGTATCTCGTGGTTGGAATGGTCGTCGTTTTGAGGCGTGGCGTGCGCTTGACAGAGTTCCTGCTTTTGCGCGTGCTGGGGCTATTGTGCCAATGCAAGTTTTGCCAAGTGTTGAAGATTGCGCTCGTAGCGATGAGGCTGCCGAATCGGTCAATAGTGTTGAAAATCCGCGATCTTTGCGCGTGCTTGCGTTCCCTGGAGCTGACGGCGAATTTGTGATGCGCGAAGATAACGGACGCTTCGAAGACGCGTGCGCTGGGAAAACTGCTGATACTAGTATGCGGTTTGTTTGGAGAGATGGGAATGGATCCACACAATTTGTGATTGATGCAGCAAAAGGATGCGATAGTGCTGTTGTTGCGCTGCCTTCCGAGCGCGATTGGAGCGTGGTGTTTAGAGGCGTGGCATGCCCTGATTTTTCGCGCGTTCGCGTTTTTGTTGGCGATTCTCAGCTTGAATCTAACGCTGTAGAAGTTTCATATGAAGGCGAAGAATCTACGCTCAGTCTTACTGTTTGTGTGCGCAATGTGCCTGTTTGTGAGTGCGTGCGAGTGATTGTGGATGGCGGTTTGTGTATTGCGCAAGACCCTAAGGTTGGCGATGCTTACAGGCTTCTTTTGCAAGCTCAAGTGCCATATCGCGGTAAGGAAATGGCTTTTGATGCGATTCGCGAGGCTGGTGGCAGCGCGAGTGCTTTAAGTGCGCTTTCGGCTCTTGAATATGAAAGAGAAGAGCAGATGATTGAGCAGCAGAACAGTGTTGATATGGTGAATGCGCATGCGTGCGTGCAGCCTTCTGTGGTTAAGTGGGCGCAATGGCGTTGTACTCTGCCTGGGTCTGTTAAGCGCGCGCTTGAGGAGATTTTGTTGCGCGAATCGACTTGCATGAGCGCTTAAAGCGTAGCGCGCGAATGCACTTCGATGATTGAGCTTGCTCAAAGTTGAAAGCACAGTGCGCTTTCAACGCAAGCGAATACGTGAGCGCCGTAAGATAGAATTTTTGTATTTTGGTGGACTTTTATTACCAAAATCTGGATTTGTATCATAACAAATGTTTAGATTTGGCGACGAAAAACTGTGAGAAACACCTCAATTTAAAATATTTACAAAAAAATATTAATCCACAAAACCGTTGAAAAATATGGCTTGGGGGGGGGGGGTGCTCGATGCTTTTCAATCTAAACATATGTTATTTGACTTCAAAAAAATTTTTTAAATTGTTATAATAACTTGACAAAGATAGCTGCGATTTTATTAATGTGCTATGAAATTTTGGATGAGTTTCGTTGAGAATTTGCATTTTGCGTGTCTATCGTCGGGCATGCGAATCTGCCTTTGTATCGGATCACTAGGTGAAGGAGTATATTATGGTATCAAAATCTAGAAAACACGCGCGTACTGTTAAGTTAAATTCTGCAGTAAATAATGCGATTGAAAAGGCTGTTGACGCTCGCAAAGTGGCGGCGTTTACGATTGGTGCTGCTGGCGTATTGGCTGGTGCGGCATTTGCTTTTGGAGCAACTCCGGCAATGGCGGCGGAGGCTGGTACTACTCCTGATACTAAGCCGGCTCCTGTGACTGCTGGTGAGAAGCCTGGTGCTGATGCTGGTAAGAAGGATGAGACTGGTAAGAAGGCTGATGCTAAGCCTGAAGTTAAGGAAAATGAAGCTAAGGAAGCTGATAAGAATAATCAAGCTGACGGGAAGTCTGCTACAGACGAGAAGACTGACAATAATACTTTAAAGAATGCTCACAAGACTAAGGATAACAAGTCTAAGCTTGAACAGAATTTATCTAAGGAGAAGAAAGCTTCTACGCAGTCTGTAGTAAAGACTGATGGCCAGGCTGACGTTACTAAGACTGAGACTGGGTCGAAGGTTGAGAGCATTGCGTCTGTAGATAATCAAGATGCAAAACAGGATTCTGAAGAAACTGGCACTCCTGCGGGATCTGTTGTAAATAAGCGTACAAGGCGTTCGCTAGATGAAAAGAAGCAGGCTGAGCCTACTAAGGATGCTCAGGCTGAAAATCAGGATCGCGCTTCTGATGGTACAGCAAGTCAAGATTCTAATAAAATTAAGCCTGACACAAAGGATACTACTAATACAAAGATTAGTATTGATGAGAATAACGCTGAAACTATGCCTAATATGTATGGCTGGGGAAGCTCAGACAATACATACAGCGTAGATGGTGAAAAGCATACTGTTACTTTCAATTTTGCAAAGCCAACAGATGGTGGCAAGATTACCAATATTGCTATTTTCCCTGCTCAAAACAATGGTTTGACTAACGATAAGAGCAAGAGGGGTGCTGAATACTATTCTGGCGATACTAAGATGCACCAGAGCTTCTCTGGTAACTATACGTTTAAGCCGAATGATGATGGCTCTGCTACTCTTACGATGAGCAATCTTTTTAGGGATGGTAACCTTAATGGTGGCGCTGAGGCGTATGCTGCAAACCGTTCTATTTTTGTGTATGTAACTAAAGATGGTACTACAACTGTTTATAAAACGAATGCATTCCGTGCTGCAACGCTTGTGCCACCAAAGACAGCTGGATCAGTTGTGCTTAAGTATAATCAGCCTCTTACGAAAGAGCAGATTCAAGCAGCAATTACTGCTGCTGCTAATGCTGAAACAGCTCGTAAAGATAAGAAGTCTGTGAACGATCAGCTTACTGCAGCAAGTACATCGAAGGGTGTATTTACCAGGGAGAATGGTAAAGCGGTACAAGTTGCCGATACCACTGATGGCAAGCTTAGCGTAAAGTCTTCGGATGCCTACGATGCAAAGCAGTTTGCGGATATTAATAAGGAAACATCAGTTCAAGGCGCAACAAATAAAACTTATGTAGCCGGATCTAAGACGCTTAACACCTATATGGTTACGGATTTGGGCTTTAAGTCCGGGGCTATTCCGCTTACGGTTGCGCGCTACGATGATCGCATTGATAAGCCAATTGTGGAAGACACAACTAATGTTTCGACTGAAGTTAAGGAAGATATTAAGAAGAAGCTTGCAAAGATTAACGGCGTAACTCCAGACAAAATCACGTTTGACGGAGATGACAATGCTGTAATCCACTTTGATGGTGTGGATGAAAAGGATGCTCCTAAGATTGCTCTGCGCGATCTTGTGTTGAAGAAGATTGCAGAGGAGCAGATTACTGTTCCTGCAAACGATAAAGCAGTCTTTGTTGCTAACCCACTTGCTTATTCCGATGCTGAGATTAAGAGCATTAAGAAGGCTATTTACGAAGCTAATAAAGGCAATAAAGAACTTGGCTTAAGTGAAAATGACTACGAGAAGCAGATTTCACTTGAATATCTTCAGGGCAATCTTACTGCAACTGGTGATTCTAATAAGGGCATCTCGAATGGTCAGGCGGAAAATACGATTACCGTTAAGATCAAGACCGACAAGTCAGTTGCTGAGTTTAAGTCTGATGTAAAGGCGCGCAAGCTTACAAAGCTTCCAAACATTCGCACGGATTACAACGTTACTTGGACTAAAGACAAGATTGATGGCCGCACCTCCGATGAAGGTCTTTCCTGGAGCGAAGACCATAAGACCATTATCTACCGTTACGATCCAACTGCGGCACAAGAGTTTGATACAAATAAGATTCTTGGTTTGCTGAAAGCTACACCAAAGGAGACAAACCCTGGCTTGCGTGAACTTACAGGCGGCGAAGCGCTCGACCATGAAGGCGCAGATGGACAAGCTAAGAAGTCGCATGTGGGTTACGCGCTTAAAGATGGACAGCCTACAACTGAGTTGTCGCTCGGTAATATGGACGGCGCTTACTGGAAATATAGTCGTCAGGTTGATAATTCTGGTGTGGACCTCGGCGATGCAGAGTCGAATGCAGGTTCGTATTCTTGGGATAAAGACGCTAAGCCTGTAGTAGTTGCTGCTAAACAAGACAAGGTATATAAAGCTCGCTTGTTTGTTTTGCCGTATGGATTGACGATGTACAGAAACATTTACATGGAAAACGGCGATCAACCTTGGAATACGCCTAAAGCGATTAACGTTATCTTTGTGCCGCAGACGAATCATAAGAAGGCTGATCTTAAGGCATCTGTTGATAAGCATACGGTGACGAATGATGACAAGAAGACTCCAACCGATTCTGCATATTACAACGCATCGGAAGCTAAGAAGGCTGCGTATGATGAGGCGTTGAAGAAAGCTAATGATGCGTTGAAGGAAGCTGGTGATACGGAGGATTCCAAGCTGTCTGAAGAGCTTAAGGCACGTATCGATAACGCAACGATTAGGTTGGATAAGGCTCGTGCGGCTCTTGATGGTGATAAGACTGACAAGACTAAGCTCGAGCAAGATATTAAAGATCAAGGTAATCCTAAGAAGGACAACACAGCTGCAAGCGGCACGTATGAGACTGACAAGTATAAGAATGTTACTGAGCCTTCCTTCCTGAAGGATGACGGAAAAACTCCTGATACTAAGAAGAATGAGGCTGCAAGCGCAGCTAAAACAGCTTATGATGAGGCACTTGCTGCAGCTGAGAAGGTAAAAGCCGACGATAACGCTACGCAAAAGGCTGTTGACGATGCTAAGGCTAAGCTTGACGCTGCACGTAAGGAGCTTGATAAGTACACCACCAACAAGGATAAGCTTAATGCTGCTATTGCTGAGCATGGTAAGGTGAAGGATGGTAGGGACGCTCAAGGCGCTCAAACGATTGCAAACGCTGACCCAGCATATCAAAACGCAACTGATGCAGAGCGTACAGCTTACGATAACGCTGTAAAGAAGGCAAACGAACTTTCTAAGGATCCAACCGCTTCTCAGAAGGAAGTCAACGACGCGATTACAGCTCTTGAGACTGCTAAGAAAGCGCTTGATGCCAAGGCAACGAATAAGGCGAAGCTTGCTGCTGCTGTTCAGCAAACCTTCGATAACCCTGATCCTGATAATGTTAATGGCAAAAAGAGTACCTTCTATCAGAATGCTCTTAATAAGAAGAACAATGGATCAGATGACGAAAAAACTAAGGCTGCTGCTGCTATTAAAGCATATGATGATGCTCTGAAGGCAGCTAAAGACCTTCTTGAAGATAAGAATGGCAAAGCAACTCAAGCTCAAGTTGATGCTGCAGTAAAAGCATTAACTGATGCTGAAGATAAGCTCCATAACTATTCAACTGACAAGAACGATCTTACGAAAGCACTTGCAGACAATATTGATGGCTATTTGAAGCCAGCGTACTTCAATGCATTCGATAAGTCATTTGGTGCGGGTGCTGATGCTGAGGCTGCTAAGAAAGCATTCAAAGAGTACAACGATGCCTATCATGCGGCCAAGGAGCTGAAGGCAAAGTTTGCTAAAACTAATCCAGCTGAGCAGCCAACTGACGAAGACTGCAAAAAAGCTAAAGAAGCTCTTGAAAAGGCTCGTCAAGTTATAGATACGTATGCAACTGATACGAAGAAGCTGTCGGCAGCTTTCTGGAATGACATCGCTATTCAGAATAGCCCTGCGTATAAGAATGCAAAGGCGCTTGCTGTAAAGACGAATCCTACTGATGATGAAAAAGCTAAGGTAGAGGCTGCTAAGAAGATTAAGAAGGCATATGATGATGCGGTTGCTAAGCTGCACAAAGCATTTGAGAATAAGCTCGACAAGGATCCAGATGCACAAGACACTAAGATTCCTGATGCAAAGGGTGACCCGGCTTCCAAGAATTATCTTGATGGCATTCAGACACACGCAAATGGTGAGCCGCTTGATAGAGATGTCACGAAGATTCTGAAGGAAATGAACGACGCAGCTGCTGACTTGAACCAGTTTGCAACCAAGACGGATAAGCTACAGGAATCCATCAACAAGGATACGGATACGCAGAAAGATCCAGCATACAAGAATGCTAAAGATCCGCATAAGCTGGATACCCACGGCATGGAAGATACTTCTGGATATGACGCCATCAAGGAGAAGGCTACAGCTTACGACAATGCTTTGAAGGCTGCTAAAGCCTTGATGATCAAGCCTGACGCAACGCAAGAGGATGTAAACGCAGCGCTTAAGACGCTCGATGAAGCTCGTAAAGCTCTTGAGGGGTACAAGACTAATGTTGAAGACCTTAAGAAGAGCGTTGAAGCGCACGGTAGTACAGATGGTCCTGCAACTAAGGAAGGTACTGTTACTTCTGATGTGTATCGCAATGCGTCTGATCCGCACTTCTTAACTGCTGATGGCAAGCCAGATGACACCAGGAACAACGCTGCTAAGGAAGCTAAGAAGGCATATGATGCAGCGCTGCTTAAGGCGCAGGACTTGCTCAAGAAGGCTGACGCTAAGAAAAATAAGACGCCTTTGGATGCGCAGCCAATTCAAAAAGAAATCGACGCCGCGTTGACAACGCTTAACGAAAAGCGTAAAGCACTTGATGTCTATAAGACTGACACTTCTAAGCTTGATGAGGAAGCGAAGAAGTCTACTGCAGAAGGCGCTACAGTAGCCGATGCAGACTTTGAAGCTACGCCAGAGTTCAAGAACGCTAAAGCTAAGACAAGTAACGGTGTGGAAAACACAGATGTTACTGCTTATACGAAGGCGTTGAAGGATGCGCGTGGCTTACTTGCTAAGAAGGATTCCGCTACGCTTAGCGAACGTCCAACGCAACAGCAGATTAATGACGCGCTCGATGCCTTGAAGCAAGCTAAGAAGCAGATTGAAGACAACTACAAGACGGATACTTCGAAGCTTGAAGAAGCTAAGAAGTATGCGGATGATGTATTCAAGAAGACGCCTGAATACAAGAATGCTCTTGCTAAGAAGGAGGCTGGAGATCAAGTTGCTATAAGTCGCTTGGGTAAAGATGGTGAGCAAACTGGCTTCGATAATGTTCTTAAGAAAGTTACCGATAAGCTCAATGATAATGACTGGAAAGGCAAGGTAACTCAAAAGTTCGTCGATAAGTTACTCGAGAAGTTACAAGAAGCTCAAGATAATATTACAAAGAATTATAAGACTGATGTAACTCCGCTTTCTAACGAAGTCGGCGATAAGGATGGCAATGGCAATCCTGTAACTCCTAAATTTGAAGAGTCGATTCCGTATAAGAACGCTCTTGAAAAGAAGAACGCTGGCGACACTGATGCGACCTCAAAGCTGGAAGCTTACAACGAGAAGCTCAAGGCTGCACAGAAGATTATCAATCAGGTGAATAACCCAGATCCGAATGCTGATGTTGATAAGCAGCCAACTAATGCTGATGTTAAGAAAGCTTTGGATGAGTTGCAACAGGTAAAGAAAGCTATCGATGACGCTTTTACGACCAAAGTTGACGCTCTTAAGAAAGAAACCAAAGAGCTTAAGGAAGACGGCGGAGCAAAGGAAGACAAAGACAAGTTCGAAAACTCTACTGAGTTTAAGAATGCGTCTGCCAAGACGGATGCTGACAGCAAAAAAGATGTGCAAACATACAAAGATGCTCTAAAGAAAGCTAATGAGCTTCTTGGCAAGTTCGATGAGAATGGTAAGCCAAAGGCTGATGCTAAGGATGTTCCAACTCAGAAAGAAGTTGACGAGGCTCTTAAGAATCTGAAGGAAATTAAGGATAAGATTACTAAGAACTACGTCACTAGCCCGCATGACTTGCAGCAAGAAGTTGATAAGTCTAAGGACGGCGATACTGATACCAGCACCGACGTATTCGAGAACACTCCTGCGTTCAAGAACGCTACTGCTAAGGGTGATGACGCTGCCAAGAAGGCTCTTGAAGACTATAACAAGAAGCTCCAGGATGCTAAGAATCTTCTCGATGCTTTTGATCGCTCTACTGGCAAGCCGAAGACCAAGCTTCCAACAGGCATGACTCAGGCTCCAACTCAAAAGCAGCTAGACGATGCTCTAAAGGCCTTGCAGGATGCTAAGAAGAAGATTGAAGACGAGTACAGCACAATCAAGTATGACTTGCGTAAGGAAGCTGATAATGATGGTGACTTCACTAAGTCTCCTGAGTATCAGAATGCTCAGGCTAAGGGTGATGATGCGTCTAAGAAGGCTCTTGAGGATTACAAGAAGGCTTTGGATGATGCTAATTCTGTGCTTGATAATCCTAATGCTACGCAGTCTGAGGTTGATGAGGCTTTGAAGAAGCTTCAGGCTGCTAAGGATAAGCTTAGGGATGAGAATGGCACGGATAAGTCTAAGCTTCAGACTGAGGCTGATGATGATGCTAAGTTCCGTAAGTCTTTGTACTTCATTATTGGCAATAAGGATGATATTGAGGCTTACAACACTGCTTTGGCTGAGGCTAACAGTGTGCTTAGCGATTCTAATGCTACTCAGGCTCAGGTTGATGAGGCTTTGAGGAAGCTTAAGGCTGCTAAGTATAAGCTTAATCATCCGTTTGGCGCTGGCAGTGGTAGTGGAATCGGTAGCGGCTATGACCCTAATGCTGGGAATGGTTTTGCTGTTGAGGCTAATGATTCTCAGAGTGCTTCGGTTGATAAGTCTGCCTTGCAAGTCGAAGTTAACAATGCTGTAGACACTAGTGCAAACACTGCTGCTGCTAGAGCTTATAGGCAGGCTTTGGCTGAAGCTAAGCGCGTGCTTGCTGATAAGAATGCTACTCAGGCTCAGGTTGATGAGGCTTTGAGGAAGCTTCAGGCTGCTAAGTCTGCGTTGCTTAATAGTTTGCGTGGTGCTTCTGGTAATGCTGGTGGTCTTGCTAAGACTGGTGCTGAGACTGGATTGTTCGCAAGTGTTGCTGCAATCTTCGCTGGACTTGGTGTTGCAGGCGTAGCGTCTCGCCGCCGTAAGCATTCTAACGAGTAGTTTCGCTCATAACTAAAATCCCTCGCAGGTTATCTTCCGATAATCCGCGAGGGATTTTTGTATATGCTATTACATCCGCCAAACTGTTTGCGCATAGAGTGTGATGGATGGATGTTGTTTGCTCGAACCTGCTTTGCTATTAGTTAGGCAGAGATTTGAGATTTTTCGCAGCGAATAGAACTTGACTTCAAGTAAACAAAATCAAGAACACCTCCCCGATTTTGTTTACCGACACGCTACTTAAGTAAACAAAACCAAGAACACTTCCCCGATTTTGTTTATCGACACGCCCAATAAGTCCACAAAATCAAGAACCCTACCCCGATTTTGTTTACTTACAGAGCACTATGCTGCTTTAAGCTCGGTCGATTCGCGAAAAACTCACCTAAGAACAATTAGGCGCTGAGTAGGTCTTGTCATAGCAACATAAACGTCTGCAGCGGCAGTCATTTGCGAAGAAGCTTCATCCTCAATCAACTCAGGCTTAATAAGCACAACAGCGTCATACTCCAAGCCTTTAACATCTTCAGCACTGCACACGCTTACTTGCGCATCGTCATAATGCTCAGAAAGCTGCCTGTTAAGCTGCTCCCATTGCGAGCTAGAAATATTATCCCGAAGCGTATTGTAAACGAGTTCTCGAGTCTTTTTAAGCATTGATTTAGGCGTGATAATCGTCACGCGACCAGTACCGTCATCTGAAACAAACTCGTGGAACAAGTCTACGCAATATTTAGCAAGAGAAGCGTCAAGATCTGAATCATTCGCATAATTTTGCATAACTAAAGAGCCTGGAACAGAACGAACAGCGCTAACGGTTGAAATATACAATCCGGATTTAGTTGCTAAATCGCCAGCGGCTTCAGAAACTTCACGAGGATTACGATAATTTATAGTCAACTCGTACAAATCCCAATTATCCTTGCCGAAAACAGGATTCATACTCGCATGCCATCTATGAGTTCCGCCAAGAGCAGAAGTTTGAGCAACGTCGCCAACAATCGTAAACGAGCGAGAAGGGCATCTGCGAACAAGCATTCGCCAATCCATTGGCGTTAATTCTTGAGCCTCGTCCACAACAATATGGCCATAAGTCCATTCGCGATCCGCTGCTGCGCGCTGAGCTGCAATACTTGAATCGCATCCGTTTAAGTTGTCAAGAAGCATGTCTGCAGTTATCAAACCATTGCCAATACCAGCTTGAGCTAAAGTATCTGACGCGATTTGACGTTCGGTTGCAAGTTGCGCTTGCTGAGCTGCATTGCGATTTTCGCCTTTAGGATCTGGGCCAAGCAATTCCATAGCTTCGTCCAAAAGAGGAATATCCGATTTCGTAATAGGACTTCCTTTAGGGCGAATCAAAGATTGTATTTGCTCGTCTGAAAGCCATGGAGCGGCCGCGCGTAATTGCTGAGGCTTAGAGAATAATTGATCGATAAGCCAAGTGCCGCGCATTGGGAGCCAAGCTAAATTAAGAGTTACGCGAATTTTATCGTCTAAACGCAATTGAGATAGAACGTCGTCAAGCTCTGAATTTTGGGGAGCGTAATCCAATTGTTCTATATAACGATTTTTCAGAGCGCTGAGTACTGATTTAACAAAGGTTGTGCGCGCAAGATTGTGCGGCTGATGAGTGCTTTTAGCATCCGATTGGGCTTGTAAAATATCTTCGCGCGTTAAAGGTATTGCGAAACCGTTTATGCGAACGGTAGGAAGCTCTTTTGGCACGCGGATTCTAGCTTCGATAGCATTCGAAATAGCTAGGTGCATGCGGAACATGCCTTTGAGTTTAGCGACTTCCGGACTATCTTCAGCGGTCGCTTCGATTCCAGGAATCAGATTTGCTATTGTGCGACTTACAACCCCAGTTTCGCCTAAAGATGGCAGAACTTGGTCAATATAACGCAGGAATGCGGTGCTTGGGCCAACAACTAGTACGCCAGCGTTTTCAAGTTTTCGGCGATGCGTGTAAAGCAAGTATGCTGCGCGGTGCAAAGCGACGGCTGTTTTTCCAGTTCCAGGGCCGCCTTGAACAACAATAGGGCGATTTAACGAAGCGCGAATAATGCGATCTTGCTCTGCTTGGATTGTGGCAACAATATCCGTCATTTTGCCGGTTCTGCGCGAGCCGAGTGATGCGAGCAATGCGCCTTCGCCGGTAAGTGTGCCACGTTCAGAAGCGTTACTTACCTCATCTGAATTAACGTCGAGCACTTCGTCTTCGACTCCAACGACGTCGCGGAAACGAAGCGTGATATGCCTGCGCATAACGATGTCTCCGTGATTAGAAGGCGTGGCTTCATAGAATGGCCGCGCAGCTTCAGCACGCCAGTCAGTTAAAAGCGAATCCAAATTTTTGTCGAGCAAACCCATGCGGCCAATGTAGTGGCGTACTCCTGAAGCACTATCGATGCGTCCGAACACGAGTCGATCTTCTACAGCGCGCAATTGCATAAGGCGATCTTCGTACATAGTTGCAAAAGAGTCGCGTTCTGTACGCTGAGTAGGAGAGCCATGTGAACCTGCTGCTCGAATTGCGTCAAGACGAGTGCGCGCATCTTTGCGTAAGTCGTCTAAGCGTTCGTAAGCGCGATTCACATTTCCTTGTTCTTCGCTGATTTGTGAGGAGTACGTAGACATTTTGGTCCGTTCTAGTTGGTATCAATCTGCTATCGTTTGCTTTTTTTGTAATTGATTTTGCAAGTTTTATATTACTGATATGCATTTTGCGAGTTGCGTTTATAACTTTCGCGAGCATATCTTAATGCTTAAAAACTAGGCGTTTAAGTATATCTCGAGGCGTATACGTAATTAATGGGATTTTGTCGACTATAAGATTTTGTCTACTATAGGATTTTGTCTACTATAGGATTTTTGTTGACTATAGGATTTTGCACATTATTTGTATATTATTTGCACATTTAGCCTATTTTTAAGGTGTAATAACAGGTGAAAAACGTTGATATATCAACTCTCCACGACGAGACATCACAGAGTGCGAACGGCGGGACTTGAACCCGCACGAGTATACACTCACTGCCACCTGAAGACAGCGCGTCTACCATTCCGCCACGTTCGCATGCAAATCACAAAGCTACCATATTTGCAGCCGTTTATCAAATATTGACACTTGTGTGTTGGCACAAATTTGCTAAACAATGTAACCATACTAGGTAGAGATTCGAGATTTTTCGCAGCGGATGAAGTGTTTCGTTCGCGCGGTCTAAGCGCGCGAACGTCTTCGCTTGCGTTGAAAGCACACCGTGCTTTCAACTTTGAGCAAGCTCAGCGAATCGAAGTGCATTCGCGCGCTACGCTTTAAGCGCTCATGCAAGTCGATTCGCGCATGACCCATTCTCATAATAGTGAGCCAACGATTCATCTCTGAACTCTTCAAAGTAACCGTTATCAATCGAATCGCGAATATCGTCAAGCAGCTTCACAAAGAAACGCTCGTTATGGATTGTTGCAAGAGTGTATCCGTTCATCTCTTTAGCGCGAAGCAAATGATTCAGATACATGCGCGAATAATGCGTGCAAGTGTAGCAATCGCAACCCTCTTCGAGAGGACCTTGATCATGCTTGAAATCAGCGCGCTTCACATTGTAGCGACCATGTCTAGTAAAAATCGCACCATTACGTCCGCAACGAGCTGGAGCCACGCAATCAAAAGTGTCGCCGCCGTTTTCTACGCAAGCAAAAATATCATCCACGGCCGCAATACCGAGCACATGACGTGGGCGATTTTCCGGCATAGCATCGCAAATCCAAGCGCAAGTATCGCCAATAATACGTTTTTCAATAGCGCCGCCAATACCAACTCCGTCAAAATCAAGAGAGGCGATTTGCTCAGCGGCATGCCTACGCAAATCCTCGTAATTCGCGCCCTGAACAACGCCGTATAACGCTTGATAAGGCTTACCTAAACGCTCCTGCGTTAAACGCTTATGCTCAGCAACACAACGCTTTGCCCAGCGGAAAGTTCGCTCAACCGACTCCTCTTGATATCGGCGAGTATTCATCAAAGTTGTAAGCTCATCGAAAGCAAACATAATATCTGCGCCAAGCTTATGCTGAATTCCCATAGAAATTTCGGCGCTAAAACGATGCTTAGCTCCGTTAAGAGGAGATTTAAACGTTACGCCATCCTCATCGACGAATGCCATGCGCTCTTTTCCTTCAGCAATAACATCGTCTGACTTCATGCCCGTAACATCCATAGCTAGTGTTTTCTTAAAACCAGCGCCAAGCGAAAGAACTTGGAATCCGCCGGAATCTGTGAAAGTAGGGCCATCCCAATTCATGAATTTGGCGAGTCCGCCTGCCTCGTCTAAAATATCAGCTCCCGGCCTTTCATAAAGGTGGAAAGCGTTGGAAAGCATGCATTGTGCGCCTAAATCTTTGATTGTTTCTGGAAGCACGGCTTTCATAGCGGCTTGAGTTGCAACAGGCACAAAAGCAGGCGTATGAATATCCCCGTGAGGCGTGTGAATTACGCCGGTTCGTCCGTATCTTGCGCCGTCACGCCCCTTGCCGTCAGCGCTGTTAGAAAGACGCGTGTGGGAAGTAAAGTAAAATTCGCCCCTGTCTCCAGGCTTACCAGGTTCAGCCCCGCGCGGACATTCAATAAAATTAGTCATATAGCTTACTCTATTACTTTTTAGCGATAACACAGTTAATTTAAAGGATTTGCTCACAAAATTTTCAGCAATTTAATGAATATATATGTATAAAATATAAAAAGCAAGCGAGTAGATGTATAACTTTTGTTTTGCGACTTATAAGTTTAAGATTTTTACGATTTTTACGAATTGTATATGGTTTAACAACGGCTTGGTTTATTATTAGTGAAAGAATTTTAAGGAGTATTAATGGCAGGTGAAATGTATAATAACGGCGAACAAAATCCTGATTTAGGCCAGGAGTATCAAGGCAATCCTGGCAATTCGGTAAATCAAAGTAATCCTGGTAATCCTGGTAATCCTGGTAATCAGGGATATCAGCAGGGATATCAAGGCAATCAGTCCAATCAAACTAATCAGTCCAATCAGAATGCTCAGGGCTATCAAGAAGAGCAGCCTACTGAGTCGTATAGGCTTGCTCCAAAATATGGCGCTTATAAAATTGGCGAAAACTCAAGCGAAACCGCTTATCCTCCTCAACCTCCTTACAACGGGAATAGCTACAATAACGCTAATAATGCTAGTAATGCTAATAATGCCAATAATGCTAGTAACGCTAATAATGGGCGCGATAATCGCAATGGGCGTAATGGGCAGCAAAATCAAAATTCAGGGATGAAAAATAATTATTTAGGATTTGAGAATCCTTATGCAGATTTTGATGATGATATGGATGCGCAAAATCAGAATACGCAGGCTCAAAATGGCCAGCCAGTAAATACGCAACCTGTTAATACGCAGCCAGTGAACACTCAGCCTGTTAATAATGCTCAGCCTCAAGATACTCAGCCTGCTCACGAAGTTGTACTAGAGCCGAGTGCTGAACCGCGTACGGCAAAAAATTCACAGTTTGGTACTTCAAGACCTAATTCAGACAATTCCAATTCAGATGGCTCAAGAGACCCAAGGGATCCAAGGAATCCTCGAGATTCTAGAGATAATCGAGACTCGCGAAATAATCGCAATCGTGGCGCTTCTAGTAGAAGCGGAAGTACAGATTACGCTTCGAATATGATTGTGGCCGTAATATCTGCATTTGTTACAGCAATCGTATGCATTGTAGTGACAATGTTTGTTATTAATAACGGATTTATCCAAATACCTCAAGTCGGTTCACTTTCAGGAATTGGCGCATCTAATACCGTTACAGGCGGAAAAGGTAGTGCAATTGTTAAAGGCGGCGCTGCTCCTAACTGGGTTAATGTTGCTAAAAATGTTTGCAATTCCGTCGTGTCTATCCAAATGCGCACATCAAAGATGGAAGGAAAAGGCTCCGGTGCGATTGTAGATGCGCAAGGTCATGTTGTGACTAATAATCACGTAGTTGCAGGCGCAGAACAAATCCAAGTTACATTGGCTAATGGCGAAATTTACAAAGCAGAAGTTGTTGGAACGGATAAAACAACAGATTTGGCTGTTCTAAAAATCGTAAATCCTCCAAGAAATCTTAAGCCTGTGCAATTCGCAAACTCTGATAATTTAGCGGTTGGCGAACCGGTAATGGCAATTGGTAATCCATTAGGCTATGCGAACACTGCAACAGCAGGCATTGTTTCCTCCTTGCATAGGCCTGTTTCTGTGATGGACGATACTTCTCGCTCTGAAATAATTACAGATTCGGTGCAAATCGATGCAGCTATTAATCCTGGTAATTCTGGAGGTCCAACCTTCAATGCTGCTGGTCAAGTTATAGGCATTAATTCTTCTATTGCTGCAGCTTCAAGTAAAGCAAATGTTTCAGGATCTATTGGAATCGGATTTGCTATTCCTTCAAACTTAGCGAAACGAGTTGTAAACGAAATCATTAGCAATGGTTCTGTAAAACACGTGGCTCTCGGAATTATGATCAAGAATTCATTAGTAACTTCCGGTAACGTTAGCCGCGGAGGTGCAGAAATAGTATCTGTAACTCCTGGCACGCCTGCAGCTAAAGCGGGACTTCGCCGTGGAGATAATATAGTTGCATTCAACAATGAGCCAGTTTCCAGCAATTATTCGCTTCTTGGATACGTACGAGCAACAGCGTTTAATCAGCAGGCAACTATAACTGTTGTGCGTGGCGCAAGAACTATTAAATTGAATGTTCTTTTCAACCAAGAAGAGGCTTCTGTAATAGGCGAAACACGTAAGGATCCGCATTCGCGTAGGCAGCGCGGACGCAACAATAAAGGCGATAATAATTCGAAAAATCCTAAGGATAATAAGCGCGATAAGGATGACGATGACGATGATTTGCAGCCTCGCGGTGATAACGATGACGACGGCGGCATTTTTGACCCATTCGGATTCTGGTAAATTACGCGCTAGCGTGCGCTAACTTATTGTTGGTTAGCGTTTAAAGTGCGCTAAGCGTTGATGATAAACGTGCGCTAAGTGTTTGCTAAGAGTACGTAAAAGTGCGCTAGCTTTTAAGCGAAAACACCCCGAAAGTAGGCTAATATGCTTGCAATCGGGGTGTATTCGTATTTTCGTATAAAATAATACACATGACTTATAAAGATTTTGCAGAATTAGCATCGGCGCGATTCTCCTCACGTGATTTTCTCGACAAACCAATACCTGAAGAAGCGTTAAATTCAATACTTAAAACAGCGTCGAAAGCCCCAAGTTGGAGCAATACACGAGCATACGCGCTGGCAATTGCGCAAGGGGAGCGTAAGAATCGCATTGTAAAAGCATATTTAGAAAAATGCGAAGCTATGCTCAAATCTAAAGATAAATCACTTAGCGAAACAGAACGAGCGAACTTCGCGAATTTTGCTGCGCCTAATGGAGATGTGCCTGTTAATAAGCCTTATCCAGATGATTTGAAACAACGAAGCGCACAACTCGGCTTAGCACTGTACTCGCATCTTGGAATAGACAGGCATGATTTTGAAGCGCGAAATGCGCATACAAGAAGGAATTTCGAGGCCTTTGGAGCGCCTTTAATAGGATTCGTGCTCGCTCGCAAAGATTTTATGCCTTTTGCTGCGCTCGACGCTGGATTAATGCTACAAACTTTATTCTTAGCTGCAAAAGACTTAGATATCGACTCTTGCCCTCTAGGAGTTCTTGCAACATGGCGAGACCCGTTAGATTCGGAATTCACAGTTCCAGAAAATTACGAGCTTCTAACGGGCTTCGCACTAGGATATTCCAATAATTCTTACGCGAACGAGTTTAGGGCGAATCATCCAGAAATCGAATTATTGTAATTTTTTGATATTGTTTTTACGCTCATATACAATAATTTTTCCTTTTGAAATTTTCGATTTCCAGGAAGACTTAGTTTCAGCAATAACACGATCAGTGTAATGATCAATATTGTAATTTAACGAAACAAAGTAATACCAAGGTTTGCTTGATTCCGTAACGAAGAATTCTGGCTCTTTCTTTGCTTTGCAAACGTTCAACTCGTCAGAAGCTTGATATCGCGAAATCTGCTCATTCGTAATAAACGAGCTATTCTTATAACTGCAATCAATAAGATTCTTTGAGAAATAAGGATTTGCTGTAATAAGCGGCCACGAGTATTGATGAATATCTTCAAATTCCGGAACAATAACATTACCTTGCTTATCGGTTTTTTCGTCCTGATGCAGCCAAGATGTTACGAATCGCTTATTTTCAGCGTGTTTTTGCTTGATAAATTGTGCAAGCGCTCGCGAGCCTGAATAGTCGAATCGAATATCGTTAACGCAAGAATACGCGTTCCAAATCAAGCTTGGGGACAGTAAAACAATAGTAATGATTGCTGGAATAAAGCTAGTTATGACTTTGCTTCGGGCAGATTCACTATTGCTATTTTCGTCTTTATTTGTGTCTTTATTTGTGTCTTTATTTTCAGATTTATTTGCAACTTTGAATAGCTTAGAAATAATCGCCGGAATATCTTTAGATTCCAGTGGCTTACGCGCAATGCACATCCAAAGTTGAGCTATGAAGAATGCAAAAACAATTCCTGCGTGATGCAAAGTGAAATATTGCGTGGCAACTGCTGCAAAAGTTAAGTAAGGAAGTATCAAAGAAACAAGCATGCCCCTTCGATAAGCGATTCTTACAGCGAAAGCCCATATTAAAATCGAAATAATAACGCAAATAATCGCGGAAGGTACGCTTAGTGTGAGTCTACGCAAAGAAACATCGCCTGCAAATTGAGTGAACATGCTTTCTGACGGCATGACGAAAATAAACGACAGGAATTGCGTAAGAGGAGAATTTCCGTCAAATGTTTCACGTGATGCAAAAGCGTTAGACGCAGGCCAAATGCAAATAATGCTTGCAATTCCAACTAAAGCAAGGATTATCCAGCTTACTAATCTGTTAGTGTTAGATACTATTTCAGCGAAAGCTTTTTTAATTCCTGCAGATTTTACGGCTCGCCAAATCCAAGCCAAAACGAAACCTGCTGCTAAAGCGATACCATACGCGCTGATTGCGCATAAAAGTACAAGACTTAAAGCGAGTTTCCAAGTGTCAGAAGGCTTAGAATCAGACTGTTTCCAGTAATGCGCAACCATGAACAAAGCCGCGCAAAGAAGAGCATACGGACGCGCAGTAACTCCATATTGGAAGCACAAAAAATACGTAAATGGAAGTAAGAATACAGCCAATTTACTAAAAGGCGCGCGGAAAATAAGCCAGCCGCCTAAAAGTGCGACGCATAGAAGCTGCACGCCTTTAAGACCAATTTCGTATGGAATTCCTGTTTTTGCAGGGATTGAAAGAAGCAAAGTCCAAAGCGGTGGATGGCCTTCATAATGTGGGCGAAGAGTTAACAAATCAACAAAAGAAGAATCTCGTGCAATAAGCCAACTTTGAGCTTCATCGAACCACGGCTCATGGAAGTACATAACTACTGCGACAACAGCAATGTATGCAATAAAACTAAGCGCGCGCGCATGCTTTACGAGCCATAGTTTATTTGTTGTTTTCGGAGTATTTGTTGCATTCGTATTTGTACTTGTATTTGCGGTTGCATCTGTAGCAATCGTATTCGTAATAGTATTTTCGTTCATAAATGTTTTATTTTCTTCTATAGTATTTTCACTAATATGCATATTTCTATTTAATTATTTCTTTCAAAATTGCGTCAGTACTAAACTTCAGCAAATAAAAGCCCCAACCAAATAAAATCACGCTAACACCGTAACAATACAGTGCAAGCGTGATTTTAGAGTTTGAAAATTTTTAGTTTTGATCCAATGCAGCCAAACGACGAGCATTAGCAACAGCGTACAAGCTAATACCTGCTGCAACTGAAGCGTTAAGAGATTCAACCGCGTTAGAAATTGGGATTCCAGCAATAGCATCGCACGCTTCTCGTGTAAGGCGACTCATTCCCTTACCTTCGGAGCCGAGCACAACAACTAACGGATCAGTTTCAAAACCAGTTTCTCCAACAAGCTTATCTCCGCCGCCATCAAGACCAATTGCATACCATCCGCGCTCGCGCAAACCTTGAATTGCCTTATTTAAATTCACAACTCGAGCAACTGGCAAATGAGCTGCAGCGCCGGCAGAAACTTTCCAAGCTGCAGCAGTTACGGAAGCGCTTCTACGCTCAGGCAAAATCACGCCATTTGCGCCGAAAGCTGCTGCAGAACGAATAACAGCACCCAAATTTTGAGGATCTGTAACGCCGTCCAAAGCAATAAACAATGGTCGAGCATTAATGCGAGCAGCCAAAGAGTCAGCAGCTTCCATTGCGCGCGACTTCTTTTCGGCACGTTCAACCAACTCTTGCAGAGAGTGATACTGGTAAGGCTGAACTTTCAAAATAATACCCTGATGATTCGTGCTATGCGCAATACGATCCATCTCAAGGCGATCTGCTTCAAGCAAACGTAAGCCCTGCATGCCTGCTAACTTCACGATTTCGCGCGTGCGATCGTCGTGCTCAATGCGATTAGCAACATACAATTGCGTGCTTGGAACTCCAACTCTTAAAGCTTCTAAAGCAGCATTGCGACCAATTACCAACTCGTCTGAATCGCTACCAAGCTTGTCCACTCGGCGGCGCGCAGCCAAACGCGGATCCGCAAACGTGCGCTTAATAGCAGCTTTCTTAGCAAAATAAGCTTTGTGATACACGCGATCTTCAGCCTTCGGAGTAGGCCCTTTTCCGCGCAAAGCATTGCGATGTTTTCCACCCGACCCCTTGGTCGGTCCTTTTTTCGTAGTCATACTCCTATTCTCACATGCCCCCGAGGCATTGCTATTAATAGCTTTTTGAATCCGGTAAAGTTCGCTGATTCTAAGCTCGGCGCGTTGTATGGCATAATAGAACGGTACTTAATTGTTGCAAACTATTGCAATATTCCACAACCGCGCAATAGTTACAATACGAAGCGCTAAAAATAGCGTTAGCATTGCGATTATTGACTACTCCGCGGCACTCCCAAGGGGGAAGATATGGTTGATCACGCTCTTGATCAATCCAATAAAACGGCTGACACCTCAGCTGATAGCAAAGATCCATCATTGTGTGATGTTCAACAAGTAGCTAAATCGCTTAACGTAGATATTTCATGCGGTTTAAGCTCTGAGGAAGCTGCAAAAAGACTTGATCAATTCGGTCCGAATGCGCTTGCTGCTGCTCCTAAAATTCCAGCATGGAAACGATTCCTTGAACAATTTAAAGATCCGCTCGTTTACTTGCTTATTGCGGCAACTATTATTTCTGCAATCGCGTGGTTTGTTGAGCGCGCACAACATAAAGGAAACAGCGGTGGAGAAATTCTGCCGTTTGATTCAATCGTAATTATCATTATTTTGATTGCAAACGCAGTTCTCGGCTACATTCAAGAGTCGCGAGCAGAAGAAGCAGTCGAAGCTTTAGCTAGGATGAGCGCTCCGCAAACTTCAGTTTTGCGCGATGGTAGCGTTGTGCGCATTAATACTGCAGAAGTTGTTCCTGGAGATATTCTTGTGCTTGGCGAAGGCGATGCTGTGTCTGCAGACGGTCGACTTATAGCAGCGGCTTCATTACGCGTAGCTGAGGCAAGTCTTACAGGCGAATCCGTGGCAGTAAGCAAACGTCCGAATACGCTTTCGTCTGCAAAAGCTTTAGGCGATCGTACAAATATGGTTTTCAACGGAACCGCTGTTACGCAAGGAACTGGCCGTGCTGTAGTCACCTCTACTGGTATGCGCACGCAAGTTGGCAAAATCGCGGATATGCTTTCAAAGTCAGATGACGAAGCAACACCTCTTGAGAAAGAAATGGTACGCGTTTCCAAAGTTCTTGGAATCGCGGTGTGCATTATTGCGGCTGTAGTTCTTGCGTCGATGTGGATTCTTGAAGGATTCCATACTGTCCAAGATATTATTGATTCCTTGCTGCTTTCTGTTTCCCTAGCTGTTGCTGCCGTTCCAGAAGGTTTAGCGGCGATTTTGACAGTAGTTCTGGCTCTTGGCGTGCAACGAATGGTAAAGCATCATGCTGTTGTAAAAAAGCTTTCATCCGTGGAAACACTTGGTTCTGCTTCTGTTATTTGCTCCGATAAAACAGGTACTTTAACTCGAAACGAGATGACTGTTGAGCGTGTAATAACACCTAGCGGCGAAGTTCAGCTTACGGGGAGCGGTTACAAGCCTGAAGGTCGCATGATATTAATTGGTTCTGCGGATGCAGATCTGGCAGTGCCGCAAAATCTTGCTACGGAAGTATTAGGTGCGTTAGGCTCCGGATGCTTAGCTAACGACGGCGATTTACACTATGACGAAACTGCTAAAAGTTGGCAGCCTGTAGGAGACCCTACAGAAGTTTCGCTAGTAGTAGCAGCGCGTAAAACAAAAGCAGACAAGCGTTACGCTCATTTGACTCGAGTTGCAGAAGTACCTTTTACTTCTGAACGCAAACGTATGTCTGTTGTTGTTAAAGATGGTTCGGATTCTGGAAATCTGATTGTCTGCGCTAAAGGTGCCCCAGACGTGCTGCTTTCTTATTGCACGCGTATTGCAGTGGCTGGTGCCGTGCGTCCGCTTACTGATGGCGATCGCGAAGATATTTTAGCAACTGTTGAACGTCTTTCCGGAGAAGCTTACCGCACGCTTGGAATGGCTTATAGGCCGCTTGGAGTCGATAGTCTTTCAAAAGTTGACGGCATGGTTTCTAACGCTGCAGGTCAAATCGCGGACGTCGCGGAACAAAG
Source organism: Gardnerella coleohominis (assembly GCF_002896555.1). Classification (GTDB taxonomy): domain Bacteria; phylum Actinomycetota; class Actinomycetes; order Actinomycetales; family Bifidobacteriaceae; genus Bifidobacterium; species Bifidobacterium vaginale_F. Next base: position 57,810 of record NZ_MNLH01000008.1, read on the forward strand.
TGACGTACTAGAATCTGATTTGATTTGGAACGGCATGGTTGGAATTATTGATCCTCCGCGAATTGAAGTTCGAGATAGCGTAGCTCAAGCTCATCGCGCTGGAATCCGCACTGTTATGATTACAGGCGATCATCCTCTTACTGCTACGCGTATTGCTCGAGATCTTGGAATTATTGGAAAAGATGAGCATGCGCTTACAGGCGACGAGCTTGACGATTTGCTCTCACGCAACGACGACAACATTGCTTTTGACGAAGCAATCAGTAAAACTAGCGTGTACGCGCGAGTAGCTCCTGAACACAAGTTAGCTATCGTTTCTTCGCTTCAACGTCAAGGCAACATTGTTGCTATGACAGGCGATGGCGTGAACGACGCTCCTGCAGTAAAGTCTGCCGATATTGGCGTTGCAATGGGCATTACTGGTACAGAAGTAACTAAAGAGTCCGCCAAGATGATTTTGGCTGACGATAACTTCTCTACAATTGTTGCAGCAGTGCGCGAAGGACGCGGAATTTTCGACAATATTCGTAAATTCTTGCGATACTTGCTTAGCTCTAACGTTGGCGAAGTATTCACGGTTTTTGGTGGCGTTGTTTTCGCTGGAGCGTTGGGAATTACGCAACCAAATTCTGTTGGCGTAACTTTGCCTTTGCTTGCAACGCAGCTTTTGTGGATTAATCTGCTTACGGACGCGGCTCCTGCGCTCGCGATGGGTGTTGATCCGCAAACTGACGATGTAATGGATCGAAAGCCTCGAAAGCTCACGGATAGCGTTATTGATCGACCAATGTGGGGCGATATTGTATTTATTGGCGTGCTGATGGCTGCAATCACTTTGATTGGCATGGATATGCATTTGGCAGGCGGATTATTTACGGATCGTTCTGTTGGAATTATGGATCATGCTGCTCAGCTCACTCACGCTCGCACAATGGGCTTCACAATTCTTGTGTTTGCTCAAATGTTGAATGCTCTTGCATCGCGCTCGCATTTGCAAAGCGTATTCGTGGGATTGTTTGCAAACCGTTGGCTTTGGGGCGCTATAGGTGTTTCCGTACTGCTTCAGCTAGCTGTAATCTACATACCGTTCCTGAATGAGCCATTTGGCACTGTGCCGCTTGGCTGGACTGAATGGTTCGAGTGCCTAGGTCTTTCGATGGTTGTGCTAATTGGTTCTGAGCTGCGTAAATGCGTGCTTCGCTTTATTGCTTGGCGTAAATCTGCGCGTGCTTTGACAAAGGCTGCTTAATTTAAAGAGGCTTAACTTAAGGCTGTTTAACTTAAAAAAGCTGCATAACTTAAAGCGGATTTGTGCTGGTTTTTGCTGGTTTTTGCTGGTTTGTACTGGACAGCTAGCAAAATCTGTACAGCTAGCAAAATCTGTGCAGTTAGCAAATCTAGACAGCTAACGTTCTAAACGTGTATGATGTAGCGTGCCTGTAGGATTTCCTATGATTCTACTTTTGTAATTTTACAAAGTTTAATTTATAGGATTTGCCTACAGGTTCATCATGCACGTTTTCGTATTTTTATATTCGTCCCGTTCAATTCTTTACGCATAATCTTTTGTGATTAAGTGCAGACCGCGGCACGCGCTACAATTGTGCATATTGTAATTTTCGCGCAAAATAGGCGTAAAGAATATTTCGTGCGAACAATGAAGTTGCTGATGTATAAGCTTTATCGCAAGGAGATATGACGTTATGCTGTTGTCTGATCACGACATCCTCAAAGCTCATGATGAGGGTCATCTGGATTTGACTCCGTGGACTCCGGCAATGGTACAGCCGGCGTCTATTGACGTGCGCCTTGACCGTTTCTTTAGATTGTTCAACAATCACGCTTACACGTATGTAGATCCTGCTGAAAATCAGGGCGAGCTTACAGAACAGTTTGAAGTAGCTCCAGATGAGCCTTGGATTTTGCATCCTGGAGAGTTTGCGCTCGGTGCTACGTGGGAGTATGTGAAGCTTGACAATACGATTGCAGCTCGCTTGGAAGGCAAGAGTTCGCTTGGTCGCTTGGGAATTTTAACCCATTCAACAGCCGGATTCATTGATCCTGGTTTTGAAGGACATATTACTTTGGAACTTTCGAACGTCAGTACTTTGCCAGTTAAGCTTTGGCCTGGAATGAAAATTGGGCAAATGTGCTTCTTCCAGTTAAGTTCACCATGCGAAAACCCATACGGTTCGGCTGTTAACGGCTCGCACTATCAAGGTCAGCGTGGCCCAACTCCATCGCGTTCCTATGAGCATTTCTATCGCGCTGATTTAAGCGAATAATTGATTGCTTTAGTTGTTAGCTGGCGATTACGTGGTGAAAATGGCAGATTTTTGGAGAAAATCAGCATAAAAACAGAGTTTTCTCAGGTAATTCTCAGGTAATATACGAACATTATTAAGGATTGTGTGTTTTCATAATAGTAGCGAAAAACTTAATGAATTGTTTAGGTTTTTTTATTCATATTTTCCTTTCTCTTTTTGAACCCCGGTACGCACAGCCGGGGTTGTTTTTTTTATCTGTACATTTTGATGTTTACCAGGATTTTGGGGAATAATCCCCCGAATCGACCGAGCTTAAAGCTGCATAGTGCACTGCGCTTTAAGGTCCATTCTAGTGTTGCTGAGTTGTCGGAGTTTCTCTCATCGCAAGATTTTTACATTGCTCTAAGAGAAACTTCGACAGCTCTTGGCATGTTTGGTCTTTTAATCTTCGGTTAATCACCGAGATTTTTCGATTTTTCTTCTTCGCTCAATGAATCACCACTTCGTGCTGAGGTTCATTTCGCTCTGGGCGAAAAATCTCAAATCTCTGCCTACTTGGTAGCAAAGCAAGTCGTCGCGCTTATAGCGCGTGTTGGTAAACAAAAGCAAGAAGGGTTGCTTGGTTTTGTTTACTTTTGGGGTTGATATGTACCCCTTTTTCTGGACACATATCCCTTTTTACTTAATCATATCGTCTGCGTGGATGCTTTCCTGCATTTAACAGGAGGCACCCACCCAGTCTTCTTCTGTATTCTCTCGTTATTGTAATAATAAATATATTCCCTCATTGCTCGATCAAACTCTTCAAACGAAGCATACTCATGCTCATGCCCGTAATACATCTCGTTTTTAAGCCTACCGAAAAATGATTCCATAATACCATTGTCATAACAGTTAGCCTTACGACTCATAGACTGAATAACCCCATGTTTTTTCAAAACACTCCTAAAATAATCATGCCTATACTGCCAACCCTGATCAGAATGAAATATAAGCC
>NZ_MNLH01000009.1 GCF_002896555.1 Gardnerella coleohominis
GATGTGTATTAGAGACCGACTCACRRTTGWCWKGTCTTTACCAGTCTTGTTTTCAGCTTTCTGCTCGCTAACAGCTGGTTTTCCTGCTGCTGGTGTTTCACCGGTTACGGTCGTTTCGACTGGGGTTCCGGTTGCACCGTCCTTGCTTGGAGTGAGCGTGAGCTTGGTGTTCGGGTCTTGCTTATCAATATCGACAGTGAAGGTTCCGTCGTCTTTAGCTGTTGTTTCGCCAACTGTTTGACCGTTCTTGCTGATAGTGACTTTTGCGCCTGGAGTGGCTTTACCACTCACGGTTGTCTTGTCTTTACCAGTCTTGTTTTCAGTTTTCTGCTCGCTAACAGCTGGTTTCACGGTTATGGTTAGAGTTGTGGTGCCGGTGTTTCCTGCCGAGTCGGTTACAGTGAAGGTTAGGGTATGTGTGCCAACTTCCTTCGGCTGCATGTTCTTAATAGTAAGATCCAACACTTGTTTCTGATCAGTGTCAGTGGTTTTTGAAACACTCGCACGTCCACTAGTGAGATCAGTATCTTGAAGCAGATTGGCGCCCTTTAGTGCCTGTATAGTGTTGATGTCTTTAACTTGCACATCATCTTTAGCAACAATGTGAATCTTCAGATCTTGCCCAACTGTTACAGGCGATGAAGTAGCAGTAATTGTTGGGTTTTCAGTATCCTTAGGCTTGGTAGCTTGTTTTTTCTCACTGTTTTCTGAAGTTAGTTTAAATCCTGGAATTTTTATTCCTTTAGGACTATTTTCATCAGGCTTCGTTACAGTTGTTGTTGCATACACGTTGCCTTCAGGAATTTCACCATTAACAGTAATCTCCGCTTTATCACCGTTAATCGTTGTAGTAGAGCCGATTTCATTGCCATTTTTATCAAACAGTTTAACTGTTGTAGTAACTTTAGCGCCAGTAGGAATGCCGCTTCCAACAGATACTGTTACTTTCTGCCCTGTCCTTCCAGCAAGATCAGTCAGATCAGTTTCGATAACTGGCTTCTGTGGTTTAACATTGATGGTTACGTTTGTAAAACTCTTGGACTTATCGGAGTATTCTCCCTTAATACTAGGGGTAAATACGCCAACTTTATCAGTGTTTGGAGTAGCAGTGCCGTTCCACTTTAAGGTTGGCTTATCTTTAAGATTGTCTCCGTCTGTAATCTCAACAAGTTTGTCAATTTCTGTCAATGGCGGTAATTGATCACCAACGGTAACATCAATGGTTTTACCGGTAATAGGATGTTCATCAGCAAGTGTTTTCTTTTTAGTAACTGTGACTTTAACTTTGCGCGTGGTAACGTTGCCAGAGCCATCCTCGGAAGTAATAGTTACTTCCTTGTCCTTCATTTCTTTAGTAACTTTGATGCCGTCTGATGAAAGCGGGTTACTTTCGCTTCCAGCGCCTTGCTTGATTTTAGGAGTTTTTGTTAAACCAGAAATGCTAAACTTCTCAATATAACCCTTGTCATCGGTGGTAGTGAAGCTTAGTTTATCGCCTTTATAAAGATTAATGGTCTGATTGTCGCCAGTTATTTCATTGCCATTGTAATAAATTTTTGGCGCTATGCTGTCAGTTTTATTGCGCTTTAACTTACCATCTTTGTCTGCATCATTGTTTGGATCTCGACCAGAAATAACTGTGTATGCAGAACTTGTAGTTTTTCCCCAAGAACCGCTATTGGCCCATGTCCATGCGTTTTGAATGTTTGCATACTTGTCGTTATAATTGTCCGCGCTTTTATTAATAACTCCTGGACGAAGTTTTAATTCTGCATGCATATGATACGCAACATCGTCATACGGTTTAGCAACTGTTATACCAAAACCGTAATTTTTGTTATACTGCGAACCATTATTAAAAGCATACGTTGCTTGATCTCCAGCCATTCGACTAATGAGTGGGTCATTTCCGTTTTGATGGAAGATTTGATCTAAATCGGTATAAAGTTTATCACCAGGATTAAGTCCTATACCTACCTGATAAAGAGCATAACCTTTTTTGCCAAAATGCTGATCGGTTTTATTCATGTTAGGTACAGAGAATGATAGGGAATCATCTTTCTGAAAAGCTTCCGGATCTTGCGAAAGAATGTGACCTTTGGTTTTCGGTCTGTACGCATCGTATCTAAGATTAGTAACCGTATCAGATTTATATAGTCCATTTGAATCCAAGTCTGCAATTGCATATGGTACCTGCCATAAGTACCATTGCTTGTTAGATTTATCTACCATTGACTTAGCATTGTTGTTGAAGAAAATATCGAAAACAAGATAGTCAGAGCCGCCACGTGTTTCCACATGCGCATACATAGCTGTTCTATCATTAACAGCTTTCCAATCAGAATCAGATCCTTCCTCGTCTGATTTTATTTCTGTTGCATTGCTGTTTCTACCGCGTAATCTTCTGAATTCAAGAATATTTGGATACTGCAACCAAGGTTTCTTGTCGCCTAGTGGAACATATTCACGATCTTGATACTTAGCAACCGTGCCGCTCGTAAGCTTTTCAGCTGTTGCAGTGTACGTTGGTGTAGTAATTGTGTTTGCCGTAACAGCCATGGCAGGCTGGCTGCCTAAGCAGGTTGCTGCTGTCAACAAAGCAGCCATTGTTGCTAACGGAAGCGTGTGTACTTTGTGTGCGGAACGCTTTCTAGAAGATTTTGATGATGATGTACTTTTTGAAGGGTTAACTGATGTCATAACAATCTCCTTAATTTTCCCTAATCTTTAACGAATTTTTAAACAAATAAATAGAACGAATTCTATGACAAATCTCTCCAAAGCTAGCAATAAAGCTCTCTATTTAAATGGGTCTATTTAAAATTCTATCATTTCTTGTTATTTTTTATAATATTTTTCAGTTTGAAATTAGTTTAGACTGTAAAATTTCCTACGGGGGGGGGGTGCTCTAAATGAAAATTTTTTGCGAAATGTTATAACAATATAACTTTTGATAAAATTTCTTATTATTTTCGTAACTTGCTATATGACTTATGGTGTGTCGCAGATATGTGATTGGGTAATCACTAAACAAATGTTTATTAGTGTTGGGAATGTCATGACCATCGTTTGAAGATGCTGAGCATTAGAAAGTATATACTCTAGTTTCTTAATTCTTGGATACGATGCAATTTGCTCGACGAAATACGTGATCTAAAGAAAGAGTTGCGTAATATACGCAATGCATAGGTCAAAATATTTTGTGTGAACGTTCACAAAACGCCGTATTATTATACTTTCAAGGTCATAATACGTTGATACACTTGAATACGGAATTGGGTGTTTTATGTGTTTTTCTTGTAAAGCGCTCATAAAAAATAAACAGAAATAGAAAATAGGTAGGCATTATGCGTAAAGCCAAAATCGTTGATACTATTGGTCCAGCTACCGAATCCTTGGAAGGAATTACCAAGCTTGTTGAAGCCGGTATGGATGTTGCTCGTTTGAACCGTTCTCACGGCACTCCTGAAGATCATTTGCGTGTTTACAACAACGTTCGTGAAGCTTCCAAGTCCACTGGCCGTAATGTTGCTGCTCTCGTTGATTTGCAAGGTCCAAAGATTCGCTGCGGTTGGTTTAAGAAGAACGCTGATGGCGAAGACAAAGTTTATTTGGAAGAAGGCCAAGAGTTCGTAATCACCACTGATGATATTGAAGGTGATGAGCATCGCACTTCCACAACCTTTAAGGGCTTGCCAGGAGATTGCCATGCAGGCGATCCAATTTTGATTGATGATGGTAAGGTTCGTCTTGAGGTCACTAAAGTTGAAGGCAATGACGTACATACTAAGGTAGTTGTAGCAGGCCCAGTTTCTAGCCATAAGGGTATTAATCTTCCAGGCGTTGCTGTGTCTCTTCCAGCTTTAACAGAAAAGGATGAGGCTGATCTTCGTTGGGCTATCCGTACTGGTGCAGATATTATTGCTATGTCATTCGTGCGTTTTGCAAGTGATATTGATCGCGCTCATGAGATTATGGACGAAGAAGGTCGTCGTATTCCAATCGTAGCAAAGATTGAGAAGCCACAGGCTGTTGAAAATCTTGAAGAGATTGTTAAAACCTTCGATGGCATTATGGTTGCTCGTGGCGATATGGCCGTTGAAATGCCTCTCGAAGAGGTTCCACTGGTCACCAAGCGCTGCATCGAGCTTTCTCGCCGTTACGCAAAGCCAGTTATCGTTGCTACTGAAGTTCTTGGCACAATGGTTAACTCTCCAGTTCCAACCCGTGCAGAAGCTTCTGACTGCGCTAACGCTGTTCTCGACGGTGCTGACGCAACAATGACTTCTAACGAAACTGCTGTTGGTAAGTATCCATCTGTGACTGTTCAGACTATGGCTCGTATTTCTCAGTTTGCTACTGAGCACGGCTATGATCGCATTCCAGCTGTTGAGCTTGATATGTCCAGCACCGGTGCAGTTTCCTCTGCTGCTGTTGATTTGGCAGATAAGCTTAACGCTAAGGCTATTGTTGCCTACACTCAGACCGGTCGCACGGTTCACCGCATTTCCCGCGAGCGCCCAGTTGCTCCAATTTACGGCTTGACTAACAATGAGCACACATATCATTGGTTGGCTTTGAGCTGGGGTACTGAAGGCTTCTTGATTGATGAAGATTATCATGAGATGAATCGTCATGATTTGATGATCTTCACCGACAAGGTTCTTCGTGAAGCAGGTAAGGTTTCCGACGGAGACAAGATTGTCGTTTTGAGCACTGCTCAGGGCGAACGTCAGGCTGGTCGCACTGATTCAATCTACGTACACACTGTTGGTGCATGCGACTAATTTTGCACCTTTAATGCTCACAAATCGCTTGAATATTTATTCTCCTGATCTTGTGACTTTGATTTCTGTGTGATTATTGATGCGTGCAATCTGCTTAAAAACAGGTTGCACGCATTATTTGTTGGTTTATTTATTGGTTCCGCTTCCCTCCAATATTTATTTGCGACACGCTCAAAACGCGCTAAGTATTTGCATATTGCTCAAAGTGTGGTATAGTCAACAAGTCGCGCAAAAACGCGGATAATTTAAAATGCCCCTGTATCCCAATTGGTAGAGGAAACAGCCTCAAAATCTGTGCAGTGTGAGTTCGAGTCTCACCGGGGGCACGTGCACAGCGTCGCTTAGAATGTAAGCGGCGTTTTTTATATTTTCGTTTGCTTAATTTTGGTGATATAGCTTTGTATTTTGGGGAATAGCCCACGAGAAATAGCTCAAAATAACCACATATTTTGCTTAATTGCGTTTGATTTTTTATAGATTATATATTTATACTTGATTACAGTTAGTGAGGAGAGTTTAAGGAGTTTTTTATGTATCCAGACGACAACCAATACCAGAATACTTACAACGCTAGTAACCAGTATCAAGACCCTCAGTATAAGGACCCTCAGTACGTTGATCCTCAGTATCAAGATCCACAGACTGTAAATAATTATTCTGGTTCGCAATACGCTGTTCAGCCTTACACTAAGCCTGATTACAGTGCCTATGGTTACAATCGTGGATACACTAACGGTTATGACGACGGCTATAACAATGGTTATAACAATGGTTATAACGTTAATGGTGGTTATGATCGCTATCCTGCAGGGCGATACGATTATTACGATGACTACGAATATAGAGAAAACAACCACTATAATGTTTTTGCTATTATAGGCTTTATTTTTTCACTAATTGGAAACGCTGTAATAGGGCTTCCTTTCTCATTTGTTGCTTTGAATCAAATTAAGAGAACCAATGAAAAAGGTAAGGGTCTAGCAACGGCAGGTGTGATAATAGGCTTCATATGGCTAGCTTTTTGGTTGGTAGTTATCGTGTTTTATATAGCTGCGATTATTTGGGCTTCTTCGCAGACACATTATTATTATTCTTATTATTAAATTTTAGATTTGTATGAATTTTTGTATGAATTTTATTGATGCAGTTTAATCGACTATTTATGAAGTAGTTGATTTTCTGCATCAATATTATTTTTTTTGAGTTGATTTTAATCAATTGCGAAATTAGTTCGAATTTGTGGATATAGCTTCGTATTTTGCTTAATTGTGTTTGACTTTTTATAGATTATATCTTTATATTTGATTACAACCGTTAGTGAGAGTTTGAGGAGTTTTTTATGTATACGGACGACGACCAATACCCGAATACTTATAACGCTAGTAACCAGTATCAAGACCCTCAGTACGTTGACCCTCAGTATCAAGACCCTCAGATTGTAAATAATTATTCTGGTTCGCAATACGCTGTTCAGCCTTACACTAACCCTGATTACAGTGATTATGGTTATAACAATGGATACACTAACGGTTATGACGACGGTTATAACAATGGTTATAACTTTAATGGTCCTGCAAGGCGATACGATTATTACAATGGCTCTGGTTATAGAGAAAATGATCACTATAACCTTTTTGCTATTTTGGGCTTTGTTTTTTCTATAATTGGCGTTTCTGCAGTAGGGCTTCCTTTTTCAATTGTTGCTTTAAATCAAATTAAGAGAACTAATGAAAAAGGTAAGGGTCTTGCTACAGCAGGTATGATAATAGGCTTTATATGGTTGGGTATTTGCGTGACAATCATTTTGGTACTATTTGTGGTTCCTGCGTTTGAAATGGTAGCTTATTTACTCTTGCTTTTATTTTACTCGGCTCGTTAAAATTATTATTCTCCTTACTATTATTAAATTTTAGATTTGTGTGAATTTTTGTGTGAATTTTTATTGATGCAGTTTAATTGACTATTTATGAAGTAGTTGATTTTCTGCATCAATATTATTTTGTGAGTTCATTAATTTGTTCCGCCACAGTGATGTTTATTCGCGTAAGGATGCTTTTATTTACTTTTTGCTTTACTAAGCGTAAAGTGAGAAAGTGCTGTTTGCGCTTTGCATGTAAAGTGTTATGAAAGGGACAATGATGATCCGCCATACAAATCTATATAGTAAGTTCAAAGATTTAATAAGTAATAGCGTGGATTTCATGCATGAAGAATCTCATTCAATAATCATGAAATCTTGCGCGATTTTTGCATCTGCTGCTGCTGTGCTTTGCATGGCAACTATTATTCCGGCAAATGCTAATGAGTCTAAATCCTCCTTTAATACTGCTTCTGAATCTAAAAATAAGTCTGAAAAAAAATTTACTGAAAAAGGTGTTATTGTTACTGCATTCCAGCAGAATTGGAAGAGTATCGCTAAGGAATGCAAGGAAACTTATGGTCCTGAGGGCGTGAGTTATGTGCAGGTTTCGCCGCCGCAGGATCATATTAAGGGTAATGCGTGGTGGACTTCTTACCAGCCTGTGAGCTATAAGCTTGATTCTAAACTTGGTACTGAAGCTGAGTTTAAGAATATGATTACTACTTGCAAGGCAAAAAAGGTTGGAATCATTGTTGATGCTGTTATTAATCACATGACTGGCGATGGTAATAAAGATACTGTTGGCGTTGGTGGAAGCAAGTATGATGCAGCTTCGCAGACTTTTGAAGACGCTGGATACACTAAGGATGATTTCCATCAAATAGAAAAGAATATCGGGAATTACAAAGATCCTGAGGAAGTTTGGAATTATAGGCTTGTTGGTTTGCTTGATTTGGATACTTCTAAGCCGCATGTTCAGCAAGTGTTAGGCGGATATTTCGCTAAGCTACTGAAGATGGGCGTCGCTGGATTCCGTATTGATGCAGCAAAGCATATGGAGCCAAAAGATGTGAAGGCGATTAAACAAGCTGCCTCTGATCTTTCAGGAATTGCCTATGACAAAATTTGGTGGATGCAGGAAACCATTGGTGATATTGATGGTGCTAAAGAAACTCAGCCGGATCAATATTATGGTACTGGTGAAGTAGATGAGTTTGAGTATTCACACCGTTTGCGTAATTATTTCTACGGTTCTATTGAAAATCTGAAGCATATTACTGACAACCTCACTCCTAATGATAAAGCTGCTATTTTTGTGACTAATTGGGATACTGAGCGCGACAGTTCAACGCGAGTGCTCACTTATAAGGATGGTGCAAAGTACGAGTTAGCTAATGCGTTTATGCTTGCTTATCCGTATGGAACACCAAATATTTACTCCGGATATAAGTTCACTCAACGCGATGAAAGCGCTCCTGGTGCGACTGATACGTCTGTTCCAGATGTAACTTGCGGTAAGGATTCTCAGTGGCAGTGCACACAGCGCTTAACTTATATTCGCGGAATGGTTGGATTCTATAATGCTGTTAAAGGCACGAAAGTGACTCAATGGCAAGATGACAACGATAACAATGTTGCTTTTAGTCGCGGAGACAAAGGATTCTTGGCGATTAACAATACGGACAAGCCTAAAAAGGTGAGTTATAAAACTGATTTGCCTGATGGCGAGTATTGCAACGTGTATGTTTCGAGTAAATGCGGCAGCAAAGTTACTGTAAATAGTGGGAAAATTGAAACAACTATTCCAGCTAACTCAGCTATTGCTTTGCATGTTAAAGCTGTAGATCATTTTGGAAGTACTTCTGTGCTGACTACAGTGTTGATGATTGTAGTTGTTTTCGTTGTTCTGTTGATTGAATTAGTGCTGATTCTGTGCAAGAACAAGGCTGATTCTAATAAAAAGTTAGGTTCTGGTAAAAATTAGATTCTAACAAGTAAGCTGATTTTAATAAATAAGCTGAAAGCGGGTACTGATTGTAAATAAATTGGTATTGTAGTGTTTGAATGGTATAATTTTCTCCGCTGATTATACACATTATGGGCGATGGTTAGCATCATGGTTGTGCTAGCCATCGCTTGTGTATTAAGGCTATTAATGCGTCCGAGGAAGAAGCGCGTTAATACCAATGGAGGAAAGGATACTGATGGCTCGTCATAGACATCTTGCATCGAAGATTGTTTCTATTGTTGCGTCTGTTGCAATGCTTGTAACTGGTTTTGCTGTTACAGGTGGCGCAAACGCCGTAAATACTGCCGGGGGGGGGTCTGCCAATAGCAAAGAAACTTCTACTAATGTAACTCTTAAAGGTAAGGGAGTTATTGTTACTGCATTCCAGCAGAATTGGAAGAGTATTGCTGAAGAGTGCACTAACACTTACGGCCCTGAAGGTGTGAAGTATGTGCAAATTTCGCCTTCTCAGGATCATATTAAAGGTAAAGCCTGGTGGACTTCTTACCAGCCTGTGAGCTATAAGCTTGATTCTAAACTTGGCACTGAAGCTGAGTTTAAAGATATGATTAAAACTTGCAAAGCAGCAAAGGTTGGGATTATTGCAGATGCTGTGATTAATCACATGGCTGGAGCTGATAATAAAGATAAAGTCGGTGTTGGTGGAAGCAAGTATGATGTGTCTACTCAGACTTTTGAAGATGCTGGATACAAAAAGGATGATTTCCATCAGAGCACCGAAAACATTAAAGACTACACTAAAGCTGAGGATGTGTGGAATAACAGGCTTGTAGGCTTGCTTGATTTGGATACTTCTAATCCGCACGTTCAGAAGATTTTAGGTAAGTATTTTGCAGATTTGTTGAAACTCGGTGTTGCAGGTTTCCGTGTGGATGCTGTAAAGCATATTTCGCCAGATGATATGAGGGGTATTAAAGCTTCTGCTATAAAGCAATACAACGAAAGTGTTGACGACAGCAAAAAGATTCATGACATCTGGTGGATGCAGGAAACTATCGGCAACTCTTCAGAAGCTGCACAAATTCAGCCGTCTGCGCATTTGAATGAAGGTGAAGTTAACGAGTTTGGCTACTCTTACCAGCTTAAGCAGAACTTCAAAGGTTCGCTGATGAAGGCAAGCAAGCCTCTGAACAAAATTCAAGACGGAATGGTTAAGAGCGATAAAGCTGCTATCTTCGTTACGAATTGGGATACTGAGCGCGGTAACAGCGTGCTTACATATAAGGATGGTCGTCGTTACGCTTTAGCAAACGCATTCATGCTTGCATGGCCATACGGTACGCCAAACGTGTATTCCGGATACAAGTTCGATAAAAATGATGAAGGTGCGCCTGATGCAACTGATATACATGTTCCAGATGTGACTTGTGGTAAGGATTCCAAGTGGCAGTGCACTCAGCGTTGGACTTCGATTCGTGGAATGATTGGATTCTACAATGCTGTTCAAGGTGCGAAAGTCACAAATTGGCAGGATGATGGAGACAACAACATTGCTTTTAGCCGTGAAAAGAAGGGCTTCTTAGCAATCAACAATTCGCTTGACGAAAAAGAAGTTTCTTATAAGACTGATTTGCCTGATGGTGAGTACTGCAATGTTTATGCTGCAGGCGACTGCTCTAAGACTGTTAAAGTTGAAAAAGGTGAAGTTAAAACCAAGATTGGCGCTCGCGAAGCAGTAGCTTTACATGTTAATGCAACAAAAGCTACACATCCGGCTGGCTCTGCTGCAGACGCGTCTGATCCTCAATATGGTGTAGAAAAGCCTGATGCAGGCATGCCAGAAGATCCTACAACAACTATTTACTTTAAGCCAGACAAAAAGTTTAAAGATAAGAAAGTATACGTTCACTATGGCATCAGAGGCTCAACCTGGACTCAAGCTCCTGGCGATGAGATGAAAAAGGCTTGCGATGGTTGGTATAAGAAGACGATTACAACCAATGGCAAAGCTTATGAAGCAGTGTTTAATAATGGTGAAAACTACTGGTATCACGAAGGAGATAATGATAATAACTTTAAGATTCCAGCTCACACTGATTCGTATGTAGCTCAAGATCACAAGGGTAGCGTTGGAGTAAATCCTTGCCCAGTAGCGTATAATCCAAAGACTACTGTTCGCATCCACTACGCACAAAAAGCTGGTGATACTCGCAATATTAGCATTTGGTTGTGGGGCAAAGACAAGGATGGTAAAGAGCTAAAAGGAGCTTGGCATGAGTTCAATGGCAGTGATAAATTCGGCAAAGTTTTTGAAACTACAGTTGACGGTGCTTTTGAAAACAAGTCGCTTTCCTTTATTACTAGTACAAAAGAGTGGGGTAAAGACGGTGGCGATCGTGCTATTGAAAACTGTGCAAGTGGTCTTGCTGAAGCTTGGGTAACAGGCGGATCGGATACTACGCAGTTTACTGCTCCAGACAACCTTAAGAATAAGCCAAAAGAGCTAAAGGTAACAGTTCATTATCGCAGGAATGCTGGCGATTATGAAGGCTGGAACATGTGGACTTGGAACGACGGAACCGGTGGTACTGCTCGTTACTTTACTTCGCATGATGATTACGGCAAAGTTGCAACCTTTACTGCTAAGAATTATGGCGGTATTGACAGTGTTGGCTTCAAAGTTAGAAAGTCTACGCCAAATAATGCTTGGGATAAACAAGATCCTAGCGATCGCAGTATTCCAAACAATGCGATTAAGCTAGATTCAAATGATCCAAACAAGGGTAGTGCTGAAGTCTGGTTAATGCAAGATGACATGACAGTATACTTAAACGCTACTATGCCGCAACTTACAGCTCACGTAATGTCTGCTGATATTGCTGGCTTAAAGAAGTTAGCTGTAAAAGTATCTGGAGATGTGTCTTCTGTAAAAGATTCTGACGTAACACTTTTGGATGCTAGTGAAAATCCTGCCACGACTGTTGAGCTTAATTCTGTTAAAGCTAATGGTTCAGAGATTACTATCGAAACCAAGAATGAACTTAATATTAAACACAAGTATGAGTTGAGTATTAAGGGATTGGCTAAAGATATTAAGCTTTCTGCTTCCTCAAAAACTGGTGCTAGCGTAATTCGTACCGATGAATTTGATAAGAAATACGCTTATGCTGGCAATGATTTAGGTGCTGTGTATTCTGCTTCTTCAACTACTTTCAAGCTTTGGGCTCCAACAGCAACTGAAGTAAAGTTGATTACGTATAAGTCGACTGCTGAAAAAGCTGAAAAAGACAAAGAAACAGCTATGAAAGCGGAAGATCGTGGTGTATGGTATGCAAAGCTCGATGGCGACAAAGCTAATACAGCTTACGCATATGAAGTTCATTTTGCTGATGGCACAGTGAATGTTTCTGCTGATCCTTATGCGAAAGCTGCAGTAGTAAACGGTGAACGTTCTGTTGTATTAGCAGATAAAGACGCTGGTAGCGCTGGAAATCGTATGCCAAAGTTTACGAATCCAAGTGATGCAATAATTGCAGAAATGGATGTTCGTGACTTTTCGATCAATCCAAACTCTGGTATTAGCGATGATCATCGCGGTAAGTATCTTGGCGTAATAGAAGAAGGTACTAAGACTACAGATAAGCATAATGTTTCTGGATTGGATTATTTGAAGTCTCTTGGTGTAACTCACGTACAAATCATGCCAATGTATGATTTTGGTTCTGTGAATGAAGCAGGTAACTTGGGTTACGGTCAGCCAGGTGCTCAAAACTGGGGCTATGATCCGCAAAACTACAATGTTCCTGAAGGATCTTATTCTACTGATCCTGCTAATCCAACAGCGCGAGTTAAGGAAGCTAAGCAAATGATTGCTGGTCTTCATAATGCTGGTTTGCGTGTGATTATGGATGTTGTTTATAACCATGTTTATGACGTACAAAAGCATTCATTTAACAAGACAGTTCCTGGATACTACTTCCGTTATAAGGATGGCGCTCTGAATGGCAACTCTGGATGCGGTAATGATACTGCTTCTGAGCGTCAAATGATGCGCAAGTATATTTTGGATTCTGTAAAGTATTGGGCTACGCATTACAACCTCGACGGCTTCCGATTTGATTTGATGGGCTTGATTGACCTTGAAACCATGAAGGAAGTGCGTGCTGAGCTTAATAAGATTGATCCTTCAATTATTGTGCTCGGTGAAGGCTGGGATATGAATGAACTGCTTCCTAAGAGCGAGTCTACTATTCAACCTAATGCTTATAAGATTCCAGGAGTAGCGTTCTTTAACGATTCATTCCGCGATTCTATGAAGGGTTCTGTGTTCGGTGATGCGTCTACTGGTTTTGTAAATGGCAATACAGATAAAGGTGTTAAGGCTTTGCTTGAGCATAATTTGCTTGGTTGCCAATTTGGCAAGAGTACTGTTAAGTGCTCGAATGGTAATGCTGAAACGCACTTTGCTGATGCAGGTCAAATTGTTCAGTATGTTGAAGCTCACGATAACTTGTCGTTGTACGATAAGCTAAAGGTTTCTGCTCCTCAAGACACTGAAGATGTACGATTGAGGCGAGTAAAGCTTGCAAATTCAATGATTTTGCTTTCTCGTGGCATGCCGTTTATTCAGCTTGGCCAGGAATTCTTGCGAAGCAAGAACGGTAACCATAATAGTTACAATGCTGGCGATAAAGACAATGCTCTTGATTGGAATCGTGCAACAGAAAAATCTGATTCCGTAAACTATTTCAAGGGATTGTTGAAGCTACGCAAGAGCATTAACTCTCTTCGTGATTTTGATTATGCAACAATTAACAATAACATGAAGATGATTGATGGCACTCCTAATGGTGTAATTGCTTACACGCTTAACGATGCAGATAAGCAATACGTTGTTGTGTTCAATGCTAATAATGCTGAAACTCAAGTAAAGATTCCAGCAGGAAAGTATTCTGCTCTTGTTGCTGATGGCACAGTCAATGACGTTGCTAAAGAAGCTAATGTTTCTGCTGACGGAACATACAAGGTCGCTGCTCTTTCTACTGCAGTGTTGCTTAATGCTGAAAAGAAGAGTGAACCTGTAAACCCTGTTGTTCCAACGCCAACTCCTCAGCCACCAACGCCTGGTCCGGTTGTTCCAACGCCAACTCCTCAGCCTCCTGCTCCTGGTCCTCAGCCTCAGCCTGGTCCTGGTCCTGTGACGCCTCAGCCTGGTCCTGTGACGCCGACACCTCAGCCACCTGCTCCTGGTCCGGTAACGCCTGCACCAACACCGTCTCCGGCACCGGCTCCTCAGCATCAGCCATCTGAGCATGAAACTCCAGCTAAGCCAGGTCAGACTAAGCCAGGTCAGACTAATCCGGATCAGACTAAGACTGAAACTCCAGCTGAGCATCCTGCACCGGCAAAGTCTGAGCAGTCTGCGCCAGCCCAGTCTGAGCATCCTGCACCAGCTAAGCCAGCAGAGTCCGCTCCTGTACCTGTTGCTCCTGAAACAGTTCAGCAGCTTAATCCAGAATTAAAGGGAACTCTTAGCATTGGTAACAATAATGTTGCAACTGCAGGTGTTGTTAACACTGTGAGCATTAATGTTGTTAACAGCGAGTTCACTGAGCGCTTGCAGCGTGATGGAGTAGTTTATGCATACGCGTATATCTACTCGTCTCCTCGTTTGCTTAAGGGTGCTGATGGTTCAAAGTTTGTGACTGTCCGCATGGTGAATGGCAAGCCTCAATTCGACGCTCAGTTCCCAGCTGGATACTCCGGAAAGCATACGGTTGTTTTGGTTGACGAGAAAGGTAATCAAGTTGCTTGGACTAATATCGTTGTAAGTAGTTCTACCAAGAATGCTCAGGACAGCAAGGAATCTGCAGCCAATTCAGCTAGTGCTCTTAAGAACACTGGTGCTGAAACTGGATTGTTCGCAAGTATTGCTGCAATCTTCGCTGGTTTCGGTGTTGCGGGCATAGCATCTCGCCGTCGTAAGAACTCTAACGAGTAAGTTCGCTCATAACTAGGCAAATTCCCTCGCGATTATCTTCCGATAGTCCGCGAGGGATTTTCATATATACCATGTAGTAGTGAGGGATGGCTGTTACTAGCGCGATGACCTGCCTGAGCGCTTAAAGCTGCATAGTGCGCTGCGGTTTAAAATCCATGCTGATGTTGCTGAGCTCTCGGAGTTTCTCTCATCGCAAGATTTTTACATTGCTCTAAGAGAAACTCCGACAGCTCTTGGCATGTTTAGTCTTTTAATCTTCGGTTAATCACCGAGATTTTTCAATTTTTCTTCTTCGCTCAATGAATCACCATCGAAGGGCTGCGAATCGACCGAGCTTAAAGCAGCATAGTTCGCTTTAAGCTCCTTCGATGAGTGAGCTGGCACAGAGAGGAAGTCCAGTGGACTTCCTCGCCAGCGAAGTGTTGAGCTGTTACTGCGTGCGCGATGGAAAGTGGTACTAAAGATCTCTTTCGCTGCGAAAAATCTTAAATCTCTGCCTAACTGGTGGCAAAGCATGCTAGATCAAGCAATCCTTATCACTCACCGCCACAGCCATATCCTCGCTTGCGTTGAAAGCGCACTGTGCTTTCAACTTTGAGCAAGCTCGGCGCTCCGAGTTGCCTTCGCACGCTATATCGCAGTGCTCAGGCAGGTCGTCGCGTAACAACAACGCTTAGTTTTGTGATTTCGCAAATCTGTATTTCTGTATTTTTGTTTCAAAAAATTCGTATTATCAAAAATTGTGATTCGTATCATAACAAATGTTTAGATTGGTTAATGAAAAGTTGTGAAAAAACGCCCACATTCAAAATATTTACAAAAAAATATTAATCTCCAAAACCGTTGAAAAATATGGCTTGGGGGNGGGGGCACTATAGGCTTTTTTGATTTAAACATATGTTATTTGACTTCAAAAAAATTTTTAAATTGTTATAATAACCTAACAAAGATAGCTTGCGATTTTATAAATGTGCGCTATGAAAATTTTAAATTAGCGTTGTTGAAAATTTGCATTTTGCATGTCTATAGGCGGGCATGCGAATCTGCCTCTTTATCGGATCACTAAGTGAAAGAAGTATATCATGGTATCAAAATCCAGAAAGCATGCGAATACTGTGAAGTTAGATGCTGTAGTAAGTAAAGCGATTGAAAAGGCTGTTGACGTTCGCAAAGTGGCGGCGTTTACGGTTGGTGCCGCTGGCGTATTGGCTGGTGCGGCATTCGCTTTTGGCGCAACCCCGGCGATGGCGGCGGAGGATAGTGCTGCGAATAAGACGAATTCAACTCAAGCTCCTGTGACTACTGATAAGAAGTCGGGTATTAAGCCTGATGCTAAGGAAGAAAAGAAGGAGCAGAGTTCCACTAATAAAGATTCTGGGCAGAAGACTGAAGCAAAGAAACAGACTGATAATAAAGCTGAATCTGACGAGAAAGAAGACGCTAATAAAGCTGAAGCAAAGAAGCAGACTGAGAATAATACATTGGATAAGTCTGGCGAGACTAATCTTGAAAAGAAACTGGCTAACAGAACGAATGCTTCTACGCTGTCTGTAGCAAAGACTGATGATAACAAGTCTGATGGCACTAAGCATGTAGATAATAAGATTGGCGAGAAGGCTTCTACAGATAGCGCTTCTGTATCTAGTATCACTTCTGCGGAAACTAACACTCCTGTATCTAATATCGCTCCTGTAGAAAGTCCTGTAGAAACTAGCACTTATGCAGCTAGCAGCACCTCTGCGGAAACCCCTGCAAGTGCTACTGCAAAAATTCCTGCAAACACAGTACCTCAGGGACAAGATCGCGCTGGCGACGAGCACAGTCCTAATGAGATAGCTTTTTCCAAAAAACTGCCAAATATTTATGGTTGGGCAACTTCTAACAACACGTTTGACGAGAAGCTTGAAAAGCAAGAAATCGTGTACCATTTGCCAAAGAAGGATAATAAGCCGGTTGTACGCGTAGTAATTCTTCCAGATTCAAAAGATAGTATTAATACTGATGATCCTAGTGCTTACGAGAAAATCATCGAATTTGATTCTGAGCATGTAAAGGACAGGCGCCAAAGCTATTCTGGAATTTACGAGTTAAAAACGAATGAGTCTGACGGTAGCGTGGACTTGATTATGAAGCAGCCATTCAGGGATGGCGGCATATCTTCGGGTCAAGGTTATTGCGCAAACCGCTCAATCTTCTTGTATTACGATGAGAAGAATTTGCAGCATGACCAAACATCTAATAACTTCCGTGTTGCAACGCTTGTTCCGCCAAAAACAGCGGGATCAATCGTCTTAAAGTACAACGAGAGTTTGTCGGCAGATAAAGTACGAGAAGTTCTTCACAAAGCAGTAAATCTTCCTACTGAACATAAGGCTGGTAGCACTGTAGCTGAGCAGCTTGTTGCTCAAAGTAAGTCAGCGGGTGTTGGTTTACGAGTTAATGAAAGCACTGTTAATAACACTCCAGATACGGTAGACGCAAAAATTCCGCAAGACATGGGTTCTTATGACGGAACTATGTTCGAAGCAATCAATAAGAAAAATGATAGTGGAGATTACTCATTTGGCGAGCGAAAGCTCAAAACGTATCTTGTAACAGATTTGGGAATGAAGTCTCCGGAAATACCTCTTACTGTAGTGCGCTATAGCACTCGCATTGAGAAGCCGGTTGTGGATACAGTTGATTTTAGCAAGCTTACAGAGGATCAAAAGACTCAAATCAGAAAGAATCTTGCAAAACTTAACGGCGTATCTACCGACAAAGTTACGTTTGATAACAGTGGCACGGCAACAATCGACTTCGATGGCTTGAGCTCGCAAGATGATCCAAAGATTCCTTTGAGTGACTTAGTGCTTACAAGAGTTGCTACTAAGAATATTGCAATTCCAAGTGATTCTGAAAACTCGAAGGTTAAGGCTGTAGTTGTTGCTAATCCTTTGGGTTACTCGCAAGCTGAGTTGAAGCAAATCAAGAAGGCTATTTACGAAGCTAATAAAGACAATCAAGATCTTGGTTTGAGTGGAACAGACTATGAGAAGCAGATTTCACTTGGTTGGATTGAAGGTAATTTGCAAAACTCTGGTAAAAATAACCAGGGTATTTCAAACGGTCAGAGTGAAAATACTATTACTGTTACTATCAGAACCGATAAAGCATACGCTCAGTTTAAGTCCGACATTAAGAAGCATCAACTTACGCGTTTGATTGATTTGCGCAAGGATTACACGCTTAGCTGGGATGCTGATAAGAACAAGATTAATGGTCGCGCAAGCGATGAAGGTCTTGCTTGGATGGAAGATGGCAAGACTCTGGTTTACCGTTACGATCCAGATAAAGGCGAACAAATCAATACGCAAGCCGTACTTAATTTATTGAAAGCTACCGTAAAGTCTGATGTGAAGGCTGATAACCCACAATTGCGAGATAATCTTCTTGGCACTGAGATTACTACTGTTAAGCGAGAAGGTTTGAAAGGACAAACTACACGTAGCCACAGGTCTTACACTGTTGACGACAAGGGAGAGCCAATTGGTGTTCTAAACCTTGTTAAGCTCAATGGTGGCGGTTATGGTGGCTTTGCAAAGCCTGTTGATAACTCCGACAAGAAGATGGGTGACGAGCAGTCAAGTGTAAATAAATTTACATTTGATACTGAAAGTAAAGCGGTTGAAGTTGCTGGCAAGAATGGCAAGTGCATGATTGGGCGCTTGTTCATTGAGCCTTATAGCTTGTATTACTACAACTACGTGTATGGTGAGAACAAGTATAATTTGCGCAATACTCCTAAGGGTATCAACGTTGTGTTTGTACCGCAGACGAAGAATAAGACAAGTGATTTGAAAGGTTCGATTGATAAGCATACGGTAACGAAGGATGACAAGAAGACTCCTACCGATTCTAAGTACTACAACGCGTCTGCTGATAAGAAAGATGCGTACGACAAGGCACTTGCTGCTGCCAAAGAAACGCTTGAAAAAGTTGGTAACAAAACTGATGCTGATTTAAGTGAAGATCTTAAGGCTGAAGTTGATAACGTAACGATTAAGCTGGATAAGGCTCGTGAGGCTCTTGATGGTGACGCTACCAAGAAGGAAGAGCTGAAGAAGTCAATTGAAGCTAACGGTAAGGTTGCCGAAGGCGCTACTGCTGCAACACCTGGTACGGTAACTACTGACAAGTATAAGAACGTAAGCGACCCTGACTTTAAGGACGCTAACGGCAATGACGATACTAAGAAGAATGAGGCTGCCAAGAAAGCTAAGACAGATTATGATAACGCACTTTCTGAAGCTGAGAAAGTAAACAAGGACGAAAACGCCACCCAAAAGGCTGTTGACGATGCCAAGGCTAAGCTCGATGCTGCGCGTAAGGAGCTTGATAAGTACAGCACTAACAAAGACAAGCTGAATGCTGCCATCGCTGAGCATGGTAAGGTAAAGACTGGCGATGCGACGCAAACTGACCCAGCAGAGAAGCTCAAGACCGCCGACCCAACTTACCAGAACTCTAACGATACAGAGCGCAAGGCGTATGACGACGCTGTTAAGAAGGCAAACGATCTTTCTAAGGATCCAAACGCTTCTCAAAAAGATGTAAACAAAGCTATTGAGGATCTTAAGAAAGCTAAGGAAGCGCTCGACAAGAACGCAACCGACAAGGCTCCTCTTGATGCTGCGGTGCAGAAGAGCTTCGATAATCCGAAGCCGGACGATAAGTCGAAGCAGAGCGTGTTCTATAAGAACGCCGCCGCGAAGAAAGACACCGACCCTGATGCTAAAAAGGCTGTTGAGGACTACGATAAAGCTTTGCAGAAAGCCAAGGATGTTCTTGGTGACAAGAACGCTACAAAGGCCGATGTAGAAAAGGCTAAGAAAGATCTTGAAGACGCTGAAGCAGCACTTCATGCTGATAAGTATCAGACAAAAGTAACTGATTTAGCTGAAGCTATTGCAGATAATGTAAGCGGTTACCTGATGCCTGCGTACTTCAACGCCTTTGATGAAGCGCAAGCTAAGGGCAAAGATTCTCAAGCCGCAAAAGACTTCAAAGCCTACAACGACGCTTATCACGCTGCAAAAGACTTGCTTAAGGATATTAAGAAGCCAAATAGCACAGTAACGCAAGATCAGGCTGATGAGGTTAAGAAACAGCTTGTTGAAGCCCGTAAGGCAATCGATAAGTATGCAACAGACACCAGCAAGATTTCGGCGGCGCTGCTTCACAGCTTGGCCATTACTAATAGCCCAGCGTATCTAAATGCGTCTGCAAATACTGACCAGAATTCTGAAGAAGCTAAGGCAAAGAAAGCATACGATGATGCGCTTGATGCTTTGCAAAAAGCATTCAATGATGAGATGCCTCAAGATACGGTCGATGGCAAGCCTGGTAGTCAAGTAATCTCGACTGACAAAGTGCCTGACAAGGATGGAGACACAAATAGTGCGAGCTACCTTGACGGCATCCAGTCCCACGCTAAGGGTCAGCCTTTGAATAGGGATGTGCCAAAGCTACTTGCAGATCTTAACAAAGCTGTGGCAGATTTGAATAAGTTTGCAACTAAGACTGATAAGCTGCAGGAATCCATCAACAAGGATACCGATACTCAGCACGATCCAGCGTATAAGAACACAAAGGATCCGCACAAGCTGGGCGATAACGGCCAGGAAGATACTTCTGGATACGCTGATATCGAGAAAAAGGCTAAAGACTACGACGATGCGCTTACTGAGGCTAAGAAGCTCTTGACGGATCCAACCGCTACCCAGGCGCAGGTGGATGCGGCTCTTAAGAAGCTCGACGATGCTCGCGATGCTCTTAAGGCTCAAGATACCAACGTTGAAGCACTGAAGAAGAGTGTTGAAAAGCACGGTAAAGAGGCCAGTGGTACTGAGAAAGCTACCGAAGGTACTGTTACTTCTGATGCGTATCGCAATGCGTCTGATCCTCACTTCTTAACTCCTGATGGCAAGCCTGATGAACAGAAGAACAAGCAAGCCAAGAAAGCTAAGGCCGATTACGACAAGGCGTTGGCCGAGGCTCAGGAGTTGATCTCAAAGCACGATGATGCTAATACGCCTCTCGACGCTAAGCCAACTCAGAAGCAGATTGACGATGCTTTGACAGAGCTAAATAAGAAGCGTGAAGCCCTTGATGCCTACAAGACCGACACTTCTAAGTTGAGCACTGAGGCGGATTTGTCTAAGGCGGATACTGAAGGTGCTTCTATAGAGGGCAAGTTCGAGAACACTCCAGAGTTCAAGAATGCCGACGCCAAGAAGGGCGAAGGCAACACGGATAATGACGATGTCGATGCCTATAAGAAGGCTTTGAAGGCTGCTCGTGATTTACTCGCTAAGAAAGACGCTACTAATCTCAGTGATCACCCAACTCAGAAGCAGATTGATGATGCTCTCGAAACGTTGAAGAAGGCAAAGAAGCAGATTGAAGACAACTACAAGACGGATACTTCGAAGCTTGAAGAAGCTAAGAAGTATGCGAATGGTGACTTCAAGAAGACTCCTGAGTATAAGAATGCTACTGCAATAAAGAATGACAATACCAACGCAAAGCATGAACAAGCTGGTAAGGATTTGGAGGGTACTGATCAGAATCCTGGCTTAAGCAAGCTTGTTGAAAAAATTGCTACAAAACTGCAGGATACTAGTAAGCTTACTCAGAAGGAAGTCGATGATGCGCTTGAAGCTTTGCAAAAGGCCATGGACAAAGTTACCGACGGCTATAAGACTGATGTTGACCCTCTTCAAAAGGAGGTTGGCGACAAAACTCAAGACAACAATCCTGTAACACCTCCATTCGAGGAGTCAATTCCGTACAAGAATGCTCTGTATAAGAAGCAATCCGAAACTGGTACTGATGCAACGGCTGATACTTCTGCCACCAAGAAGCTTCAAGATTATAACGATAAGTTTGAAGCAGCGAAGAAGATTATTGATCAGGTGAAGAACCCAGATCCGAATGCTGATCCAGATAAAAAGCCAACTAATGCTGATGTTAAGACAGCTTTGGAAGCCTTGCAAAAAGCAAAGAAAGCTATCAAAGATTCCTTTACGACCAGTGCTAAGGATTTGAAGACTGAGGCAGATAAGTCTAAGGAAGATGGTGAAGGTGCTTCTATAGATGGCAAGTTTGAGAATACTACAGAGTTCAAGAACGCTGATTCTAAGAAGACTGATGACGGCAAGGATAATGCTGACATCACTGCTTATAGGGATGCGTTGAAGAAAGCTAGGGCTTTGCTTGAAAAGTTCGGTAATGATAATAAACCAAAGTCTGATCTAACTGACGTTCCATCTCAGAAGGAAGTTGACGAGGCTCTTCAGAAGCTGAAGGAAATTAAGGACAAGATTACTGCTGACTACAAGACGAGTCCTACTGAGCTTCAGCAAGAAGTTGACAAGTCGAAGGATGGAAATAAAGACACCAGAGATGACGTGTTCGAGAACACTCCTGCGTTCAAGAACGCGACTGCTAAGGGCGATGAAGCTTCTAAGAAGGCACTCGAAGAATACAACGACAAGCTCGAGAAAGCCAAGAAGCTCCTCGGTGCCTTCAATCGCAATGATGGCAGTGTAAAAACTCAACTTCCAGATGGTATGGAAAAGGCTCCAACCCAAAAAGAGCTTTATGATGCTCTAGATGCATTGCAAGCCGCTAAGAAGAAGATTACTGACGAGTACAGCACGGTCAAGTATGATTTGCGTCAAGAGGCTGGTAAGGATTCTGACTTCACTAAGTCTCCTGAGTATCAGAATGCTCAAGCTAAGGGTGATGACGCGTCTAAGCAGGCTCTTGACGAGTACAAGAACGCGCTTGACGAAGCTAATTCTGTGCTTGATGATCCTAACGCAACTCAGGCTCAGGTAGACGAGGCTTTGAAGAAGCTTCAAGAGGCTAAGGCCAAGCTTAGGTCTGAGAATGGCACGGATAAGTCTAAGCTTCAGACTGAG
Organism: Gardnerella coleohominis; assembly: GCF_002896555.1. Taxonomy (GTDB): domain Bacteria; phylum Actinomycetota; class Actinomycetes; order Actinomycetales; family Bifidobacteriaceae; genus Bifidobacterium; species Bifidobacterium vaginale_F. Next base: position 22,586 of record NZ_MNLH01000009.1, read on the forward strand.
GCTGATGATGATGCTAAGTTCCGTAAGTCTTTGTACTTCATTATTGGCAAACGCGACGATATTGAAGCATACAACACTGCTTTGGCTGAGGCTAACAGAGTTCTTAACGATCCAACAGCTACTCAGGCTCAGGTTGATGAGGCTTTGAAGAAGCTTCAGGCTGCTAAGTATAAGCTTAATCATCCGTTTGGCGCTGGCAGTGGTAGCGGAATCGGTAGCGGCTATGACACCGATGCTGATGCTGGGGATGGTTTTGATACTAGTGCTTCTCAGAGTGCTTCGGTTGATAAGTCTGCTTTGCAAGTCGAAGTTAATAATTCTGAAGCGGATTCTTCTGCTGCGTCTAAGTCGAATAATGCTGCTGCTAAAGCTTACGTGAGTGCTTTGGCCGAGGCTAACAGTGTGCTTAACGATCCTAATGCAACTCAGGCTCAGGTTGATGAGGCTTTGAGGAATCTTAAGGCTGCTAAGGCTGCGTTGCTTAATAGTTTGCGTGGTGCTTCTGGTAATGCTGGTGGTCTTGCTAATACTGGTGCTGAGACTTCAATGTTTGCGAGCATTGCTGCAATCTTCGCTGGCTTTGGTGTTGCGGGCGTAGCGTCTCGCCGTCGCAAGCACTCCAACGAGTAAGTTCTAACCTATATCTAAAATCCCTCGCAGGTTATCTTTCGATAGTCCGCGAGGGTTTTTCATATGCTTAATGCGATAGATTGCCGTGAGGAGTGGGTGTTGCTTGGTCGAGCAATATAAGAGTGGAGCGATTCTAAATAAATTCCCACATAATCCAATCCTATTGGGAATCAAAACTTAACTAAGAATTCAAACACTAGTAGCACAAGCATAAAAACTATGTACTGTACGAGAGCGTAACGTCTGCGAGACAAGTAACACCCACCCCTCACCTCCACAGCCATATCCTCGCTTGCGTTGAAAGCGCACTGTGCTTTCAACTTTGAGCTTCCCCGATTTTGTTTACTTATGTACCATCTAAGTCCACAAAATCAAGAACCCTTCCCCGATTTTGTTTATCGACACGCCCAACAAGTCCACAAAATCAAGAACAGGATGCCAGTGAGGGATGGGTGTTGCTTGGTCGAGCAATATAAGAGTGGAGCGATTCTAAATAAATTTCCACATAATCCAATCCTATTGGGAATCAAAACTTAACTAAGAATCAACCACTAGTAGCACAAGCATAAAAACCATGTACATCACGAGAGCGTAACGTCTGTCCTCACGGCTAGTTGCCGCTCGGCTGAGCTTGCGTTGAAAGCGCACTGTGCTTTCAACTTTGAGCAAGCTCACGCTCCGAATTGCTTTTGCACACTACGTTCTAAGTGCAAAAGCAGGTCGTCGCGCTAGTAACACCAATCCCTCACCGCCAGAGTCATACATTCGTTTGCGATTCGACATACAGAGTAAATTAACAGATTTTCTGTAAAAGTGTTAAAATGCTGAACGGTACTGTGATGAAATTCACATAGTTTCGTTACATCTACCTGCAGCATTCGCATATTGCTAAGTTAGCAATATTACAATGTTCTGCATTTGTAATTCTTGAAGGTCAAGATTTACAGATACGGGAGCTTGTTCTATACAGGCTGAGAGGGCGGAAGCCGACCGTAAACCTGATGCGGGTAATGCCGCCGTAGGGAAGGAGTATTATGCGAAATATTCGTATTATTGGTGCAGGTATTATTGGTTTAGCAACAGCTTGGAGACTTACGGAAGCTGGCGTAAAAGTTAGCATAATTGATCCAGATCCAGTCTCAGGCGCTTCTCACCATGCTGCCGGCATGTTAGCTCCTACCGCAGAAATGCAATATCAGCAAGAAGCGTTGTATCCGCTTATGTTTGAGTCCGCAACCATGTATAAGGAATTGGTTGATTCGGTTGCAAAGTACACCGATAAGCCAACTGGCTACTTAGAGTGCGGCTCTTACGTAATCGGTGGTGACGCTGCAGATAACGAGCACGTAAACGAGTTGCTAAACTTGCAGCATCGTTATGGACGTAGAGCTGAGCATATTTCTGTGAGTAAGCTTCGTGAAATTGAGCCTGCGCTTTCGCCGACGATTGCAGGCGCTGTAAGCGTGCCGGATGATCATCAGATTAATCCTCGTCAGTTTACTGCAGCAATGATTGATGCACTTGAAAAGCGTGGTGTTGTTATTGAGCGTCGCGCAAGCACTCCAGACGATTTGGGTCCAGACACAGTTTTGGCATCTGGTTTGGGTGCTAAGGATATGCTTCCTCAGCTTAAGCTTCGCGCTGTGTGGGGCGATATGATTCGTATGACTATTCCAGAGCCTTTGCGTCCAATTTTGAGCTCTGTGGTTCGTGGATTTGTGCATGATCGCCCAGTTTATTTGGTGCCTCGCGCTAAGGAAACAGGCGAGCTTGTGCTCGGTGCTACTTCTCGTGAAGACGACCGCGATATTCCAAAGGTTGGCGGCGTGCTCGACTTGCTTCGCGATGCCGCAAGCGTGCTTCCTGGCATTCAGGAATGCTCGATTACTGAGGTTACCGCTGGTGGCCGTCCTGGAACTCCAGATGATTTGCCATTCATTGGCATTGATCCTAAGACGCATACCACGATTTCCACCGGTTACTTCCGTCACGGCATTTTGCTCACAGCTTTGGGCTCTTCTTTGACTACAAAGCTTGTGCTTGAGCAAGAGTTGACTGAGAAGGAAAAGGGCTTCTTGGAGAGCTGCAATCCTGCTCGCTTCTAGTGACGAAAGTTTCTAGTAAGCGTTTTAGTAACGCAAGTTTTAATAGACGTTAATAAAGGTTGAACTATGCAAATCGTCGTCAATGGTGAAACTACTCAAGTTCAAGATGGGTCTACTGTGGCAGATCTTGTCGCGCATCTTTATGGCCCAGATGCAGGTCCTGGTATAGCTGTTGCCATTGGCGACGATGTACTTTCGCGCGCGCAATGGAAATCAACCATCATCTGCGATGGGGATAAAATCGAAATTCTCAGCGCGGTTCAGGGCGGCTGATCCTAAATAGTAGGCTGATCCTAAATAAGGACTGATTGCAAATAGGAAGTTGGATTCCAAATAGGCGCCTGATTACAAATAATTTGAGTATAGTTTCAAAAAATTTATATAAAAGGCTTAAAGGCTTAAAATGTCAGAAAATAATACAGAAAATAATGAAGAAAATGTCGATACTTGGCAGCTTTGCGGTAAGACTTTGCATTCAAGGCTTTTGCTTGGCACTGGTGGCATGACAAGCATTGACATTATGGAAAAGTCACTTGTGGCTTCAGGCGCGGAAGTAGCAACGGTTGCTTTGCGCCGTCACGCAAAAACTGGCGTTGATATTTACGGTATGTTGCAGCGTCATAATATTAACGTTTTGCCAAATACTGCTGGTTGCAAAACTGCGCATGATGCTGTTCTTACGGCAAAAATGGCTCGTGAATCGCTTGGAACTGATTGGATTAAGCTCGAAGTGATTGCAGACGACGATACTTTGCTTCCGGATACTCGCGAAGTTTTGCTTGCTGCTGAAAAGCTTATTGAAGAAGGATTTAGCGTTCTTTGCTACACGAACGACGACCCGATTGTGGCTCGTCGCCTTGTGTCGCTTGGCGTGAAAGCTGTTATGCCTGGTGGTGCTCCAATCGGTACTGGCCTTGGCATTTTGAATCCTCGAAACATTGAGCTGATTGTTCAAGAATGCAAGGAAGCTGGCGTTCCTGTGATTTTGGATGCTGGCGTTGGCACTGCTTCCGATGTTGTTAAAGCTTTTGAAATCGGTTGCTCGGGCGTGCTTCTTGCAAGCGCTGTAACTCGCTGCCCAGATCCAGTGAAAATGGGTCGCGCAATGGCTGCTGCTGTTACTGCTGGAAAGCTTGCTCACGATGCTGGCCGTATTCCTAAGCGTGAACATGCGCTCGCTTCATCGCCTGTTGAAGGTCGCGCTTGGGCTGATTCTGTACTGTAAATTTCGGTACTGTAATTTTCGGCATAATTTTTCGGCATATTTTTCAGCATGACGATTAATAAAATTTACGACAACCTGCAGGAGCTTGAGGCGGAACGCACTTGTCGCCACTTGCTCCTGCCGGGCTTTACGCGTGAACATCAGCAGTTACTTCGCGATGCAAAAATCTGCATGGTTGGAGCAGGTGGACTTGGTTCGCCATGCTTGCTTTCGCTTGCTGCGGCAGGAGTTGGCGAAATCACGATTTGTGACGACGACGTTGTTGAGCTTTCTAATTTGCAAAGGCAGACTTTATACACAGTCGATCAGTGCGGCAAATCTAAAGCGCAACTTGCAGCTAAACGCTTGCAGGCGTTATCTCCAGGTTTAAAAATCAATCTTGTAGATAGATTTAATGAAGATAACGCAAAACAGCTTGTAGAAAGTCACGACTTGATAATTGATGGTTGTGATAATTTCGCTACTCGCTTTTTGATTGCGGATGCTGCTTGGAGCGCTGGTACGCCGGAAGTTTACGGCTCGGTGCTTTATTATGAAGGTCAAGTAAGCGTTTTCGTGCCAGGAAAAGGTCCTGGTTTGCGTGATTTGTATTCTTGCCCTCCGCCTAAAGAAAAAGTGCCAAAATCGGCTGTGTTGGGTGCGACTGCAGCTATTGTTGGCGCAATGATGGCAACTGAAGCAATCAAACTCATAACCGGTATTGGCACACCGCTTATTGGCGTTTTAGCTCGTTATAATGCATTGGATAATTCATTGAAACGCTTTAAATTCTCCTTATAAGGCTTATTTTTAGATTTTCTATAAGTTTTATTTTTAGATTATCTAACGATAAGCCTTATAAGGTTTATTCCGTTAAGGCTTATTTCGTTATTACGCTTTTAAATAGTTTTGCTGTTTCTTTAGGATTTTCAGCGCACATAAGCCCAGATACAGTGCACACGCCGTCGATTTCAAGATCTCGTATAGGGAATACCGTGCTTTCGTGAATGCCGCCGATAGCAAGAGTTTTTACACCCATTTTATGAGCTACTTTAGCGACTTCATTAACTCCATCTATTCCAAGTGGTGGCACATCGTGTGCTTTAGTATTTGTGGCAAAAGCTGCTCCAATTCCAATCACATCTGGAAGAGGTACATCGTTTTCTTTGCATTCTTTATAAGCTTTTTCCATTAAATCAGGTCTAGCGCAAGATAATCCAATCATCCATTCTGCAGGCATACGTTTGCGTGCTTCAACGAACGGAGTATCTTTTTGGCCAATGTGCAAGTTAAATCCGAGCTTAGATGCAACTTCAATATGATCGTCGATAAAAATAGGTACATCTGCGTGTGAAGATTTTATTAAAGCGTTTCTAAGACTTGTAGCTTTCTTGGCAATAGTTTCATCATCTGAATATTTATCGCGCAATTGCACTACAGTTACGCCGCCTTCTATGCTGCTAACAGCAACATCTTCTTCAGAGCGTTCGCCCATGCGCGGATCTGTAACTAAGTATAAAGTCCAATCAGTTGGCTCAATGCTGAACTCTATGTTGGTAAGCTCAAACATATCGTTCACGCTTAAAGTAGACAAAGCATCAATCCAAAGTGCGCGGAATGTTCCTGGAGCTATTGTTTGACGTGCGGCCCATGTTCCAGCTGCGGAAGCATGTACGTGTGCGGCTACTGTTGCTGCAAATGGTCGCTCCGGATTTGCTCCAACATATGCCGCAACAAGCGCTCCAAGAGTGCAACCTGTTCCAACAACCTTAGTCATAACTTTATGACCGCCTGTAATGCGAGCTAAGCATCCATGGCCATAAACTGCGTCTTTTTCTCCAGAAATAGAAATGATTGAGCCATATTTTTTAGCTAATTCGTGAGCTGCTTCTATGGCATCGTTAACTGGATCGTGCGCGTCAACGCCTTTCATGTCACTTTTTTGACCTGAAAGAGCTAGGATTTCTGAAGCGTTAGCTCGTATAACAGTTGGATTGTGTGTAACAATATCTTTTACAAAATTATTGCGAGTTTCTAATGCTTTTACGCCTACTCCAACTGGGTCTAAAACCCATGGTGTTCCTGATTCTTTACAACCTTTAACAGCGCTGTATATGGCATTAGAACGTGAATCTTTTTGGAATGTTCCAACGTTTACGAGCACTCCGGATGCGATTTTTGCAACATTGTATGCTTCTACAGGATCGCATACCATAATTGGTGAAGCTCCTGCTGCAAGTAGAGCGTTAGAAGTTATATCTTGCACAATGCTATTTGTTATGCAATGTGTTAAAGGTTGTGTTGCGCGAACTCTTTCTATACATTCGCGTACGTCGCGTAAGAACATGCGTCGGCGAGCTTTTTCTGAAAACGAAGTGTCGAAGAATGTTTCTGAAGATTTATTTTTATTAATATTTTCGGAGTTTTGCATATTTTCATTAAATTCTGTCATGATATTCCCTTCGCTAGTGCTGGCTAGATCAGGTTCAACGGGTGTGATCTCAGCGCATATGCGCACCCCGAACCACTGAAATCGTCATTTTGATATCTTTATCGATGATATCATTCCTATATCTTTATCGATTTGACTATATCTATTATGCGTGACGTTTTATTTACATATGTTTAGATTTCGCCAGAAATGCTTTAGTTTTAGCTTAAAAATAAGTTTTCAATAGCACATGATTATGCGCAATGTATATAATTATGTAATAGCTTTATTTTTTTTTAAGAGTATATTATTTGCGATGCAGGGAGAAAGCAATGAAGTGCTCAAAATGCGATTATGAGAATGATGATGAAGCGAAGTTTTGCGAAAACTGTGGATGTAGGCTTTCTAAGGAGAATTCTAAAGATAAAGATGATTCGCGTGAGCGTCCAGCGTATATCATTGATCAACAGAAGTCGTTAAAGAATCAGCCGAAGTTTAATAGATCAAATCAATCTGCTCAGTTTAGTAGACCGTTCGCGTTCCAGCATGGTGGCAATTCTAGTATCTCTTCTCAAGGCGCGCCTAATGTCGCATCTGATGCATTTTATAGAGATAATTCTGTGAATAATTCGGGAAATGCTTCTTCAAATACTGTAAACGCTTCTGCAAATAGTCAGGCGAATAGTCCTGCAAATACTTCAGTGAATAGCGGCAATAATCATAATGCTAATTTTGTGAATAATAATGGGCATAATCCAGCGCATAACCCGGCTAATAACCAAGGGCATAATCCGGCTAATAATTATGCTAATAATCCGGCGAATAATCCAAATAATTCGCATAGTCTGAATGGCAACACAAATAGACCGCATAATGCCAACGGATTGTATAACCCTAATAACACTAATAATCCGAATAATCCACATAATCCACATAATCCTTATGGTCATAACAATCCGAATAACCCAAATAATCCGAATAACCCGTATGCCAATAATAATCCGCAATATCGCGCACCATATTCTAGGAATGGAAACTATAATTACGGACCAACTAATCAAGGTTATCGAAATGGTTTCCAGAATTCTCCGCAGGATGCTTCGCAGACTCGCGTAATGGGCAATGTCTATACTCAAGCTTCCGGTCCAGCTATGCGTCAAGCGGCCGTTTCTGCTGCTGGTGCCGCAACCAAAGCAGGTATTGCTGGTTGGAAAATCGCTACAATTTGTATTTCAATATTAGCGGCTATCGGCATTATAGGTGGAATTTGGGGATATAATGCATGGGTAAATCGCTTCCAAGTGCCTTATGGTGAGCTTCATTCTAAGCTTTTATCAAGTAAAAAAGCACAAGCTTATAAAGTTAAGATAGTTGGATCAGACGTTAGTAATTATCCTGATGTTAAGTTGTATTTCTCTGTTACAGATAAATCTGGAAATTCCTTAGAGCTTGATTCTCCTACTGCTGCTATTAAAGAGAAAATTTCCGGTGGTGCAGAAGTTGAAAGAAGAATTCGCAATGTTGAGCGAATTAAAGATAAGCAGGGCGTTGGCTATGAGATAATGCTCGATAAATCGTATTCTATGATCAATTCCATGGATACTATGAAAAAGACTATGAAAGATTTTGTTAACGCTCTTAATTATAAAGTTGGAGATAGAGGAGAGCTGATTTCTTTCGATAGTTACCTTATGTATATGGCCACATACACTAAAGATAAAGATAGGCTTATTACAGGCATTAATAATATGACGCCTTACGGTAATACTGCTCTTTATGATGCTTTGTACACGGGTGTAAATAATGCTTCTCAGCGTTCTGGAGCGAATTGCGTTATAGCGTTCACTGATGGTGAAGATAACTCAAGTACTCACACTATGGATGAAGTAGTTCAATTGGCAAAAGAAAAGAATATACCGATTTATTTGATTGGCACTGCTGACGCTGATTCTTCTACTTTGCAAAGTATTGCTGACGAAACAAACGGATTCTTCTGGAGTATGGATTCTATTAGTGATATGAGCGAAGTGTTGAATCGAATTAAAATGAACCAAGACAATTTGTATTGCCTTGAATATGAATCTGATTCTTCATCTGACCCTTATTCTGATCGTATTGTTTCTGCTCTTCTTGCTGATTCTAATGATCATACTAATGGTGGAATTGGTGAAGATTTGCAATTTGCTCCTGTTAAGAAGGAGAAGGTGCAGAAGGCAGTTTATAAGGTTTATAAGGGAGATGTGACTTGGACTGAAGCTAATGATGCTTGCATGAGAGAAGGAGCTCATCTGGTTACTATTCCTAGCAAGAAAGAAGAAGATAAGATTATTAAACTCGCTGTGGATAATGACCTTAAGTATGTTTGGATTGGTGGATACACTTCGCAGCGTCAAGATGGCGATGTTTTTGCTCATTGGATAACTGGTGAAAAAACAACGTACACTAATTGGATGGAGGGTGAGCCAAGTCGTAATGATAAGGATGGTTCTCCTGAGTTCTACCTTATGCTGTGGCGTATTGGATCTGAATGGTCTTGGAATGATCAGCGTAATAATGTTTATAATTCGCCTTATTTGCATAAGACTTTTTCTGGTAGAACAGGATACGTTTGTAAAGTTGATGCGCAAGATTAATTCAGCATTAGTTCAAAATTAATTCAGTATTAGTTCAAAACTAGTTCAGAATTAGTGAAATTGACATTTACTTTAATTAATTGTGGAGATACGTATGGTGAATCGCAGAAATTTTCGTGGCGATAGGTTGTCAAAATCCTCTAAACGCTGTGTTTATGGACGACCTAATTGCGCATATCCAAAGCGTGTTCATCATTTATCGCGTGAAAAAATTGTTCATAAAGCTTGGATGAGTTTTATTGCAATAGTTGTTTCTATAGCTGTTATCGCTGCAATAATTTTTGGCGTTTATAAATTCTACGGGCATGATTTGAATATTGGTTTTGGCGCGTTATCTAAAGAAAGCGTTCAATCTCAAGCTAAAGCGCACAAGATTAAGCATAAATATCACTTTAATTTCAAGATTTCAGATAGTGAAGTTGATAAAATGCTTAGGTCTATGTCTTTAGAAGACAAGGTTGCTCAAATGTTTATGGTAACTCCTGAACAGTTGCTCGGAATAAGAGGAGTGGTAACTAGCACTGGCCCTTATATTCGTAACAGTTTTTATAGGATTCCTGTTGGTGGAATCATGTATAAAGCTGAAAACTTGCAAAATCCACAGCAAACTAAAGATATGATTAAGGCTTTGCAATCTATAAGTAAAGCTCGTGTTGGCTTGAATGCTTTTGTTTCGGTAGATGAAGAGGGTGGGACCGTAGCTCGCGTTAGTAGAAATCCTGCTATGAATGTTGAGAAATCTCCTAATATGTGTGATGTTGGAGCTACTAAAAAACCTGTTAAAGCTATGAAAATAGGTAAGCGCATGGGGGAGTATCTTTCAGATCTTGGATTTAACGTAGATTTTGCTCCCGATGCTGATGTTTTAACAGATCCTAATAATACTTTAATTAAGAAGCGTTCTTTTGGAAGTAATCCTAAGATTGTTACTAGTATGACTGAAGCGTTTACGGAAGGATTACAATCTTCTAATATTTTCGCTACTTATAAGCATTTTCCTGGTCACGGATCAACTCATACTGATTCGCATATGGGGATAACGATTTCTGAGCTTTCTGAAGAAGATTTGCAGCGAGTTGATTTAAAGCCTTTTAAAGATGCTTCTGAAATCGGTGTTCAATTCATTATGGTTTCTCATGTTTCTTATCCGAAGGTTACGGGAGATAATACTCCTGCCAGTGTTTCTGAAAAGATTGTTACAGGTTTAGCGCGAAATAAGCTTAAATACAACGGTATCCTTATTTCTGATTCTATGGGTATGGGCGCTATTACTAACGTTTATGGCCCTGGTCAAGCTGCTGTTCAAGGTATCCGTGCAGGCTTAGATATGTTGTTAAGTCCTGTTGATCTTCAAACAGCGTATCAGTCTGTTTTGCAAGCTGTTCGGAATAAAACAATTAGCGAGAAACGTATTGATGAGTCGGTTCGTAGAATTCTAAAAGTTAAATTGCATCTTGAATCTCAAGAAAGCAGTAATTCGAAGAAAGTAGTAGTCCCTCAAAATAGTGATTCAAAGAAAGTAGTAGTACGTAAAAAATAGTAATATCCCAAAAGTATCAGTACTTAAAAAGTATCCATACGTAAAAAGTAGTTTTTGAAGGAATATATTTTATCGGCGTTTTGCTAGATATTTTGCGCTTTCTTTTAGGATTATTCAGCTGAATCGAATTTTTATTTACGAATATATTTGCATTTGTACTTTTATAGTGTTAGCATCGTTCTCAACACAAACGAATATCGATTTAAGATTGAGTTTTGTGGGTCATCGCTGTAGGCATATAAGTTTAGGAGGTAGTCATCATGCGTAACATGAATGCACAGTCTCTTAATGCTCGTAATGCTGTTCGCATGTGGTGGTGGCAGACTTCTCTTTGGCGTAAGTTTACTCTGAAGTTTTAGAAGCTGCTTTTTAATAATAGCTTTTAAAAAGACCTCCGGGGTAAACCGGGGGTCTTTTTGCATAATAGGCTTAGTTTTCAACAACAATCAAATTACAAATAAAATCACAAATAAGTTAAAAATTAAAAATCACAAATTACAAATCGAAATTCGTTCTGTATTCGCATACAGAACACAAACAAGGAGAGAAATCATGGCTAAGAAAATAAACGAAAAGAATAATGAAGCTGCTATTGATTCTACAAATGCAATTCCTGCAAATGCAATCAATAACGATGCATCGTCAATGATGCGAAATGTAAAAGTAAAGCATCATGCTTTAGATATTACTTCATTAGTTTTAGTTGCAGTTTTATTTGCTGCAGGATGCATTCTTGACTTTACTGTTGCTAAGCCGCTTTCTATTGGAGGAAATATCCAGCCTGAGTTTGTTATTGCTTCATTCTGCTTGTCAATTTTGTTGGTTCGTCCAAAGATTTATCAAGGAGCTATTATCGGTGCTCTTGCTGCAACCTTAATCCAACTTAATACTTCGATCCCATTCCTTGAGTATGCGTGTGATATTCCTGCTGCAATTGTTATGACAGCTATGCTAATTGGATATGTTCATTTCTTCCCAAAGGATGCAGCGCGTAAAGTTAGTATATTCCCATTTATCGCTTCTTTTGTTACAACAGTAATTTCTGGATGCATTTTCGCTTATATTGCTGCTTACTTTATTCATCATTCTCCAAATATGGTAATTGTAATGTTGCCGGTTATTTTTGGTACTGCTGCATTTAATGCCATAATTGTTGAAATCCTTTACACTCCAATAAGGCTTGTATTGCACAAGTAATATAAAGAAGAAATTCTCATGATTGCATGTTTAATTGCACGTTTTGCTTGGCAATATGCGTTAACGAATATGTTTGATGTGCATAAAGGTATAAATTTGCAGAAGTGAAATATATAAAGGTATAAAAGCAAGTTGGCATCAGTCTAATATGATTGGTGTCAACTTGTGTTTTCGTGTTATTAATTTTTTAGCGTTTGCTCGGTGTGTTAGAGTTAGGAATGTTATGTCTCAGCAAGAAAAATATGTTGCAGATAATCATTTAGTTGATTCTGCTGAACCGTGTAAAGAGCTTATGGAAAAAAGTGATGAATCAGTAAAAGAAACGCCATTGCTTGAATTAAGTAATGTTTCTTTTCGCTACGATACTCATAGTGATGAAAATATTGCAAATAAAGATAAGAAGCACAATGAAAGTAATTCTAACTTTGCTCTTAATAAAGTAAATCTTAGTGTTTACGCAGGTGAGTTTGTTGGAGTTATTGGTCCAAGTGGCGCTGGTAAAACAACTCTTGCTTCGCTTTTTTCTGGTGCTATTCCTCATCATTATTCAGGAAATCTTTTTGGAACTGTAAGAATTGCTGGTCATGACACTACTACTCTTGATCTTACTAATATCGCTTGCTTAATTGGTTCTGTTATTCAAGATATTGACGCTCAAATGGTTGCTGCGAACGTGGAAGACGAGTTGCTTTTTGGATTGGAAAACTTTGGAGTTTCACACGATGAAATCCCTGAGCGTATAACGAATGCACTTGAAACTGTTGGTATTAGCAATTTGCGAAATCGCGATTTAGATACATTATCTGGAGGTCAGAAGCAGAAGGTTGCTATTGCTGCTATTTTGGCTCTAAAGCCTAAAGTTATGGTTTTGGATGAGCCAACTTGCGCGCTTGATCCGGTTTCTTCTCGTATGATTTTCGACGTTTTAAGTGATCTGAATAAAAACTTTGGTATTACTATTGTAGTAATTGAGCAAAAAGTAGCTTTATTAAGTGAGTATTGTAAGCGTCTTATTGTGCTTTCTAAAGGTGAGCTCGTGATGGATGCTCCTACAGGAGTTGCGCTTAAACACGTTGATTTGCTTAGCGAAGTGGGTATTAATTATCCACGTACTACGCGATTGCTTAAGCAATTACAAGACGAACAAATTTGTAATTCAGCGCCTCTTACTGTTGGAGTTGAAGAAACTGTAGATACTATTGTTAAAACTTTGCGATCTGATTATTCTAAACTTTCTAATAGTTCTAATCTATCTGATTCTTCTAATTCTTTTAATACTTCTAATAGTTCTAAATCTAATACTTCTAATAAGCCGTGCCTTTCAATAAATCATGTGAGTTTTTCTTACACAAATGGTTTTAAAGCTCTGAATGATATTTCATTTAATGCGTATGCAGGCGAGTTGATTACACTAATTGGAAGAAATGGTGCTGGAAAAACAACTATTACAAAGATTATCAACGGTTTATTAAGGCCTACAGAAGGTAGTGTAATAATCGATGGAATTGATACTAAAGCGTTACGCATCAGCCAAATAGCAAAATATGTATCTACGCTATTCCAGAATCCTGATTATCAATTGTGTAAAGATACTGTTCTTGAAGAAGTAGCTTTTAGTTGTAAGTTAATCGGTGAAGATTCTGAACAAGCTCAAGCTCATGCAATGGAAGTTATCGAAAAACTTAATCTTAACCCTAAAGATATTCCGTTCATGCTTTCTAGAGGTCAGCGTCAAATGGTTGCATTGGCTGCAACTGTTGTAACGCGTCCTAAAATATTAGTTCTTGACGAGCCGACTTGTGGCCTTGATTATCGCGAATGTGTGCGAATTATGCAAGTAGTTGAAGATTTGCGAGATCATGGATGTTGCGTGATTATGGTTTGCCACGACATGGAAGTAGTACTTGATTACGCAACTCGTCTTATAACAATCAACGATGGGAAACTTATTATTGATGGATGCGCTCGCGATGTTTTTGAAAATCCAGAAGTATGCTCTTCTGCTGCTTTGTATCCGCCGTTATTATGCTCTGTTTGCCAAGGCTTAGTCGCACGCGGTTTTAAGCAATGCGATGGATTGTATACGCGAAAAGAATTAGTTGAAGCATTGTGTTGTGGGAAAGAGCAACACAATCAGAATATTTAGCAGAATATTTAGCAGAATAATTAGCAATGAAATAAAGGTATCTGATACTTATGAAAACGAGACTATTAACATATCAATCAGGCAACACGTTTCTTCACCGCGCCAATCCTATTGCGAAGCTAATTCTTGCTGCGAGTATTGTAATAAGCGTATTTATTGCTAAACAGTATTCTGTACTTATTGCACTAGCTGTCATTATTTTTGTTGTTATGGCTTTTACTCATGTTACTAAAACATTATTTGGCCTTGTTAAAGCCATGCTAGTAATCTCTTGCATAATGTTTTTCCTACAAACTGTTATTGCTCAAAGTGGAAACTATATTTTTCTATGGTTTACGTTAAAAGGCATTGATATTGGAGCAAAATCTTCTTTGCGTCTGTTTTGTTTTGCTTTTCCTTTGGTTACAGTACTAACAGTAACTAAATTAAACGATCTTGCAAATTCTATAGTTCAATATTTGCACATTCCATATTGTTATGCTTTTACGATTACTACAGCAGTTCGTTTTGTGCCAATTTTTGCGCAAGAAATGTCTTCTATCAGTGAAGCTCAAACTGCTAGAGGAGTCGAGTTTGATACTAAGAATCCTTTTAAAAAGCTAATACTTATGGCTCCATTGATAATACCTTTAGTTATAACTTCTGTGCGCAAAGCAGATAGCTGTGCTTTAGCTGCAGAGCAAAGAGGATTCTATCTTAGAAATAGCAAATCATCCTATTACAAGTATCCTTTTGGGTGGCGCGATTTAATAATATTCGTTATTTCTGTGCTAATTATTGCTGCGCCTATACTTATCTCGTGTTTTGCTCCATACATAGTGTGATTGTGTTTTCGCATATGTCAATCTGAATATAGGTCTATTTACAGGATTTTCCTGTCTAATGTTGCTGAGTTGTCGGAGTTTCTCTCATAGCAGGCGCTTTGACTGAGCTTGAAATTGCATAACGCATTTCAAGCTCCTTCAAAGCGTGATTTGGCTTAATTGTGAAGCACGGTGCGCTTCACATGCCAAATCAGCCGAACGGCTATGCCGTGAGGATCAGAACTCACGTCCTCGCTTGTGTTGAAAGCGAGTGTATGGCTGTGGCGGTGAGAGATAAGGATTACTTGTCTCGCAGACGTTACGCTCTCGTGAGGAACATTGTCTTTATGCTTGTGCTACTAGTGTTTTGATTCTTAGTTAAGTTTTGATTCACAATAGGATTGGATTATGTGAAGGTCTGTTTAGAATCGCTCCACTCTTATATTGCTCGACCAAGCAATCCTTATCCCTCACTACTACTTGGTAATGCACGCCTAAGCAAATATATGGGCGAAAAATCTCAAATCTCTGCCTAACTAACTAATAGCAAAACGTATATTTTAAATCTATATATTAGTAGACTCGAATTGTGGAGCATATAAATAGGAATATATTAGTGATAATATTTTAAAGGGTTAAGCGTTTAATTATAGCATTGAGGCGCGTAATGAATAATATAAAGTTTTGGCTTAAAGGTGCTCGTGTATACACGCTTCCAATTGGTCTAGTTCCAGTTATTATGGCTGTGGTTGTCGCTATTCGCATGACTAAATATGCGAGTTGTAAAATCACTAGTGCGAATATTACGCAATTCATAATTCAATCTATTTTTTGCATCGGTGTCGTGCTTTTCCTGCAAATATCAGTAAATTACGCTAATGATTATTGCGATGGCATAAAAGGACTTGATGATAAACGCTATTTGCGTGCTGTTGGAAACAATAATAGCGGCAATGCGAATAATGCTAGCAAGAAGTCTTTGTGCGATGTTTCGTGGAAGTTGGCAGATGCAGGTATTACAAGAAATAAAGTACGTAATGCGATGATTATCACTGCTTTGCTTGGATGCGTTTGTGGGCTTATAGTTACGTATCTTTCTGGATTGTGGTACCTCGTAATAGTTGGTATTTTATGCTTAGCTGCAGCATGGTTTTACGCCGGTGGTAAGCATCCATATGGGTATCGTGGTCTTGGTGAAGTAAGTGCTTTTACTTTCTTTGGTCCTGTGGCATTCATAGGAACTTTATGTGCTATTTCTTATGGAATAGGCGTTTCTTCGCATGTTACTTTTAGTTCACCATGGCTTGTTATTGCTTGCTTTGCAATGTCTTGCATTCCAGGAGGGTGCTCTGCGTGCTTGATGATGATTAATAATCTTAGAGATATTAGTACAGATAAAGAGCACGGAAAAATAACAGTTATGGTAAAAATAGGAGAAAAAGCTGGGCAGAATCTGTGTAGTGCTTTCGTTGCTATGATATTGATTCTTATGGTTTTTTATGATGTTGCGAGCATTGTTTTCCCATCTGTTTTGCCATCAGCGTGGTATTTTAATTGCGCTAAAGAAAGCGGATTTATTTCAAGTGGTGCGGGTGTATTAGCTGCAGATTTAATGTCTAATAGTTTGAGATTCCCATTACTTATAGTGCAATGTATTATGCAATTAATTATTCTCGTATTTATGTTTATTAAAGGATTTGCGTTAATTCGAGTATTGCATAAAAGTGATTATCGTAGTGCTTTCCCTCTATGCGTTGCTATTTCTATGCTTTGCGCTGTTTCTACGTTGTTGTCACTTATATCATGATTAATGTATAGTTGTGTATCTTATACATGCTTATGGGTACCATTGATAGTCACGAACATGGTGCGCGATTTTTAAGATGCATGTTAGATTTGCACTTATTACCACGTGGTATATGTGAACAAATTGTTTGTTGTATGCGCTCTGTGCGAGAGGTACACGGCGGTGTTGCCTGAGGTGCGGAAAGGAAATGAGGTTTATATGTCTGAAGTACGTAATGGTGAAGCATCTGGTGAAATTCCTGTGGTGCTTACTGAAGAAGAGCTAAAAGCAGCTGCTAATGATAATAAAAGTGAAGAAACTCGTGTTAACAATGGTGTGCGCACAGTAGTTGTAGCTGAAGATGAAGCTGTTAATCGTATGGATTTAGTTGCAATGCTCGAGGACAATGGTTATAAAGTTGTCGGTCAAGCTGCTAATGGTGAAGAAGCTATTGATTTAACGCGTAAGTATCGTCCAGATGTAGTGTGCATGGATGTAAAAATGCCTGTTGTTGATGGTATTCAAGCAGCTGCTACTATTTGTGACGAAAATATTGCTCCGGTTGTTATGCTTACTGCTTATTCTCAAACTGATTTAGTTAAGCAAGCAACTGGTGCTGGAGCAATGGCTTATGTAACTAAGCCTTACGAGGAATCCAAGCTTTTGCCTGCTTTGGAAGTCGCTATGGGTCGTTTTTGTGAAATTAACGACTTGCTTGATAGCGTTGAGCGCATAGAAACTCAGCTTCACGATACTGAAGACCAATTGCATAAGGCTGAAGAAAAGCTTAAGAAAGCTGAAGATACTCTTGAGGAGCGTAAGCTTGTAGATCGCGCTAAGGGCATGCTTATGGATAAAGCTGGATTCTCAGAGCAAGGTGCTTTCCGCTGGATTCAGAAAACTTCTATGGATCAGCGTATTCCTAAGAAGCGTTTGGCTATGGCTATTATCGCTAAATATAGTGATGAAAAGCCAGCTTCTGAAGAAGAGTGATTTAGTTTATTTTCTAAATTTAAATTAGTGCTTATAAATTAGCTTTTATAAATTTAGCTTTTATAAATTAGCGCTCATAAATTGTTGCTTGTAAATTCTTGCTTATAAAACGGAACGTAGGTGAATTGTCAACTGTGAATACCAACATCGTCGAAGAATGCTCAGAAAATAATGATGAGAAAGGGACGTTGCTGGTTGTTGATGGCCATTCGCTTGCGTTCCGTGCTTATTTTGCTATACCTGCAGAAAAATTTGTTACTAGGGATGGTCAATCAACGAATGCCATTTGGGGATTCATAACAATGCTTTCTGCAGTTATGGAAACAGAAAAACCTGATAAGTTGGCAATAGCTTTTGACGTAAAAGGTGGCACTTTTAGGAATAAAATGCTTCCTCAATATAAAGGCACTCGCGATGCTGCTCCTGAAGAATTGATTTCACAATTGCCAATTTTGCAGGAATTATTAAAGTCATTAGGTATTGTTTACGTTGAAAAAACTGGATTTGAAGGCGACGATATTATTGCCACTCTTGCTACTATGGGTGAAAAAAATAATTATCGTACTCTAGTGTTATCTGGCGATCGCGATGCTTTCCAATTAATTGATGATCACATTACAGTGCTTTATCCTGGTCAGCATTTTAAAGATTTGAAGCATATGACTTCTAAGGAAGTATTCGATAAATATCAAGTATTACCTAATCAATACCCAGATTTAGCAGCTTTAAGAGGTGAAAAATCAGATAATATTCCTGGTGTTCCAGGAGTTGGTGACGCTTATGCAGCGAGGTGGATTAATCAGTTCGGCGGCTTAGAGCAAATTTTTGAGCATGCATCTGAAATTACAGGCAAAAAAGGTGAGGCTTTACGCGATAGTATTGAACAAGTTCGTTTAAATCGTAAAGTGAATGCTCTTGTTAGAGATGTTGATTTAGATTTAAAAGTTGATGATTTAGATTATGGGCGCGTTGATGCAGCGCAATTAGGATTAATACTTTCTCGTTTGGAATTTGGAGAGAATAAAAAGCGGAAGATAATGCGCGTGTTCAATACAAATAAAACAGATTTGAACGATGATATTAGCGCTATGCTTAATGTAAATTATTCTTCTAATCAAGATTCCAAAATTATTACTAATAGCAATACCGACAATAATTCTTGCGCAGATTCTTCTAGTGATGAAAATTCTTATGATATGGCATCAGAAAATCTCGAGAATTTAGAAGATTTTATTAAATCCTGCGAGATTACTTATATAAATTCTGTTGAAGATGTAAATAATTGGTTTAATATTGTTTCCGACTTATTGAGCTCCAATGAAAGTGGGGAAGTCCTAAAGCATCCGCTTGTTGTGTATGCTCATGAAACAAATTATGACGATTATTGCGGCGTACCTCGTGCTGATGCGCTTGTTCTTATGGTTGAATCCAAGGCTGCGATTATACGTTTAGATGCTTCACAATTAGCGTATTTATCTAAGTTGATGCGCGATAGTGTTGTTGGCAGAGATTCTGATAGTGTTGCCAGTAGTGCTGCTGATGACGCGGACGATAACGCTAATTCTATTAGTAAAGACGATTTTAATATTCTAAATTCACAAAGCTCTTCGGATACTAGCGCAGACAAATCTAATTTATCCATTGTAAAAATATTCGAAACATTAAAAAAATATGTTAAAGAATACGCGTCATATATAGTTTTACACGATTATAAAAAGCATTTAGCTTTATTAAAATTCCTGCATGTTATAAATGCGTATGAAGATTTTGTTCCTGCAATGGACACTCGTTTAGCTGCGTATCTCGTGGAACCAGATTCTAGATCTGAAACAATCGAAGGAGTTGCTAAGCATTTCTTCGGCGTTGAAATTGAAAAATCCAATGAGCTTACAGTTCTTGAACAAGGCGAGTTAGATATTCTTCTAAACGAAGGCGATACTGAATCTAATCTAAATAATAAAGATGAAGAAAAGGATATAGAAGAAGATAAGCGATTTGAGCGTATGCTTATTTCTCAATCTCGCGTTATTCGTATATTATGCGATTATTTTGCTCCACTTCTTAAAAAACGAGAGCAAAAATCGTTAATGACTAATCTTGAAATGCCAGTTTCTAGAGTTCTTAGAGGCATGGAAGATTGCGGTGCTGCAGTAGACATGAATCGTTTAGTTGCAATGCGAGATCAATTCGTAGCTGATTCCGAGCTAGCGCAAAACATGGCATGGGATATTGCAGGTAAACAAGTTAATTTGCAAAGTCCTAAACAAGTACAGAGCATTCTTTTTGAAGATATGGCTTTAAAAGCTACTCGTAGAACTAAAAGTGGATCTTTTACTACTAATGCTGAAGCTCTTCAAGAATTATATTCAAAAATAGATCCAGATGAGCCTGCAAGCCAATTTTTAGGAGCATTGCTTAAGCATCGTGAAACGAATAAATTAAAGCAGATTGTACAAAGTCTTATAGATGCAGCTCATTATGGTGATGGACGCGTTCATACTACTTATGAGCAAACTATTGCTGCTACCGGACGTTTAAGCTCGGTAGATCCGAATTTGCAAAACATACCTAACCGTAATGCTACTGGTCGTGAGATTCGTGCTGCGTTCGTTCCTGGCGAAGGGTATGAGTCTCTTATGAGCTGTGATTATTCTCAAGTTGAATTGCGAATTATGGCTCATGCTTCTCAAGACGAGTCATTAATTAATGCATTCTGCTCTGGCGTTGATTTCCACAAGTATGTTGCGAGTATGGTTTATTCAATACCAATGGATGAGGTTAGTTCAGATCAGCGTACTCATGTGAAAGCAATGAGCTATGGCCTAGCATACGGTTTGAGTACTTACGGTTTAGCCAAGCAGCTTTCTATTTCGACGAGTGAAGCAGTAGTGTTAAAAAATAAGTATTTTGCTACTTTTGGCAAAGTTCATGATTATTTGGAATCTCTGGTTGATAAAGCTCGTTCTCTTGGCTATACGGAAACTATGTTTGGGCGTAGAAGATATTTCCCTCAGCTTCAGTCTAAGAATCGCGTACTTCGTGAAGCAGCAGAGCGTGCTGCTCTGAATGCTCCTATACAAGGAACTGCTGCCGATATCATGAAAATGGCAATGATCAAAGTTTGCGATAATTTACATAAAGCTGGAGTTTCAAGTAGAGTAATATTGCAAATTCACGATGAACTTGTTCTTGAAGTGGCTCCTGGAGAAAGCGAGCAGGTTGAGGATATTGTTCGTAATGCTATGGAGCATGCTGTTGAGTTAAGTGTTCCGCTTAACATTTCTACTGGCATTGGGGCTGACTGGCAGCTGGCTGCGCACTGATTCAAGCTCATTCAAAGCGAAGTATTTTAGAACTATGCAAGATTTAGATGCAAATTTTGTGAATTAACGAATCACGTAGTTCCATGGATCAGACGATTCTTTAAGCCAAATGACTTCTATATGCTCCCCAGAACTTGTTTTAATAGCATTTTCAATATCTTCAACAGCGTAATTAAACCACAAGGATTCTATAGCACTATGAGGTGTATTGATAAGCATAGGCTTGATTGAATCAGAGTTATCCAATTGTGATAATCCGCATTTTTTCCTCAGCAAAAATTCATAGCGAGCTTGTTCAATCGCGTCAAGTGCTGGATGATGACGTAAGTCACTTGTAACATACACTTCAGCTCCACTTGCTCTAACCTCGTCAAATAGAGAATCTCCAGATCCAGGTAGTACTGCGATTTTAGAAACTACAGCGTCAATATCACCGCATACTTGTATTCCAACTTCTGTATGAGGTATTGTCTTAAAAACTTTATTAGCAAATTCACGCAAACTAATAGGATTTTCAAGCTCGCCAATCCTGCCAAGTCCAACTTCATGGCCTTTAGCATCTAATTTTTCAGCAGGAACTAAAGGATGCTGATTAATCAGACCAAAAGCATCAGCTGCAGCATGAGCAACTCCACGCCAAGCAGAATCCGCATTAGTGTGGCCAACCCATAATCCGCAATGGTTTTCTATAAGATTACGAACAATCTCCCCGCGAACACCTCGTCCAGAAACTTCATGAACAGATCGGAAGAATAAAGGATGATGCGTTACTAATAAATCTGCATTCATGTCGCAAGCATGCTTGACAACAGATAAAGTGG
Source organism: Gardnerella coleohominis (assembly GCF_002896555.1). Classification (GTDB taxonomy): domain Bacteria; phylum Actinomycetota; class Actinomycetes; order Actinomycetales; family Bifidobacteriaceae; genus Bifidobacterium; species Bifidobacterium vaginale_F. The sequence continues at coordinate 44,198 of NZ_MNLH01000009.1, forward strand.
GATCAGACGCACAAACAATACGCTTAACAGGTGCCGTCATATCTCCAACTATGAGACCAGGCTCATCCCATGACTCAGCAAGATCCAAAGGATAAAGCGATTCTAATACTTGAACAGTTTTAAATAACGACACCATGATTTCTTCCTAACGCTCACTAAGTAGTCAATAATCAAATAGGAATCTTAAAGAAACATATACGATTATTTGAGTACCGGGTTCTCGCTCATAAGAAGTAAGAAGCTTCTAGAGTGTGCAACGATATTGAAACCAGCTTCATAATGCAACTCAGGACCAGTAGGATTATTTGTGTCTACAATTAGAGTCCACTTTTCTCCATAACGCTTATCAGGCAAAGTGAAAGTAATTGGTTCGTAATGAGCGTTGAAAAGAAGAATGAAGTCATTATCGACCATTCTACTTCCATACCAATCTGTTTCAGGAATGTCTGAGCCGTTTAAGTAAATCATCACAGACAAAGCATGCGTATTTGACCACGCGTGCATATCCATAACTGAGCCAGTGTGATCAAACCACTCAACTTGTGGAATTTCTGAAACATCGTCATCAGCTTCACGTCCTGTGAAGAATCTACGACGATGCAATACAGGGTGATTTAAACGAAGATGAATAAGTTTCGCAACAAAATCAAACATTTCTTGCTGCGTATCGTTAATGTCCCAATTCATCCACGAAATGCTATTGTCTTGGCAATAAGCGTTGTTGTTTCCATTTTGAGTGCGCATAATCTCATCGCCAGCGCAAATCATAGGAATACCTTGACTCATTAATAGAGTGGAGAAAAGATTGCGTATTTGGCGTTGACGAAGATCGTTAATATCGTGTATCGTCGTAGGACCTTCAACTCCGCAATTCCACGAGCGATTGTCGTTAGCGCCGTCGTTATTGCCCTCTTTATTCGCTTCATTATGTTTTTCGTTATAGCTCACTAAATCATTCATAGTGAAGCCATCGTGAGCGGTAATGAAGTTTACTGAGGCTACAGGCTTGCGTCCATTTTGCTCATATAAATCTGAGCTACCCATAAGGCGACTAGCAAATTCAGGCAAAGTCGATGGTTGCGAGCGCCAGAAGTCACGTACGCAATCACGATATCGTCCGTTCCATTCCGACCAGCTTGGAGGGAATCCGCCTACTTGATATCCTCCTACGCCGATATCCCAAGGCTCTGCAATAAGTTTTACGCTAGAAATAATCGGATCTTGCTCGATAATGTCAAAGAATGCAGAAAGCTTATCTACTTCTTGGAATTGACGAGCTAGGGTTGCTGCCAAGTCGAATCGGAATCCGTCTACGTGCATTTCAGTTACCCAATAGCGCAAGCTGTCTGTGATTAATCGCAGTGCTTTTGGAGATCGCATAAGAAGCGAATTACCAGTACCAGTAGTATCGAAGTAATGTCTCTGATCGTTATCTACGAGACGATAGTATGCGCGATTATCAATGCCGCGGAAGCTTAAAGTTGGGCCTCTATCGTTTCCTTCAGCGGTATGGTTGTAAACAACGTCGAGTATAACTTCCATTCCGGCAGTATGGTATGCCTTAACCATTGCTTTGAATTCGTTAACTTGTTCTCCGCGCTGTCCGGAACTTGAGTACGAATTCTGAGGAGCAAAGAAGCCTATAGTGTTGTATCCCCAATAGTTACTTAAGCCCTTATTTTGCAGGAATGAGTCGTTTACGAATTGGTGAATAGGCATTAATTCAATAGCGGTAACGCCTAGTTTCTTCAGATAATTAATAACTGTTGGGTGAGCTAATCCAGCATAAGTTCCGCGAATTTCTGGAGGAACTTGACGATCTAAATTAGTCATTCCACGAACGTGAGCTTCGTAAATAACTGAGTCATGATAAGGGATCATAGGATGTTGATCATTTCCCCAGTCAAAGTACGGGTTGATTACTGCAGCTTTCATAGTGTGCGAAGCAGAATCCAAAGTGTTTATTGCAGTAATATCGTCAGGATTGGCAAACCAATATGAAAATAGGCTTTCATCTCCGTCAATATTTCCTTCTATGGCTTTTGCGTAAGGATCAAGTAACAATTTATGTGGATTGCACCACAAGCCATGTGAAGGATCATAAGGTCCGTATACTCGGTACCCGTAACGCTGTCCTGGCTGAATGCCAGATATGTAGGTGTGCCATACATATGAATTCTGCTCTGTGATGTCGATGCGAGTTTCATTATCTTGCTCGTCGAACAAGCATAACTCAACACGTTTTGCTACTTCGGAAAATAGCGCAAAATTCACACCCGCGCCATCGTAGGTGGCACCAAGCGGGTACATAGAACCTGGTCTAATCTGCATAGTTTAAGTATCGCATATATTTGCGTAAGTTTCATGAATATAAGAGCGTTTCTTTAGAAAAGAATAAAAATTCATTAAAAACGGCGTTATAACGCAAAATTTGCTCGTTGTAATAAGTATTTTGCGTGTTGTTTTAAAAGTTTCTTAATTTAGCTTGCAAGCGATCGCTTTGTAATGCTGCAACTTGCCTTGAAAATACAATAATCCAGCCAAGGAATAGGAGACAGGAAAGTGCTTCTACGTTAGTTAGAGTGTTGTATCCGCGTAACCATTGTGTTCCAGCCCAAGATGTAAGCAGTATAGCCAAATCAGACGCGATGTAGAAAGTTTTAGAAAGTTGCGGTGCAAGAAGTGGGAGTCCGACGAGCACAGCTCCTACTAGCAAAGTAACGCCTCTAGCGCATAAATCATGAATGAATGGATGCGGAGTGTATCTAAATGTTCCAATTCCAATAAATGCAACGCCGCCGAGAATAAGTAACGTTGCCATTATGGTTGTGCGAATATAAAAGTATTTAATAGTATGATTTTTGTGTTTTGTATCTGATTGTGTGTCTTTCTGTGAGTATTGCTGTTGACTTCTAAGTTCTTCTTCTAGTGCTTCATGCTGTATTTCTACGAATTCTGTTACAGCAAAGTAGCTTGTAATAATTATGCAAATTCCAGCGAGTATTAGCGTAGCGTTAAACATGCTTGCTGCGAATGTTGTTCGATCGCCTAGCTGCGAAAAATTATTGTTATACCAATATGGATCGTCAGATGTTAATCCTGCTGTAGCTGCTCCTGAAATAACGAAAAGAGGTAGTAAAGATGCTACGGTTTTTGCTTCTAGAAGTTCGGCTTGTACAAGAGTTGCGTATCCAACAATTCCAGAAAGAGCAGAGCAAAATACTGGTAAATAACTATTTACAACGCTTCTGCCAACGATTCCATTGATAATAGAAAGAAGTGCAAAGGACATAAGAAACATTGTTGCGCCATAAATTGTTGACAATGCTGTGATTTCAAAGATGTGTTTAATTATTCTTATCCAGCGTTTTACAATTAGATTTCTATGCGTGCGTAAATATCCGACTATAAAAGCTCCCATGCTGCATGCGGCTACAATCCCAGATGCCATTGTGAATAGTCGTTGACTAACTTGCCATATTGCAGGCATAACATTCATATATACAGTCATGGCAATAATAGCTAAGACTGCGCAAATTAGGAATGATATAAGACCTGCTGCTTCAGCACGCTGAAATTTACCCATAGCTAACCTTTCTTAAACTAAATATATTGTATCGTGTTAATTTAAATGGGCGTAATTTCGTTTTTTTATATTTCGTTTTTTTTTTATATTTGCTATTTGTCTTACTTATGTTTGATTGCTTTTATTTGCTTTATTTTATAGCGTTCTTATAGTCATTCTTTTATATTTACTTAACTTAATTCTGTAGTTTTGTAATTCTGTAATTCTGTAATAAAAATAAAAATTTGCTTAATTTTTGATTTATCAGCGTGTCGCGTTTGTATTGGGAAACAATTTGCGCTACACTAATCACTTGTGCTTGGAACTGGTAATCAGTTCAAAAGCCTCGGGGTGTAGCGCAGTTTGGTAGCGCGCCTGCTTTGGGAGCAGGATGTCGCAGGTTCGAATCCTGTCACCCCGACTTTTTTATATCTATTGAAATATTTATGACTGTTTACTAGATACGCTCTGCTATTCAGAAGGCAGAGATTTGAGATTTTTCGCCCATATATTTTTTATGTAGCCGTACATATTTATAGATAGTATTCATAGTATGAGTGATATTAACGATACTGCGGATTGCACTACTTCTTGGAAAGCACCGTATGCTAATCATCAATTAAAAGCTTTTATTGAGGTTCCTGGTAGTAAATCCTTGTCGAATCGTTATTTAATTCTGGCAGCAATAGGCACAAAACCTGTAGTTTTACAAGGATTATTGCGCTCGAGAGACACAGAGCTTATGATTAACGCTTTATCTACATTCGGAGTTAAATGTGAGTCGCTAAATGAAGATGGCACTAAGCTTCGCGTAATTCCTCCTGAAGACGGAATTTTTAGAGTTCCAGATAATGCTGAAGTGTATTGCGGTTTAGCTGGAACTGTAATGCGTTTTGTTACAGCTTTAGCTTTATTTGCAAATAAAGCTGTGCGATTTGATGGCGATAAGCAAGCTTATGCTCGTCCTATGAAGCCAGTTCTTGACGGCTTAGAGCAGCTTGGTGCTCGCGTAGAATATCACGGAGAAGAGGGTTTCCTACCTTTTACTATTACTCCTCTTGCGAATGAATCTAGAATAAATGATTTTTCTGAAAAAGTTGTGCAAATTGATTCTTCTTCATCATCGCAATTTATTTCTGCGCTGCTTCTGATTGGCTCGCGTATACCTGGAGGCTTAAGCCTTAAGCATATGGGATCAACATTGCCAAGTATGCCGCATATTCGTATGACTATGGATGATATTTGCAAAGCTGGCGGAATTGTGAATATGACTAGCAACGCAATATGGCATGTTAAAGAGAGCAAAATAGCTTTAGCGGATACTGTTACTATAGAGCCTGATCTTTCGAATGCTGCGCCATTTTTAGGATCGGCTTTAATTAACGGAGGAAGTGTTAGCATACCTAATTGGCCGCTTTCAACAACTCAACCTGGGGGATTGCTTCCTGGAATATTAGAGAAAATGGGCGCAAAAGTTAATTTTGAAAAAACAAGCGATGACGCTGGAATAATGCATGTTGAAAGCGATGGTGCGATTAAAGCAATTCCGTATCTTGATTTGAGTGCAGCAGGGGAGATTGCTCCGAGTATTGCAGCAATTCTCGCGTTTGCGGATGGGCCAAGTGAACTTCATGGTATTGCGCATTTGCGAGGACACGAGACGAACCGTTTGCAAGCTTTAGTTAATGAATTAAATCGAGTTGGGATTGGCGCTAAAGAGCTTGAAGACGGCATTCGTATTGAGCCAAGTAATCATATGCATGGTGAAGTAATGGAAACTTATGCGGATCATCGCATGGCAACTTTTGCTGCAATGCTTGGATTGCGCATAACTGGTATTTACGTGAAAAACATTGAAACCACGCGCAAAACAATCCCTGATTTTCCAGGAATGTGGCATAAAATGCTTGAATAACAAATAATCCCGAGCCTTTTTGACCCGGGATTATTTATATCTATTTATTTATATCTATTTATTTGTTTGTTTTACGCTGTTAAGTGCCAACGATTTAGTGCTTAAACTTGTTGCCGTAGCTATCTTCGCCAGCTTCAGCAATAGCTGCAGCCTTGCGTGCAATAGCCAACTCTTCGTTCGTTGGAATTACAGCAATAATCACAGAGCTGTCTGGAGTGGAAATAACGCGTGGTTCCTTAGAACGAACAAGGTTCTTTTCCTTGTCAAGCTTAACGCCGAATGGCTCAAGCTTTTCGCATACGCGAGCGCGCACGATTTCATCGTTTTCGCCAACACCTGCAGTGAAGGTGATAACATCGACGCCGCCCATTTGAGCAGTGTAATTGCCAATGTATCCAACAATGCGATGAACGTATACGCCGAGAGCAAGCTTAGCGTTTTCATCACCTTCAGCAATAAGCTTATGAATATCACGCAAATCGCCGTGGCCAGTCATGCCCATCATGCCGGAACGCTTGTTGAAGAGAGTATCAAGCTCGTCCACGTTCATATGAGCGTTGCGAATAAGGTGGAAGACTACAGCTGGGTCGATATCGCCGGTACGGCCGCCCATCATTAAGCCTTCGAGTGGGGTTAAGCCCATAGAAGTTTCAACTGGCTTGCCAGAAATCTGAGCAGAAGCAGAAGCACCGTTACCAATGTGCAAAACAATCTGCTTCAAACCTTCTGCAGGCTTACCGACAACGCTTGGAACAACAGAGCCAATGTATTCGTGAGAAGTGCCGTGAGCACCGTAACGACGAATATGATAGCGGTCTGCGATTTCCTTATTCAAAGCATAAGTTGCTGCAACCTGTGGCAAATCATGGAAGAACGAAGAATCGAATACCATAATTTGTGGAACATCTGGCAAAAGTTCAGTCATGACTTCAGCACCAACAGCTTCTGGGCCGTTGTGAAGTGGAGCCAAAACTGCCAAATCCTTAACCTTATTGATTGTCTTAGTATTTACTAATGCAGGCTTAGGGAATGTTAAGCCACCCTGAACAACGCGGTGACCAACGGATACAATGCCAGACTCTGAAAGCTTTGGACCATATTCCTCGAAGAATCCAAGTACACGCTTCAAGCCTTGCTCGTGGTCATGAACTGGCTCATCGAACTCATGCTTTTCGCCATTGAATACGTGCTTGTAGTGTCCGTCAACTGGCTCGCCAATTTTCTCAACGATGCCGGAAGCGATACCTTCGCCGCTTTCCAAGTCAACGAGCTGATACTTAATCGAACTGGAACCAGAATTGATAACAAGAACGGTTTTTGCCATGTGGGCATCCTCCATAAAGTATTGATAAGGCTTGTAAATTGCCACGCTCTAGTTTAGCGTTAAGTTCCTACAATACATTGCTGTACTGTGCTTATTCAGATTGTGCTTCAAGAGCTGTAAGTGCAACAGTGTTAATAATGTCTTGTACAAGAGCTCCTCGAGATAAATCGTTAACAGGTTTATTTAATCCTTGTAAAATTGGACCTACTGCTAACGCTCCGCTAGATCGTTGAACAGCTTTGTATGCTATATTTCCTGCGCATAAGTCTGGGAATACGAAAACGTTGACGTGTCCTGCAACAGAATTTCCTTTAGCTTTTGACTCCGCTACTGTGCTAGACCATGCTGCGTCAAATTGAATTGATCCAACAACTTGTAAATCTGGCGCTTTTTCATGAACTAAGCGTGTTGCTTCTTCTACTAAATCTACGTCTGGGCCTTTTCCAGATCCTAGAGTTGAGTACGATAGCATGCCTACTTTAGGTTCAAGTCCGAATGCTGAAGCTGTTGCAGCTGATTGAATAGCAATATCAGCTAACTGTTCTGCAGTAGGATTAGGGTTAATTGCGCAATCAGCAAAAATTGCTACATGGTCTTTAAAGCACATAATGAATGCTCCAGAAACCAGCTTAGAACCAGGCTTAGTTTTTATAACTTGAAGAGCAGGACGTACAGTATTAGCTGTTGAATTTACAGAACCAGAAACAAGACCATCTGCTTGACCTAGGACTACTAGCATAGTGCCGAAGTAGCTTGCATCAGTTAGCTGTTCTCGCGCTTGTTTTTCTGTCATTCCTTTCTTTGAACGCAATTCGCAAAGCTTTGTAACCATATGGCTAAGCATTGCTTCATCATGCATTGATTGGAAACTTGCTTTACATACTGAGTGAAGATTTAATTCTTCGGCTCTCTCCAATATAGATTCACGTTCTCCGACAATTATTAGGTTGACTATATCTCGTTCGAGTAAATAATCTGCGGCTTTAAGAATGCGATCTTCTTGTCCTTCTGGAAGAACAATAGTTTTCTTATTTGATTGAGCTTTTCCTAGCAAACTATATTGGAAAGCGTAAGGAGTGATTGATGCGTTGAAAGGTTGACGTAAAGCGTTTAGTATATCTTCTTCTTTTACTAATTCGTTAAAAGATTCCAAAGTTTTATTAATATCGCTGCTATCTAATTCAGGAAGAACCCATAGTGGAATATTTCTTATATGTGAAATATTGTCAGATTTTGTATAACTTTGCGAAGTGTAATCGCGTATTACTTGCAATCCTATTTCTTCACTGCAATCTGTAACAAAAATGCCCAGAACTTGCGCGCTTTCCTTAGTAATCCTAGCATTTTCAGCATCAATTGTTTCCAAGATTTGTTCAGAATTGCGATTTTTTGCAGAAACTACTAGGAAGATTGGAGATGCTAAATCTGCTGCAACTTGTGCGTCAAAAGCAAAAATATCAGGATCGTAAACAGGAGTAAAGTCGCTAGCAACAATTAAGCAAGCTTGAGCTTGTGTTTTCTTTAAAACTTCGTGATAAGCTGCAACGATATCTCCTCTTACTATGTCTTTATTGTTTCGTATTTCGCAAGTTTGTAATCCAATAACATCGTTTGTAGGAATGTTACTATTTGCAAGATTAAGTAATGATGTAGTAAAAGCGTCATCTTTTTGAGCAAACGGGCGGAAAATTGTAGTCGAATAATGCTTAGATAATACCTTCGTTATTCCTAGAGCGATTGCGTTTCGTCCTTCAGTGTTTTCAGCACTTACGATAGTTACATTTAGAGGTGACACGCCTTTTCTCCTTTGATACGGTTCGTGTTAAACATTTGGCATATAAATATGACAATGTATTCGTATTTCTTTCATAGTACATAGCTTTAAGTTTGTTATATTTTGCGATGCGCTCGCGACTAAACAAATGCTCGATGTGCTACAAAACTTCTATGATTTTAAACCATCTTATGAATATACATGCGCGGATTTTGTAAATTAAAACGAAATAGTGCTACCAACATATGCCGATAGCACTATTTTCTAGGTAAATATTATTTTATTATTTACTTTTATTTACTATTATTTACTTTTATTATTTATTCCCACTCGATTGTGGCAGGTGGCTTAGAAGTTACGTCAAGTACAACTCGATTGATTTGACGGCATTCGTTTGTGATTCGAGTAGAAATCTTAGCTAATACGTCGTAAGGCACGCGAGACCAATCGGCAGTCATAGCATCCTCAGAACTGACAGGACGCAAAACAATTGGAGAACCGTATGTGCGCTCGTCGCCCTGAACACCAACTGAATGAACGTCAGCAAGTAATACGACTGGGCATTGCCAAATATCGCGGTCTAATCCAGCTTTAGAAAGCTCTTCTCGCGCAATAGCATCTGCTTCACGAAGCACAGCTAAGCGCTCGCGAGTAATTTCGCCAACAATACGGATACCTAAGCCTGGGCCTGGGAATGGTTGACGCCAAACAATTTCATCTGGAAGACCAAGCTCAGTTCCAATAGCGCGAACTTCATCTTTAAACAAAGTGCGCAAAGGTTCAATAAGCTTAAACTTCAAATCCTTTGGCAAACCGCCAACGTTGTGATGTGACTTAATATTTGCAGCTCCGTCTCCGCCGCCTGATTCAACAACATCTGGATAAAGTGTGCCTTGTACGAGGAACTTGACTTCTGCTCCAGATTTTCCAGCTTCTTCAATAACTTGACGCTGAGCTTTTTCAAAAGTTCGAATGAATTTCTCGCCGATAATCTTTCGCTTGCGCTCAGGTTCGCTCACGCCTTTAAGTGCTTCAAGGAAGTCATCTTCTGCATCAACTGCAATAAGTTTGATTCCGGTAGCTTTTACAAAATCATGCTTAACTTGTTCAACTTCGCCTTTACGAAGAAGACCATGGTCTACGAAAACGCAAGTAAGCTGATTTCCAATAGCTTTATGGACTAATGCTGCTGCAACAGCAGAATCTACGCCGCCAGAAAGTCCACAAATAACCTGTGCGTCTCCAACTTCGGCGCGAATCTTAGCAACTTGATCTTCAATTATATTAGAAGGATTCCAGTCGTTTCCTAGACCTGCGCACTTATGCAAGAATGTAGAAATAAGTTCTTGACCAAGAGGAGTGTGCTTTACTTCAGGATGCCATTGAACGCCGTATAATTTTCGATTTGTATCTTGCATTGCTGCAACTGGAGCACCTTGAGTATGTGCTAATACAGTGAAACCTTCAGGAGCGCTTTTAACGGCTACACCGTGACTCATCCAAGTGTTTTGTTCAAATGGGGAGTTTGCTAGCAATCCTTCTGAGTCGTCGATAGTTGCAGAAGTTTTACCGTATTCTCCAAGAGCAGCTTTATCTACGTTTCCGCCTAATTCATGAGCCATAACTTGGAATCCGTAACAAATTCCAAGAACTGGTATGCCTGCATCGAAAATCTTTGGATCGATATCTGGTGCGCCTGGCTCATATACGGATGCAGGTCCGCCTGAAAGAATAATAGCTTTCGGGTCTTTTGCGAGCATTTCGTCGACTGGCATGGAGTGTGGAACAAGTTCGGAATATACATTTGCTTCTCTAACTCTTCGAGCGATTAGCTGTGCATATTGTGCTCCAAAATCAACAACAAGCACTGGACCTTTAGCCATGATTCTCCTTATATATATGTTCTTACACGATTCAATTTATAATAGTGGCGCTTTTAGACGTTGGGGGCTGACAAAACGCCGAAAGTTAACATGCGAATCATGCGAATAATTGGTTAAATGTTGGTTATTTGCATATCTTTTGTTCTAAATTTTGTAATTTAAGGTATAAATCGAACATTAAAGATAACATAATGTATACAAATGAACTAATTTTTGCGCACATTATCACACATTTTTTCAACATAAATGCACGAAGAAGTAACCAAACGAACAAAAGTCAGACGCTGGCACTATACTGAAACGGATGGAAAAAGAGCTGAATACATTTGTTTTTCAGCTTCTATAACCAAATGGTAATGATCAAATTGCACTGAAAAGTGCTTGAGTACAGGAGTACACATGACGAGTCCTGTTATTGGCACCCCTTGGAAGAAGCTTAATGCTCCAGTTTCTGAGGAGGCTATCGAAGGCGTAGACAAGTATTGGCGTGTTGCTAATTATCTCGCTATCGGTCAGATTTATCTTCGCAGCAATCCTCTAATGAAGGAGCCTTTTACTCGCGAAGATGTTAAGCATCGTCTGGTGGGCCACTGGGGCACCACTCCAGGTCTTAACTTCCTTATTGGCCACATCAATCGTTTCATTGCTGATCACCAGCAGAACACCGTGATTATCATGGGTCCAGGCCATGGCGGCCCAGCTGGTACTGCTCAGTCCTATCTCGACGGTACTTACACTGAGTACTATCCAAAGATTACCAAGGACGAAGCTGGTTTGCAGAAGTTCTTCCGTCAGTTCTCTTACCCAGGCGGTATTCCTTCTCACTTCGCTCCTGAAACCCCAGGTTCCATCCACGAAGGTGGCGAGCTTGGTTACGCACTTTCTCACGCTTACGGCGCTGTTATGAACAACCCAAGCTTGTTCGTTCCAGCAATCGTCGGCGATGGCGAAGCTGAAACTGGTCCTTTGGCCACCGGTTGGCAGTCCAACAAGCTTGTGAACCCACGTACCGATGGTATCGTGCTTCCAATCTTGCACTTGAACGGTTATAAGATTGCTAACCCAACTATTCTTTCCCGTATTTCCGATGAAGAGCTTCATGAGTTCTTCCACGGCATGGGTTACGAACCATACGAGTTCGTTGCTGGCTTTGACGATGAGGATCATATGTCCATCCACCGTCGCTTCGCTGACATGTTCGAAACCATCTTCGATGAGATTTGCGATATTAAGGCTGAAGCTCAGACTAACGATGTAACTCGTCCTTACTACCCAATGATTATCTTCCGCACTCCAAAGGGTTGGACCTGCCCGAAGTTCATCGATGGCAAGAAGACCGAAGGTTCTTGGCGTGCACACCAGGTGCCACTGGCATCTGCTCGCGATACCGAAGCTCACTTCGAGGTTTTGAAGAACTGGATGAAGTCCTACAAGCCTGAAGAGCTCTTCGATGAAAAGGGCGCTGTTAAGGAAGACGTTCTTTCCTTCATGCCAAAGGGCGAACTCCGTATTGGTGAGAATCCAAACGCTAACGGCGGTCGTATTCGTGAAGACTTGAAGCTTCCAAAGCTTGAGGATTACGAAGTCAAGGAAGTTAAGGAATTCGGTCACGGCTGGGGTCAGCTCGAAGCTACCCGTCGTCTTGGTGTTTACACTCGTGACATCATCAAGAACAACCCAGATTCCTTCCGTATCTTCGGACCAGATGAGACTGCTTCCAACCGTTTGCAGGCTGCTTACGAAGTAACCAACAAGCAGTGGGATGCTGGCTACCTTTCTGGCTTAGTCGATGAGCACATGGCTGTTACCGGCCAGGTCACCGAGCAGCTTTCCGAGCACCAGATGGAAGGCTTCCTCGAGGGTTACTTGCTCACCGGTCGTCACGGCATCTGGAGCTCTTACGAGTCCTTCGTACACGTTATCGACTCCATGTTGAACCAGCACGCAAAGTGGCTTGAGGCTACCGTTCGTGAGATCCCATGGCGCAAGCCAATCTCCTCTGTGAACTTGTTGGTATCCTCTCACGTATGGCGTCAGGATCACAACGGCTTCTCGCACCAGGATCCAGGCGTAACCTCCGTGCTCTTGAACAAGACCTTCAACAACGATCATGTAATCGGCATCTACTTCCCAGTAGATTCCAACATGTTGCTTGCTGTTGCTGAGAAGGCTTACAAGTCCACCAACATGATTAACGCTATCTTCGCTGGTAAGCAGCCAGCTGCTACTTGGTTGACTCTCGACGAAGCTCGCGAAGAGCTCGAGAAGGGTGCTGCTGAGTGGAAGTGGGCTTCCAACGCTAAGAACAATGACGAAGTTCAGGTTGTTCTCGCTGGTGTTGGCGATGTTCCACAGCAGGAATTGATGGCTGCTGCCGACAAGTTGAACAAGCTTGGCGTTAAGTTCAAGGTTGTTAACGTTGTTGACTTGCTCAAGTTGCAGTCCGCTAAGGAAAACAACGAAGCTTTGACTGACGAAGAGTTCACCGAGCTCTTCACTGCTGACAAGCCAGTCCTCTTCGCTTACCACTCTTATGCACATGACATTCGCGGCTTGATTTACGATCGTCCAAACCACGACAACTTCAACGTTCATGGCTACAAGGAGCAGGGCTCCACTACAACGCCATACGATATGGTTCGCGTGAACGACATGGATCGTTACGAGCTTACCGCTGAAGCATTGCGCATGGTTGACGCCGCTAAGTATGCCGACGAAATCAAGAAGCTCGAGGACTTCCGCCTCGAAGCCTTCCAGTATGCAGTCGACAATGGTCTTGATCACCCAGACTACACCGATTGGGTATGGCCAGGCGTTAAGACCGACAAGCCAGGCGCTGTCACCGCTACCGCTGCAACCGCTGGCGATAACGAGTAGTTTTAAGCTGATAAAGCTAAAACTGGTTAGTTAAATATTTCGGGAGTCAATCGAAAGGTTGGCTCCCGATTTATTTTTTGATTTTGAGTATTAACCAGCATCTTTGGGGAATAACCAGCATATTCTAAATCAACCATGAATTTGCCATGAATTTGGGAATTAGTGCATACTGAATTTTGGAATTGCTTCACAGTCTTTAATCTAGAAATAACTAAAGTTAGTCTTTAGTTAGCTATATCAGGTATTAAATATATATAAAACCAACAAATGTTTAGACTATAAAACATATGTTGATTTTTTCAAAAAAATGTAAAATAAATTGACAATTTAAGCAATTTAAGTTTTAAGCTTTATTTTTTTGCGTTTTTACGGCGTGTCGAACCTGTATTTTTTCCATCAAATAATGTAAAAACCTTAAATTTTTATTAAAAAAATGCCGTTATATAGATTTTTATAACAAGAAAACGATATTATTAAAAAGTACATTAAAATACAAGTGAGCTTTACGATATTGAAGGTAGATATTAAAGATAGAGTAGTCCTATCTAACTTGTCATGTTCGCTTGCTTTGCAGACTTGCGTTTAATGCACTTTATTGCTTCTGTGCAGTGTGTGATTTGCTGCTCGGATGGATTGTGATTGATGCTGCAGAGTTTCGTTCAGCTTCGTTATTGTTACCAGGCTCAACCTTTATTTAAGGAGTGAACCGTGAACGGTGTTCTGTCTGTACTGCTTGACGTTTTTCGTCAGCCTGCAGTAATTGTTGCCTTAATATCTATG